>JBNKYC010000001.1:0-38320 GCA_050300635.1 Polyangiaceae bacterium
TTTCGTACGGCGTTGGGCGAACGAAAGCGGAGCTTCTGCTGGTTCGAAACCGCGCTCGCCCCTCTCTGTCTCCGCACTTTTCTCTTCCCATTTGTGCCGCGACCCTTCCTGAAAACCGAGCCGTCTCTCAACGCTGACAGACCAAGAAGCCTTCAAATTTAAACGGTCGCAGCACTAGTCGGTCTCCCAACGTTCGATGCGCTCGTCGACTTGTTTTTGGTTGCCACCTAGCGCCTCGAGCAGTTCTTTTCGAGCTTTTTCCCTCTGGCCACAGGCTAAAAGCACATGAGCATAGGAGCTAGCGATTTCGGGCTCATGTGGGAGGGCGTTGCGCGCCATGGCGAGCCAACTGAGGGCCTCAAAAGGGCGGTTCATGACGACGTCCAACAGGTGACCTAAGTTGTGCGCGTACCACGGGCAGTGCGGAACGATGGCCAAGGCGGCTCGATAGCTTTTTTCGGCCTTCTTGTAGTGACCCATCATCAAGCAGGCGAGACCGAGGGCGGCGTGCGCTCGATCATCTTCGGGATATTCGACGAGAATTTCGTGAGCGAGGCGCGCCGCCCGAAATGGTTCCGAACGGCTGATCAACTCGCACAGCTGTCGCTTGGCGTAGGTCTGGTGCAAGGAGCCGGGCTCGGCTTGTCGCATCAGTCTCTCAACCATCGGGACGAGCTGAGCGAGCGGCAGCCCCTGAGAGAGGCCCCACTCAATATCGGTGTACATCCGATCGATGCTGGGCGCGTTCGTTTCCACTCGTAATGTGGAATTTAACCCAGCTCCTGGGATCGGTCCACTCAAAACGCCTGGGCTCTCTGTAGGTGGTCGGAGTCCAGGCGAGAGTGTGAGACTAGCTTGAGCGCCGACCGCGGTGTTCGCGTCCTCGCCCGCCTCGACTACGGCTGCTCCCCCGTCCCGGTTTCTTGGGGCGTGCCTCTTCAGCTCGCACTTCAAGTCCCGCGACGTCTTCCCCGTCCAGGCACTCGAGCGCTTCGTTCAGCAGACCGCGGGGTACGCGGAGGAAGGAATGAGTGTCGCGAATCACGACCGCCAAGACTTCCGCAATGGGGAAGCCCACATCGGCTAGCGTATCGAGGAAGTCATCCTCCGTGATGTCATCCTTTTGGCCGACATTGACGAAGATCGACGCCTCGGCTGAGTTTTCGGTTTGGCTGTCTTCGAGACGGCTCGAGGAGGGTGCACTGGGCTCTTTTTCGAGGTCCTCGCCGCGGAGCAAGGCGCGTTCCGCATCGCTGAGGAGGTCTGCGGCCGAAATCACCTCCATCGGCTCTTCATCGTCGACGTCGAGCTCTTTTTTCGCCTTGGGCAGCTCTTTCTTCTTATTGGATTCTGCCTGTTTGGTGGCTTCCACCAATTCGTGGGGGGAGCTTTGCTGAGACTTCTCTAGTCCTTCGGCGGCCTTGCGCTTGCGAGCCGCAGGTCCCGAACGAGCCACCTTGTGCTCGGACGCCGGGGTTGAAGGCGTTGCGCGTGAAGAGCTCTTGGGCTCTGTCTTCGGCCGGGAGGCGGCCGGTTCGGCAGCAGGAGTTTCAACCTGGGAGCTTGCCTCGACCGGCTTTTCCTTGAGCTTTTCGCCCTTGTCCTTCTTTTTCTTCTTCTTTTTCTTTTTGGGCTCTTCTGCTTCTGGAGCAGCCTCGACCGGGCGAGGAGCGCGTTCTCGCCGAAGCTCGGCTGCCGTTTCGTCGGCCTTGGGATGGGCGCCCAAGTGATCGGCTACCAGCCCAGCTACGATGGTTTCGGCTTCGTCCGAAGCCAAAATGCGTCGTGCCAGGCTCCTGTCCGCGGTTCCGAGCGAAGCTGCCGAAAAGGCTCCAAGCAGGAACTGAACAAGATCAGCTTCTTTGCGCGACTTGAGCTCGAGCGGGCGCGGGAGGTCCCTTTCGATGGGGAAGATCTTGTAGGTGAGTCGCAGCATGTAGAGATTGCCCACATCCTGCGGCGTAATGAGGCTGATGGCCGTCCCCGTTCTTCCGGCGCGTCCTGTTCGTCCCGTGCGATGGACGTAGTTCTCGGTCGACTCCGGAAAGTCAGCGTTGATGACATGAGTCAAATGAGAGATGTCGATGCCCCGCGCAGCCACATCGGTACAGACGAGAAACCGAAGCTTGCTTTCTCGCGTGGCCGCCATGACCTTCTCTCGATCCTTTTGGGCGAGATCTGCATTAAGCCAATCTGCGGCGAAGCCCTTCTTTTGCAAGGCTGTGGCCAGCTGCTTGGTTTGGTCTCGGGTATTGCAGAAGATAATCGCGCTCTCGGGGTTTTCTATCTCGATGAGCTGGACGAGTTCCTCTGCCTTTCGTCCGGTGCTTCGGTAGACGTAATGGTCGATGGAGAGCGCACCGATGTGATCTCCAGACAGCGTGATGAACTCGGGATCAGTGAGCTTCGAATCTGCGATGCGCTTTACATCGGGTGGTAGGGTCGCGCTAAAGAGCAGCGTTTGATGTTCGGAAGGAAGCTGCTCCATGATCTTGGTGATCTGGGGCAAAAATCCCATGGAGAGCATCTCGTCGCTCTCGTCTAGGACGAGGGCGCTCAACGATTTTGCCTTGAGGGTGCCTCGCTCAAGGTGGTCGAGGACGCGGCCTGGAGTCCCAGCGATGACCTGGACGCCGCGTGCGATGGCGTCGACTTGGGGCTGCATGGCCGCGCCGCCGTAAACCGCCGTTGTGGAAACACCGTTGAACTTGCTCAAGAGCTCAAGCTCACGGTGGATCTGTAGCGCCAGTTCGCGGGTGGGGCAGAGCACGAGCACTTGGGGCTTGTTGCGATCGGGGTCTACCAGGCGGTCGACGATAGGCAGTCCAAAGGCCGCAGTCTTTCCGGTACCGGTACGAGCCTGAACCACAACGTCGCGTCCCGAAGCGACGCTTTCGAAGACGGCGCGCTGGACAGGGGTGGGATGGGTATAGCCAATTGCATCCACGGCTTTGCGCACTTCGTGCGAGAGCGGAAGAATGTCGAAAGTAGGAGGAGCATCGTCGATGGATGCATCAGGAGAAGGATTGTTTTGCGTCACGGTTGTCTTGTTGACGATTGTCTATCTGAAAATGGCGCGCTCATTGGGACAGAGCGCGGACGAGGTCTGGGGTCGAGCGTCGGAGTTTGGTGAGGTCGACGGCACTGAGCCGAATCGACCTTTCTTCTGCGTATCTAAGAAGCTCGAGGGAGCGAAGTGCCCGCAAGGCTACTTTATCCTTGTCGTTTTGGCACCTCTGGACGATTGCATGGGATTGTTGCCATACGAGGCCGAGCTCGGTTCGAAAGAGTGAGACGGCTTCACGTTCGCCCAGACTCAGCGTATTGGTGCCATTGCGAGCTGTTTCCAGGGCCTCGTAGAGGGCGGAGGCTCCTGCCCTACAGGTGTAATCGGTGGTACCGGCGTCCGCCCAGAGCGATTGCCGTAAAACCTGATAGGTGCCCGCCAGGGGGAGCCAAGCCGCGCAAACACTGAGGATGCCGATCAGTGTCTTCCGCATCGGACTCCGACCGGCTCGGCGGGGTCCTTTTGTTTCTGGCTCGACCATGGCATCCGTCTACTGGCCGGGGGCCTGGTCCGTCAAACCTTGAGGCCACAAAAGAACGCCCCCATGCTCGCCTCGCCCAGGGTTTGCTGCTAACTACGGCCGCGCCTTGGCCCAATGCCCCTCCAGCGGCGCCCCTATTTCGCAGAAAAATTAGTTCGGATTGACGTGTCGGGTTCGGCCGTTCATAGTTTCAGAAATCTTTGAAAGAAACGAAACCATCTTCCAATGACTCTTCAATTTGATGCTGCTCTCGGCGCTCTCAAAAAGGGGGGAGCTACCCGCTCGGCGGGAGAGCGGTTCAACGCGCGCCTCGAGGGTCTCCAAAAATTTCTGGGCCGAGATCTGGCCGCAGTTGAAGTGGCCATTACGGAAGTCGTACAGGATGGCCCGCAGCCTGCCGTGGCGGCCGCCGAGCATCTCGTCAGCCGAGGCGGTAAACGAGTCCGTCCTCTGGCCCTTCTGCTCGCAGCCCGCTGCTTTGGACGCTCTGAGGGCGAGTCGCTGACCCAGATGGCTGCAGTGGTAGAACTCGTCCACTCTGCCACTCTTTTGCACGATGATGTGGTGGATGAAGGAATGGAGCGTCGAGGTGCACCGACTTCTCGACGTCTGCACGGCAACGGGGTCAGTGTTCTTTCCGGGGATCTCTTGCTCGTCAATGCTCTGGACCGGACGCGCCGTTTTGCGCCCGCTCTGCTTGAAGAACTCATTTCGACTCTCCGCAGATTGGTTGAGGGAGAGGTGGTCCAGTTGCGCGGGCGTACTGAGCTGGACGTCAGCGAAGCGACCTATGAGCGTATTCTTATCGACAAGACAGCTTCGCTTTTCGCTTTCGCCACCCGCTGTGGCGCTCGCCTCGCTGGGGCTGATGCGCATCAGGAGTCACACTTGGCCCAGTTCGGGGAACAGCTTGGCTTCGCTTTTCAGCTCGTTGACGATGTGATCGACTACGAAGGCAACGCTTCTGGTAAGACGCTCTTTGCCGACCTGCTCGAGGGAAAACTCACTCTCCCGCTGGTGTTGGCTCTAAAAGACGATGAGGCGTTGCTCCCGCTGGTACAGAAGATTCACGAGGGTGACGAAAGCCCCGTCTTGGAAGTGAGCCGTCGAGTTCTTGAGAGTGGAAGTTGCGACGAGGTGCGCCGACGAGCGCGGGAGTCGACTAACCGTGCTCTGGCATCCCTCGACCTGATTCCGGCGTCCCCAGCACGCGAAATGCTGCGACTCGTCGCTCAAGAAATGACCAAGCGCGTTTTTTGAGCTCCCCGAGCGAGGCTTCTTTCGAAAGCGCCCGCCGGGTGAGGGCTAGTTGAGGGATTCTTTGTTTCCTTCGGGCGGCTCATGCTCTCCGAAGACGGCGCTAGCGATTTCGCTTTCCAAGGTCGCAACGATGGTTTCTGAAAGACGTTCCACTGCGCCCGCGAGACGTTCAACGTTGCGTTGGTAGATGAAAACACGGAGCAACTGTCCGCGGCCATCAGCAGTTTCATCCAGCAAGATTGGGGTGCGCGGATCCGCCCCATCCACCACGACTTCTACTCCGGGTGCTTCGGCCACGTAGAGCTCCTTCGAGTCAATCATGGCGCGAAGACGTGGGTTGACTCCCAAAAAGGCCTGTTGGACCGTGTCGAAAAAAGCCTCACGGGACAAGCTCCAGGGCAAGGGAGGGAGAGCCGCATCGAGCTCCAAGCTCTTCAAGAAAGCTTGTGTGGCTCGAGCCGTATCGCCTCGCTCGTCCAAGATCATCGCGAGGTAATAGGGCGCTTCTGGATTGTCCGGGTCCCGTTTCATCGCGTCTTGAAGGAGCTCTTCGGCTTCGTCGAGCTGCCCCGTTTCGAATTTCGCGCGACCGACCAAAAAGGCGTGATGCGGGTTTTCGTAAGGTCCTTTGGGGATCTTGTTGCACGTGGCGAGGGCCTGATCGCTTTGTCCAAGACCCATCAAGGCATCGAACTTGAGGAGCAGTGCGTCTGTGCGTTCATCGTCGGTCTCGACGAGATCGAGGGCGTCATCACAATAGGCTAATGCTGAATCAAAGTCGCCAATAGGAAAGAGACAGATTTCGGCAGCGTTCAAAACTGCCTCTAAAAAAGTATCATCGAGGGCTATCGCTTGAACGTAGTAGTCGAGTGCCTCGTCGTGCTCGCCCTGAAGGGCGCACGAAAAGCCAAGTAGGTTGTGGGCTTCGGGAGAATCGGCTTCCAACTCGAGGGCGCGTCGTGCTGAAGCTTCAGCGCCCAACGCGTCGCCGCGTTGCGCTAAATCCCAGCCGCGATCCAAGTGGGCCGTGAATTGGTCCATGCGCTGGTTATTAGGGGGACTGACTCGTTTAGCAACTCAAAAGCGCCCCCACTCACCGACAAAAGTCCGGGCGAATCGACTTGAGGACAGCAGCGCTTTTGGCCATGGTCAGGGGGTGGCGCATTCCTCCCTATTTGATCGTATTCCCGCTGCTTTTCTCGAGGACAACTCGGCAAACGGGTGGCTGGCTCGCTTTTGTGAGCTGAGCGAGCAGGCGCCGAGTCCCTTGGGGGTCGAGGGGCACGCTTGCTTTCGACCAGAAGCCTCCAGTCGAACCGAACATTTGGTGATTTCCTTTGCCGTACACGGCAACGAGTGGGGTAGCCTGCCCGCCGCAGTCGCCCTGTTGCATGGTCTGATCTCGGGACAACTGAAAACGAGAGGCCCTGTGAGTTTGCTGCTTGGCAACTTGGAGGCAATCCGAAGGGGCGTGCGCTTTGTCGAAGAAGACTACAATCGCGTCTTTGTCTTTGATCAACCTGCCGAGAGTCTCGAGCGACGACGGGCCGAGGAGGTGCGCCCGGTGCTCGATCAAGCCGACTTTCTCTTTGACCTCCACCAGACGCAAACCCCGACCGAATCGGCGTTCTGGACCTTCCCCTGGACTCAAGAGTTGAGCGACTGGGCGACGATCATTGGGGCCGCGCCGCGAGCGATGGTCCGCGCCCCAGGAGGCGCTTTTTCACCGGGGAAGAAATGTCTGGACGAGTACGTGCGTGACCGTGGCAAAGTGGGGATCACGGCCGAGTTGGGCGAAAAAGGACCAGATCGTGTCCAGGCGCAAAATGCCTACGATTCTTGTGTTCGATTGATGCGCGCTTTCGATGCCGTGTGCACGAAAGAGGCTTCTGTTTTCGACTTGGCGGCCGAGGGCGCAGTCCCGCGATGGTTCGAGACCGTGGATGTGGTGGCGCCTCCAAGTCGAAAAACGCGTTTGCGACCAGGTATTAGCTGCTTTTGCGAGGTGGCAAGGGGCCAGGTGCTGAGTGCGGAAGGAAGTCCCGAGCTACTAGCTGCGCGTGATGGATATGTGATGTTTCCCAAGTACCCACCGCCTGGTCAAGAAATGCCACCTGAGATCTATCGGCTTGCTGTCGAGATTGCCGACGCGAAAGAGCGTTTCGGCACTTGAGCCCGGCAACAACTCACTGGTAGTCGCACACGACTTGCGGGGTGAACTCGCGTGCCGGTGAGCCGAGGAAGGTGACCAGCGTGCTGTGTTGTCCGACTTTTAGTCTTGCTGCTTGTTTTTTCGGGTTTACGTCGGTGGCTACCTGGCAGACGACGGGCTTCTTGCAGTTGTTTTTTAGGTCAACGAGGTGATCGTATCCCATGCTGTAGCGAACTCGGGCGTGCACCTCGACGCAGGAACTTGCGGCTGGGGGAGCCGAGGATCCGGGTTCGTCGCTGTCCGCGAGTCCTGTGGCGTGAGGCAGAAGCACGAGGATTGCCCAACTGAGAGGAGCAAACCAGAGGGTCATGACGTGGGCAGCGGCAGTTTGACGACTCGTCCGCGTGGCGGGTTGGGATCGACCGGGGGAAGACCGAGAACATGGCGCTCGATGAGCGGAAGCGCGTGGAGGGCCGATCCCTCGACACGGAGTTCTGAAAAGGCTCCAGGAAAGTAGGCAACCAGCACGTAGATGCCGGCGAAAAGTCGAGCGAAGTAGCCGAGATCTTCGCCGTGATAGAGGCGGCGAAAACCGCCCTCTTCCGATCGATGGGACTTCCACGACTTGCGCACGGCTTCCAAGGCGCGGGCGTGGATGAGGTGGGCCTGACGATGGCGCAGGGGACGAGCCGCCATGCGAGAGACCAATAGCTCAAGGCGGCTGCGATCTTCGCCTTCGAAGGTAGAAAGAGCTGCGGTGCGGTCGTCTTCGCGCAAGCCTGACACCACGGCCAAGTCGACTCCGCGGGTGCGGGCCAGGGCGTCCAGCTGAGCGACCGTGAGCAGAGTGTCAAGATCCTCGTCGTGGTTGCGCCCCTCTGAACAGCCCCAAATCACCGGCGACTGAATATCAATCACGGTGGCGCCGGTGGCGCCGATGCGGCCCGAGAGAGCGCAGAGCTCGTCGTCAAGGCGTCTTTGCGCCAGCTGCTGGGTGGCGTCTTCTCGCGGTACCGGGGCCGAAATCGCTCCGTCGAAGAAGGTGACTGCCAGTTGACGGAGTCGCAGACTCGCACTGGCCCGATCTTCTGGCGCCGAATCGAAGATAGCGACGAGACGAAAGCCGCTTGGAGTTAGTGCTACCACGCACTCGGGCGACTCCGGAGAGCGTCCTCCCAGTTCTAGTTTGGCGTCGGCGCAACCCATTTCTTGTTTGACCAAGGATAGCGCCCGCTCAATTGCTTCCGAGTTCACGCTTTGATTGTAGCAGCAACTTGCCTGGACAAGGAACTGGCGTCCTTGCTGGGAATTTCAGGCGTCGCGACCGACGTCGCAAGTTTTTCGTTGTGCACTCGTGCTCAGAAGTCCTCAATGGGGCGCCCTGGAGAGGCGCCCGGGAGGGGAGAAAACGGAGGGTGGCCCCTCTTTCTTCATCGGACCGAGCTGCTCCTGAGAGGACTCCGCTGGTGCTCGTCTCAGTTGGTCGCGGCTGCGCCTAGCTCTCGGTGGGAGGCGGAGGCAGGACTCGTGGTGGGAGTTCGAAGCTCTTGCCGACCTGTGCAGGTCCGCCCTTGCGTGGGATCTTGTAGGTGCGCCGTGCCTGAATAGTCGTGCCGCGTAGACCATTGGCTCGTTGGATGGCTTTGACCGTGGTGTCATAACGTTTCGCTAATCGACCCAAGGTCTCGCCTTTGCGTACTTTGTGGTGGACGTAGACAACGACGGGTTCGATGATGTTAGCGGCCAATAAGTGAGGGTAGGCGATGCGTGCGTTTTCTTGGGCCTTGGGGTTGAAGAAGCGTGCGTGGATGTGGGTCGCATGGCCTCGCGCGTGGCGGATAATGGCGGGGCGGTCCTTGCTGCCGACGAAAACTCGATGCAGCCACTCTTTGTCCTCACCGATCTTTTTTGCGTAGTTCTTCAGTAGGATCTGTACCCACCGATCGATGAAGAGAAATTCAACATCGGTCTTGGTGATGAAGGCACGGATCAAAGTCCAAGTACGCTCGACGTCCAGGGTGTCGTTGGTTGCACGTCGGTACCAGGTGCGCTTCTTCTTGTAGTAATAACCGAGGTCGACGTCGCGACCTGATTGGTGGCTGAGGTGAGGGCTGAGATAGCCGCCGCCAGGTTTGCTGATGTGGCCCAGATGAAGGGGGGGCGTGCTTGGATGCTCCCGTAGAACCTCCTCGACGGCTATCTTGAGGTAGTCGACGGTTTCTTGGGTGCCGTAACAAAAGTCGGGCGCTACTACCTCGAACAGTCGGCCGGAATCCGGTTGAACCGGATTGAGGAGCTGACCATTGTGCGGAAAGCCGAGGGAGAGTGACCCGAGGGAGGCGGGATCGGCTTTGACTCGTTGTTGGAGTTGCTCGGAGCTGAGCGAAGAGAGGTCGGAGGTCGGCTGGAGGGCGAACGGGAGAGCGGCTGTATTTTGAGCCGAAGCTGCGGCAGAGAGAAAACTCGAGGCGAGCAGGGTGGCGGCGAGAATTCGAAAGCGGAGGCCCCTGTGACGACAGCGCCAGAGCTGGGAGTTTGATGGCCGAGGGGCGACGGGGGCGTGGGGTTGCGCCGCTGAGTTAGAAAAGATCAATGGCATAAAATCTTTAAGAAGAGGGGGTTTTCAGTCAGTAGTCTGGACCAAATCGGAGTAGGCTCAAAGGGCCGCGGCCAAACCTGGGCAGAAACGTCGAAAAAATAGCAAGTTTTCGCGTCCTAGCGCACGCTGTGAGTAAAAAATGACAAGGAGGGCACGATGAGAGCAATGCTGAGCAAGCGAATCGAAAATGCGGCGACGAGTGCGATCGGGGCAACTTTGCTGCTTTGCCTGTGCGCGTGTGCGGGAATGAATCACGAGCCGCAGAGTCCCGCAGAAACTCCGAGCGAAGCTCCTGCTGCTGCGCCCAGACCAGCACCTGAGCCTGAGGCGGCTATGGACGCACCGGAGCTTCAAGAGGCGGAGGAGGAGCCGAGCGACGAACCGGCTAGCCGCGAGGATCTTGAACAGGCGCTTCAGGTCGTGATCCAGGATGACGCCCTACTCAATGAGCTCAAGCTGGGGGAACCGGGGCGGTTTCCTTTGAAGATCAGCGGGAACTCAGTTGCGAGCGGCATGCAGCTGCAAGCTCATACCGAAGCAGTGGAGGTGGTCGGCGACGTCGCGAACCCCAAGGAAGAACCTGTGCTGGTGTTTACGGACATCGACCTCAATGCGAAGCAGGGAAGGTTCAAGTACCGCTACGACATTGAAGGTGTGCGAGGCACGAGCTACGTCTTCAAGAACGAAGCCGGAGTTTGGGAGCTCAAGAGTAGTCGTGTGAGCGGTTACTGAGCGCTGCTTCTTTCGCTGTCGCCCCCGAGATGAAAAAGGCTCCCCCACGGGAAGCCTTTTTTCATGAAGTCACCTCACCGCTTCCAAACTGATGTCGGTGAGCTGAGCGCCTTGGCGCTGGTTTTCAGCGATGGTTCTTATACCAGTCGGCAGTCTGCTTCATGCCTTCTGCGAGGGTTACGTAGGGTCCGACATGCTCTGTGAAGAGGCTGCCGTTGAGCACCGAACGCTCGATGTCGCCATCGCGAGGTACGCCCCAGGTGAGCTGGGAAGTGGACTCGGGATAGAGACGCAAGATCGTTTCGGCCAGGGTCTTTGTGGTGGTGGGTACGCTGGTGCCAAGGTTCATGACCGGCACGCTCATGCGCCCTTCGAGAGCTTCGAGATTGGCGCGCGCGACGTCGCTTACGTATACGTAGTCACGGATACAACCATCGTCGCCTTGGTCGCGCATTGCGTTGACTTGAAGCGGGCTCCCTTTGAGCGCTCGTTCCAAAAAGATGGCCACCACACCTGCTTCGCCGTGGGGATCTTGTCGGGGGCCGTATACGTTGGCGTAACGCAGAACCCGAGGCGTCAAAGTCTGCTTTTCGCGATACACCCCGAGCAGCATCTCGAAAGCGAGCTTGTTGATCGCGTAGGGACTGATGGGAACTTGGGGGTGGGATTCGTGAGCGGCGCCTTCGGCGATATTGCCGTAGATGGCGCCTCCTGTGCTGGCGAAGACCAAGGTCTTACAACCCACCGTCTGGGCGGCTTCGGCGACGTGCAAACCACCCACCACATTGACGGCCGCATCCAAGGCGGGCTCGCGCATGGATACGGCGACACTCGCCTGAGCAGCTTGATGCGAGACCGCGTCCGGCTTGAACGACTCGAAAGCGGCGGTAGTGGCTGCTTTGTCCCGGATGTCGCACTCGAAGAAAGTGACACCTTCGGGAATGTTCTGCCGACGGCCCGAGGAGAGGTCGTCGATCACTGCCACTTCGTGCCCCTTGGTCAAGGCGAGATCCACAATGTGGCTACCAATGAATCCGGCGCCGCCGGTGACTAAAATTTTCACGAAAGCGGCCTAGCATAGGGCAGCCCGCTTGGACAGTTCCGGCGGGCTAGGACACTTCTCTTGAGCGTGGTACCACCCGAACGGCTCGTTGTTGTTTGCGGCTCGTCTCCATCGCTGCGGGCGTGGGGCGGCTTGGCGAGCGCCTGCTACTTTGAGGCAAGAATCATGGACTTTGAATCGGTATCGGATCCTTTGGTTGTGATGGATGAGTTTCGCTCTCGGGCCGAGCAAGAGGGATTGGCCTTGCCTGAGTCGATGGTTTTGGCGACGGTAGATGAACAAGGTGCTCCTCACGCTCGGGTTGTCTTGTTCAAGGGGCGAGCGGGCCGGGTCATTCATTTTTATACAAACTACCAGAGTCCGAAGTCGAAGGAGCTGGCCGTCGAGCCACGGGCCGAGATCTGTGTGCACTACGCTTCTTTGGCGCTGCAAGTTCGAGTAGCCGGTCGGGTGAGCCGACTTTCTCGTGAGGAGTCGGAAAGCTACTTCGCCACACGCCCCCGAATGAGTCAGGTAGGAGCCTGGGCGTCCCAGCAAAGTCAGCCTTTGTCCAGTCGGGAGGAGTTGGATCAGCAAGTCGCGGCCGTAGACGAGCGCTTTACTGGTCAAGATGTGCCGTGTCCTCCTCATTGGGGTGGCTTCGGCCTCGAAGCGGAGAACGTCGAACTTTGGGTGGGCCAAGAAGGGCGACTCCACGAACGGGCCCGTTATCGATTTGAGGGGGAACGTTGGCTGGTACAACGTTTGTTTCCGTAGGGTGTTGAGAACATAACCGCTTTGAGCACTGCTTCTGGCGGACTCGGGCTCGCCTTCGGTGTTGTCGAACGGGAGCGGTTGCAAAAAGCAATCGAAACCGAGGTGTGGCCGCGGCTGGCCGATTTGCGTAGTCTGGACGTCATGAGTTCCAGAACGAAGTCGATTGGTATTCTCACCTCGGGCGGAGATTGTCCCGGCCTCAACGCCGCGATTCGGGGGGTGGCCAAGGCAGCCATGCATTATGGGATCTCCGTCGTCGGAGTGCAGGACGGGTTTCGAGGTCTCGTCGAAAATCGCACTATGGCTCTCGACGCGAAACTGGTGAGCGGCCTCTTGACCGAAGGGGGAACGCTCTTGGGGACCTCTCGTGACAAACCTCATAAGATGCCCATGGGTAAAGAGGTGATGGATATGACTGAGGTCGCAGTCGCCAACATGAAGCGCATGAACATCGATTGCCTTGTGTGTTTGGGCGGCAACGGGACCCAAAAAAACGCATATCGACTACGCCAGGCTTCGGATATCCCAGTTATTACGCTTCCCAAGACGATCGACAATGACGTGGGCAGTACGGATATCACCTTTGGTTTCGATTCGGCCATGAGCATCGCTACAGAAGCGATCGACCGATTGCATACGACAGCGACGAGCCATCATCGCATTATCGTATGCGAAATCATGGGTCATGACGCGGGCTGGTTGGCCTTGGGGGCAGGCATCGCTGGGGGAGCAGATGTCATTTTGATACCGGAGATCCCCTACGATTTGAGTATCGTTGCCGAGCACCTGCGCAACCGACGCAAAAACGGAAAGCGTTTTTCGATCATCGCGGTCGCCGAGGGGGTGCGTTCGGTCGAAGAGGTCGCCCAAGAAGCCGAAGCCTTGGGGGATCCGGAGAAGAAGAAAAAGAAGAAGAAGGAAAAAGAAAAGGATCTTCCCCCTGAGCCCGAGGTGGGGCCCGGCGGGGTTCACCTCGTCCAAGAGCCAGTGGCGAGTCGCATCGCTCGGCGACTGCAGCAAATGACCGGGACGGAAGCTCGGGTGACTTCATTGGGCCACGTACAACGAGGAGGTGAGCCCACGGCTTTTGATCGCCTTTTAGCGACACGCCTGGGCACCTATGCCGGACAGCTCTTGGTTGATGGCGTTTACGATGTGATGGTGGCTGTTCACGGTACCGATGTGGTCGGCGTTCCTCTGTCCGAGGTCGCGGGGGTGAAAAAGACGGTTCCGGTCAATCATCCCTGGCTAGAAACGGCGCGCTTGGTTGAGACCAGCTTGGGCGCTCTGCGTTAGACCTTCGTTCTTGCGCCAAGGATGAGTCGGCGGCGCGCCAAGTGGGGTTGACTTCCGCAGCCTACGACCTAACTCAGGTTTCCCATGGCAGCAGTAACTCTTCCTCGTGTAGTAATGGTGAAAAAGCGCCTCGAGAGTGGCCAGCCCTGTAAGAAGTGCATGCAGGCGGAGGATATGTTGCGTCGTCGTGGGCTCTGGGAGCTCATTGATGAAGTCGTGATCGCGGACGAGACCGATGAGAGCTCACCCGGTATGCTCTTGGCGAAGAAGCACGGCGTCGAGATCGCGCCCTTCTTTTTGGTCATAGACGGGGAAGGCGAACGAGTCGTCGACAGTGCAATCAAGGTTTCCAAAGAAGTGCTCAACGCCAAGAAGGCGGCTTTAGGCGCGGGGGCTTCGGCTGCCGGCGGCGACAAGCCGCCGAGCTCCGTGGTCGACGAGACTGCCGTGAGGCAGGTCGCTTCGAGTCTGGCCCAGGCGAGTCCGATTGAGATTCTAAAGTGGGGTCTAGGTCGGCTGGGTGAGCGCTTGGCCATCGCGTTCAGCGGAGCCGAGGATGTCGCCTTGATCGATATGGCTGCCAAATCAGGGCACGCCTTTTCCGTCTTTTGCCTCGATACGGGGCGGCTCCATCCTCAGACCTATCGATTCATCGATACGGTGCGTCAGTTCTACGGAATCGATGTGCGGATCATCTCGCCCGAAGCGGCCGCGGTCGAAGGTTTGGTTCGCAAGAAGGGCTTGTTTAGTTTTTATGAGGACGGCCACGGTGAGTGCTGTGGGATAAGGAAGATCGCGCCCCTGCGACGCGTGTTGTCCGAGTACCAAGGGTGGATCACCGGTCAGCGCCGCGACCAAAGTCCCACCCGAGCCGACGTCCCCGTGGTGGACTGGGACCGAGCGCACAATGCCGAGGGCTTACTCAAACTCAACCCCTTGGCGGGGTGGACCCAGATACAGGTGTGGGGTTATATCCGCGAAAACGGGGTTCCCTACAATGAGCTTCACGATCAAGGATTCATCTCGATCGGCTGCGAACCCTGCACACGGATCGCTCGTCCGGGTGAGCACGAAAGGGCAGCGCGGTGGTGGTGGGAGGATGCCACTAAGCGCGAGTGCGGCTTGCACGTGAAAGAATCGTAGCGCGGCAGTTCTGCATCGCCGGGACGTTTCGGGGTCGACTCGAGCCTCGCCTTGGCGAAAATGAAGAAAGAGATCAGATCAGATGATCGACCAAAATCTGGTGCAGGCCCTGAGGATTGTCCACATGAACCCAGTGTCCGGCATCGGGAAGGTGGTGGACGCGAATGCGGCCATGCCGCGGATCTCCTGGTTCGGCATGGAGGGTTGCGGCGCGCTCTTTCATCGAGCCGGACCAACGGTCGCTGTTCTCGGCAACCAGTAGCTCGTAGGAGACAGGAGCGCTCAGCCCTCGCTCGGCGATGTGTTCCAGATAGGGCCAATAGTCGAGGGAGAAGTAGTCTTTGAGCAACTCGACGATGTGGTCCATTTCGAAGCGAAAGTGATAGCCATCCGGTTTGCGATCCATGCTCGTGGCCAGCCAGTGCGCCAAGCCGGTCGAGAGCCCAGTCGAGACAATGGCGGCCACGGCGTCGTCGCGCGCGGCGAAGGGCCCCGGATGAGTGATCAGGGCGCGCACGACTTGGTAGACCTGGTGATTGCTTCCGGGCTGTTGCGCGCCAGGATCGGAGTCGAGAGTCCAAACTTGAGCGAGAGCGCCTTGGGTGAGCGGTGTGGAGGTTCTATAACCGGAAAGAGGAGACTCCTGACGTTTGGCGTAGGCAAGAGCCACCTTTCCCCCCAGGGAGTGTCCGATCACCGCGCGGGGGGCACGCCCAAGATGCTGGGCGAGGTCGATGAGATCGTCGGCGCAAGCTTCCAAGTGGTGAGGAGGTGGCGCCCCCACCGATTTACCGTGGTAGCGAAGGTCAATGAGTACGAAACGATAGTCGGGTCGCGCGTCACTCAGCTTTTTGGCCATACTTCTGAGGTTGTGGCCGGAACCAAGGACGCCGTGCATGACGAAGGCGAGGTGGGGGGCGGTTTCGGGACCGACGAAAAAATGGGCTGGAATCACGGTTGAAGTAGGGCGAGGTGGGGCCCCCTTATATTGTCGATCGCGACAAAGGAGACAAGGGGGGATATTGGCTATAGTATGCGCCACGTATGGAAGTTGCAGCGAGCTCGACCGACCAACTATTCGCCGAACTATCGAGGTTTAGGGGTGCCTGGCCCAAGAAGGGGTGGAGTTGGGATTACCGTCTCAATTGCGCAGCCTCCTCGTTTCATGTCGACTTGATACGTGATTGTGAGAGCGCTTTGCTCGGTTCCTTTGCCGATGTTTACGATCAACGATCGATGGACCGAGCCTCTGACAACATCGTGGACTTGGCAGAAGCCGCCGGCGGGATCCGATCCGATCAAAGGATCTACGTTATGCGTTCGACTGGTCGTCTCATGCCCTATGCGATGTGGTGGCCCTGGGGCGACGAAATCACGATCTCGTTGCGCGTCGGGTTGAGCGGCTATGTCGGAGAACCAGACAACCAGCGCCTGCAGATGGAATTCAACGCGCTCGGTTAGTTGGGGGTCAATTTCAGAAGACCCCTGTGCAGAGGCGGGTGATCCGCGGCGCTGCCATTTTGCGGAGGGCTGAAGGAGACACTCGGTGGGGGCGCAAAATCTGCAGCGATGTGGGCGCTGCCTCGAATTTCCTGGGGGCAGCGCGTCAGGCTAACGAATCGCGGGGGACCACCGTTTATTTCCCCGATGAAAGAGCCACCTCTCCCGTCCGATGAGGAAAGCCGCCTAGCGGACTTGGCGAGTTATGAGGTGCTCGACACGGAGCCCGAGGAGGGGTTTGACGCTTTGGTGCGGCTGGCGAGTTTTGTAACTCAACGCCCCGTCGCACTTGTGAGTTTCGTCGATAGTGACCGTCAATGGTTCAAGGCGCGTGTAGGGCTCGAAACCTCACAAACCCCGCGGGACGTTTCTTTCTGTGGGCATGCGATTTTGGGGGATGGGTTGTTCGTTGTCACAGATGCCGCAAAACATCCAGACTTCTGCGACAACCCTCTTGTCCTCGGTGAACCCAAGGTTGTCTTCTACGCTGGCGCCCCACTCCGCAGCGAAAATGGGCATCGTCTGGGCACGCTCTGCGTCATTGATCACAAGCCGGGCGAGCTGAGCTATGAGCAGGCACAGGCATTGAAAGATGTAGCGACCCAAGTCGTGGCTCTGCTAGAAATGCGTAAACAAGGGAGGGTGCTCCGTGATGCCAATCGAGAGCTTCAAACTCAATGTCACGCCCGCTCGCACTTCATCTCAAACTTGAGCCACGAAATTCGCACTCCTCTCAATGCGATCAGCGGGGCGCTGCAGCTTTCTCTACTCAAACCCTGGCCGGAGGCCGAGCGGCGGCTATTGGACGTGGCGCACACCTCGTCCAATACCGTGATCGAGCTGGTGAACAATATCTTGGACCTGTCGAAACTTGAGGCGGGAAAGCTCAAGGTTCATCCGACTGCCGTCTCCAGCGACGAAATCACGCGCGAGGTAGTCGCGATGTTTGGTGGCCGTGCAGAGCTTGCCTCGGTGGCGCTGTCTCTCGAGCTTCCTAGTCATCCTCCGCCGGCGGTGCTCATCGATTCCTTGCGGCTCAAGCAGGTGCTCATGAATCTGATCGGAAATGCTCTGAAGTTTACAGACGAGGGTGGCAGTGTGCGCGTGACCCACCAGGTGGAGTCCCGGGCCGGAGGTCGCGCATGTTTGCTCAGCTGGCGCATCGCCGACTCGGGGATCGGTATGGATAAAAGAAGTCTTGCGCGCTTGGGACGCCCCTTTCAGCAGGCGGGCCCCGATATAACCCACAAGTTCGGCGGAACTGGGCTGGGCGTCTCTATTGTTCGAGAGATCTTGGGGCAGATGCGAGGACGACTGCACTATGAGTCGGTTTTGGGTCGCGGGACGACGGCCACCGTACAAATCGAAGTGGATGTGGTTGGAAGGGCCGCTCCCGAGCCTGCGTTTGAGGTCGAGGCCCGCCAGCCCTTGTCGATACTTGTCGTGGATCATATCCCGACCAATCGTTTTATTCTTTGCAACATGCTGCGGGGATGGGGTTATCTGCCAACTGAAGCTGACTCGGGACGAAGGGCGCTGGAGCTCATCGACGAATGTAGTCCCGATCTGATGTTGATCGATCTGCAAATGCCGGACTTTGGCGAGTTTGAGGTTTGGTACAAAAGCAAAGGGGAGCGTGAGAGGCTCCGAACGATTGCCCTTTTGGGGGGGGCCGCTGATCACGATTGTGACACCTGCATGCGGGCGGAGTTCGACGGCTATCTGCTCAAGCCTATCGACAAGCTCCGTCTAGAGTCCACCATCGAAGAAGTGCGCACGAAGGACTCGACCCCGGGAGGGCGACCGTGTTCTAGGCCACCGTCTATTCGGCGGGGTTTGGCCGGGCCCTTCTCCAACCAGCCCCATTCGACTGTCAGCACTTGCGACGGAAGAGCGTGCTCTTCAGAAGGTTTGGCTCAACGGGATGGGGATCCAGAGAGCGCGTACCGTTGCGTTGGGACCGTTGCGGGTATAGCCGGCGAATCCGAAGAGGACGTTCCAGAAGTGTCCGTGCGGCGTCTGTCCGTAACTGAGTAGGGGCAAGATGTGGACTTCCCAGGTTTTGCCGTTCTTGTACTGCCGTTCGTGATAATAGACGTTACCCACGACCTGGGTCAGTGTATCCGGTGTGCGGTGCCTCACGAAAAGAAGAGGTGGAACGATAGTGGTGCGCTTCTTGATGCCCTCGAAATCGAAGTAGAGGGGGGCTACGACCTTATGCCTGTCGTGCCCGTTCTTGCCGAAGTAGAGGAGCGGATGCAGAGAGGTCGACCATCCGCGTAGGTGCGACCGGTAGTTGAAGGCCGGAGTGATCCACAGAGATTTACTCACCCCATATCGTTCGCTGTAGGCGAATAGGGGGAAGAGCGCATTGGTCGATTCGCGGGGGCTCGTATTGCGATAGAAGAAGGGGAAAACGAAGTGTCGATCCAAGCCGATGCGGCGATCACGATACTGCCAATACAGGGGCGTATACATGTCGAGTTCGGTCTCGCCCCGGTGCCGCGCGTAGCCCCATGTAACAAAGGTGTTCTTGCCCGGACCTTTGTTTTGATGGAGGAAGAGCGGGGTGATGAGTAGTTTGGACTCTTCGTCGTAGCCGTAGTGAAAGAGCGGCGCGACCGTCGTATGGCGTTCGTTTTTGCCCCAGACGCTAAAGTAGATGGGGAGCAGATGGAACATCTCGCGCTTTTCCGTGTGACGACGGAAATAAGGGCCGTAGATATTCGTCCACGAGCGGCGACGGAGATCGTAGTGATAATAGTGGAGCAGAGGGGGGACGGTCTCGTACAGACGTCGCTCGTTCTGTCCAAAGAAGTAGAAGGGGGCGACTCCTAAATCGATGTCTTGCGCCGTGCGGGTGTCACAGCTTTGTCCGCCCTTCCAGTTGCAAAAAGTGGGGCCGACGATATTGAGACCGCCCTGAGCGTCTCGGTTGCGATAGGTGAGGAGCGGCGGGATGATCGTGTAGCCGCCGTCTTTGCGCGTTCCGGTCGCGTACAGTGGCAGAAGCCAGTCGTCGGTGTCCGTCTTCGTTCGTCGATTCACGAAGGGACCCACCACGGTGGTTCGCGCGTTTTCAAGCGGTTTTTTGAGGTTCCACGCAACGGGGAAGAAGATGTCGTCCTGGTGCTCTGCCGAACGTCGGTTGTAGTAGAGGCCTCCAAACAACGAAGCTCGATCCGGCTGCTCCGGCTTGGTCGTCGACGGTTTGACTCGCTCGGCCCAGAGCGGGAAGAGCACGCGATAGCGGTATTCTTTCGCTTCTTCGTTGTAGTAGACGCCGTAGAAGTTGCGCTCTGCCTCGTCGCCCGTCCCTAGGGAGTCGGGATCGCCATCACTGCCGATGAGTTCGAGGGTGCGCTTGGACACATCGAGGGGATTGGCGGGCAGGGAAGGTTCGTTTCCTTCGGGGATTGTTGACTCGGTTCCTCCGGAAGCCGCGTGGGTTTCCGGCATGTCCGAGGGGGGAGGGGGTTGGTTGCCACCGCCGGGTGGTGGCCCGCCCAGAGGAGCGACACCGGGGAACTCTTGCTGGGCCCAGGAAGGTGCGGCGCACAAGAACCCGGCGAGCACGGTGGTCCAAACGAGAGCCCTGCGGGCGGTAGTTCCTCGGGACGTTAAGGCTCCGAGAAGCTTTCTCGCTCTCGAAGACTGGGCGCGTCGATGAGGCTTTGACGAAGAGGTGGAGTAGAGGCTCAAGTCTGAGATCCGCTGGTAGAGGCGGGTTCTTGACCCGTTATTGTGGTAGTTTCCGCCAGCGCCTGCTGGACGGCTTTCACTGCGTCACTTTGGGGAATCTGCTCTTGGGTGTGCTTGCCCAAGTTCTTGAACTGAACAACGCCGGATTTGGCCTCGTCTTCTCCCATGACCAGGCAGACCGAGGCCCCCATGTTGTCGGCGCGCCGCAGCATGCTCTTGAGCGAGTTACCGCGTGAATCGAGCTCAGTCCAAATCCCCGCCGCCCTGAGCTGGGTTGCAAGCTCCAGACAGGGTAGCCCGGCAGCCTCGCCGAGTGGGGCGATGAAACAAAGGGAAGGCTCTTCATACTTACGATCGCCCAGGGCGAGCAGGATGCGCTCAATGCCCATCGCGAAACCAATGGCCGGAGTTGGTTGACCTCCGAGGCTGCTGAGCATCCCGTCGTAGCGTCCGCCGCCCAGCACCGCCGACTGAGAGCCAATGTTGCCGCTTGTCGTGACCACCTCGAAGCAGGTTCGAGTATAATAGTCCAGACCACGCACCAGTCGGGGGTCGACTTCGTACGGAGTTCCCAAGCGATCCAGTGCCGCTTTGAGACCTTCCCAGTGCGCGAGATCGGCATCGGTGAGACAGTCGAGCAAGACAGGCGCGTTCTTGCTCGCCTCTTGGTCGCGCGGGTCTTTCGAGTCTAGGATTCGAAGCGGATTGTCGACCAGGCGCTCTCGCGCGTGTTCACTGATCTGATCAGAAAGCGGGGTAAAGTAGTCGACCAAGCGCTTACGGTAGGCGACGCGCGCTTCGGGGCCCCCCAGAGTATTGAGCAAGACCTTAACGTCGCTCAAACCGAGCTTGCTTGCGAAGCGATAGAGCATATCGATCATCTCGGCGTCGCAGATGGGCCCTTCATCGCCGTAGAGTTCACAGCCGGCCTGATGAAACTGACGATATCGACCTCGCTGAGGTCGTTCGGCGCGAAACATCGGGCCGATGTAGAACCACTTGGTGATGGGCTCGCGACCGTGCATCTTGTTGCCGATGTACACCCGCGCCGAGCTGGGGGTGCCTTCTGGGCGCAGCGCAAGGCTCTCGCCTTCCTTTGCGAGGAGGAACATCTGCTTCTGGACGACTTCGCTCGTCTCGCCCGTCGACTTGTGAAACAGACCGAGCTCTTCAACGATCGGGGTGCGCAGCTCTCGGAAACCGTAGGCCTCTACTGCGGCGCGAAACTGAGCCTCGACGAACTGGTAGCCTCGGGCCTCCTCTGGGAGGATGTCGTTCATTCCTGTGACGGCGCGGAATTTCATGAAAACAACTTCGTTGGGGGTTCTTCCCGGGCTGAAAGACCCGGGTGGGGCTTATGCAAAGCGCTTGGCTGTGGGTCAAGGTGCAGCAGGTCGTTCAGTTGCGAAAATGTTCAGGTTTCGTGGTAACTAGCTCTGGTGAGCGACGAGGAGGCCACCGAAAATCGATTCATGGCCCTGGATTACGGCCTGAGCCGGATTGGAGTAGCCGTTTCGGACGAATTGGGCCTCATGGCCCACCCTCGTCCCTTTGTTCCTGCCAAACCGCCATCCCGAGCTCTGCGCCAGATCGAATCCCTGGTTCAGGAAGAAAACGTCAGCGCGATCTTGGTCGGATTGCCGCTCAACATGGATGGTTCGGAAGGGCTCTCCGCACGACGAGCGCGCAAGTTTGCCTCTGAAGTCGAGCAGGGCGTGACCCGGCCCGTCCATTTGGTGGATGAGCGTCTCACGACGGTCGCCGCCCAGGGACTCTTGCACGCAGCAGGGCACAACACCAAAAACAGTCGCTCCCAGATCGACAGCGCAAGCGCCGCCCTCCTTCTTCAGGGGTGGCTCGACGGTCGGAGGCAACAAGAGTGAGTCGGAAGCGCCCGCGCCGCGCCGCACCAGCGCGTCAGCGAGCCGAGGTGGCCCAGCGCAAGTCGCCGGCACGCCGTCGCTCGACTCGCGCGAACAAGAAGCCCCGACCGAAACCGGCGCAGAGTCACCCCCTTCGTCGTTCGCTGGGAAGTGTGGCCATCAGTGTGATTGTTGCCTGGTTGGGGCTGTTCTTCTGGTCGGTAAGCGCTCGCCCCCCTCGTCTGCAAGAGGATTGGATCCTTTTCGAAGTCGCGCCCGGTCGAGACCAGGTACTGCGCGACCTCTATCATGAGCAGCTGATCGACTCTCCGCTCTTGATGAGCTGGTACATGCAACTTTTCGCTCCCTTCACGGAGTTGCGACCGGGACCACACCTCCTCGAGCAAGGGCTGTCCGCCCGACAGTTGCTGCGCCGCCTCAGCGGCGATCCAGCGCGGGCCATGCAAAATGTGACTCTTGTCGAGGGCTACAATCGTTGGCAGGTCGCTGACCGCTTGCACAAGAAAGGCATCGTTCCTCGTTCGGCTTTTCTTGCTGCAGTAGCCAACCAACAGCTCATGGATGAATTAGCCGTGCCGGCCGACTCGGCCGAAGGTTATCTCTTTCCAGCCACGTACCCATTGGCTTTGGATTCCGAGGCGGAGGATTTGGTGAGACGTTTCGTCCGTGAATCGAAGAAGCGTTATGCGGGCGTCGTGGCCGCGGCGGAGAAGATAGAGCGGCCAGCAGTGCGGCTGACCGAGCACGAGGTGATCACGCTGGCTTCCGTTGTCGAAAAAGAAACTGGCGTGGCCTCGGAGCGAGCCAAAATCGCGCAAGTCTTTCTGAATCGCCTGGCCCAACCTGAGGCGGAGACTCGCGGGCGTTTGCAGAGTGATCCGACCGCCGCTTACGGGTGTCGACTGGCTCCCGAGGGCGCGCCAAGTTGTGAGCTGTTTAGTGGAAAGATTACGCCGAAGATGCTGGCGGATGCTCAGAATCCTTACAATACCTATCGCCACGAAGGACTGCCTCCGGGGCCGATTGCCAATCCGGGTACGGAGGCCCTAGCCGCCGTGGTGGAGCCGGCTGGGGGCGATGAGCTCTTTTTCGTTGCGGACGGAAAGGGGGGACATCGATTCAGTCGGACCTACGAGGAACATCGCAAGGCAGTGAAGCAGCTGAGGGACCTGCGGGGGCGAGATTTTTCGCCTCCCTAATCAGTCTCCACGCTTGCAAAAATGGCGTAGATTCTCGTAATTGGTGCCATCTTGGCGAGTTGGCCACAAATGCTCACTTGATACTCAACCTTCCAAACCTGGCGTGCTAATGGGTGCCTCCCGTGACAGCATCAGATTCAATCAAACATCTCAGTTCTTTCGATCAGGCCGTTTGGGCCACCCGTTTCCTTAGCGTCGACGGCGTAGAGCAAGCCAACAGTGGACACCCCGGCACCCCGATGGGATTGGCCGCAATTGGTGTCGAGATCTTCGCCAAGCATCTGCGCTTCCTTCCTTCGGAGCCGGATTGGGCCAATCGAGATCGTTTCGTCTTGTCCTGCGGGCATGCGTCGATGCTGCTCTACTCTCTGCTCCACCTTTCCGGTTACGACCTGACCGTGGACGATCTGAAAGGTTTCCGTCAGTGGGGCTCCAAGACGGCTGGGCACCCCGAGTACAGTCACGCCCCCGGAATCGAAACGACCACGGGACCGCTTGGGCAGGGGATCAGCAACGCCGTTGGTCTTGCCCTTGCTGGCAAGATGGCTGCCGCTCGAGTCGACGATGGCGCGCCGCTCATCGACTACAACGTCTATGTTCTGGCTTCAGACGGGGACCTAATGGAGGGCGTGTCCTACGAAGCGAGCAGTCTCGCGGGGCACCTCAAGCTGGGCAACTTGATTGTTGTCTATGATGCCAACAACATCACCATCGATGGCAAAGCCGAGGACGCGTTCTCAGAGGACGTAGCTGCTCGTTTTAGTTCTCAGGGCTGGGCCGTGCAGAGCATTGATGGCCATGATCAGGCCGCTATCGGGGCGGCTCTCGAGCAAGCAAAGAAGGAGGCCGAGCCTTCTCTCATCATCGCCAAGACCCATATCGGTTTTGGCTCTCCCAATAAGGTCGATACCTCGGCTTCGCACGGCGCTCCTTTGGGCAAAGACGAGGTCGAAGCGTCCAAAAAGGCCGTAGGTTGGCCGACTGAACCCTTCTTTATCCCTCAGGCTGCCTACGAGGCCTTCGCGCCCCTGCGCGAAAAAAACCAAGCGGAGCGAAAAGCTTGGCAGAGCCGCGTTGACGCCTTGAGCGGTGAAGCAAAGAAGCAGTTCGATGAGCTGTGCAATCCGAGCGTCCCGGCCGACTTGCTGGAGCAATTGGTGAAAGTGGCGGGCGACAAGACGGGCGCGACTCGCGCTCACTCCGGTCGTATTCAGCAGACGGTGGCCGAACTCGTTCCGTCTCTGATCGGCGGTGCGGCAGACTTGGCAGCGAGCACCAAGACCTGGATCAAGGATTCCGCTGCTGTCTATGCAGACAAGTACGAAGGACGGAACCTCAATTTCGGCATTCGCGAGCACGGGATGGGATCGGTTCTCAATGGGTTGGCTCTCTCTGGGTTCTTCATTCCCTACGGTTCGACCTTCCTCATCTTCGGCGATTATATGCGTCCTCCGATGCGTTTGGCTGGTCTGATGGGATTGCGAGTGATCTATCCTTTGACTCACGATTCGCTCTTTTTGGGCGAAGACGGCCCCACGCACCAACCCGTCGAGCAGATGTGGACCATGCGTATGGTTCCCAATCTCGACGTGATGCGTCCTGCTGACGCCGTGGAGTGCGCTGGCGCTTGGGCTTATGCCATCGCTCGCAAGGATGGGCCTACCGTTCTGGCCTTGACGCGACACAACGTTCCCGCTCTCGAACGTCCTGCTGGTTGGGATCCAAAGAGCATGCTCGATGGAGCCTACGTGCTGAGCGACGCACAAAATCCCGACCTGGTGCTGATCGCAACGGGGAGCGAGGTGGGTGATGCCCTCGTTGTGAAAGAAAAGCTGGCCGACAAGGGCAAGCAGGTGCGCGTGGTTTCGATGCCCTGCGTCGAGGCGTTCATGCGGTTATCGAAGGAAAAGCAAGACGCGATTTTGCCCCCGGGTGTTCGTCGCGCCAGTTATGAGCTGAGCGTGACCGGACCTTGGCGGGCCTTGGTTGGTTTGGACGGGATCTGTATCGGGGTGGACGACTTCGGTGCTTCGGCTCCTTTCGAAATTCTGCAAGAAAAGTACAGAGTTTCAGCCGATCTGGCCGCTGAGACCATCCTTTCTGCTCTCTGATTAGAGCGCTGGGTGCCCACTGCGCCTCGCCGTTCGAGTAAAATGCGGCCTAGGCTGTTGTCGCGCAGGTTGTTGCGGGATGATGGCCTGCGGGGTGGATCACAAAGCCCGTTGATGAAAATCGACGGGCTTTGTCGCAGCTTTCTTTCCAGAAAATGACTTGTGGAAGTACTGGGTGGGGTTCATCATGCAGGACGAAAAACAAGTGTCGTCGCTCCCCATCGTTCTCGTTCCGCATCCGCACATCCGTGTGGACAAGCGCGTTCTGGGCGGAAGCCCACACGTGGCGGATTCGCGCGTGCCAGTACGACGTCTCTACGCCTTTTATCGCGGTGGGACGCCGATCGAGAAGATCCTCAAGCGATATCCACAGCTTTCTCCTGCCAAGGTGTTCGACGCGATCGCTTTCGCTTTGGACAACCCGGAGGTGATCGACGCCGATATGGATCGCGAGGCGCAGATCTTGAGCGACAAGTCGGCTCGTAAAAGCCGTCGTCTGCCTGGTCTTCGACAGGTGGAGCTCCCCTTCATGGGCGCGGCTCCTGACGAAGAGAGCGATCCGCCCCGACGTTGAACGGTCAGCCTTCGGCAGGCGGTGGAGTCGTGCGCGAAGCGCATCTCAGGCGAATTAATTCAGGGGGTAGGGGGTGAGCACGTAGTCTCTACCTGCTCCGTGACAGCCAGTGCTCTCCATGGCGTCCAAGTCGTCGACAGGAATGCTGCAGGGCGACTCTTCAGGAAGACTTCGAAGTTCGGTTTCGCTTCCAGGTCAGCCAAGCACGGCTCCGGCGATCGAGAAGTAGGAGATAGGTATGAAATGTAGGTGCGGCGAGCCCATGCTTTGGGTCAGGATAAACCTGCTATCGCGATTTCCAATGTGAACGTTCATATATTACAGGTACGTCGAATCGGTGAAAAATCGGATACAAATAGGAAATCTGAGAATTCTCTCGGCGCCACGACTGTGATAACTGTCGCCTATGCGTACTACTTCTTTATTGGGACTCATGGCTCTTGGCACTTCACTTGTTTTGGCTCCGGCCTGCTCTTCGGACAAAGATCCGGTCGGCACTGGCACGACCACCGGAGCTACCGGGGCTGACAGTGCGGGAACGACAGCCACGACCGCAACGACTGGCACCACCGCAACGACTGGCGCCACCGCAACGACGGGCACCACTGGCGCCACCACAACCACTGGCACGTCGACGACCGCCGGTTCGACTGATACCACTTCGTCCTCGACCACTTCTTCGACCACGGCCGGAGGCAACAGCGATTGTGTGGATGCTTTTTACTCTGAGCCCGCGGACGCAGGCGTATCAGTCGGTGTTGGCGTCTACGACTACGCCGACAAGGTTTCCACCTGCATCGCCATGACGGCTGCGGACGGTGAGCTTTGCGCGAGCGGCGCTGCTGGCGAGGTAGTCAACATGGACTGGGACAATATCTGGGGTGGCGGCATCGGCATCAACCTCGCCGCTGAAGGCTCGACTTTTGACGCCAGTGGCGAAATGGGTTTCTCGTTTACCATCACTGGGGTTCCCGCCGGTCTGCGCGTGGGCGTCATGATGGACGGAGATGAGAACAACTATTTCACGACCTCAGTGAGCGAAGGTTACAACTTCATCGCTTTTGCAGATCTGGCCAACGGCGACTGGGTTTCGCCGGCCGGCACGCTCGATGCTTCCAAGTTGCGTGACATTCAGTGGCAGGTACCTGCCAGCGAAGGTTCAGACACCCCCTTCGACTTTTGCCTGAGCGACATTTCCTGGGGTGAAGGAAGCGGCGCTGGCGGCGCTGGCGGCGCTGGCGGCTGAGCCCGACTACACAAAACTCGGCAAAAGCAGTCGAGCCGCGATCGCGCCTCGTTCCTTCGGGAGCGAGGCGTTTTTTTCAGTCCGAATAACCGAAGAGGCGACGCTCGATGATCTGCTCGGCGACGCCTTCTGGGAGGAAGGACTCCCAGGCGCCTCTCCCTTGAGCGATTTCGCGACCGAGACTCTTGGGGGTGATATGCAGGTTGTCGGCGTTGTACTTATCGATTGGGACGAGTGAGCCGTTTTCGATGAGATGCTTGAGGAGGTGGCGCACCTGGTCGGGGACGCGAGCGTTTTCAAGGGTGATGAGCTCACCGTTGATCTCGGCAGGATAGACGAAAACGGTCGTATCGTCAGAAAAAAGCTGACCCAACGCGACCAAGATACCGCCTTCTAGACCTTCGTAGTATTTCGCATCGAAGATATTGTCCAGATCGTGAACGCTCAGGGTGATGCGGAGGCGGTTCTTCGTAAAGTTGCGGATCCAGGAGCGCAGGCGAAAAAATCGCAAATAGTCCGAGATAAGCACGTTGAAGCCCAATTGAGAAAGGAGGTCGACTCGCGCCAAGAAGCTCTCGTCCGCGACGTTTCCGTCGGCTCCCAAGTCGGACATCGTGATTTCGGCCACATTGAGCACTCCGCGCTCGCAGCCGCCGCCCATCTGTTCGCAAAGATCGAGGGCCGCTCGACTCATGTCCAGGTGGATCTTGGTTGGGGGTTTGAACGAACCACGCATGACGACCACATCGCGCTTGCGCATGGCGCTGGACGGCACAACCGAGGCCCCGCTCGTGTCAAACATGACTGCTCGACAGCACCAGGAGCGCACGAGGTGGAGATTCATCAAACGATTGTCGACCTCATCGAAGTAAGGTCCAGAAAACTGAATGAAATCGATCTCCAGGCGATCGCCGTCCAGATTGTCCAGCAGAGTTTCGACGATCCTACGCGGCTTGTTCTTGTAGTAATTCGCGCCGTACAGCAAGTTGACCCCGAGGATCCCCAAGGCATCGGCTTGAGAGGCGTTGTCGTCGTCCAACATGCGGACATGAAGAATGACCTCGCTTGGGGGCGCTTGGGGGTAGAGCTGCAAGCGAACCCCGATCCACCCGTGACATTCGTTGCGCTGTTTGAAACTCCGCGCCGTCACCGTCGCCGCGTAAGAGAAGAACTCGGTCGTTTTCGGTTTTCGATCGGCGAGCCGTTCGATCAGTAGATCGTATTCGCGTGTGAGCATTTGCTCCAGTCGTTCGCGACTGACGTACCCCGAGGCCTTTCCGTAAATTTGATCGCTGACGGTCATGTCGTAAGCCGACATAGTCTTGGCGACGGTCCCTGCCGCGGCACCGGCTGAAAAGAAGCGACGGGCTACCTCCTGTCCAGCTCCAATTTCGACGAAGGTTCCATACTTCGACTCGTCTAGATTGATCTCGAGAGCTTTCTGTTGCGTAGAAATGCCAGCTTTTTCGTGGGGGCTCGTGGTGTTCTTCATCGTACTAGGGGTCGAGGCGAGTGGAGCGCAACATTCGACGGGGCGAGGGTACCATCTTGGCTCGTCGGGGCGACCCCGGGCGGGGCTTGGATCAGAGGGTTTACCGCAGCAAGGAAAAAGCCCCCGCTCACATATTGTTGCGAACGGACAACCGGTATATAGGTGCCAGAATGAGCCGAGTTTTCCGAAAAAGCAGATTCACCTCCCCCCGGATACTACCGGTCTTGGGGACCTTATTGGGGTTTACTTCACTCTTCCTCGGATGCTCGGATGACTCACCTCCCGATACGAGCTCCCGAAGTCAGCGTCTAAGAAGTGATCAGTACGAAAAGTACCTGAGAATTTCGGGCTTTGAGTCCTTGGCGGATTGGACGCCGTCGGGCGCGACTACGGCCCAGACCGCCCTCCACACCGAGGGAAGCCTTGCTCTGGCTGTGTCCAACTCCGGATATGCAAGAGTCAAATCGACAATTATTCCTAGGCTCGGCACGCTCGGACCTGACGTGAGTATGGACATCTTCATTCCGAGCGCTGCAACTTGGGGAGATGTGTCCATTGTCGCTCGGGCTCCAGGGAAAGACATGTATCACCAGGAGTTGGGCCGGGCGCCCTTGTCTGGGCTTCAGGCTGGCGAGTGGAACACACTCACCTATCCCATCCAAGATTCGTTTCGGGAGGCATTTGAAACTGCGGAAGACCTTACGTTGGAGGTCACATACAACGGCCCGGCGGGACAGTTCTATCTGGACAGGCTCGAAATGGATGTTGCTCTAGAGGACGCAAATGCCATTGACGCACAGAACGAATTTCTCAATCGACAGGTCTTGGGTTTTGAACCCGGGGTGGAAGAGCGGGGTGCTTTCAGCCTGGTTCCAGGTATCACGTCACCCCTGGCCTACGATGGCGATTATTCGCTCAAACACAGTCAGGGTCAGTACAGTTTTGAAGTTCGTGCCTACAACAAGGCCGAGCCGACAGGCTCGAATAGTGGCGGGTTTTCCATCAAGACACCCAACCTCACGAAACTCAGTGATGTTGGCACGACCTTGGGGTTGGACGTGCGCGTCGATCCCACGTCGTCGACTGACACTCAGCTGAGTGCGTCTCTTCAGGTTTTCGTCAACTCAGTGGGGGCGAACTTGCACAATCAATACATCGGGTACAGGCAGCTGGACGGGGCCTTGCTTTACGGTGGCCCTGATTATTGGCACCGCATCGAGTTCGAGCTTCCAGCAGCCATTCGTCAGGTATTGTCAAGCGAGACCTACTCTGACCTGAGTTTTACTTTTACTTTCGGAGATCTGCCGCCCGGCACCTATGCTGTTGACGGTCTTTCCCTCAATCCCAGCTTGCCCAACGTTATCCCGCCCTCGCCCTCTCGCGACGCGGATGACGTGCTCGGCTTTGAGACGTTGGCTGGCTGGTCTGCGCAAGGTGGGCAGGAGGAAACCACGGCTACCAACGGGGTCGGCGACAACGTTAACGACGGGCTCTCGTCCGTATGTCTCTCCAATGAAGGGGGCCTTTCGTTTGCTACATTGAAGAGCACACGGCTCTCTACATTGGTACTCGCTGACAAAGACGGAAAGGTACACCTGGACGTCAAACCACCCCAGCTGGAAGAAGACAGTTCTACCTATGACTTGGGGCTGAATCTCTTCTTCAGCATCCCGTCCCAGGGAATCTACCGCCAATTCGCGGGATACAACCAGCTCACAGTTCTGCCTGCAGATCCAGTGAGCTGGAAGCTGGCCGAATTTCAAATCTCTGAGTCGGCTCTTGGCGTCATTTCAAACCAGTATTATGGAGATCTGTTCTTTGAGATCACCGCTTCTCTCCCCACGGATCGAGTGCTGGGCACGGCCGATAGCCCACTATGCTTCGACAACCTAGATCTCGGGCAAGCTCGATTCGACGAGGTTATACGGGGACCAGAGGTGGTGAGACATTTCCTGATCGAACTGCCCTGGAACACAGAGCAAAAGCTCAGTTCAGACTCCCCCTTCGTGTACGCCGGGAGGCACCGTTGGGATCAAGGTGGTGCAGTCTCCATTTCCGACGGAGCGATGCTGCCTAACCTGGTTTCCTGGCACAAGGTGACTGTTTCGGGAAATGTCTCTGGGATTTTCGGCAACACCACGGCAGGGCACGTGGATCAGCTCTATGTGGCTTCGGGGAAACATGTGCAACTGGGGGCTGGAGACGTCGTGGGCGTGGTTACGTCGCGTCCTCCGGTTGTCGCCACGGTGGAAGACTGTTCGACGAGCTATACCCAATGCGCGGCGGACCGCGACGCATGTATCGATGTGAATCCCAATGACGTAGAATCATGTGACGACGCCTACGAGCAGTGTCTGGGTGCTGCCGATTGCTCAACTCGCCGAGAGGAAATATCTGATTGTTCAGGAGCGGACCAAGACGTCTGCGAGAACGCTGTCTGCGAACAAGAGTTGGTCACGGAGTGTGGTCAGCTTGTGCAGCAAAATGCGAGTCATTCCGATTTTAACTTGCCCTGGAGAGTGGCGGTGCCGATGCCTGCTGCCGGTAGTCAGGATGTACGAGCAGGCGGCACCGAAGAAGCCCCGCTCGAGCTTCCCGCAGGCGTTTACGGACACCTGAGGCTCAAAGGCGATGAAGTCATTCAGCTCACCGGTGACACTCACGTGTTCAAGAGCCTTGTCATTGAGCCAGGGGGCGTCGTCCGCACCGGCTCAGGCAGCGTCTTCGTGCACGGCAACATCGAGGTGCACGGTGAGCTCTTGGCGACGAGTTTGGCCGACAGCTTTTTGATTCAGGTTCCCTATGCTGATGTGGACTTCGAAGCAGGTGGCCAGGCCCGCTATCCGCTCCAAAGGACTAGGGTTACAGGTAAGTTGTCGAGCAACCTGGTGACCGAACATCTGTTGGTGAATACCGAGGAGTCCGTCTCTGGTCACATTTTTACCTTTCGGGGCCTGGATTGGCGCAAGGCTAACCATTCTGGGGGAGGCCCCGACCAGTCCCCGCAGTTCTCGTGCGCGTCCACGGTGGGTGAGTATCGCAAAGCTCAATTAGACACAGATGGTGACACGCTTGGCACTTGCCAAGAACAGTTGGACGACTCACTCTGGACTGTCGATAGTCTACCGAACGGTATGAAAGTGGCTGTCCATTCGCGCCCCTCTTCGGCCGATCCCGATGCGTCCTTGCTGGACACTATTGAGAAAGTGAACGCGCTGCAGGACGATGCTTTGCGCACTCACCTTGAGGAACGGACTCAGTACGCTGGGTGGGCCAACTCCGGAGATCAAGAATTGCGCCTCCGCGACTTTATTCCTGGATGGATCGGCGCCAGTGGCTGGACGTCAGCTGCAAGTTTGCGAGCTAAAACCATCGTTGCGCGCGGGTTCATCTATCCAGAATCTAGAGGCAATCACTGTTTCACCGTGGCCACCGTCAACGGACAGGCCGGTTTGGTCTTCGTTGATTCCGAGGTCGCTGTCAAAGCCACTGGCACCTACGAAAGTGCATGCTTGTTCTTGGACGCTGGTGCCCACGAGATCGCGCTTGTCTATGACATCAAGGATAACGGTGACCAGTACTCACCGGGAGGCCTCGTAGAAGACGAAGTGAGCACCCGTTACTGCTATGGCGGGAGCGGCACCTGCACTCCGACAGGAGTCATCCCAGCCCGCCTGGTCCGGCCATCATTCAATCAGACAACTGAGCAACCCGCGTGCGAAGCGACGTCTCTCAAGTGCACGGAAGTCTGCCCATGCGACGATGCTTGGTGCGACGACGGGAACGCCTGCACCCTCGATGTATGTGATTCACCGACGTTCGGGCTAGAAGATCATTTTCTCCTCACCCAAGCCGACATGGACGACGGCAATCCATGCACCTTCGATGCCTGTGATCCCGACATCGGTATCACTCACGCGATTCCCGACACGGACAACGTGTGTACCGAGTACAGGTGCGACGATCTATCCACTGGCGGCAAATTGACCGAAGTTAACTTGAGTTCTCCTCAAGAGATCGACGGGGACTTGTGCACGGTCGAACGCTGCATAGACGGCGTATTTGAAAGCAAAAGAGTCGACGAGACCAACCCCTGCGTGATTTGTTCGGATGGGGCGTTCTCTTCTAATGCGGAAGCAGATTGCGGTGAAGGGCTCTCCTGCAACTCGGACAATCAGTGTGCACCGACAGGGAGCGGCGAACACCCGCGGGACCAGCAAAGAACCTTCGACGATATTTTTACCGAAGTGAATCCTGGGAAGCCCGTCGCACCTGACTGTCCGGTGAGGGTGTTGCCCGTGGACACAGCGGCGATCATTTCTGGGCGAGTCACTGCCAGTTCGGACGATGGAGTTTTCGACCTCGCCGGTGTCAGGGTGAGTGTGCCGGAAGATTGCAGCGTGGGATATGTGGAAACCGATCAGGAAGGAAAGTTTGAGATTATGGTGGCCGGCGGAGCGACGACGAGGGTGCGCTTCGAAAAAGATGGCTATCTGGCAGCTGACCGCGCTGTCTCCATCACTTGGAAGGAGCATGTAACGCTGGAGATGGTCGTCCTGATTGGGGTTTCCGACAAAGAGCTCGACTTTAACTCGGACAACATGAACGGTCAGCTGCTCAACGCGGACGACGTCACCGTTCCGACCGAACATGGTCTGGTCTCGTTGGCTACGCCAAGTGTGTTCATCGATCCTGGTACGACTATCGAGGGAGAGCTCACTGGAGCGATTCGGATTACACCCTACACGTCCGGTTATCTCGGCAGCCAACAGATGCCAGCCGAGATGCCCCCTGGTACCAACTACACTCATGCTTTTGAGATTTCGTTCCAGGATCAGGACGGTCAGATCGAGCCGAATCCGCAAGTGGATGGGCGCCTAGCCTACTATTTGGATAACTTTCGCCAGGACGACGATTGTACACCGACGGTTCCTCCTAGTAATGACCTCGAAGGTGTCCCTGCTGGCGATTACCAAAGGGGAGGGGATACAGGAACGGGAACGTGCGCCGACTATTCGGTCGGTAGCAAAGTGCCTCATTTTACCTACAACCGCGAGACCGGGACGTGGGAGAGAGAAGCCGATGGTTACATTGTCCAACTCGCATGCGACAGCGCGGGAACGGTGGTCTCGGTAGAAGGCTGGCCGGATGACCTAACGGCAATTTCTCAGGAAGAAATTGATGCCCTGGACATGGAGGTTCAGGACAAGAGGCGGAGTTGCGGTCAACAACTTTGGCGAGTCGAGCTGACGCACTTTTCTCCGCACGATCTAAACTGGTACATGCGTCTAGCGACCCAACAGACAGTTCCTGATTCGAGTCCTCCAGATGGTCTGTTAGGGAACTCTTCGTGCAAGGTGGGCTCGCGCATTGGTGTTGAGAGTGGGAACCTAGGCGAAGAGTTCGTGATCCCGGGAATGAAAAGGACACTCCACTACAACAGCAATGCAATGTTTGGCTCCGCAGGTGATCGTCGATTTGATGCGAGTCTTCCAGGTCTCGGCACTGGGTGGTGGCGGATCGAGGGGGGAGGGCGCTTTCGTGAACCACCTTGTCGTGTGGGGTTGCCGTTGGAATCGTATTTGAAGGGAGCCAATCCGCTTCTGGGAAGCTTCGGGTTTTGGTCAGGGACTGACGAAAAGGGGCGCCGGATTTATGGGACGAGGCGTGTGCACATTGGGTTTCAGCAAGGGTTCATTGCGGGACGACAGGGGTGCGTTACCGTCGCAGCTGGTGGCTATCAAAGGATGGTTAGCGTTAACGATGCATCTCTGAGTGGGCTCGGTGGACTGACCTTTTCCGATCATCACTTTCTGCACGTGCATCGAGATGCTTTGGTTCTCTACCGCGGCGACAGTGGTAAGACACGCGACCTCACCACGGACGAAGTTATCGAATTGTCTTCGGCAGAGCAGCTGAGTGCTCCCCCGGAGAACACTCCCTATGTAAGGGCTAGCACAGAGTCTATTTGGGTGGATGAGTTTCGACATCGAGTCGACAAGCGAGGAGGCGAGCTGCTTGTCCTCTTGCGAGCTGACAGAATAGACAACAGAGTTGTCAATGACTTCGTGTATATCTCACCTAGTAGGGTCGCAACTACTCTCATTGAGGATGTCGACCTCGAGAGCATGTTTGATTACGACGCGGGAAAAGATCGGGTGATCTTTGCGGACAAGAAGCAGCAGCAGCTCGTCGGTTTTGACTTTGCTTCAGATGTTGGTTGGGTAGAGGGGCGCCGCCAAGACCTTCCAGCTCCCCCTCTGGGGCTGACCGTCCGCAAAGACGGTGTGATTATGCTTGCTCTTTTCACGAATCAGGCCACGGGAACAGACTGTGACCCCAGGGATTACCCTCTCTGCCGGTTCAACACCGAAGTATTTGAGGTATTCGATCAGGATGCTTCTGGTGGAGAAAATGCATGGAGCATTGCCGAGGTACCTTCCTTTGGCATCGAGACAGGGGACCATCTTAATAGCGGTACTGACAGGGACCCATATCGGGTGACCATGCGAGCTGTTCCCGGTAAGAAAGACGAGCTCGCTCTTGTAACTAAGGTTCGAAAGCTTTCAAATAAAGGAGCGGGTGGCGAGTACCTGATGAAGTGGTCGAAGGCAGACGGGTTATCGCCGATTGTCGACAATCGATGTGGGAACAAGTCGCCTGCAACTGATGGGGTGGAGGGTACTACTGCTTCTGATCTGACCTTGAATGATCCGTTTTCATCATGGGAAACCCGGGATATCTTGCCTCTCGCTGACGGTAGAATCCTCTTCACTTACCGGGGAGCACCTGGTGTCATCTGGGAGCTTGTACCCGACGAAAGTGCAGGCTCGTCGAATCCCTTATGCGAGACCAACCCTTCGCCCTATCGACTGCAGCGTTTTGGGGGCCTTCAATGCTCTTCCGGATTCAAGAACAGCGGGATTTTGTCCGGCGTTTGTTTGGGTAACGGCAATAACGGAGGAACAGTCGGGCTCGACATCGGTCCTGATGGGCTTATCTGGCTCCTCAACCCCGGGGTTACGGGGTTTGCTGTTGCGTCGGGTGAATTGCAAATTGCAAAGATCGTGCAGGCGAAAGGTATCAGCGGTTCAGCCGATGAAATTTCAGTGTCGACGCCTGAGGGAGAAATTTTCGTGTTCGACCGCCAGGGCAGACATAGGCGCACACTCAGCGCAATTGACCCTTCCATCACGCTTCGCGAATTTGACTACGTTGGCCCCAATTCGACTTATCTTGCGGCCATCCACGAAGCGGGGTCAACCACGACCATCTCCGGGCACGATTCGAATGTACTGACGATTAGAAGCCCATTTGGCCACACCGCGGAAGTGTACCTGAATTCTTCCACCGGTTACGTGGAGAGCCTGGTGCGACAACCGATTGACGAATCTTCAGATACAACTTTGTTTTCTTTGGATGAAAACGGATTGTTGCGCGCGTTGTCCAAAGAAAATGAGCGTCATGAGTACGAGTATGATGACTTGGGGAGATTAACTAGTGATGAGCTGAAAGAAGTCTCTGGACTAGAGGTGTCCAGTCTCGAAAAGCAGACCTTAGTACGCGGAACGTATCTTGCCGACGGCGACGAACGGTGGTCCGGAGCTTACAAGACCGAGCATACGAACGGGAGCGAGGAAGTGTCACTTATGACTCATAAGAGATACTTGGGGGACAATAGACGCGGTGTGCTCAATCCTGACGGGACGGGATACAATGTGGTCGTGGACCGCCAGAAGGTAGTGACCATGACTCGTAGTGATGGTTTGGTCCTCACGAGAAAGTGGGGGTTCGACGACGTGCTTCAAAGTAAGGTCATTCAGTCAGAAGAACTCCAAGTGGACGACAAGTTGCTTTCGTTCAGGACTGCGTCGACGATATCGGCAGATGGGCTCATCGGAACACGGCAGTTTACTCTAAGTGATGGGGCTACCGTTTCGCCGGTCAAGACCGTGGTGGACCGCGGCGAGCACAGCGAAACCACGACGTCTCCGCTTGGTCGCACAGTTAAGCGTTGGTTTGACTCCAATGGACATACTACTGGGGTGCAGGTGGGAGATTTGGCCAGCATCCGTATGAACTACGAGCAGGGGAGGTTGATTGAGGTCGTTGCTGAAGGAAGAGACGGCGACGTCTCATTGGAAGAGATTTTTTACTTTCCTGAAAACGTGCCGGGCGCCGGATATCCGAGCAGGATTGAGCAGGGGAGCGTCTCGTTGGACTTCACTCGCGACGGCTATGGGTATACTCGATCTGCAACGGCGCCGGACCAAACGCAGATTCTGACGCTCTTCGATAGTGAGGGGCGCATGAAATCGGTGACGGAGCAATCTGAAGCGAAGCATCAACTCGACTATTCTGCAAACGGTTTGCTTCGAATGTACGCGCATCCAGGCGCATTGAGCGACTCGACTAAGACTCGTTGGGAGTACGATCCAAGCAGGCGGCTAAGCAAAGTCTTGCTTCCTACGGAAGAAGGCGAAACTCGAGAAGTCGAATTCTTTAGGGACGCTGCAGCTTTGGATACAGCGGGTCGAATGCGCCGCATAGCTTTCCGAGACAGTTCCGAGGGCGAAGAGAATTTGCACTATGTGTATGGGGACGAAGTTTTTGGACGGGATGGGGAAATGCCATTGGGCGTCGCCGGTCAAGTGTACCTTATCAAATACGACGGCACTCATACGCAGTACGATTGGGTCGGCCCACTCCTCAAAGGAGAGAAGGTTGTCAAGGCCCGAAGCAATATGCAGTTGGCGGGCGTGACTTTCGACTACGATGGCTTCCTTCGTCGTACACAGCAACAAGTAGTCGTGAACGACGAAGTGCTTGGTAAAACAACGTTGGGGTACAATCTGGACTCGCAAGTTGAAACGGTGTCCGGCGGCGAATACAGCGTCGACTATGACTTTGATGGCGCATATGGGGATGTCGACTCCCACCACGGTATGTTGGAGGGGGTGAGAGCCGGGTCCGTTCAAGAGTTGTATTCTTACGACGAGAGGGGGCTGGTTGAGTCCCATATCGTTTTCCGAGCAATCGATGAGTTGCCTGTTAAGATTTACGAGTATGTTATTGACTCAAGAGACCCTCAGGGAAGGGTTCTGGAAGACTCGCTCGAATTATTCAAAGAGGACGGAACATCTCAATACTTGAACGTCCGAACTCTCTCCTACGATGAACATGGTCGATTAAAGGGGGTTACTGGCTCCGCTACCGGAACTGAGCAGTTTGCGTATGACTCTCGCGGAAACTTGACTTGTCAATATCAGGACGCACAGACAGAATGTCTGGTGTCCACAGTTGACTCCGAAAATCGCCTCAAAGCCTCGAACGGGTTTGAGTATGGCTACAACCGCTCCGGCCAGCTGCGGTCTAGGCTCTCGATGGACGCTGGTTTGCTGTTCGACTACGATGTGCGTGGGGCATTGCGGAGCGTTGATCTGACGAACTCAACGGGCGTAGTCGTGGATGAGTTGGTTCGCTACCGGAATGATCACCTTGGGAGACGAGTGCTCCGAATCGCCGAAGGAGAGTCGCTTCAATATGTTTGGTCCGACCGGTTGCGGGTTGAGGCGGTTCTTGATGGTGAAGGCGAACTTGTCCAAAGATTTGCGTATGGCCATAAAGCGAATGTCCCAGAGATGGTGATACGCTCGATCAATGACGAAACTCGCAGTTACCGAGTTGTTACTGACGAGCGGGGAAGCCCCATCTATCTTATCAATATGAACTCGGTAGCCGGGGCGGCCGGTCCTGAAATCTGGTTGGAAGCAGAGTATTCTGCCTGGGGACAAGTGACTCGCTTCGTCCTTGATGGAGTGGAGCAAGTTGATTCCAACGGTGACGTCGATCTTTCGGCTTGGCCCATCCCCTTCGGCTTTGCTGGAGGCTTGATGGATCCTGCGACTGGGCTCGTCCGCTTCGGCGCACGGGATTATGACCCGAGTATTGGTAGGTGGACGGCCAAGGACCCCATCTTGTTTGCGGGCGGGCAGACCAATCTTTATGTGTATGTGGGGAATGACCCGGTGAACTTTGTGGATCCGGAGGGGCGGTTTGGCCTT
>JBNKYC010000002.1:0-23000 GCA_050300635.1 Polyangiaceae bacterium
TTTCGTACGGCGTTGGGCGAACGAAAGCGGAGCTTCTGCTGGTTCGAAACCGCGCTCGCCCCTCTCTGTCTCCGCACTTTTCTCTTCCCATTTGTGCCGCGACCCTTCCTGAAAACCGAGCCGTCTCTCAACGCTGACAGATCAAGAAGCGCTCAAATTTAAACGGTCGCAGCACTAGGAATCTTTGGCTCGCATTTCACTTCCCCAAATCCTTCGGGAGATCCGCGATTGCACCGAGTGTGCGGCGGATCTCCCGCTTGGTCCTCGCCCCGTTGTCCAATGGGCAAAGGGACCGCGGTTGATCATCATCGGTCAAGCACCAGGAACAAAAGTCCACGCCTCGGGCGTCCCGTGGGAAGACGATTCTGGAGACCACCTGCGCTCTTGGCTCGATCTGGATAAAACAAGCTTCTACGACGGAAGACTCGTGGGACTCATGCCCATGGGCTTCTGTTACCCAGGACGCAAGAGTGGTGGCGACGCACCTCCCGACCCCAGGTGTGCCCCGCTTTGGCACGACAAACTCCTGGTGCACAGCGGACGATCACCTTTGCTCCTCTTGGTGGGCAAGTACGCCCAAGACCACTACCTAGAGCGTCGTAAGAAGAAGTCTCTGACGGAGACCGTGCGCGCCTTTTCTGAGTATCTCCCCGACTATTTCCCCTTACCTCACCCGAGTTGGCGCTCGAAGATCTGGATGCAGAAGAACCCCTGGTTTGCACGCGCCGTTCTCCCCGCTCTCAAGAGGGAAGTCTCGCTCAGAATGCCCGGTTGAAAGCCACACACAGAGACGAGCAAGGCGTCTTTGATCGCAAAAGAAAAAGCCCGGAACCGAAGTTCGGGGCTTTTTCTTTTTGATGTAAAAGCTCGCTACGCTCAGCCTTCGAGCTTTGCCGAACGCGGTCGACGCAGCCAAGCAGCTGCGCACAACGCCAGCATCAAAGCGAGCATTCCGCCGCTCTTGCCGGGACTGCGTCCGTTTACGGAGCAGCCGCCCTTTTCGCCGGTAGACATTCCCGTTTCACCTGGAGTGGAGGTACCAGCTCCGGCGCCGGTCGTGGCTGAAGCGCCCATTCCGTCCGACCCCGTCGTGGCTCCTCCCCCTGCCCCAGGGTTAGGTGCACCGGTCGTATCTCCGCCGGTCATATCGCCACCGGTTGTGGCGCCGCCCGTCGTGTCGCCGCCCGTCGTGTCACCGCCCGTCGTGTCACCACCGGTTGTGTCACCGCCGGTTGTGTCACCGCCGGCACTTCCGCCGCTGCCCGGAATCGGGTCGACCGGAGTATCTACGGGGCCTGCGCCATCTGGGTCCATCGGCAGCGCGCCGGCGGCACCTGTAGCCTCATCCCTCGTCAACGAGATGATGGCGTATCCGTTCATGAAGTTGACGTTCTCGGGCATGTGGGTCGAAAGGCCCTTGGGCGAGCCCCAGGTTCCGGTAGCCCAACCATCGGGGAGAGTGCTGCCAGCGAAATCTTCCCGCCACTCCAAGGTGAAATCGCCGTCCGCGTAGGAGGAGTACTGCACCCAATTGATGTACTCGTGCACCGGAAGAATGGCTTCGGTAAAGTTCCCTCCGAAGGTATTGTCACCGGGCCAGGTGTTGAAGTGAAGCTGCATGCCTTCCGCGGCGTTGTCGCGGAAGGCCTCGGAGTCGGCCCCGGTTTCTCGTCGAAGCTCCGTTCCGTCTACAGACCAAGCGACATAATCGGGAGTCCACTCGAAAGCGTAGGTATGAAATCCGGTGCACCATCCCCCCTCTGATCCGCTGGAATCAGTATGGTTCGCCTCGGGTAGGCCGTACAGCGCGTTGGTTTTCAGTTCGCAGTCAGCCCAAACGGTCTCAAGATCCAGCTCGTTCCAGAAGACTTCTTTCATCTCAGACTCGTTCTTCCAGAGGAAGAACGAGCTGACGACCCCATCGCCCCCCGCAAACTGAATGCGCGCTTCGAAGCGACCGTACGAGTACGATGCTGTAGTGTAGAGTTCGCCGCCACTCGTGGCGTGGGCCGCTGTGCTGGCTGAGAAAGTGCCGACTGCCGCGAGCAGCCCCAGCAGAGGTTTGCTGATCGATGTGAGGTGTTTGTGCATGGTGTGACTCTCCAAGTTTTGCGGGGAGTGGCGCGGCGAACTGCGCCGTGCAAAACCGCTCCCGATTATGCGCGCCACGGTATGATACTCTCCCCCCTGAGTCTTCACGTTTTGTCAGGAAAGTAGCGCGTTCATCGCCGCATGTGACCCTTTCGCCGGAGCTTGAGTCACCATATACGACAAGAATTGTCTGAGATATTTCTCAGACAATTCTTGCTCCATCCAGGGCTCGACGCAAACATCTTGCTGTCGAACCGAGAACACACCTTGCCGCCTGTCGAAAACTCATCGAAGCCATGCAGCAAAATGGTATCATGTCAAAACTCGACGGCCGGCAACTTCATATCCCGAATGTCAAGGTAGCTGTCTTCGATACCCGCTTGTTCCATCGTTTCTGCCGCGCCACTCGGATCGCCTCCGTTGTCGGTGATGGTGTTCGTCCCCGTGCGATTTTCGGCGATCCAACCCGGCGTATTGATCATCACGTTGTATGCCACGGTGTAGCCTGCCGTACCCTCATCAAGATAAAGTGCGGGCATGTGGTAGTCGGCCCACTCGGACTGCTCGAAATCATGGACATAGTTGTGCTGCATCGACGACATGGGCCCCTGATTCGAAAGCGTGTAGATGGCGGCGCCATCTGCCAGGACCTTCCCGATGTGATGCACGTGATTGTAGTCGATGGTGTTGTTGCTCATCGCGTTGGCTTCCGTCGTCCAACCGAATCCAACTGAGATGCCTGTATAGTTGAGCTCCGAGACCTCGTTGTGTTGGATGTCGATACCGCGCGGATAACCGCAGGCGATCCCACAGGCCCCCATGATTTCAGTCGTCACCTGGGTGATGTAGTTATTGCGGATGATCTCATTCGTGCAGATCTCTTTCTCGTCTGCCGGATTGTAGGGAACATGAAACTCAGTCTCCTCATCAGCCGTGAACTTGCCGACAGAAATGCCGCTTCCCCCAATATCAATGAAGACGTTGCCCACGATTTCGTCGTCATGAGTCCCCGAAATAAAATCCAACCCCGTCGCGGCCATTTGCGTGAACATGTTGCGTTCGAAATGAATGTGGTTGGCGTTCTCCACAGACACACCAGCGGCCGGTCGCCCGACGTACTGGTCGTTGTCCGCGGTGGCGGCGATGTTGAACTGTCCAGCCTGCCCATCCAAAAAGCCTGACTCACTAGGTCGCATGTAAGTCGAATGGGCAAAGGTGAGTCCCTCAAACCACAAGTTGTTGACCTGATCGTCGGTACTTGGACCGCTGACGCTCACGAGAGTTTCGACCTGGGGCACAACAACAGTTGCCGTCGACATGTCCTCACCCGGACGCGCCATATAGGTGAGCACATTGGTTGTCTCATCAAGGTACCATTCTCCGGGCTGATCAAGAAACTCGAGAGCGTTTTCGAAGTAATAGGCTTTGGGGTTTTCTCCCCACTGAGTGATTCCGGGATACGGGCGAATGAAGAGGATGTCGTCTTCGGGCTTTTGAACCCGAATGTGAGCAGTGTTACCCTCTGGGGAGATCGAGGCGATGCGCAAGGTGCTGTCAGCCCACGCCAGGTTGAGATGCATTTCGACCTGGTTCAGGTTGTTCCAATCGGACACCACCGAACTATCCACCTGGATGGTGTGAGCACCGGTGTTCGCGCCCTGGATACGGAAAAACTGGGGAGATCCGTCTTCTTCAAGATTGGGGGTGCGCGCACGAACCCCTTTCACCCCATCGACGTAGACTTGCCGAAAGCGCGATGTGACGTTCGGTGCTGCATAAAGGTTCTTCGATGCGTCAACGACCTCGAACCCCGACACCGGCTGTCCGCCCGTGAGCACGGGTCGCTCACCTTCATAGGCCATGTATTTGACGAAATGCCCGTTTCTTCCGGAATCCAAAGTGGTGAAGCTGAGGGTCTCACTCAGCGGGTACGTTCCGCCTCGCAAGTAAACGATCAAATCTGCCGACATATCTGAAGTGAGATCGCGCACAATATTGCGAGCCCTTTCCAAGGTGCGCACCGGCGCACCGATAGTCCCGGGATTGGCATCATCCCCATCCGGCGCAACGTAGACAGGGCCACTGGGGTCGAGGGTTTCAGAAGACCCCCCACCCGAATGGACACCAGCGTTTCCCCCCGCCGCAGCCATGTTACCACCCACTCCTAAACCGCCAGCCCCAGGAACAGAAACGCCGCCATCTCCGGTCGTCCCGCCCGAGGCCCCAGCGTTGACTCCGCCCGACGACCCATAAAGCGTCGTTCCCCCGCTCGATGTTCCCAAGGTGTCGCCTCCCGAGCCACCTGCTCCCACCGCGCCTTCGTCACTACAGGCTGGTGTGAAGACAACCGGCGCTAGAACAAGCAATAGCGAAAGGTGGCGGGACCATCGTTTCGATAGAGAGGAGAGCGGATATGGATGGAGGGTACGCATATTCGATGCCTTGAAAGCGACGCCTTGTCGCAGATTGAGGAATGGTGAGCAGTTCCCTTCGGTCTGCCGAAGAGGCCTAGTCGGCCTACGAGGGGGGCCGTCTGGAGCTCAGCTTGCCAGGGACGACCGCTGCACATCAGGGATCCTTTTACAATTTTAGCCGCAATTTTTGCGCCCAACCGGCTTGAGCGGTTCCCACTTGGACGAGAGCTTACAGATGTAGAATTTATGACCCGCTATTTTTGCGCCCGGATTGGCTTGAGCAAGTCCCACCTGGGCGAGAGCTTGTCTATGAACGCGCTTTCCAGAGCCTGTCGCGTTCCGATTTCCTTCTCTACTCCCAAGATCTCGAAGATTGCCGAGTCGAGCACATTCAAATCAACTCGAAAGCGTCCTTCCTCGAAAACGATGAGCTGCGGAAAATTTCTCCACCCGCTGTTCTGCGCCATCCGAACGTCCGCTCCATCCTTGTCTGCACGCATCACCTCGGCTTCGAGCAAACGGGGCGGCTCAAACAGTCCGACAAAGACCCGCCCCATGAGCGCATCAAAGCTGGCCTGCGGCTGGCTCCGAAAATCCGCAAGATTACGCAAGTAGAGCGCCCGCACTTCTTGTAGCCGAGGTGCCGCGCGAAGCTGCTCGAGGGTTCCTGTTCTGGCCAACTCAACCGCCCGTTCGTAGGCCCTGAGACTCTTTTTGGTCACGGCAGAAACAACGTCTTTAGGATCGATGCGGCGAGAGGCGTCTTGGTAGTCGTACAAGGCGCTGATTTGCTCGGGGTAGCGCGCATGCAGCGAGACATGGGTCAACTGAGTCTTCCATTGGTGGCCGTCGGCACGCTCATCCCGTTTGACGAGACCCAACCCCGGAACCCACCACTCCAACGAATGGTCGAGGTAGCTCTCCCCATCCTGTACGCCCCGGTATTTTATCTCGAGCTTCATTGAGTGTTCGAAGCGCTGGTGGGGCGTCTCGACGGGGGTATCGACGCTGACCACCGTCGTCTCGAATCCCTTGTCTTTATGCTTTTGCCCCGGGCTCAAGCGCGAGGGAAACCAAACCGTAGTTTCGCCGCCCGGCAGACGCTCGTCGAAGTTAGGCAAGCTCCTGCCCACCACCAATCCGTCCTCGACGCGAAGGCAGGTCCTTTCAAGAGAAAGACACAGCTCCTTGCCGCGTCGAAACACATAGGAGCGAACACGACCTTCTGGTGCGACGAAGGCGTAGGCGCCCACTTGAGGCAAGTAGTCTTGTATCCGGACGCCGGCCGGCCCCGGTTTGCCCTGCGCGCTGTGAGTCTTCCCCGGGGTTGCAGGGTGCTGAGTAGAGCTCGGCTCCTTCGTGTTCTGGGCGGACCGGTTTCGATCGCAAGCGCCCCCCCCAAGCAAGAGGGCAACAACCAAGCCTAGTCGGCGCACGAGAACACGTCGAATCCTAGATCGTGTAGACACCGGGGTGTCTAACGCCCCTCTGCTCCACCGCGCAATCACTGCTTGAGAAGAAACCAACCCGATCGAGGTCGATGAGCACATCGAGAAGCGGCGCGGCACAGACTTTAATCAGAAGCAGGCGAGCTCGAGTTGTGCACCCTTAACATTTTGGCAACCGCCGTTCACCCAAGCGCAAGCCGAGACAACGACCTGGTCGCCACACTCGTACTGGCCCGAATTCGCCGCGACGACCCCAATACACTCGTCCTCAGTCGTCAAGTCGTAGCAAGTCTTGTCCAGCGGAAAGTTGGTAGTTAGTTCGCCATCGCAATTGTAATCGAAGGGCTTGGCACACCCTTCAGCTGGCAAAACGGTAGTGCCTCCGGCATATCCGGGATTGACTGCGGCAGCCACGGCCATATCGGTCGCCACATCGCAACAATCGCTCTTATTGGTGACCCAACTCGACCCCGGGGATGTGGTACCGCACACCTTCTGGGGAGCGCTCGCCGCACCGAATCCGTCGCCATCTTGGTCTGCGTAGAATGTTGTGCAAGTGCCGCTGATGCAGTCGTCGTCCGACGAACACCCATCCCCGTCCACCCGTCGACACGAACCTGCGATGCACTGACTTGTCCCATCGCACACCTCGCCGGCGTTCTCTCCTTGGCAGTCACCCGACGCTCCGCAGTACTGCTTATTCGATTCGGGCGTCACGCAGGTGTCGCCACAAGCAAGCTGCGTGGCTGGACACTGCAGAACACAGCTGCCGCCTTCACACGCGTAACCACGGCCGCACACCTCGCCGCTATCGTCGCCCTCGCACGTATCCGACGCTCCACAATAGTCATCGTCGGTTTTGGGGTCGACGCAGGCCTCATCGCAAATGATCTCGTCAGAGTCGCAAACCAAGGCGCAAGCACCATCAACGCAGCTCAACGAAGAAGGACACGTTTCGCCCTTCTGATCCCCGGTGCAATCCTCGGTCGCCCCGCAGTATTCCGCATCGGTGAGTGGATCGATGCAACTTCCGTCGCAGGCGACTTCGTCGTCATCACACTCAAGGACACATTCGCCGCCGTCGCACAAGAGGTTCTCATCACATGCCTTGTCGCACTTCCCACAATGATCGGGGTCTGAAAGGGTGTCTACACAACCTCCCCCACACTCTGTTTCAGAGGCACTGCAATCTCCGTCGCCTGCACCACCAGTATCGGTGTCGCTGCCGGTATCGGTGTCACTGCCAGTATCGGTGTCACTGCCGGTATCGGTGTCACTGCCGGTATCGGTGTCGCTGCCCTTCGCGCCGCCGCCACTCGTCGCACCGCTGGTACCCGTACTATCGGACTCTGTCTCGACCACATCGACATTACAGCCGAAAAAACCGGCACAAAGCAGCACAGAAGCCAAGGTGACGAGGGATGTTATCTTGCGAGGGGATCTCGCTTGAATCGGGTATTCGTTAAGTTCATATTCTCGTGTCATATCATCCTCCGGGATGTCGAAGCGCGCGGAGCCGGACTAGCCCTACCCCGATGGTACAGTAAGCGACCGACGCCACTTCTCGGCCCATTAGCATGGGCCCGGGGCGTCTGGAAATGGTCGATCAGATACTTCTTCCACCCATGCAACACGACCAGCTCAAGTACTCAGGATGTTTAAAACAATGGCTTGGCTCGAACGAATCCATTCACGACAGCGCTGAGTGATGCGCAAGACGCCCACTTGAGCGCCCCTGCTCCCACTCACTGCGCGAAGCGCACCGGCAGCCCCGAACCAACATGACTCAGCTCCCTGCCCACATTCGTCCCGCACAACCAGCCGATGCCGCTGCCCTCGCTGACTTCATCAACGAAGCAGGCGGGGGGCTGCCTCTTTACTTTTGGACACAGGCGGCAGGCGACCTTGACCCCTGGACCTACGGTCAACAGCGCGCAGCCCGAGACGAAGGGGACTTTTCTTGGAAGAACGCACATGTCATCGAGCGCTCCCCAACCGTGTTGGCCATGCTCCTTGGTTTTCGCATCGAAGCGAGCGACCTCGAGACTTCTGAACTACCAGAACTCGTGCGCCCCCTCGTCGAGCTCGAACAACTGGCCGTTGGCTCCTTTTATATCAACGCACTCGCCGTCGATCCAAGCCACCGCGGCCGCGGTTACGGTGGCGAACTCCTGGCCCTATCCCATGCTCTTGCAGCGAAAGAGGGATGTCACCAGATCAGCCTGCAAAACTTCACAAACAACCCTCGCGCTCGCCAGCTGTACCAACGCAATGGATTTGTCGAAGTCGCTCGAAGACCCATACCTACCGCCCCTGGTTTGCCGCTTTTTGGCGAAAGCATCCTTCACGTGAGGGATGTCGATCCTGCCATGGTCGCTCGATTTCAAAAGCTGGAGCCTCTTGTCAAACCAGCGTAAAACTCCCTTTGGTCGCTCCCTGTTCCGGGAATCGTGATACGCTGCCAGAATGACTCTGCGAAAAGATAAGCTCCTCTTGTTTCTCGCTCTCAGTGCGGGTTGCAATAGCGCGACGGAAGAGACTTCTGGCGATGGCAACGGAGACTCGCCGTCAGGCAGCATATCAGAGAGCGGGGGCGATAGTGGCTCCGTGGGAGCGGGCGGAGCCTCGTCGGGGAAAGGGAGCACACCAAGTGGCGGCAAGTCCGGAGATGGCAACGGAGGATCCGGAGGAACTGAGGGGCTTGGCAAAGGCGGCGCCTTGGAAACCGGCGGCCACAGCGCAGACGGGGGCGGTCATGCAGCGGGCGATGGTGGAGCGGGCACGGGCGGAGCCATCGCCCCGGAGCACACGCCTGTGCCGAGTTCTGGCTGTGAGCGGGCTTCCGCCAACCCCCGGGTTGTGGGCCTCGACGAGAACACTCAGCTCTACGTGTCCACGCCCGAGGGTTACGACGGAGTAACACCCGGGCCCTTGGTGATCGGTCTCAACGCCAACGGTCCCTCGTTGGCCCCGATGGAGAGGGTGTCGCCGACGGATGCGACCCCAAGCGACCTGGCGCGCGACTTTCTCGTCGCTCGGATACATCGAGTTTACGGCCCTGCGTACACGTGGGAGCTGACGGAGCTTTCGGTCTACGATGAAGCCTACGAAGAGCTGGAAAAATCGCTCTGTTTCGACAAATCCCGCATTTTTGGCGTCGGGAACGCGGCAGGCAGTCGGTTTTTCACACGCTGGATCCACGAAGACTCGCCCAACGAGACCATCGTCCGACCGAAAGACTTTCGCGCCATCGCATACACGGGCGCGCTCCTCTTTCTTGCTCAAAACGCACCCTGGCCCGATGTCCCAACCGTTTTCATTCACAGCGTCTACGACTGGATGGCGTATTGGCTCACCCATGATGCGGACGGCTCCACTGGGCTCGCAGGAATTCAGATGCGTATGGAGTGCGGCGAGGATTCTGTATCTGCAGGGGCGAGTTCCCTCGATGGCGCCACGACGAATTGTACAGATTTTACCGATTGTATCGGAGCTCTGAGATTCTGCTCGTACGACAAAGAGACAGAAGGCGATGAGTGGCAGAGTCTGTACACGACTGAGGTGCACCGCTTCTTTATGGACTACTTGTAGAGGATCGAGGCCGGGCACCGCGGAGCAAGCCCAACTCCAGGCTGCGAAAAGCAGCCCGACTGCACCTGGAGCTCCAGTGGTGACTGTGGTGGAACGTATAGCTGCACCGAGGCAATTGAGATCAGCCAGTGCGACCGCCCCGACATAGGATGCACTCAGGCCACTTGCCTCGGCGAAGCAACGCCGTGCGGCGAGCTTGACGCGTTCACTTGCGAATCAGTAGCGGGCTGCAGCCTTCGGTAAGGCACACCAGATACCCGCAGCAGAGCGTTGGCCGACGAAGGCTCACGTCTTGGTTTAGCGTATCATCAGGGATACCTTTGTGGGTATTCGATGGGCAAACGCGATCAATACGAAACCGTGACTGGGGTGATCAGGGCCTTCGCCGACACCAGCGTCTGGAAGCAGTCCGAACTAGCGCGACACCTGAGCATTGAGAGTCGTCACCTGAAGAAGGTGCTGACCAATCTTCAACTCTCGGGCATCCCGCTCCAAAGCGAAGAGGACCACCCCCATGTGATCTGGAGCGTGCCCAAAAAGTGGTTTCCCGGCGGAGTCTTCTTCGATCAAGGCGACTGGCAAGTGTTGGTGCACGCTGTTCTGCACATTCCCGACGAACCACGACGCAACAAGATGCTCGCGCGGCTGCTCAACGGAAACATCATTGGCAACGTCAACACCGGCATCGAACGTCTTGAACGTGGTCTGCTTGGTCAGCCTGTGACGCCCGAAGTTCACCACGCGATCCTTCTTGTCCAGCAAGCCGTGCTCGAAAGCTACCCGCTTCGCATGGAATACTACTCGGCGAGTTCGGGAAAGATGACGGAGCGCTCGATCTCACCGCAAAAGTTTCTTCCTGAACCTCACCCTCGTCTGGTCGCCTACTGCCACGAAAACGAAGAGCTGCGCTGGTTTCGCCTCGATAACATCAAGAAGGTCGAGCTCGACCGCACCATGCCCATCTTCGAAAGTGACTTGGGCGAAGTCGAACGTTTCATCGCTGCGAGTCCCGACGGCTTTCATGACGGCACGGATACCGAGTGGAGCTTTCGAATCAGCGGACAAGCCTCCGCCTGGGTCAAGGGGAATCTCCTTTCAGGAATGAAGGTCTTGTCCGATAGAAGCGACGGCATGCAGGTCTCGGTACGCGGAGGCGCCCTCGTCGTAGCGCGCTTCATTGTTAGCCTCGGCGCCAGTGCTCAAGCTGACCAGCCCGAGTTGCGACAACTCGTTCGAGACCTCGCCCAAGAGTCCCTCGACGCGAACTCCTCTTGATGCACCCTTGCGGGGGCGCCTGCTGGGCACGTTGGCGAAACGACGGCAAAGGCCATGTCGCGCCCCATTGGCCGACGTTGGTGCCGAAACTCAACGCATTGCTGCCGACGGAAACTTGTACCTACGCAGCATTCGAACAACCGACCAATCAAGAGCCAGCGCTGAACCATTCGGTCGCAAAAGCCGGAGCCCTTCATCATGACTGCTTCATGAGATCTCTCTAGCAGGTGTTTTGTGGGCCCTCGCGCCCAGCGATGGTCATTTGTTCGACCCTAGACTATGGATCCACCACCATGGCCCATGTTGAGCCCAACCTACTTGAGGGTCATCCGAAGTACGACACCGCGCTGGGCCCACGCCGCCCTTCCCCGCCAGAGCTGACATCTTGTTCAGCCTGCTCCATCCGGTCGACCGTTTTCGCACGGCCCATCTGTCATTGTGAACCCGTGACGAAAAGGGAAGAAAACCAGAGCACGAGCGAACGGCGCATTGTCACCGACAACGGTCTAACTCGCGCCCAGGCAACACCTCAAGACGCGTTTCGAACTCGACGTCAACGAGAGCGCCTGATGAAGGAGATGGAGCGATTTGTTAGGTGGGAGAAGAGCCGTTGTTCTCAGCTTCGACGTCGGACTGCTCAGTATCGAGTCCACGTTCAAAACGTTTTCTGTAACCTCAACCACGACGCACAATGACAATGGCCCAAAACTTCAAAGAATTCTTTCAAGAAGCCGTCGGTTCAGAATGGCCACCATTTCCGTATCAGGATCGCCTCGCTCGCGAACCTTGGCCAGAAATGCTCGACGTACCGACTGGCTTGGGGAAGACAGCGGCGATCATTGTAGCTTGGCTATACAAGCGCCTTCATGGCGACCCCGATACTGGAACGCGCTTGGTCTACTGCCTGCCCATGAGGGTCCTTGTCGAGCAGACCCAGCGCTCGGCTAAAGAGTGGTGCGAGGCCGTCGGAGATCTCTTCGCGGCCAAAGGTCTCCAAACCCCTACCGTGCATCTTCTGATGGGCGGTGAGGTCGATGACGAATGGGAGAACCATCCCGAACGACCATCTATACTCGTCGGCACGCAAGACATGTTGCTCTCTCGGGCCCTGAACCGTGGCTATGCCATGAGTCGCTACAAGTGGCCTGTTCACTACTCCCTATTGAACAATGACTGCCTCTGGGTCTTCGACGAAACCCAACTTGTCGGCGTCGGCATCGAGACAAGTGCGCAACTCCAAGGCCTACGCCGTAAACTCGGAACGCAGGGCTCGAACAAGACCGTCTGGATGAGCGCAACTCTCGGCGACCGACAGCTCGACACCGTCGACCATCAGCGCCCCCCGTCAGGCTTTGATGTCCATCAGTTGTCTCCCGCCGATTTGGACAACTCGACCGTCCAGTCGCGCGTCAGTTCAAAGAAGCAGCTCGCGAGGCTCGACGACCTCATTCTCGACAAGGAGACCGAAAAGAAGTCCTACATCGAAAGTCTGGCTAGCCGAGTACTGCAGGAGCATGAAGCGAGGGGTGGCCTCACCCTGGTGATCGTGAATCGAGTCACTCGAGCGCGAGAACTCTATGAAAAGCTCCAGAGTTCTGAGGGACGAACAGCTGACAACACCGCCTTGATTCATTCGCGCTTTCGTCCGGCGGATCGAGGCAACAACGAAAAGGTTCTCTTCCGCGAGGGCGACCGAATCGTCATTGCGACCCAGGCTGTCGAAGCCGGGGTCGACGTTTCATCTCGGACTCTGATTACCGAGCTTGCTCCCTGGCCGTCCTTGGTCCAACGCTTCGGACGCTGCAATCGATATGGAGAAGAAGAAGGCACAATTCTCTGGGTCGATGTAGACTCGACAGCAGCCAAGAGCGCCTTTGCGCTTCCCTATGAAAACAGCGATCTCGATGAGGCGCGTCGCCTCTTGATAGAGCTCGCATCGCAGGGTGAAGGCGCCGGCCCACAGGCATTGAAGCAACTCGCCTACACTCCCCCGCCAATCATTCGCCCGGTGATCCGGCGCAAAGACGTCATCGACCTCTTCGATACGACGCCCGATCTCTGTGGCAGCGACATCGACATCTCTCGTTACATTCGCGATGGCGAAGACACCGATGTACAGGTCTACTGGCGAGACTTCGAGGGCGAGCCCTCGCCTCAGTTGAGGCAGCCCGAGCGCCATGAACTCTGTCGAGTCTCGGTACCCGCCTTTCAAACCTTCTTGACTACGCTGGAGAAGGCCCGAAAGAAGTTCGCGTCGAGCAACAAGAAAGAGGACCGGACCCAAGCTCGCTCACTGCGCGCCTGGATCTGGGATCCTTTGGAGAAAGAATGGCAGAATCGGGGCCGCGTCCATCCCGGTCAGGTAGTGCTGCTGCATCCAGCTGCAGGTGGCTACTCCAGCGACCTAGGCTGGACCGGCGACACCAAGCACCCCGTTCAACCACCCCCGGCAGCGTCTCATCCTGTCGAAGAGAACAAGACGAGAGAGCGTTCGACCGAGGACGAGTCCTTCGACAGTGATTCACTCACGGACATCAATCGCTGGGTGCCCCTCAAAGATCATTTGGGTCACGTCAGGGACGAGGCGCGCAAGCTAGCGAAGGCTCTCGCTCTCGATGCCTGGGAGACCGTCCTGGCTGACTCGGGCCTTTGGCACGACGTCGGCAAGGCACACCCCGAGTTCCAAAAGAAACTGCTTGGGCCCCTTTCTGCCGCCGAACTCCCCAAAGGCGAAGGCCCCTGGGCGAAGTCCAATCACCGACGCTGGTTCAAGGATGGGCGCAAGCATTTTCGCCATGAGTTGGCGTCAGCGCTCGCCTGGTTAAAGTCATACGAGGGCGAGGACTCACGTTTCCGTGACCTGGTCGCCTATCTGGTCGCCGCTCATCACGGCAAGGTCCGATTGTCGCTGCGCTCAGTTCCAGGTGAAGACGCCCCCGAAGAGCCAGGAAGGCTCTTTGCCCGTGGGGTGTGGGACGGGGAGCTGATTCCCGACTTTGAGCTACCGGACGGTCGCTCCTACCAAAACGTCAACTTAGACTTGTCATTGATACAACTCGGCGAAGGCAGCTGGCTCGAACGCATGCTGAAATTGCGCGACGCAGACGATCTGGGCCCCTTCAGGCTCGCTTTGCTTGAAACGGTGGTTCGCGTCGCTGACTGGCGCGCGAGCGAGAAGGAGCAGAAGGGAGCATATGATGCATGATATCGTTCTAGACGGCTGCCGCCCGACTCCACTGGCGCACTACCTGAAAGCGCTCGGTGTGCTGAGACTCGTGTCTGAGCAGAAAGACCCCACTGCGCGCGGATTTTGGCGCAATGACCGTTTCGTACTCAGAACAACCTTGAGCGAAGAAGAGCTAGAGCGGTTCTTTCTGGAGGAGTATCGACCGACCCCGATAGTGGCCCCCTGGAACGGCGGCAGCGGCTTCTATCCAAAGGACAACAAGACAGCCATTAAACTGATCGAAACTTGTACCGCTTCGCGGTTCGAATCCTTCAGGCATACGATTGTTCAAGTCACAGCGCTCCTCCAGGAACTGGGTTTTTCCGAAAAGGTGGGTCCGGAAGAGAAGTTGATGCTCCTTCAGGGCTGCCGTGCACGCCTGTCCGATGAAGTCCTTCCGTGGCTCGACGCCGTCTACGTGCTCGCTGGCGACAGTGCGAAATATCCCCCCCTTCTTGGCACTGGCGGCAATGATGGGCGCTTGGAGTTTACCAACAACTTCATGCAACGCCTTCTAACGCTAATCGACCCCGAGACCGGAGCACCCAAAACGGAATCCAAGCAACTCATTCGGGGAGCTCTCATGGGTGTACCAACCAGCGGCCTGGTCAAGGGAGCACCCATTGGTCAGTTTCTTCCGCAGGATGCGGGAGGAGCCAACCGCAGCATGGGATATTCTAGCGACTCCCTGATTAACCCGTGGGACTTCGTACTTATGATTGAAGGGGCGACGGCGTTCGCTGCAGCTACGGTTCGACGAACCGAGCTCGATACGAATGGAGCGATGAGCGCACCATTTACGGTTCGCTCGATCGGTGTCGGATACGGTTCCTCGTCTGCGTCGGACGAGAACAATTCCCGGGCAGAGCTCTGGCTCCCGATCTGGGAGCGCACCTCATCCTTCCGCGAACTTCAGTCACTCTTAGCCGAGGGACGAATAAGGCTGGGGCGTCGTCAAGCGAGGAACGGTGTGGACTTCGCCCGTGCAGTCGCGAGTCTCGGCGTCGATCGTGGCATCGCCAAGTTCGAGCGTTTCGGGTTCCACGTTCGAAATGGTCTAGCCTACTTCGCCATCCCCTTGGGGCAGTTTGCCGTCAAAGCCCAATCCAACGTGGAGCTCTTGAACGAAATCGACGCATGGCTCGATAGGTTTCGAGGTAGCGCCAAGGCCCAAAACGCACCGGCCGCAGCCGAACGCTCTTTGAGGAACCTTGAGGCCGGCATTTTTGACCTGTGTGTACACGGCGACGCGCCAAGGACGCAAAAGATTCTGAACGCTCTGGGTCAATGTGAGCGAACAATGGTCAAGAGCCAGCGCTGGACAACCGACAAGTACCTCCATCCGCTCCCCCCCCTCAATCCCCGTTGGCTCAAGGAGTCCGATGACGGTTCCCCGGAGTATCGCTTGGCAGCATCTCTGGCGTCGGTGGTAGGCAACTTCGGCACCTCGGATAAGCCAGTGCACCTTCGCATTCGCTCCCACTTCGAACCGATACGGCTGTGGAAGACCGAACACGGTTTACGACTTGATTGGGCTCCCGAATCAGAAGCCGATGTCGTTTGGACACCTGGACACCTGATAACCAGCCTCAACCGCATCATGGAACGGCGGCTCATGCTGGCCACCCAAACAGGCGCGGGAACCTATCCGGACACTGGGTACCCCCATACTTCTCCGGGCGACATTGCCGACTTCATTGAAGGGCGAGTCGATGAATCCAAGCTCATAGAGCTTCTGCAAGGGCTACTCTTGATCGATTGGACCCGTGTTCGTGCCGAACACCTCCCTCAGCCTCGACCACGGGCACGTTCTCCGATGCCTGGCGCATTCTATTCCCTCCTGAAGCTCTGCTTCCTTGGACCGACTCGATCTGGTTCGCGGGCGACCTATCAGACGGATGCCAATGCCGACGCGCGTTCCGCGAGCCTGAGTGAAGAGCGCTGGTCAATCCCCGTAACGCCTGGTGTGCATCGATTGGCCGCGAGTGGACGCGGAGAACCTGCCATCAACGAGGCACTGCGACGCCTGCGAGGTTCCGGCTATGCGCCAGCGCTGCGTGACTGTGCAGCCAGTTCCGTAACCGCTGCCCGTTCAGCCGCTGCCCTTCTCTTCCCGCTTAGCCACTTCGATCAACAGCTACTGCGTCAACGTCTGCTTCGCCCCGATCAACAACCCGACTCGCGCGAAACCGACAACTCAACTTTAGCCATATCTCAGGGAGTAAATTCATGAATCTCGAAAACCTCGACAAAGAACCGCGACTACTCATGGAAGTCGATCTCAAGCCAGTTCAAGGGTCTCGCTTTCAACCTACCGGCTTCCCCGACCTGGGGGCTGCCGACTACCAAGCGCCCGATGGCCAGCGCATGTTGCTGGTAGAATCCGCGCAGAGCATGGCCAACCGGCTGGAGGCAGTGTGTTGGGACGAAGCAGTCGCCGACTGGGTAGCGCCACTGAAAGGCCTTCCCTACGTCGCCGTAGTCGACGAAAAAGGTGGGCCACTCACTAACTCCGTATTGGAGGCCCATCGCCTCAATAGTCCGTACATCCTGGAAGGGAAAAGCAGTTTCCTCGCGACCCTCAAGGACGAACTCGGTGGATTAGAAACAGGACGCGTGAACTTGCAGAAGCTCGCTGAGGTTCTGCTCAAATACGACATCAACGCGCTGCTTCACGGCGTCTTTCTAGCCAAGAGTGACCTGGCCGGTGGTCGTCTGCGCCTCCCCCGAGCCTTGTCCTCATTCATCGAAGCGAGTGAAGTCAACGTGGCACCGGGCGGCGGGGTAAAGCGCGACGACGTCAACCCCAGTGGGGACGCAAAGAAAGGTTTCGGGCACGTCCCCTTTCACCGCGACGAATACACGGGAAAGCCGACCGTGTACTTCAATCTCGACCTGGCCCAGATCCGCGGGTACCGCCTGGGAGAGAAGGCGGAGAAGCTCCTCATCACTCTGGCCCTCTATAAGATTCAAAGTGTCCTTCGTGATGGACTTCGTCTGCGAACAGCTTGCGATTTGGAAGCGGTGGGGGCGGTAGAAATCAAACGCCCCACCAACTTCACTCTTCCTTCGCTAGCAGAGCTTGAAGAAGCCCTCCCAGGGTTGGTCAAGGAGTGCAGCAAGAGCTTTGCCGAACCCACAACGACTCGGATTCAATATAAGGCCTGATCCCGATGGTTCAGATCAAGTTAGGCTTTCCAACGGGTCGGTATCATGCGACTCCGTGGGATCACCACGTCAACGAAGGCGTCGTAGAATGGCCCCCGAGCCCTTGGCGAATCCTGAGGGCACTCATCGCGACCCGCTATCTCAAGGCCCTGGATGAAGTGGAGGAGCAAACGCTAACGCAGCTCATCCACGAACTGGCGAGCACTCACCCCAGCTACTCCGTTCCCTCGACAGCTACGGCGCACACTCGCCACTACATGCCTATCGGTCAGTTGGACAAGAAATCAGGCCAGGAGCGAACAACAAAGGTTTTCGACACCTTTGTTCATGTGCCCAAAGACTCATCATTGACGATCAGTTGGCCAAATCTATCACTATCACGCGAGTGCGAAGAAGCACTCGCCCTTCTACTCGGTCGGATGAGCTACCTGGGCCGCGCTGAGTCCTGGATCGAGGCAAGTCTCGTCCGACAGGCATCGACGGCGACTGAAAGCGAGAGCGCACATCAACAGCAAGCCTCTACCCCGGTGGAGAGCGATAACGTCCGTCCACTGAACGAAGACGGAGTGATCGCCGAAGACCAAGAGCTATTTCGGCTGCTCTGTCCGCTGCCTTCGGAGGATCTGGCCGCTTGGCGAAGCCGCGCATTCGAAGAAGAACTCGAACGTCAGCTAGCCATCTCGCAAGAAAAGGCTCGCGTTTCGGGCAAGGATCCCCAGAAACAGAAGCTCAGCAAGAAAGACAAGGACAAGATCGACGCCCGATTTCCCCGTACAGTGCTTGAGGCCCTTGAGGTGGAAACCGGAACTCTTCAGAAACAAGGCTGGAGCGGAATCCCCGGCGCACGCTGGGTGGACTACGTACGGCCTCGCGACTTGCTCAACTCTTCAGCCAATCGTGCGAGACAATTCTATACAAAGTCCGACTTGCCGACAGTCGCTCGTTTTGCAGTCGCGAGTCAGGTCCCACCTCGACTCACTGACGCGCTCCCGTTTTCCGAAAAGATCCGCCAAGCCCTGATGAAATACTCCGACGGGCACCCAGTTTTCTCAGGCAAAACCGAAGATGGCTCGCCCCTGCAAGGTAACCAGCACGCCTTCATTTTGCCAGAGGCGAACGGCGAGCACGGCCGGATCACGCACGTCACGCTCTCTGCCCCAATGGGCTTCGATGGAGAGGCCCACAATGCTCTGGACCATCTCCGCAAGGTGTGGGGCCACGGAAAGCACACAACCCAACTCATCTTGCTGGGCGTCGGTCAACCAAAAGATTTCGCTGGTTCTGATCTGCGGGCAGGACTGTGTCCCCTCCTCTGTGAGTCTTCCGTTTGGGAGTCGCGGACCCCCTTCGTGCCCACCCGCCACGCAAAGAACACACGCCAAGGGCAGCCGAAGCTCGACGAAACGGGACTCCAGATCGGCTCAGCCGAACACGATCTCAAGCGCTTGTTGGCCGACCAGGGCTATCCGATACCCAAGCGAGTTGATTCCATCAAAACAACAGACCTAAATGGCAAGAAAACACGGTGGCTTCAGTTTCGAACCCTGCGCCGCAGCGGTGGGGGAGCGCGCGGGGCCAATCAGGGCTTTGGGTTCCGCATCATCTTCGATAGACGCGTCCTTGGCCCAATCGCGCTTGGCTATGGGGCTCACTTTGGTCTGGGGATGTTTACCCCGGGATCCCCTGACGAAAAGTAGTGCTCACCGCATCCAAAGCGCCCCTACATCGAACTCGATTGCATCAAAGGGGCGCAGGCGCGCAGGATCAGTTCCGCCTGCTCTTTGCACGATGCGGTAGCTCGCTCCATCCAGCTCCAACACCTCTAGAAATTGATCAAGTGGCTCCACAAGCCACACATGTTTCACGCCCTGCCTCTCGTACACTTCGAGCTTGGGGCCACGATCAAGCCGGCGCGTACTCGGAGAGGCAACCTCGCAAACCCAATCGGGCGCGACGGTGAGAAAGGCGTCATCGGGAAGAGTCGGTAACGTTTCGCGCCTCCAACCTGCAAGATCGGGAACGACGATATCTTCACCCAGATGAATCTCTGGCTCATCCAAAATAATCCAGCCGCCAGGTCCGCCTCTTCCACGTTTGAAGGGTGGCCCCAGTTCTTCACCGAGGGCCGACGCCGCGGCCAGATGAGGCATCGCTGGCCGGGGGCTCTGATACAGCACCCCATCAATCACCTCAGCCACGACATGCTCCGGACTCTTCAGCACATCATCATAAGTGGCACGTCGGGGAGCAGCTTGGGCCATTGCAACTCCAAGGATAGCACTCCCATTAACCACCACCAACCCGGAACTTGACACCCATTCAGCTATCGGCCGCACCCAAAAAGGAGTCTGATCTCAATTAATCGTCCCATGTCTAGTTCCGAGTTTCCTGCCACAAACAGTGAGTCTGACCCATCGACGCCACCACTCGAGGCACGGGCTAAATCGCTCCCCCTCGCGCCTCCGCGTTCGGATACGATTCCCGATCTGGTACCAGCACGGATGCTCAACGAGCTCCTCTACTGTGAGCGATTGATGTACCTCGAATGGGTGCAGTCCGAATGGGCGGACAATCGGTTCACTATCGACGGCAAAGCGGTCCACCGACGTGTCGACAAGAAGGCACAGGTCCTCAAACCCAAAGGACAGTCGGGCAAAGCAAAAAGCAGAAGCGAAGAGGAAAAGGACGAGGGCCAGCAGGAGAAAGACGAGAAGCCCTATACCGCTCGCTCCGTTTGGCTCTCATCCGAGAAGCTCGGGCTAACGGCAAAAGTCGATGTCGTCGATGTAGACGGCTCAACTGTCGTTCCCATCGAATACAAGCGAGGCAAAGAGCCAGAGCATGGGCCCTACCTGCCCGAACAAGCTCAGGTCGGCGTCCAAGTTCTTCTCCTCCGCGAACATGGGTACGAATGCCCGTCCGGCGAAATCTACTTCGCCGAAGAAAACAAGAGGGTCCAGATCGATATCACGCCGTCGCTAGAACAGATCATTGTCGGTGGTGTCGCCAAAGCCCGAAAGTTACTCGTCGAAGGACAATGTCCCCCGCCGCTCGAGGATAACCCCAAATGCAACGGCTGTTCGTTGGCGGGAATCTGCCTCCCCGACGAGGTCAATGCTCTCTCGAATAACGACGTTGATTGGTTGCATAGCGATCTCGATCCCCTCGAAGTGGGCGATGACCCTTGGGGCTTGGCCGGATCTGAGCCCGAACCGCCCCCACCGAAACCGGTTCGAAGACTGTTTCCGGCACGCGACGACAAGATCCCCCTTTACGTACAGGGTCAGGGCGCCTCCGTTCGTCTTTCTGGAGAACGCATCGTTGTGATGAAACCGGGCGACAAAGCGGTCGAAGCTAGACTGACCAATACCTCGAGTGTCACCCTCTATGGCAACGTGCAAATCACGGCCCAAGCCCAGCGACGCATCATGGAGGAAGGTATCCCTCTGGTCTTCGCCACGTCTGGGGGTTGGGTAGTGGGCAGGGCAGTTGGCTCCGAATCGAAGAATGTCGAGCTGCGCGCTGGGCAATATAGGAAGGCATCTGATCCAGCGACCTGCTTGGCGTTGGCCAAGGCATTCATCAAGGCAAAAATCGGAAACTGCCGCACTCTATTGCGTCGAAACGATAAGAACGTGTCAAAGGTGACCCTTGGTGAACTCAAGCTGTTGGCACGAAAGGTCGATGATATTGAAAACATCCAATCGCTACTCGGTATCGAAGGCTCGGCGGCGCGCGTCTACTTTCAGGCTTTTGAAGGCATGCTCAAGAGCGATGTCGACCACGTTTTTCACTTCGATTCGCGCAACCGGCGCCCACCGAAGGACCCGGTCAATGCACTACTATCGTTTTGCTACAGCTTATTGACCCGAGAAACGACCATCGCGGCTCAATGTAGCGGACTCGATCCGCTTCTCGGATTTTATCACCAGCCGCGCTTCGGCAGAGCATCGTTGGCGCTCGATCTGATGGAGGAGTTTCGTCCTGTTCTCGCGGACTCAACCGTGATTTCAGTAATCAACAACGGAGTGGTGGTTCCAAGCGACTTCGTAAAAGGGCGCGGCGCCGTCGCACTGAAGCCCGCTGCACGCAAGAAGGTCATACAAGCTATGGAGCGACGAATGGACCAACTCGTGACTCATCCCGTATTCGACTATCGCCTCAGTTATCGTCGGGTTCTAGAAGTTCAGGCCCGCCTTCTGTCTCGTGTCATTCTGCAGGAGATCCCAAGTTACCTAGCGTTCAAGGTGCGGTGAGGCTGAGCATGAGACACTCATATATTGTGACCTACGACATTTGCGACCCAAAGCGATTGCGAAAAACCCACAAGCTACTTCTGGGCTATGGCGATCACATTCAACTTTCGGTCTTTCGCTGTGAGCTCAACCACCGGGAGCTCGTCGAACTACGGGCCAGGCTATCGGAGCTCATCAACAGCGCCGAAGACCAAGTCCTTCTGGCCAACATGGGTCCAGTCGCGGGTCGGGCGCGGGACGCAGTTTCTTCCCTGGGTCGACCATATCTCGACCCAGAACGCCTCGCTATTGTGGTATAATGCCGACCTGTACGAGCAAGGCCCACGCTTCGCGCAACCCGCGAGCGGTCCGATGCCACCCAATCCCCAGTAGGCGCTCGCATTTCGCCCCTGCTCCTTGAAAACAAGCGTATTTATCTCAATAGCTCGCGGCAATTGTCATGGTGCTATGCGCCCCACGGGCAAAAAACTTCCCCAATATGTCGCCTCTCGCAACTCAGCTTGCACCCAGCCGAATTTCCAAGGAAAATAGCAGAGCTCCTTCCGTCGCGATTCAGCGACGGCCCCATTGAAGCATAAGACCGAACGGCACGAAGGACACCAAAGTCCTAAACCTTCCGTCGCGATTCAGCGACGGCCCCATTGAAGCTTGAACATTCGTGCGGATGAGGAAAGCTTCGGCGTGACCTTCCGTCGCGATTCAGCGACGGCCCCATTGAAGCGGCTCCAGCTCCTCCACGCGTGCGGTGAGGCGGTCGCGTCCTTCCGTCGCGATTCAGCGACGGCCCCATTGAAGCCGCATTGCTCGCACTGTCGAGAACGTCAGCACCTACCCTTCCGTCGCGATTCAGCGACGGCCCCATTGAAGCCCGAACGCGGCACTGACTTCGCGGTGTGTCGTGATTCCCCTTCCGTCGCGATTCAGCGACGGCCCCATTGAAGCATGAAGCCGAACCCGTGCCGTACTGTTTGTTTGGGCCCTTCCGTCGCGATTCAGCGACGGCCCCATTGAAGCCTCCTGCTGCCTCGAGTTTCCCTTGGTCTCTGAGCTTCCTTCCGTCGCGATTCAGCGACGGCCCCATTGAAGCAGCGTGGGCTCGGGGTTACGCCGGATGGCGTTTTTGGCCCTTCCGTCGCGATTCAGCGACGGCCCCATTGAAGCGAAAGGTTACCCCAAAGAGATGGCAAAGATAATGCGCCCTTCCGTCGCGATTCAGCGACGGCCCCATTGAAGCAGGGAGGATGGGTAATAGAGCACAGTCTTGGGCAGGCCTTCCGTCGCGATTCAGCGACGGCCCCATTGAAGCGTCACGTCGATGCGTCGAATACGGAGCGCGATCGTGCCTTCCGTCGCGATTCAGCGACGGCCCCATTGAAGCTTCACCAACCGCAACCACTCCGCCCGATTTACCAGTGGCCTTCCGTCGCGATTCAGCGACGGCCCCATTGAAGCCTGGACATGTCCGCGGCTCTGAAGAGCGCTACCTGGTGCCTTCCGTCGCGATTCAGCGACGGCCCCATTGAAGCACGTC
>JBNKYC010000003.1:0-238809 GCA_050300635.1 Polyangiaceae bacterium
GCTGCCCATCGCGATTCATGCGCGTTGATGCTTTGCAGAACCAGGCGGACCGCCCGCTCCTGTACCTCCGGTGAATAGTTGTTGTTTCTTCCCATGACTCCATTCTTTCAGGTAATGGAGCCTCCGGGAAACCCGGGGGGCTTCAGTGCCTGCCTCTTTCGAGGGTTCACATCGATTGATGTGTCCTGCCACTCCCCGGCTTTCTCTTGGGCCGACTTCTCTGTGGAGGAACAAGCAAAGGCTAGAAATCCAGCCGCCCCAATCGCCAAGCCACGTAAACGCAGGTCCTTCACCGTCACTCACCCCCTGACCCCCAGGCAAACGACGTGTTCCTGGTGAGAATGTTGTTGCCCTAGCATGGATCTCGCGGAACTTCTTACCACGTCCCTGACCCAGCGATTCTCGAGGAGTTCTTCTCAACCGCTTCGCGCTCTTTGAGATTACCTCAGTGCGCGGGCTCGATTGCTGCAAGTTGCTTCGACGTGATAAGGAACTGCATGAATGTCTAGCTCTGTTGAAGTCGCCGCCGGTCACGCGAAGAAAGTCATTGATACTGCCACCGAAGGACTGGTTGAGAGACGACTTCTCGTAGAACTCGTAGTTCTGGCCGCAGTGGCTCGTGAGCACGTGCTTGTCATTGGCCCGCCAGGCACCGCAAAGAGTCAGGCGGTGCGTGCCATTGCCGAGCAGTTTGGCGGCAGGTACTTCGAATATTTGATAGGACGTTTCACTGAGCCCACGGACATCTTTGGCGCGATTGATCTGGCAAGACTGCGCGCCGGCGAAGTCGCCGTGCAAACAGGGGGCATGTTACCCGAGGCTGAGGTTGCTTTTCTCGATGAAGTCTTCTTGGGTTCGAACGCGATTCTCAACACCCTTTTGACCCTTCTCAATGAACGAAAGTTCGTTCGTGGTCACACGCGTCAAAAGAGCCCTCTCCGAGTGTGCGTGGGTGCATCCAACGCGCTCCCGGACGAACCTTCGCTCGAGGCCTTTGCCGACCGCTTTCTCTTGCGCGCTTTCGTCGAACCACTCCCGGACGAAATGCTCGAGACGCTACTCGAAGCCGGCTGGAACCACGCGAGTCCCAAGAAAAAGGTGCAGCGGAGCAGTCTCGTCGAAATCGACCACCTAGCGGATGCGGCTCTTGCGCTCGATATGGCACCGGTACGCGCCCCCCTCGCTGAAGCCGTGAGGATTCTGAAGGAGGCTGGGGTCGTTCTTGGTGACCGTCGAATCGTAAAGACGCAGAAATTAGTCGCAGCCGCAACTGTGCTGCGTGGTGGAGGTACGCCGTGTACGGAAGACTTGTGGCCGCTGGTCTATTGCGCCGGTACGGTTGAAGAACAAGCCATCGCGCGCGACGTTTTGGGGCCGAAGTTGAAAGCGAGCCGGAACTCTTCGCTTCTTGCCGCAGCCGAAGATGCTTCCAGATCGCCTGAAGCGCGCGCCTCACGCATTGCCCATGACATTACGAAGCTCCTCGTTCAGTTCGACGGTAAGCCGCCCCGACTAGCGGCCGAAGCTCTGCTGAGGGAGGTGAGCGCGAGCTTTGGCGCTGAGAGTCCTGAAGTTCTCACCGCCCCGGTCCAGGAGCTGAGTGCTGCGATCGAAGGGCAACCGATCCCGTCTGCGCCTGAGGCAACTCCGTGATTCCCATCGAGTGGGTTCGACGACGAGAACCACTCCAACCCGAGGCTGTGTTGCTTCCTCGCCAGACGTTGAACAACCATGCGGCCGCTCTTGAGGGGCGAGTGCTGCGTGGCGTTGCTTGTTCAGTCGGATTGCTCGTGCTCGGAACCCAAGATGAGCTTCCTTGGATTCCCGGAGCTTCTTACTTCGCGCGCTCTCCGCATGCTCCTGAGATCTACTTACCCACCGGCCTCAAGCCACAAATCAGCGAGCTATTGATGGCTCGTGTCGTGCACCGGCAAGCAACTACAGACGTGCCGCTGCAGCGAAAGGTCAGTGGTCCTTTTGTGGTCATTCCTGAAAACTGGGGCACTGAGTCTTCCCTGATTGTCAGTGTACATGATGCTTCTGTTATTGATAGCAAGAAGCTTTCATCTTGCCTGAGGGCCACCTAGTGGCGGCGAACCTTGCTCCAGAACCGGCCGCGTTCAAAAATGCGTTGAAGATCTTTCCGACCGAACCTGCCGAAGCGCTAGGCAAGATGGTTCAACGCATCTTTTCGTTCGTCGGAAAGCTGTCAGCAAGCCATGCCCACGGGGTCGACCCCGATGGATTCGACGGCGTTGAGCAGCGAGGGGAATACCATCGCCTTCTGACGAGCGAATGGCTTCTCGCCGAGGAAGCGCCGGAAGAGTTTCTGCGTCGAGCGGCAATGAACGAACACGTCTTCCTTCGACTGGCACGCAGGGAGCCGCGGAAAGGTCGGCGTTGCCTTGTTTTTTTCGATGCGGGGCCCATGCAATTGGGTTCGCCGAGGTTGGTTCACTTAGCGGTGCTCATGGCTTTGGAGCATCGGGCCCGCCAGGCGGGCGCCGCATTTAGCTGGACGGTGATTCAAAACCCGGGACATGTCGGTGAGGCTGTCGCGGAGAGCGACGTGAGAACCCTTCTGAAGGAGAGGAGTGCAGCAGTAGTGGATGCGTCGATGACAGCGGCCCTTCTCGATGCGTTCGAGTCGCCTCAGCAAGGCGACGACATCTGGTGGGTGGGGGCCGAGGGGCTCGAAGGGCTGCCTGGCTCCACCTTGACCATCACCGACGAACTTCTGGAGGAGGCGGACAAGCTACGGCTCACTCTCCGGCAGTCAGAGAATTCGCGTTCGGTTTCTTTGCCCTTACCTCCAGCGGCAATGCGCACTCGCTTGATGCGTAACCCCTTCGAGAAGTCGACGGAGCATCGGCCGACCCCACAGAACCTCAAGCATTTGAAGTTTTGGCTGTCCTTTTGTGGGCGCTACGTCTTTCTTCGCGAAGGTCTAGAGGTCGTGCATCTGCAAAACCTGACCTTTGCTGGGCAGCGACGAAGTTTTCTAGTGCAGACCAACGATGGAAAGCTGGTCGCAATCGCTCGCTTCAAGAAGAGCGTCGCTACAGTCCGCAGAAACGGAGGAGCCTATGTTCTTTCAGTGGCAGGGGTTCTTCTCGACTTGGTCTTCGAAGATCGGAGACCCGACCCCCCCTTGGGAAAGGCTCCCTTTTGGGAAATTTTCGTCGCGGGCAAACACGAGAAGAGACTTGTTGTCAAAGACTCCGTGGGCACCGTCTACGTCGGCATGCAAAAGGGCGATCAGATTCCAATGCGCCCTGTGTTGGACCGATGCGTGCGTCTCGTTTGGAGGGGAGGACACATCGACTACGTCTGTCGAACACACGATCTCAACCTTGAGTACGGGCTCTTGGGTTTGGACTTTTCTTTGCACCCCAAGGGTCATGGCCAGAGCACGCGCCCAGTTGCTCTAGCTGAAGGCTACGACGCAGCGACGCAACAGGGCATCTTCGCGCACGCAATACCCAGGACGAGAGAGTCTCTCGAGTCAGGGGAGAGTCGAATGGGCTATGTGACGTGGCGCATTCAATCCAACTACGCGGCTTCGACCATCTTCCGGGTGCCTGAGACTTTGACCGTGGTGGGGCTTGTACGAAAGAGCCAGCACTGGTTTCTACTCGTTCTTTCTGAAGACTGCCGCGCAGTGCAGCTGCTCGGCGACAGCAGCGGAAACCGAAAGACGACCGTTCAGGAGTTTTCACAGCCCGTGGATAGATGGCAAATGGCACCCACGCGATCCAGCCTTGTATTTGAGCAGGGCGGCAGGTTGATGGTTGCTCAGTTTCAGGATGGTCAGGAAACGGACATTCGCTATCTAGACCTCCCTAAACTGGGCCAAGTTCCGGAGCTCTCTGAATGAACCGCCTGGTCGAAAAAGAACGGCTGGTTCATCGAGGGCACATTGCAATCGCTGGGCTCTACTACCTGGGGCGAGATGAGGCATGGGCCCGGCAGGACATTCTCAATCGCTATGCTTTGGGGACGCGGGTGTTTCGTCACCAGGGAGCGTTGCTTGTCGTTTTCGCCGAGTCGGCGCGTGTGCCGGTCGCGGAATGCCCAGGCGTCCCACTCGTGCGTCAGACGGGGTTACTCACCTCACTTCCTTTGGATGATCCGCAAGAGCGCCTGCAGGGCTTGGGGTTGGGGTTGAGTCTCGCACAAGGAGGAGAGATCAAACTCTCCGATTTGAGGGATGCTGACGAGGAGGACCCTTCGAGCTGGCTCTACTTTGAGAAGTACTCCTTTGAAGTGGGGCGCTCGCTTCACCGCCCATTACCTCCCCCTGAGATGATGGTCGAGGAGGGCACAAAGGATGTTCGCGATGCACTGGATGGCGTGATCGCCGATTGTCATCCTGAAGCAAAGGAGACGCTTCTGGCATTGAATCGTGCGACACAGGGTCGTTCTGCGGCGTCCCGTAGCGCTGGGAGTGGACTGGGTGGTGCGCTACTGAGGGTTGGTTATGGGGCGATGACAGGGGTTTTGGGTCGCGTAGCCCGATTATCGCGTTCGGGCTCCCAGCGGTTGTCGCAAGGTCCAGGAGGGACGGCATTGGCGGTGCGGCGTGACCCCTCGCCGGTGCCAGGTTTCTTTCGTCGCATGACCAGTCGATTCAAGTCACTCCTCTGGAAGAGCAGTCTGGGGAGCTGGCTGGGTCGACACCACGCCAAGTACCTTAGTGATCTATTCAACTTACTCGAGTCGGGGAGCTACGAAGAAGCTCTTCGCCGAGCCATCCCCACGGGGGGCAAGGGGGACGGCTCGGGGTTCAAAGAGCCAATGTTGCTCCCGTTTGCTGGTCGTGATCAGCTGACCCTTGGTGGCCGGACTGAGGCGGGACCGACCCTGGGTCTCGGCGAAGGTCTCTACGCCCAATTGCGCGCGGCCTATCGGCAGGCTTTCCGCGATCTCGACCGCCAAAAACGCTTTCATGAAGCAGCCTTCGTTCTGAGCGAATTGCTTCAGGAGAACGATGAGGCGGTCACCTACTTGGAGTCGAATGGTCTGGTTCAGCAAGCCGCCAAATTGGCGGAGGCTCGCGAACTTGCTCCGGGTTTGATTGTACGCTTGTGGTTTCGCGCAGGAGACCGACAGCGCGCCTTGGCCCTCGCACGGCGCGATGGAGTCTTCGAGGATGCACTTACTAGACTCAAGGGATTTCCCGATGATGCGAAGGCCTTTCGCCTGCTTTGGGCCGAAACCTTGGCTGAGGCCGGGAACTACGCCGGGGCCGTAGAAGTGGCGAAAGCGCTCGACGAGGCGACAGCGCTGTGTGCGAGATGGCTGGAGCTTGCTATCCAGCAAGGCGGTGTTGCGGGGGCTCATGCGCTTGTTCTCAAGTGTCGCTTGCAGCCCAAGGAATTTGGCTCGATCCGAAACTACGCGGCTGAGCTCCTTAGACGCCGAGACCTCTTCGATGGTGTGGCTCTTCAGGAGATGGGTCGGCGGCTCGTTTCGTCCACGGGACGCAATCGAGCAGAGGCAACGCTTGCGCGCTGTCTCGTGCGGGCTCTTCTTCGCGACCGTGCCCTGGGGCTAAACGGCGTTGAAAAGCAGCTACTTTCCGAGCTGGCATTGATGAGCGGTGACGGCGCCTTGGTCGCAGACTTGCCCACCATTCCAGCTCTGAAGTCGCTCCCTCGACTGATCAATCGCGACGAGCGTATCAAGCTGACTCTTTCTGGTGCTGATGCAGGGGTGACCACGGTTCATGACGCTGTGTCCCTAGGCGGGGGGCGCTACTTGGTGGCGAAGGGAGACGGTGGTGCCTATCTGTACAATCGACACCAAAAGCTGGTGCATCACTTCGATGTACCTGCCCGACAGTTCGTTGTCAGCGATCAGAGGTCTCGAGTCCTGGCCCTGGCTCGACGCGGGGAGCTCTACTCGGTTTCGCAAATCGACGTGAATCGCCGCGTAGCTAGGCGCTGGAATGATCTGGCCATTGATGAGTTCGCCAAAACGTTCGATGGCGACCGTTGGTACGTTGCGATTGGCAGCTTCGTTCACGCTCTAGATGTGATGGGTAGCAGTCAGCGTAGTTTGTGGAGATCTGGCGATACCCAATCGAACATATTGTCTATCGGCCGTGCCAAGGGGCGCCTCCTATTTACGACTGGTAGCAGCGAGTGCTGGGAGCACGACGTGGATCCCTATCGTCTTCGGAGACGAGCGCCGTCGCAAGGTTTCCCTGTACTGGGCGCCGCAGCCTACGATGTTTGGCTGGGGAGAGACGAGGCCGCCATTGAAGACGTGGCCTTGGTTCCGGAGGACGAGGTGGAGTACCCGGATGACGTCGACGATGAGGAGCACGAGCCTGATGATGTCGATGATGACGAATTCGAGGAGACCGAGGACAGCGACAAGGACGAGGACGACGAGGACCAGAACGCGTCCACGAGTGAAGCAGGTGAAGCCTTCGATTCCGATGAGGTCATGGTCGGCGACCGAGATGCGACTCATTTTTCTCTAGGAATTTTTGGCGAAGTGGGTAGAGCGGTGATCTTTGGCCGTGCGGACAGGGTGACGAATCCCAAGATTGAAGATGCGAATGCACACTGGATCGTGGCGAGCTACGTGACTCGTCCGGGAACGACGACGGTGCTTCTCGTCGACCGTTTGGACCTCAAGGCTTGCATCGAGATTGAGCTTCAAGAGACCAACCATGTATCGGCTCGTCTGGGACCTGAGGATCTGATTGTCGCAGACAACCGCGGGCGCGTACTTGGCTTCGAGCTCGGAGCTGGGACTCAGTTGATTAGTCATCGCGTTTGACTTCGGCACTTCCCTGAATGGGAGAAGCCGGCGGTGGCTCGCGCCGTGGGGCTTGTTCAGCGCTGGATGATTGATTCATGGTGTTTCGTTAGCTGGCGAGTTCCTCCTGCTCGACCTCGAATTTTGTACAGCTCACAACCTTTCGCAGCTCCGCCGCCGCTCTCATGCAGGTGTGAGTCGCTGCGTGCTGTGTGTGGCGGCTGGGGCGCCGATCGCCCGTGCAGAGAATCAGTTCCGTATTTGCCTTGAGGGAGGCTTCTCCGCGACGCACTCTGCAAGTCGGCGCGAAACCACCTTGCCACTTGGTCTACTCATCAGGCCTTTGCTCGTCTGGTGCCGCCGGCACTCCGACAGCGCGGAACCGCTCCGACAATTCATTCCGAAACGACAGCAACGCGTCCTCCTCGAGTGGTTCAAGCATCATAGGTAAGGGCGACGTCGGAAAGTCCCGAAGCAAATAGGAAAGAATACCCGGATCGACGCCTGCATCTTTTGAGAGTGCATCCATCAAGTGAGCCTCGACCCTCGTGTTGCCTCGATCCAAGAAGTACAGATCAACCAGATCGCGGGGTTCTGATCGCGAAAGCAAACAAGTGAGTTTGTTGGCCTGCATGTCAACAAGGGAGTCGACGATCACTCCCTCTACGATGTCACGGGGGGCAAGAGGGGTGCTTGGTTCATGTGCAATGTCTACCTCAATCGCTTGTTCGGTGAGCATGAGGCGCCCCCGGATGAACGTGCCGCCATCCCGAACGAGCTTGAACTCCCCGCCTTCTTGAGCGGCGATGTCTTTACATGCTCTCAGAACTTGTCGAACATCTTGACGCTCATCACAGAAGAGGTCGAGATCATTCGAAAGTCGATGCCGCAGGTGGACGCCGCTAAGGGCGGCACCTCCCGAGAGCCGACAGGGTGAATTTTGCTGCACAGCGTTGACGAATTGACGCAGCGTAGGCGGCACGACACGAGAATCCCAATTAAGCGGCATTCGCCGAGTCCCTGGGGTCTTTAAGTCCCAAGAGGTGCATCCACAACCCCTTGGAGTTCCCAAGGTATCGCCAGACAGCGGGCCACATATCGATGATTTGTTTGGGAGAAACGAACAGCCACACGTCCCGAGTATTTGCCTCTCGCATCAATGCGCCCAACCAATAAGCTTGCTCATCGAGGTTTTCGCTTGCGAGGTGGGCGCGCAGGTCACCCACCGTCGCCTCGGACCACCACAAGAAGTACGGTCGGGTCGCGTCGAGCCTCAAATCCTCGGATGTCGGGGGAAGCATGAGAGGAAGTGTAGCGGAGTCTTTGCGGCGCACAACGCGCACAACGTGCCGTCTCGCACTGTTCCACGTTCTCGACTGCGGCCAAGCGGAACGTCGCGCAACAAAAGCCCCACGGGACTTTCGTCTCGTGGAGCTGGATGATCGCGTCATGGTGTTCCGTTAGCTGGCGAGTTCCTCCTGCACGACCTCCGTTTGGGGTTCGCTTTTGCTCTTGGCTCCGCGACGATGACGGCGGCGGTAGCGGCTGGTGAAGAGTTTCGACATGCTGGGGCTGGCGCGAAAGGCATAGCGCCCGGCTGCGCGAAGTTCGCTCATCATGTCGTCGAGATAGGTGAAGGCGCGGTCGCGCAGTTCACGCGTGCCGGTGGGTTCGGGGTCGAGACGCTCGTCGCTGATGCCGGTCGAGAGCTTTTCTCCCAAGCCGCGAGCTTCAGTGACGCGCGTCGCCAGATCGAAGGAGCGATCGCGCTCGAAGGCGGGGGCGTGCTTTTCGAACAGAGTGGCCAAGTCGAATAGATCTTGAACCAAGTCGTCGACCGTCTCCCCTGCCCGAATCAAGGCGAGCGAGCTGAGTGCCTCGCGCTCTTTGAGGTTGAATCGACCTGCCGAAAGCATCTCGCTGCGCAAGGTTTGAGCCTGCGCTTCGAGTTCGACGAGACTGCTCGACTTGGTTTGATCGCGCACGCTCTGCCACCGCGATTGCGCCTCCCTCGCGGCGACCATGCGTCGCTCGAGCTCGGCAACGAAGCCAGGCTCCTGACCCACCATCACCAACGCTTCATTGACGTTCGGCTTCTTACAGGCCCCCGCTAGATCGCTCGCCTCCTGCACCACGCTTGCGATGGGCAGCCCCGGACTCCGCAAGTCGTCGACAGAAATAGCGAGAAGTTGTGGTTTCAGTTCTTCTAAAGACAAATCTTCCTTTGAAGCCCTCCCTCCCGACTCCGACACCGCGCCAGAGCACTTGTGAGCACTTCATGACCCACTTGTCGGACGCCAAAACCGCCCGTTGCGCATTTCGTCAAAAAAAGATCGTCTTCTTCCAAGGCCGAGCGCACGTCTTCCAGCCCCGACACGTGTTCTTCCAGGGTCGGGAGCACTTCTTCCAACCCTTTTTCCACTCTGCCCGCAAAAATTTCACTCCGCGCAGAAAATACCGAGTTCTTCCATGGAAGAAGTGGATTCTGAGTTGGAAGAAGTGGCCGCGGGGGTGGAAGAGGTGGCTTTTGAGTTGGAGGGAGTGGCAGCGGGGTTGGAAGGGGTGGGATCTTGGTGGGGTAGCGGTTGGGCGTGGGGTTCGATTCCCCGCGCCTCCACCAAAAACCTCCTTGGAAACCTGGGGGTTTTTGATCTTGTGGCGGGAGGTCCCTGAGTCAGGTCCCTGGATGTAGGGGGTGACGGAGTGCAAACTCGCTCAGGGCCGGGGCGGTGCTAGCCTGTTGCGTGGACTGGACTCCGCTAAATTTCAGCAAGAACCACCGAGGAAGGACGCTCCCACAGGTCGCACTTTCCGATCCGGACTGGTTTTTCTGGGCATACGAGGAGGGCGTGTTCAGCAAATTTCCGCACAGCGACGAAGCGGAGATAGTTTACCGGCGCGCACGATCCATCCGAATTCCAAAAAGGAACCACGACGCCCAATACCTGGTTCACGGTCCCACTGGAACGTTCGCAACGATGCTGATTGTTCCCAAGACTCAGGAAACGCATGTCGGAGGGAGCCCGGTCCACGTTCGCCTCGATTGGATCGACTTGGCCGTTCCTCGACAAATCAAGGAGTACGACAAGCTGGGTTGTCGCCGCCTGGTGGCGGAAATGAAGGAAGTCATCTTCGGAAGCAGCTCCGTCCGGCTCACGCGTAAGCGGTGTGAGGAGTTTTTCAACGACGCCTCGAACTTCGTGAGCCCGTGAACCGACGACCTGCCGGGTCTGGGTCAGGTTTCTCGGCTAGTGCACGACGCGCAATATTCCGCCTGAAACTTCGAGAACATTTCCTTCCACGAAGTGCTTGGCGTCGAAACGTGCCCCAAGCGCTGGCAACTGACCCGGTGCTCCACGGGCTCGGAGTACGCATCCTCTCCAAGCTGGGTCCACTCGCGTACAGCGAAATGGCGACACCAGGCACTTTGCATCCGGGCTGCCTCCTGCTGACCTTTCAGAGTCTCCTTGACGATCGGCAGTCGAGACGGCGGAAGCCTCAACATTTCGCACGCATCGGCTGCGAAACGGTCCAGCTCTTCCTCGGAACTTTTCGCAAGCATCGATTCAATGCCCTGCTCGTGGATCGCACGAATCTCGTTCAATCGCTGTTCCGATTCGCTGTAAGCGACAATTCGGTCGGCCTGTCGCTTCACGCTCTCCTGCCGAAGTGCGTCGGCCGCCTCGCTCACCCGTCGAGCAAGCTCTACTGCTTCATCGCGCCGTTGGAGCAGGTCCAACACGTGCGCCTCCAGGAGCTGAGAGCGTAGTTCGATCTCAACCTGCTCGAACTTCACGGCAGCGCTTTGGGTGGCCTGAATCTGCGAAAGAAGTGCCGCAGAATTCGTATCGATTTCCACTTGAAGGATCGCTGACGCAGTTTGGAGCTGACTTACCAAGAACGATTCGCAGATATCTCGGGTAAACAGAGCTTGGCAAAAGAGCCCAGTGTTGCCGCTGGTTTGGATCGCACCTGTGAGTGCTGTCGCTTCAGCTCTCCAGTCTGCAAGTCGTCGAAGCTCTCCGGCCAGAACGAGAGGTGGAGGCTCATCGTAGACACGGCCCCAAAGAGAAGGCTCGTGCAGAACCAGAAGCGCCTGTCCAAGGGCAAGACTTCTTTCTTGGATCGCAACAAAAAGCTTGAGGAGTTTCACCTGGTGGCGAATGCCGTCTGACAGATCCGGCAGTTCTTCGATTCGCTTCGCCAACAAGTGAAGATCGCGCCGAAATGTCTCCATCTCCTGGGTCTCTGTGATCCGAGAGGACGCTGACCACAGTTCAATGAGATCGTACTGCAGCCTCAGGTTCTCGGGCGCCTTTTCGCGCCAAGCACTCGACCCAGCTTGAAAATCGTCTTCTGACAGCTCACCAAAGACCAACGCGCACGAGTTCCTCAGGTAGGCCAGGAAGCAACGGTCCTCCTCCGACAAGGCCTCTCGCGAAAGGTGAGCACGCCTCAGGCTCACGTCTGCGTCCAGATAGTTTCCCGAAGAGAAGTTCGCATATCCGATGACAAGAGGAATTCGCGAGTCGGAACGGTGCTGCTCCGGCGTGAGAAGTGCCGCAAGTTCCAACACGCGTCGTTCAAATCCGAGCCCAACCAAAGACATCCCGTTCGTCGCAATCAGTTTTGCCGCATCCTCGGGACCAACGGCTGTAACGGGTCTCTCGACCTCGTTGATTTCGAGACGTGTCTTTCGTCCCGGCTCAAGCCCAGCAAGGGTGTCACGAAGCGCCCGGTGTCGCACCGCCTCGTCGACCATTCGCTGTGACAATTTTTCGATGGCGTCCTCGTCGAGTAGTCGCGAGAACCGAATAGTCACATTCTTTCGCGCCTTCCAAGACTCGTCGAGTTCTGAAATGCGCTTGGTCTCATCTATCGCGTGGGCCAGCCAGAACCGTTGGGGCTCGGGTCGATAGAGGATGTACAGCGGACAGGAGCCGTTTAGCAGGTAGTTGAGGTTCGAAGTCGGAACGGAAACCGAAAATGACCCGTCGCCGTTCGGCTCCAGGTTCGAGCGTCCCTTTAGCTGGACTTGGGCTCGACAGTTGGTGGGGTGTTTCCCGGCAAGCACCTCTAGCGTCAGGTCGACTCCGAAGTCTTCGACGCGTTCGTCTCGCAAGATGAACGCCCGGGGCCCGAGCAGTGATCGCAGGGCATCCAGGCTTTCTCGTTGAAGCGCCGAGTTGTCGTCTGCTGTAGGGAGAGGCCCTAAGTCCTGGTCCATCGCCGTTGCCGCATTCGCATTGTCCGTCCCGCCGATGGGCAGCCTACACCGGATGTGGGCCGCTTGCAGCGGGGCTGTGGAAAGGCGCCTGTTTCCGTGAGACCTACGACCGCAGCTTGGAAAGTGCCTGCCATTGCGCCTCGACCATCTCCCGCGTCGCCTCTTCCCTCATATGCGTGTACCGCTCGGTGGTTTTCGCGTCGGTATGACCGAGGACGGTCGCGATCATCTTCTGACCCGCACCCATCATCGCGAGACTCGACCCGCAGGTGTGGCGTGCCCCGTGGCTCGTAATGCGCCGTATGCCTGCCTCCTGCGCGAGCCTGGCGTACCCCCTGTTCGAGGTGTTGTTCGACAGCGGACGGCCTAATTCTGAAGGAAGGAGGAGCCGTCCCTCGGTCTGGAGCATCCACGCCTGGAGCCGGTCAGCCAGCTCGCGGGGGAATGCTTGAAATCGAGACCTCCCGTTCTTGGGCGTCGAGATGGCTTTTTTCGGTTGGGCCGTTCGAATCCAAAGACCGGGTGCGCGAAGGTCGAGACCCTCCTTGCGGAGTGCGCGCAGCTCACTGAAGCGGATACCGGTGAACAGGTGAACCAAGATCGCCAGAGCCAGCCGCGGCTCTTCCTTGAGCCACATTTCGAGGACGCTCAGCGCCCTGGCTTCTTCTTCTGTGGTCCACCACGGACGCGACTCCTCGGCGGTCTGGTCGCTCTTGGGCCAGTGGCGAGCTTCCCGAAGAGGAACAGGCGCCCGTTGCTCCCGCCGAGAAGCAGCTCCAACTCGACGCTGACTATCACGCCGAGTGGACGAAGGATCCAAGTCGAGACATCGATGCCATCGTTGCTAAGAAGCACGGCATCACGAAGGAGCAGCTCGCAGAAGAACAGATGTCGGTGGCGCTCTACCGTGACTGGCTGCGGAAGCGAGCGGAGGCTTCAGTGGGTTCAGGAGTCACCGGAACCGTGAAAGTTCAGGGACTCGACCGAACGGAGTTGGGCATTCATACGCTCAAGCTCGCCCTCACCGTCACCCGTTGTCCGGAAGGCCCCGCCGAGGACGACAAGCAGATCGAGTTCCTCGCCACGACGGCGTTGAAGCAGATCGTTCAGAACCTCCCGTCCGAAATCGACAGCTATCAGGCGTCGATTCGGTACAGGGGCCTAGGGTGTAGTGAAGCGGCAGTGGGGTATGGGGCGCATTGGTCGCGTCCTAGCGGGATCACGCTGAAATAGCGTGGAGGGGATATGTCCCCCGGACCGTAGGCACGCTGCACGTGGTGCGTTGGGTTCTTCCGTTGGAACCCGTAGCCTGCGCGGGAATAGAGGGGGCCGTCCAAGACAGACGCGCTAGTTGCCCTCCTCCGAACGCATTCGGTCATCAATCTCAATCAGGACGCGAAAGTAGTCCACGATCAAGGCGGCGGCGTCGCGATCGAGTTGCTCTTCCTCCGTCAGCTTTCGGTCCAAATGCTTCGCATATGAAGCGTTGATGCGATTTGCCAGTTCTTTCAGATTGTCTTTGGCTTTATGTCGGCCCACGGCAAGCTTCTATCTTGCCGTTCGAGCAGCGTTCAACCGCCACAAGGTTGGCTCCTTCGATGTCAAGTGTGACTGCACGGCATCTACGCCGAGCAGCCAGCGAACCGCTCTAGATTGCGAACGATCCGTCAGTAGCCCCCGTCTTCGTTGTCTTCGTCGTCATCTCGACTTGCAGCGAGCGCGGCGACCAGCGCGCCTACTGCCGCCGCACCTAGAAACCACCCCACATCTCCGCTAGCTGAGCGCGACGCTGCCGCCTTGGGGAATCCTTCGCGAACTCTGAACTCCGGCTTTGCTTCAATCTCCGCAGCGGTCTTTTCTGCGGAAGCCAGTAGAGCCGATGCGGACGTTCCCAGGACCTCTGCGGCCAGTCGGAGTGATTGAACTGTTATCGCTGTCTTCCCAGACTCCACACGGGACCAGGCAGAAGCCGTCACGCCTATTTTTCTTGCGAGATCTTCCTGTGTGATTTCGCGCTCTTGGCGCCGCCTCTTCAACAGCTGACCGAGAACCTCGCTGAAATACACTTGCGCTGGGTCCATACTTGCATCAAATTCAAGTTTGCGCGCTGAGCAATCTTGAGTTCCTTTACTGAATACTGCCCTGAAAGAGGCGCTATGACCAAGCAATACCCACCAGATCAAACGTTTTTCTCAGTTTTTGAAACGCGACACAGTCTCGAAGCCGCTGACTCAGACCGTTCCCGCGAAGGCGCCGACCCCGGCGAGGGAGGCGCACATGCGCGACCGCTATCTACGGCGCCGTGAAATCTCACGAGGCGCCTTCGGCCGCGTCCACCTTGCCCTCGATCAGGCGACGGGGCGTAACGTGGCGATCAAGGAACTCATCCAATTTGGTGGTGATGCCAAAGCACGCTTCGTTCGCGAAGCCCACATTCTCTACGGCCAACGCGACAACAGGTATGTCGTAGCCCTCCTCGACCACGACCTCAATCATTCCCCGCCGTATATCGTTCTTGAGTATTGCGAGCACGGCTCCCTTCGGACGTGGGTACGTGAGCGACGACCTTGGCGACAAGTTGCGACAGCCCTGGGCAACGCTGTTCGAGGCCTTGAAGGCATCCATTGCGCCGGTGGCTTCCATCGCGACATCAAACCCGAGAACTTACTGGTCGCCACGGCTCCAGATGGGAGTCTGATCATCAAGGTCGCTGACTTCGGCCTTGCTCGTGCGCCTTCCACGGCAACGGGGACGATGACGCACACTGCAGCGGGAACGAGAGGCTACATTGCCCCAGAGATCCTCGCCGGGGATCCCTTTGCATCTGCCGCTGACATCTATTCCCTGGGAATTGTCGCGGTCGAGCTGCTTACCGGGGGCCCCGACCCAAGAGGACTGAAAAAGGCGCAGATCCCAAACGAACTGCAAGAGCTTGTTCGCTTGATGGTCTCGGGGAATGCAGAAAAGCGCCCGGTCGTGGGTGCTATTGCTCAGCGGCTCGACGGGATTTTGGCACCATCCGTCCCTCGAACTCAGAGGAACTCGCCCGTGGGACCGTCGAGTTCTTCTTCCAACAGCGGGCTCGCTCCGTTGGTGTTGGGAGGGCTTACACTGCTTGGTTTGGCAAAGTTGGCCACTGGACTTGGTTCGGAGTGGGACGCAGACGTTCAGCGGTACCGAGGCCCCGACGGAAGATTTAGGAAACGATGATGTGTCACGCGCGGATTGGGGCGAGAAATCAATCGCATTGCGCGCGCGACCGCTAGACGGTTGCACCTTGGGGGTGCATGTTGTCGGATTCAGCGTAGGAACGGGTCGTTCATGCCAACACCACCACAACCCTTGAGTCCCAGGCAGCTCGCAAGGATCGAAGCAGTCCATCGCGGTTTCCTCTACCAGCATCTGTACTGCGTAGCGTGCCTCTTGGCGGCGGCCGAGTTTGGAATTCAGTGCATTCGGGTCGAAAAGGACGAGGATTTCGAACTCGTGCTTTCCGAGCGAACTATCTATGTTCAGGTCAAGACCCGAAGTGTCTCAATCAGCCCAAGCGACATTTCGGGTACTCTCGACAACTTTTCGAAACTCCGAGACGCGCACTCACGGGGCAATCGGGCTGGGGAAGCCTCGTTTGTCGTGGTCAGCAATGTAGCCCCCAGTGCTACTTTGGCCGATCGAATCGCCGACCCAAGTTGGCCCCAAGACGTGCAGCTTCTCTGGCCGGGGCGCGATCCTGCCGGTGATGTGGAGCTGCCAGCCTCGTGGCCAAATGTCGCGCACGGGCTCGACGAATGCCTAAGGTTGGCTGGCACAATTCCCTCATTGGCGGTTTCCGCTGAGTGCCTGGTCTGGAAGCTAGCCGGTCGCGTTCAACTATCAGCAACGGGCTCGCCAACCCATGATCTCTGGGTTGAGAGATTGTCCGACCTGTTCGAGCAGGTCGTTGTACAACTCCAGGAGTTTTCGACACTTCCGGTAGACTACGAGCCCATCACGAATGAGCCGCCGATCTTGTCGGACGAGAGGATTCGGTGCATCACTGGTTTTTCGGGCTCTGGCAAGACGACCTGGGCTAGCATGTGCGCGGTCCATCTTCCGAACAATGTAGCTTATTTCGACGTGACTCATGTCCCAGCTGCCGCCCTGCCAGCTTCGCTGGCCAGGGACCTTACCGCACGATTCGTGCAGCAAGAGAATGGGGACATCGGAAGAATTCTTCGCCCGGGAAACAGTGGAATTGAAGCCCTTAGATTGTTGGAGCAGTACCTCCGTGCAAGGGACGTCTCTCCCATAGTGTTTCTGGACAACGCGCACCTACTTCCGGAAGAGTGCATCGTTGCGCTTCTTCGCGGAGCACGGGACCTGAACTTCGTCTTGCTAGCCCAACCTAACACTCACCTAAACACCGCATGCGCCGCGCTTGGAGTGGTTCCAGAGGAGATGCCAGGCTGGGATCGGGACGCTGTCGCGAGGGAGGCAACCTCAGTTGGCGTCACCGGCGATAATCGAAGCTGTCAGCGCCTGCTTGACCTTACGGGAGGTCTTCCTCTGTTTGTGAAGAGCGCTATGCGGCAGTGTGTCGATTACTACCAAGGGTCTCTGGACGCGATGTGCCGTGAACTTGAGTCGACCGAACATTCGCAGGCAACGGTGCAAGAGTTGCTCCTGTCAGGTCAGCTGCTTCGCCTCGACGAAGACGCTCGCCACATCGTTCGAGCACTCAGCGTGGCCGCTTGCCCTTTGGAGCGAGAAGAGGCCGGCCGCCTAATTCGCGCAAACGGATCTCTCGGCCAAGTGCAAATAGCGGCCGGACTCAGACGCCTAAGCAGTTGTCGGTTTCTCAAGACATTCGGCGACGGCAAGCTCAAGCTTCACGATGCGGTAAGGGTACTGGGGAGAAGTGCCCTTGCTGAGCTTGAGGCTGGAGAACGAGCCAACGTCCATCGCGCATTTATCGATGTGCTCGCTGCTTCGCTGATGCGAACACGTGATGTAGGTCGCTTCTCCCAGCTCGTTCAGGAGCTGGGAATCGTGGGCGACGTTGAAACGTTGGTGGACCTTGCCAGTGACGACATGTTCCACGAGATGGGGGTAGCAACGGAGTTCCGCGAAGTACTGGATGCGGTCGCGAACGACGAAACGACTCCCGCTGAGCTTCGATATTGGGCCCACGATGCCATCGTATTTTCGCAGCTACAAAGGGGCGACTCGGAGGGCCTGGACGAACGTCTCTCGGAAATGTTCGACCTTCTCCACGAGCATCGAATGACGGCAAGAGAACGCGTTGGCTTCGAGCTGAAAAGGATGACCTGGGCGGCCGTGAGGAACCAACGAGAGGAAGTATCGGGGGCTGTCGCCAACCTCTTGGCTTCGCCCGAAGCGCGGGATACTCACCTCAACATCGTCCTCTACAATTGTTCCCAGGCGCTCTTTCGAGTGGGGCTTGCCAGAAACGCCATTCCCCTCATTCAGGAGTTGATTAATACGTACATGAGCCAGCTCGGACTTTCGATCGAAGGGATTACGCTTGCGAGCGAGCATGAGATCTGGGAGCTGATCGACCGCGACCACACACTTAACCTAAAACTTCTCGCCGATTGCTTCGACCTCTTGGCGAATTGCCTAAACGCGTGCGAGATCGATGCCGGGCCCATGCGTATCCACGCCGTCAAATTCTACGGCATGTCTGGAGCGTTCAGCTCGTTCTTTCGCGTCGGCCAAGATCTCGTCGATGAAGTTTTGGGAAGGGGTGACCGAGAAGGTGCCCTCCACTTCGCAGAAAGCACCCTTCTACCGAGAGTCGCTGATCTACAGATGTTGGACTGGATGTTTCCGATCCGCGCTCAGTACGCGGTGTTGCTCGCGCACAACGGCCGTTTCGACGCAGCTCGCCATGAGCTAGCGGCGCTAGCGAACCATCAGCGCTTTCTGTCCTCCTACTCCTCTAGTGAGTTTGAGAACCAAAAAACGCTGGTCGAAAGCCTCGCGCATCAACAACACTCTTCGATTGAACGGGGGTAAGTATGGGGGAATCAAAAGTGGCTGATTCCGGGAAGGGTGAGCGGGAGCGACTGACCGCCCAAGAAGTCGCGACGTTGCTAAAGAGCCTGATGCACCCGGGGACCGGGCTGGATGCAGTTCTGGCTGACTACGCGGACAATGTCGCTGGAACCGGACTCGGGGTCTGCCATGACTTAGCAACCGCAATCATCGAGGATCTGCACAAGGCTGGTCAGTCGGAAGGCTGGGAGTGGTGTCAAGGTCTCGTAGACGACGGAGTGGAGCACTCCTGGGTAGAGGTCGACGGCTTTTGCATCGACATGGGTGATACTGGGAAGCTTCGTGTCCACTCGGTTCTTCAGCGTCCGTTTCAAGTGCGTGGCATTGTCGTCCGCAGGTCGCCTGAAGACACGATCGAGTGGATAGATACTCGATCGTCCAAACGGTCGAAGTGAGCAGTGCGTCGCGCCGGAAGCTCGCACAGTTGAGGCCGAGGATTTCCGATATTGAATCAGGCACTTCCCTGAATCCCCACCGCAAGGTGTGAAAACCTGCACCTCCCTGCATCACAGATCGAACACGGCGCCCAAGCTCTTCCAATGGAACTGGGCTCCCGCCGAACACTCGGTAGTTTTCGATTCCCCGCGCCCTCCCCAGAACCGGCCCCGCTTCTCTTTCGCTCATGCTCGTTCCGACAGCACCCGGTGCAACAAGCCCACTCCCCCGCTAGTCTGACCAAGTGGCAACGAAGCTAGCCGACGTCCAATGGCGCCCGCCGATTATCGAGACAGAGCGTTTGGTGCTCCGCGGGTGGGAACCTTCTGATGTCGAAGCGGTCTACGAGTACGCGAGCGATCCGGCGGTCGCCGCGTTCATGGCCTGGAATCGACACACCTCTGAGGTCGACGCGCACTTCTTTCTCGATGAGATCACGGCCCCTCAATACCTCGATCACGAACTCAGCTATGCGATCTGTCTCAAAGGCGAGCCAGATCGCGCCATCGGAGGAGTCGGCCTTGGTTGGAACCCCAAGGACGAGGGCGTACTCGAACTCGGGTACGTCTTGCACCAGAACCATTGGGGACAAGGAATGATGATCGAAGGCTGTCGCCAATTGCTCCCCCTCGCGTGGAAAGAAACGGGCGCATCCCGCATCTTCGCGCCCATCATGGCCGAGAACACCAAGAGCCGTCGACTCGCCGAAAAACTGGGGATGCATCTCGATGGTGTCCTTCGATCTCACATTGAACGTCGAGGGCGGCGACGGGACATGGCCATCTATTCGCTCCTTCGGGGCGAAGATCCCTGCTAGCCCTCCCGCTCAACGGCCCGAATCGTGCCGTCCCCGCCCTCCCCAAAACCGCTTCATTCACGCGCCGACAGTGCTCGGCTCAGTCCGACTCCGCCCCGACGGGCCTACAAATTCCCTGCTTGCACTGGGCCAGTTCGACGCGCTCAGAGCAGAAGGGGCCATTGATGCTCACCCGCTGCGCTCGCGGATCGAGAGCAATCGTGACCTCCGCACCCAGCCCCTCGATCGAGAAAGAGCGCCCGAGCTCGGCATCGAATAGGTCCACCGTCTGAACGAGGGCGAGCCGCGCGCACACGTGGTCAAAGCCTTCGAGCTCCGGCGGATCGAGGAAGGGCTCGGCATAGACATGCGTGCTCACCGCCCACGGGCCAGCGGCCAGCGGGACTCGCGCCGGTGCTCCCTCGCAGGCCTGACCCGCAATGCCGATACGCGCATCACCGCTGTACACGACACGTCCATCGCTCAGCGGCCACAAGCTGTGCTCGCCCCTCTGCGGACCGGACTCCGTATGCACCACGTAAACGCGCCCTGGCTCGCAACTGCGCGCCGCGACGAAGCTCCCCTTCGAAACGAGGTCGACCTTTTCACAGAGCCTCTTGCGCGCGACTCCGGGCGCAGGGGCATCGATACCCCACTCTGGTCCGCCCAGAGCCGCGACGCGCTGATGCGCCTCCTTCCAGCTGAGCAGCTCGAAAGGTGAATCCTCGGCGACGCGCACGACAACACTGCACGCTCCACTTCCCGCGCTCTTTTCGCCCCGCAACAATTTGCTGCGTCGCTTGGCGCGCTGGGCTAAGCCGGGGCGCCTTTCTAACTCGTAGGCGCGCGCCAGATTGAAGACGATGGCCGAGCGCAACTGAAGGGGCGCTTCAATCATCTCAGCGATGCTTTCTGCACTGCGCAGCAAATGTACCCCGCTGTCTCCGGTCTGTTGCAAGGCCCACCCCAGCTCACCGCGGGCGCTGACGTTGAGAGCATCGAGGGCCACCGCACGCTGAAAGTGCCGCATCGCCTTGGCCCAATCCTTCTTCGCGGCATGCCGCCGTCCGGCAGCAAGGGCGGCTTGGCTCGCCTTCTTGTCGGGCTCGAGCCCAAACTGAAGGGGCACCCGCTCGAAGTGGAGGGTCGTCTGCTCACGAGGGGTGGCTGGCCTGGCGGCAGAAGTTTTGGGCTTGGTTGAATCGTTTTGCTTTGCTGCGGACGATGCTGGGGGAGGTGGAGACGACGTCGCGGCGGGTGGAGACGGCACTGCGGCGGGTGGAACAGGCTGGCTCGGCGTCGCCGACGCGCTTGCTTGGGACGGCTTGGGGCCAGGCGTGCTGGCTGACCGGTCGCAGCCAACCGTGTTTGCGAACACGAGCAGCATCGCCAGCACGCGAGGCATTGAGCCTTGGCCTATGACGCGTCTCCTCGTCGTCCGGTTCGTCGAGCCGCCCTCTGTCATCAACTCGTTCACCTGCATCCACTGGGACGTGCAATAGCATGTCCCAGTAAACGGCAACAAACTACACACACTAAACATGCCAAACGCAGGCTTTTCCTAGGTCGAGCCCTCGCCCTGACAGGGGTGAGACCTAGGAAAAGCCGTTCCATGTTATTGCAAGCGGCTGTAGTTCCTTCGGCATATCTACACGAGCGGTCCTGGCTTGTCTCCAACCCTGCCGAAGGTTCAAGCGCGATGATCGCTTGTGCCTTTGCTACTGTACGATGAGGAGATGATAGTTCATTCATTGCGCCAAAAGGCCTCTACTTGGCTCATCCTCGGAGTCATCCTTCTTCCGGGGTGCGAGCGTTCGATGCCCGCAGAGGCCGCCCCCAAAGGCGATTCGGCGAGTGCCCCGCGACCGGAGCATCGCCCCAGGACTGAGTCGACAGAACGCGGCTTGACTTGCGGCGATGTCGTGTGCCGAGCCGGAGAGGAAGTTTGCTGTATGGACCAGAATTCCTCGTTCTGTGTGTCACCGACCAAAGCAGACGAACACGGCGACTATCCGGATTGTTATTGGGGGACAGCTACTTGCAATGATTCGGACGACTGCCCGGCGGGGCAAACTTGCTATCTCTCACCCACCGAACGCATGCGATCCCGTTGCGAACCAAGCCGCGGGACAGCCGCCGACTGGTACGAGGCCTGTACGGAGCACAGCACCTGTCGCACCCCGGGAACCTCGTGCCTGGGTGAAGTGTGCCGTGGGCCGCGTCCCCCCCATGTGCGCATCGATTGTGGCGACGCCGTCTGCTCGGGGGCTGATATTTGCTGTGTGCACCAATCCAACCAAACGCGTCACTGCTCAACGTCGTGCGAGGTCCAACAATACCCGATCAGCTGTCGAGACGGCAGAGACTGTGCGCCCGGGGAACTTTGCCTGATCGCCCCAATTGGTCACCAACAGTGCGGAAAGTTGAATCACGGCCTGGTGGTGGCGTGCGCCAGCGACGCCGAATGTCCTGAGCACCCGGTCTGTCAGTTGCAATGCATCGACGGGACCTGCCGCTGTCCGTAGCCTCGGCTTCAACCACGGGCCGAATGGAGTAAACCGTCTACGCACAAGCGAGCACGCGGTCGAAACGCTCTCGGCCAACCCACGACGCTGAACCAGCTGAAGACAACTAGCTCAACGGGGTGAAGCTCGGTGGAACGCAACGGGGATCGACGTCGTCTCCTAACCTCGAATTGGTCTGAAAACCCGAGGCGGTCAACAACTTCGATTTTCTCACTTCACCCTACCTTATCTCTACCGTTCTAAGCATTCGGAGGGTTATTTGGCGTGAGCTTAAAAAGACGAATCTTGGGGTTTGCACCATTCACCCGACTCACTTTCAAGAGGACATCATTGGCCGTCCGACTTTTCATGTTGGTCACGGGCCTATTGGTAGTCGCTTCCGTGACCGCAGCTTGGGCTATTGGTGAGCATCAAGCTCAAACCTACGAGCGCGATCTGCGCGCGTCGTTGTTCAAAGCCAGCCAGATGTTTGAAAGAAACGGACGGCAAACACTGGGTGATGCCAAGAAGAACCTGCTGATCGTATCGGAAACTCCGCCTATCCAAGCGATCATCCGCACCCAAGACAATGGGGGAATCGACCCGATTGATGGGGACACCGAAGCCCTGTGGAAGACGCGACTCGCCGAGATTTTCGCTTCGTTTCAACGGGAACACCCTCAGTATATCCAGCTACGGTACATATCCCTTCGAGACAATGGCCTCGAGCAAGTCCGCGTCGATCGAATCGAGGGAGCGCCCGTTCGAGTAGCGGAGGAAGACTTACAGTACAAAGGGCACAAAGAATACGTACGTGTGGCAGCGAACTTGCCCCCGCGAGCTAGTTGGATTTCCCCCATTGACCTCAATCGAGAGCACGGGGCTATCGCTTTCCCAGTCCAGCCCACCACGCGAATTGTCACTCCGATACACAACCCTCAGGGCGAAGTCTACGGGGTGCTCGTTCTCAATCTCGACGCTACCGAGCTTCTGCAATCGATTCAAGATTTGGGCGAACTGACCACGTCCGAGGCCAAGTTGATGTTAGCGACGCCCACCGGGAACTGGATACTCCACCCAGATCGCGCCATGACTTTTGGACGCGAGCTCGGTCACCAGCACACCTGGGCAAATGATTTTCCCCATGTTCCGATCCCGAAGAACGAAGATTCATGGAGCGTTGGAAGCGACTACTACTACAGCGCGCAGCACCTCGACCTAGCACCCAAAGATGTCGGCGGTGAGCTCCTTCTGTTGCAAGAAGTCACAAGGGGCTTCGTGGACGCGCAAGTGCAAGAAACTCGTATTGCGGTCAGCCTCGTGGCTCTCGCCATCGCAACCCTGTTACTCTTCCCGCTCTTCTTCGCACTCAAATTTCAGCTCCGGTCTCTCAAATCGCTCAGTGCTGCAACACGAGCCATCGCCGAAGGGGACTACGGCGCGACGATGCCCCACGTCAACGATCCCCAACTGGGCGAACTATCCGGCGCGCTCTCGACCCTTCAAGAGCAAGTTTGGCTTCGAGAGGAAGCGCTCAAAGAAAACGAAAAGGACCTCGAATCGAAAATAGCGCGTAGAACTGCTGAACTTCATCGAGCCACCGAACTTGCTCAGCGGCATGCTCAAGCCAAAAGCATGTTTCTGGCCAATATGAGCCACGAGATTCGTACCCCGATGAACGCGATCCTCGGCATGTCCTACGTACTTGCACGCGAGCAGCTCTCCCACCAGGCGCAAGGGATCTTGTCGAAGATCGAAGCATCGGGGCGCCTCCTCCAGCATGTCATCAACGACATCTTGGATTTTTCAAAGATTGAAGAAGGAAAGATGAACTTGGAGGAGGAGCCTTTCGAGCTCTTGGACATCCTAGAAGAGCTCTCCACGGTCATGACGACTTCTGCGAACAACAAGCACCTGGACTTGATCATTTGTCCGCCGTCAACTGTTCATACGCGACTGGTCGGAGACGCAACCAGACTAACGCAGGTACTCATCAATCTGACCAACAACGCCATCAAGTTCACTAAAGAAGGCGTAGTTGAACTTCGCGTCGATGACGTAGGTGAGCGAACCCAAGGTCGTCAAAGTTTTCATTTCTCGGTTCGTGACACCGGGCGGGGTATCCCCGAAAACAAACAGGAACTCATTTTCTCTGCATTCGACCAAGCAGACGCGTCCACAACACGCCGCTTTGGTGGGACTGGGCTTGGCCTCGCCATCAGTCGTCGACTGGTCGAGTTGATGGGTGGATGCCTGAGGGTAAAAAGCAAACTAGGAGAAGGCAGCGTTTTCTCTTTCGACGCCGAGTTTCAGGTGGTCGAATCGACAGCCGAAACAACGGCCTATGACTTGGGCGAAGTTGAGGCACTCATCGTAGACGATCAGCAGGAGTCCAGATTTGCGCTATCGCGCACCACCCATCGTCTCGGCTGGAAAAGGGTTCTCTTCAGTTCGGGGGAAAATGCCGTTGAATACGTTGCCTCGAGCAGCAAAAAAGGAGTCCATCGCATCGTCATTTTGGACTACCTGATGCCTCAGCTCACAGGAGCCCAGGTGGCACGACGCATCCGCGATACCACTCCCAAAGACCAACAGCCGATCATCGTCTTGGTCACCGCCCATCGCGACGCGCTCAGAAGCGAAGAGGATCTCGATTCTTTGGTGAACTGCGTTCTCGAAAAACCGATCACGCCTTCTTCGCTGTACGACGCGGTGGCCCAGGTCGTCAAACAATGCCCACCTCACTCTCTTGGCAAATTATTGGTGGACAGCAAGAACCGACTCGAAGGACTCAAGCTGTTGGTCGTGGATGATGTCGACGTCAACTGTGAAGTCGCTCAACGTATTTTTCAAGCTGAAGGCGCATCCGTCTCGGTGTGCTCCAATGGGCAACACGCTATCGACTGGCTAAAAACGTCCGGGCAACACGTCGACGTTATTCTGATGGACGTCCAAATGCCTGAAATGGATGGGTACGAAACGACCAAAGTCGTCCGGAGCCAACTCGGACTCAAAATACCCGTGCTCGCCATGACCGCCGGCGCGTTCAAATCGGACAGAGACGCAGCGACCATCGCAGGAATGGACGACTTCATACCCAAACCCTTCGAAGTCGAAGCCACGATCGAGAAGGTGCTTCACTGGGGGAAGGTTGGTCAGTCATTGACGGAACACTCACCCCCTTCGACCGTGATTGCACAAGTCGGCCCCGAGTCGACTGCAGCAGAGCCGCCCGAGGCAGAACCATCGGCAGCCGAAGTATTCGATCTCGCTAGCGTGAAGCAGATCTGGCCGAACGAATCTGAACACAGGAAGTGGCTATTGCGCTTCGTTAAAGAACATGAGGAACAAGCTCTCGATGTTGAGATGAAAACAATTGAAACGAGCAAGTGGTACCTGCACCGGCTCAAAGGGTCGGCCGGCAACCTTGGACTGATCGAGTTGAGCCGAACGGCTTCGATGAGCCATCACGATTTAGCCACGCTTCCTCTTCCACAGGTGCGAGAAAGAACTGCCCTGGCCCTACGCCGCGCACGAGAAGCCGTCTTGGCATTCATAGGTGAGCCCGAGTCCGGCCCCGAAAGGGCAAGTTCAGACCCATCAGGCAGCACCGTCTCGGAAGCGCGACTCAAGCTTGTGCGAGAGCCGGACCCCTACCAAACGCATCTTCTCTTGGAGCAGTTGATAGTTGAGCTTGAGGCAGACTCACCTGAGGAAACGCACGACACCCTATCGAAGCTCAGAGAACACCTCAAACAAGAGGAGCTGACTCTCATCGAAGAGCTCATTGAAACTTTCGATTTTGTTGGCGCACAGGCCGCCGTGCGAGGCGTAATGAAAACACAGAAGGGGAAACATGAAAAAGCTGCTCATTGTTGACGATGATCCCGTAAACCTCACAACGATGCGTTCTGTACTGGGCGAGACCTATTCGTTGACATTCGCCCGCAATGGCGAGTCCGCGAAGAGGGCGATGGAAAAGCATCGCCCCGACCTAGTACTCCTCGATGTGAACATGCCTGACATTTCGGGCTACGAGGTGTGTGAATGGGTCATGCGCCACTCTGAACTTCAACACACTCCCGTAATCTTTTTGACCAGTCTGGATGACGAAGGAAGTGAAGAACGCGGTTTTTCTGTAGGAGGGTGCGACTTCATCACCAAGCCCATCACCCCCAGCGTGGTAAAAGCACGCATCAAAACACATCTCTCACTGGTTCACGCCACCGCGCTGCGACGAAGTTACGAAGAGTCGATTCACATGCTCGGTACGGCTGGACACTACAATGACACCGACACAGGATCGCATATTTGGCGCATGGGTGATTACTCGGCTACCTTGGCGGGCGCCTTGGGGTGGTCTCCTGACGCCTGCGCAGAACTTGCCTTGGCGGCCACCTTGCATGACGTAGGTAAAATCGGAATACCCGATTCGATTCTACAAAAGCCCGGGAAGCTCAGTGACGAAGAATGGGTCATCATGCGACTGCACCCGAGGATTGGTCACAAGATCCTAGTAAAAAGTGCCGTGCCGCTGTTCAAGATGGCGGCTGATATTTCCCTGCATCATCACGAAAAATGGAACGGTCGAGGGTATCCAGATGGTGTCAGTGGCGCTGAAATTAGCGAGGCAGCACGCATTGTCGCGGTAGCCGACGTGTTTGACGCGCTGACGACGAAGCGTCCTTACAAAGAGCCGTGGAGTGTGGATGATGCTCTGGCCACTATTTCCGAGGGTGCCGGTGAACATTTCGACCCACAAATGGTGGCGACCTTCTTGGACATACGAGCCCAGGTGGAAGCCGTCCGGACCAAGTGGCTTGAAATAGACGCCGAGGCCCAAGCCGCATAGTCGACATCCTACGAGAAGGTTCTGTTGGCTGGCCACGAGCAGCCAGGATCGATCCTGGCTCAGGATCACCGAGGCATGCTGCAAGCCGGGATACACCTTCTCTTGAACGCTCCCCTCCACGACCTTCCCGAATACGATCGTATCGTCCGCGACTACGGCGCCGCAGGTCGTGCAAACGAAGTTTGAGTCATCCATCCACTTGGGCAGGTCAGGGATGTTGAACCTCAAAAGTCCGCGTTTGTTTCCAATCCTTGGCGCATCGGCCCCAAAGCAAGAAGATTGAAGTACAAAGAGAAAGGAGCCGACAGGCCGGCCTGAGCACGTTTTGGCCACCAACACCGCTCTGCTAGCCTTTCACTCCAGCCCCAACCGACGAGGACCTCATGGCTCAAGCTCTGTTCAAAGCCGCCCGCTCTCTAAGCCACACCCACCCGCCCCTGCTGGCCTGCCTCAGTTTGGTAGCCTCCTTCTGTTGGGCGGAACCCGCAGCAGCAGCCCAGGTCAAAGTAGATTTGGAGGAGAAGCATCAGACTATCGACGGGTTCGGTTTTTTCGGGGCCATGGACAGCTGGTGGGGTGACGGTCCCCTGGTCAGCGACGAGTGGGCTGAACTCGTGGTGCAAGATCTCGGACTCTCGATTTGGCGCAACGAATACTACCCTCCCGCGGACGAAATCACGGGACAGGATGCCGACTGGGAAAAGCAGAAAGCGGTCGTCGAAGGGATCCATCAAGCGGCACAAGACGCCAGCGTCCCCTTGAAGTTCATTTTCACCGTGTGGTCGCCCCCATCCAAGATGAAGTGCCTCGCAGATGAAAACCACGTCGTCACCGACGGAACGCCGCACACAGGCGGGGCGAAGAAGGGAGGCGCCGTCTGCCCGTCCGAGCGCGAAAACTTCGGAGCATGGCTCAGCGACGGGGTGGGACTTTATGCTTCATTGGGCATCGACCTTTATGCGCTCAGCATCCAGAACGAACCTCTCTTTGTCCAAGACTACAACTCGTGCGTTTACAACGTCAGCGACTACGCCACCGTGCTGAATGTAGTCGCGCCCATCGTGCGCAAGACCTACCCCAAGGTCCGCTTCTTTGGCGCAGAAAACATGCTCGAAATCGAGTCGGCGGACGAGAATATCCCCTGGTTTTACAGCACGGCGTTGATGGGCAACGAGTCAGCCCTCAAGGAACTCGATATTTGGGCTGTTCATGGGTATTCCGATGGGGTTCTTCCCACTGCGGGCTCTCGCATGTCCACCCTCTGGAAGAACTTCAAGTCCAACTTCTCGGGGCCCACTAAAAAGCCCGTATGGATGACCGAAACCTCGGGGTACAACGACAAGTGGAACACCTCTGAAGGCGGAGACGCCATGGATCTCGCCTTGGCTATCTACTCCGCGCTCCATCACGGCGACGCCGCGGCCTGGGTTTGGTGGCAGGGCAGTGGATCGGTCGTCAACGATTACAGCTTGATGAAAGGGATCGAAGAGCAATCAAAGCGCTATTATGTGCACAAGCACTTCGCTCGATTCATTCGTCCCGGCGCCCGGCAAGTCGGAGTCACCTCAGAAGACGAGGAGCTATTTGTTACAGCTTTCACCCACGACGAACTCGACAACCTGGTACTCGTCGCAATTAACCCCAGCGCCGAAACGAAGAAGCTCGAACTGCAGGGCGCAGATCTACCCGACGAATTCGATTGGTATCTGACCGACGGGAGCACGAATTGTGAAGAACAAGGCGTCGTGCAGAAAGACGCCATCCAGCTTCCCCCAGGATCACTCGTCACTTTGGTCAACGGTTCTGTATACGAAGCCGATCTTCCGCCCGATGCCGGTACGTCGGGGGGAGGCGCGGAAGGCGGCCCTGGAAACAAACCTGCAGAAACGACAACCGGCGACAGCGACGGCGACGCCGGCTCCGAACAAGACCCGGGCGAAAAGCCAGACGAGCCAACCGGCTCCGCTGAAGACAAGGACACAAGTGCCGGGGACGGCGATGACAAGACCAACGGAGACGACTCTTCTGCGGAGTCGGACACGAAAGGGGGTTGCGGTTGCTCCACCCCAAGTCCCGCAAAGTCAAATTGGTGGCTCGTTGCCCTCGCCGCGGGCGCGATGGGACTCACGGGCCTCCGTCGCAAACAGAGCTAGGGGCTCCGCGCGGAAAGAGACTCGCAACGCTCCCGGCGCGGGCGGCTCGCCTAATCCTTGACGATGAGTCGGCGCGGCACGTTCGCAAGGAGCTCGGGCTCACCGTCGGTGATGGCAATACTCTCGGTGATTTCAAAGCCCATGCCCTCCATCCACAAACCGGTCATAAAATGAAATGTCATGCCGGGGACCAACTCGGTCAAATCTCCCGAGCGAAGTGAACAGGTACGCTCGCCCCAGTCTGGCGGGTAAGAAAGCCCGATTGGATAGCCCGTGCGGTTGTCTTTGATGATGTCGTACTTTTGGAGCACCTCGAAGAAGGCAATGGCAATATCTTCGCACACGTTGCCCGCTTTGGCGGCTTCGAGTCCGGCCTCCATTCCTTCGAGCACCGCCTTCTCGGCGTCGAGAAAGCGCTGGGTCGGTTTGCCCAAAAAGACCGTGCGAGAGAGAGGACAGTGGTAACGGCGAAAACAGCCAGCGATTTCGAAAAAGGTGCCTTCTCCTGCAACCATCTTCTTATCGTCCCAGGTCAAATGGGGAGCCGCAGCGTCTTCGCCCGAAGGGAGAAGCGGCACGATGGCAGGGTAGTCGCCGCCAAATCCCCACTCTTCGTTGTAGGTGAGCGAGGCCTGGTAGATCTCCGCGACCAGATCACACTTTCGGATCCCGGGTTCAATCTTCTCGGCGATGCGCTGATGCATGCGCTCAACGATCTTTCCTGCCTTGCGCATCCGGTCGAGCTCGGCCTCGGATTTAGGTCCACGTAGCCAATTGATGAGATTGGTCGCGTCAACGGGCTTTTTGGGAAGCCAATTGCTGAGCGCATTGTAGCCCTTCGCCGAAAACCAATAGTTATCCATCTCGGCGCCAATGCGCCCGTGGTGCCACCCTCGCTCGGTGAGCTTGGCGGCCAGGTAGTCCATAGGATGGCGATCGGAGGATTGGACGAAGAAGTCTGGATACCCAACTAAGTCGGGCGGATCCATGTACACCGTGCGCAGGGCCCCTTGCAGATCTTGCTCGCGCCCGAACCACATCGGTTTACCTGTCGGCCCGATGACAACCGCCTGGTGTACGTAAAAGGACCAACCGTCATATCCCGTCAACCAGGCCATGTTGGACGGATCCGAGGTGATCAAAGTGTCGATGCCCCGGTATTCCATTTCGGCTCGCACCCGAGCCAGCCTTGTCTCGTACTCCGCGTCGGAGAATCGAAAGGTATCGATGATTGCCATGAGCCACAGCTTACAACGAATTTTTCGATCTAGCTGAAGATGGGCAACGAAATACAACGAGAGAGCACAAACGCCCTCCCTACCCCCGCTTTCGACGCGGATGTTCCAGACTCGACGGATTTTGGGGCCTGAGCTCCTACTGGGACTTGCACTAGCATGTTCCAGTAAACGGTAACCAACTACACACGCTAAACATGTCAAACGCAGGCTTTCCCTAGGTCTCGCCCCGACAGGGGTGAGACCTAGGGAAAGCCGCTTTCATGTTATTGCAAGCGGCAGTAGTCTAGTCTTGCTCTCCGTCGACCATGCGCCGAACGAAGGCCGTTCCGCCGTTTTCGGCTGCGCCTCCCAGGTCGCCATAGGCGTAACCAGCCGAGTAAAGGTGTCCATTCGGACCAAGCCAGAGCGCGGTCACCCCATCATTGAGATCCGAGCCAAATCGCTCCGTCCAAAGGGGAGTTCCATCGCTCGCGTACCTCACGATGAAAGCGTCTTCTCCTCCGAGCGAAGTAGCCCAAGCGCCCGTTGCGTAGCCGCCAACGTAGGCGACGCCAGTCGGGTCCACCGTGAGCCAAAACGCATAATCGTGGTCGTCCGAGCCAAAAATGCGTGTCCAAAGCACGTTGCCGTCGCTGTCGAATTTGCGCAAGAAGGCGTCATCGTCCGAGCCGACGACGTCTGGTTCTCCTAAATTGCCATCGGTGGTCCCGGCGACGTAGATGCTGCCAGCCCCGTCTGTTGCGACCAAGCACTCATTCTCTCTATCGTCGCCTCCAACTTGCTTCGTCCAGATCGCATTGCCGTCGAGGTCGTACTTGCGCAGATAGCAATCTTTCTTTCCAAGAAGGCCACTGCCGCCTTCAAGGTCATAGTTGGTGCCACCCGACATGTAGAGAACTGAGCCGTGCACGGCGAGACCGGTCGGATTCTCTGGCTCGGCCCCTCCGAAGTCCTGACCCCACAGGAGAGTGCCACTCGATGAATATTTGCGAAGAAAGGCCGTGGGTTCGTTCGCACCCGCCCCATCAATCGTACCGGTGACAAAGAGGTCGCCATTTTCGTCCACAACCGCACCCTGACCGGATTCATCGCTCACGCCGCCGAACTGATCGGTCCACTGGACTTCGCCGGAGGAGTTGTACTTCCGTACATACGCATCATACCCACCACCGCTACTGTCACCTGTTAGAACTCCTGCGGTCTGTCCTACCAAATAGACGTTGTCGGAGGCGTCCATGGTGGCCATCCATACAGTCTCCGCCTCCTCGGTACCAAACTGCCGGGTCCAGACTTCTTGCCCCCCAGCGTCGAGCTTGCGAACGAACACGTCGCCATTGAGGTTTCCTGGTTCCTCGAGGACTTCGCTGGTGTCGCCCACGACGATCACGTTCCCTGAAGAGTCCGCCACGACGCCCCAAGCTTCAGAATCTCCCCCAAACTGAACGGTCCAGGGCTGGGCCGTACATTGCCGGTCTTCGGTTCGACTTGGTTCCGCGGTTTCCGCCTCTCCCGGGCCGCACGGGGTCCACCCTATGCAAGGCGTCGCCCCCGACGCATCAGTACTGAAGCCATCGACGGAGGCGCAATCCGTCCGCCCCGCGCCGCCGTCACAATATTCGCCCGCAGTGCATGTCTCGTAGACTTTGCCATCGGGACAGTACTCGCCCTGAGAGCACACCCTCACTTCGGTACTTCCGTCACAGACCTCACCCTCGGTGCAAAGCTCACATTGATAGTCGCTCGTCGCCGTCGGAGCCGCTATTTGCTTTTGTCCGGACGTACACGGCGCGAGCGGGGCACAAAGACGATCGCTCGTGGCGGTAGGCGCCTTCGTCTCGTATTCGGTATCTTTACATGAGGTAACCGCCTCGCAAATACGGTCCGAGCTAGCACTGCCGGCACTCTTCTCGAACTCATCAGACTTGCATTGCGTCCAGTCCTGGCATTCGCTCGCCCCGCTTCCGCCGTCCCAAGTTTCCTCGCTACACTCCACGGGAGAGCTATTTCCTCCCGGACAGTAGTTCCCCTCTGGACAGGACTTGCAACTCAACTCCGAAGAGGAAGAATCCGGCTCGACCTCGTAGCTACCGGCGGGGCACTCTTCGACAGTCGTACAACGACCGCTGTTTTCTTCGCGGGAGAGGGTTCCTTTTTTGCAAGGGGCGCAAACCCGATCTTCGGTGGCACTCGGATGATTCTCGACGTAGGTCCCGACTGGACAGGTGGTCCAAGCAATGCACTCGGTCGACGAATCAGCATCGTCGTCCCAAGTACCCGAAGAACAAGATTCGCCAGCACCCGACCCACCCCCCATGGCTGCGTCTGTGTCGCCAGAGCTATCACCCGACCCACCCCCCATGGATGCGTCTGTATCGTCCGAGCCGCCGCCTTTGCCCGACTTCCCGCCGCACCCTGGCAGGAGCACCAAGGCCCCCAACAAGGCAGCCAAGAAGCACTTCTCGTTTTTCGCTAGGGTGGCGGACACGCCACCACCACCTACTGGTACATTCATCGACATTTTCCTGCTCCCCATCGCTGCAAGAATTCACCTTGCGCAAATACCAAGCCGCCAAAGCCAATTCGGCCGTCATGGCTGAGGACTCCAGCAAATGAGGTACCACCGAGAAGTGAGACCCACAAGAACCCCACCCGCGCCATCGGAGGTCGAGACGAGCTCTCCGACGACACACCGGCGAAAACTCGCCCCCCCGCGACCGAAAGGGTCCAACAAACAAGCCGGTTTCTTCGCCCCAGCAGGAGTGTAGTGGCCCATTTTGGAGCGACGCTAGCCACATTGGCTCATCGAATGATAAAAACCAGCGTGGTGAGCGAAGCGGAGGCAGAGAACCCCAAAGGGCTGATGCCGCAACTCGATCCAGAGAAAACCCTCGGAGCAATCGAGGAACTCAAAAGGCGAGGCAAAGAGCAGTGGGGAGCGAGCTACTACAGTCAGCTCGCTCCGAGTGAATTATGTGAGCTGGCTGGGCGTCCTCGTGCCGTTCAGTACGGGGCTTTGATTAGTTGGCTCAAACGATTAGGCGAAGGCTCGAAAAAAGGCGCGCCCAAAGGCGCTCTCGCACTGGCAGCCGAACTCACAGGATCTTCCCCAGCCGACTGTACCCGATGGGCCGAAACGAGCCCACAAGCCTCGTCCCGACAACAAGCAAGCCCAACCAACAAGAAGAGCAGGGACCAACTTCAAGTCAACTGCCCCAGTATTGTCCACGACTATAGATTCGTGGTGGTGGGCGAGCTACCCGATGAACAGGCACACGCGGCTGTTCTGATCCAACCGGTGGATGGGACAGGCTACTTCTATCCGCAGGTGGCACGCCACAATCCCCTGCGCGCCGGTCGGGCCTTCGCTTGCTTCGTGCAGCTAGGCAACCCCGCGGGGATCTGGCACATCAAACCTCCCCCTTTCGACGCAAAAGTACGCGTCCTCGCTCTCGAAAGACCGTGGGATACCGAGCTCTGCGACCGACTCCTCGAAGAAGAGCTCGACCAGCTCGTCGCACAACTCGGTCTGATCGCGCAGCACGACACCATGACGAGCCGGGTCTCAACCGATCCTCTCGTGCCCACCTTGCACGATGGCGCCGACCATTCATCCGACCCACTCAGATATCCCGAACCACAACCTAGAACTTGCGTTGCACCCCTCACCCTCAATTGGAAAGGGGGGGCCGCCTACATCGAAGTCCGAGGGGGCGACGGCGACCGGGTACTCTTCCAGGGCACCGCGGCTTCTGGGGCGGTGGTGACCATGAGGGGACGAAGCAAACCCGAAGACAAAACTCGTATTCTTTGCGAGCTGGATGCCCCCGGACGCTATCGATTGCGCATGTACCCTGCGCTCAAGAGCTTTGTGGACCCACCCTACGAATGGTGGCTCGACCTCTGTTGATGCGCAGCTCATCACATCGATAGCACCACTCGCACTCGTCTCCGGAGATTGGGTGAGCAACAGCTCGGGCAACCAAGAAGGCCCGAAAGCGCTTCCTAGCAAAAGCTGAGCAAACTCAGACTATTCTGACAGGGCCGAAACTATCTCAGACGTGTCTCGAGAAAACCTGGGCCTCTGTGCGAGATAAATGACAGAAATTCTTGAAACAATGACGAAAGAGAAGCCTGGCTGGGCTTCTTCTCTGCGTGATACTGAAGAGACCATCTAGTGCCCGTGCTCATGCGCCCTCGTCCCTCTGGGCTCCTGTCGCGCGGCTCCTCGGCTTTCCCCCACTTTTTATCGAGAGACCTCAAACCATGCTCAACCGCTTACTTTCCCCCTTAGCGCTTCTTGCCTTGACGACCCTGACGCACAACGCAGCCGCCGTCTCCAGCGCAGAGCTCTTTCGCCCCGAAGCAGAAGGCTTTGGACGTTTCGAAGCCAGTGTCCGTTACGCCCCCGGCGATGGCATCGTCAGTTCCTTCTTCTTGTGGAAGGAAGGCTCAGAAATCGACAGCGTTTTTTGGAACGAGCTCGACTTCGAAAAGTTGGGTGCAGGGTGCGAGCTTCAAACTAACTCGATTTTCGGACTCCCCCAACGCAACAACGACGTTCACCACGAAGAGCTACCGCGACTCTGCGACGCGTACCACACTTATACCTTTGAGTGGACGCCGGACTACATTGCCTGGGAGGTAGACGGGGTGGAAATCAGACGTGATGTTGGCCCTGATGCTGCAGCCTACGCCGAGAACGCCGCGGATGGTCTCCAGTTTCGCTTCAACGTCTGGCAGGGTGACGAGTCATTCGGGGGCAACTTCAACGCGGCGAGTTTGCCCAGCCATCAATATGTCGATTGGGCCCAGTACTCAGAATACACGCCCGGAGCTGGAGATGATGGTTCGGACTTTACCCTGAAGTGGCGAGAGGACTTCGACAAGAGACCTATCGGTTGGGGTAGCGGTTCGTGGGACTCACCCCTAGGGCTCTCGGAACATCGCACAAGGAACGTGAGCTTCGTCGACGGAATCGCTGTACTGAGCATAACTGCCGATGACGATTTGGGATACGATGGGACACCCCCAAAGGACGTCCCTGGCGATGAAGGCACCAGCGGCGGTGCTTTGGATATGACAACGGGAGCAGGCGGGATGACAGACACCTCTCATGATCATCAACATGTGAATAACAAACAACAAGGTTGCTCCTACTTCGGCAAAAAGCAGGCTCCCGCCAAAAATGCATTGCTTGCCGTCATCGCTTTTGCTGCCGTCGGCTTGCTGCGTCGCCCTCTCTCTGTGAGGTCCGCCTGATGCGACGCGGACAGAGGAGGTTCATCGCAGCTCTCGCCGGGGCCCAGCTCGCGCTGATCGCGCCGCAAATTGTAGAGGCGAAACCCTATAAGGGAGGGGAACTCTTCAGCCAACAGACCTTCAAGTATGGACGCATGGAAATGCGTATGCGGATGGCCAAGGGCGACGGCATCCTTTCTACCTTCTTTACCTACAAAGACGGCTCCGAGGGCAGTGGCACCTTCTGGGAAGAAATCGACATCGAGGTCTTCGGCAAAGAAGATGCCACGATTTGGCAGTCGAACATCATCACCGGTCTGGGCGATCGGACAACAAGTGAAGAAGAACACACCTTCCCGATCTCCTTGGCCGACAGCTTCCATACCTATGCTCTTGAATGGACTCCGGAATACATTGCCTGGGAGGTGGACGGAGTGGAGGCCCGTCGCACCACCAGCGCCCAGGTCGCTGATCTCGAAAGTCCTCAATCCCTCCGCTTCAACTTGTGGGCCGCCAACCTCGTTAGCTGGGTGGGAGAGTTCGATGATTCTGTCTTGCCCCAGCACCAGTACATTTTATGGATCAAGTATTCGAGCTACCAGAATGGCGCTTTCGTGCACGAATGGACCGACGAGTTTGACACCTTCGACAACGGACGGTGGGGTACCGCCAATTGGAGCTTTGGCGAGAATCTCGTGGACTTCGATCCAGCCAACGTGACAGTTCGAGACGGAGCCCTCGTATTGTCTTTGACCCGTGAAGGCCAAACGGGCTTCACGGGTCAGGTTCCCCCCGACATTCCAACCGCAGCAGGAGGAGCGAGCGGAGCCGGCGGCGGAACGTCAATGGGGACCGGCGGAGGCAGTCATACCGAACAGGGATCTGGTGGATCTCTCAGCGCCGGAACGGGCGGTCGCGCCCAGACAGGTGCGGGCGGAGGCAGCGCCCCGGACGGAAACAGCGGTGACTCCACCAACGAAGACGGACAAAGTGGAGGGTCGCCAGGGATGACGTCAGGAGAAGGCATCTCAACTGGCGGAACGAGCACCATGCCGGGGAGCCCCAGCTCAGCAAATGGATGTACCTGGGCGGCCACACAGAGCCAGCCTCGGCCTTCCAAGTCATTTTTGTACTGGATCCCCGCTCTCGCCGCCTTGGCATTGCGGACGAGACGCCGCGTGAAGTGAAACGGCTTTCGCCCGCCGAGGCGCCATGATACGCGAATACGGATGTCCATCGTTCGCGTCAGCGGACGTGGACGACGCTCCTTCTTTCTTGTTCCCCCCACGTGGGGAGAAAGCTGCTCCGTGTTCCGCTCTACCCTATTTGTACAATCGCTTTCCCTGATCTCCTTCTCGCCCCTCATCCTTGCCTGCGGCACCGCGAACCACGACAAAGGTCAGAACCCAGACAGTGGCCAATCCGACGCAACCGTTCTCGGCTCGAACCTCCCCGAGAACGTCGGACGCACCTTCGAAAAAGGCTCCGATCCAGGACAGAGCGCCTCGACCCCCTCCCTCGATCTCGCAGGATGGGGGCTCGTGAGCTCAGATTGGTGCCAAGCTCCCGCCTTCCACCCCACAGCCTACCAAACGCTCGACTTGCCGCTCTTCTCTCAGCTCGTCGCCGAATACGCGTTGGGCTGGTCCAACCCCGGCTACGAGACTTTGCTGGGACTCGACGAACAAGCTCTCTACGACTCGTTCTTCGAACTCATTCTGGCGACCTTTCGGCGTGAGTGTCGCCATCCGCAAGATTGGCAGGAGTTTCCGTCGACGGATATGCTGGACGCGGGTTACCAACAAGAGGGCAAAGACGCGATAGTCGAGTTTCTCTCGCAAGCACAAGTGCTCGAGTCCGGAGAGCTTCTGCGACTTTCTCTAAAAGAATGCCATGAATGTGGCGAAACGCTGGGCTCCTCCCCCAACTACGTCAACGCCCAACTGACGGACGATGGCGTGCTCGCTATCTCGCTAGAGACAGACGGAAGCGGTAGCTCTGAGCATACCATCTACCTTTCTCAAGATGCCGTGATTTTCGAAGGATCACTCGGTGACGCGAGCGCTTGGTTCAAAGACCTCACCACCGATACGCGCAGTGGCGAAGTGATCTTACCGCGGGCCGAGGGAGTCGCCACGTGGGTCCTCATCAAAGACAATCAAGGTGGAGTGACCAGCACCCTGGGGATCGACAACCTGAGCTTCGAAGCTTTACCAGGCGATGACGATAACTTTTTCGCGAGCGCAAGCGACTGCATCGGTATGCACTTCGCACTCAAAGCAAGCGAGCAGGTGGCTGCGTTGGGGGTTGCCGCGAACGACTTCAAACTCGATCTTCCCGGCCAGGTTCAATGTGGAGCCGCCGATTGCGGCGAGCGCGAACTCAACGGAACGTTCTCTTACCAACTGGGCGGTGTCACAGCGGTGGCCGAGCAGCCCGATGGATCGAGCGACCACGAACTTCGTCTTCATGTCGCTTCCGAACGAGCCACAACGGCCCAAGTTGCTGGGACTGTCTTTGCCGAAGGAGGCCCAGGCAAAGACGGAAGGGGAGGAGCGCTGAGTTTAGAAGTCGACGCGCAACCCGATGGCTACCTCGTCACCTTCGCCTCGCCTCTTACCATGGGGGCGGCGATGAAACTCACCGATTTCTCACAGAAAACTCGCCTCACCTTCCCTACCTGGCTGCAGGACGAAATCTTCGACGTGACCTTCGGGGGCGATCCCGTCGCCAGTGTCTTCGTACCCAGAAGAAGCGACTGCCCCGTGGACGAAGACGGACTCGTAGAGTGGGTCAGCGACACCTACAAAGACGGGCAGGGCTTCTATGAGCGCAAGCATCTTCCCTATGACGTGGAGCGGCGGGAGCTGCGCATTGAAAGTGGCACCTTGACCGCCGAAACCGGTGGGGGAACGAAGGTCGCTGCCGCGGGACAGTGCCTGGCCCAAACCCAACTGAACGAAGAACAAATTTCTCGAACCTCCGACTGGGTCGAGTTGGGCATTGCTTGCAGCAACCAATGACTTCTCAAAGACTCCGGCTATCGCGTTTCTTGGTGGACCCTCTACCATGGTGCGCTCATGGCACCCAAAGCGCTCTCGAAACCCGTGGCCTTCGAGCAAGTCCGAAGGCGAGAACTACGGGAAGTCAATAAGCGGCGCCAAGCAGCACACCTTCCCTCCTTGCCTCACCGAGATAGAATCCTTGCGCTGGTCGATCTCGACGCGACCGCAGCAAAGGCGGCCCAACCGTGAGAATCAATCGCAATAATCTTGAATGTAGCCGGAGTCATCAGTGCAGGTGCACTTCGACTTCTGACCAAGCTCCTGAGTCGCCTTCTCTTCACACCGTTTTTTGAGCCGAGACACATCACCCTCTCCGCAAATATGGCGCGGGGCGCCGTAGGCTAGATAACTACACATCACCTTCTTTCCGTCCGAGGCCAGTGGCCACGAGACAGGTTCGTCGGACGAAGTGCTATCGGCAGCAGAAACCGAAGGCGAGCCCAGCGAAAGGACGGAACCGGCTAGAACGCACCAAGTCAGAGCAGATCGCATAGCGATACTTTATTGGGGATCTGCTTTTCAGGCTAGCGCGAAAGGCCATCATGCCCCTTACGCTCTGGCACGCAGCCCGTCGGCCGACAGAACAAACTGGAGTGGGACGGTTTCGCACGAAGCGTCACACCCGAGGAGAAGCGCCTACTCTTTCGTTTAGATTTTCACGCAGATCTGAGTAGGGCAACGGCGGGGGAGCTACAATAGGAACCATGCGACGCTTTCCTCTTCGCCATCTTCGTGTTCCGACGTCCCTCGCCATCACTCTCACCCTCGGCGCCCTTGCTTCGCCGGCTCAAGCCGAAAGCCCCCCTCCACGAACTGAAGACGCGTCGACAACAAGTGACCGCGACGCGCACGCATCAAGCGCCATCCCTTTGCCGGGGCAACGTCTCAAACTCGCTCCGGGGACGGAGCTCATTGTGGGCCCCGGAGCTGAAGCCGAACCCAAGTTCACGTCTCAACTCCCCGTGGGCGAAAGGGGTGCAAAGGTACCGGTCAAGGCAGTCTTCGTCGAGCGGGGACAGGTACACGCCCTGATCCATCACCCCGGGCGAAAAAGCGGCGTACTTCTTCAAGGCCCAGAAAAGATCCTCGGAATCTCGACCCAAGGCCACTTCGCGCTTTCCATCACCGACGAGAAGGTGACCATCGCGGCTATTTCGGAAAACGTTCTCGTCGGACAAGCCTCTAGGTTCAAACCTCTCCCGTCGGGGTTCATGCGGGTTTTTTCACGAGTTTCTGGACTCAGCGAAGACCGACCTCTCCCCTCGCCCACTCAGCTCACCCCCGAGGGGGGACTTCCGCTCGCTCTCTTCGGCCCCGCTCAAGTGCGCATCAGACCAAGTCGAGTCGACAGCAAGCTGTGGCTCGCTTTGAGTGATGCGGAAGGCAATCCGGTATCCGCGCCACAGAAAGTCACCACAGCGGGCCCCTTTGAACTCAAGCTACCACGGGCCGGAACCTACTTCGCTGTCGCGCGCACCATCGACGAGACCGGCATCTTGAGTGCCCCTTCGCTCCCTCTGCGACTGCAAGTCCTGGGGCTCGCCGAGGGACAGCGCCCCCCAAAAGACGGGATCTATCTATTGCGTCGTGGGGAGCGACTTCACCTCGCCGGGGCCGAAGGACTAGAAATGCGCTACGGGACTTCGCCGACCTACGTACCGGCGACGCCAAGCATCGGACTGCCTCGCAGTCGCCCCACCGTCGTCGAGCTCCGCGTCCCGGGAAACCCTAATTCTTCGGTACGCTTTCGACTCGCCCCGGACATTCTCAGGACGAAGGCCCATCTCGGCCCAGTAGGAGCTACGTGGCCGGGTGAGCCACTTCAAATGCGAGTCAGTCTCTGGGACGGTGCGGGAAGACTGGTCCAGCAGGAAGACAGACTCCATCTCAAAGTCACGGTCAACTCACGCCCCATCGCGGTGGATTGGCAGAGCACCAGTGCTGGCCTCGAAGCCAAACTTCCACCCCAAGCTGGAGCTGGACCGTGGGTAGTACGACTCAACGTCAGCGATGGCCAAGGACGCACCCTGGCCCGCGATGTGCTCGACGTTGCGTCTGCTGATGGAGCAACTCCAAAGTAGCGTCCAGGATACCGCCCGGCGTCGTCTACTTGAACAGACCACGCCGACGTTCTTGCTCTACCAACACTCAATTCCGAAAGAAGGCAGAGCTAGCGGCTTCCCTGTTGCTGCACAAAGGCCTGGACCGCCCTTTCGATCTCAACTGGGCTGAGGTCTTTTAGGCCAGCCACCACGGGCTGCAAGACAGAGGCAGCTTCTGTGATTGATGACAACACTCGAATGCTCTTGCTCCGGCGAGTCGCGATCAACGCGGCTGCCAAGATCGATCTTTGAGTCGCGGCAGCAAAACCGCTTCCTAGAGGAACGAAGGCTGCTTGCAGCCGGGCCCCATGGGCGGAGAACAAATCAACTAAAGCCTCGCGCGCAGGTCGGTTCGGCACAGAGCTTTCTCGGAGCACGCCCAGGATCCCTATCCCTTCCGGGAAAAGCTCAAGCAGTTTTTCAATCTGCTGGCGAAAGTAGAGCGCGTCCTGCTCCGTCGGAGGACTATGCCCCACAAGCACTAGAAGATCGCGGCAACAGCCTATGACAGATGCGGAGTCTTGCCCCATGGGGGCGATTTCGAAACGATTTGAACTGCGCACCTGACAAGACCTACTTGAAGAAGCTCAATCGAGGCAGGACTTCAATCCCAGAGATAGCCCCTCGGCACGATACGACTGACTGGCTCTGCTCTAGGCTTCTCACTTTCGCCGCTCGATCGTGTCGCGGAGCGACAGTCTGCTGTACGACTGAGCAACTCAACGCTCGTTCCTAGACGCTTCTTCGCGCTTCGAACAAGCTCTTGAGAAGTAACCAGCAACCTCTGGATATCTTCGAAACTACGTAAGTTATTTCTCATCGTTCTCCCGTAGTGAGACGTCGAGCTCAAGAAGGCTCAAGCTCAGGAGCAACCTTCAAGCGGGTCACGCTTTGGGGTCCAACCTCTCCCCCTTCTTTTTCGTGCAAGAACATGGGGGTTTCGCTCTGGCTATCGATCAGATCTAAACTCGCTCCGAGTCGTTGCCTTGTTCGAACAACACGTTCCCGAGCATCAGCGGCGATCTGGCGGGCATCCGCCGGTGATGGCGGGTTCCTTCTGTTTCGACTTCCAATACGCAAGGCAGCTCTCCTTCGCCAAGTCAGAACGGCAACGGCTCACAGATACCTAAGTCTTCGAGGGTGCAAATCCTCGACTTTGTTCAGAAGAGGACAACTTCCCACATGCGAACAAATTCTACCACATGCGAACCTGCTCCAGTAAACACAACAAAAATAAGTGGTTGACTCCATATCGCCTACTGACGTCCCACAGCCCCCCTACTCCCGTCCGCGCGCCCTCCGCTCACGGCGCTCGGGCTCCACGTGGACGACTTCTCCGCTCTCCTCGTTGAGCCACCTCACCTGCACGATCAAATGAGACGGATCGCTGTCGCTGGATGGCAGAAGTCGCCGTTCTTGACGGAGAAGTCCCTCGCGGCGAGTCGTTGCTTTCCAGCTGCCTAGGTCATCAGGAAGTGGACGCCGCGGCCCCCGCGCGAAGTCCAAGAAGCTCGCCCCCTGTGCTCGAAAAGCGAGAAAGAACACAGAGCCCCAAAATATCAAAACCACAATCGCCAGAGGTAAAAAACTCATCAACACTCGCGTCCTGAAGGGAAAGCTAGAACAGGCCGAAGAGAGTGCCTAGCGCTACGACCACTTAGAAATGAGCGGTTTCGAAGCTCTCCCCAAGATAGTGAGGTCGGCTTCGAAACCGCGCTCGCCCCTCTCTGTCTCCGCACTTTTCTCTTCCCATTTGTGCCGCGACCCTTCCTGAAGGCCGAGCCGTCTCTCAACGCTGACTGACCAAGAAGCGCTCAAATTGAAACGGTCGCAGTGCTAGCAGTCCGAACAGACTACTTTCGCTACACGAAAACGTGGGGATCGAGCGGCTCGCTGGTCGCCAACGTAGATGGTGTCCTCCAGGCAACGGGCGCGCCCCCTGCTCGAAATCGAACTTGCGTATCCGGTGTCCGACGGCCTACCTCTTTTTCGTGCCTGGACCTGAACACCAAGAGTCATTGTTTTCTCCAAAAGGAACGCTCCGACCTATCAAACTAAAAGCAGGCTGCTCGCTTCGGCTCATGCAGGTCTTTGCCCCAAATGAGTCGACCTTCTTGCGCGAACAACTAATGGCCGAAGTCCCGCTCGAAGAGCGGAGTATCGTCGTCTTTGGCAAAGAGGTACTGCAGCCACGACTCGTCGGTTGGGCGGGCCAGCTCCCCTATACTTATTCGGGGCGAACCCTCGAGCCTCGTCCCTTTGGATCAACCCTTAAGGGACTACTCGAAAAAACGGAGCGCCTCAGCGGCCACCGATTCAATCACGCCCTACTGAACTACTACCGTGACGGCCGAGACAGCATGGGAATGCACAGCGACAACGAAGCCGAACTTGGACCTAACCCTATCATTGCCTCTTGGTCTCTCGGTGAAATACGGCACATTTCCTTTGCCGAAAAGTCGGGCACTCGGCGGTTGCGTTTGGAGTTACCTTCGGGATCACTGCTCCTCATGGAGGGGGATACCCAAGGTCAGTTTCGACACGGACTGCCCAAGACTTCTCGTCCCTGCTCGCCCCGTCTCAATATTACTTTCAGACGCGTTTTTTCGAGAAACAACGAACCCCGGTAGACGGACCTCTTTCGTTCCTCGCCTCAACTGGCGAGAAACGAAAGATAGGGTGCGCCTTCTTAGTAGTCGGAGTTCCCACCGTAATCGTATTGGGTGGTGTCGTTCTCGTAGAAGGCGTCACAGGTCCCCTGGCAACCAACGGGATCTCCCCCAAGGCAGACACAGACTTGCTCGCAAGTACTGAGTTCTTCACAGTCGAGCGGGTTGGTGGTTTGCCCGCCTCCCTCCTGCGCCGGTGATTGTTCTTGATGGCCTCCTCCTCGCTCGGTTCCGAGCCGAATCGTCTCGCCGTCCGGTCCTTCCGCAACGCCCTGGGAGGCACTTTGATAGTGGCCGGGGCGGCTCCACTCTGTGCTTCCTCCGTCCCCTCCGCCGCAAGCTACGTTGAGCAACGCGCTCATGAAGGCGAAAGCGATCCAGCCTATCTTTGATGGTACAAACATCCTCTTTCCCCCCGTTAGAAGTAATAGAGGGCCGAGATGTTGCCCGCAAAAAGGTCCCAGGGATCCGGACCCAGCGTCGTCCCAAAGGAGTTCGAACTGTCGGTAGTCTTTACATCGTTGGCGCCGCCCTTGCTCTTGGTCGTGCCGTGCTCATGCTGGAAGTAAAGGCCGACATTGCCCTGCAGCGACAACTGGGGCAGCCCGATGAAGCCGAACTGAATCTCAGCCCCCGCGCGAGCCCCGATGCTGGCATGGAACCCGCTATCCCGAACAGTGACGTCATCAGCGGGGTTCTGGTCGCCGCCGCCAGCGAAACCGAGGTTCAATTCGGGCACAACCTGAAAACTGAAAGAGCCCGTGTCGGCCAGATTCAACGGCACGCCAGCATGAAGGAAGAAGACCGTCCCCCCCACCTTCTTGACTGCGTCGACATCTGTCGTCTTGGTCCGACCACCGTTGGTGTTGAAACCGAGCCCCGCATCTACACCGAGAAAATCATTGAGCCAATAGCGCGCTCCGATGATGGGCGCCGAAATGGGGTTTCGTCCAGCCCCCATGGTCATGGTTTGCCAACCCATATAACCGACGCCAAAGTGTCCGATCATTTGCTCGTGGTCCGAGCCGCCTTCTGCTTCAGGGTCCTCGGTAGCTACCTCAGGTTCAGCGATGGGCATGGACTCTTCTTCCTCGGATTCGGGCATCGGAGGCTCAGGGACTTCCTCCGCATCTGATTCGGCGTCGCCCTCTGTCGACGCTTCGCCAGAAGCATCAGCACTCGCCGATAATTCTTGAGCCAAAGAAGGAAAAGACAGAGTGAGAGCTGCCGCTCCGAGAGCGAGCGAGGTGTATTGCTTTTTCATAACGATCTCCTGTGGTGAGTCGCCTAGTTCTTGATGGAACGAGTACGCGACCCTCCGATCAGGAGTTGGTCCTCTTCCCTCCGTCAAGATGATGCTCCCCAGGGGATATTTCAGCTACTTCAGGAAGACGCGACAGCGCCTTCGCACCGACAGGACGCCGCAGAGGCTCGTATCCGGCCGGTGGTTCAGTTGTGATAAATTCGGCAGAGCTCAGCGAGCTCCACATTCGCTCGCACGCACCACCGCCGCGAGCACCGCACTCATCGAAGCCTCGATGATGTCCTGACTCCGCCCTACCCCACAGCTACGGCAGCTCGTACCTGATTCCCCACGACAGCTCAGCTGAACGAAAGCGACAGCCTCAGCCGTTTCATCGTCGCCCAGACTGTGCTCATCGTAGTTCACCAGGACAATCTCTTTTCCAAAGTGCAGGGACGTCGCGCGAACAAAGGCTTCCAGCACCCCCCGACCACGACCAATTAAGGGCTTCGGCTCTCCACTCAGTTTCACTTGCAGCAAGTCGAGATCTTCATGACGCGAGAGTTCATAGCTATCGATCCGGGATGGACCCACTTCTGTCATGTAGGTCTGCTCGAACAGTTCGTACAGAACTTGAGGAGAGGCCTCGCTCGACGCTTCCTCGGTCATCTTCTGCACATGAGGACTAAAGTCGATTTGCAACCACTTGGGCAGACTCAGCTGGTAGTCCCGCTCGAGGACAAACGCGACTCCCCCCTTACCCGACTGACTATTCACGCGCACCACAGCTTCATAGGAACGCCCCAAATCACCGGGATCGATGGGTAGATAGGCAACATGCCATTCACACAAGGGATCGCGCCCTCGACGCTCTCGATCCACCTTCCAGCACTTGTTGATCGCGTCTTGGTGACTTCCCGAAAACGCCGCATAGACCAGGTCCCCGGCGTAGGGATGACGTGGATGGACCGGCAGCTGGGTACACGCTTCAACAGTCGTTCGAATGCGATCCATGTTGGACAAATCCAACTTGGGATCCCGACCCTGGCTGTAAAAGTTCATCGCCATGGTGACCACACACATGTTTCCAGTCCGCTCACCGTTGCCCAGGAGCGTACCTTCTACCCGATCAGCTCCCGCCAAAACTCCCAACTCGGCGGCCGCCACTCCACAGCCTCGGTCATTGTGTGTGTGGAGCGACAACCGGATATGCTGCCGTCGATGCAAACGCTCCGACATCCATTCGACTTGATCAGCGTAGACGTGCGGAGAACTCACCTCGACGGTGGCGGGAAGATTGATGATTACGGGTCGCTCAGCCGTGGGTGACCAGACATCGATCACCGCGTTGCAGACTGAGAGCGCGTAGTCCATTTCGGTACCCGTGAAGCTCTCGGGGGAGTACTGAAAGAAGAACTTGGTTTCTGACTGACTCTGCGCCAAGGCGAAAATCGTACGTGCCCCAGAAACAGCGAGGTCTCGAACTTGCTCTTGGCTCATCCGGAACACTTCTTCTCGTTGCACCACCGAGGTCGAGTTGTAGAGGTGAACAATCGCCTGTCTCGCCCCGCGTAGAGCGTCGAATGTCCGCTCGATCAACTCGGGGCGGGCAGGCGTCAGCACCTGGATCCTCACATCGGAGGGAATACGCCCCTCGTTGATCAACATGCGAACAAAATCGAAGTCCGGTCCTGAAGCAGCCGGAAACCCGACCTCGATCTCCTTGAACCCTACATCGACGAGCAACTCAAACATCCTGAGCTTCTGCTCAGGAGTCATCGGCTCTACCAAAGCTTGGTTGCCATCACGCAGATCTACGCTGCACCAACTCGGCGCGGCCTCGAGTCTCAAGTTGGGCCATTTGCGGTCAGCTTTGAAGAAAGGGGCATGAGGTCTGTATTTGCGAAAATCGAAACTTGGATTCGTGTTCATGACGGATGCAAGAGATCTACTGCAATCAGGCGAAGGAATCCGTGCAAAGTTCTACTTAAATGGAGCCATATTTAGAGGTTACCTCTATTATTTTCGTTAAAATTAGTGATACTCACCAACAGTTACCACGTGTATAGAAAAATGGACTCAGAGCTCGATTCTACCGATCGCCAGATCCTGCGACTCCTCCAAAAGGACGCGCGCATGAGCAACCATGACCTCGCTAGACAGGTGGGCCTTTCGGACACGCCTTGTTCAAGGCGTGTCAAACGCCTCGAGGAGGCTGGTCTTATCCAAAATTATGTCGCCTTGGTCGCCCCGGAGGCCCTTGGTCTCAAACTGACAGCAATGGTGAGTGTGTCGATGGACCGACACACGCCCGACCGCTTCGAAGGATTCGAAAAGGCTCTTGGCTGCATCCCAGAGGTTCTGGAATGCTCGCTCGTCACAGGACAGTCGGCGGACTTCCTGCTCAAGGTCATCGTCCGCGATATGCAAGAATACGAAAAGTTTCTCTTGGGGAAACTCACTAAAATCAAAGGCGTCTCGGGCGTCCACTCGAGCTTCGTCCTGCGCAAAATCATCAAGACAACAGAACTCCCCGTCCCCGAGGACGGAGAGTTCTAGCCGTCGGCAACGCGACTGCAGAAGCCGTCAGGTTCAGGCCGCTTCAGCGCGAAATCGGGACCAAAAAAGAGTCCAGGCTTGGTATGGTTCTTCCGCCATTCCCAAAGGAGCAGTGGTCGGCTCCCCCAAAACTACACTGGCCAACGCGGCTGTCGGCACATCTCTACTTGTCCAGCTGAGCTCAACACCACCATCGATGAGAGCGACAAAGGCGCGCGCGAGGTTTCCCTCGTCAGTGTCGGAGCCGGCTTCATTGAGGACAAGACGCGCCGTCGTTCGGTCTCCCTGGCTCAAAGCGAGTTCGGCCGCTAGGAGCTTGACGGCATCGTGGTTGAAGAACTGCGCCATCAGCTGGTCCACCTCCCCCAAGGTGTGTAGCGCCGCACCGTTTCGAATCATCCAACGCAAAAGGGCACAACTTACCTCCAGAGGATGAGGCCCGCTGCCCAAATCAGGAAACTTTTCCTCTCCAGAATCGAGCGCGAGAGCGACTCGCTTTTCTTTCCATGAATCCATCACCGCCTTCCAGGTTTCGACCCGAACCAACGAGCTCGCTTGATGGTCCGGCGGAAAACTCAAATGAGCTCGTGCCTCATTGAAGTGCCCCAGCCGGCGCAAAGTGTCAGCAAAGTTGTAGAGAATCGACGGAACTTGGGGGCAGACCTCCAAGGCCTTGTTCGCAAGGTCACGAGCCTGGACGAGCTCGCCGCCGAAAACGAGATGACGCGTAAGTTGCTGAAAGAGAGCCGCCAAAAATGGCTTTTGTTCGCCTTCTCCCGGCTCAAGCTCCATGAGAAGCGGAACCAAAGTCCTGGCTAGACGATGCCTTTCTGTGCCCTCGGACTCGCCCAGACTAATGAAGAGCTTGTAACCGCAAAACAAGTCGTCCGGACAGCGCTCGTAGTGTTGTCGTAAGATCGAAATATTGCGCGCAAGCTTGTCTCTGCCCTTCATCACCTCGGGAAGATATCCCAAATGCAGGATTCGGATCCCGCAAGCATCGGGTACCTCATCATCGATCGCACATACTGAATCCATGATATCTTCATGAACAGGTCGAAAATAGCGAATACGCGGGTCATTTCGAAACAGACGTGCCACCAGGAGTCGTTCCGAAGTACCGTCTTGTTTTTGGTCCTCTCTCATGACGAAAAAAGCCGTCTTGTCCGACTCGTTCACGATTTTTCGCAACGTTTTCGCACTACTGGGGTCGAGACGCTCGTCTGCATCGATGACGAATATCCATGGTTTCGTTGCCATCTGAAGCGAAACATTGCGGGCCGCGGAAAAGTCGTTTTCCCATTCGATTTCGCACACTCGAGCGCCAGCTTGACGAGCGATTTCGAGAGTCCCATCCGACGACCCCGTGTCCACGATACAAATTTCGTCAACAACCGAAGCAATCGACTCAAGACAGGCAGGAAGCATTTCTGCCTCGTCGCGCACAATCAGACAGGCAGAAACTTCAGCCACGAGGAAGTCTCCTCCGAGCAACAAATCTCGTATCTCGCGCGATCCAGGCCATACCCGGTCAACGGCCCCCCGTCTGTTGACCTAAGCACTCGGCGACAACCCGAACGAAGGGCCGACGATTCTCGGAGAACATCGCTAGTAGTTTCAATACCTTACAGCCGCTTGCCCTAATATGGAACGGCCTTTCCTAGGTCTCACCCCTATCGGGGCGAAGGCTCGACCTAGGAAAAGCCTGCGTTTGACATGTTTAGCGTGTGTAGATTTGTCCCCGTTTGCTGGGACATGCCATTGCAAGTCCAAGTAAGACAGCTTTTCCTGACTCCTGGTTCTCGCTCCTCGCTTGTCCTAGACCTGGCAGCCCTTGGTCATGCTTCGGCTCTGGCTTTCTTATTCAATCACCCCAAAGAATAAACTCGTTTGGGCTACCTTCGTCGGCATTGCCGTCACCCTGCTCTACGGAGTCGTGGGCTGGTATGCCCTCGCCTTGCACCCAAAGGTCCTGCCTCTAACGCCTCTCGACCTGAGCATTCCGTTTCTGCCCGAAAGCTTTTGGATCTACTTCAGCGTCAACTTCATCTACATCGCGACTTGCCTCGTCCAGAACGACCTCGATGAAATGCATACATTTTTGAGCGCCTACCTTTTGGCCTACGCAACTTCGGTCGTCATCTTCTTGCTCTTTCCGACGACCTTTCCGCGCGAGCTCTATCCTCTGGACAGTACATTCGGTCTCCATGGGCGCGCCCTCGCCGTGTTTCGCACCCTCGACCAGCCAACGAACTGCCTCCCGAGTATGCACGTAGCCAGCTCTGTGATGTGCACCTTGCCCTTGCGTAGAAGCCGTCCTCAACTGTTTTGGTTTTTTGCCGCCTGGGCGCTGCTCATTACCCTTTCGACTCTTACGACAAAACAGCACTACGTCATCGACCTGTATGCGGGTGCCGCCCTGGGCGCTGGATGCTACCTTGTAGTCCATCGCCTCAAAATAGGGGCAGGTGCTGCCCCTAAGACGACGGCCATCTAGAATCGATCTCACAGCCAGCTGGAGCTCCGCCGCCGCTCGCCCGCAGGAGTGAGGCCAGTGTCGGTGTCGGAAAACTGAACGAAGCGCCAACAATGAGTGGATCTTCGCGCAGATGACATGGCAGACCTTTGGTCATAGAGATTAAACAGATGAACGCGAAACGACTCTCCTTTGGCTTGATCGCTCTCATTGCTGTCGCATGCAGCGACGGCGCCTCCCCAAACGGTTCTGGTTCAGGGGGTGCCTCAGCGGTGGGTGCCGGAGGGAGCGAGAGCCACCTGGGCGCGGGCGGGGGCGTGATGACAAGCGGCGGAGCTCCCGGAGTGGGCGGCGCCACGGTCGGCGACGGCTCGGGGGGAGCGCCGGACCACACGGGTGGAAGCTTCGGAAGCGGCGGGAGAGCGGCCGCAAGCGGTGGCTCTACGATGGGTGCCGGTGGTCAACCCTCAGGCCCCGGTTGGCTGCCCTCCTGGGCCTGTTCCATCCAGGGCTACGAATCCACCAAGGCGGATCATCAGCCTCCCATCGCTTTGCCCAACAATACGCTCCGACAGTTCGTGTATCCGACCTACGATGGGACCGAAGTCCGCATTCAGCTCAGCAACGAAAAAGGCGAAGCTCCCTTGGATCTGGCACAAGTGCATATCGCCCTGCCGACGAGCAACAGCGGGATTGATCCGAACTCAGACACCGCCTTCACTTTCAGCGGCTCCCCGAGCGTCACGATCCCTGCGGGCGAAACGGTGTGGTCGGACGGAGTCAACTTCGAGCTCAAACGGGCACAAAAGGTCGCTCTCTCTGTGCAATTTGGGGCCCAAGTTCCCCAAGAGCTCACGACGCACCCAGGTTCGCGTAGCACTTCGTTCTTTGCCAACGGCGATGCGGTCGCCCAGGAAATGTTGGGCGATCAATCCCGCGATCGCTGGTACTTCATCAACGCCCTCGCCGTGATGGCGCCCGAGGAAGCATCCGCCATTGCCATCCTCGGCGACTCGATCACCGACGGTTACGGTATCCTGAACAGCTACGAACGCTGGCCTGACATTTTTACCCTGGCAGTGGGCAACGACGCCATGCTCAAAGACAAAGTTTCGGTCCTCAACTTCGGCATGGGAGCCAACGAACTGACCAATTCCACAGAGGACCAGGATGCGGGCCAATTGCGCTTCGTCCGCGACGTACTCCCACGAGAAAAGGTTAAATGGTTGATCATTTTGGAAGGGGTCAACGATATCAACAACGACGTCGAGGCTCAGCCGATCATTGATGCCTACCAAGAGATCATCACTCAGGCTCACGCCAAAGGAATTGAAGTATTTATCTCGCCGATTACTCCGATGGGCTCGGACAATACTGTCCGCAACACCGTCAACGACTGGATTCGAGCCAACGCCGGTGACGGCGGACTCTTTGAAGGCGTCATCGATTTCGACGAGGCCGTCCGCGATCCGAACAACGTTCACTCGATCTTACCCGCGTACCAGCGCAACGACGGCGATATGCTACACCCTGCGGCCCCCGGTTACGCCGCCATGGGCAATGCCGTCGAACTGAGCCTCTTCTACTAGAGTACATCTGCCGATCAGCAGAAGCTCCGCCGCCACTCACCTTGCGCCGTAAGATGCCTGCAGCATCCCCGGCGCCGTTGACTGGCGAACCTAGAACAGAAGGCGCTTCCATACGGGACAGCTTTCGGCACTTGCGATAGGCTGTCTTGGGTGCAGTTCTTGGTACGCCGACCCGTTGGTTTAGGGACAGCTTTCTTAAGCGTCCTCGCGCCCCTTGTTTGGGCCACACCCTGTTCTGCGGAACCAGCAGGGAAGTCGTTCGACCTCTGCGCAGTGAACTCTTCTCCAGAGGTCTCCCCTGCTGCCCTCGGCAAGCGTACGAGCGAAGAGCGGACCGATCTGAACGATGACCTCCGCCTGACCCCGGTGGCGCAACTCTACCCAGAAGTCCCTTGGCCCTACTTTGTGGGCGGCACAGCGATGTTGGGGGGCTTGGGTACCTTTGCACTCTACTCGTCCCCGACGCGTTGGAACCAACAGTCGCCCGATACAAGCCAAGCGCGCGAGCACCGACGACGTCTGGCGCAGAATATTGGGCTCGGGGTTGCCCTCATTTCGGCGGCAGGGCTCGGGTTTTACTACTACTTTTCTCGCTCTAGCGTGTCGGTCATCCCCAAGATGACCGGTTCGACAGTTCGCTTCAAAACTCGTTTCTGAGTTTGCCGAGATCCCGTTGCAAAGACTCAGGTCGTCTCATTCGTCGTCGTAGAAGAGCGGCGAACGCGCGCTCAAAAAGTCGCGCATCAGATCCTCACCCGTGATGGACTGAAACTGGATCCCCATTCCCGGAGGAGCATCGCTCGCCTCGTTGAACTCGCGCAACCAACGAACCACACCATGAGCGACGATCTGCTTGTCGTTGGGAAGGGTGATCGTGACATCAATCTTCTCACCTATGGGGCGAAGATTGTGCGTGGCGACGAAGACTCCTCCAGCGGAGAGGTTTTCTGTGAATCCGGCATAAAAGTTGGAGTCGGAATAGAGACTCACATCGAGTTGAATGTCTTTGCGATCGAACCTGCGACGTCCAGTGGGATCGGGCGCCGAATTCTTGGGGCGAGGAAGAGGTCCTGGGGAACCCGCCTGTCCTGCCCCCACCTCGGGTTGCCAGTTTGTGTCACTCTGTCGCGCGGGGGTCACCATAAGTTCGTCTTTCTACAGAGGGGCCTCCCGGCCCCCGAAACCAGTGAGCCCCCCTCAAGCAGGCGACCCATGAAGAGAAAACGGTTCAAAATCGCCCAGCTTGAGTGTTCTGGGTGGCCCCAAGGCGAAAATTTGCGACTCAGGGTCGAATACCTCGCTTTTCGCAGGGCATTCCCACAGCCGTGAGGAACATCTTCCCTCATTCAGGCGTGTCTTCAGCACACCAGGGGACGAACTCACCCCTCCTGAGCAAAGGTGCCCTATTTCGGACCAAAATCAGATAAATGTATAATTTTACAAAATTATTCCTAGTGCCGCGACCGTCTAAATTTGAGCGCTTCTTGGTCTGTCAGCGTTGAGAGACGGCTCGGTTTTCAGGAAGGGTCTCGGCACAAATGGGGGAGAAAAGTGCGGAGACAGAGAGGGCCGAACGCGGTTTCGAAGCCGACCTCACTTTCTTGGGGAGAGCTTCGAAACCGCTCATTTCTATGTGGTCGTAGCCCTAGTATCGCCGAGCGAGACGGAGCAAAAATGCTTCTCGCTTTTTCGCCGGGGCCCAGTCGCAAGTCCGACCCGTCGCGTAGAGCGAAATAGCACCCGAAAGACTCCGACAGTGATTGCGCCCCCGCGAGAGAGCTCGAGCAGCTTCATAGGCAGCTAACGTAGTCGGCATTAAAGCAGTCCCGTTCAGCCTCTCCCATTTTTCTTTGGCGAGCTGGGGACCATGATGCAACTGCCAGAGACTGGTCGCCTTACCCCCATCACACTCGCCTAAGTTCACCCTACACTTTCCCTCATGAATATGAGCAGCCAAGCGAGTCTCGAAGTAGGCTTGTGTGAGAAGCAAGAAGGCTAAACGACGGGCCGAGCCTGACCATATGGGAGAACAACTCTTCTTCTTTTCTGAAGCAGACTCTTCGTCCGTTGAACGCTCACCACCCTCGCTCTTTGTGAGAACCGGAAATTCGGGAGCGTGCTTGGAGCAAGTGGCGTGAAGGGCAGCAATGTTGATGGCGCTCGCAATGGTCTCTAGCCGGGACCGCCTTTGCTCTTGAGTTTCAACATCGCCATACCAGGCGGAGAATGTTAGCGCTGCAGTAAGTAAGGACTCTGTGAACATGGTGAATACCTGTCTCCAGTGAATACCCCGCCTCGACTTCCCGAGAGAGGCAACCCTAGAGAAACGACTCGTCGCGGCAAGAGATTCAGACCTTGATTCTCAACAAAATGCTCATCCCACCTACACGCTTCAGTGAGAGCACAATTAGAGGTCTAGGAGACGGGAAATTCGTCGCGCCCGCGGAAATTCACGAAACACAAGACAGTCCACCGACACAAGCGAAGCGCCTGATGTTCCTGCTTTCCTCAAACTCAAAACGATCCTCCCAAGCACTACAAAATCCCTACTATGAGCAAAGAGGTAACGTGGAAGTGGTTTTTTTATGAGCCCCCATCCACTCCTCACTTCCCAAGCCCGACAGGAGCGAGTTTCCTCCTGACGCGCATGCACTGCCCCAAGTGAGCTTTCTTGGACGCGTGCGAAATCTCTCCCCAAAAGAGGGAGCAGCTGCGATAGACGCAAAAAGGCGCCTCTCCTGGGGAAGGAGAAGCGCCTCTTCACAGGCTCTCTTCCGAGCTCTTTACTGGACCTCAGCCGTGAAGCCAGTCAGGCTCGCACCCTGACCACCACCCCAGACTTCCATGCCGCCCATCACGGCGACCAGGTAGTGATTGGGGTTGAGCACGTCGCGCTCAACCGCGTCGTCGATGAAGTCCTTCAGATCGAAAGAGTAAGCCATCCCGTCAGCTAAACCGTTGGGTGCCACATAGCTGACCACATTGCGCTCCTGATGCTGGAGACCGTCCCAAACCTGCCAGGTCTGATCACCAATCACGACACCATCGGCCACCGGGAACATGCCACCCGGCTGGAAGCTTGGCGGATCACGGAACCAAACCATGAGAAACTTTTCCGCCTCGACGGCGTTGGGATCCGAGTGGAACCAGACATCGTAAGAAACGTTGTACTCATCTGACGCCGGGGTTCCGCCCGAGCTCCAGCCCAAGCAGGTCGGAATGCTATTGATGGCTGAGATCTGCTTTGCCACATAACCACCGGAGCGCGCGTCACCGCCCGCGTTGGTTCCGATGTAGACAGACGGAAAAGAACAGGGAGTATCGCCCGTCGTATTGCAGCTCTGCTGATCGAACTTGAAACCACCGCCGGGGATCAGGCTAAGCGAAGAACCACCGTTGACGAGGTTCCACAAGTTGGACTGAAAGCGGTAGGCGCCACCATCGATCTTGGCGTATGTTTCGCTGATACCAGACTGGTTCCAGCTTGTGCCATTGCTAGGGCAAGCGGCGAGAACCTGCCCCGTGCCACGGCTTTGCACGTTGTCCGGGCCAATCTTGTTCACGCAGAAGTCGAAGGTCTGTTCGTTGCCCTTTGAACCAGCGTCAGGCGCATAAATAATCACCTTCGCGATATCCATCGTGGCTGGGTCGAAGTCGTCGCCCTTGCCGTCCCAACACTGGGTGTTGAACGAACTCCAAGGAATGGTCTGCGAGATGGCCCCGTTGACGGGCTGCACGTTGGCACACCAACGATGGTCGCCTGCGTCCGCGGCACCGGGGTCGGTCAAGTCTTCGAGCTGGATGCGAAGGCTCGGGTCTTGAGCGGAAGAGGGAGCCGTCAAGTTGTTCACGGTGATGTCCACCATCAAGCCGTCGCCGCTGGCTTTGAGCAATTTGATCTCGGAGTCGTCCGCCTTCACCTGATTGACATTGAAGCCCACTGCTGCAATCGAGGTGTACTTCTCAGTCGCCCCGACCATGCCCTTCACGCAGTAAGGTCCGTCTTTGTCGACCATCGTCTCGAAGTTGCTGGGAGAAATCGTCGCTTCAGTAGCGAAGGCGAAGGCGAACCCGGCCCAGTCACCATGGGTATGATAACCACCCAGCAGTCCGCTGCCGCCACCATCGGAGCCACCACCACCCGTGGAACCCGTACCGTTGACACTGCCGCCAGCACCAGGCGCAGCGCCCGCACCGGTAGTCGAACCACCGCCCGAGCCCAGTACGCCGGTGTCCGTGTTGCCATCAGTCGTCGTGGTCGGCGCTCCACCACAAGTCGCACCAGCCGGGCAAACGCATGCACCCGCAGAGCAGACTTCGCCCGCGCCGCAAGCCACACCGCAGGCACCGCAGCTGGAGAGGCTGGTCATCAAGTTTGCACAGCTATTGCCACACTGCGTCAACCCCGTCCCACAGCTCGCGCTGCAAGCGCCCTCCGAACAGAAGGGAGCGGTCTCGCCACAAACAACGCCACACTGCCCACAATTGCCTGGGTGCTCTTGTGGATTGACACAAACCTGACCACAGACCGTGTATCCCTGGGGACACCCGCCGGCAGGGGTCTCGGATGAACACCCGCTGCTTCCGAGGAGAGGAACCCCGGCGCAAAAAGTGAGAAGGAGGGCCCAGGGTCGTCGCCCCACGGCCTTTCGGACTTGGCTAAAGAAAGAGTTGGACTGCATGATAGTATTCCTGTTCGGGATGTACTGAGAGGTACGCAACTCTCAAGGTTGCAGCAAGGAAAACCCAACGGCTGGGGGCAATCCTCCTCTCCCCTAGTCCTGCCTTGACGGAAAGTTGCAGCCTTTCCGCGACTTACCGCGCGTCGGTCCCCCCGGACGTACGAACTGAAAACAAAAGGCGCCTTCAAATAGGCCGGTCTCAATGGTGCTGAGCTGCCCCCGAGGCCCATGCATTCTGCCTCGACGAAGGACTCGCCCCAACTTCGACTGCACGTTTTTGACTCCTTTGAGGCGACGACCTTCGATTTGTCAAAAATGAGCGCCGGATCGCGCGCGGCTTCGCGTTGAACTCCATGAAGAGCAAAAGCAACGCAAACGAAAGGACCCCTATGCCACATACGATTTCATCCGCACTCCCAAGCCGAACTAGTCAAGCTCGCAAGAGCAGCCGAGAAGAGCGTACTTCTCTCTGGGATTCTGTGGAGGAACTCGTCAAACGGGTCGAGGAAGAAGAAGAGAAACGCCGACTGAATGAAGAACAAGAGGAAAAGCGTCGCGCCGCAATTCGCAACGCTCAGCGGCAAGTAGAGGAGAGACGGATGGCCACTCGCCTCGCCTTGGTTAAAAATGCAGAAGCCAGACAGGCTCTACAACGCGCCATCGAAGAGGCACGCTACGAAGGTCGACTCGCAGGCAAGACTCTCGCTCGCATCCTAGCTCCCACTCATGTAGAGCGTCTGCGCGCTCAGGCCCAAGAGCAGACCTTAGAGAGAGTCGGCGCACAAGTACGGATAGAACGGCAAAAACACCGGCTCAGAAACTGGCTGGCAGTCGCCACGGCCACGCTGTGCATCGGAAGTGCCCTGGCATGGGGCGGTTATCAACAGAAAAGCCAAGGTCACCAGCGCGACCTGGGCGCACTGCAGGCGGCAGCTCAACGGCTAAAAGAAGATGCACAACTGCGGCTCAGCGCCCTTGAGCGAGAGCTGCAGGAGCGGGGCGAGCAGAGCGCTCTGGAAGAGGGACAACTCAGAGAAGCTCTACGTCAAGCTCGGCTCGAAGTAGAAGCGGCCCACAAGCAAACCCTTGAACTGACCCGTAAGAAAGTGGCTCCGAAGAAGTGGGCGAGCTCCTCAGCCCCCATCGCCAACTCCAGTCCCGCGCCCAAGAGCCCCCTCCCTGCGAAAACAGCCACACAGAGTGCCCCTAAGAACACCATGGCTTTCGACTTCGGGATGAGCCAAGACGACTGTCACGCCCACGACCCCCTATGCGGGAACCTTTGAAGGCCCCTTCCTTCTACGCCGCGCTCGCCGGTCCCAAGCCGCGCGCGAGCTCCTCAGCCCGAAGAAAGACGGTAGGACGACCATCCACCTCGGCCACTCCAACCGATACAATCTCCGAGGCCCCGCCAGCTATGATTCCCCGAACAGGCTGGATTTCATCGGCGGGAAGGTCACGCACCGCGCAGACCTCGTCAACGAGAAAGCCGCACTTGTCCTCCGACAAGTCCATCACCAAAACAACCTCACGACGAGCCGCGGTGATCACGGCCCTCGTTTCGTCGAAGAGCTGGATCATCTCGGCCAGATCGGTATCACGCGCTTTTTCGATCTGCGCTTCCGCCTCGAGCTTCTTCCCTGCTGCGACCAAACGAGTCACGCCTTCTGCAAAACCGTGAATGCGACGATGCGGGGCGTCGAACTTGCGTAAATGAAACGACAAGACAGTATTCGTGGTCTCAAACTGTTCGTACCACTTTCCGAAAGCGCATTTTCGCGGATCGGTCGCAAGGGTGAAGACCGTTTGCTCTCTGACAGAGCGAAAGAGCTCTTCGAGCCAGTCGATGTGATCTTGCTTGTGCCGAGCGAGGAGCTCCAAGAACTCGCTCTCTTCGCTTTCACTTGACTTCATCCCCAGACGCTGCCGCAGATCGATCACAGGAACGGTGCACCCCCGCAGAGGCAACATTCCCTTGACGCACGCCGGGTAGGTAGGCGGACGAACAATCTCGGGCAACACCACCATTTGCTGCAAAGGCTTGATCGACAAACCGTATTGCTGCCCTTGGAGCGAGAACAACACCCACCCATCTTCAATCTCGGCCATAACTTCCCTGGCCTGGGCTACGGCCGTTCAAACTTAGACTTAAGGCTCTTGGTAGCCGAAGAACACCGCGTCCCATTGCTCGGGAGCTTCGCTGAAGTGGCCCTCTCGATACAAAGAAACAATCACGGCCCGATCACCCTTGATGTACAAGGCACCATGATAATCCTCTTGTCCTTTGCAGGGAGTCTTGAAACGAATGTGTTCTGTCCCGTGGGAGTCGTAGCGCCCAAAAATGCGTAACTTGGATTCGCACTCGGTTGAGACTTCTTGGACGACTGTCCTCAGAATAAGTCGATCGCTTAGCTTTTTTCCGCCCAAAGAGACGATACGAGCGCGATAGAGCACCTCATCCCTCTTCGTGCTCGCTTCTTCGATACCGTTCACCGGAGACCAGCTCGCCCCTTTTGGAAATAAGAGCGAAAAGCCTTGGCTCTCATGAGGTAGGCGCGTCCATCCGGCGGGGGTCGAGTCCGGGGCGCTCGTCTCGGCCTCTTCTTCGCCCCAGGTTCGGGGTTCGGCCGCCCCGCTCCGACAATCCTTCATGGCAAGAACCTTGGAGGCGCACTCTTCTGGCGAAACATTGGAGCAGAGCATGAAGTCCTCGGCCTGCTGCTGGCACTTCAAGGCCTCATAGATCTCAACGGGACACTCGTTGGCTTGCTCGACGTAGTCATCGCAACTGGCTCGGCACACCTTGGCCGACGCGGCACACGCTTGGTCCATCCGAACGCAGTTTTCCTCGCATGCTTGCGCTACTCGCTCCTGAGGAGTCGGTCCGAGCTTAGGTTCGGCCTTGGCCTCCGTCTCGACCGGCTCTGCGGGCTGAACTGGCACCGCCGAAGCACCTTCCTGCTCTTGAGGTGCAGTCGGAGTCTCGGGGGACGAGGGGGGTGAGCCAGGCTCGGATAACGCTCCGCCGGAAGCACAGGCACCGAGAGCGAGAGCCGAAAACCCCAAGGCAGCGCTACCACAAGACGCAAAGGCAAAGCGCAGCGAAAAAGTCCGATCTCCTGTCTTCATCACAAGGCACCTTAGCCATTTTTCTCCGCGAGAAAAGCTAGTCACTCGAGATCGGGCTGAGGCAAAGAAAGTGCGAGGCGGGGCGCCTGCCACCCGCTCCCTCAAGAGTGTCCGGGCCTGGCCGCGCCCCCCAAAGCCGGCTCTTTCGCTAGCTTGAACAACAACGCGGCGCCGAGAAGAACAAAGAGCGAAGCCGTCAAGCGTCCAGTGCTGAGTCCTTCCACCCCCAGCCAGAATCCACGGCCCAAATCCCCCCTAAAAAATTCCATACTGAGTCGGCCCAAGCCTTCGCCCATACACCAGAGAGGGAAAAGTCGACCTCTCAAGATCGATCGACGGTGGAGCGCCAGGAGAAGAGCTGAAAGCCCAAAGTGGAAAACGGCATCATAAATTTGTACTGGATGGAGATGGATGCCCAGAGGGACGCCGCCCAGCTCGTGAGCAACCGGATCAGAAAACACGACAGACCAGGGCAGATCAGTTGCGCGACCAAAGCAGCAGCCCGCAGCAAAGCAGCCCAAGCGACCAATACCCTGACCCAATGCAATTAAGGGTGAATAGGCGTCAAGGACCAACTTCAAGGGTAGACGAAACACACGCACCAAGGCGACAAGCCCGACCAGTCCCCCGATCAACCCGCCATGAATGACCCCGGCGTTGCGCAGCTCAGACCAATCCATTTCGATGCCGTTGACGTAATTGATGCCCACGCCCAGCAACATGGATCCCAACAAACCGCACACAAACACGCCCAGACCCAAATCATTGACCGACTTGGGATTCAGACCATCGCGACGGCCCAAAGTTCGAGCCCCCCAGAGGCAAATCAGTATCCCGATACCGATCAATACGCCGTAGGAGCCGACCTGAAATTCACCCAGACGCAACGCAATAGGCCACACGGCTGAGACCCTAGTCTGATCTCGTCACGACGCGAGCTTTGCCCCCAAATAGGAGCCCCCCCGAGCGGGAGGAGCGTCGCTCAGGGGGGCTAGGCGAGAATTTCCGCCCCGCGCAACTACTTGGGCCAGGTGGGAGCCGTCTTACGACGGTGCACCTTGGCGTAGGCGGCAGCGCCCCCCAAGAGAAGCGTTAAGGCAAACAGCGCAACGAAGTAGAACTCAAGCATCGCTGACCTCCTTTGCTGGCTCGCCCGCAGGCGGCCGAAATCGGAAAGCAGCTGGGCGGGTCGCGTCACCCGATCTAAAATGGTCCAATTCAAACAGTGCTGATGAGGACTCGTCTCAGCTGCTCACGCCATTAATGTAGGACTTCGGGGCAACTTGGCAAGGGCCCCGTGGACATAGCTCACGAAATGGAAACGTTTTCATTTTCGGGGCGTGCAGCTGCCAGCACCCCTGAATCACGGGCGGTCCCTCGCACGTTATTGCGCCGGGGATCGACCGAAGCGCAAGGACAGGCGCCGTCCACGAAAAGCCGGGTCGTCCCTGGCAAAGATGATGGCGAAAACGATGAAACTCGCCCACAAAGCGGCCAGATGATAGAGCATCAGACCGCCCCCATAACGGGCAAAGAGCAAGCTACTGATCGGCGGTCCCAACAGAATCCCCGTTGCGTAGAAGGTATTGTAGATAGAATTCGCGCGCCCCAATTGCTCGGCGGGAACCACCACTCCGGTCAAGGCGAGAGCGATGGGGGACATCGCTGCGAGTGTCGCTCCCGCCAAGAAAACGAGCAGGCACATCAAGTAGTAGTTGTCCACAAAGACGAATCCGAAAACGCATCCCATGCCGACGGTGGAAAGAGCACTCATCACAAAGAGGTGCCCGAAACGATCCCCCCAGCGTCCCGCGACGTTCGAGAAGAGCAACATGCCCAAACAAAAGAGCCCAGGTAGGATGATGGTATCCTCCGCCAGGATCCCTTTGGACTCCATCAGATAGAGAGGCAAAAAGAGAACAACCGCTGCCTGAAAATACCCATAGCTAAAAGTCGCGAAACACGAAGTCCTGATGCAGCGCAGCAGCACAAGCATCGATAGGGGAACCTTGTTTCCTGAAGCACGTGGGGCCGCCCCCTCCGAAGAGGATGGCCGCACCACAGAAGCGGTATTAGACAGCAGGTCCTGGGTGGGGGTCGCCGACCCCGCCGTGACTCGCATCGTGACATAGATGGCTGCGGAACAGGCCACCGTCGCCGCCATGAGGAACAGCTCGCGATAGTTCAGGGAGTTGGACAGGAGGCGAGCCAACAGAGGACCGGCAACGTAGCCGCTGGCTAGCCAGATAGCGTAAAGAGAGGTGAGATGGGCTTTGTGTCGACGATCCGCACGAGCCAGCACGATTGTCTCAGAGCTGATCCACACACAGATCGAGAAGGCACCATCAAAAAAACGGACGCCCGCGATCGAGGTGTACGAGCCCATGAACGGAAAGGCGGCTACGGCGCAAGCATAGCCCCCAAGCGCCGTAGCGAGGGTCATCTTTGGACCGAGCCGCCTGAGAAGCCAACTGACCGGGAGAGAGAAGACGACAAGACCAGCGGCGAAAAAAAGGGCCATGGTGCCCATTTCTTCCTTGTTGTATCCCGCCTTTTCCAAGTGCAGGGGCGTCAGCGCCAGAGAAACCCCACAAGCAAGACCGAAGAGAAAGGTCGCCCGATAGAGCGAAGACAGGGCTCGAGACGGGGCGCACCCCTCGGATGAACTTCCCGAATCCTGCTGATGCTTCTTCGCGTCTTCCCCCTGATCACTGCGGTCCATCTTCGCTCATCCCCTAGAGCGCGATGGTAGCGGACGCCGCGACTTTGCAAAGTTGTGCCCTCAGGAACGAAGCAGGCAGAGCTTAGATGCGCTTCACGGGCCGTAGACCTCGATTTCACGCGCCCCGGTGTTCCCTCCCGTGCTCTGCTCGACCAGCATCCGGACATAACGCACCCCTTCGAGCGGTTCGAAACTGAGCTCGTACTTCTGATTTGGATCGGGCGTTTCCAAGGGGCCGATCGTTCGCCCCACCGGCTTAAGCTCGAAGGACACGCGTTGAATCATCGCGGTGCCGTCAGACATTTCTCGACTTCGGAAGGCGATCTTGTCGACCACTTTCTCGGCCCCCAGGTCCACTTCCAAGAAGGCGGCGTTTCCATCCCCGTTGCTCGACCACTCAGTCCCCATTTGACCGTCCAACGCCCGGTTGGCCCCGTACCCGGAGTCATTGTCTCCGTCTCCCCAGTTGCTCGACACCACGCTGACCATCGCACCATTTTCCAAGAGCGCCAGGTTGGTGCGCGCCTCGGAGGCTGGGGCCGCTTGAGTCGAAAAGGATTGGATCGCTGAGCGAAACACTTGGTCCCAGTCGTCTTCGGCTCGGGCGCGAAAAAAGTAGGTCGTCTGAGGGAGTAGGTCCTCCAGAGCCACTTCGTGCTCGATCGAAAGCTCGCCTTCCGCCATATCCGGATCGGTCGCCCGGAGAGTCAGTGCGCCGTCGGTCAGGCCATACTCAATCTCGCAGGAAGTCGGACGAGATGTGTCAAAACGAACGACCGCCCGCCGTGCCCCCAGCTCCTCAACTCGGATATCTTGGAACACCACAGGCTCGTCAGGGGGCCCATCGGCGCAAGAGACGGACAGAAGCGCCCAAGCGCCGGTGGCGGCCCATCGGGCAGTTTTACTCAAACTGGGGAGGAAACTGTGTTTTAGGGGCATCGTTCCTCCTCATCATGGCCCCCCAACGAACTGTCGCCAAGCACTTGCTCCCTTTTGGTCTAGATCGAAAGGAGGGGGGGCGATATCGGCTGAGAGAGCTCTTTCGGAACCGAGGCGCCCAACTTGGAAAAGGCACGTCGAATCGCCGCATTGAGCGCGTGATCGTCGCAGTAATGGGCATGGCGCTCCGAGGCGATCAGGCGGCGCCCCCCCGAAAGGTCGAGGTCCGCTGACTTCACCCATTGATAGAAACGCTCGACCCGCCTTGGCTCTTCGACTCTCGCTCGGGCGATTTCGGCGACGAGAAAAGCCAAACGACTCACAGCCGGAAACAGCGCGCCATTGAGCTCTGCAAAACCCAAGGTGAGGAGACTTGTGTACTTGCGGCTGAAACAAGTCAAAAACTGAGCCGCCGCCCAGCTGCCCGGATCGAGATGCTTCGAATCAAGATAGGCAATCTCTCTCGTATAGCCCGTTGCGCACAGGATGAGGTCGAAGTCTTCACTCGAACCGTCCTTGAAACGAACCGTGGTTCCGTCGACGGACTCGATGTCACCGACAATGCTCACATCGCCGTGCCGAAGATAATGGACGAGTTGATCGTTCATTATCGGATGACTTTCGAGCAAACCGTGATCGGGTTTGGGCATACCCAACTTTTGAACGTCGCCCAGCACCAGGCGCAGCAGTAAGCCAAACAGGGGCCTTTCGAGCCATAGCGGCAGATGAGGGCCGTCATGGGCGAAGACATCAGAGGGAATACCGAAGATGTGTTTGGGAACGAAATAGTAGCCACGTCGCACACTAACGGCTGCGCGAGTAGCGCTCCTAGCGGCATCGCAAGCAATGTCGGCGCCCGAGTTACCGAGCCCCACGATCAACACACGCTTGCCAACGAACTCTGACGGGTCGCAATAAGTCACAGCGTGGCGGAGCTCCCCCGTAAACCGACCAGGCAGGGTAGGAAGGCGTGGCTGCCAGTTGCACCCCGAAGCGCACACCACTCCGCGATATTCGCGTTCTTCGCCATCTACGAGCACCCGCGCCGAATCCTCTCGGGGCTCGACGCGTTCTACCGTGCGTTGAAACTGAATGTGCTCCCTTAACCCATGAAAGTTCGCGTAGTCGCTCAGATAACGGAAGACCTGGCTGTGACTCGGATAGTCGGGAAACTCCTCTGGCATCGGGAAGTCCCAAAATCCACTCATGGTTTTGGAGCTGATGAGGTGGGCGCTCTGGTACATCGGGGTACCAGGCGCGTCGATGTTCCAAACCCCGCCCAGGTCCTTCTGTCGCTCAAAGTGGTCATAGGCGATCCCGCGACGTTTGAACTCTGCCGCCATAGAAAGGCCTGAAGGTCCGGCCCCAATGATGCAATAGCGTTCTTTCTGCCCTGAAGTCGCAGCCGTCATGAGCCAACGCTAGCCTACCCGACTACTTCAGGCGAGCTCACGGGAGCGTGCGTCGAGATTCGAATCCAATTGCATGTAGCGTCCCAGCCACTTCACCCCTAGATAAAACGGCCCCGTATCCGCCAGGGCCACGCAAAACTTGAAGGCGTAGTTACTCAAGATCAAAACCAACAAGCTCGATAGCGTGCGTTCACCCCGAAGCACGCTGGCCCCGAAGGTGAGAAAGATCACGGTGGTGGCATCGACCAACTGACTGACCAAGGTACTGCCGTTGTTGCGCAGCCAAAGATGCCGCCCTCGAGTCAGCTTCTTGTAAAAGTCAAAAAGGTAAACGTCACAAAACTGAGCCGCTACATAGGCCGCCATGGAGGCAAAGACCGCACCTGCCGTGCAGGCGTAAATCAATGAGAAAAGCTCTCCTTGCTCTTTCATTTCGCTTCCATCGGGAAGATACACGGATTCACTGAAATGCAGCACTTGCCACGGAGGCTGCGCAGCGACATCGACAGCTGGCAGCGCCTGCCCCAGCCAAAGAGTCAACAAGATGAGTCCGTTGACCAAAAGACCCACCGAGACCACGTGGACAGCCCGTCGACGGCCAAAAAGCTCGCCAATGAGATCGGTACACAGGAAAGTCAAAGGATAGGGCAGGACGCCGACAGGAAGGGTAAGTGGGCCGATACGGACGAAGCGAGTAATGCCAATGATGTTCAGCATCGCCATGGCTCCAATGAAAAGCCCGGCCAAGACCAAAAACACGCGTTCGCGGCGTGCCTGGAGCTCAGAGGCTTCGATGGGATGCAGCGAGGCGCGGCGCTCGGTCATAGGTCAGTCTATTCGCGCTGAGGCGAGAAGAAAGACCCGTGCTCTCAAGTAAGAAGGTCGCTCATTGGTCCCCCCAGACTCAAGCGCTCATCACCAAAGAGCTCTACGTCCTCGAAGCCCATGAAGTGAAACACAGTCGCTAGCATATCGCTGAACGAGCCCCCCTTCGAGTAATCAATCAGGTGGTTCTTTTTGAAGTAGCCTTGAGCGCCACCTCCAATGACGACCAAATTGTCGTGTGTGCTATGGGTGTCCCCCTGGCCGAGTTCGTTCCAATGAACGATGGCCGTGTTGTCCCAAAGCGTGGTGCCCTCACCATCGGGCGTGGTCATCAGCTCCTCGTAGAGGGTCGTAGATCCATGCCATAGGTGCGTATGAATCTTCCGAATCAACTCGAAGGAGGACGTATCGCTCTGGTGAGAGATATCGTGGTGTCCTTCGCTGATTCCTAGATTAGCGTAGATACGCTGACTGGTGTTTCCTGACCAATTGAAGTTGACCACCCGCGTCAAATCGCAGGAAAAAGCTAAGGACGTAATCTTGAAGAACAAACCGGCGATCTGGAGGTGTGAATCGTGAGCATAGGCGTCAACTGGCGCGCCCAGGTTCAAAGCTGCGCACTGAGCAGCTCCACTCCCCTGCACCAAGGTTCGCTCTAGATCGCGTATCGCTTCGCTATGCAGCTCGAGCCGGAGACGATCTTCGTAGCTCACCTGACTTTGAATCTGTCGTAACTGCCCACCGACCAGATCGAGCACCGAGCGCTCCATCTCAAGGTTGTGTTCGACGAGGTTCGTAGCTTCGTCTGGGGAAAGAAAGCTAAACAGTCGCGCGTAGGAGTCGTAGGGGTTCGTCTCCGGAATCACCGGGTTTTTTTGTCCGACCGGGCCGGCATGCGCGCTCAAGTTCCAAATGTCGTTTTCGCGATCACCAACACGCTGAACCAAATGCCGATAAGGAATACTTGGGTTCGCTTCGATCACCCGGGATCCGAGTACATAGTCCGCGCTGGGACCGAGGACATAACCGATCGTGCGGCCCTCGCCGCCCACCGGAAAGTCGCCCTCCCCAAAGGCCCAGGGAGCAAGCGAGCTGCCTCCTTGCTGATGCCGATCAGGACGATCTGCGGTGGGAATATTGTCAAACTGTTTGTTGAGCCGATGCAAGAAGAGCAGGTCTTCTCGGTAGGGCTCGAGAGGGCTCAGGAACTCTCCGAGAACGAAGTCTTTTTCTGTGAGGGAATCGAAGCGACGATCCACTTCGTCACCGTTCGGTTTAAACTCGAAGATCACTCGGCGAATACCCCCGTCCTGAGCCCGAGCGGAACGCTCACGCATTGACTCAAGGAAGGGCAGGCCGACCGCCACGCCAGAGGCCCCCACCAGAAACCGTCTCCGATCGAAGGGTCGTTTCATGGCTCGCTCCCTGTCGCTTCACCTTCGTCGGGCCCAGCTTGCTTCTTTGGTTTGTAGAGGAAGGCATCAGTTTGGGTCAGCCCGATCAAAAGCTCGACCAGACTGAAGTCTCGATCCCTCCAGTATTCGGTCAGCTGCGCCTGAGAGCAGTGGTCCGCGGCGGTGACTTCTCGACCCAAGAAATAGCGCATATTTTGTATGAGATAACACTGTTGCGCCTGCTGACTTCCGGCGAGCCGTTCCGCCAGCTCGGCCACCCCAGAAAGCGGACCATCGGCATCTATCGTCTTGGTCAAAGCACCGTCATTGAATACCTGACCGCCGAACTCGTCATGAGTGCGCGCTCGTCCCACCGCATCGAACCCTTCGAATAGTTCGCCAATGGGATCCATGAGAGAGTGGCAATTTGCGCAGCTCGGTTCTTCTCTATGTTGCGCGAGGCGCTCCGCCTGCGACAGATCCTCGCCCAAGCCATCCAGGGTCAAATCGACCGTATCGGGGGGAGCTGGGACAATCTGACAGAGAAAGTCGGTGCGAATTTTTAGGCCACGACGCACAATCGAAGACCGCGTGGGACCGTCCGCCACGGCCAGCATTCCTTGGGTAAGAATGCCTCTCCGCCCAGGCGCGTCCACCAGTTCAAAAGCCGAAGAGCGGGGCCCTTCCAAACCGTAATGTTCGGCCAGTTCAGCGTTCGCAAAGGTGTACTCAGCTGAAAGGAGCTCCTGTAGGGAGGCCCCCGGCTGGCGCATCAGGTGAAGCAAAAAGGCACGCGCCTCGGCTCTAAACAGGCGAGCCAATTGAGGACTGATCCCGGGATACAGCTCTGGGTCCCGCTCGATATCGTGGAGTTCGTCCAGGTCCAACCATTGCTCAAAGAACTCAACCAAGTTCTCGGCCCGGGGATCTTTGAGCATTCGTAGCGCTTGAGCGCGCACTTGCTCAGGAGTCTCAAGCTCACCAGCCGCGACAGCAGCCCGCAGCTCCGCATCGGGCGGAGATTGCCAGAGCATATAACTCAGTCGGTTTGCCATCTCGTAGCCCGTCACGGGCCGGCTCACGAGGGCGTGAGGTATCTCTACACGGTAAAGAAAGTGCGGACTCTGCAGCATGGCGCGAACGACCCAACCAAGCGAATCATCGTGTGAACTGACAACCCGCGCCCTGTCATAAAGGGCTCGATAGGAGGCTTTTTCGTCTACGCTTAAGGGACGGCGGTGTGTGCGTCCCCCAGCATGATGAATCATCTGGTCGGCACAAGATGACTCATCAGCGTCGCACGGATAGGCGTAGGATGCGGCCAGTTGCTCGGCGATGGTGCCGTACTTCTGGGCGAGCAAGCTAGTAACGGTCAAGGCGCGCGCGCCGTTGCGAAAGCCCAGAGACTCCGGCTCGCTTGGCAGGATAGCTACACTCGACTCAACCAGCTCCGGATCGAAACCGAGGTCGAGCAGGGTATTTTTGTACTCAAGGTTAGACAGACGCCTTAGCGGCGCATCCCCGGGTTGAGGTGTCAAACACTGATCGGAGGCGAGAACGGCTTGGGGGTCGTGCCCGTCCAACCAGTTCGAGTCCGGAACGCTTCCCCGAGCGGCCTGCGACTCGCTCAAGCTCGAGCCCGAGCCGCAAGCGACACAAGAAAGAGCCAGCGCGCCGAGGACACCCCAGCGCCTCTTAAAGCTCGCCACTTGCGCCTCCATCACCCATCGATTCAAGGTCACAGTCCTCTTCCTCGCTTGGCTTGTCGCCTAGGTAGAAGCTGATGTCGTCCACCCAGAGCTCCCAGTCATTGTGGGCCGACACCTCGAAACCAAGGTTGTAAATCTCGTCCAAGTCGAGCTCGCCCCCGTCGTGCCCCCAACCATCGGGAGTCAGCTCGTCAAAGTCGAAGCTAAACTTCTTCCAACACTCTTCGGGTTCAAATCGAGCACGATGCGAATCCCAACAGCCCCCACGAGTGCCGTCACAACCGCCGCCGCTTTCGACGGGAGTCACATCAGCTTCGGTGAGAAGAAGTCTGACCACGCCTCGATCACGCTCGATCACACTATCTTCATCGATCGTCTCGACGTAACCCCGTGCCCAGAACGTAATACCCGAATAGGTTGAGAGATCGTGGAGGCACAGCCCCGCGCTGTCGCGAGCCAGGGTCACCCCTAGGCCGGCCCCCCACTCGGTGAAGTCAACGCCGCCCCCATGCAGTGCATACTCAGAGCCACCCCGTCCGGGCGCAATCACGAGACTCGAGTCATCTTGGGGTATCAGCGTGCCGTAGTCGTCACCGTAGTTGTACCAGGTCCCAACTCGGCCGTTGGCGGCGAAGGATAGGTCTCCGTCTTCAAAATCATCGAGGATCGGCGACTCCTCTATACTGGAAATCGATTCGCCCGCTTCGGTTGAACAGATCGCCAACGTCACTCCCGCTGGATCAGCCTCACCCTTGCCCCCGCTACCGCCTTCGCCGGTCGTCGAGGTCACGGCGCGCTCAACAACAATGGGACCATTCACCTCAGGTCCGAGGGTCGGCTGCCCTCCCATCGAAGGCCCCTGCAATTGAGCAGGTGGATATTCTTTTTGGCCGCACGCGGGAAAAACCAACGGAGTAGTGAGGAGACCCAGAGCCGCCCAGCCGCTCGCCGTTATGATTTTTCGCTTTGGCTGATTCATCTTCGGATGACTTTGCGTCGGGTACGCGCCCGGGACAGGGCGTCCTCAAATTGAGCAGGAGTGGGTGCTCCGATCTGCCACCTCACTCGACCCGGAATGGAGTAGGCGCTTCCGCGCAGCGTTCGGCTTTGGAAATCAAGCCCTGACGCACCTAGAACACACTCCGCAGAGGGTGTGCCTCTCGGATCATCGGTAAAACTTCTCACGAGGGATTCGCCACAAGGACTAATGCTCGCACCGTGGGATTCCGAGTCGAGAACGTAGAAATGGGCTTCACTGAGGTAGTTAAAAGCGGCTTCGGCAAAGCGTGGAGGGGTAATGGGGTCAAAGCGACCAGCTAGCACCAAAGTCGGCAGCTCGCTGACGACGGGCTCGTTTTCGACGGCCGGGGCCGGTGTCACCGGCCAATGACTGCAGTAGTCGAGATAAATCTCGGCACTGAGTGCTTCCCTGAACGGGCTCTCGACCTGACCGTCCAAAGCTTCGAAAGCCGACTTGCTCGAGAAAGCCAGTTCCTCGGCGCACTGCAGGGAAAGATGCATCCCAAACGAAAACCCCGACTCATCGGATGTGGAGGCAAACGCCTGTTGAAGTTGCTCAGTTACTCCCCGGTCGATCTGGTCAATAAAATAAGGGATGTACCCCAAGAGCTCCGAAGAATACATCATCTGGAAGATCACATTGACCATCTGGTGGCCGTCGATCTCGAACTGCCCCGCCTTGATCGGCGTCGCATCGAGACGTTCGATGAGCCCCTGCAGCTGCGCTTTGGGATCCGTATATTTTTGACGACAGGCGTAGTCTGCAGCGCAAGCTTCAAAAACTGCGTTCAGCGCCTGATACCCGCTGAGAGCCGTCTCTGCGAAAAGATCCTCCTGCAGGGCGACCACCGAATCGATCACCGAGGAACGAACAATTTCTGGGTGTTCGCGCATCACAGTGAGAGCCAAACGCGTCCCATAAGAAATCCCTAAAACGTTGACCTGATCGTAGCCCAGAGCCCCCACCAGCTGAGCGACATGGTACGCACTATTTTTGGTACGAAAGGAGTCAAGGTCGACCCGCTCGCTCCAATAGGCGAAACAATTGTCGAGCACCTCTTCGACTGTTTCTCCCTCCGTATTGTTGCAGTCAATGGGAGGTCTCGAACGTCCGACCCCGCGCTGATCGAAGAAGATCATATCGCGATCAGGATAAAGAGGACGGAGCGCCTCGACCATGTACTCAATGGACGAAAGGGTTTCTACTCCGGGGCCTCCATCGAGGTAAATCACGGGATCAGCTTTGGGCTCAACGGCATCGGTAAAGACACGAACGAGCGAAAGCTCGGTCGTCTCACTGGAGCCGGGGCTCAGCGGGACCTCAACCACCCCACACTGGGTCACAACGCCTTCGACAGCACGCTTGCCACAGCGCAACTCTTCGAAACTATCCAGAGCAGAAGGAAGTCGCTCATCGGGCACCGCTTCGTTGTGGTACACCTCCTTTTGCTCGTCGCTCTTCCCGCCACAGCCCCACGAGGAGACTCCCAGCAGGGAAACAAGGAGATAGGGCCGAAATGACTGACGAGTTAGAGGACGATACACCTCGCAAAGCTAGCCGATCTCCGGGGAGAGGTCACGACGACATGTTGTCGTCTTCGTCAGCCGAGCTGCCGTAGGGGATTTTCACTTCTCGAGGAAGTTGTTCTTGCTCGGCAACGGCTCGTTCGACCTCACTCCAACTTTCCTCTTCTAGCTCACTCAAGTCTCTCACCCGCGCCAAAAGCTCATCGACCGCGCCCGCGTAAGCGTGAGCGCATCCGACATGAATGAACCCTGCGCCCGAAACCATGCCGTCTTCAATGCGTTGGAGAACAAAGCGAAGAGCGCCCTTTTCGATCAGTTCGCGGCACGCCTGACAGCGAGCCCGACCGCTCGGGGCGGGCTCGACTTTGATGAAACGCTGAAGGCGATAGTAGGTCTTGCCCAACTCGGCCGTAGCGGCGAAGACGTCCCCCTTTTCGAGCAAACTCCGCGTCTCTTTGTCTTCAACGTCGCCTGGCTCAAGCTTGAAAGCTTCCCAAGCCGTCAAGTATGCCTCCGCTCGCTGTCGAGCTCCGCATTCGACGTGGTACCAGTGCATCGCCGTCCCCTCGCCAAAGGCATTGGGGACTTCCTCACCCAGACGATAGTCCCCCTTGGATATCGCCTTCTTGCAGGCGCGGCACTTGGCTCGTCCAGAAGGAGCCTTTTGGAAGCAATGTGGCATGGCACAACAAGCTCGGTGGAGCCCGCCTCTGCCTGTAGGTCTGAAGCGAGCTTCGAGGTGAACAACTGGACTCAGGGCTGAGGAAGGGTGTTTTCAACCGCACGAACAGCATCTGCGTCAAACTCTACGGAGCCTGCTCCGGATGAGTCCTCAACGCTCTCGCTCCGGCGTGCCCCAGGCACAACGAACACGTTGGGCGACTTGTTAATCATCCAGGATAGCACCAGCTGGTAAGGGCTAAGACGACGGCGTCTCGCCTGGTCACTCAGCTTGCCCAGGGTGGTCAGGGTGGGAGCACCGAGAGTACCGCCAAAGGGCGCGTAGCCCATAAAGGCAATGCTCTTTTGAGCGCAATACTCGATGATGCCCTCCTTTTCGGCCTCCCGCGATTGCGGGTTCCAACGATTTTGAACGGCATCAATACGGGTAACCGCCTCGGCTTTGCGCAGCTTGTCCATATCGACGTTGCAGACACCGATCTGTTTGATCTTGCCTATCTCGCGCAGGCGCGCCAAAGCACCAACACTTTCTTCGTACGGCACCCTCATGTCGGAAGAATACAAGAACGCCACATCGAGAGCTTCAACTCGCTGGTTCTTGAGGCTCCGTTCGACGGCCTCAATCAGGTAGTCCGGATCCGAGTCGACCGTCCAAGCTCCTCCCGGACGGCGGCAGCCCAGAGTTGTGGCCACGACCACTCCCTCTCGACGTCCCTCCAATCCCAAGGAGAGCAAACGCTCGTTGTGCCCGATCTCGTGCTCGTCCAAGCAGTAAGAATCAGCGGTATCAAAAAGCGAGATTCCTTGGTCGAGCGCAGACTTGATGACGCGCGCCGCCTGATCTGCTGGGGGGCGCCCGTTGATCGAGAGAAGCATCCCACCCAAACCAATGACGCTGACTGTCGGCCCCTCGGGCCCAAAACGACGTGTCCTCATGTGCGCGGCGGACCATACCAAAAGGAGCAAGCGATTTCGCTAATAAATTACACAAATTAGCTCGCTCTAGCCCATCCAGCACCCGAACCAAGTGTCGTTCACCCAACGGTTTCCCCTCTCGTGCTTCTTTCTCTAAGAGATTAAAATCACACAACATTTTAAGAAAACTTCCTCCACAACACACGCGGTGGCTTCGCCCCTCGCCTCCAAGGTCCCGATTCGGTAACACCTCGCCCTAAGCCTTCCGTCGGCCTCCCACCTTCTCCTGAGCCCCTCACTCCGCCAACCCATTTCTATGAACGCGCCACTTGCCAAAGCTGAGCCCCTTTCGATCACGGTGATCGGCTGCGGGGCCATCGGTGGAGTGATCGCCGCCGAACTCGCCCGCCAACGCCTTCCGGTGTCCATTTGCAGCACCAACGAAGAAGTCAGGAGGGTCTGGGCGACCACTGGCCCTTACATAAAGGATCGCCTCGTCACCCACCCTCTGCCCGGGGCACGCATTGTCGAAACGGCTCAGGGCCTTCGGCAACCAGCGGACCTTGTTTTCGTGGCTGTCCCTCCCCCACAGATCGATCAAGTCGCCGCCTCCCTCCAGGGGCGACTCAGTCCCCAGGGGCGGGTGGTTTGTCTGTCCAACGGTTGGTGCGAACCTCGCCTCGCCCAAACTCTGGGACCAGATCGTGTGATTGGCGCGGTGGTCACTTGGGGCGCTCGAATGCCAGAGCCAGGCCATTACCTGCGCACGTCCTCCGGCGGGTTCACCGTCGGACTCCTGGATGGCACGTGGTCCACCCGAGCGGATCAGGCATGTGAACTGCTCAAACACTTAGGGCCGGTACGTCGAACAGAGAATCTCAAAGGGGCCCGGATGAGCAAGCTCATCATCAACTGCGCCGTATCCGGTCTCGGCACTGTGGGAGGAGCCATGTTGGGAGAGTTACTTGTGCAGCGGGACGTGCGCCGCATCGGAATTGAGCTGATTAGCGAAGCAATCCGGGTGGCCCAGGCCGACGGCACTCACCTCGAAAGCATCGTCGGCATCGATTGGGACAGGTGGTCCAGTGCTCGCACTCAGGCCAGCCGTTTCGCCCGCCACGCGCTCTTGCTTGCCGTTGGGGCGCGTTACCGAAAACTCCGTTCCTCTATATTGGCCTCGATCGAACGGGGGCGAACGCCCTCGATCGATTATATCAACGGCGAAATTGTCGCCTTAGGGCGAAGTCAGAACGAACCAACCCCCTACAATCAAGCGGTCGTCGACGTGGTCTGGGCCATCTCCCGGGGTGAGCTCATGGCTGGCCCCGAAGCCCTGGCCGAAGTACAGCGACGCGCTGAGTCTGCCGCGCCCTATCCGGACCCTGTAATCAACCCATGAATCGCCCCCTACGCCGAGCACTTCTGCTCACGACCTATCTGTCCGCCGCCTTTTTTGGCTCTGTTGCCTGTGATCGCCAACAAAGGACACAGACGCAAAGCGAGTCTTTGCCCCGATTAGGTCAAGTCCCGGCTTTCTCACTCACGAATCAAGAGGGAGCAGTCTTCGGCTCAGATCAACTGAAGGGACGGGCCTACGTGGCGGCCTTCATGTTCACCCGTTGTCCCTCCATTTGTCCGCGTCTAACGGCAGCCATGAAGAGGGTCGACGCGCTCATGCAAAAAGAGAACAAGACACTTTCTCTCATCAGCATCAGCGTGGATCCCGAATACGACACGCCGAAACAGCTCAGCGAGTACGCGAAAAAACACGGCGCTGATCCCTCTCGGTGGAACTTTCTCACCGGCGATTTCAAAACCATCGCTCGCACTGCCGAACAAGGCTTCAAGGTCGCACTCGCAGGAAAGATCGACCAAAACCAACCCCATCTCGGAATCACTCATGCTTCGCACCTCATCCTCGTCGACGGGGGAGGCGAGATCCGCGGGTACTTCCGGACGAGCGACGAGGATGTCGACAAGCAAATTCTCGTCGCCGTCGACACTTTAGAAGAAGAGTAAAGCTCCAACTCCTTTCTCTCGCGCCATCTGCTCCCGGACCGGTTTTGAATTCGTGACCAGGCTGGTGAGAGACCAACGTCCTGGCTTGAGAGCGCCACAGCTTCGTGCAACGATCCGGTCTTGAACTAGAGTCAGACAATCGGGGATGGGCCGCGCATCTGAGTGGGGCAAAAGGGGACGTGCATGGAGAAAAACGTACTGCTGCTTTCATCCTGGTACTTGCCCCTACGTATCGTCCCTTGGCAACTCGCAGTGAAGTTCGTCTACGAGGCGCGAGTGGACGTGCTCGCCCACTACGACGAACAGATCTCCTCCCCCTCTGTCACCTGGCACGTCCCGGCCGTGATTCGCTACCGACGAGGTGCACCCCGCAAAAAGCCCCGTCTACGCTTCAGTCGAGGCAACGTCTTTCTGCGCGATGGTTACACCTGCCAATACTGCGGCCAGCCGTTCCCCCAAACGAAGCTGACTTTGGACCACGTGACTCCACGGAGCGAAGGAGGCCTCAAGTGTTGGGACAACATCGTGACGGCCTGTCGGCCCTGCAATACCGAAAAATCCAACCTATCCTGTGACGAGGCAGGGATGTTTCCGCTGAACGAACCTGTCCTGCCGGACCGCCTCCCCCTGGTCCCTCGTCGCTTCGGTGTCCCGCAAATCCCGACCCAATGGATCCCCTATCTACAGGGGTGGACCTAGCCCTCTCTGTCTCCGCACTTTTTCTTCCCATTTGTGCCGCGACCCTTCCTGAAAACCGAGCCGTCTCTCAACGCCGACAGACCAAGAAGCCCTCAAATTGAAACGGTCGCAGCACTAGGGAGCGGGACAAGCGTCCGCGGGGGTGCGCTTGAGTCTCGAGGAAGATGTTGCCCCGGTCTTCGTAAGGCTGTGGGACCACGATCAGCGACCCAAACCGGACACATTGAAAGCCACGGAAAAAAACTCCGCCTTCTTTCGGCGAAGCTCCGGGTGGGGCGTAACGTTACGCCGAAGTGTTACGGAAAGCGGGGGTGTTACACCCAGTAAACTACTGAAATTACGCAACATTTCGTTTGGCACACCACCTGCAATGAGGTCTTACGAGCGACGACGCTCACTCAAAGGAGACCTCAGAAATGCCCCAGACCGCTACCCCCCTCGCTTCTCAACCTACTTCCGCTCCCGTCCTTGTCGACCTCAACGCGCCCATCAAGTGGTCTCGCGCTCAGCTCGTCGATATCAATCGTGCCGAACGCAGTGCCCAGGAGCTCGACTTGGTCGCCCGCCTGCTGCGTGACGAGCCCGCCGCCTGGAGGTTCTTCACTCGCGAGTATTCTCGAGTGGCCCTTGGTTGCATCCGTCGCGTTCTGTCTCGCTTCGCTCGGGTGACCGACGACCACGATGTCGACGAAATCTACGCGCGCTTCTGCTTCGAGCTATTGGCTCAGGACCGTAAGAAGTTGCGCTGCTTCAACCCCGAAAAGGGAAGCCGCTTGAGCACCTGGGTAGGCATGCTCGCCACGAACGCCACCTACGATTATTTGCGCCGCATCAAGCGTGATCGCGTTTGCGATCCCCTTCCCGAGCACGACTGCATTCAGTCGGACAGCGCATCGCCCTTCGAGCAGGCATCGCTCCAACAACGTGCCGCCCAGACGGCCAAAGTTCTGGAACAACTCAGCGACCGCGACCGAGAGTTCGTCGAGCTCTACTTCGGTCAGGGACTCGAGGCCGAAGAAGTGGCTTCGCGCATGAGCATCAGCATCAAGACCGTCTACACCAAGCGCCACAAGATCAGCGCCAAGTTGGAAGCAATGGTGGCCGAGGCCCAGGCATGAAAAAGAGCCTGAAGGATGTCCCTCAGGCTCTTTCGACTGAAAATCCAGTGAGTTATTCGGGAGCTTTCGCTCGCTCGATGTAGGCCTTGGTGCGAGTATCCACGCGTACCCACTCGCCCTCGCTGATGAACAAGGGCACCTGAACGGTAGCCCCGGTTGCAATGGTCGCGGGCTTGGTCACGTTGGTCGCCGTATCGCCTTTCACTCCAGGTTCGGTTTCGGCAATTTGCACGACGATGTGAGGAGGCAAAGAGATCGCTACTGGATTGCCCTTGTAAATCGTAATGACGACATCTGCCCCGTCCTGGAGCATGCCAGCGTCATCAGCCACCACATCACCAGGGACCGTCACCTGCTCGCCGGTCGCACTGTTCATGAACACGTAGTCCGCGCCGTCAGGATAGATGAAGGTGAAGGTTCGCTCTTCGGCATCCGCCGCCTCGAGCTTTTCGCCAGAACGAATATTTCGCTCCAGAATCGCCCCGGTCAGCATGTGCTTCATCTTGGTACGCGTAAACGCCTGACCCTTACCGGGCTTGACGAACTGAAAATCGACGACCACGTAGGGGTGGCCATCCTGCATGAGCTTTACGCCCTTCTTGATGTCGCTGGTTTCCATGGTTGGTGGAGCTCTTAGCCAGCATCCAGCGCACGTTCAAGGCGTTTTCGGCTAGCCCAGCTGTGATTTTGTGGGCCAGTTCACAAGCGTCGGGCTGAAGCCTCGAGGGAGGACAGCGCCCGAATCCGGGCTCTCCTCTTAATTTGGTAGGCATTTAACGCCGAATCGGCGCCGAGACTGTTGCGCGGGCGGGCTCTGCCCCTAAAGTCGCGCCCGCATCACCATGCACGAGTACGATCTAGAGGAAATCAAGCGAGAAACGGTTGAGGGACGCTCGCTGATGATCAAGACCAATAACTTGGTCAACGCCCTGTCGGCTGATCTCAAGAGCATCGCCAAGCGCCAACAAAGCTACGAGCGCCGCATCGTATTTCATTCTATCGGAGCGTACACGGTCACGACGCTCGTGATCTTGTGGCTGACCAATGCCGCCATGGACGCTCAAGTCCAGTCCGTACTCGATGAGGGGCGCGAAAACGTAGACAAGGTCGAGACCCTCGAAAACGAGGTCAAGCTCCTGAGAAAACGGGAAGAAAAGCGCTTGTTGGCCACCCAGGAAGCTGCCCGCCTCAACCAACTGCTGCGCTCCGACCGTCGGCGCGAGTTTTTGACTGAGCTGCCCAAAGTCAGCAACCTCGCGCTCTCTCCCACCGAACGCGACCTCTTCGAAACCGAAGCGCGCAAAGTTCGCCGCGAGTTATCTCACCTCGCCTACCAAACGGGGATCGAACATCTGCGCGCCGAGCGCTACCACGAGGCGACCCAGTCCCTCCGCGAGGCTCTGGATCTGGAAGCCGATGCCCCCCACTCTCCCCAGGCCCGATACGAACTAGCACGCGCCTACCGAGCTCTCGATCAACAGAAATCGGCGATCTACATCCTCATGAAGTTGACCGTGGCAGCTCCCACCCTGGATGTGCTCGACGAAGCAACCATGCTGCTCGCCGAATGCCAGATCGATATCGAGCTCTACAACGACGCCAAAGAGACTCTTCGAGGGTTTCTTCGCCGCTTTCCGGACAGTCCCCTACGCCTCAAAGCCAAATCCAAGCTCGCCGAACTCGAGATTCGCCACTAAAGCACCCTGCACTTCGGGAGGCTGTAGGCGCGGCCGATCTATTGGTCGACTTCGGGGGCGGGGCGCTCGGAGCGATGGGCTGAGTGGTGAAGGGCTCCCGTCGGCAACTGTCGTGCAGATTGCTCGAGCGCCGCGTGTACGAAATCGCCGGCAGTCTCAACTGCACTCCTGAGAGTGAGGCCTTCCGCCAAACCTGCAGAAATCGCCGCTGCCAAGGTGCAACCAGTGCCGCGGCTCCCCGCGGGATGAAGTCGACCGTGACTCAGTCGATATTCTTCGCCGTCGATGGTGCGCAGCAGATCCACGACCACATCGAGCTCCGGATCACGCTCCAATAAGTGGCCTCCTTTGATCAGAACAGCGTTGGCTCCCATTGCCAGCAGATAGTCAGCGAGGCGACTCATCTCATCGACACTATTGGCCGTCTGCCCCGTCAGCTCTTCGGCTTCGAGTAGGTTGGGGGTGAGCAAGGCGGCTTGAGGAAGTAGGAGCTCAATCAGTGCCTTTCGACCATCTTCATCCAGGAGCGCACGCCCAGAGCTCGATCGCAAAACCGGATCCACAACGAGACGCGTTGAGCTCCCCCAGCGGCCGATTCGCTCGGAAATCGCCCGAACGATGTCCCCGCCGACGAGCATCCCCGTTTTGACCACGTCGACGGGGGCATCGGCCCAGACGGCGTCCATCTGAGCCCCCAGCAAACTGGCTGGCGCGGGCATGATGTCGCTCACGCTATGGCGATTTTGAACGGTCACCGCCGTGGTCGCACATGTAGAAAAGACCCCGAGCTCCTGAGCCGTCTTCGCATCCGCCAAAATGCCGGCGGCTCCGGAGGGATCGATTCCGCCGACAAAAAGCACACGAGGGCTCGGTTCGATGCCTTCCATGAAGGGTCAGTAACAAGTCACGAGGAAAAGCACACTAGACATATTGGCTCGACCGTGATTTACCCGGCCTTCCAGGGCTCCTTGGCGGAATGGCAGACGCAGGGGATTTAAAATCCCTCGCCTTCACGGGCATCTCGGTTCGAGTCCGAGAGGAGCCACCCTCATCACCACGAGCACCCCGCGCTATTGGGGGGAAGCCTGACACCCCGCTCGACGCCGTCCTTCCTTCATGGTCTAGGCCCCATGAAGGAAGAGGCGAGCCTGCATTACTTTCAAAGAGGAAACGCTAACATGCGCCTCCTCAGCCGAATTGTCCCTGCAAATGCAGCTATTTCGACCGTTTCCCTCCACTTTCCGGCCAGCCGGCGGTTTCGTATATTTGCTCAAGTAGCTTGCTGCCCGCTTCGGGATCACGCACCCTGATGTTGTTCGTCGATCTACCGTAAAAACCAGTAGATCAACGAGGGTGGGGACAATTGGCTACTGATGACACAAAGCGAACACTCTCGGCGTCGGTGCCGCCCCAAGTGTTTGGAGTGGTGAGGGTAAACAAAGCCACCTCATCCCAAGCTCAGCAAACAAGAACTGTTTCCTCCAAGCCTCCCTCTTCTCACACCTCGCGCGAGTTCAGGCGGCTCATTGATGCTTTTCATGATGGAGTGCTCGTAGCCACCAAGGAAGGCATCGCCTTTGCCAATCACGCACTCCTGCTCCTTTTAGAATACGAGTCCCTGGCCGAACTCGTGGGACACAACCCCAGGCAGCTGATTCGCAAACACATCCCCCGGCCGCACCGCCGCATCGCGATGAAGACCATCGGAAAGGTGTTGCGCGCCCGGGCCGGCCACGAAGAACTCGATCAGCCTCTCTTGACTAGTTCGTTCGAGGAACTTTCGGTGCAGTACTACTTCGACCGCATCGAATTCGAAAGCCAGCCCGCGATCATGATTACTGTGCGCGACATCACCGAGTCGCGGGCCATCGACGAGAAACTCAATCGAGCGGAACGGATGGCCTCGGTCGGTACCCTCGCGGCAGGAGTCGCCCACGAAATCAACAATCCCCTCGCCTACGTCACCACAAACATCGCCTATTGCATGGAGCGTATTCGCTATATCGAAGAGCTTCTCGAAGGAAACGCGATTCGACTCGGTAGCCCGGCCTCGCTACGAGCGATGTTACGGCCCATGGAACAAGCCCTGACGGAGGCCCATCAAGGGACCTCCCGAGTCGCCACCATCGTACGCGATCTGCGCGCCCTGACTCGCGAAGACAAAGAGACTGATTCCACTATCGATGTCCAGACTGTCCTCCAGTCGGCGGTCCACATGAGCGAATCCGAGACCCGCTACCGTTGCCAGGTCAGCACAGATGTCGACCGGGTCGGCGGTGTATTGGGCAACGAGACGCGCCTAGCACAGATCTTCCTGAATTTGATCGTGAATGCGGCGCAGGCTTTTGTCAGCGATGATAAAGAAAGAAACCGCATTCGAATCAGCGCCCACGAAGTGGACGATACCTGCGTGATCGAGATCAAAGACAACGGTCCCGGGATCGCTCCGGAGAACCTGAAGCGCATTTTCGACCCCTTCTTTACCACCAAACCGGTTGGAGTCGGCACTGGGCTCGGTCTGTCGATTTGTCACGGATTGATTGAATCTATGGCGGGCTCGATTTCGGTTCAGTCCGAAATGGGAGTAGGCACCACCTTCAAAGTCCAGCTCCGCGTGTCCCGCGAGGCTCCGCCCACCTCTGCCAGTCGGGCACCTTCGATCAGCCCCGATTTGCGCGCCCGCGTACTCGTCGTGGATGATGAGCCCCTCATCTTGCGCTCTGTGTCACGACTGCTGCGGGACGAACATGATGTCGAAACAGCCTCCAACGGCAAGGAAGCGCTGCTCAAGCTAGCCGAAGACGGCCCCTTCGACCTCATCGTGTGCGACCTCATGATGCCGGAAATGAACGGCATGGACCTCCACCAAGAAGTCGCGCGCAATAATCCAGACATCGCCAAGCGCTTTGTCTTCCTCACGGGCGGCGCCTACACGCACTCGGCAAAAGTGTTTTTGTCTCGCATCGCCAACCCAAAACTCGACAAACCGGTCCAGCCCAACTTGCTGCGCAGCGTCGTAAGCAGCGTCCTACGCGGTTAGAAATACGTCTCACAACCTGCAGTGGCTCCGGCGCCAATCGCAGTACTCTGGGGCGCCTGGCTGCAGTGCGCGGGTCTCAGATCGTGCGAGTTTCTCGAGGCAGCGCAAGTATTTCCTGTATTTTAAACGACTTAGCGACTGTTGAAAACTGTTTTCATTAACCTAGACTTCGCTCATGACCCTCGCGGAACTTCCTTTGGACGCAAGCGCCACCGTCGATCAAGTGGGAGGGGAGCGTGCCGTCAGAAGACGTCTCCTGGAGCTGGGTCTCCTTCCTCAAACCGAAGTCAGGCTGCTCCACGTTGCTCCCTTGGGTGATCCCCTCAGCCTGAGAGTACGGGGCACGACGCTGTCCATCCGTCGGGCCGAGGCCGAACAGATTCACGTCACGCCCCGAGCCTCCCTATCGAGCTGAGTGCTCCCGACTCCCGCTATCATGAACATCCTTCTTGTCGGCAATCCCAATGTCGGAAAAACTTCGATCTACAATCATCTCACGGGTTCGCGCGCGCGTGTGGGGAACTATCCCGGTGTAACCGTAGAACGTCGCTATGCTGAGCTCTCTGTAGCACACGCAGACCAAAAGCTCGGCTTGACTCTCACCGACGCCCCGGGGACGTACTCTCTGGTCGCACGCTCGGCTGAAGAGCAGATTGTCATCGACTCAGTGCTCGGTTGGGGAGGACAAGCCGCGCCCGATGTGCTGATTGCCGTCGTTAACGCCTCCCAGTTGAATCGCAATCTTTACCTCGTCTTGCAGCTTCTCGAGCTACGCGTCCCGATGGTCGTCGCCCTGAACATGGTGGACGACGCCGGTCCGGACGCCATCACCAAAGAGCAGCTCGAAGAAGCTCTGGGTATCCCTTGCGTCGTAACCAACGGCCAGACGGGTCTTGGATGCAAAGAGCTTCTCGAGCGCGCCCTTGAGCTCGGCCTCTCCCCGGAAGGACAGCTCCCCCGCTTAAACGCCCAATACGACAAGACAACGGTCTCGCTCCTCGATCGGATCGCCGATCACCTCCCCACGCCCGTACCCAGGAGCGTCGAAGCTCGGCGAGGCTTGGCCATCTGGGCGATGATGAGCCTAAGCGAGGAAGATGAACTGAGTCATATTCCCTCGACGCTGCGCGATCAGGTCAAGCAAGCCTCTCAAGAGTACGAGCAGGGCTCACCAGCGCGACACGATCGGTCCGACTTCGACTTGGAAATCATCGAGGCGCGTTATCGAGCGATCGATCGGTTACTGGACGGACTCGACAGCTCAGGCGAGTCGCAAGTCCTGCGACTTGCCGACCGGGTGGATCGGCTACTGCTCCATCCCTTGAGCGGCTCTGTGAGCTTCTTGCTGACAATGTTGGTCGTGTTTCAGTCTCTCTTTGCCTGGTCCGATCCAGCCATCTCGCTCATCGAAGGCTTGGTCACTTGGCTTCAAAAAGGCGTCGCGGACCTTTTGCCCCCATCCCTCTTCACAGACTTGATTGTCGACGGTGTGCTCGGCGGAGTGGGCAACGTGATTGTGTTTCTACCGCAGATCCTGTTGCTCTTCTTGTTCATAGGACTCCTAGAAGACTCGGGGTACATGGCGCGTGTCGCCTACCTCATGGACCGCATCATGAAAGGGATGGGGTTACACGGGCGGGCCTTCGTCCCTCTGCTCAGCGGTTTTGCCTGCGCGGTCCCTGCTATTATGGCCACGCGGACTCTCGAGCACCGACGCGACCGACTGCTGACAATGATGGTCGTGCCCCTGATGACTTGCTCGGCTCGGCTTCCTGTCTACACGCTATTGATTGCGGCACTCTTTCCTATCGACGAACAAGCCTGGCTCCCTGTGCAAGGGCTTCTTTTGATCGGCCTCTATCTCTTCAGCGTCGTAATGTCTTTGTTCGCGGCTTGGGCCATGAGCAAGACCGTCATCGTCGCAAGCAAAATGCCCCTCATTTTGGAGCTCCCCCCCTATCGTCTCCCGCGCCTCCGACCAACGCTTCAAATGATGCGCACCCGAGCCGCCCAGTTTCTACAAGAAGCCGGTACCATCATCTTGGTCGCCACCATCGGCCTCTGGGCCTTGCTGAGCTTTCCCCGCACCGAGCACGAAGTGAGCCGCGAAGTGGCGCATGAAAGCAGCGCAGGGCCATCTCCGGCTAAGCAGGTAGCCCCCTTGAAGTCAGAATCAAACACGACCGATACCTCCCCTGCGCTCGAGGACAGTTATGCAGGTCGCCTCGGAAAGAGCCTGGAGCCAGTCATGACCCCGCTCGGCTTCGATTGGAAAATCACCACCGGTATCATTGGCGCCTTCGCGGCTCGCGAAGTCTTCGTCAGCACCTTGGGGCTGATCTTCGGAATGGAAGATCTCGACGACGACGCAACGGCCCTGCGCGACAAAATCCGAGACGAAAAGAAGCCCGATGGCAGTCGGCGCTACACCCCCTTGATGGGGCTTTCGCTCATGATCTTCTTTGCCCTTGCCTGCCAATGCATGAGCACCCTCGCTGTCGTGAGGCGCGAAACCCAATCTTACAAATGGCCGGCCTTCCTCTTCGCCTACATGACGGTGCTCGCTTATTTGTGCAGTCTAGCCGTCTACCAGGGGGGAAAACTGCTCGGCTATTGAAGCCGGCTTATTGCGGAAATGGTGCCTCTCATGCGATCGGCTCCTCTGTAGATCCCGGGTGAGTTATGGGATGCGCTGTCGCTTCTCTATGATAACCTGGCCCCGTGTCCGGGTTAGACTTCGGTAAGCTCGCAGGAAAGCGCGTTCTGCTCTGCGTCAGTGGCAGCATCGCAGCCTACAAGGCACCTTTCGTGCTACGTGAGTTGAGACGGGCCGGCGCTCAGGTGCGCGTCCTTTTGACGGAAGCGGCCGAGAAGTTCATCACGCGAGCAGTGTTTTCGGGGCTCGGCGCAGAAGTCCAAACCGATATGTGGACGGACAGAGGCGAGCCGCACGTCGAGCTCGCTGCATGGGCCGATCTGATGTTGATCGCTCCAGCCACCGCAGACACCATCGCGCGCCTACGTCAGGGACGCGCCCAGGACCTACTCACCGCGACAGTGTTGTGTTTTGACGGCCCCATCGTACTGGCCCCCGCCATGCACCCGCGCATGTGGAACAATGCCGCTACTCTCGAGAATGTGGACGTTCTCCGGCGACGCGCAGTGGAGTTCGTCGGCCCCGTCCACGGCGAGGTGGCTTCCGGCGAAGAAGGCCTCGGGCGCATGGAAGAACCCGACGTGATTGCCGCCTTCGTTGCCAAACGCCTCATTGATCCAAACGGTTCCTTGCGCGGAAGACACATCGTAATCACAGCCGGACCCACTCGTGAAGCCATTGATCCGGTACGAGCCATCACCAACCTCTCTTCAGGAAAGATGGGCTACGCCATCGCCTCAGCAGCGGTCGCTCGAGGTGCCGCTGTCACGCTCATCAGCGGCCCAGTGCATCTCAAACCACCCACAGGAGTCGACTGTGTGCAGGTCGAATCGGCAAAACAGATGCAGTGGGCTATCGAGGACGCTCTCGGACCGAATCAGAGCCGCGCCGATGTGCTGATCATGGCCGCGGCTGTGTCAGACTACCGCCCCGCCGACACATCCCCGACCAAGCTGAAGCGTTCGGATAGCGATCTTTACCTCCAGCTCAAACCTAATCCCGATTTGCTGCGCACCGTAGGTACAGCCCGAGTGGGACTTCGCCCGGTACTCGTCGGTTTCGCCCTCGAAACTTTGGGCGAAAGAGAGCTCGTCTTTCATGCCCGCCAAAAACTGATCGAAAAACAAGTCGATCTGATCGTCGCGAATCGAGTCGACGAAAGCTTGGGACGAGACGCGAGCCGAGTGCAGCTCGTCTCTGCCCAGGATTGCCAGCCTCTGCCAGAGATGGAAAAGCCTCTGGTTGCGTCCCACTTGCTCGATTGGGTCGAAAAGCGGCTCGCTACTGAGCAGCGCCACTCGGACACCGGGCTCTAAAATCAACGCCGTTCACTGAGGCGACCAAAGCGGGGGTCAGATTCACCCGCGAGGCCCAAGCTTCGCGCGGGTGTCTTTTCGCCCCCAAACTCGGTTGTGCCGCTTTAAGACTCAGTCGCCGAGGATTTTCGAGAGTTCTTCATCCGAAACCTCGAAATCGAAGAACACGCCCTGAGCATCGTCATGGTCATCGAGTGCCTCCGCGAGCTCCAAACATTTGCGCGCGTCGTCGCCCGTCACCGACTTCTTGTTGTTCGGGACATAGGCTAGGCGACTTTCCAAAACGGGAAGCTCCGCCTTTTCGACGGCGGCCAGTACCTCGAAGAGATCGCCCACAGGCGTGCAGATCATCCAAGTCTCGCCTTCGTCGCGGTAGTCCTCGGCTCCAGCTTCGAGAGCGACCTCCATGAGCTGTTCTTCGCTCACCGCAGCCTTGTCCAAGAGGATCGTGCCGAGCCTCTCGAAGGCCCAACCTGCCGTCCCGCTTCCTCCCATATTTCCCCCCCGCTTCTCGAAGATACGGCGCAGCTCGGGAGCAGTGCGATTGCGGTTGTCGGTCATGCCCTCAACGAGAAAGAGAGTACCTCCCGGGCCTGTTCCTTCGTAGAGGACTTCTTCGTAGCTGACCCCCTCGAGCTCGCCGGTTCCTCGCTGAATCGCCCGCTTGATGTTGTCGGCGGGCATTTGCTTGCCCCGGGCCTCGGCGATCGCTTTGCGCAATCGTGGGTTCCCATCCGGATCACCACCGCTCATCCGAGCCGCCGTGGTGATTTCCTTGATTAGCTTGGTGAAAATCTTGCCGCGAGCCGCATCATTGGCGCCCTTCTGACGCTTGATCGTCGCCCATTTGGAATGGCCACTCATAGACCTCGCTTAGCAAAACAGGAGCCGGTACAGCAAGTTAGGCAGGATGGTAGGACGGGCTCCGACCGAGGCCAGCTGCAACGATGCGAGAATGTAGCAGCCGAAAGCAGCTTTCTTTAGGCCAACGCGGTGCGTCCTTCACCAGATCGTAGGCCAGTTGCACCTCGTCTCGTACGCAACAGGCCACAGCCGCGCCATAACGACACGCCCAATAAAGTGCAGGCTCAAAACGGGCCGCTCGACTGAGCGCCAAATAGTCCCCCTCGTCAGCCGAACCAGCGACGGCCCGCGCCAAGGCCACAATGCCCTCCCGACGAGCGCGACGACGAGAATGAATCGACTCACCTTCTGAGAGCGGCAAACCAACTAATCGATGGCATAGCCCCAAAGCCGTCCCCGACTGCCCCTCAAAGGCCAAGATCACGATACGTGCGCAAAGCGAGACCTCCTCGTCCTCGGCGCCCTCATATCCCAAACTGATCAGAGCGCGGCGAGCGGCAGAAAAATCACCCGAACCCGCGAGGGCCAAAGCCAATAGCCTTTGCGGAGCCGTCCCCGAATCGACTTCTTCCACCACGGCGGCCTGCACCCGCGTGCTATCGCCAGAACGATAATCATCGCGTCGAGCGCGAGCCCCCCGGAAGGCTCCACCGACAACAACGACGAGAATAAGCAGCAAGACGAGCGAGGCGAGCAAAGGTAGGCGAAACCACAGCTCGATATTACCTTGCGTGCCTAGTAAAAATGCCAAGCCCGCCCCCAAGGCAAAAACGGGCAGCAAAGGAGATTGCCAAGTGTCGAGAGTGAGGAGGCGTTTGCCCCAAGCCAAGGTATGTCGGTTCATGTGATAGGGCCCCTGAGCAATAGCTACGAAGATAGTGTGCTTGTTCTTCTGAGAAAAAAACCGCTTTCTTGAGCTAGCCCTGGTGCGCGCAGACGCGCTGCTCCAGCAAACGACGCGTCCTGTAATGGGTCGTCCCCCAAAGCAATCCGTCACCGACCAGTCGGCCAGAGAAAAAAAAGAGCCGAGGCACATGGCCTCGGCTCACTTGTGTTAGCTCAATAAAGTGAGCGTTCAGTTGGCGTCAGATGACACGTAACCATAATACTCGACGCCCAGATCTTGGAAGGACGCTTCGTATGTGTCCCCTACACGCAGGATCGCGAACTCATCCGCGGGGATGAAAGCTTCCTTCTCCGCAGTGCCGTCGTGAAGGGTTTCGTACTCCTGTTGAGAGAGATCCCGAGAGCTCGACAACGCTTGTTCGAAGCGAATCTTGCTCGCGGCTTCACGCCAGCCCGGAACAGCGGTCATCGGAATCGCCTCGGCCGCGTCACCGGACCCATAACCCACCATGACCATCGAAGAACCAGTGAGCTCGAAGTCCTGCTTGTAAGCAGCCTCAAGGCCAGCTGCGATCCACGCGGGAAGAGCGGCACTGTAGAGGTTGCCCAAGTCTTTCACGAGGTCGCTACCCAAGCCCATCTTGCGGAGCAAGAGCTCTTTAAAGTCGGACCTACGGCGCAAAGCACCGGCTGCTTTGCCTGTGGCAGGATAGGGGTCTTCCTCGGCACGCCCTTCGAGAACGCGCGCATAAAGGTCCGGATTGGTTTTCGTTTCGGACAGAACATCCTCAACTGCTACGCCTGCCGCTTCGCAGACTTCGGTCAATTCTTCGAGGTGATGATCGCTGCGGGCAAGCCCTCGAACATAGAGGAAGGACATCGCCGAAATGGGCATGTGATGGTAGGGGCGATGGAAGAAGAGGGCGCGCACGCTCTTGTAATACGTCCCCGCCGTGACATCGACGCGGTCCAGCATGCGTTCAACAGCCTGGACCGTTTCGTCCAAGTAGGCGTAGGTCGAGTAGCGCCCCGAAAAGACAGGAAAGTCGCTCAAGCGTTTCGTCTGGCGCGCGTACTCCTCGATGAAGTGACGAGCGAAGGGCTTGCGAAAGTCCGGGCCACGGTAAGCTGAGGCGCTGCCGGCACGGCTCAGATCAATGGTGAGCATCTTCGGAGAACGTTCCACGAGCATGGCGACAGCGCCCGCCCCTTGCGTCTGCTCGCCGGAGCTTCCCCTTTCGTACTCGGCGACATCAGCCGAAACCACAATGGCCAGACGACCATCGCCGTCGCAAGAAACGTAGCGCAGCGCGTTCTTGAGTGCGTAGACGCCGCCCAGGCAGGCATGCTTGAACTCGGGCACTTCGAGTTCCCGAGAGAGACGGGAACGCCCGAGGTCTTCGAGAGCACGATCAACCATGCCCCGAACAATCACGGCGCCCGCGGCATTGTCCGTACTCGACTCGGTACCGAGTCCCAAAAAACCAACCTGGCTCGGATCGATGTCGTAGTTGAGAATGAGACGCAAAACGGCGTTCGCCGCCATGGTATAAACGTTCTCGTGGGGGGCCGGAACGCGGAAACTACGCCCCACGACCTTCTGCACTTTTTCCCAGGGGTTGTCCGTCCACGCGCACCAGTTCTCCAAGGGGACACGTGGAGTGGGGACGTAGATGCTCATGCCGCTGATGCCGGCAGCTTGTTCATCAATCGGGTGAATCGAGTCAGCGTTGTTCATGCGAACGGGAAGGTAATGAACTCGATCGACGATCACCACGTCTGCGGGGTGAGCTGCACGCAATCTCCACAAGGCGAGTGCCAGTCGGGCGACGTAACAATTACAGCTCTCCTAGGCTGCCAAAGGGAGGCCCTCTCGGCTCAACGACGAGAACAAACAGCCAGAGCCGAACGCCAATTGTATGAATTTTCACGAATTTTGGGCCTCGCGCGACTCTGATTGACTCCAAACGGCGCGCTCATATTGTCGCTCCACTTCAGAAACCAAGGCCCAGGAGCCGCCGTGTGGGCATATCGCGGCGACATCGGCCGCGACAATTGAGCAAATATGACGAGTATCGCCGTTTATGGCTGGGGAGTGGTAGCTCCTGGTGCCGAGAACATTGACGAATTTTCTAGCAAACTCGATGCCGGTGGGACGTGGCTCCAACCCTTCAATGGCTTCGGTCCTGACAGCTTCCTCGTGGGTCGGCCCACGTTCGACTTTCAAAAGTACGAACCCTTTCTGACCGAACGTTTCGCGCCCAGTAAAACGAAGCAACTACTCGACAAGATGGACAAGACGAGCCTGTACGGCATCGCATCGTTCATCCAGGCCTTGGGGCAAAACCCCGGACTCGAAAAAGCTCTCCAGGAACTGGGAAGTCAAGCGCATGTCTACGTCGCCAACGCGCTCGGCGCCTATCCAACCTTGTACAAGACCTCTATCGAGCTGTATCGCGCCCAGCGTAAGTGGGATCGCTTCTGGTCACACCCCGAGCGCAACGCGGAGCTAAAGGCGCATCTGGATGGATCGCAGCCCCAAGCCGACGCGCCCGCTGATCCACAGAGCTTCGAAGACCCTTCCGAACAAGAAGAAGCAGAGGACAGGTGGTACTCGTTTTGGGCCGCGCGCTCAGAAGACTTGCAGAGCTACCTTGCAGAGTTTCGCGTCATCGAAAGCCCATCAGTCGAAGGTGACGTCGCCAAGGGGAAGATGAAGCTTCTTCGTGACAAACGCCGCCAGCTTTCGGCTCTCAAAGAAAAGTGGAAGGCGCCCGAACCTCCATGGAACCAGGTGAGCGCCAACGTTCTTTGGAACATCCCCAATACGCCGGCTTCTCAGATCTCGATGATTGGCAAGATTACCGGAATGGCCGTGGCTCCGGTAGCGGCCTGCTCCACCTTCGGCATCGCCCTCAAGCTGGGAATGGACGCCATCAAGCGCGGCGATGCCAAACTCGCCGTCATTGGTTCCGTCGATCCTCCCCCTCATCCGCTCACGGTTGGGGCTTTTTACAACGCTCGTGTTCTTTCGGCGGACGGTACACCTTCCAAGCCGCTCACTGGACTCAAGGGCACTCATGTCGCTGGGGGCGGTTGTATTTGGGTCATCGGCGATGCCGAGTACGGCGAAAAGATGGGGTTTACGAAGTTGGGCCTCGAACCGGTTTCTGTCGGCACCTCTTCGGACGCAGACCACATCATCACCCCCTCCGAAGAAGGCCCGCGTACCGCGATGCAGAGCGCTTTGGCTCAGGCCAAGGTGAACCCGGCCGAGGTCCAATCCTGGGATCTACACGCCACGGCGACTCCCGGTGATGCTCAAGAGCTTTCCAATCTACAGTCGATCGTGGACAAGTCGGCGCTCGTTACAGCACGCAAAGGCACCTTCGGCCACGGTATGGGAGTAGGCGGAGGTTGGGAGCTCACCGCCCAATACCTCGGGGTCGCTCGAGGCAAACTCCACCCGACCTCTCTCAGCACTACAGAGCTCAACGCTACTCTTGCCGAGATGGGGCAAAACCTCGTCTACGACGAAGCCGTCAAGGTACCCGATGGCCCAGTGGGCAAACTCTCGATGGGTGTGGGGGGGATCAACGCTTGTGTCGTTTCTCGACCTTGGAAGAAGTAGACAACGACCGGGTCCATCCCCTCGACAACTCGCGAAAAGAGCCCCTCCTCAAAGAGCGGGCTCTTTTATTATGTCTTAATGGGAGGCCGCGCCGGCTGCCGTCCCAGACTCATCGGCGTCTCGGGTGAGGTCGGAGTTTTCGAAATAGACGGTCCGCGCAGACGAGCCGAGCTGGGTCGCTTCTTTGCTGGAGAGAGGAAACGAGGATCAGTGGGCCGCATCGACGCGGATGGTACTGCATGGAGTTGAATCCATAGAACGAAAATCCTGCCGACCAGACAAATCGCTAGGAGCCTTCCCTAGTTTGTCTCACCTGCAGGACGCTCAGCCGAAAGAGGTAGATCGGGCGCGTCAATCCAAGAAACCTTCTTCTATACCTTCCGCAACAAGGAGAGCGATGGCGTCCTCAGGGCTGCCTTCGATTAGGTTTTCTTCCGTTTCGTGGGCCATTTTCGCCAACAAGGCGCGCCCCTCCTCGCTAATGCGGATGTGAGCACTCTTGGACCAAGGGGGCAGCTTCTCGGCAACGGGCTGCTCACTCTTCACCAGACGAAGAGGTCCACGAGTAACCGACCTATTGGCCGGCTGGCCCCCAAGACGTCGCCGAGCAGCTGCTCGAGCCTGTTCGGTCGCCGCGTCTGAGCTAGAAAATATCGACTTCATTCTCTTTGAACCTCCAACAAACAGAGTCCAAGCAAAATATCTACCAACTCCATCAGCGTCTCAGGCAAACGATAGGACGCTACTTCTAGGCGGTTCGAAGCCAGGCAGTCCCCAAAAAGGACAAGACCATGACTATCGTGCCAATGCGATGACGGAACGCGGCCAGACGAAAGCAACTGCTAGAGGTACAATTGCAGTGCGACTAAAAACAACGACCGCTTTCATAGCTGCTCGGACAAGAACACCGGGAAGAACGTCGGCGGACTCTTACTTCTCTAGCGCAGTGGATGATACACCAATAGGGAGGGGGGCGCTCCAAGACGCCCCAGTTGAGCTTCGATGACAAGACCCCGCTGCGCTGCTCCTATTGGACGCACCACCCGTCTCTTCCTTCTTTGCGCCCTTTGTTTGGGGGTTGGCACGGTGTTCCTCGCCAGTCCCGCTGGCGCTCAAGGTAACGCCACCCTCGCGGAAGCTCTCTTCGACGAGGCGCGAAAACAGTTTGAAGCCGGCAACTACGAGACCGCCTGCAACAAGTTCGCCGAAAGTCAACGAGTCGATCCCGCCACGGGAACCTTACTCAATCTGGCAATCTGCTACGAAAAGGCGGGACGCCTGGCCACAGCCTGGTCGACCTGGAGAGAAGCCGCCAGTAGCGCACGCGCAGCGGGACAAAGTGATCGCGAAAGCCACGCCCGCGACATGGCGGACAAGCTCGAGTCACAAGTCGCGCGGCTGACGGTGACCGTGACCGATCAAGCGCATCTTCCTGATGGCTTCGTTCTGCGGCAGGACGGAACCGACCAGCCGACCGCAGCTTGGGGTGTCCCCTTGCCCGTCGATGCAGGAACCCTCCATTTTGAGGCCAGCGCGCCCGGCTATCTCAAATGGGAAACAGACCTCGAAGTGTTGGATGGGCAGACACTAAGTCTAAGCGTGCCTCCTTTGGAAAAAGCTCCAGAGACGAACGAATCGATGAGTACCAAAGCTCCCTCCGATACGCCCCCGAGCTCAACCGGGCAGGTCGAAACGGATCCCGCCGTCAAAACCAATCCCACTGCAGAACCGCAGACCGTAAGTGGCCTTCGGATCTGGGGGATCGCGCTCACGGGAGTGGGGGCAGCTAGCTTGGGGGCCGGCACCTATTTTGGAATTCGAGCGCTCCAAAAGAACTCCGACTCCCTCGATTCGTGCAATCAGAAGGACACCAACCTCTGCTCTCGGTCTGGCGAAAAAGAACGAAAGAGCGCACTTGTGTCAGCCAACTTGGCAAACATCCTGATCGGCGTCGGTGCCGTCGCCGCCACGACGGGTGTCGTGCTTTGGATCACCTCCGACTCGGGCCAAGAATCGTCCGTTGCCTTTGCGCCCACCCTGGGCGGCGCTCACCTCTCACTCCAAGGAGCGTTCTAATGGAGCGACCTCAGTTCAAACTTCCGAAACACTCCTGGTTGCCTCTGGTGCTGGCTCTAACAGGGGGCTGCCAGTTGCTCGCAGGGATCGAAAAAGCGGAATACGATCCCGACTGGGATGCCGACACGAAAAGCGGCTCCTCAGAGAGCGGCTCAACCACTCAAGGCGACGGCGATCAAAGCTCGGGAGACGGCGACCGCACCTCCGCAGGCGATGGCGATACGACAGAAAGTAGTGGAGGCGGTTCGTCGACGGGAGACGATACCGATACCGATACCGACCCTGGCACGAGCGGGAACACCGACACCGGGAGTACAGGGGGAGATGACCTCGATCCCGTCCCTGGACTAAAGAGCGTGTGGTTCAGTGACGAAACGTGTTCCACAGAGCTCGCGCTGCAGCAAGCTGATCTTGATAGTTGCCTCTATCGCGTTTCCTGCGATCCCGACACGCCGACAACGGGAATCTCGGCTTGCCTCACCTTCGACATCCTTCGAGCTTATCCCACAGAGACATGCTCGGTCGGAGCGAGCTCCTGTGAGGATATCTACCAGTGCCTCGGACGACGTCCTTTGACTGACAAGGACCGCGGCGCCTGCGCAGCACGAGATGCCTGGTCTGAGGTCGATGGGGAGCCTTGCGAAGGCTACTGCTCGGGCACGTGTGATGGCCATTGCAGTTACTACGACGAAGGTGGTGAGTGTTTTGACACCTGCACAGGTAACTGCACGGGACGATGCTGGATCCCCACCGAAGAACTCAAATGGGCGTGCTCCGATGACTGGGCCGTCAACTGCGGGTCCGGGACGAAAACGAGCTACGACTGCGCGGCTTTCGCCGCCGCTTGTGAAGAAGCGACGTGGAGCGACGCGAAGAATGCCGGTTCATGCAAACCCTCCGAGGCAAAAAGCTTTGATTGTGCAGAATCAACATCAGCATATCAGTGCGCAGACGAGTCAACCCTCTATTGGTGCGACAGCCTAGGAGAGGCTTGGGGCTTTGACTGCCCCGGGACTTGTACCGAAGGTCCAAACGGGGCCTTCTGCGCACTCGGTAACGAGACCTGCAACGACACCAACACAGTTGGTTGTTCGGGAGACGTGCTCGAGTTCTGCGACGAGAACGGCTTTGCGTCGAGCCACGACTGTACTCTGACAGGGCTCAACTGCGACGGAGGGGACTGCATCGCCTCAGGCTGCGACTCGAGCTACTGCGAAGAAAGCTGCGAGGACGGACATCTCTTGCACTTCTGCGTTGGCGGAGCCGAAGTGCAGCTCGACTGTTTGGACTACGGCTTCGAAGGCTGCCAACAGTGGTCCGATACTGACGTTGAACCCAGGGCCCGTTGTGTTCAAGAGCTGCCCGCCCATGACGATTCTTGTGGGTCATCCAAGGACGGTTTTTGCGATGAACCGAAGCAGTGCGCCCCGGGCACCGACTCGACAGATTGCAACAATACATGCGCTTTCGCTCACAACGGAGTCTGCGAAAGTGCTCAAGGCTGCCCCTCCGAAATTGACCCTGAAACTGGAACTGAAACTGCAACGGACGGCACCGATTGCGGAGATAGCTGCCAATACTCACTCGACAACGCCTGTGACGAGCCCTTCTTCTGCGCCCCCGGCACCGATACAACCGACTGTGAGGCGGCGAACAGCTGCTACCTGGCCAACAACGGAAGTTGCGACGAAGGCGACGGTTGCGACGAGGGCACCGACACGGCCGACTGCAAGGCTGAAAACAGTTGTTATTCCTCCTACAACGGGATCTGCGATGAAGGCGATGCCTGTCCGGTGGGAACAGACACCTACGACTGCCACAACAACGGCCCCTGAAGGAACCGCATGCTCCTTCGCGGCTACTGGTTGTGAGATGTATTCTAGCTATAAGTCGTACATCACGAAGAGAGCATTGAGTGCCCCGTTCTTCATCGGTTTCTTAATCCGCGGAGGTCGAGGAAAGGCATCCAAAAAGAGCGAAATCGAGTTGTTCCCTCGCTCGCCGTCTCGCCCTACACCGCTGTCCGGATCACCGATAAGAAAGGCAGCACGCGCGCCTTCAAAGGCCGAACAAAATTGGGCCAAATCGCGGTAGAGAGCACGCAGCTCATGGCGAGGCAGCCCCAAGCGTCCGCCGTAGGGCGGATTGCTCACGATCAGCACAGAGCGCTCGCCTCGCGCTTTTTCGACGAGGGGTTTTAGATCCCAGTCACGAAAATCCCCCAGAAAAGTTGTCGTTTGTTGGCTGGTGCCGGCTGTGGCGATAGCACGGTCCATCGCCCCATACGTCTGATCGTCAATTTCTGCCGCAAAAACCGGCGGAGTCGCATCGCCGAAAAGAGGGGCAGCTTTGGTACCCCAACTTCCGTCAAAGGGGGCCATGTTGCGGGCGAGCGGGGAACGCCCCGACATCCAGATCGAACGTCCGGCGGCCATCAGCGCCGCTTCGATGGCGAGCGTCCCCGAGCCCGCCATCGGATCAATGAGTAGATCACGTTGGGCGTTGTAGCGAGAGAGCATCAGCACCTGAGCCGCCAAGTCCTCTCTGAGAGGAGCCTCCCCGGAGACAAGACGGTAGCCTCTCTGGTGCATCGGACGACCCGCCAAGTCGATCCCCACGCTGAGCAACACGCCTTGTCGTGTCTCCACCGTCCGGGCCTGAAAAACAACCTGGGGGTCCTCTGGATCCAGTTGTAACTTCACCCCGAGACGAGCCGCTCCCTCGATGAGTGCATTTTTGACAACGCCAACGACCTGACGCTCTCCAGCCTCAATACTACGCGTCCCCAGCGCTTGCACCGAAAAGCGCAAGCCTTCGTTCATCCACAAGCCCCGCTCGCCGGAAATCTGCTCGACCAAGTCATCAAAGAGGGGCTCAAGATGAGTGGCCGACGAAGCGAAGAGCGACCAGAGCACCCGCGCCGAGGTGCGATGATAGTACACGGCTATCCGCGCAGCCTCCTCGTCGAAGGGATACCAGAGTCCTCCTGGGCCGACTTTTTCGGGTTCACGCGCGAGAATCGTGCGGCTCTTCTCTTGTGGAAAAGCGCGGCGGATCAGTCGAGAAAACTCACCGGCCATCACCTTGTTTGAGCCGCCAAGGCCGACTAGATGAAGGCGGCCATTTGCCATTTGTGTCACAATATTTCACTCATGCAAGAGAAGCGAAGCGCTGCTCGGGGCCAGAGCCTAGCGGTGATAGGAGCCGTACCAAACCACCGAAATGGGTAAATCTTCCCAAGTCCGTGGAGCTAGCGAGGAAATCCTCTCCGACAGCTGCCTTGTCGGGACGAACAGGCTAAGGAGACCGGGATGCCGGTCGACCAAGTTCGCCAAGACCAAAACAACGGGCTTTCCGGGTGGGGCAGAACTGCTCTCCCCGGCCGTGAAGTCCGAACCGAAGATCTCGTCCAAGGTTCAGCCGCGACAGCGCTGAGCAGAGGTCTCGGGCGTTCTTACGGCGATGCGAGCCTGCCGGCCGAACCACAGGCCCGTGTTCTCGGTACCACCCTGGCGGATCGCATCTTGGGCTTCGACGAGGAAACCGGGACCCTCAGGGCAGAGTCCGGTCTCTGCCTCGCCGAGATGAATCGGATCTTTCTGAAGCGCAATTGGTTTACGCCGGTGACCCCTGGAACCAAGTTCGTGACCTTAGGAGGCATGGTCGCCTCCGACGTTCACGGAAAAAACCACCACGTGGCGGGGACGATTGGTCGACACGTCGAGAGCTTGCTTCTCCGAGTTGCCTCCGGCGACCTCGTGCGCTGCAGTCGCCAAGAAAACCGAGATCTCTTCCTGGCCACTCTGGGAGGAATGGGACTGACGGGACATATTCTAGAGGTCTCCCTCAAGATGGAAAAGATCCCCTCGCCCTGGATTTATACCGAAAGCTACCGCATCGGCTGTCTGGATGAATTGCTCGACAAAGTGCGAGAAACCGCCAAAAACTGGCCAATGACCGTCTCGTGGACGGATACGGTCGCCAACGGCAAGTCGCTGGGTCGGGGTATTCTTTTCGTCGGACGGTGGGCTACCGCCGAGGAGGCCCCCCACGGCGTTCCCGCAGCGCGCCCAGCCATTGCGGCACCTTTTGACCTCCCTTCTGGCCTTCTCAACCGATTCACCATCGGCCTCTTCAACCGGGTCGTTTATGCGAGCCACTTCAAGAAAGTGAAGAAGGGGTTCGTCAACCCAGACCAGTACTTCTACCCCCTTGATTCCCTCCATCACTGGAACCGGTTTTATGGCAAGCGCGGAGTGACTCAGCATCAATCGGTCATTCCTTGGGAAAACGCGCGCAAAGGGGTCGAGGCCTTGATTGGAGTTCTTGCGGATGCGGGCACGGCATCCTTTCTAACCGTGATCAAGGATTGCGGACCGGAAGGAGAGGGCGTTCTCTCCTTTCCCAAATCTGGAATGTCTCTGGCCCTCGACATCCCCATTCGAAGAGACACGCCAGAAGTCATTGCGCGTCTCAATCGGGTCGTGCTCGAAAACGGCGGTCGCATTTATCTGACCAAAGACGGGCTCAGCACGGCCGAAGATTTTCTCGCGATGGAGCCACGCTTGGATCGGTTTCTCGCCATCAAACAGAAGTGGGACCCTGAGGGTCTCATCCAGAGCGCCCAGAGTCGAAGGCTGATGAGCAGACGCTAGTCGACAAGAACCCCCAGAAAGAGACCGAAGCGAAGTACATGAAAGCAGTCATTTTAGGAGCAACCCGAGGCATGGGACGAGCCCTCAGTCGCCTACTTGCCGAAGAGGGCAACGACATATTTCTTCTCGGCATCGGACAAGATGATCTCCGGGCATCCGAAAATGACGTTCGACAGCGCTCGGGTGGGGCTAATGGGGGCGTCAAGGTGGGTTCGGCCCTGTGCGATCTTGAACAACCCGATACCTTCGCCAGCGCGCTCGACGCGGCCGATGCTTTCTTGGGTCAGTTCGACACTGTGATCGTGACGGCCGGACTCTTCGGAACTCAAGATCGGCTCGAAGACGATATCGAGTTCACGCGACGCCTGCTCGTAGTCAACTACGCCCACACAGTGGTGTTCCTCGAACACGCCCGCAAGCGCCTCGTTGAGCGAGGCGGCGGCACAATGGTGGCCTTCAGCTCTGTTGCCGGAGATCGCGGTCGCAAGCCGGTCGTACTCTATGGCTCAAGCAAGGCCGGTCTCAGTGCCTACCTCGAAGGGGTGGACCACAAGTTTCGTGCTATGGGGATCCAGGCCATCACCGTCAAACCGGGATTCGTCAAGACCGGAATGACCGAAGGCCTACCTGTTCCTCCCTTTGCGGGAACGCCAGAGCAAGTGGCACGAGACGTGCTCGTCGCGATCAAGAAGGGCAAGCCCGTTCTGTACACCCCGTTCATGTGGCGCTGGGTCATGCTCGTGATTCGGCAACTTCCTCGCTTCATTATGCGAAAGATCGGCTTTTAGTCCCTCCATTTGACGATTGTGCGCAGTGCCCGCTTGACAAAAAGCGGGCCCCGCCTAACTTTCACGCCCCCAACGGCAACCGAGCTGAAACGGTCCGGCGGCCCGGGGCCCGAGACTTCGGGATTATTTGGCAAATGAGGTTGTTCACCAACCAACAAATCCAAAGACCACGCGAAGGTGGCGGAATGGCAGACGCGCTAGCTTGAGGTGCTAGTGGGGTAACTCCCGTGGAGGTTCGAGTCCTCTTCTTCGCACAAGAACTCCTCAACAAACGAAACAAGGCCCCACGCAAGGTGAGGGCCTTGTTTCGTTTGTCTCGTCGTTGCGACCCTTGCTGCTCCGAAGAAGCCTCGGGGCCTACACCTCGCGCACATCTTCGTTACATCAGACCTTGTCTGACTCAGTTCGTCGTTTGTACGGCCACGAGTCCTCTTCTTCGCACAAAGCTCGAAAACATAGACAAATCCGCATCGACCAGACCGCCGCAAGGTGGTTTTTCGTGTGTCCCCCAGACTGGTCCCCCAAGTAGCCCGGTTGCTCTCAATTCTTCAGCCTCGGCCTGGGCGATTTCGCGCACGCTCAGCGGTCCCTCCTGCGTGGGTAGGGGCGCTTCCGCATTGGCTCCGTGGTGGACCGCCTGTGGGGGGGACGCTCGAGACATACGCTTCGGTGAGGAAACCAGCCGAAGACGACGTTGCTGATGACAACAAAGCGAGTGGGGGTGCCCATGGTACTGCCGCTCGAACCAGGACGTGCTCATAACGCCCGACACGGACGGGAAGGAAGCCGAGCAGGGGGAGGAGAAAGACTCCGGCTCTGGGTCGGCTGGAACGATTCTAGCGCGACGGGCGCGACGCTGCGCGCGACTTCTTCGCGCTACGCTCCTTTGCTTCGTCTTTCATCGCCTCAAGGCACTCCGGACAGTCACCGATGAGTTGCAACTGCGAAGCCTCCAAGGAACGATGCCACTTCACCTCGACACTGCCAGCGAGTTTGGCACCCGGTAAGCACTCGACGCGACCACACACCTGACACGAAAAGTGCGGATGAACATGGGGGTCGCCATCGGCCCGCGCTTCGTAACGCGTGATGCCCCCCATCTGGCTGGCCACCCGCGCCAGGTTCGCTTCGACCAACTTGAGCAGGTTACGATAGAGCGTGGCCTGGTCCCACTCGTCGTCCCCAACTGCTGCAATCACTTCTGCATGGGAAAGCGGCTTGGGAGAAGCCATCAAGAGCCGCAGCACGGCGACCCGAGGCGACGTTGCGCGTAAACCCGCCTGATGAATCAAGTCTTTCGCCTCTGTTCGACTCAGTTCCTGCATGGTCCTTGAGCCTATCCGCAAAAACTTGCATCTGCAAATGTACCCTGCCGTGCTGCTCCCCCCTGAGACCGCTGGCCCACTAGCGCCACCGGGATACGGAGCCTATGGACGCAATCGAGAATCTAACGACAAGCCCAAACACCCTCGGGCAGACACTTGCACTCCATCATTGAGCCTTGAGGATCACTGATCCAACACCCCTGAATGGGGGCATTCAACTCGTCCTGGCATATGGAATTTCCGGGGGCAAACTCTGTCGGACAGGGGGCGAACCGCGTCGAGGTGTACGCCGAAATGCACTCGAACTCAGCTGAAGGAGTACATCCACAGTACAGTTGTCTCGGCACGCTCGCCGGTTGTCCCTCGGGGTCGCAGCTCACTCCTGGTTCTACGGTTGCCCCATCCTTTTCCGACGGCGATTCGGGGTCAGGCCCCCCCTCTTCGCTCTGCGGCGGGGGCGGGGTTGACGGGCCAAGTGGACCAGAATCTCCACCGTTGGTGCCCGGATAATTCGGCCCCCCACCGTATTCGCCCTCCGACTCAAAGTCGACGTGTGTGGTTCCTGAGTTCGATTCAACATCCTCGGCTGATCCACCAGGCGAGTCGTCCCCAAAACTACGCCGGCTTTCTTCGACGCGGCCACCGCAGCCCAACGTAGAGCAAAGCACAGAGAGCACAGTGCTGAACAAAGCGGTTCTCATCTATTCGCTCGCCTTCTTCCCAACTAGGACCCAAACAAGAAGTAGACATCCTAAGACGGACGTTGCAACTGCCCCAGCGACAACCCATGCAAACGTTCTCCGGCTGTTGACCTTCAAGCTCAACGCCGAACTTCCGTCCACATTGTCCTTTCTCGATGTCACCCCCTGTCGTGACATGCCCCTCTTTGACTGTAGCGCGCTTTGCGCACTCTTTGGAGGCAGTTGCCCTTCGATGACTCGTACGGCCGAATTCCTCGGACGAGCTTGGCTCTCGAAGGAGTGCGGAGGGCTTGCGTCATCGCCGTCGGTTCCGGATTCGACCTTCCCGCTACGCTCCTCGAGCTGATGCATGTCCACCTCCGGGATCATGGCCTCGAACTCCATCGCCGTCACAGACTCGGGAACGGGCAATGGCCCTCCCATGGTCGGTATGCGTGGCGAAGATCCCGGTTCGGCTCCGCTCGTCATGATGCTCCCATCGTCGCCCTTCGCTGCTTCACTCAAGGACGGTTCGGGCTTTTCCAAGTCCTCTTCCTCGACAGCACCACTGTCCAAAGACCAGCAAAGTACGATGGTCAATAGAGACAACACCGCATCGAATCGAACAAAGGTCATACGAGAGCGCCATTGAGGAACGGGGAAACGGCCGCCTTCTATGACCATCATTGAGGAGCCCCCACATGAACGGACGCGCCGCTTCGCAGACAAAGACCATCGTAGATCGTGCCGTAGAGAATACTCAACCACTCTCTTCCCTCGAACGAATCACAGCTGGCTTCAGGGTCTTTGCATCCTTGACCGGCATTGCAGAGCTCGATACAGCTCCCCGCCACTCCGGCTCGACCAGGTTCATCATCATTGACGCACACTGATTCATCGTCAGGGCAGCTGCTGCCCACACTGCAGTGGGCAGAACAAAGCGCATACCCGTCGTCCAACTCCGTACAAACACTCCCACACGTGGTACCTTCCGGCGCACAGACAGACCCAACCGGATCGCCTTCGCTGGATACCCCTGTCTTACAAAGGCCCGAGGCGTTGTCACAGACGCCAACAGCGCAGTTTTCGTCCGTCGTACATTGAGGCCGACAATACTTACCTAGCGCGTCGCAGGTCAGAGTCGCACCGCAAAATGCATCGAGCGACTCACTACCGGAACAGGTTCTCACGCAGATCCGCTCATCACCAATCTTCTGGCATGTGGCGTCCTCGCCGCAATCGGTAGGATCAGAACACACGCGTGAACAAATCCCCGTCCCACTCTCTCCCCCATCTGCACCCATCTTCAGACACTTGGAACCGGATGGACACGGCTCATCCGTTTCACACGTTCCACCCAGAGGCTTTTGCTCCTCTGGGCCCGAGCCTCCGGTGGAAGTGTCCAGGTCGTCTGGTACTAGGGCCTTTCCCGAGCAACCGCTGCTCAGAAACACCGCAAAGCCCACCTGCCACAAATTCCTCATGTTCAAGTGTTGCTTAGTCCGCGGCTTTTGCAAGAGAGTGCTGCCCCCCTGGAGTATTGGGTTTCTGCGGACCGAGAGAACGGAAGTAGTCTGTAACTATTTCACGGCAAGCAATTTTATTATCCTCACTGAAATCTCGCACCCAACACCGACGCACCTGCAGCGGCATCTCCTCACAGTCGCTCACAAACTCGTCATGTTCAGGAACAGCTAGAGCGGGAACACTTCTGCCAGCGGCATCCTTCTTTGCGAAAGGATTTTTTGATTGCCTCATCGCCGCAGTAATCATTCGAGTGGTTTGTCGGTAAGCCCGCTCGCAGAGTTCCTCCTCCGCTAATCCTTCGGGCGCTTGCACCGATTGCTTCGCGGAGGGGAGCGATGAGTCCTCGACCGGTTTTGGCCGAGGACTGCTAGCCACCGAGACGGCCACCGTGTCAGCCGACGCTTTGAGAGATTGTAAACTCGTCGCATCAGCTTCGGAGCGTTCTTCTCCGTTGCTCGATATCCAGAGCCCCATAGCTCCGCAAAGCGCGACGGCGCACGCCACCGCGCACCATTTATAGATAGAACGAGATCGCATAGAGGTGATGATAACACTGGAATTCGCCACAACCGTGGGAGAAATGGCTTGGTGCCTGATGCATTGTCCAGAGAACCAAGTAGGGCGAGTTGTTGATCCTAATCGCCTGGTCCTCATCCCCGTCTCCCCAAACCAAATAACCTGGAGGCCCTCCTAAATTCTCTCCACGGTAGCGGCAATGTCCGTTCTCCATGTTTCCTTGGAGCTGAAAGCTATCGTAGTCAACGGGAATCCAATAACTCCCCTGCCAGTACCAGGCGATGACGTACTCGGTGAGATGAGTGTGAAAACAATCACCCTCGTCCGTGTAATCCATACCCCAATCATCGTGAAACATTTGGACCGAAACGTCGACGCCTTTGGACACAGAAGGGCCGGATCCATTCCAGGTCCCTCCCCCCGCCAGCCATCCGGTCACGTACTGACCACAGTCCAAAGAACTTCCCCCCGGGCTGGCATAGGTCCACCAACGATCCGACGTTCCACCTGGAAGATCACGTGTTCTGAACCAAATGGTCTGTTCGGAATACATCGAGCTCGAGGACCAATCGAAGCCCTGAGCGTTGAGGTTGCAGGACCAGACGTCCTCATATCCGTGAGGAGAAAACGGCTCCTCAGCCTGGACCGTCGTAGTACCTAGACACGCAGCCAGTCCAATCCCCCCCGCAACTAAATTCCACCACAATCGATTATGCATCTTTCCCATCCTCTTTTTCCACCCAAGGCGACTTTGCCGCGCCTCGAGCACGAGCCTCTGCGGAGGGGTATCGTATCGCAACCTTAACTGTCAAGACGGAACCCAATCCTAGCCAAGATATTTCACTAACATAAACACCACACCATTCAGAAAAAAGAACCCAAACCAGCGCCAACGCCAAGTAACCCCAAACGCGCCCACCCTCTACCCTTCTCCAAAAAACTTTTCTTGATTCTATTTCACCAACCCTGGTCGATTGGCCGGAAGGCGCGCAGCAACACACTCACTTACCGCTCACCGACCCGCCCAAAAACTGCTGATGCAATCATGCACCGCCAAGTCTCCCGACACTGCAACGCATAAAGAGAACGGAGCGATATCGAGAGTAGGGAAAGGCGTTCAAACACACCGAGTCAACGAAAAAGACATGTGCATGCTGCGCGAAGAAGCACGGCGCAGTTCACCACGCATTGAGCTATTGACTCTACGAAATTGCGTCGCAGCAGCGGCGCCAGACGGCCGACCGTTCGGTTGAGCTGCATTTCACCATCCGGCCAGCGCTGAGAGCCAACGCCTTACTCCTACGTGTGCGCGGCCACCGCCCTGATGCAAGGAACATTTGGGCTACAGTCCAAAACTCCATGGCCGTTCTCTACGAGCATGGACACCCTTGGTTCAATCTTCCCTGGCAAGATGGGGCGCGTGAAGCTGACTCAGGTCGCGATCCGCATGCGACGCCCCGATCTTCTGAAGACACCGCTGGACAAAAATCTGGACGGGGCACTTGCCTCTTCTCTTCGCTCCGCGCTTGCGGAGGTCACGAAAGGTTAGTCGATGGCCCGCACAATCGCTGATTTCAACATGGTCCCCCACAGCCGTACGCTCATGGCTGGCGAACCACTGATCTTCCACTGCAACTTCTACAACTACTGGCTCCAGAAGACGCTCCTGCTCGACGACGAACTCGAAATGGATGTCGTGATTTCAAACGCCGCACAAGAGACCGCCTACAGCCTGCTCACGCAAGCCGCACAAGACAAGAATCTGAACACTCGCGAGGAGCGCATCGCGCTCGCGCAAGACACATTTAGTGCCCTCGGTTTCGGTGTCGCCGACTTCTCAGACTTAGGCGCCGAAGGCGGCAAGGCCGTGTTTGCTATGTCCCACTACGGGGCCACACTGCGCCAAGCCTGCGGCACCGACTTCGCACGACCCCAGTCGCTCTTCGACGCCGGCTACTCCGCGGCCGCGGCATCATTCATCAGTGGTGCACCGAACGAATCGCTCAAGGGCAGCATCGAAACCTGCCAGTCAATGGGTGCCAAGAAGGGCCTCGTGCTCGTGATGCCATGCAAAGACCGCAAGATGCACGTTTCGAAAGGTTTGGCCACTCACGTCGACGGTGAGGTTCCAGCACCGTTCGAGAGCAATGTCGACGAGCCTGGCATCCTGCAGGCACTCTCCGGCTTGGATTTGGCGGGTAACGAGGAGGGCCTCATCCCGCGGTTCGGCGTGATGCTCACCAACCACTTCGCCAACTTCTACAACCGCATCTCGTTCGAGTTCGTGCGGCGCATGGGTGGCAGTGGGCTGCTCGAAGCGGGCGAAATGCTACTCGTCGATGCCGGCTACCGCTGTGCCTTCCACACCTTCGGCGGCATCATGACCAGCGCCGAGTGGGATGCGGTGGTGAAGCCGCAGCTACGAACGAAGGAGGACTGGGTTCACGGCATGACCGCCGTCGTAAACGCCCTCGGTTGGGGCACGTGGCGGATCGCCGAGTTTTCTGACAAGCGCCTGGTGATGCGAATCTGGGACGACTACGAAAGCTGCGGCTACCGCGATATGTATGGCAAACCCGACCGTCCGGTGTCCTATCTCGCTTCCGCTGGCGTCGCTGGCATGATGAACCTCGTGTTTATTGGCGACGTGGAAAACAAGCCAACGCTCGACTTGGACTACTACGCCAAGTGCTTCGAGCGCGAAGACGTGTTCACGTCGGAGCAAACGAAGAGTCTTGCGATGGGACACGATTACACCGAGATTGTCGCCACCCGGGAGTAATCCGTGTGTGAACCGGCCTTCGATGTGAGGAAACACCCCGGCTGTTTGCGGGGTTTACACTTCCTCTACACCACACACTCCCCCCTCGACGAAGGTCGCCTTGCAGGCGCCCTGCGCGAGGCTGGGGAGCTTAGGCTTATTCATGCCGAGGAACATTGGGGAGCACGCTGCGTTCAGCGCTTCGTGCTCCAGTTCCGTTTTGAGCTCCGCATCGGCGTCGAAGACGACCAAGTTGCGTTCATCCACCGCGTCATGGCGCCTCCTGACGCACGAGCGTTCGACCGCAAGTGGTTCGAACGCATTCTCACCCACTCACTCGATCCATCCGATTAAGAGGCTCGAGACCAAGCCGAGAACCCATGCCAACACGCAACCCCATCAGAGCCTGCGAAACCCTCAGCTCCGCGACGAGCGAAGCCGAGTTGGCCAAGTCCATCGTCGATGTGGCGCTTCAATTCACCAACGCCACCAAGGTGGCGGTGTGGACAGGTCATCCGAGCTTCAGCGAAGCAACCTGCGGGCAGGAACCCCTCGAAGTGCCCGTCGACAAGGCAAGTGCCGTTTTCGATGGCGGAGCGCCATCGTCGGAGGACGGCCTCGTGTTGCACCCTCTGGCGTGGGGCGGCGAAACTCACGGACTGTTGGCAATGCAATGTGGCGAAGGAGTCGCCGTCAACACAACGGATCTCATCGAGCTCTTGCCCACCGCCGGTTTGGCGCTCAAGAACCTCTCCGGCTACACCATGCTCGAGATGCTCGTACAACAGGAAATGGCCACGACGGTGGAGCGCGAGTTGGCGATGCAACTCGTACTCGACAGCATGCAAGACGGCTTGTTGGTCTGCGACCTAGACGGCACTCCCACGGAGGTTCGCTCCGCGTCTGTGACAAGATGGCTCGGTGAAATCGGCGAAGGTCAGAAACTCTGGGACTACGTGGCTGGCGACGACAAGAAGCTAGAGACGCAACTGAGCATGGGCTACGACCAGCTGGTTGATGGCTTCCTTCCGTTTGAGCTGTGCGCCCATCAGATGCCCAAGCTCTTCGAGCGCGACGGCCGCATATATGAGCTCGACTATCAGCCGGTTCACAAAGAAGGCGCGTTGAGCGAAATCGTCGTAGTCATCGCCGATGCCACAGAGCGCATAGCCGCCGAGCGCGGCGAAGCCGACAAACGCGAGCTCGTCGCCATCATTCAGAGCTTGGTGCTCAATCGCCCTGGGTTTATGGCCTTTGCCGACGAGATGAGCCAGCTCCTCGGCGCGCTCGCCCAAAGCGATAACCTCGACCTCACCAAGCGCCTCTTGCACACCATCAAAGGCAATTCCTCAATCTACGGCTTCCAGTCGTTCGCAAACCGTTGCCACCAGCTCGAAGACGCTCTCGCTGAGGGCGCTGGCGGTGTAGATGAACAACTCTCCGCTCTCAGCGAGCACTGGGACACACAACTTGCCCGAGTGGAGCAGTTCATCACGGATGTCGACGACAACAAGCTCCACGTCGGCCGGAACGAGATCGAAGATCTCCTCGCCGCCCTGTCGAAACACGGGCTGCACGAGCTCCTGGCCCGGGTTCACGAGTGGCAGCACGACCCGTTCGACGCACTGCTTTCACCCCAACTGGCGAAGGCCGAACAGCTCGCGCTGAGGTACGGCAAGAAGGTGGAGGTGGAGCTGCACCACAACAACCTTCGATTGCCCTCGCAACGAATGCGCCCATTCGTATGCAACCTCGTGCACGTGATGCGCAATGCAGTCGACCACGGCCTCGAGCCTACGGAAGAACGCGCTGCGAAGGGCAAGACAGCAATAGGCAAGCTCAAAGTGGAGGTGACGCGAAGCGCCTCTCGGATTCTCGTCGTGGTGGAAGACGACGGCAGGGGAATCGACTGGGACCGCATGGCCGAAGTCGCTGCCGACCAGGGCCTTCCTCACCACTCCCAAGACGACCTCATCGAGGCTCTCTTCTCCGACGGCGTGTCGACGACCAGCGAGGTCACCGACGTGAGCGGACGCGGCGTGGGCATGGCCGCCCTTCGCAACGCCTGCCACAGTCTCGGCGGCATCATCCGAGTATCGTCAGAGAGCGGCTCTGGCACACGTTTCGAGTTCGAGATCCCCGACATGCAAAGCACGCTCTCGATGACGCCGGACCTGCTACAGTCGACGGCCGCACAAGCGCTCGCATAGGACCACTGTGGTGGTTCCCGCAATTTGACGGACACGCTAAGGCGACCGCTCTTATCCCCGTGGTCAGGGACCTAGAAGTACCCAACTTCCGTAAATCTCTGCCGTGAGGATGCACAAGAGCGCCGCGCCCCACAAGAGACCCCTACCTTCTTGGTCGACTCGACGACCCGACGACCCCGGCAACAAGGCAGGGTTCGGGTGGGGAATGACAAAGCCAGGGACCTTCCCAGCGGGAATGAGTTCGAGCAAAGCTTTGTGGTTTAGATTCTTGATGCGCATGGTGGGCCGTTTCTGGAAGTCTTCCACCCTACACTCCGCGGAGCACAAATCGTGTCATGTTTTAGCCACCTGCGATTTTCATGGATCAAGAAAGGATTTACCGTTCTTTATGAACCAATTGTCAGACAGGATTGATACAAAGCACGGTATTCACCAGTCATACGAACATCGGCCACCCAGGTGTTGGAATTTTATTAGCACCATTCAGGTCGTTTGGCGTAGCGCAATCGTGGCAGTTCGTTCACACTCAGTTGAATCGTCGACGGATCGACGTAAAGAGGGGAAGGACCTCGTCCAAATGGAATTATCAGAAGAACGTCGCTTGTCGCTCGTGCTCCGAAACGCGTGGTCAACAATGCGCTTGAAGCGCATCCAAGAAGCCGTAAAAGAAACGATTGTCGAGATCGAAAAAGGCGCTGCCCAACAAGAAGGCCGTTTGGACGGAGCATCTCAAGAGAACACCGAAAAACGCAAGGCGAGCCAGATGGCACTCCAGTCTATCGTTCAAGAGTTGCTCGAAGAAGCCGGCCTCGTCGAAAACGATGTTCATGCAGCGGCCGAAGCCGTAGCCCCAGGATTGCATTGGGGGCTGCTCTACAGCGAGTTTTTGACAGAATACCGAGCTGCCGCCACAACTTCTTTGAGCCTAAAATTCATGGACTGATCGTCTGCTCCCATTTGAATACAGCAATGGCCGCACTCAGGTGCGACTGCTGCACCAGACCAGGTGAGGAGTCAAATCAGTCGATCCCAAACCGTCGACGAAACTCGAGGCATTGGGGGCTTTTTGCCTCGAAGTCTCGGCAGGTCTCCCCCCGGAGCGAATAAATTTGGCAAGCATTGGCTTGACCTTCCGCCCCCAAATGAACGCAACTTCCATCTTCACGAGTTGCGTAAGCCTCCATACCAAAATGGCCCGGCTGGATCTGGCGCGCGATATCTTCTCGACCCGCGCGCCGCCAGAAAACAAGGTCCTCGGCCGAGACCAGAATACGACCATCGTGACCGGTACGGCAGCAGGCCCCGCAGCTCAGGCAATCGAAGGGCTTGTCTTCCGGTTTTGGCGAGTTGGATGGTGGGTGGGTCAAGGGCGCAACCTAGGGCAGGTGGCGGCCCATAGCTAGCGCCATCCGAGAACTCAGAGCACGACTACGAGAGGGGCGTAAGGTCCGGCACGGGGACCCTCTCGCTCCTCATGTTCAAGAGATTCGCTAGAAGAAAGGCCCCCTTGTCCTGCAAGTCAGCGCCGGGTATGGCCACCAACAATGCCCACCGCTTCTAGCAGCAGCCGGCGCCGCTTTTTCGATCAAGCCCGCTCTTTCGTGCTCGCCCATCCGCTTGTCTTCTGTCTCGGAGCGCTGCTCATCGGGCTCGAGTTTCTCTACATTTTCTACGGTTCGGCAGGGCACATGTTCGTCCAGTGGCCCATCTACCAGGCCTACTACGATATGCTCGCGGAAGGCTTCCGCGAAGGGCATCTTTACATCAAGTACACCCCCCACCCCGCATTGCTCGCCGCCAAAGACCCGTGGTCGATGCAGAACGTTCGCTACTGGTTGCCCGACGGCACCTTCTACGACAGCAAGTATTACATCTACTGGGGGCCTCTACCGGCACTCGTTCAGGCCGCCATCAAATCCATCCTTGGAGTGGATCGCTTCATCGGCGACCAGTACATCACCTTTGCCGCCTCGTCGCTGCTCACCATCAGCTCCTGCGTCCTCGTCTATCAGATGGCACAACGCCTCTTTGCTGGGGTGCCCAAATGGCTCGTAGTACTCGCTGTGCTCGCCGTTGGCTGCGTCAACCCGATCCCTCATCTGATCTCCACCGGAGGCGTCTATCAGGGAGCGATTTGCGGCGGGCAGGCTTTTTTGATTTGTGGCCTCTGTTTCGCCTTGAGCGCAGTAGGACGCGCCCAGGAGCAAAAGCGCCTATGGCCCCAACTTTTGGGGGCTAGTCTCTCTTGGGGACTTTCCCTGTGCTGTCGTTTCAGCCAGGCCCCTGCGGTCGGCCTACTCATGCTCGGAACGGTCTCGGCCATTATCTGGTGTGGTCGGTCCCCTGCCCCAGCTTCTGATACCAAAGCGTCTTCGAGCTCCGAACCCATGCGCCCTTGGAGCCAGATCATCAAAGACGCTACTTTCCATTCTCTCCTGTTGGGGCTGCCTGTACTCGCATTTGTGAGTGTTTTACTCGTCTACAACAAGCTACGTTTCAACGAATACTTTGAGTTCGGCACCACATGGATGACCACCTCGCTCAAGTTTCATTGGTCGGCACGATATCTTCCCGCGAATATTTATGCCTACCTACTGCAGGACTTCAAATTCGATGGCCAGTTTCCGTACCTGCATCAAATGACTCACTTCGGAAAAAACGGCATCCCCTCCTGGATCGAGTTTCCGGAAGGCTTGCTCATGGACGAACCCCATGTCGGGATCTTCCGAGCCGTGCCCATCAGTTGGCTGTCTCTTGTGGCCTTTGCCTTGGTCCTCAAACGAAACTGGCTCAGTGTGGCGTGCCCGAAAGATGGGCAAAGGCGTCTCTATATCGTGTATTTCTTGAGCTTCCTCATCGTCGCCACAGTCAGCGCAGTGCCCGCCCTCGGGGTCTTCATCACCACCATGCGCTACATGGCTGACTTCACCCACGGTTTCGTCCTGCTGGGGGTTTTCGGAGGGCTTTCGCTCTACACCGGGCTAAGTGGACAACTCAGAGGCCGGGCTCAGACGGTCGGAAGGATTGCCGTGGCCGGTACGTTATGCGCTCTGTGTTCGACCACCATCGCATTCGGACTCGCCTTTGGCTTTCAGGGCTACAACAACCACTTTGCCCGCTTCAACCCGAACTTCTACAACCCACTTGTCGAGCAGCTTTCCGTCACCCCATCGAGCCCCGCCTCACCTTAAAAAAGGGGCACAGGTAGGCCAGGACGATGCGAATTTCGCGCGCTTTGAGTTCACCTGCGCTCGAGCGAAAACCACCGCCCGGCTTCGTGGTCGAAGTACTTGTTCACGCGTTCTCCGTCCCAATGATACTTGAGCAAAGGCCCTTGCCAGGTATGGCTCGATTTTTCGTTCTTGAGGATTGAGGGACGAAACACCGCGATGCACTCTCCTTGCTTCCGTCGAGCCGAATCGTAAACAACGCCGTAACTCGACTCTTGCCTAAGCCTCCTTCCCAAAACTTGTGCCTCCAAGTGGCTATTCGGATCGTGCACCTCGGGATAACCGCCACGCACATCGTGCAAACAACCATCAATCGTCCCGTAGAAGGCTCGCATATCGAAGGAGGTCGGTGGCTCCGCCGAATCGGCGAAAAAAACTTCGCGACTATGAGCGCTTTCACAAACCGCCGTCAGCAAGTCTAGAGCAGCGTAATAAACCCCATAACTGCCGTCAGAAAAACGCGACGCTCCAGGATGGGTGAAGGCAGCCATGATGGTCGTCGCACCAGGACCCGCTACCCGCTCCTCTTCGGGGAGAAGCGAGATGTCTCCGATCTCGTCGCGCAGCCGATCGTTGGTGATCGACTCAAGCTCGATGAGTGCTTCCCAATCCTCTGGCGGGGCCAGCCCTTCGAAGAGATCGAGGGGAGGATAAAGGGTAGGGATAATGCGCACCGTCTGATCCGCGCGCACGTGCCGCAGAGGTGGCTCTCTTCGTTTAGCTAAAGTCACCACCCCTCGCGTGCTCGATGTAACGCCGGACTTCTAGGAGATCAGAAACGTTCCCCGCCAACATACGCTCAAGGGGTGGGTGTCCACCGAAAGCTCGATTGGGTTGTTTCAGCCAGCCGTGAGCGCGCTTCTTTTGAGAAAGCAGGACCTGCAGCCCCTTGTAGATCCCGAGAAGGTAGCTGATGCGCTCAAGAGTATCTCGACTCAACGTCTTCGGCGGGTGGGTCCTCCAGTTGTGCAAGGTGGTCCTACTCACATCGCCCAAGAGCGCCCGGGCCTCTTCATCAGAAAGCTCCCAACAATCGAGAAGACGAAGAAAGGCGCGAATCGCCGGACCGCTCAGATCTCTGCGTTTTTGGGTGCTGAGTCCCAACTCCATGTTCATAATTTAACACTTACTAATAATTTGTCTACTTTTTTACATACACGCTAGGGTAGAAGGCGCGAAGGCGCCCCGAGCTGGCTCACCCGCCTTCGCGCCTCCTCGGAACCTCCTTGCTGACTACCCACAAGACACCTCCGCTGCCCACCAAGGTTTCCAACATTTTTCTGAAGGAATTCTCCCCCATGTTCGAAAGACCGACACGACCCTCCTAGTCATTTCATTCAAGAAAAACCTCCCTCAATCCGTGCCGGCCCTGCCCGAAGCGACTAGTCTAAAGCCGCTCTCCCCCTCCCCCCACGTCCGGAGTCGCCCCATGCGCCCATCTCCCCCCACCTCTGTCCCGCCTGCATCGGCGAGCCGCAATATTGACTCCCGTCCCGAAGGCACCGAACGCATCATCGACGGTCGCAAACGCGTCTATTACGGGGGCTACTTTCTCAAGCTCTATTCTGTTCCCGAAGATAATCTCGTCGAAAAACGTCACCTCATCGCCGCACTGACACGCCGCCTCTTCAATCACGTCGAGCACGGTCTTTACATCCCCGGAGCGCGACTAGGCGAGGCCAGAGCTGCCTACGAAAGTGAACCCGATCCCGAAAAGAAAAGGATCAAGGGCGGAATGTTGGCCGGAGCGCTCTTCAACAGCGCCGCCGACATCCTGACCAAGTTGGTCGAGCTGCAAAGTATGGGGGTGAACATCTCATCCAGCGACCCCTTGATGCGACGCTGCGGCCAGCACCTGCAAGAGGCTCTCACCCTAGGTCGCTCGGTACGCCACCGCAGTGGTGAGGAAGGGATCGACGAGCTCTGGGGAGAACCCTTCAAAGCTTTCGCCTACCCAATCGCCGATTTCTACCGCAGCCGCTACGTCAAGCTCGCCATGACGATGCGCTGCATCGACGATCTGGCCGAGGTCACGGGAGCGGCTCTGCAGTCGTGCCCCGGCATGAACGGCGTCAAGGAAGCCATCCGCGAGTTGGCGGACGCAGCCCAGGACTACGCGCAGACCCTGCGCAGCGATGCGGGCGTCTTCGACTGTTGGTCCAACTTAGCCGTAGCCCGCCAGCGCTTGGAAGCTTTCCGTGCTCAAATGCCGGTGGGCAGTCTCGCTGTCGAAAGAGATCTGGCAAGCGAAGCCGAAACCCTCTGCAAAGAAGTCTGCCAGTTGCTCTTTCACGTGGCCCGAGCCCGCGTTCCCATGCCCAAAAGCGCCCTCGAACTCAATCTGCGCGCTCGCGCATTGAAGGAAAGAGCTCAGGGGATGTCTCGCCTCGACGAACAAGAAGGGCGAAGCAACCAGTCGTCCTTCGCCCTCGATGCGTAACAGGCCTGAGCTAGTGCTGCCGACCGTTTCAATTTGAGGGCTTCTTGCTCTGTCAGCGTTGAGAGCCGGCTCGGTTTTCAGGAAGGGTCGGGGCACAAATGGGAAGGGAAAAGTGCGGAGACAGAGAGGGGCGAGCGCGGTTGCGAAGCCGACCTCACTTTCTTGGGGAGAGCTTCGAAACCGCTCATTCCTAAGTGGTCGCAGCACTAGTTGCAGCCGACGCGCGTACTCGAAACAGAAAGTTGGTCGATGACCAGGGAGCCGAACTCACCACCGTAGCTCTGCATCCCTACCTTAAGGAAGCGCGGCGTGCTGTTGGAAAGCACCGTTTCTTTGGTCATCCCGTGCACGTTGTAGTCTTGGAGCACATCGTTGACATACAATTGACTCACCGTTCCTGAACCCCCCGATTGATCTATGTGCGTTTCGAGGCAATACCACTTGTCCGCGACGGGCTTCAGGCCGGTACATCCGGTGTATTCGCCCCCAGGCCCTTCCAAAGCGCCCAGCTCGAATCCTTGAACAGCGCAGGACGAATCACCTCGGTAGCCGATACGCAGTTCGGACGCATCGCCCTCTTCGGGGCCCAACTCCAAAAATGTGACCTCGTGCTCTAAATCGGGATCGGTTCCGCCGATTTTGATTGCAGCAGTCAACCAAAACTCTGTCGGAAGCTCCTCTCCCAAGTCGGTCATCAGGACGCAGTAGTTGCTCCCCGTACTGGCACCAGAAGTCACGTAGGCCGCCGAAGCATCCGGACCGGCCCCTGCTTCAACGCTGGCTGAGTAGTTAGTATTGTTCATACAGGGATCAGCAATCCACATGCCCCCCGAAGGACGCATGCCGGTATAACTCTCGAAGGTTTCGCAGAAGATATCCGCTTCGGCACATCCGGCGCCGGACGACGCCGCTCCTCCTGAACCATCACTCGCCCCGCTCCCTTGGGAACCGCCTGCGGCATCCATCCCTACTCCCCCGGAGCCGACCATCGATCCTCCTGCAGCGAGGGTGCCGTCTGCACCCCCCGACGAAGCCGTACCGCCTCCTGCTCCCGTGGATGCTCCACCTGAGGAGCCACTATCGCTCCCCCCGGAGGAGCCGACGTCACCTGTCATGGTGGTGCCGGTGGAACCGTCACCCGGATCGGCGACGCTACAGGCGAGCAGGGCAAGGGAGGAAAGGGACTGAACCGAAAATCGAAAGTAAGTAAACATAGGATGAAGTCTTCGCGACGAGCGAGAGGTGAAGTGTAGCAGAAATCCGGGCGAGCTGTAGGTCGCCACGCCCCCTTCAGCGCCGCGAAAATGACGCAGCCGCCCTGGATGCTTCCACTCAAGAAGCGGCTCAAAGCAGCCAGCGATACTCCCCAGACCAGCTCTGACTGAGCCCAGCTGATGAGGCGCGCCGCCTTTCGAAGGGGACACCTTTTGAGTCTTTCCATGCGATGTCAGAGCACCAGGCACAGATCACCGAGCTTCGTCACACAAGAGTAGCTCTTTGTCATCGAGATGATCCTGAATCGTAGCGCCGAAGATGAGCTCCAGGTCCTATACACAGCGCCGACATCACACCTGCTTTTAAAAGGACCCACTATGAAGAGACTAGGACGCATCGTCGCGGCATCAGCCCTACTATTGAGCTTTGGAGCAACCGCCCAGGCTCTGGACCTACCCGAAACACAGTCGAACAATGACTGGTACACCGACGGCGCTCAAACCGTGACGGACAAGCTCGCGGCGCCGGAAGCCAAAACGACGGCTAAAAACGTCATCGTCTTCGTTGGAGACGGAATGGGCGTATCAACCCTCACCGCTGCTCGTATTCTCGAAGGTCAACGCAAAACCGAAAACGACGGCGGCGAAGAAAACTACCTGAGTTTCGAGCAGTTTCCCCACACAGCGCTCGTCAAGACCTACAACACCAACCAGCAAACCCCTGACTCGGCAGGAACGATGACGGCGATGATGAGTGGGGTCAAAACCAAGGCAGGAGTAATTGGCCTGGCCCCGGCCACCATTCGTGGCAATTGCGGCTCAGCCGTCGGCAACAACCTAGCTACCGCTCTAGAACTCGCCGAATCCAAGGGCATGGCCACAGGTGTGGTCTCCACCGCGCGCATCACCCACGCAACGCCAGCTGCTACCTACGCTCACGTCCCCGAGCGCAACTGGGAAGACGACGGGACCCTCCCCCAAGAGGCGATGGAACGAGGATGCACGGACATCGCCACCCAGCTGGTCGAGTTCCCTTTTGGCGATGGAATTGAGGTCGCCCTAGGCGGTGGGCGCAGGCACTTCCTGCTCGAAGCCGACGGTGGCAAACGCAGTGACCGAGACCTAACAACTGCCTGGAACGGCAGCTATGTCACGGACAAAGCTGGTTTGGATGCCTTCGACGCAAACAGTGGAGACAAGCTGCTCGGGCTCTTTTCGAACTCTCATATGTCTTACGACTACGACCGGCCCGAAACCGAGCCGAGCATCGTGGATATGACAGAAAAGGCCATCGACGTGCTTTCCAAAGACGAGGACGGCTACTTTTTGATGGTCGAAGCCGGACGCATCGACCACGCCCACCACGCCGGAAACGCCTTTCGCGCCTTAGACGACACGATCGCCTTTTCGGACGCGATCCGCGCGGCTTTGGCCAAGATCGATCTGGAAGAAACCCTCGTCATCGTCACCGCCGATCATAGCCATGTCTTCACTATCGCGGGGTATCCTGCGCGCGGAAACGATATTCTCGGGGTCGCCGCCAACGACTCAGGCGGACTACCGTATACGACCTTGGGATACGCCAACGGTCCCGGTTATTACAACTCGAGCACTTCCTACAATGCCGACCGAGACGGTGGGCGAGTTGATTTGAGTGGGGTCAACACCCCCGATCCCGAGTTTCTGCAGGAGGCCACAGTGCCTCTCGGATCAGAAACGCACGCCGGTGAGGACATCACCGTGCATGCCGCAGGCCCCGGCTCCCAGTGGTTTTCGGGAGGCACCATCGAGCAGAACGTGGTCTTCCACGTCATCAACGCGGCCGCTCGTTTGGGTGGTCATCGCAAGTAAGAACCTCAAAGCGAAATCGGAAAGATCATGAAGATGCGAACAAACTTAGTAGGAGCACTGCTTCTTGCGTTGCTTCCCGCCTGTGGAAGCGAAGACGGACAATCAGCGCAGGATGACAACCACGGTCTCCACGGTGACGATGGCCAAAAGGGCGAGGACGGCGATGCTGGTCCGAAGGGAGAGAAAGGCGACCGCGGCGAGGACGGACCCAAGGGGAAACAAGGAAAGACCGGAGAAAAGGGTGAGCAGGGAGAGAAAGGCGAACCAGGCGAACCAGGCGAACCAGGCCAGGATGGCAAGGACGCTCCAATGCCTGATCCGAGTGTCGCCCAGGCGATCACCGCACCGAGTGCGGCTGGATGGTTCGATGACGGCCAGTCGGCTGTAGACCAGGCGAAACGGCGCACCCCTATCACAACTGGAGCCAAGAACATCATTCTCTTCGTTGGAGACGGCATGGGCGTCTCGACAGTCACGGCGGCTCGCATCCTCGAAGGTCAGATGCGGGGAGAAGAGGGTGAAGAAAACAAACTCGCCTGGGACAGGCTCCCCTACGTTGCGATGTCAAAGGTCTACAACGAAAACTCCCAGGTCCCGGACTCCGCGGGCACTATGACAGCAATGATGAGCGGTGTAAAAACCGACATCGGCGTGATTGGTCTGGGCGAGCAAGTCACGCGTGGAGACTGCACGACAAGCTCTGGAAACGAACTCGTCAGCGCGCTGATGCTCGCAGAAGCCGCCGATATGAGCACAGGAATTGTATCCACAGCCCGTCTCACCCATGCGACACCGGCAGCGACTTACGCGATCTCTCCCGATCGCAACTGGGAGGACGATACAAGCATCCCCACCGATGTGGCTTGCGCTGCTCAGAAAGACATCGCAGCTCAGCTCGTCGACTTCGCGAGCGACCATGCGAGTTTCAGTGATGGCATCGAAGTCGCGTTGGGCGGTGGCCGACGACACTTTTTGACCACCGCAGGTGGTGGTCGACGCAAAGACGGTCGCGATCTCGCCGCAGCGTGGGCAAATAACGGATCTTACGTGCAAGACCGCGCCGAACTCATGGCCCACGACCCAACGAGTGGCTCGCCGCTGCTCGGCTTATTCACAAGCTCACACATGTCATATGAGGCCGACCGCGATCCGGACTCAGAACCGAGCATCGCCGAAATGACCGCTCAGGCCATTGATGTACTCAAACAAGACGATGACGGTTTCTTCCTCATGGTCGAGGCCGGGCGCATCGATCACGCTCACCATGCTGGCAACGCCAGTCGTTCGCTCCAAGATGCAATCGCCTTCTCGGATGCGGTCAAGGCTGCACTCAACAAGGTCGATACCAAAGAAACGCTCATCATCGTGACGGCAGACCACAGTCACGTCTTTACGATGGCCGGTTATCCCAAAAAAGGTAACGATATTCTCGGCCTAGTCGAAAGCACCGACTCTCAGGGTGCTCCCGCAGGCGTGTACGCCACCGATGGGGATGGGCTTCCTTATACGACCCTCGGTTACACCAACGGACCTGGAGTCGTGGGGGGAGCCGGTCCGCGGCTGGACCTGAGTTTCGTAGATACGGCCGCCGTCGACTACAAGCAGGAGGCTCGAGTGCCCCTATCCTCAGAAACTCATTCTGGAGAAGATGTAGGCATCTACGCGATTGGTCCGTTTGCTCATCTCTTCCAAGGAACGGTCGAGCAAAACTTCATCTTTCACGTCATGAACCAGGCCGGGAATTTAGTCACCCGCGCAGCCGACTGACCCAAACCCGAATGGGGCTCCGGCACCCCGAGGGTGGCCGGGGCCCCGCTTATCCAAAGGCAGCACTATGTCGCAACTCTCTTCACTTCTCCCACGAAAGTGGGCTCACTATTTGGCCCTTTTCGCCCTCTCCGCCATGGGTCTCGCCTGTCGGCGCAACGACGCGGCACTCTCGACTAGCGCCGCCTCGACATACGGGGACTTACCCGAGCTCCTTTCGAAGACTCTCGACGGTCCCTGTCTTTCTCTCCCTGACAGTACTTCATTCGCCTCACGCTACGAGACGCTTTTGCCCGACGGGAGCAAGAGTCTGCTCACTCAGCTGCGCACAGAGCATCAGGTGGTCACTCGCCGCGACCCGGAAGCGATCTTGGACCACTGGTTTTCGGACGCAAAAGACGTGCAATTTCGCCGCTCTTTCCTCAAACACCAGCGACGAATCGACTATGAAACAGGCGATCTAAAGGCACTGGGCGCCTACGCTCCTCTGTCCGAACAGGCACTCTTGGTGGCCCCAGAGCTCGACAAGCAGCTTGATGCAGCGAAGCCCATCCAGTATCGCTGCCAAGAGGCCACCTTACGCCGCTTCGGAAACGCAAAGACGCAGGTCATCGTCATTCGCCTCCAAGGCGGAACCCTAGCCGCCTTGTTTCGAAAAAGCGGTGAGAGTTCCGAACTCTTGAGTTTGGAGAGCTTCGTTTCTTCCCAAACCGTACAAAGCTGGGTCACACGCAGCGACCAGTTTGAGAGCACCGACTTCGCCGACGTTGGTGACAACGAAGCCGATCCCTTCTTGGCTCAGATGATCCACCAGGGGTTCGTGGTCATGCCCGGTCACGCAAGCCATGCGCACCAGACAGAAGAGAAGACTGCCTCTCTTCCTTCAAAGCACGCCGTTCTGGGTCAGCATTCTCACTAAAGCCCCGCGCACGAGAGCTAGGCCCGTCGCCACTCGCCAAGGAAGCGGGGGATGACGGGCCTAGGGCCAGGGAACACCAAGGCTGAGTCGAAGCCCCTTCGGCTCGGTCTACTGCTTTTTCTCTGTGTTGGGTTGCTTCGTCGAGTCCGACTTTGAAGGCGGCTTGCGTGTTGGTGTTGGCGCTGCCTCCTGCTCTGGCGCACTGTCGGCCTCGGGTTGCCCGGCGCTGGGGGTCTCGGCCTGCTGCTTTTCAGCAGGCGGTTGCTCAGCGGGCGCGGTTTCGGTTTGAGGCCCCTTTTTCGTGTCGGCTGAGGCAGGCGGGGTTTTGCGGTAACTCACGAGTCTCTCTCGGAACTCTCCGGCGTATTTGATCGGGTAGCTCCACTCTTCCACGTTACCAAGCACATTCTCTTCCCAGACGATGTCCCCCTCCAGCTTGCGGTAACAGTGGTCAGTCGTCTTGCCCGTCTCCGTGATCTTGAAGAGCACGATGGCGCGAAAGGCAGCACCATTTGATTTTTCAGGAAACTGCGCCGGCTCAAAGTTCCCGTCGTCTTCGCACATGGCGAATTGAAGGGTCGTCGATTCTTCGGGAGGGGGCGTCGGATGGGCTTTTTCTTGAGCCAGACGTTCTTGTTCGGCGTGATAGGCCGCCGCTTTCTCCGGACCGGTCGGTCCGGGTGGAGCGCACGCGCCCAGAAACAAACACGAGGCACTCACAACAAACTTAGAACTCTGCATCTTGATCCAATCCGGGTTTCGCCCACCTGGGCTCGAGCAACTTCTCTCACTCCCCGCCCTGCAGTCCGAATCCTAGCGAACCACTGTGGAGGAGCTCAAGGGGACAATTTTTCTGCTCAACCGGCGCTCCTCGAGCGCACAGTACAGAACAGGCACCACAAAGAGAGTCATGAGCTCTACCATCATGCCTCCCAGCGCCGGAAGGGCCATCGGGACCATGATATCCGAGCCCCGACCCTGTGAGGTGATCACCGGCAGAAGAGCCAAGATCGTCGTGGCCGTCGTCATCAAGCAGGGGCGCACTCTTCGCATGCCGGCTTCCAGGGTGAGTGCCCGCACCTGGGACGGGTCAGTGGGTTTGCGCTCGTCGAAGAGCTGTTTGAGATAGGTCGAAACGACGACTCCGTCGTCCGTCGCAATCCCTACAAGAGCGATGAAACCAATCCAAACGGCAACCGACAGGTTGATAGGCCCGATCTGAAAGAGTTCCCGCATATCTGTCCCCGCCAGCGAGAAGTCGAGAAACCAAGGCTGCCCGTACATCCAAAGCAAGAGAGCTCCTCCGGAAACCGCCACAAAAACCCCCACGTAGATGATCCCAGCGATCGCCATCCTCTTGAACTGCAGGTACAAGAGCACGAACACCAAAACCAAGGCGAGGGGCACAAGAAAGCTCAGACGTTGTTCGCTCCGGACTTGATTCTGGTAGCTTCCGGCAAATTCGAAGCTCACTCCTGCGGGGACGATCAAAGCCCCCGACGCGATCTTTTGCTCGATGAGGCTTCGTGCATCAGAAACAACGCCCAAATCATCTACCTCTGGCTGTTTGTCGAAGAGCACATAACTGGTGAGAAAGGTATCCTCTGACTTGATCACCTGGGGGCCCTTTTTGTATCGAAGCTCGGCGATCTGTGACAGAGGGATCTGAGCGCCCTGAGGAGTGGGAATGAAGATTCGACCCAAAGCCTCCAGGCTATCTCGCTCCTCGCGCATATAACGGACCCGTATCGGGTAGCGCTCGCGCCCTTCCACACTGCGACTCAGGGTAGCTCCCCCCAGGGCGATTTGCAGCACCTCTTGTACGTCCTGGATATTCAGGCCGAACCGACCGATCGCTTCCCGATCAATGTCGATTTCCAGGTAGGGTTTGCCGACGACTCGGTCGGCAAACACAGTCTCGCTTCGGATAGCTGGGACTTCTTTGAGCACCTCTGCCAATGCGATACCAAACTGCTCGATCTCCTCGAGGTGCGGACCTCGCACTTTGAGCCCCAATGACGCCCGCATCCCCGTCTGCAACATGACCATGCGCGCCTGGATTGGCATCAGCACAGGCGCGCTGGTCAGGCCAGGACGCTCAGCCACACGAACGACCTCATCCCAGATGTCCTGTGGCGAGCGGATGTGCTCGCGCCAGTTGCGTACCCGCCCTCCCGACTCCAAAACGGTGAACTCCGGCCGGTAGGTAATCATCGTTTCGAACATCGCCACCGGAGCGGGGTCGAGGGCGGAGTCCACACGCCCCAACTTGCCCACAACCCGATCCACTTCGGGGATCTGTGCGATGGCTGCATCCATCTGCGACAGCTGCGACTGCGCTTCTCCAATCGACGCGTGCGGCATCGTGGTTGGCATATAAAGGAAGGAACCTTCATCGAAAGGAGGCATGTACTCCCGCCCCAATCCAGGAAAGGTTTCACAAAGGCCGAAAAGCGGCGGCGCACTGAGCCACGAATGGGGCAAAAAACCCAGGACACGAGGTGTCCCGAAGAGTGCACAAGCTCCCAAAATGGTGCCCAACAACGGAGCGGTCAAAAAGGTCAGCTTGTGGTGCAGCACCCAGGCAAGCAATCGAGGATACAGATGCTCAAAAAGACGGAAGCTACCCAAAACGCCCATGATCAAGGTCGCAACAAATACGAAATTGAGCCAGGCCCCCGCGACGTAACCAAGGGGGCTCCAATACTCTGCCAGGAGTAAGACGACAGCAAGACAAGCAAGCGCCAACTCGGAGCGAGAGCACCAGCGCTGGGTCCGCAGACCGAGGTGGGGTCGTAGCAAACGATAGGCACCCAAGAGGGCAACGAGTGCGCCCACCAGGTGAACGAAGCTCAAAACACCAAGACCAAGCAACAAGAGAATCCAGTCTCTGAGGTGCTCGACTCGGAAAGTTCCCCTCACAAACCCAGCCCACCCGGCCCCCTGAGGGGCGCCTGGCTGACTACGGAACACCAGTAGCGCTGCGCCCGGGATCAGTACAAACGAAAGCCCAAGCGCCGAGATCATGGCAAAGGTCTTGGTCCAGGCAAGGGGAGCAAAAAGACGAAATTCTGAGGACGAAAGTCCCAAGACGGGCAGGAAGCTCACGACAGTCGTGAGCACCGAAGTAAGGACGGCTGGGGCGACTTCGGCTGCTGCCGCGCGCACAATCTCACTACGGTCCCGTGTCCCGTCGTCTCGTTCGAGGTGCTGATTGATGTTTTCGACGAAGACGATGCCGATATCCACCATCGTCCCTATCGCTATGGCGATCCCTCCGAGAGCCATGACATTCGCGTCGACCCCCGCCCCCTTCATAACCACAAAGGTAGCCAGAACGCCCAAGGGCAGGATCAACGCGAGCAGCAAGGAACTTCTGAGGTTCCCGAGCAAGAGCAAAACCACGATCACGGTGACCATGATTTCTTGAAGGAGCGAACCCGAGAGCGTCGAAAGAGTTTCGCTTATGAGGCTCGTCCGATCATAAAAGGGAACGATCCGAACCTTACTGACTCCACCATCCTCAAGGCGCCTTTCGGGAAGCCCCGGCGCGATTTGCGCTATCTTCTCCTTGACGGCCGAAATGACCGCTAGAGGGTTTTCTCGATAACGAGCAACGACCACCCCGCCCACCGCCGGCGCCCCCTCGTCATCAAGAGCGCCACGACGCAACGCCGGACCGAGCTGCACCCGGGCCAAGTCGCGAATGCGGATCGGTGTGTTTTCGCGGGCCACCACCACCGTGGACTCGAGATCACTCAGCTCACGCACAAACCCCAAGCCGCGAACAATGTACTCGACTTGATTGATCTCCATAGTGCGGGCGCCCACATCCAGGTTCGATTTGCTCACGGCAGAAGCCACCTGCCCCAAGGTCACTTGGTGAGCTCGCATCGCCTCGGGATCGACGTCGACCTGATATTCTTGGACAAACCCGCCGACGGACGCGACCTCACTCACTCCCGGCACGGACTGGAGCGCGTAACGGACGTCCCAGTCCTGAATCGCGCGTAACTCGTGGGGGTCCCAGCCCCCGACCACGCGCCCTTGCTCATCCTGCCCCTGCAGGGTGTACCAAAATATTTGTCCCAAAGCGGTGGCGTCGGGCCCAAGAGTCGGCCGCACTCCGTCGGGAACAGTCTGAGCAGGCAGGGAGGCCAGCTTCTCGAGCACACGAGACCGCGACCAATAAAATTCTACGTCATCCTCAAAGATGACGTAGATCGACGAAAAGCCAAAAGCAGAAGAGCTGCGGACTGTCCTCACCCCTGGGATCCCAAGCATTGCGGTGGTCAGGGGATAGGTGATTTGATCTTCGACGTCGCGAGGAGAGCGCCCTGCCCATTCGGTGAAAACGATCTGCTGGTTTTCTCCGATATCGGGAATGGCATCCATAGCAACGGGATCCCGAGGAAAGGCCCCCCACTTCCAATCGAAGGGGGCGGTGTAGAGGCCGAAAACCACTACGAGCCCCGCGAGCAAAAATGAGATCAGGCGGTTTTCGATGAACCAGCCAATGATCTTGTTCCAAACGCTCTCTTCGACTTTCAATGTCGATGCCCTTCATGACTCGAAGGGGCTGTTCGCCTGGGCGCCGAGGGCGCGGTCAGGTGAGCTCCGGGTGCGACTTCCGCTTGAACATCACCGCAGCTCCGCATCGCCGCGCCGAAGTACGAGTTTTCGATCTCGGCGCCCTCTTGGACCCAATTCGCCCCCTCACTGCCCCGAGCCATCGGACAATGCGCTAACGAAAGGGGAACGTCGAGCGGGTTACCGAAGGTGCGCAGTACCATGATGACAGCACCACTCAGGTGTTCGAACCCCTTGCGCGCCTGCTCGATGGACTCAGCTTGAGCGATCGCCTGAGCTCCTCCACTGAGCATGCCTTCCAGGTGCTGCCAAGCAAGCAAGATCGGTTCAGATGGACCAGGTTTGAGGGAGGGAAGAGCCAAGCTGAGTTCCGCCGCGGCCTTCTGCGCAGGAGCTAGCTGATCTTCCGCCAAGGCCTTCTGAATGACAAGGTAGGGCGCGATCGCGGCCCGCAGCTGGCGGAGCTGCGAAACGGAAAGCTCAATCAAACCGCGCGACGAAGTGGGCTCGGTATCGTCGGGTGATTGCATCATGCTCTTGCCTCCGCGGATCTGCAGATCGGCGTCGAGAGCGAAGGCCCCCTGACTCACCACCCGCTCTCCTTCAGCGAGCCCCGCAACCACCGGGTAGCTATCGCCAAGGCGCGGTCCAAGACGCACTGTACGAGCGTCATAGGCCAAGCCGTTTTCGTCCCGGACTTCGACGTAGACGACGGCGCGCCGTCCCGTGAACAGAGGCGCGGAAGCGGGCACAATCAACGGAGCCGCCTCGCTCGCCTGTTTGGCGTCGACCAAGGCCTGAGCAAACATCCCCGGCCGCAAGCGCCCGTCTGGATTGTCGACTTTGACACGCACCTTCGAGGTCCGAAGGCGCTGATCCAAGGTGGGATCGATGAAGGTCACTTCACCCTCGAAGGATTCCCCTGGATACGCCTCGACTTCGATCTTCACTTTTTGACCCACGGAAAGCAGGGCCAGATCGCTTTCGTAGGCATCCAACTCGATCCACAATGAACCCAAGTTGGCCACGCTGTATAGACGCGCTCCTGTCGTGACGTAGCTTCCTTCCGTCGCCAATCGCTCCATCACGGTGCCAGAAAACGGGCTCCTCACCGCCACCGCCGTGGTCGGCTTTTTTTGCCCTTCCATGCTGGTCACTTCTTCGTCGGGCACACCAAGCAGAGTCAGGCGCCTGCGAGACGCTTCCAAAGCAGCTTGAGCGGCCATCTTCGAGGCATTCGTTCCGTCCTCAAGGCGTTGCAACTGCGTCGCTGCTGTAATGAGATCTTGGTGAGCCGCATAGACTTCCGGGCTGTAGAGTGTCGCTACCTTCTGCCCCGCATGCACCCGCTCCCCTGTCGTCTTGACGTGGAGGCGGTCAATTCTCCCATCGATCCATGCAGTGATGTTTTTGAGCGTCTCTTCGTTAGGGGCAACCTTGCCCAGCAATCGAATTTGGCCGTTCTTTCCTCGCTGGCGCACGACTTCGCTCGTTCGAAGAGCAGCCAGTTTGAGGGCACGGGGCGAAAGTCGTATTCGGCCTTCCACCTCGGCGTCGTCCGCAGGCACCTTCTGGGACGCGATCAAGTCCATTCCGCAGATCGGGCAGCTTCCCGGTTCTGCTTTCTGGATCTGGGGATGCATAGAGCAAGTCCAGGTTTTCGCTGACTCGGCCTGAGCCACCGCGTGTTCTTTTGCAGGAGTTCTCCCTGGTCCGTGGTCGGGCAAGAACACGAAAACGAGGAGGGCCCCTGAAAGGAGACCAATCACCAATGGGGCCACGCTCTTTGGGACCCAATTTTTGAGCGGATTCAATTTGGGTCTAGGGTTCATCACGAAAAAGCTGCCCTTCTTGGTTCGCACTCGCGGATGTTGAACGGGCTTCGACACTGCGCCCCACTAACTCCTCCAATCGAGCCCACGCTAAAGCATGGTCGACTCTCGCCCGCTGCTTTTGCTCTCGTAAGTCAAGCAGGTCCTTTTGTGCGAGGAGAGTTTGGGCCACCGTCCCGCGTCCGGCTACGTAGGAGCCGAGCACCGAAGCGTAAGCCGACTGCGCCTGGGGAACCAGGGTTTGACCGTAGAGCTCCACTCGGCGAGCAGCATCGCGCACTTGCGACAGAGTCGCCTGCAGGTCGGCCAAGATTTGGTTTTCTTGATCTAGGCGCTGTGCGCGCACCGCCCGCGCTTCGGCCCGAGCAGCATCAGCGTTTTCTGCGTAGCTGCCCCATAGAGGCAAACTCACGCCTCCTCCGACCATCACGGCATCACGACCACTGTGCTCGACCGAGGCCGCATCTGCTTGGTCGGTGATGATCCAGTCAGCGCCGAGCGAAAACGAAGGGTAGCCTTCTGCTCGACGACTCCTCGCCGTTTCATCTTCGGCCTGAGCCTGATGCTCGAGAGAAGCCAGGACAGGGTGATCCATCGCTGCTTGCGCAAGCACCCTCTCGCTCTCGCCGGGAAGTCCCGCCTGGGCGGGAGCTTGGGGCGTGGGGAGCGACGACTGAAGACGCACTCCCATGGCGGCCCGTAGCTCGGAAAGCGCGGCTACTTCCTGCTCATCCATCCCGGCGAGCAAGTCGGCCAGGCGCGCCCGCGAAAGCTCCACCTGCTGTTGGTCGGCCAGCGAAGCTGCACCCGTCTCGACTCGAACCAAGATGCTCTCGGAAAGCGAGCGCACGACGTCGAGATGTTCGGCGTGAATGCCGCGCAACTTTCGAATCAACCAAACTCGAAAATAGGCGTGCACCACTCGACTCCTGATCCGTAGCGTCAGTGCATCAAATAGCTTTTCCGCAGCTGCAGCGCGTTCGGAAGCCGCACGAGCCGCTGCGCTCAAACGCCCGGGCCAAGGAAAAGTTTGCGAAAGCCCAATGCGCGCACGTTGAGGTCCGACCCGGGTTTCTACCGATCGGATGAAATAACCGAAAGACAGGGTTGGCTCTGGCAAACTGCGCGCCCCAGCTATCCGAGCAACGCTGGCCCGATAACGTTCGAAGGCAGCTTGCAAACTCGGACTCGACCGCATCGCCTCGGCCAGATATTCGCCCAGCGAGTCGGGCAGCTCTGTGCCCTCCCGGTCCAAGCTGCCCCCCCGTTCGGAAGGACCCGATGGAGAGCCCTCCAAGGGCTCTTTCCGCAGGCGCGAAGCTATCGCCCTCTCCTCGCCCCTCAACTGCACATCGTGCGTCAGGCGGTGCGGGTACTGGAGGAGACGCTGCTTTATCGTCTTCTCAGAAGCCGATGCACAGCCCAGAAGCAAACTGCTACAGGCAAGGATGACGGCGGTATAGGGCAGAATTCGCATAACGAAGTGAGGGATGGGCCTAGGAAAAACCCATTCGGATCTTCCCTCATTCCACGAACAACACCCAAAATTTCCGCAAGATGGGATTCAGCATGCGCAAAAACACCCAGACCGGCTCCCCTCAAAACAACTGGACCTTACGGCTCGATAGCAAGTTGGACCCCACCTACTGGGACAAGTCGGCTCGCAGTTACGCGAAACGAGCCATCACCAATCCCAGCGTCTACGAAGCCTGGCTCGCTCGCGTGCGGCTGTACCTCAATCCTACAAACCGTGCGCTCGAAATCGGCTGCGGCACAGGGACAACCATCTGACCCGCTGCCTCCACACCGCGCTGGTAATCCGTTTCCGCTCCAGCCCTTCGATACAGGGCGCCAGTCATGCCGAGCCCTGGTTGCTCCGAAGGCAGTTCTCCCCCGGAAGTCAATGGCTGCACGATGACCCCATCGGACCAACCCACCGTAACGTGTAATGGTTCCTCGGGGCGGGGCGGCGGTCGAGGGCTCGTGCCCTCCCGGCGATCAGGGTGATTGTAGCCCCACCAAAAGCGGCCATGACAATTCGATCGCGGTCACTTCTGTTTTGTGCACATTGCGCCGCACGCGCGCACACTCCATCCAGAGTCGGTACACGGCGCCGGCCGCTCCATCGACAGAGAGACTCTCTAATCTAGGCGATTTTAGCCTCAGTTCGTCTCGCATCCCGCACCCCGCCGCCCCCTCCATCAACAAGCCAGGCACGTTCAACTTGGCATAGAGTGTGCTCTACCTTAAGGGCAGTGAATACGTCTTGGGCCATGAAAAAACCGGTGTGGTGGAAGCTTCTCGTAGCCACCGTTTGGGTACTGCTTCCTGGCTCGATGCTCTTGCTGCCCTTGGTCGTCGCCGCTTGGCACCGTCAACGGATCGTCGGACGTGAGATTGAAATCGTGCAAGGAGGGGTCGAAGCCCCCCACTCCGCAGCGACTCCACTGAGCTAGGGTCAGCTGCGCGCAAGAGCAATGCCACACAAAAAAGATTCAGGTGAGGCAAAACGCCCCACCTGACCTTTGTCCCTGTCCCAAACAACTCGCCTCAGCGAGCTTCCAACTTGCCAATCAAGGTGTCCAGACTCCGCGCTAGCTTGTGAGCCGCTCCCTTCACGGCGCTCTCGATAGAAGCAGCGTGGTGAACGACCGCCGTGGGAGGATGCCCTTCCAGGCGTGCTTCGAGCGCACACTTTTTGTCGTCGGGCGCCCGATGAGCCCCGTTTTCGTCACTGAGGTGCACTTCCAAACGACTCACCCGCCTAGAAAATCTCTTGAGGCTCGGGCTTGTCCAACTTTCGACTAACTCCTTAAGATGTTCGGTTCCGTTGATGTGATTGTCCGTTCTGAGTTCAGTCAACATACTCATTTCAAAAGCAATCGACATGCCAACCGATCCCCTGCGCCTCCTCACAAAAACCGCTTCATTTACGGGATCTTGGAGGCGACTTGTTCGCCGAGACGCAATTACTGCACAACGTAGCGCTGCCCCTGCTCATTTTGCGTCATCCTACTGACCCGCCGCTCTGAGCAGATCGAGCGAAACTAGAAAGATCCGGCACGCGCCTGGACTCCTCAAGAAGGCAGTCTGCGGCGTCGAACCGCAAGTCCCAAAAAGGCGGCTCCGATCCCAAGAACGAACCAAAGACCTCCGTTTCGCCCGGCGGGAGCCCAAGTGCAGCCTCGAGTCGCATCTCCCGCGTTTCCTGAAGCCCCCGAACTATCGACGCCTGTTCCCGGATCAGGGGCTTGTCCCCCCGCCGCAGTAGCCATCCCACCTCCCGTTCCCGTTGGATCCGAAACGGTGCCTCCCGAACCGGCCGGAAGAGCGCCGCCACTGCCCGGGTCGAGAGGGGCCGATGCCCCGCCGCTGCCCATCCCTGGCCTACCACCCGTCCCCATTCCTTCCGCACCGCCTGTGCCCGCCCCCGACGCACCACCCGTTCCCGTGCTTGCCGAGCAGGCAGCCACATGCGGGTCCTCGGCTCCGGTGTCATCAAGCCCCAAGAAGGGAACGATGTAATCAGCCAAAAAGAGGGCATCGGAGGGACCATGGTCACCACCATATGAAGTGAAGGCATCGACCACAGGTAGCCCGCAGTCGGCCAGCCAAGTCTGTCGCAATCCAGGGTGATCGCCCACCATCAGCTGGTCGTCCTCGGTGTCAGGGGTCAAATCGAGCCCATGAACGTAGGTCCACTCGTCGATGGCTTCCGTATGATTTTTGAAGCCAATGATGGTGTCGGCATCGCCATGAAAGAGCTGCACGCGTGGACGAAGTCCATCGTAACCAGGAGAAAGAGACTCGACAACCTGACCCCATTCCTCTGGGGTTCGATCCACGTTTCCTCCGGCACAGGCGTTGCTGTATCCGCCGCCATTTCCGTTTTCGTTGTCGCCCCGACAGCCAGCGGGCATACCAGCCATAGCAGACCCGCCCTTAAACAGATCTGGATAGAGCCCCAAGAGCAGCTCCGTCATCATACCTCCAGAAGAATCCCCCGTCGCGTAGACACGATCGGCATTGCCGCCCAGCTTTTCGATCGCGTAGTTGGCCATGGTCTTGATCGCATGACTGTCTCCGAAACCATCTCGCGTGCGCGTCTTGTCGGAAACGATATCCCAACACCTCGCGCTGCTCGGCACGACCATGATGAAACCGTAAGTATCCGCAGCCTGCACAAGGCCTCCTCCCTGGGCTTGCCCGAAGACATTGGTGGCGGTGCCCCCGCAATAATGAATGAGCACAACGACAGGGGGATTGTCACTCACTTGATCGGGAACATAACTGTACATCGAAACATCGTTCGGCATGTTCGTGTTGTCCCAATCGCCCACCTGCCGCAGTTGGGCGGCATGAGCCCCGGTCGAAAGGGTCAATGAAAGGGAGCAGGCGGCTAAAGCAAGGGCGATGGTTCTCATTTTTCTTCGGTGTAGCTAGGAGCCTTTCGGCTCTCTCTCAAGGGTGGCAGGCAATCAGCTTTGGACGATAAGGATTCAAGGCGCGAGCGGCTCAGTCAATCGAAGAACAGAAAGGTCGCATCTGCGAGATGACGTTTCCTAGCGTACCGGTGAATTTATTCACAGGCTGGGGGCAAGTGCCCACCCCCGCCGCTACGCACGACTTGACGGGAGGCACCTTGTAAGAATTGATCTCGCCCAGTCGTGATGAATCTCCGCCTCTCCCCGCTCTGTGCCCTCGTCCTGCTAGGAGCGCAGAACCTGGGCTGCGACGAGCCCACTTCACCTGATCGCCCCGGAACACCGGCCGGCATCGTCGCCTACCACTGCGTCAGCGGGAAAGCTCAGTACTTGCTCGCTTATGACAAGCGACGAAAAGGCTACGGCGCCCCCGGAGGAACAGCAAAGGACCTTGAATCGCTTGTGCAAACCGCCGTGCGTGAGTTTCGCGAAGAAACCAACTGCGCCTACGCCATCGAAGAGCTCAACCCCAGAGATCCGGTTTCGTCTGGTCGGTTCACCTCGTTTTGGTCCCAGGTCGATTTTAGACCGCCCGAGAAAATCAAGACCAGTCACTGCCCGAGCGAGAGTGGGAGCGGTGAAGCCACCGAGTGGCGCTGGGTGCCGCACGAGATCTTAGTGGCCGATTTCAAGGGAAAGAAGAAACACCGTTTGGTTCACTTCTGGCCCAAGGCAGCTCGATCTCTTGAGGCCACATTGCGCCATCGAAACTTCCGCGACCCCTGCTCCGAGCAATAAGTTGATCGTCATGAAGCAACTTGATGAGTTGAGGCCTCTTTTTCGTCCCCAATCGATGCGACAAAACACCGGTCGCACGCGCTCCCTCGCTCGGGGCTGGAGCGCTGCTTGGTGGTTTCTGTTGCAAGCCTGCTCCCCCGCTTCGGCCCCCACGGTGCCCGAAGAGCCCCCGACACTTGCTCAAGCGAAGCCTCTCTCCACTCGGTCGAGTCAAAAGAGCTCCCCAGAGGAAACCACGCCAGAGGAAACGACGCCTCACCCCACCGAGGTTCAGGACGCGCACCAAGAAACTCCGGCAAACAGTGCGACATCCGACACGCTCTCTCCGAAAGCTCGACACCGAAGGGCAATGGAGCTCGACCTTGCGGGAAAGCTCAACTCCGCTCTCCTCTTGTACGCCCAAAGCTGTGATGAGGGTTACGGCGCGAGCTGCTTTTCGATCGGCGACCTGTCCGCGCGCTGCGTCTTCACTTCGGGTTATCCCTTCTTTGAAAGCGCGCAGCTCTGGTTGCGGGCTTCATGTGACGCAGGTAACTCGCGAGGATGCTTCGCGGGATATGCGCTGCACTATCCCCCTGACGAGACGGACCGCCCACCGTGGACGCCACACCAGGTCCAGTGCAATCAACTTCGAGCCACACTTGAAAACCGAAAGCCGCCCGGAGCCAACGCCGCTCCTCGCTGGCTCCCGGAGCCCCCAAAAGGGCCCGTTTTGAAGTGAAGTACAATCCCAGCTAAACCAGCCTCCATGCGCAACGTCACCCCCACGTTTCATTTCCTCGGCTCAAGCGTCTTTCTCCTCGCAGTTCTAGCCCTTTGTAGTTGCAGCAAGAAAGAAGAGCCAAAACCGACGCCCGCGCCCAGCCAACCGGCGCCGACAGACAACGAGGCCGCCGCTCCGGCGCAGAGTGGCTCACCCCAAGCCCCGGCTGCAACCCCCAAGCCAACGGAGAGCGTCACCTGGACCGTTCCTTCCAGCTGGAAAACCATGCCTGCTCGCATGATGCGCAAAGCCACCTACGAAGCCACAGGCAAAGCCGGGCCAGCGGAAATCGGCGTCTTTTACTTTGGTCCCGGACAAGGGGGAGGCATTGAAGCCAACATCAATCGCTGGGTTGGACAGTTCCAAGACTTGCCGAAAGACGGGGCCTCGCGCAGCGAAAAAAAAGTCGCGGGCCTCAAACATACGACCGTCGAAGTAGCTCGCGGCACCTTTGGGGGAGGCATGCAAATGATGCCGAACGCGCCAAGCCAAAAGAAGGACAATTGGGGAATGATCGCCACCATCGTCGAGACGCCCGAAGGTCCGTACTTCTTCAAGATGACTGGCCCGGCCGCTACTGTGGCCGAACATAAGGCACATTTCGACGCCCTGCTCGCCACGGTCACGGTCAAATAACCTCCCGCCTAAGGGCCCCTTGAGAACTCGAGGTTTCCGGCCCGGTCCTTCGAAACCTGCGCGAAGTAACGCTCCCTTCCTTGGGGCCAGGAGCTTTCGAAGGTAGGAGTGAAGGACTATGACTTACGTGACCTCATGGCTCGACCTCATCGAAGTGGACCCTTTGCCTCCCTGAGGCCCCCAAGCGGGCCTCGGGCTCCACTGAGTCACGACGAACTGCGTGACGTCATGGAGCTAACCTTGTGGACCGCACAGCTGCAACTCAAATCGGGGGCTCAATCCGCTCGGGTCGAGCGCACCGCCCACTTGCTGGGCTCGGCCCTAGGTGCAGACTGGCTCGACGTCCTGGTCATGCAGGAAGGCGTGCTGTTGACCACGAGCAGCGGAGCCGAGTTTCGAACTCGCGTTCGAAGAGTCAGCGCCTTGGGTGTCAACCTATCCACATTAGTTCATATCGCTCAGATGACGGCAAAGGCATGGAAGGGTGACCTGGACCGTCATTCGGTCCGAAAGAGGCTCGAAGAACTCGACCAGGCGCCGCCAGTTTATCCTCGTCTTTTCGTTGCCGCAGCTGTCGGTATCGCTTGTGGGGCCTTTAGTTCCCTCTTCGGTGGAGATCTCACAAGCTGCGCGATCACGACCCTGGGTTCGGCCCTCTCGATGTACGTGCGTCAAACGTTAGTCAAAAAGCACTACAATCCGCTCCTCTCGGTCATCGCCATCGCCTTCCTCGCCGGGTTGGCGCCGGCCCTCGCCCATGTCATCGGTTGGCTCCCCGCCCCCGAAGCGGCCCTCGCCGCCTCTGTCCTCCTCCTCGTGCCGGGCGTCCCCTTCATCAACGCGGCCCGCGACGTGCTACGGGGATACATGGTCGCCGGAATTGCTCGAGGCTTCCAGGCCTTGCTCGTCAGCCTCTGCATTGCCCTCGGCCTGGGAACAGCCCTCACAGTTTGCGGACTGACCTTCGCTGACTCGTCCCCGACGTTGGCCAAGAGCCTATGGATCTACATCGCGAGCGACGGATTTTGGTCTGGACTCGCAGCAGGGGGCTTCGCAGTGTTGTTCAACGTTCCACGGGCGAGCCTCTTACTCTGCGTTCTCGCCGGCGCTTTGGGTCATGCTTTTCGCACCTTTCTGACCATAGGCGGCCTTCCCCTGCTCTCTTCAACCCTAATTGCCGCGACTGCCTTGGGCCTCATGGGTGAGATTTTCGCGCGGCGGACCAAAGCCCCAGCAGGGCTCATCGCTGTTCCTGGAGCCATCCCCCTTGTTCCCGGGGTGCTCGCGTTCCGGTCAATGAGTGGTTTGCTCCACCTCATTTCCCCCAAGTACGATCAGCAGCAGCTTTCCGTCATCCTGGCGGACGCCGCTCGCAACTTCTCCTCTACGGGATTGCTGCTCGCTGGCATCGCCCTTGGGATCGCGCTCCCCTCTCTGGTGTTCAAACGTGAGCGCGCCGCTGAATAGATGCTCCGCTACGCCAGCTAACTTCTTCGTCGAACGCCTAGCCTAGCCGCTCCCGGGTCGAGGGCTCCGATTGCCTTGTTCCTCGCAGTATCGATTCCACAAGCGCACGGCAGGGCACCCGGGCTTCAATCTGTCGACACAATAAAAAGGTGCCGGTGAGTTTGCGCTGAAAGAACAGGTATTGTGCAGGAGGAGAGTTCAAACGACCATGGTAGCGTGCCATTTTTCGCCCACGCTCGTTCAAACGCTTTTGAAGATCAGTCGCCGCAAAGTCGTAAGTTTCTTCGTCAAAGGCTTCGGCTGACTCAAGCGCGAGTTCGACGATCAACTCTGTCGCCTCCGGAAGTTCAGGATTGTGAACCCCTAGATCACTCACCACCTTTCTGAGGATCGAAGCATCCCGGTGCAGTAGTCCCTCAAAGGCCGAACGATAGACATAGCTCACCTCTTGGCTCACTTCACGCGCCGCTCCAAAATCAAGGAGAACAACCCGTTTTGACTCGACGTCGTACTGAAAGTTAGCCGGATTCGGATCGGTTTGAGAAAACCGAAACTCTAAAAGCTCTCGCAGTAAGAGCTCAAAAAGATGGGTACCCACCTGGTCCCTTTCTTCCTGCGGTGCCTCTTGGGCCCAGTGCAAAAGGGGTACACAAAACAGGCGCTCCATCGCCAAAATCCTCGAGCGACTGTGCGCACGAATCGGCTCGGGCAGAAGGAACCGTTCGTCGCCGCCGATATGCGCGCGGTAGCGTAAAAGCATCTCTTGTTCGCGTTCGTAGTCGACTTCCTGGCGCAACTCTTTCTTCACCTCTTCAGCAAAGACCACCAAGTCAACCGAGGAAGGAACAAGTCGGGTCAACGCGAGAAGAGACCGCAGATTGTCCACGTCACTCTCGATGCTCTCGCTCACCCCCGGATATTGAATTTTGAGGACGATCTCACGCCCCTCATGAGTCACGGCACGATGAACTTGACCAATCGATGCCGATGCGATCGGAGTAAAATCAAACTCCAAAAAACGTTCATCGTAGCCATTTCCGTACTCCTCACGCAGCATCTGCACCACTTGGGCGTCAGGCATGCGATGCGCCGAAGAACGGAGGATCTCCAGCGCCTGGGCAAATTCTGCCGGCAGGAGGTTGTCGCCTTCGAGAGACAGCATCTGCCCCACCTTCATCGCAGCCCCGCGCAAGCGCGACAGTCGTTTGGCGAGCAATCGAGCGCTCTTTCCAGTTAGGAGCACGTGCGGCAGCTCGCCCTCGCCGGCACGATCGGAAAGGCGTTTGACTGACTCCATAGCGCCAGAGGCCATCATGCTTCCAGCAGCACGACTCAACTCAACAAAACGAGAGAAGCGACCACTGGGAACTTTAAGCTCGTCGACCGTTGGAACATCCAAGTGAGACGAAGGAGGTTTCACTCCGGAGACTCTTGCACCCTGGGGCCAAACGGCAAGAGAGTCGCGCTCCCGTCCATTCTACCGCCTTCCGCCGAATTCGTAGAACTCTCCCAACGCCGGGCTGTCGCTAGCGGACCGTTGGGAAGAAGGTTTCGGAGCAGGCGATTTCGCTTCACCCTTTCGCCGGTTCCCAGCACGGTGCGGGTTCCCAGCAGGGCGCACCTTGCCCCGCCAACGGCTTGGGCGTGCCCCCGTGGCTATGTCTCTCTCGGCTGGGACCACTCCTTCAGTCGAGTGGGGAAAGAAGGCCAAGCTCGTCCCGCCACTCGCTGAAGGCAGAGGCGATTCTTGCTGAAACGCGGTTGCTTGCGCAAAGGGAGCCGTCCAAAGGGTAAACGCAAGAATCGAGACAGAAAGCCCAGCTAGTACCATGGCCCAGCGTTTACCCGCGCTGGACCCCTTGCTGCTCTGCGTTCCGTAGGTAGGGGAGAGCGTGCGAACCGACCCCCCGTAGGACGACGAAGCCACGTCCGAAGCAGCCGGCTGATCCATCGACGTCAGGCGGGAAGCCATTATAGATTCACTCAAATCAAGCTCATCAATAGAGTGTCGCCCCGACTGCGAATAGGTGAATGCCCCCGAAAAGGCCTCGTTATGAAACACACTGGGGCGCCCCTCGTCGCTCTCGAGAAAGGGAACGAGTTCGGCAGCCAGAGCTTCCGCGCTGGGCGTTCGGTGAGCTGGTTCTTTGACCAAACAGTTCATCACGACATCACACAGCTGCATAGGAAGTTCTGGCGCTACCTGAGCAAGAGGAGTCGGTTTTTCGTGGAGAAGTTTGCTGCAGATCTCGGGAAGGGTCTCGGCTTCGTATGGCAAACACCCCGAGAGCATCTCGTAGAGCACCATACCAAGCGACCACAAGTCTGCACAGGCGTCGACTTCCTCTGGCGCTAGGACCTGTTCGGGCGGCATATAAAGAGGGCTACCCATCAGCTCCGAAGCACTGGTCAACTTCATCAACTCGCTTTGAAGTTGCTTTGAAATACCGAAATCCAGAACCTTGATGCGTCTGGAACCGTCCCGCTGCCGAGCGAGGTACAGGTTTGTGGGCTTGATGTCTCGGTGGACGATCCCTGCCTTGTGCGCGCGACCCACGGCGTCGAGGACCTGAAGCGCCCAGACGCAAGCTTCCTCTTTCGGAATCCGCCCACGCACTTCAAGTTCCCGTCCAAGGTCGTGTCCCTCAAGATACTCCATAACCAGAAAGCGGCCTCCCGCTTTCATCGTGCCTACATCAAAGACATGAGGAACGTAGTCGCTGCGTACCTTCGCTGCGATGCGCGCTTCTCGCCTGAACCTTTCTATCACCGCAGGATCGCGCGCCGCTTCGCCCTGCAAGAACTTGATCGCAACGAGTTGCTCCAAGACTTCATGACGCGCCGCCACGACAACGCCCATTCCTCCGTGGCCGATCACGCGCTCGATACGGTACTTGTCCGCGATGACCTCACCCACCTGCGGCGTGTCCTCGGGCGAATTTTTGATCGTGCTGGCTTCCACTCAGGTAGTTACGCACAAAGTGCTGGAATGGGTCATCGATTTTTCGATCTTTTTTTAGGACTTTCTTCTTTTGGGCCTCAGGGCCTAACGAACTTCAGCCCGCACGTCGGACTTTCGCCTCGAAATATCCCGTTTCCGATGACACTGAAACAAGCTCGTTTCCTGTTTTCCGACACCAGGCTTCCAGATCTTGAGGAAAGGCTCGGTCGTCGGCGAGCACTGCCACTTGTTCGCCTGCATCGGCCGCTCGAATCGCTTTGGCCAACATAACTATCGGCAGCGGGCAAGACTTTCCCCGAGCATCTACACTTTGCATGATCTCACCTTTTTCCTCGTTTCTTGCGCTCGTTAGGAAAACGCCACGTCACACGAAAAGGGTCGTCTTACTCTGAGACGCCTCCTCAACAAAACTAGCTACGCCACAGTAACCCAGGTGGGGGTAGTCCATGATTTCGTCTCTCGAAATCCCCATCAGATCCATACTCATGGTGCAGATATCAATATGGACATTCAGGTCAGCCGCCATTTCGAGCAGCTCGGATAGAGATGCCACCCCACGCTGCTCCATCCGCAACTTCATCGCTGCCGTCCCGGCCCCACCCATATGCAGTTGTGAGAGTTTGAGCCCATCGGCCCCCTTGGGCAGCAACCAGCCAAAAAGCCGCCCCCAAATATCCTTGCGCACCGGTTTGCCCATGCGGAGCACCGAAGTGCCCCAAAAAGTGAAGAACAGCCGAACGTCCATTCCACTCGCGGCCGCTCCAGTGGCGATGATCATCGCTGCGAGAAGCTTGTCGAGGTCCCCGCTAAAGACGACCATCGACAACTGGTTCTTTTGCACGTCGGATTGGGGTTGTGTCTTTTCGAACACAGTCCGCAAGAGTTGTTCTTGCTGATTGAGCACCGCATCTTGTCTTTCGACCTGGGTCTGCAGCTCATCGATCTGCTCGCGCAGACTCGCCACCACGTCCTGAGGAACCGGGTCCTGCTGCCGATCCAAACTCAATAGACTCGTCATGGTTAGCGTTCGTCCTCCAAAACGATGCTGAGCTCCACCATGAGTTCGGGCAATTTTGATGGGGGAACAAATAGCCGCAGTCCAACCATGATTTCCTCTACCATCCAAAGCAGCTCTTCCATGTCGCGAGGAGCGCGTACCCCCCTTCGAGACAGAGCCTGCTTGATGCAAGACTGCACCATGATCTCACTCAAATAATGGCTCAGATGCTCGCACACCGCCTGATAGCGCTGATCGACGCGGCTTCGTTGCCACCCAGACACGGGGGCATACCGCCCAGATTCACTCTGCACATCAAAATGTGAGAACGCGCTCATGAACAACCCTTTCAGCGATGACGGACAGCCCCTTGACCTCAACCCCTTCGCGCAAAGGCGAATCGTCCTCGGTGCTCTGAGTCAAATGGCGACAATACTCTTCGTAGCAGGACGCGCAGACCTCCAGCGTTCCTCCTAGATCAATAAAGTGCTCCACATAGGTGGAGAGTGGATCAGAAAATCCACGGGGACATATGCCCTCGCCGCCCTGCGGCGTTCCCAGCACCACTGATTCAAGAGACAAAAAAGCTTTCACTTCGGCACCGTTGCTCAACGCGGCAAGCGCGATCCCCAAGGCGATCGCCGCCCTCCTACCACCGTCATCGAAACCGCAGGTGAGAAGCACGGTAAGTGGAGGCACCTGTTGTTGGGGCATGAATCTGAGCGGGACACCTTTCACCCATGCAGAACGGGCGAAGCACCCGGAGCTTAAGGAGTTAGCCCCATGGCGCCATCGGATAGGAAAAGGGGACCCCCTACTCCGCTCGATCCCCTGACGACAAACGACTAGGACCGATAGGTGCCTCGCCTCTTCTTTGCACTTACCCTCCCAGACACCGTCGCCGATCAGCTCGATGAGCTCTGCGAGGGGATACCTCGGGCTCACTGGCTATCGGACGGAGATTACCACCTTACTCTCTCCTTCTTGGGCGAGGTCACACGAAGCCAGCGCAAAGAAGCCATTGAGGTCGCTCGAACCATTCGCCGGCCCCCCTTCGAACTCCAGCTCGGCAGCGTTGGGGTGTTTCCCCATCGAGGGCAACCGCGCGTCCTGTGGAGCGGAGTCAAAAAGCAGGAGGCTCTCTTCGGAATACAGCGCGCACTGCAGAACGAATTGCGCCATGCAGGTTTCGAGATCGAGCGACGCAAATTTCCCCCCCACGTCACTCTCGCCCGTATCCAACAAAGCCCTCCCGAGGCCACCTTCGATTGGATCGGAAGGCATTTGAGTTTCTCGTCCGCCGTGTTCAAGGTGCACCGCTTCCATCTCTTCTCGAGCACACTCACGTCGGCCGGAAGCCGCTACGAGCTCGAAGAAAGTTTCCGACTCCAAGGGCTCGTCTAAAAAACACCAGAAACGTTGCAAACCCAGGGCGAGCCGGCTAGCCTTTCTCTGAGATGATCAATTTCGGCTTTACCAAGTTTAGCTATTGGCGCGTGATAGAGCGAGGCCAACGCTGCTGCTTGGAGTGAAGTTGACTTCTCCATAGGCACCTGCCTCGCACCCACCTGGGTCCGAGGCATTTTTCGTTTTGGGTCCGGGTTTTCTCCACACCTCGAAAGTTCAAATGACCTCAAACGAACTCCTTTCGCCTGCCCAGCTATCCACAGCATCGACTCTAAGCGAGTTAGAAAGCCCGGCCCACAGCGCGCTCCCTCTGCCTGCTCCCGGGCAGCTGCGCGCGCTCTACTCTCTGGACGAGGCCGCGCGCGAACGCATCACAAGTACTCGAAAACGGCTAAAACGCAGGATCGAGGACGGTCAAGGACCGCCCATCGCCATTGTCGGACCTTGTTCGATCCATTGTGAGACCTCTGCCCTCGAGTACGCGGAACGCATCAGGAACGTCCAGGAACGCCTCGGCGATCGAGTACAGATCGTCATGAGGGCCTATTTTGAAAAGCCGAGAACCACCGTGGGCTGGAAGGGGTTCCTCTACGATCCAGACCTCGACGGTTCCTCGGATTTAGTACGTGGTCTGGCTCGGGCACGCAGGCTTCTCGTTCAACTCAGTGAGATTGGGGTACCCCTAGCCACAGAAGTCCTCGATCCCCTCACGGTTCCCTTCATCGAAGACTGTCTAAGTTGGGTTGCCGTGGGTGCACGCACCTCCGAAAGCCAAATCCACCGGCAGATGGCTAGCGGTTTGCTCTGCCCCGTCGGATTCAAGAATGGTACCGACGGGCAGATCGTAGCGGCGACTCAGGCTATCGAATCGGCCGCCTCGGCACACACTCATTTAGGAATCGATGAGTTCGGTCAAGTCGCCCTGTTGCGCTCCCCAGGCAACCAGGCGTGCCACGTGGTTCTGCGCGGCGGCAAAGAGGGGCCCAACTACGCAAAATCGGCCGTCGCGCAGACAGCCCTGACCTTAAAGGCACAAGGGCGCGCTCCGAGAATCTTGGTCGACTGCAGTCATCAAAACAGCGGAAAGGACCACCTCCGTCAGCCTGAAGCAGCTCGCGCCGTCATTGAACAGATAGGTCAAAACCACGCGGATGTGATCGGGTTCATGCTCGAGAGTCATCTCAACGCGGGGAGCCAGCCCGTGGACGCCCCGCACAAGTATGGCGTTTCTATCACCGACAGTTGTATTGACTTTTCCACCACAGAAATCCTGCTCGATGAACTCGCGAACCAAGCAGGTTGAACGAGGGTCCAGCGCTAGAAATAAGCGACTCTAGTGCTACGACCACTTAGAAATGAGCGGTTTCGAAGCCCTCCCCAAGAAAGTGAGATCGGCTTCGAAACCGCGCTCGGGCCTCTCTGTCTCCGCACTTTTCTCTTCCCATTTGTGCCGCGACCCTTCCTGAAAACCGAGCCAGCTCTCAACTCTGACAGACCAAGATGCGCTCAAATTGAAACGGTCGCAGCACTAGGTCAGGGCGGCCTGTCACGGTCGAGCTATACCGGGCTTGATCTCAAACGCTGCACAATCCCAGGCAAACGCTTTTCGAGAGTCGCAGCAAGAACAAAGGCCACCACCCCCAACGAACTGAGCACTTGCCAAAGCTGCACATCCTGGAACCCCACCAGGCGCTCGAAGAGAGAAAGCAGGGACGCGGCAGCGAGCAGTCCAGCAAGCACCATCATCTTGTTGCTCTTTTCGCTGTAGCTCACGGCGAAAAGCAGGATAAAAAAGACAAAGAAACCGAGGCATTCGACCACATCGGGAGAGAGCACAAGCACCGCCCCACTACCGATTGTCATTCCCACTGCCGTGGAGAACTCTACCCACTTTCGAGCTTCTCGCATCAACTTCGCAAGAAGCAGGAGCGCTAGGACGGGAAAGAGCAACAGCAGTCCGCCCCACGCCGTCGGCAAACACTCCGAGGCGAATCTGATCGACCCAGCTCCGACAAGACCAGCGCAGGCGAGTTCGAGCAGTCCACGTAACCGAGAAGACCTCAAGTCCACTTGCCCCGCTACAAGCAGGGCCGCCACACCTCCAACCATTTGCAATGAGGCGACGAAAAAATCGCTCACCGGATAGAAACTCATCGTTCGAATCGCGATCATTGTTGGCCCGGCCCAAAGGAGAGCGCGCAGAAGCCGACCCTCGACAGTACGAGCTTGCTCAGTCGCTGGCAGCAAAAAACGATCAAAAAGAAAGGGAACAGAAAGACCAACCATCACAAGAAGCGCCGCCCAGTTGGGTCCACGAACAGGAACCAAGAACAAAAGACATTGAGCAACGAAAACCCTGCTCCAGGTGCGCCCCAACGAGGAAGAAAATACGCGCGCCGTACCCCGGGTGACTCCGTAGACAAGAGGCAAACTGAAGGTAGCCACAATCAGAGCAGACCAGCCGCTAGGAGCGACCCAGGTGGCGATCTCGGGAAGGGAAGCACTTTGGGGATCGAGGGAAAACTGCGAGTAAATCAACCCTCCGAGGGCTGCGAGCAGAAAGGGCACCGTGGCCGTAGACGTCCAAAGAAGTACTCGAGCCGTTTTGGGTTCTTTGAGTTTTTTGCCGCAATAAAGAGCGGCGAGAAACAGACCACCTACGTGCCCACTGAGCACCAGGTAACGCACCAGATCGTTTTGCTCGGGCCATGCCGAAAGCAAAAAGGTGGAGGCAGATATCAAAAGAAAGAGAGCACCCAGCGCCCTCAGTAGTTGAGTGACGCGACTTTCATTCATGACCCACCGCCTCACCCTCTCGACCGACTACCGACTCGCTATCCGAGCCCTCAGACTCACGCAGCTCCCTCCATTCGGCGAGGAGCGCCGCTTCTTCTTCTTTTCGTTCGTAGTTGTCCGAGAAAGCATCGAAGTCAGACTCGAGATGATCTTCGGGGCGATACTGTTGCTCGCTGATCTTGAGCTCCCAGCGTTCAAAAACTTCGTCGACCCTCGAGCTCTTGCCCAAACTCTGCGCGCAGGCCGAGCTCGCATGAGCGGCGGCTTGACGGGCTTGAAAGAGTCGGTGTTTCGATTGAAGCTCGACGAATCGAGCTTCTTCCTTTCGGACCTGAGCTTCTACTTCTTCGAGCTGAGCGCGCCCCTCTTCGGCCCTTTTTCGGAGAAGCTGCGACTTTTGATCTGCCGCACGACTACGACGCAGACATTCGACCGCCGGCCCTTCCTGAACTTCGAGTTGCGCTCGCGTGCGCCAACGCTGCGCTTCGTCCAGGGAGCGAGAGGATTGATTCATGAGTTGCTCATGATGTCGCCTCAGACTTCCTGCCCGCGCCTGGGCCCGTGCCAAACTACGTCGCATATCTGAAAGAGCTGCTTGCGTGACCGCCTCATGATTTTCGAGCTCCCCCAAAGTCTCAGACACCCCCGAGCAGATCCCCAAAGTCCATCGTTGCAAACGCTTCATAGATTCTCCTTTCGCGCCGAACTGGGTCGGCATAGGGGAACTCAGCAAGGAGCGAGCCAAGAAGGGACCGTGTCGCAAATACGAAGTTTTTTGCCTTTTCTCTCGACCTAATTCTTCAAAATGACATTTTATGTATACATAGAGTACATTTTATGCACATCAAAGTCTTCGCTAGTGACGAACTCACCTTTGCTTCGATCTTGAGCGAGCTTTCCTACGAAAACCCCTTTTCTCCCCGAAGACGACGCCTAGAGCGTGAACTCCTGGGCAAGGAAACTTCGCGTGATGGGGCCGAGCTTGACCCTTGGCAGCTAGGCCCCAGAGGAAACAACAAAGAACTTGAGATGCTCAAAGACCGAGCTCTCGTCCTGTTGACTCGGGCCCGAGCAAGACTTGCCGAAGAGCTCAAACGAAAGGGGGAGCCTAACTGGTGCTCGACTCAGCTTGAGCTCTATGCCGACCTGGTGCGTTTCGTTTTGTATTACGAGTTCGAACCCGACTTGAAGCGCATCGCCCTGATTGCCCCCCAGGGTTTACGCGATCAGCAAGTGGAAAGCTTTGTCCGCTTCAAGAAGGCGCTTGCCCATTGGGTCCCTAGCCGAAAACTGCAAGAGCAACTCTTCGGATCGGTGTCGCACCTCTTCGCCCTCGCCTTTCAGTTGTGTCGCGCCTTCCAAAGCTTGTATCGCTCCGTGTTAGGAGCGTCTCGAGCAACGACCGAGCTTCGCGCCAGCGTCTGGAACTCGATCTTCAGTGCCAACCGCCGCCGTTACGACCGAGCACTCTACGATCGGATGCACGAAACGAGCACCTTGATCATCGGTGCCTCAGGAACAGGAAAAGAGCTCGTAGCGCGGGCCATCGGGGCAAGTCGGTACATCGGCTTCGATGAGAAGAAGGAAACCTTTGTTGATGAAATTGCTCGGAGCTTCTTGCCTCTCAATCTCGCCGAACTTTCTGTACACCTTATCGAGTCTGAGCTCTTTGGGCACAAGAAGGGCGCGTTTTCTGGGGCCGTCAGCGACCGTGAAGGATTCCTGGAGCTCTGTCCCCAGCACGGCACGCTCTTTTTGGACGAGATTGGGGAGCTCTCGGTCGATCTGCAGGTCAAACTCTTGCGAACCCTACAAGCGCGGCGCTTTCACCGAGTGGGAGAAACAAAAGAACGCAGCTTTCGTGGAAAGCTGGTGAGCGCCACGAATCGAGACCTCAATCGCGCTATGCGAGAAGGATCCATGCGGGAGGACTTCTACTACCGCATTTGCTCCGACGTAGTTTGGACTCCTTCTCTACGAACTCAGCTCAGCGACCGCCCAGAGGACCTTCAGCTCCTCGTCCAAAACATCGCGGGCAGGCTGCTTCCCGAACCGGAAGTCGACTCCTTCGTCGAAGAGGCACTCGCCTCGCTCCAGCAAACCACCGAACAGGATTACCCCTGGCCAGGGAACGTCCGCGAGCTCGAACAGTGCGTCCGCAGCATCCTCATACGAGGCGAATACGAGGTACGCACCGACTTCAGCCGCACAACGCAAGGTCGATTTTCTCATACCCTCGAGGAGCAACTCCTCGCCTCAAAGCTCAGCTCGGATGAGCTCAGTGAACTGTACGTCGGTGTGATTCAATCGAAAACGGACAACTTCAGCGAGACGGCTCGGCTTGTCGGGCTCGATCGACGCACGGTCAAAGCGAAGTACGAAAGTTACCTACTGCGCATCTCATAATCCGAAGGGTGGCGAGATGCGCCCAACACGACACTCGTACATCGAACAGACCAAGAGAAATGGCTCCGCCCACCCTCGCCCTCTCATTTGCGCGAGCGTCGGCGGGGCTTCAAGAGGCTAATCCAGGCTCCTCGGTTCGTTGGAGAGCTCATTGGTATCGTCGGCGCGGGGTGGAAAAGATGCGGCCAAGAGCTCACCCACGCGACCCACGACCGAAAGAACCCCCTCCGTGGCGCGCCCCGCCTTGAGCGCCTGAACGAGCGTTTCCACGTCCCGTGCCCACTCCTCAGTCTCAACTCGAGAGTTGATCCCACTGTCCGCCAAAATCACGACACGGTGTTCTGATTCGCTGAGAAAGATCAAGACCCCGCTACGGTCGCGGGTTTCCGTCACCCCTTCTTGCACCATGGCTCGAAACGCACGCTCCAAAGCAGCATCAGCACGCATACGCACCGGAACAAGAAGCCGGAGCAAGGGCCCCCAGCCAGCAAGAAGGTAGAGAAGACTGCCAAGAACAGCCGCACTCACCAACAGCCAAGAAAGGTCCCAGACAGGGTGAAGAAAATGGATCAGATCGATCAAGCCTAGGCTCCCGAAAAAACCGAAACCTCCTCGAATCAAGGCGTAATCGTCTGAACGGTGGGTATGCAATACGACCAGCTCGCCGCTCGTGCTTTCCTCCACCGAAGCGATCGCTTGGGCGATTTTCTTGCGTTCATCTTCATTGAAAAGAGCCATCACCAGCCTCCCGATGAACCACCGCCACCGAAACCACCGCCGCCGCCACCGAAGCTGCCGCCGCCAAAACCACCACCGCCGAAACCACTGCCCCCCAGACCGCCGCCCAAGCCGAGGCCTCCCATACTGCCGTAGTAGCGACGTCTCGATCGTCCACCGCCAGTGCCTCCGCCCCGTTTGAGGAACAAAATAAGCCCCACGATGCCCAACCAAAGAAAAGCTCCGAAAGGCGAACGCTTCTTCTTTCGGCGTCGTGCCCCCTCATCAGAGGGAGGCTTCTGTGCTTCGCCCGAAGCCGCCGACATCAAGGTCGAAAAAGCCGACTTGATGCCTTCACTGTAGGCTCCTTGGGAAAATGCCGGAGCAACTTGATCGCGAATGACCCGAGACGCCACCGCGTCGGGAATGGCGCCCTCCAAACCATAGCCGACCTCGATGCGCACTTTGCGTTCTTTTTGCGCAACGATGAACAACAAACCATCGTCGCGCTCCTTGTCGCCGAGTTTCCATTGTTCAGCCAAGCGAATCGAGAAGCTCTCGATAGCGTCGCCTTCCAAAGAGGGCACCGATACGAAGACGAACTGATGCCCGGTGCTCTTTTCGTACTCAGACAGTTGGCGCTCAAGCTGCGCCTGTTCTGCTGTAGCAAGTAGTCCCGCCTGATCATTCACACGCCCCTTGAGCTGGGGAAGCTCTACCTCCGCGCGCAGACCGGCGGAAAAGAACAAGACCAGGCTCAGCGACAAGCAGGCAAACCACCTAGACAGCAGAGGGATCGTGAGCCAAAAGAGGTAAAAATCCCTTGGCTGACTCGAAAGTCGGCGCGAAACAAACAACTCAGAACTCCACTGCGGGAGCTTGATCGGCCTGGGGAGTCGTCGCCTCAAAGGTAGGCCTCTCCGTCTTGTTGCGCATGCCTGCACCGATGGAAGAAGGGAAGTGCAAAACTACCTGATTGTACTGAGACACGGCCTTGATGTAGCGACCGCGCGCCACAGCAATGCGATTTTCGGTCCCTTCGAGCTGAGCTTGAAGATCGCGAAAAGCTTCGGTGGCCTTGAGCTCGGGGTAGCGTTCGGCCACCACCATGAGCCGAGAAAGGGCCGAGCCAAGTTGCCCTTGGGCCTGTGAGAAGCTCTTGAGTTTGGCCGGATCATCTATGATGGATGAATCGACTTTGACTTGCCCGACGCGGGCGCGTGCCTCGACGACCTGCTTCAGCGTTTCTTTCTCAAAATCAGCGGCCCCTTTGACGGTCTTGACCAGGTTGGGGACGAGATCCGCCCGCCGTTGATACTGATTTTGGACTTCAGCCCAGCTAGCTTTTACGTTTTCGTCCTGGGTAATCACCTCGTTGTAACCACACCCGGTCGCGGGAGCCGCGAAAACCAAGAGAAAGCCTGTCATCAGCCAAGGGGATACCCGGCGAGCCAATTGCTTGCGCATGGAAAACTTATGCTCATCCGCAGAGAGGAGCGCAAGGGGGTGGCTTGGGTTCTTTCCGAGATTCGGACTATGAAAGCGGAACTCTAGCGGACCAGCTCGATTTCGCTTTTGCAGTTTACATTGCAACCATCATCGTTGGCGCGGTTTCCGTCGTCACACTCTTCTCCAGCGTCTTTTTGAACCTTTCCATCACCACAATGGGGACCAAGAACGCATCCCTCATCACACTCGTCGTAGCCGCCCTCGTTCTTGCCGTCATCGCAATCCTCGAAGGCCGACTGGACTTCCCCGTCGCCACAAAAAGCAGGCTTTTTGCAACCGGGGGCGCAACCGTCACCATGAGTCGATAGGTTCATACCGTCGTCGCAGAGCTCTCCTTCGTCCTTCTGAACAATGCCATCCCCGCAGAAGGGTCCACGAGAAACGCAATCAACCCCGCATTTGCCAAAGCTTCCATCGTTGCCAGATTCCCCATCGTCGCAAAGCTCATCACTGGCGACCACCCCGTCGCCGCAAGTCGACTCGCACTTTGACTTCGGTTTGTTGAAGTCTTTGAGAGTGAGCTCAAAGTTGGACCCACAATAGTTGCGTTCGGCATGGAAGAGGGCCACCTCGTAGATACCTCCAGGACTCAAACCGAGATCAATCGTTTTTTCGTCGATCAACGGATTGTCGACGACAGCCGTTCCGTCGGCGACGTCATCGGTTCCTTCACCATCGTCATCCGCGTCGAGCTGAAAATAGCCCGCACGAGGCCCGTGCAGGCCAGCCAAATCGATGGCAAGCTTTCCGTTGACAAACACCCAAAGGTCGTCGTCTCCATTGAAGTCGAAACGCTCTCCACCCTGGTATTCGAAGATGAAGCGAGTCTCGGTGGTGAAAGAGTAGTTGTGCTTTGCCGAACCGCAGCCTCCGTCAGACCCAGAACGCAGCAGCTCTTCGCCACTGAGCACCCATCCGGCATCATCGATCGGATAGAACCCGCCCGAAGGTTTGAAGCTGTAGGTGCTTCCAGAATCCTGGGAAAGAAGAAGCTCGCGAACGATTGGAATGTTCTGAGGGCTCGCGTCGTTGTACCAATCTTCAAAGTCCTCATTGGTTGTAAAATTGTTGGTTTGCACCCCGGGGTTGGATGAACAGTCGTCGCCGGGGCAATCCAAATCGGGAGTCCCGTCTGCTCCTAAGGCGACCTCAACAACGTCCTGGAGTGATGTCCCGCTGAGACCATCAAAGTTGACATGAAAGCACGGAATCGTCTTTTCATCCGTGGGGAGCTCTCCCGCCCGCGCGTCGTAACAAGTCGCCGTATCGATCAAGCTTTGGCGCTTGCCAATGAAATCGCGAAAGATCACCGGCAATAGGACTGACTCGGGCGGTTCTCCCACGATATCTCGGCAAGAAAACCCTTCCTCGATTTCGCAAAGCGACGAACAACCGTCACCATCCCGTCGATTGCCGTCGTCGCAGGCTTCTGAATCGTAGCGTTGTCCGTCACCGCAGACCGCCGTGCAAACACCGTCCTTACAGGATGGCTCCTTACCGCAATCATAACAACCATCAAACGGTCGATCGTTTCCGTCTTCGCAGGTTTCCCCTCTTTCGACTTTGCCGTTACCGCATTCGGTCAGAAAACAGCTCTCACTGTCGCAGTCGTAGCCGTCGACGATCTTGCAACCCACGCAGCCGTCCGTGGAATCCCCTAGGTCGCATTCTTCAGCGCCCGCGACGATACCATCCCCGCATTCGGCGGCCTCGCAGCGCAATCCGGCCGTAGCACATGACCATCCCGCTTCGAGCTGGCAAGAGTCGCTGCAACCGTCACCCGATTTTGTGTTGCTGTCGTCACAGGTTTCACCCCCGCTCAACTTTCCGTCACCGCAAACCACAGAGCTGACACAGGGTTGCCCCGGGGTGGAGCAGACGAAATCTGCTTCAACAATGCAATTGGCTGTACAACCATCGCCTGACTTGCCGTTTCCGTCATCGCAAGTTTCTCCGCTTTGGTTAATACGACCATCACCACACGCTGGTTCTGGGGGAGGTGCTTTCCACTCGCAGGAGTCGGCATCTTCGACACACTCCTCACCCGAGTCCGACGTAGTCGTACCACCGTCACCACTTGCCGTGACTTCGATATCTACGTCACTCGTCCCATTCCCAGAGAAAGCGCCACCTTCTCCCGCGCTTCCGGTCGCGTTTGCGTCCCCGTCCCCTGAAACCGTAGGGTTGCTCTGGCAGGCTGCAAAGACGAAACCTGAAAAACTAAGTAGACCAAGGACTAAGGTACTTTTACGCAACATCACTTTCGAGGAACGGCCTCCGGAAACTGAACTTCAGGTTTTTGTTAGCTGGAACCGTGGATCAGTTCAAGAGCAACCACTGACTAAGCACTCGTGCAAGCTCGTCTTTATTCATTGGCTTGCTCAGAAAATCGTTCATACCGGATGCGAGACAGCGTTCCCGGTCGCCGACCATAGCGTTTGCGGTCAGCGCCACGATAGGCACCGCGGCAACGGGCGAGCTCAAGGCCCGAATCTGACGGGTTGCTTCGAAACCGTCCAGCTCGGGCATCTGGCAATCCATGAGAACGAGATCATAGGGTCGGCGACAAACCGCATCGATAGCCTCGGCCCCGTTGCTGACGCAATCGACCTCGATACTCAAGCGACTGAGCATCGCGCGAGCCACCTTCTGGTTAACGACGTTGTCCTCCGCAAGCAGCACTCGAAAACCACCCACACGAAGTTGACCAGAATGTCGACGTGAAGGCCCCGCCGGCGGAACCATGGGCCCCGCGGTAGGCAAACGAACGCGAGCGACAAACGTTGAACCGACCTTTTCTCCAGGGTGATATTCGACATCGCCCCCCATTAGGGTCATCAGACGACGACAGATGGCGAGCCCAAGCCCCGTGCCACCGAACTTACGAGTCGTCGAGGCATCGACTTGGGAGAATAATTGAAACAGACGCGACCGCTTTTCTTCGGGGATCCCAATGCCGCTGTCGACGACAGAAATCGAGATGTCCTGTTCGTCTTTGCCTTCCACCGGCAGACTCTCGAGAACAAGCTTCACTTCGCCATCGAAAGTAAACTTGATCGCGTTGGAAAGGAGATTCATCGCCACCTGCCTAATCCTGCCTGAATCACCACAAACGAGCAGAGGTTGACGAGGCGCAACGATGGAAATCTTCAAGCCCTTATCCTGGGCGCTCTTCTCGAGGAGCTTAAAGACATCTCGAAGGGCCTGGACGAGGTCGAAAGGACTCTCTTCGAGCTCCATGCGCCCAGACTCAATCTTGGAAAAGTCGAGGATGTCATTGATGATGTCGAGCAGAGCGTCGCCGCTACTTCGAATAGTATCCACGTACTCTTTTTGTTCCTTCGACAGTTCTGTGGAAAGGAGCATGGAGGCCATGCCTATCACGCCGTTCATGGGCGTACGGATTTCATGACTCATGACGGCCAAGAACTCGGATTTGGCACGAGCGGCTTCTTCTGCCGCCAAGCGGGCCCTCACGAGTTCCGCCTCGGCGACTTTCTTTTCGTTGATATCCGTGAGCACTCCGACAAACCGCTTGGGTGTACCGTCCTCTTCGCGGCTGACAACCGTACCACGATCGAGAAACCAACGATAAGAGCCGTCCCGATGACGCAGACGGTGTTCGCTCTCGTAGACCTCGGCGTCTCCGGACATATGGGCATCAATCGCCTTGCGAGTCGCCTCAATATCATCAGGATGAACCAGGGAGCCCCACACCTGGGCGCCGGCGTTCGCTTTGACGTCCGGTAGCCCAACAAGAGAAAGGGCACGGGGCGAGAGGTAGACCGTCCCCTTTTGAATATCCCAATCCCATACGCCATCCCCTACGCCGCTCAACGCGTAGTTCCATCGCTCTTCTTTCTCTCGCAGTTCATCCTCGAGCTGCTTGCGCGACGTCCTCAGCTCGAGAGAATCCAATGCAAAAGCAATGCTCCCAGTGAGAGGTTCGAGTCGTTGCAAAAGCAGTTCGTCATATCCCGCGCTCCGATTGGCGAGACCGACCATCCCAACGAGTCGCTCGCCAACTCGCAGTGGGATCCCCATGAAACGCTCCAAAGGCGGATGCCCCTCGGGGACCCCTCCTCGCTCCGTATGGTGCGGCGCGTCGTTGGTGAGGAGAGGGTCTCCCGTTTTCAGTACTCGTCCAAAAAGCGTGTTTAGGTTTCTGAACTCAAGACCATTGGGCGCGTTTTCTTCGTACCAAGTGCGCAGCTCATCCGTCCAGGCGATATTGGTGATCGCCTCGGTCTTGAGGTAGGGGTCTCCGTTTTCGTCGCTCAAGACGTGACCGATAAAACCATACTCGCTCTCAGTGACCTCGAGCAGCATCGAAAGCTGGAAGTCAAAGATTTCGGAGATAGAACGCTCCGAGAAGAAGTCTCGATTGACCCGAACAACTGCATCAAGGATCTTTCGAGTCAACTCAAGCTCGAGCGACGCTCCTCCTGCTCCAGATCCCCCCTGACGCTGCATCAAAGTCCAAAACGACAACCGCACCGCCGAGTTAACGCCAACCCAAGTCGTCCAGCCCGTTGGGGCTCACTCGGCCCTATTCTCAAGCTGGTCCGAGATAGTGGCCGAGGAATAGTATCGCCTGAGTTTGCAGGAAGCCCGACGCGCCGCGTTCACACGCTCCCTGCTCGTTTGAACCAACCTGTCCGCTTGAGCGGAACCTGAGCCACGGGCTTCCTCGCACCAAGAGGAATGCGCTGAGGAACGCGCTCTCGAAACATGATCGCGATCCGCGGTCCGCTGGTTTTGGCCTTGGGGACCGCGTGCTCGAACGTGCGCTGACAAGTTCCGCCCATCACCATGAGGTCCCCTCCTCCACATAAGAAACCTCGGCTCGGCCCTCCTGTGGCAGCACGAAGTAAAAAGCGCCGCGCTTCGCCCACCGATACAATCGCAACCGCGGTATCGTCCCGCAATACGCCTAACTTGTCCCCGTGGAACGAAACACTATCTCGCCCATCCCGGTAGTAGCCCAAACTAATACTACCCAACCTACGCCTGTAACGCGAACTCAAAACGGTAGCGAGCTCGGCAAGAAACTCAAACGCACCTCTTTTGCGCGCCTGAGTGGCGCGAGACCTTTGAACCTCAACCTCTGCCCGATCCCAGTTGAGCACCTCTGCCGAGCCAGGAGCAGCCGCCACTAAACGGGGTACCTCAACAACGCGGTCGAACATCGTCCTCCGATGTCGTTGCCAATCACAGGTAGCTATTAGTTCGTTCATCAAGTTGAGGTGGCCCGACAACCATCCCGGAGCGAAGTCGAGCCACGCACCCACCCCCAGCTCGATACGACGACACGAAGCAAAGGTGAGATCGGGACGGGGCTCAAACTGATCCGAAAGAGAAAGTTGCACCCCCGTACGATACTGTTATTTTGTTCAGTATCAACAGTAAAAATCTAGCTCTTCCCCCGGGCCAAAGAGCAGCCAGGTTGAAACCGGTCTTCGGGCCTTGGGCTTCTTACCGTAGCCGTCGCATGACATCTCCCCCTCACTTTTCACTCATAACCAACAACAGTGTGCAGAACGTGCCGCCCCCGCGTCGCGTCACGTTCCCTTTCGACGCAGGAGACAAGAAGACACTCAAAAGTCATCGAGCAGAAACCCGAATCCTGCCCAGCCTTAGTTCTTTGGTGCGGCGCTTGCGCTTCTTGTCATCGTCGACCTAATCTCGCGCCATGAGCCCCGAGCAAATTCGTATTTATACTGATCAAGCCATACATCTCGTCATGGAGTACGCCCCCAAATTGGTGTTGGCGTTTATTACACTTATTGTCGGCCTGCGATTGATCGGGCTCGTCACCAAAGGAACAGAAAGGGCGCTTCAGGCGCGGGGCGTCGACCCCACGCTCACCCCCTTCCTCAACTCCCTGATTTCTTGGACCCTCAAGGCGGTTCTCGTCGTCAGCGTGGCCTCCATGGTCGGGATCCAAACGAGCAGTTTCGTCGCCATCATTGGTGCGGCGGGTCTTGCTATCGGTCTGGCCTTGCAGGGCAGCCTCGCCAACTTCGCCGGAGGGGTCTTGATCTTGATCTTCCGTCCCTACCGGGTAGGCGACGTCATCAAGGCTCAAGGTGAAATTGGAGTTGTCAAAGAAATCCAAATTTTCACGACTATATTGGTGAACGGTGAGAACAGACGGGTGATCATTCCAAACGGTGCTCTCGCCAATGGAAACATCGTCAACCTCACCGCGGAACCACACGTGCGCGTGGATACAACGGTGGGTATTTCATACGACGCTGATATGAAGCAGGCGCGGGACGTCCTGCTTGATGCCGTTTCAAAAATTCCAGGGGTCCTCACTGAGCCCGCCCCAGTCGTCCGGGTGGTAGAACTTGCCGACAGCAGCGTCAATCTAGTGGTGCGTCCTTACTGCACCCCAGCGGACTACTGGGACGTTTACTTTGAAACCGTCGAGACAACCAAGAACGCCCTCGATACGGCGGGCATCGCCATCCCCTATCCCCAGCGCGACGTTCACATGATTTCGAAGTAGTCCGTTCGCCGCCCCTCTTCGCACCGGGAGGGGGCGGCAGCAAACGATCAGGGCCGTCTGGGAGAGCGGTTTCTCGCCTTCTTGAGCGAGTCGAGCAGGAGATCATCAAAACGAAGGCAGCTGAAGCAGTCCTCGTTTTGATTCGTCCCGCAGCCAGTCGTCTTGGCGAACTTCGCAAGCGAAAACACGGAGCGACGGTCGCCAACACGCCGCGCCCTCTTGAGCAATTGACGAGCATCCTGACAGTCGTCCGTTGCCCAGCCGTCGATGGCAACCTGCAGGCCACGAGAGGCCCTTCGATAGACTGACTTGCTGGCCAACAGCATCTGGGCAAACTCAGAAACGGTTGGGCTCCCGCGATACCGTCGAGCGACCTCGAAGAGCAGATCTGGACCCAAGCGCGACTTGTGCTCGGCCAGGCCCAACTGGGCTTCACGATAGGCATAAGGATCACCCGAGGCCTCCAAGATTTGATCGATCAGCTCTTCGTCCGGAGACTGGGGATCCATCTTGACGAAACGGTGCGCGAGCTCATTCGCTTCTCTTCTGGCCTGCTCTTCTCGCCCCTGGGCGAGCGCAATGACTTCTTGGAAGCTGCGATCACGGGAGCTCTTGAGTTCGAGCTGGAGAAGAGCCGCGTCCTCACCCTCGAAGGCCTTCTTCACGGTGATGTCATCGGACAAGAGCGCGACCGATTTGAGCTTGGGTTTGGCTTCACTCTCATCGCTGGCCGCATCAAGCGCTACTCGACTCGCATTAATGCTCGTTTTTTTGATTCGAGCGGCACTGACCCGAGCCTCCGCCGCATGGTCCGCCCCAGCAGCTGCAGGAGGCTCCGACGGGGATGGCGCCGGTGTATTGGCGCCTGGAGGCGGTAGGCCTTCTTCAGCGGCAACCTTGGTGACGATCTCATGAGGCTCAGGCTCATCTATGTCAAACTCGCGCAATTTCGTTGGGACCGGCATCGCTTTTTCCTCGGAAAAATAACCAGCCCAAAGAAGGCGCGCCATAAGTCCAGACCCAACGCCCAAAACGACAACCAAGGCGCCCAGCGTCAGCGAAGTCAGGCGGAAGCGACGAATGGCCTCTTGAACTGCAACCACACGTGGAAGCGAAAGGCGGCGAGCCGGGAGAGTTGGCTGAGCCCGAAGAGAACTCTCTTCGGGTACCAGGCGAGTCGGTGGGTCAAAAGGAAAGGGGCGCGGGGCGCTCCTTCGTGCTGGGTCGCGAAGAGGCAGGGGCTGCCCTAATAGTGTCCCGAAAGAAGAAGGTCGAGAGGGCGGAATCGTCGAGATCGAGTTTTGAACTCGGGCACGTTGGCTCGGGGCGGGGGGAGGAACGCTCGCTGGTTGCCTTCGGGTCTCCCACCGCACTTGAGTCGGAATATCCTCCTCGGGAATCTCATGGTTCGGTCTCGTTTGAGCGCTGCTCGAGGCGGTGGACTCCATCCGAGCACGCATGGGTGGTGGAGGGCGCTGACTCGGCGGTCTAGGACACAGTGGGCGACGCTCACTTGAGGAAGCCGCCCCTACGGGCGGCGAAGATGACGCAACCGAATGGGACGCCCCAGAAGAGCGGGCTTCTCTTCGCTCCTTGCGTTGGCGGGACTTCGCACGCTTGCGGACGCGAGCGCTTTCCGGGGGTGCGGGATAGCTCGCCGGCGGAGGATCGCTGGGACTCGGAAGATGGATCTCAAGCCCACGGTCTCGGGGAATATCCGGAAGATGATGAACGATTTGTGACCCATCGGTCGGAGCCGGAGGGGCAATAGCCGCCCGGCGTTCCGGAGGTGGAACCACCGGCTCGATTCGGCGAAGCTTGTTCGCCCGCCTTTTTCGACCGCGGGATCTCGCTGCACTCACTTTAGGGTTACCTTTCTAGTTAATCAAAAATCTACTTTTGGTGCCAGAGGTCAACCGAAAAGCGACATCGGACCACATGCACCGCACAAGTCCAATGAGGGTGAATCGTGAAATCCGTTGAGAACAAAGAGTGAGTCGAATCGTAGTGCACTTTTCGAGCCCTTGCTGAATCGGCAAGGGCTCGAAAATGACCCACCATATCAGCACGTCGAATTCGGCTCGAACCGCCATCAACCGAGTTCAACAAATTGAGCACGATGTCCAAACCTTAAGGAGAAGCAAGACGCGACGTTGATGGGGAGGGAGCGACTGAAGTGTCCATTATTCTCGTGGTCGAAGACGACCCTGTAGCTCGAGCGATTCAATGTCGAACTCTGGGTCAAATTTCGCAGGCAACTGTGATTGGCTCCAGTTGTGTAGCCGAGGCCACCGTCATGCTTGAACAGCTGCGTCCCGATCTCGTGGTGCTGGACGTCATGCTCCCAGACGGAAACGGCTTAGACCTGCTGACTCTGCTCCGAAAAAAAGACATGCACCCTCCTGTCTTCGTCGTCTCGGCGCATTTAGACACCTTGGATCCGCGGTCGCAATCGGCGGCGATGCGCACCTTCGCCAAACCGGTAGACACCCTGGCCCTGCGAACGGCTGCGCAGAACAGTCTAACCACTAACGGACCGCAAACATTATTTTCGGTTGCCGAGTTCGTTCAGCTAGCGGCCCTCGGTCGTCATTCAGTGGAACTCGACTGCAAGACAGAGTGGGGATTGGGAAGGGTGGTTTTGTATAACGGGGAAGTCTGGTCCGCCCAGATCAAAGAAAAGACGGGGTTTACCGCTTTCTCGCTTCTAGTGCGCGCAGGGAGTTTAACCGTCGACATTCGCCCCTGCTCGAGCGAGCCAGGCTCACGGGAAATAACCGGCAGCTGGCAAGAACTCCTATTCGAGGCGGCTCGGCTCGAAGACGAAGCGGCCGCCCAAAGCAACCATCAGCTTCAGGAATCTGAGCTCGACTTTTCTGACCTCTTAGAATCTGAGCTCGACTTTTCTGACCTCCTTGAATCTGAGCACGACTTTTCTGACCTCCTTTCCGAGGAATCTAGTCCGGAAACTGAAGCGTCGCCTTCGAACGAGGAGCAACGTCAAACCGCACGAACCTTGATTCAACAAGGAGTGCGGCTCGTGGTGAAGCGACGCTATGCCGATGCTGTCCGTCGATTTCGGGAAGCGCAGAAGCTCGACCCAAAAAATCCCGCTCTCAGGCACCGCCTGCAACGATTGGGCGAACTCGGATTTAGCTAGAACGCCTCCGCTCTCGTGTACCCAGTCGACCTTCGTTTTCGAAGTGCTACTGGGTACACCATGTCGCTTTGGGCCTACCTATCTTGGAGCATGTGGCTGCTCGTTGTCGCGGCGGCGGCGCTGCTCCGCTCTTCAGCCTACGCGATCTTCCGAGGCGTGTTGCTTTCGATTCACACCTTGGTCGCCCTTGCTCTGCTCCCTCACGTGCCTCTGAAAGGGCTCTACCTGAGCTTGCACCTATTGGTCTACTTCGACTCGCTCATGCTCATTCGAGCACGGATGAGACCGAGTTGGTACCGATACCTGATTGAACTTCCCGCCCACTACATGGCAGCCTCCACCTTCATGGCTTTTCCGTGGGCATTGTTGGCAGCTTTCGGGGTTGCGCCCTACGGGTACATCGTCCCTTACGCCTTGGGTCTCATCGGTCTCTACCAGTCGCTGAACGCACGCCGCGAAGAAAAACGTCTCTTCGTCGGCGACGTAAAAGCAACCTCAAGGCTTGTGCGCTTTCCCGAACAACAGCGCTCGGATGAAAAGGAAGCCCCCTTGAGGGTGGCACAACTCACAGATCCACATCTGGGCCCGTTCATGACCGTGCGGCGACTGCGCGCCATCTGCGAACGGATCGTCGCACAAGACCCCGACCTCTGCCTGCTCACTGGAGACTTCTTGACGATGGAATCCCAAAGCGACAAACGAAATTTGAGCGAGGCACTTGCTCCGCTCGCTGACCTCAAGGGGAGGGTCTTCGCTTGTATGGGAAACCACGATCATGAGGCCCCTTCCATTGTGACGGAAGCACTGAGCTCGATTTCGGCCCGCTTGTTGATCGACGAGAGCGTGCTGGTAGAAACCGGGAAGGGAAAGGTTCAAATCGTGGGCCTCGACTTTCACTTCACCAAGCGGGCCGAGCGCATTTCGGAAGTTCTCGAAAAACATCCCCGACTCACTTCTGCATTGCGCCTCGTCTTGCTTCACGACCCTGGCGCCTTCAAGCATATCGCAAGAGGCGACGCTGATCTCGTCTTGTCCGGACACACTCATGGGGGACAAGTCGGCTTGTTCAGCCTCGGGTGGCCTTGGACGGTGGCCGGTTGGATTACAAAGATTCCAGATCACGGACTCTGGGCAAACGGTACCAACCGCCTGTACGTCCACAGAGGAACGGGTCACTACGGCTTCCCACTTCGTTTGGGAGTCCCCGCGGAAGAAAGCCTTTTGTTCGTTCATCAAATTTGACGAACAAAAGCGGTGAGCCAGATCACCCGCCTCATGCTAGAGGGCCGCACAATGGCGCAAGCATTACCCCATGAGTCCCCGATCAGCGGGGCGCGTGCCGAGCGCCGTATTGTTTTTTTGGTCGGAGCGATCCAGTTCATCAATGTGCTCGACTTCATGATGGTCATGCCCATGGGACCAGATTTCGCTGCCGCCCTCGACATCGAGACCTCCCAGATCGGTCTCGTAGGAGGAGCCTACACAGCCTCTGCCGCCATCGCCGGCATCATAGGCTCTCTTTTCCTTGACCGTTTTGACCGCCGGATTGCGCTCGCGCTGTGCATGCTTGGTTTGGCTCTCGGCACAGCGGCCGGCGGCCTTGCAGTAGGAATGGGATCTCTCCTTGCGGCTCGCGTCGTCGCGGGCGCCTTTGGGGGACCAGCCACGTCGCTCTCCTTGGCCATCGTCACCGACAGCGTGCCCCCTGCCCGTCGGGGCAAGGCTCTAGGAGGAGTCATGGCGGCGTTTTCGATCGCCTCCGTGCTGGGTGTTCCTGCAGGCCTGGAGCTAGCGCGCGCCTTCGGATTTCGCGCCCCCTTCTTTGCCCTCGCTTTACTGGGTCTCACGGTCACCGGCCTTGCGATCCGCATCATGCCCCCTATGGGGGCTCATCTTGAGCACGCACGAGCGCCAGGGCTCTTCCCCCGCCTGGGCGGACTCGTCCTGATATCCCTGAGCAATACCACCCTCACCATGCTCGGCGTGTTCGCCATCGTTCCGAACATCTCGGCCTATGTTCAACACAACATGGGCTATCCCCGAGATATGCTCAGCCTGCTCTACTTGGTCGGCGGTGCCGCGAGCTTCGTATCGATGCGCCTCATCGGGATCTTGGTGGACCGTCTGGGAGCGTTACGTCTCGTGATCGTCGGAACGATATTTCACCTCTTGGCTCTCCAGTTCGCCTTCATTAATCCAGTCGAATGGATGCCCATTCTCCTCATTTTCACGCTCTACATGCTTTCGGGCAGCATACGAATGGTCCCTCTACAAACTTTGGCAACCCGCGTGCCCAGCGCTGATCAGCGAGCGCGTTTCATGTCCGCACAGTCCGCCGTTCAGCACCTGGCTTCGGCGACCGGGGCCTTCTTGGGCTCGCTTCTTCTTGTGGCTGAGCCATCCGGAAGACTCATTGGCATGGACAGCATCGCCTGGGGTGCTGCTATCAGCGCCGCCTTGGTCCCAGTCGGCGTGTTCTTCTTAGAGCGAGGACTCAGGCAGCGGGACGGTCGTCAGCTGATGGCCTAGGAAGACGATGGAGGACCAGCACCTCCTTTTTGGTACTTAGGCTCACAGAAAAGAAGGGAAAAGCAAAGATCGGCTAGCCGGTCCGTCGTTGGCGTGACACGGTAAAAAAGAGACAAACATCGGTCCACCAGTCAAATATTTCATACTTGGGCCGTGTAGTTTAGTGGATGACCGCCGGGCCCGAAATGCTCCAACCTAGCCAAGCCCCCCTCAGCTCGACCCTCGGCTGGGATAGCCCCGCGCTATCGGACTATGTCGAAAAGGAAAGAGCTCTTGAGCAAGTCTACTCGGATGACGAGCTTGAACTTGAGCAAGAACTGCTCGCCCTCTGGGCTCGAGCGCGGGGAGAACATCCCGAGCTCTGTGGCTCCTTTACTCGTTCTGCTTGCATGCTGCGCGATTTCGGTCGGGATGACGAAGCCGCCTCGGTTCTTCGTGAAGGGATCCAATGGGGACATGACAACCTGAAAAAGGAGTTGGTGCGCAACTTTCCCGATCTGTTGGATGAAGACGAGCTAGTTGACGCCGCCCAACACGACGACCTGCGAGAACTCGCGGTCCGCGCCATGCTCTCACAGCGCAAGTACCAATTGGTCGCCGAGACACTGGCCTCCAGCCTGAAGTCCGCCGCGGACTCCCCGGATCAACTCGCCTTGGTCACAATTCACCTTCCGCAACTGATTGCGCTCCTCGTGCAGGTAGGCCTGAGCGACGAGGCGCGCCAGAGTCATGCCGAACTGCAGGCAGCCCTGCCTGCCGAGTACGCGCACCTCTCCACGATGCAGATTTTGGGAGAGCTCATTGAAGCCGACTCCTTTGCGGACGAAGCCACGCTCAGCCAGCTCATCTACTTCCATGCAACAGGAGCTCAAACGTATCTACAAAGCTCGCTCATCCACCTTACGCGTGGCGAACAACTTCACCTGCTCAAGAAACTGCAGCGGCGCTGTCCTGTGTTCTGGAACGCCCATGCCGGTCCCCTTGAGCAAACGACACGCGATCTGAGAGTCATGCGTACTCAGCTCGCTTTGGCCTGGGTCGCCGCTCTCGCCCTCGCAGGCACCACTGTTGGCTATATCCTCAACAGCTAACCCGCCTCCTAAAAGGTGCCACTGAGAACATAGGCGAGACCGCCGCCCGCGGTTGGGGAGACGGTGTGGTTCAAGCTCACGTTTACCTGGCCCGAGTACTTACGTCTCAGCTCGATTTCACGAGTCAGTCGTCCCCGTTTCGCCAAACGAAGCGGTAGCAAGATCGTACCCAAGGTGGCAAAGGGAAGCCCAACAGCAATGGCTAAGCTGCCTCCGATCATGCCCAGAACTTGTCTGGTTTGGCAGGGCCGCTTGCGCTCATCTTCGTAGTAGTAATTGCCGTCCGACACGCCGTAACGATAGTCGTGTCGACATTCGTCGTAGCGGAAGATACTGCGCGCCAGCCAAGCACCCCCGAAGGCCAACGCGGGGACACCGATCACAAGAAAAGCGATCGGTCCTCCCGTGCCAGTATCTGCCAGTTCCGCTTCTAGTTCGAAAGTCGTGCGTTCGAAGTACTTCGGGTTAGAGCCGGCGACTGGCCCCTGGTAGGGCAGACCGTGAGCAGGGGTTGTGGCGGGAAGCGACGGAGCTAATGGGGGAGGTGCCGGCTGAGCTCCCCGTTGCGCTGACGCCGGGACCTGTGGATACGAAGGTGCGGGGTACAAGGGAGCCGGAGCTGGTTGCTGGGGCGCAGGGTGCTGCGGCACTGGCGGCTGCGGCACTGGCTGCTGCGGCGCTGGCTGCTGCAGCGCTGGCTGCTGCGGCGCTGGCTGCTGCGGCGCCGAGGAGGCCGGCGTAGATTGGGCCCACCCCTGCTGGCTCGCCAACAGGCAGAAAGAAAACGAGAGGGATTGAATAAGTAAGAGTCTCACGGAGGCACCTCCAGATTAATGGAAGCACGGGCCTGAATGTCGTTCAACCGAGCAGCCCCCGCTCCATCCTGACTCGCAGGGCGCATGTGCTAAGGACCGGAAGCCATGTCAGACGCCGAACTACAGCGCCGAAGCCCGTACTTTCTTCTGGGAGAGGACGAAGAACTGGTTCACCGCATCGCCCGCAGTTTTTACACGCACATGGCGGAAGCCGAACCAGCCCTGGCACAAACTCACACCCTGGATGGAGCCGGTCGCATCTCGGAGCGCACTCAGCAACGCTTCGCTCGATTTCTTGTGGAGTGGTTGGGAGGCCCGGCTCGCTTTACTCCCGAAAACGGGCACCCACGCCTCCGCATGCGTCACGGGCATGTTCCGATCGACAGTAAGATGCGCGATGCATGGGTGCGTTGCATGCGATTTGCTCTCGATGAGTGCGATGTACGCGGCGAAGTACGAGTGTTTCTTGATGCTCGCTTCTTTGAAGTGGCCGACTTTCTTCGCAACCGCCTGGACTACAGCCGCTTGCAATAACATGGAAGCGGCCTTTCCGCGGCGCCATGAGTCCGGAAACCTATCAATAGATGGCGAGTTGACCGTTGACCGGGGGTTTTGTGGATTGTGAGCTGCTCCGAGCCTGATTTCTGCCCGACATCATGGCCACGTAGAGGTGATCGTCGACCATTTTCATGAGCCGTCGCGGACTTGAAAGTCCGTCAGGACCGCAGCTAGCAGCACCAGCACTGATCGAAAGATGGGCACTGCCGACAGAACCACAATAGGGTAGTTTGGCCTGAGCAACTTCGCGACATAAATAGCTAGCCGTTTGCAGCGCGGCCTCCTCGTCCGAACCGGGGAGCAACACAGCAAATTCCTCTCGGCCATAGCGAGCGAGAAAATCACGGGGACGCCGAAGCGCAGCTCGGAGCACATCCGCCAGCGCCCCGAGGGCCTCCTCACCCGCCTGGTGACCCATATGACGCAGGTAGGCTTCGAAGTGGTCCACGCTAACGAGTACTACACCCAAAGGCGATCGTTCGCGTTGGCCAGCCCTCCACTCGAGCTCAAGCTGTGACTCAAAACGTGAGCGATTGAAGATGAGCGTACTCTGGTCGAGTCCGGCTACTTCCCGGAGCAGGTCGGACTGCCTCTTCATGCGAAGTAGAGTACGAACGCGCGAAAACATGACCTGAGGGATCACCGGCGTCACCATGAACTCGGCCCCCTCTACAGCAAACAAATCCCAATCCAACCGGAGCTCATCCGAGGAGATGAGATAGAGCAAAGGCACGGCGTTTCCGAATTTGCGCGCTAGCGAAGCCGGAAGGTCGGGTCCGTGAATGCCCTGATGTCCGGCGATCACCAAATCAGGACTGGTTCCTTTGAGGGTGCGGTAAGCCGCATCAAGATCCGAGCTCATGACAACCCGATACAAACCACGAAGTTCGCTAGCGAGACTTTGAGCCTCGTCTCCACAAGCGCCAAGAACAAGCACGAGGGCACGTGACTCGGACTGAGCCCCCTCCGTACTGGCTCTTTCTGATACGAAGACCGAGCGCACCTTCGAGGAAGGGCGTCGTTCTTCGTTCACCGGGGATGGCATAGGCAAGAGCTTTGGATATTCGGGAGCATTCGTTTGTACCGTTTCGTCTATTACCGCCGCCGCTTGGACCCCTATCATCTTCCCCCCTGTCTACCTTCACCTAAGGAATGCGTTCAAGTAGGAGAACGACCACGCACCATAGGACATAAGCACAAATAACTCACAGTGTGATATTTTAACCCCAGCATACCCACCAAGAGCCACCCCAAATATCGATCTACCAATCACCACACATTCATGAGAGCGGTTTCCCTGCATACAAAACCGCTCTCACCATCGAACGGGCGACAGAACAGACAACCCCACCCCGATGGCGAAGCAGCTAGCTCACTGACCCGGCTCATGCACGGTCAGCTCGATCCATCCGCCAGAGCCGTGTCGTTGACCTCGGGGGCCCCTGCTCACGCTTTGGAGGGATGAGGAGCACAGCACTGCTCTTCGGGGCTGGATGCCTCGCCCCATCGAAGAGTTCGAAAACCAAGGGACAGAGGTGAAAATTCAACTTTAGTGGAACAAAAGCGTTTTTTTCGACCCACAGCTTCATAAATGGTGGGAGCCACTCCCACGGGGGTCAGATAAGACTCTCTGAAACGCTTTTGCGCTAACAAGGACGAGGATACCTTAAAAGGTACGGAAAGCGGACTAGGGTGTGTGGCAAACGTTCACATGCCTCCCCTGATTGATATACTCTGGCGCGCCACGTTTGGGTCGTTGGACGCGCTCCTCTCCTTGGATTTCAAATGAATCAAGCCCTGATCGATGGTGACGAAATTGCCCTGCGCGCTGCGGGACGGATCGGCATCGAGCTGGAAGAAAAATGGACCCTCCAGCGGATCCTAGGCATCGGAGGTATGGCGGCGGTCTATGCAGCGCAACATCGCAATCAGAGTCGAGTCGCGATCAAGATGCTGCATGCACATTTTTCGGCCGATCGAGCTATTCGCGATCGCTTTTTGACGGAGGGTTATGCAGGAAACTCGATCGACCATCGAGGCGTGGTCCGCGTTCTTGATGACGGGCTGGCGCCCGATGGCTCGGCTTTTGTGGTCATGGATATGCTTGAAGGGCAGAGCCTAGAACAATTGCTGCTCAACGTTGGGCGTCTAGAGCCCGTTCACGCCGTCGATTTCGGCATTCAGGCATCCGAGATCTTGCACGCGGCCCACCTCAAAGGTGTGGTCCACCGGGACATCAAGCCGGACAACTTTTTCATCACCGTTGAAGGAGAGGTCAAACTCCTCGACTTCGGAATAGCCCGTGTGAACGCCCACAGTAGCTCGACGACAATCGGCTCGTTCATGGGCACCCCAGCGTACGCTTCGCCCGAACAGGCCAAGGGCAAGTGGAGCGAGGTCGACTGGCAATCCGATCTCTGGTCTCTCGCTGCCACCCTCTTTACCACTCTCACCGGCCAGCAGGTCCACGTGGGCGAGACGTCCATGGAGCAGCTTGCTCGCGCCGTTACGGACACACCGCGCTCGATCGAGTCGACTGGAGTCGACCTCCCCGAAGACCTCTGTGCCCTCATCAACCAGGCACTTCATCCAGACAAAGACAAACGTTTCACAAATATCGCAGCCTGGCTCAAGGGGCTCTATTCGGTAGAAGCCGCACTGCCACTACCAGAAAGAGACCTCGGCGAGCTCTGCAACGAAGTTCTCGAAAACTGCGCAGACACGGATACCCTCGTCCATCGGTCCCGGTCGAGGAGAGCAAGCAACTCGCAGCTGAACGGCGCGCTGCGGGACAGCGAAACCGCGGAAGCCTCGCGACAGCGCCGGAGCTTGCGTCCGCCCTCCACCGGCCGCCGACGCCGTTCGCGAGGAGGTCGCGTCTCCGACCAAGAATCGACCGAACCCGCGGGCACTCAGCAGGCAACACGGCATTTCGCGACAGAAACCAAAGTCCAAGAATCCGAGAGATCCGAAGCACGCGGTTTGGACGAAGACCGCAAGAGCGCCGTGACGGCAGGATTTCCCTGGCTCGTCGCGACCCTCGCCGTTGTTGTTGCCGTCGTCGCCCTTTTCGTCCTCGCTCTACGCGTCTCCCAGGACCAGAGCGAAGATGAATCCGCTCAGCGAGCCGGAGGGAACGAAGTCACCGCTGCCAGCGCCACGTCGCCACAGAACGCGCCACCGCCTTTGGCCGAGCCAGGGGCGCAACCAGAGTCGACTCCAATCGCCCCCCCCGAACCCACGTCGCCTCCCGAAGCGACCAAAACAACTCAACAAGCCGTTTCGCCGCCGAAGCCGACTCCCCCTCCCTCAACCCCACCCAAGCCGAGATCGTCGAACCCCTCTTCGGATCACGGCCTAACCACCCAGCATTCGACGAGTTTGCCACGCCCGGTCCCGACGCCGCCGCGGACTGCGCCACACTCTCAACCGAAACCAGCACCCAACGAGCGAGAGCTCATGCTCAAAGGCCGCCACTAGTGCTACGACCCCTTAGAAATGAGCGGTTTCAAAGCTCTCCCCAAGAAAGTGAGGTCGGCTTCGCAACCGCGCTCGCCCCTCTCTGTCTCCGCACTTTTCTCTTCCCATTTGTGCCCCGACCCTTCCTGAAACCGAGCCGTCTCTCAACGCTGACAGAGCAAGAAGCCCTCAAATTGAAACGCTCGCAGCACTAGGTCTGACGCCTCACAACCACCACGCACATGCCATCTTTCATCCAATCATTCATTAGCAGAACCAGCTCGAGTGCACGGACCGTCCGCTTGTCCGTAGGACTCGTCCTCGCACTCGGCCTGAGTGCACCCCATGCAGCCGCCGACCAGGCATCGACGGCGCAGGCTCTGTTCGAAGCCGCTTCGAACGCTCGAGATGCGGGCGACTTTCGAACAGCCTGCGAGAAGTTCGAAGCGTCTCTGGAGCTCGACCGTGCGGCGGGCACTACCCTCAACATCGCCGACTGCCGGGAGCAGCTCGGCCAACTTGCTCAGGCCTGGCAGCGTTATGTCGAAGCCGCCGAACGCCTTTCAGATTCGGACCCCCGAGCGAAGTACGCCGAATCAAAGGCACAACAGCTCAAGTCGCGGCTTCCCCTCGTCACCCTCAGTTGGGGAGCTCAGGACCGCCCGGGAACAGTTTTCCTCGACGGGGTAGCTCTGCCCTCAAGCGCCATCGGTTTGGCCCTTCCAGTTGATCCGGGCAAACACACCTATCTGGTGCAGGCCGAAGGACGAGATGACGCGAAGTTCGACATCGAAATCAAAGAAGCCGAAAGAAAGAATCTGACTCTTGAGCTCGGCCCCATCCAGAAAGAAGACGACCCAGGGCACCCAGCGCTCAAGCCTCCTGCGAAAGCAGCTCCTCCCGCAGACCAGCTCACCCTCGACTCTAACTCGAATACGGGTTGGTCAAAGTCGACCTGGGGTTGGGCAAGCGTAGGTGTAGGAGCGGCCTCCCTCGCTGTCGGCGGCGTCACTGGTTTGATGGCTCTCAGCCGAGCCAACACCGTCGACGACAACTGCGACGACGACTTTTGCATCAATACCGAAGGTAAGAAGGCCGCCGACAGCGGTCGCACTCTTGCCACCATCAGCACACTCACGTTCGTGGCGGGCGGTGTCCTCGCGGCAGCTGGCGTCACGTTGCTGCTGCTCGATACTCGTAGCGATGAAACGGCTGTCTCGAGCTACTCATCCAAGCCTCGACCCCGCGGAGTACAAGTTCGGCTCGAGTCGAGTTTTGCCGCATCTAGCCTCTCACTCACCGGCCAGTTTTGAGCCGTACCAGATCAAATCGACTCATGAATTCGATGGACCACACCACCGTGATAGCCCAGCGCCTCCGTCTTCTGCCCCAACGCCTGCGATGCCTGCCGTGGATGGCGCTAGGTTTCTGGAGCCTCGTCGGCTGCGAGCAGATCATTGGTGCGGATTTCGATCCAAAAACCGTCTACCCCAAACACTTCGGCCCAGGGGGACAGGGCGGCCAGGGGGGCGCAGAGGATAGGAAGGAGTCCGCCGGTGATGGCGATATGGCTTCCGGTGATGGCGACGTGACCTCCGGCGATGGCGACATGGCTTCCGGCGATGGCGATGGCGATGAAGGGAGCGGCGGAAGTTCCGGGTCCGGTGCCCAGGAGAACCAGGAGACTGGGGGGGACCCAGGCTCGGGCGGAACAGAGGGGTCTGGAGGAGATCCCGGTTCCGGAGGAATGGACGGCTCGGGCGGCAACGCGTCGGGTGGAACAGACGGCTCCGGCGGTGACGCGGCGTCAGGTGGGATGGACGGTTCGGGCGGCGACGGAAACACCGACGAACCTTGTGTCTTCGGTGGCGCAAGTTGTGAATTCGACGTCGTCTTGAACGAGGTTCGGGGTCAAGGGGGCACGGACTACATCGAACTCTACAATCGCGGAGCGGATCCGGTCGACCTCGTCGGCTGTTCCATCACGGACGGTTCGCCGAACAATCCCAATGCGGGGCACCGGCTGATCTTCCCCGACACTCCGACAGGAGACGTGCTGGACACGGTCATCCCCGCGGGAGAAGCGCTCTACTTCCAGGACGTGGGGGACGGCACCAGCTGTCTTTCTAGCAACTGTGGGGGCTTCTTTGACTTCGGGATTTCCGCTGGTGGTGATTCGGTCTTTCTCCTCGATCCCGATTCGGTCGTCTTGGACACGATCGATTATCCCGACGAAACCTCCATGGATGGACTGACGAATGGACAGACCCTGGGACGCTACCCCGATGGGGGCGAGGCACAGGGAGCCATGGCCCCGACGCCTGGCGCCCCAAACTCGACTCTCATCGACCCCTAACTCACCTTGCCCCTGATTGGGGCCCTTCCAAAGTTACTCTCGGGCATAATAGTGAAGGGGCGAAGTGGCCTCGTCCAGGGTGAACAAGTTGTCTTCCGCGTCGAAGGCAATCGCCTCACCCTGGGTTTCCTTCGCCAGACTCAACTTACACGGCTCTTGATTGAGTGCCGCGAGGACCGTCTCCCCTGGCTTGTGAATAAAAACAGCGGCCTCCTCCTCGCCACGCAAAGCTATCCATGGATGCGACGCCGAGCGATCTGCCCCGGTTGGGATCAATCCGGAGGGCCAGTGCCTTCCCACCTCACCCTCGAACTCAAGTACGCTTGTGGTGTCTTCAATCGGGAAGCTGTAGAGGCGGCTGGGGCGAGACTTGGTCACTAGGTAGGCGCGCATTTCATCGGCAACGACCAAGATCGCCTCGGCGTTGTGAGGACCATCAGGATAAGACAACTCTCGGGTGATGACCGATAGAGGCTCCTCAATTTCCACCTGCTCGGGTTCTTGTACCAATAGGAAAGAGACCTGCTCCCGGACTCGGTCATTGTCCCCCATGTCCGCCAGCAAGAGCCAGGCTTGCCCTTGGTCGTCCATAAAAGCCGCCATGTCCTCCCAATCCCTCGGAAAGGGCGTATCGAGGAAGTAGATGCTCTTCAAATGACCCTGGAGATCCAGAGCAAAGAGGCGCGCCGAGTCTCCAGAATCGTTGTGAGCGTAGAGGCGCTCGGTGTCGATCAGCGACTGGACGAGCCCCGACGCTTCGTTCAAGCCGTCCTTTGGACGGGAGCGGGCCACACTTGAGGCGAAGACGGGGCACTGAACTTCTTCCCCAAGTTCGGACCGACCCCCGACGCCCAAGGTGCCGCCATCCGAAGTTTCCGTGGACTCTTCGGTGTCTGTCGTTTGAGTCGGCGCCATGATGCCTTGCCCCCCTTCACCTTGCCTGTCGGTGGACGAACTTGCCCCCTCGCCATCGTAGGCTTGATATCCTGCACCGGTTTCCGACTCCGAGCTTGAACTCGTACTCGATATTGAGTCGGTGTCGTCAGGTGGTGGGGGCCCTTGGCGCGAACAGTGCGCCAGCAAGACTAAGACGCCGAGTCCCCAAAGGGATCGCATCGCCGCTCTGCGCTGACTTCGCTCCATGAGTCTTCCATATCCCGAGTCTGAGATCCGAGCAAACAGAGAAGTTTGAGGACAGAAACGGAATCAGGACGCTGTCACCGGACGATTGAACCTTTTCCGCGCGCGCTCCACCTTGGCGCGCAGCGAACAGTCTCTCGCGTGGTCATTGACCAGCCCCATCGCCTGCATGAATGCATAACAAGTCGTCGGTCCGACAAACTTCCACCCGCGTTTCTTTAGCTCTTTCGACAAGGCTTTGGACTCCGCTGAAACAGAGCGGCTCAGAGGCTCGAACGCCGAACTCGAATCCGCTTCATAGCTCCAAAAGAAAGCCGAAAGAGAACCCTCGGATTTTACCATCTCTCGCGCACAGCGAGCGTTATTGATGGTCGCCTCGATCTTTCCCCGGTGCCGGACGATACCAGAGTCGTTCAAGAGCCTCTCCAAATCTCGACCTGAAAAACGAGCCACCTTGTTAAAGTCGAATTGCTTGAAGGCCTTTCTGAAGTTGTCTCTCTTGGACAAGATCGTGCGCCAACTGAGTCCCGACTGAAAGCCCTCGAGGCAGATCTTCTCAAAGAGTCTGAACTCATCGTCGACTGGAAACCCCCACTCTTGGTCGTGATACTCGAAGAAATCGGGCGCCGCAGCACACCAAGCGCAGCGAGGCTTTCCATCCGGTCCGGTTACGGTATCGCTCATAGGGCGAAGCTTACAGCCGCTTGCAATAACATGGAACGGCCTTTCCTAGACCTCACCTCTGTCGGTGCGAGGGCCCGACCTAGGAAGAGCCTGCATTTGGCATGTTTAGCGTGTGTAGTTTGTTACCGTTTGCTGGGACATGCCATTTGCAAGTCCCAGCAAGCAAGAAGACGACTCGGCAAAAGCTCATTGGAGCCAAATTGGGGAGCGGCCCCTAGCTCTGTTAAGATGGCGCCCATGAATGATCAGCGCCCGCCCGCCCCCACCCAAGCCACCTTGGATTTTTGGTTCGGAGACCTCAATGAACTTGGGGAAGCTGACGCGCCCCATCGCGCCGCGTGGTTCAAGAAGGACCAAAACTTCGACGAAGAAATTGCCTCCCGATTTAGGGGCACCTACACCGAACTACTGAGCCACGGCCTCAATCACCCCGAATGGGTGCGCACCGCAGACGACCGTATGGCGGCTTTGCTCGTTCTCGATCAGTTCTCGCGAAACATGTTCCGCGATCAACGAGCGATGTTCGCTGCCGACCCCCTCGCTCGACATTACGCTTTCGAAATGATCGCTCTAGCTGAGGATCGAGCACAGCCCTTCGCAGCAAGAGTGTTCGTCTACATGCCCCTCATGCACTCCGAAGAACTGTCTCATCAGGAGCGATGTATCGAACTCTTCTCTCAGTTTTCAAGCGAGCTGACAGGGAGCCGCAAACAGCAAATCGAGGCGAACCTTGGTTACGCCCATCGCCACCGGGATATTATCGCGCGCTTTGGACGATTTCCTCATCGCAATGCCATCTTGGGTCGGACCAGTACGGCCGAAGAGCTCAGCTTTCTCAGTGAGCCCGGGAGCAGCTTCTAACGCGGGGTGAGTCGGGTAAGATATACGTCCCCTTCTCCGCCACATCGCACGAACTTAGACAAGAAAAGGAGAATCTCATCCAAGTAGCCACAAGGGGTGAGGCACGTTAGACCCAAACAACCGGGAGCAGTTGATTTGGCAGACCAATATTTTGCGGGCATTGATATCGGAGGCACCAAGATTTCCGTCTTGGTCACGGACGAGAAGGCGAAGATTTTGGGCCGCGCCAAGAAGAAGTCCAAGGCCGAAAAAGGCGGAGAGCAGGTCATCGAACGGGCCGTTGAATTAGTCGAAGAAGCCTGTGAAGAAGCAGGTATTCGGGTTGAACAACTATCTACGATCGGTGTGGGCGCTCCCAGCCCTATCCTCCCTGATGGTACTGCTGTGGCGGCGACCAACATGGGTTGGAAGAACTTCCCCCTGACGAACCTGCTCGAAAAAAAGCTCAAACGGCCCGTCTTTGCCGAAAACGATTGCAACGTTGGCACCTATGGCGAGTACGAATTGGGTAAACATCGATCGGCAAAGACGCTGCTCGGATTGTTCGTAGGAACAGGTCTCGGCGGAGGTTTGATCAAAGATGGGCAGCTGCTCGCTGGAGAAAACCACATGGCGGCCGAATTTGGGCACACCACCGTCGTCGTCGGGGGACGTCCCTGCGGATGCGGAAAGCGGGGTTGCGTGGAGGCCTACGCCTCGAAGAAAGGCATGCGCTACGCCTTCCAACAAGCCATTTTGCTCGACCGCCGCAAGTCAATCATGAGCGAGTTGGTCGAGGACAACAACTTCGACAGCCTCCGTAGCTCCATCCTGAAAAAGGCATGGGATCAAAAAGACGAGGTGGCCCAAGAAGTCCTCACAGAAACCGCTCGCTACCTCGGCATCCTGATTGGCAACATGGTGACCATGTTGGCGCCCAACGTCGTTGTGCTCGGAGGCGGCGTCATGGACGCCCTCGGAAAAGAACTCTTACCGACCGTGCGTAAATCAGCTGCCGACTATTCCTTCCCCAAGGCGAGCTTCAAAGATACCAGTATCGAGCTCGCCACCTTAGGAGACGATGCCGTTGCTCTTGGGGCCATGCAGTACGGACGAGAGCGCGGGGCGCGAAGCTGAACAGCCCATTTTCAGACAACGCTCAATACTCCACCCCCTCGGGCGCCTTCGGTATGTCGACGGGCGAAGACTGGGCGCTTCCTGCTCGGGACTGCACTTCTTCTTCCTGGCACAGGGCAAAGACGAGCCGCTCATGGGGGAAGGGCTGCGTTTGAATGACCCGCAGTTCTTCAGAGGGTTCACGGCACCACACCTCGGAATACCCCGTGTTTTCCTCGCCCGAGAGTTGACAGTATCCGGTCAGTCCGTCCGCGGGGCTAACATCACCGCTTCGGCAACGCTCTGCCTCGTCCCCCCTGAATTGAGGGATCTCGCACCCCACATAACTGTCGCATTCTAGATCCCTGTCTCCTCCGCAAAACCCTCTCGCCTGCATCTCCACTCGAAGATGCTCCAAGACTTCAGGCCTAAGCACCCTTCTCCCTTGACCCTTGCAGATACCTCGAGACGAGGGAGAATCGTCGTCTACCCGAAAGATCTCGACGAGCGAACAGCTCTCACCAAATTCATCCACCATCCCATCCCCCTCAAGACAAAGATCAAAGGGCTGGGCGGGCACGATAAAGTCGTGAAGAACGTCGAAGATGGCCGGCACATAACCAAAATCCAAAGCCTCCTCATCGAGGCGAAAAGGACAGATCGGGGCAAGTTGTCCGGAGTAGCCAAGCTCCTCGGTCACCCCGAGCAGTCGGGGGGCAGGTGTGGCCTGAGCAAAGTACTGGCTCTGATCTGCCGGCCCCCCTCCGGGAGGCTGACAGATAGGATCGTTTCGCTCCACACCGTCGGCGCACAGACAGCCCAGCTCGTCGAAGGAGCAAGCAGGCAGAGGGGTGGTGAGGGGATAGATGCAAGACGATTGAAGCCGATCGTTGGCCGGTCCTCCATCTGAATAAAGCTTCGGTGCGAGATAGTCGTGATGGGCTTCGTGGCCATTGATCGGGTTGGCCCTAGGCGACGTTGAATCGGGGCCAACAATAGGGTCCCTTGAAATCGGATGGAAAAGACGTGCATCTCGAGGGGCCACGGAGGGGATCATGAAGGGGTCGAGAGGCCACGACCGTCCGCCCTCGCTCATCGGACCAAGCAACAAATCCCATGCGGAGGTGGTGAGCAAGTCTTGTCCATCGCGCAGCTCGATCGGATCCCCATCGAAAGCCTTATCGATCAGGTCGATCGCGGGAACACCCACGATCGCGCTCAGCCGAACACGACCGGGAGGTCGACGCCATGTTCGACCCTCAATGTGCTGCCAGAACAGGGGGTTTTCGACCCACTCACCCGTCCAAGGACTCTCGATTTCGGAGCGAGTCAAAGCGGAGATATATTTGTCCAAAGGAGACAGCACGTCGAGTCCGAAACGTTGATCTGGTTGTAGGCAGCGCAGGCTGAGACGTTGTTCGTGAGGCGCTCCGTCGGGGTCGAGGGTTTCTTCGGGATCGAGCAAGCGATGTCCCTGTGTCGCCTGAGGGTACAGCTCCCCACCTTCCATGACCGAGCAGTCGTCCTGGGCTGTGATGACAAAGATCGACAAGGAGCTCTCTGGGCGTAAAAATCGCGCTCTTTGTCCGAGAAGTCCCTCGTCAACTCGGAGCGCCCCGCTTTCATCCTTGACGGGACCTACTCCATCAGGGCCGACTTCGATGCTCTTTGGCGGCGTTACATCACTCAAGAAGCGATACAGGACCTCGAGCGGCGCCGGAAATTCACAACCATCAAAACCGATGGCCTCTACTTGCTCTCGAAAAATTTCAAGCTGAGGGCGCACCACGTCCGGATGACGACTAGTCAAGGTGAGAAACTCGGTCGCTGCCTCCCCCTCGAGTTCTTTCCGCTCAGAGGGGAGAAGGTGAGCATGATCGTTGTTGTGGCGGCCGGGGACGTCCTCCAAACAAGTGGGAGCGCCATGGCCCCCCAAAGACGTGGTCAAGATCCCGACGTGAACGTCCTGCGCCCCCTCGAGCCACTCCGCATCGAGGTCACAATCGGCAGGCAGGTATCCGAAAGATTCACTCGATCGCTGACACTCAGAGAGCACGATCCCCTCGACCATCTTGACCAAGCTCTCTCGCAGGATCTCCTGGTGAGCTCGCATGTTGGGCGAATTATCAACAATAAAGAGCAAGTCGCTCGGTAGGGGTGGGGATATGGAAGCCACCAAAGAAACAGACTGCTTGTGTCGGCCAGCGTAGAGCCCTGTCGAACGAGGGATCTTGGGCTCGCAGGCGTTGAGCAGAAAAGCCCCCAGGCCCAGGCCGACAAGGAGGCGAAATGAAACCCTGGGGCAAAACTTCCCCGGCAGGAATCGATGCATTGGAGACAATTCAAGCAGATCTCGTGCCACGCCCTGACGCGACAGGGAAAAGCAAAACAATGTACTTTCGCAGCCTTTCTAGTCCTGGGGAGTGCCAACACTGGTTGGCGGAAGGCAACGCAGTTGGCGGCCGAAGTCGCCGAGGCGGAGACGAGGACACCTTCCGCGCGATTGCATCGCCACTTACTTCGAAAATAGTCCGCCCACGCTCTTCTTCAACTCATCAACCTGGTCGTAGAAACGAGGTGAGCTCGAAACTGGTTCCGCTGTTCTTGGCTGGCACAGCCGCCCTTCTCATCCCTGCCTGCCTGGCACCTACCCAAATCACGGTCGAAATCAGCACAAACGCCAAGTGCGTGGATCTTCGAGAAACACAGGTCCTCGTAGGAACCCTCGGTGAACTCAGCGAGGTGCCACCTTCTGCGGCGACCGCTCACTGCGATGACACAACTGGGTATATCGGCAACATCGTTCTGATCCCTCAGGGAGACAAGTCGGGCAGCTTCTCTTTCGAGGTGGTAACGGGGATCGGCAAGAATACAAACGATTGTATCGCAGACGGCTATCTTGGAGGGTGCATCGTTGCCCGCCGCACCCTGAGCTTCATCCCACACGAACCCCTTTCTCTTCCCATCCAACTCGAGACCGAGTGCATCGACGTGCCCTGCGGGGCAACCGAGACATGTCGTTCAGGAAGCTGCGTACCCGCACTCATCGACGACCTTTCGGCCTGCAACATGCCAGGAGGCTGCGAAGGCTCCGGCGGTAACGAAGGCTCCGGCGGCGACGAAGGCTCCGGCGGCGACGAAGGCTCCGGCGGTAACGAAGGCTCCGGCGGTAACGAAGGCTCCGGCGGCGACGAAGGCTCCGGCGGTAACGAAGGCTCCGGCGGCGACGAAGGCTCGGGGGGCACCGGCGCAGGTGGAGCACAAAGCTCGGTTGAACACCTGATCACCGTGACCACCAGCGACGATGTTTGGGATGGGGATGCCTCGAATATCGACAATCTCATCAGCTCACCAGGAGCAGACGGTAAAATTTCGCTCAGGGAGGCCATGCTCGCCGCCAATCAAACCATCAACGATATGGGACTGGATATCATCGAGTTTGGCATCGCCGGAACTGAACCCCATACCATCCTGCTCACCGCACCGCTTCCAGTGGTCTCCGATCCCGTCGAGTTCGACGCGTACTCTCAGAACAACGCTCAGCGCGCCATCGTCATTGATGGCAGCAACGCTGGCGACACAAATGGAATCGTACTCGGCGCAGGAAGTTCCGGAAGCTACGTCACTGGTCTCGTCATTCACAGCTTTTCAGGAGCGGGGATCAAAGTGGAAAGCAGTGACTCTCATTCGATCTTGGGGAACCACCTCGGCCTGCTCGCCGACGGCGTCACCCCTGCCGGCAACGACGTCGGCTTATGGATCGAGAACGGAACGAGCAACATCGTGGGGGGGAGCATTGCAACCGCGCTCACCCAACGGAACACCATCTCCGGCAACTTGAGCGCCGGGGTCGTCATCTCGGGTTCGAGCAGCGTGAGCAACCTCCTGCAGGGAAACATCATCGGCCTCGACTCTGCCGGGCAGGTCGCCGTACCCAATGCCGTTGGGGTTCATATTCACTCTGGAGCGAACACCAACAAAATCGGAAACGGAACACTAGACACACGAAACATCATCTCGGCTCACGACGAATACGGGCTTCTGATCGCAGGCCTCGATACGAACCAAAACTTGGTACAGAGCAATTACTTCGGTGCAGACATCAATCGCTCTGACAACGACACCCTGGGCAATGGCGGAGCAAGCATTCGCATCACAGACGGGGCGTCGGACAATCTCATCGGAGGCGATCAGGCCAGCTTGGGCAACGTCATCGTGCACAATTCGGCCGAAGGCGTGCGTGTTGACGGCGACTCCTCTTTGGGCAACTCCATCCTGGGCAATCAAATGGAGGACAACTTAGGGCTCGGTATCGACTTGGGCAACACAACAGGAGTCACCTCCAACGATCCTGGCGACGTGGATGCCGGACCCAACGCTCTCCTCAACTTTCCCGAATTTACATCGGCCAGCTACGGCACTGGCGGAGTCTTTGTTTTCTTCAACCTCGATGTGCCCGCGGGCAGCTACCACCTCGAATTCTTCCAAAGCGCGGCAGCCCATCCTCTCTCGTACGGCGAGGGCGCCCAATTGGTTCACAGCGAGAACTTCACCCATACCGGTTCGGGAAGCGAACCGTTAGCAGCATCGTTTACGATGAACGAATCGAGCATCCTCACGGTCACCGCAACGCTCATCGAAGGACCTGGCGACTACGGCTCCACCTCGGAATTTTCTCTCGCTATCCCCACGACCTATTGAGGGAGCCTTTTCCCTTGGTATGTTCGATGTGCCTGTGTCTTGTTGTGCGCATCTCTCCACCCTTGAGGGCGTCTTTCAGGCGAATATCTACTAGCTCCTGCGCGTCAAAATTGTTGCACTGAGGAAAGAATCGCGGACCAACAGACTCTTTCCGCGCAATCTTTTCTTGCATGTAGGTCAAAAACTTCTACGGTCCTCGCCCCCAAAGCGGCGAAATCTCTACGGTTCTGTAACGAACCGTAGCCCAGCCCCGCTGATTCGTTTTTCGAGGCATTTCTGCCTCCGCACTGACGGTCACGGTCTCCAGCCGCCGCACCCAGCCCCCAGCTCTCTGTCCCGAGCGCTACGGACAGCCCACGGGGTCAAGACCTGACCCTCCGCTGACGGACCCATGAACACACCCCAAACAAATTCGATCTTCCAGCTTCCCACCGTCGACCCGAAGCAAGCCCGCGCCGACGTGCTTTCAGGGCTCACGGTTGCCCTAGCTCTCGTCCCCGAGGCGGTCGCTTTCGCCTTCGTCTGCGGGGTGCCCCCCTTGGTGGGTCTTTACGCCGCGTTTCTTCTTGCTCTGATCACGTCTGCTTTTGGTGGACGACCCGGTATGATTTCTGGAGCCACCGGAGCTGTGGCCGTGGTCGTTGCGGCATTGGTCAAGTCCCACGGCATCGAATACCTCTTCGCTACCGCGGTCGTAGCGGGGGTGATTCAGGTGCTAGCGGGGGTGGCTCGCTTGGGCAAGTTCATCCGCCTCGTTCCCGAAGCCGTCATGTTCGGCTTCGTCAACGGCTTGGCCATCGTGATCTTCTTGGCTCAACTTGCCTCCTTCAAAACGAACACAACGGTGGCGAGCGGCGAAGTCATCAGCACCTGGATGACAGGAACGCCCTTAGCTCTCATGCTGGGTCTGGTTGGCCTGACGATGCTCACCATCTGGGGACTTCCCCGTTTAACGAAAGCCTTCCCCGCACCTCTAGCTGGCATCCTCATGGTGAGCGCCGTCACCCTCGGTTTCGGGCTCAACACAAAGAAGGTCGGCGACCTTGCCTCCATCGCCGGAGGCCTGCCCAGCATTCACGTTCCCCAAGTCCCCTTGACTTGGGAAACACTGCAAATCGTCTTTCCCTACGCTCTTGTCTTCGCCTGCGTGGGCCTGATCGAGTCTTTGATGACCCTGACCCTCATCGACGAGATGACCGAAACGCGCGGGCGCGGCAACAAAGAATGTCTAGCCCTCGGAGGCGCCAATATTCTTTCCGGCTTTCTCGGGGCGATGGGAGGCTGCGCCATGATTGGACAGAGCGTGATCAACGTAAACTCGGGCGGACGCACTCGCCTTTCCGGGATCTCGGCAGCGCTCTTCTTGCTCGGTTTTGTTCTCTTCGGCTCGAAGCTCATCGAGCAGATCCCCGTGGCAGCCCTGACCGGAGTCATGTTCATGGTGGTCATCGGCACATTCGAATGGTCCAGCTTTCGCGTTATGCGACGCATTCCCCGTGCTGATGCCTTTGTGATCGTTCTCGTTTCGTCGGTAACTGTGATTTCCGACTTGGCCATCGCCGTGGGCGTAGGGGTCGTTGCCTCGGCCCTCGTCTTCGCTTGGGAAAAGTCAAAACACATTACCACCACAGTCACCATCGGTGCCCAAGGCGCCAAAGTCTATCACATCGATGGGCCCCTCTTTTTCGCCTCGGTTCCACACTTTCGCGACCTCTTTCAGCCCAAAGACGACCCGGACAACGTCATTGTCGACTTCAAAGATTCGCGCGTCTACGGGCACGCTGGTTTGGACGCCATTGATCGCTTAGCTGATCGCTACGAGAAACTCGGCAAACGCATCCGCCTCGTTCATCTCAGCCCGGAATGCAAAGGACTATTGGAGCGAGCAGGGGACTTGGTCACCATCGAACTACTAGAAGACCCGCACTACCACCTAGCCGTGGACGAACTGGCCTAAAATCGGGGCTCGGCAAGGGTCACCGGTGCCCAGCGCACCGAAGGTAAAGAATGAATGCCGTTCGGTCCCAGGATCTCGAGTGCAACAGGCACTTTCTTTCCTTGGAAGAGTGACGATGCGTTCCTCCCGGTGACCTGCCCCCCAAAAACTAGGACAACGCCTTCTGGACGGTGCCGGAGCCCTTGGTTGTTAGAGTTTGAGCGTACTGCGCCGGAGCCAAATTGGCCAAGGAGCTGTGTGGTCTGATGTTGTTGTAGTCGGGTCGCGACTTGCTCGGTGGTTGTAGGGTTGTCCGCAACTCCATTGGCGAGGGTCTGAGACCACGCCTAATTTTCGCTGCTGCAGGCGACCTGCGTTCGCGGCAGAGCGTTCACTTAGGCTTTCGGTTCATCGGGGCCTGTCCGTGTCTGAAACCCGACGGCATGACGACGTAAGCTCATCCCAGATCAGTCCTATCCCAACGCACGACTCCGGTCCTCGTTGAATCGCCTTTTGCGGCGTGGTCGGTAGGAGATCTGAAGCTCCGGGCCTGTCATCGATTGGTGGGTCAGAGGGCGCATTTTTTTCAGACCTTTCAACCTTCCGATGCTCCTCAGCAAGAGCGTCTCGAAGATCCAACCGCTCTTCGCATTGAGCCCTTTCGCTCATTTTTCCAAACCAAAAGCTTCCGCCGGCTACCAACATAGCCGCAGCTAGAATACCCAGCCGACTCACTGACAGGCCACGCACTCGTTGCTCCAATCGCAAGGGCCATATGTGTCATCGTCAGGCTTAGGCTTGTCGTCATCTGGAAGCTGGTCGCACTTCAGCTTGCTAATTGCCTCCTTATAGGCGCAGTTGTCCATGCAAGTATCATCCCAGAACCAACACGAGTTATCACAATCACGTTTCGCCATATCTGCCACCCAGCGGCAGTTACCTTGAGGGCCGCTCGGCAGTGAAAAGAAGCCAGTCGGATCGTGATGCCGGATGGGATCGCATTCTCCATAGATCCAAGAGTTACTTCCGTCGCGAAACCTTATTGCGTCTCTAGAGATCCACCGCCCCACATCAGCAGAATAATCCCTAGCACCAAATCTCACCAACTCGCTTTCCGGATCATACAACCCCCCAGCAAACCCAAACGGCTGCAGCCCAGGCGCAGAGTCGACCAAAACACGCCCAAACTCATCATACTCGATCCGCTGCACCACTTCGCCAGTGCTCGCATCCGTCACCAGTTGGACAGACCCCACCTGATTCGTCGATAACATCAAGGTCTGCGTCACCGCACCCGAAGCATCCAAAAGCTCAATCGCTTCAGGCACATTGCTGCCACTAAACGGCAGCGACGTATCCTGATTCGCTCCAAGTCGCGTAGCGAGCTGGTCCACACCATTCTGACGTGCACCGGATCCGTCCGAGTAGATGTACCGAGCCACGACCTCCCCGAGAGCATTCACCTCAGCAATCGGGCGCAGAAGATCGCGATAGATCCACCCGCGGAAACTGATTTCGTTCCCTTGATCATCGAGCTCCCGACGCCCCACACGACGCCCCGCACCGTCGACATCATACTCAATCGTCCGCCCATCAGGCAGCCCAACGCTCAGGAGATTCCCGTAGAGATCATAGTCATACGTCGTCGTCTCTGCGTCGCTCGTATCCCCATCCCCATTCGGGTCCGAGTCAACCATCGACTCCAACTGACCAAAGTTATTCCAGGTGTAGCTCTTGGCGCCGTAGGTGAGCAGCTGGTCGGTTTCGTTGTAGTCCGTCTCAGTCTCATCGAGCGACTCGTCGAACTCGGGACCATATCCAAGCTGCGACCATGCCAAATTTACGCTCGTCCGGTTACCATTCTCATCATAGCCGTAGGTCGAGACCACCGTACTATCCACGGCGACTGACTCCAGCCAGGGGCGACCTGAAGGATTGTAGCCGTAGTCGTAAGTGTGCACATCGAGGTCACGAGCCTCGGAACCTGGCTCATCCGTGCTCACGATCCACTCGGTCTTTTTGGTGATTCGACCAAGTCCATCTCTATCCCCATACGTCCCGTCATCATCGTAGATGACGTCGTAGAGAGTTAGGGGCAGCCCCCTTTCGCGCCTGCTCGGCTCCGCCTGCGCGGGCTGTGATTCCCCCTTACGCGTGCTCGCGCGTTGCGCTCCGCGCGCGTGGGGGAATAATGCGCGCAGCAGAGCACCGGATCTTGAACACTGTGTTCGAGATCGACCTCTCCAGGTCGCACTCTGAGCCTCGGCGAGCATCAAGACGGAACATACACCTGACCCGACGCTCCGCCCAACCCGATGTCGGGCACTTTGCCAGCGGCGCACCTTCCGCGCCAGCGCGCGCAACTGAACTCGACTCCAGGGCACCCCGCGCTGTCACAGAAGCTGACGCCTGGAAGGGCAAAGCCCGACATCAGCTCGGGCGGAAAGGTACCTATGTCAGTCTTGTATTCACCTCCCGTTGCTCGGCGCGCTCTTCTCGAGGCGCGGGCTCGTCATTATCGCCATGAGGCAACCTATTCTGAGCAACTCCTCTGGTCAGCTATTCGAGGTCGGCGCCTGGGAGTCGCCTTTCGGCGGCAGGTCGTGATCGAGCCCTTCATCGTCGACTTCCTTTGTCCTGCTCACGGACTCGTCGTCGAGATCGACGGCGATTTGTATCATGCGCGGCGGCGATCGGCCGATACGGCCCGCGAGCGCAAGCTGGTGCGGGCGGGGTACACCGTCTTGCGGATCCCGGCATCGGTCGTTGAGCGTGATCTTGCGCGGGCGATCGAGATGGTGCGCGCGGCCGTCGCTAGCGCCGTCTAGCGCGAGCGGACCCGGCTGGCTCCCTCGGGGGTCAGTCGGGTCGTTTTTCCGCGGGTGTGGAGTTACGGACTTCCCGCAACTCCTACTTGGTTTGGTTTTCAGGGAGCGTGAGGGTGCGATTGGGTGACCCCGGATGAGAGCTCGCTGTTAGCACAGCCGTCGACAGCATCAAGGTCTGCGTCACGGCACCCGAAGCATCCAAAAGCTCAATCGCCTCAGGCACATTGCTTCCACTAAACTGCAATGAAGTATCCTGATTCGGATCAAGCTCCCGGCGCAACTGCCCCGAACGAGCTCTTCGCACCTCACGTACTATTCCTTCTCGCGGTGGCGGGCAGCCGTCGATGTCGAATGGGCCAGGCGCTGGAACATCAGCACCACTTCGGTCCTACGAAACGCAAAGAAATAGGCCCCAGCCTACCTAGCAGCAGGGGTGGCGAAGCGCGCGCAACGCGGCACACGCACCTCGAACCAACTACGAGGAAAAGCTCCGCCGTCGCTTGCCTCGTTCCTACGAGTGAGCGAAAGAGGAGAGAGCCTTCCTCATGCGGAAGGTTCTCTCCTCTTTTTGACGTACGATGGACCTTAGGCTTCTGCGGTAGCATGCGCCCCGAGGCGCGAGGTCTGCTGACTGGGTCCTTCTACGGATACGACCCGTGAACGAAGCATCGGGACGAAGACATCCCGGTGGCTGTAGGCCAAGTAGAGCTGGGCCGCGATCAGCAACAAGGGTAACCCTGGGGCGGGCGCTAGAATCAGGTGGAACAAGAGAATGTTCACGGTAATCGGAGCTAGCAACGCCAGGGCCAGGGGTACGAAGCGATTGCTCAATAAGAGCACTCCCGCCAGCACCTCCGTACCTTTGATCAAGGGAAACATGTAGCCGGCCCCAGCCAGAGCGCCCAAAAAGGCCCCAGCTTCCTCTGGCATAGGTGGCATGGGCATGAACTGCAAAAATCCATTAAGACCGAAAATAAAGAAGACTACGCCTAGAAAGTAACGAGCGATTCCTGGGGCTTTTGACTGAATGAGTGAGGTCATCTGTTTTTTCCTTTCGAGTGCTCTCATCATGAGTCCTGACCACCAGTGGGACTAGTCATCGTTTTTGGGCATCATTGTTCCAAACATGGAACAATCGAGTTACCCAGCCGAGAACCCCGAGTTCGGATCGAAAGGCTTCCCATGAACCTCGACAATATCCGCATCTTCACCAAAGTGGTCGAAGCCGGCAGCTTCACTCGGGCCGCCGCGCAGCTGTCCATCCCCAAGTCGACCGTAAGCCGTCGCGTAAGCGAACTCGAAGATGCCCTCGGCATACGCCTCTTGCAGCGCACCACCCGCAAGCTCAACCTGACCGACGCGGGCCGCCTCTACTTTTCGCGCACAGCCCAACTTCTTTCCGAACTCCAAGAAACCGAAGTCGCACTCTCGCGGCTTCAGGCCGAACCTCAAGGCATTCTTCGCATCACTACTCCTGGCGATCTAGCAGGAACCTTGCCCGACTTGCTCGCCCATTTTCAGGAGACCTACCCCAAAGTCGAGGTGATCGTCTTCAACACCGGACGCCGGGTCGACTTGGTAGCAGAAGGTTATGACTTGGCCCTTCGAGCAGGCACACTCGCCGACTCATCCTTGGTTTTCAAGCGACTCTACCGAACTCATTTGAGTCTTTATGCCAGCCCCCGTTACGTCAAAGAACACGAACCTATTCGATCACTTTCTGATCTGAGTCGGCACAACTGTCTGATCTTCAGCGTTGACCAACTCACGGCCCAGTGGGAGCTGTACGGGCCGCGGGGGAGCGAACGGGTCGAGGTGAGCGGAAGGCTCGCATCCAAGGATTTTACCCTGCTCCGGGGGGCCGCGGTACAACACCAAGGTATAGCCTTCATGCCCAACTTCGGGGCGCAGACCTATCTCGAAGCCGGCAGTCTGGTGCGGGTGCTGCCGGATTACAAAAGCCAAGAAAGTAGTCTTTACGCAGTCTACCCCAGTGCTCGGCTGCTCGCGCCCAAGGTGCGCGCCTTCATCGACTTTGCCTCCAACTGGACAAAGTCGCGGCTGCTCGCGCTTTAGTTGTCCTTCGATCAGGTAGCCGGCTTGGCTTCGTCCTGCCGATTGAACAATAAGTGGCGCAGCCCCTGCGCCAGTGCCGATGAGGTTTCTGCGGGCGAGGATGCATAAAACTGCGCCCACGCTTCGGCCTTCATCTGATCATAACGAGGTTCATCCTCGGGTTTGCGACGCAAATGCAAGAGCCGCACCGCATGCCCGATAATCGCATCGACGTACAGAGTGTCCGAAAGCCGCAACTGGGAGTTCTGCTCGAAGAAGCTGGCCAAAACAGACAAGGCCTCCAAGGTAAGCTGTCTGTATTCTGGGGCGGCCATCTTGTTGAGCAGATGCTCGATCAACATAGCGAATGATTTTTCGCCCGGCGTCATATCGCTGAGCACTAGAGCGCTTTCGACCCGATTCTTTCGGTCTAGTTTGTCGCCAACAACGATGCACGGCGCGTGACGAAAGAGACCAAAGGTGCGCTCGTAAAAGTCAGCTGCTCGTCGGTCGACAACACCATTGAACTGACGCCACGAAAGCCATCCCTCTTGTGGCTCCTCCAAGTCCGAAAATCCCAAGTCCTGACGCCACGAAAGAGAACTGGGGCGTCCCTCCATACCCAAACGCTCGAGCTGCTGTGGCAGGGTCTCGATCTCGGCGTATCGTTCGAGCACCTTAACCAAGCGCGCTTGGACTTCTTGCGGCGCCTTTTCCATCAAGGCGTCATAGGCTTGATCAAAGGGGACTTCGGCCTCACGAGCGACTTCGCTCGTGAGCAGTCCAATCAAATGCGAAACGCGCACCGTAGGTAGTTCACGGAACAGCTCCGGGCGAGCCCGAACGAGCACCCCCAGATAGAGCAAAAGCTCCTGAGTCAGAACTCGGTCACGCACATCATCGCGACAAAAACGGTCGATTTTGTCGAGTAACTCTTGGTCGGGTAGTGGCTCGACGATGAGCGATTCGGCGCTGTAGGAGCGCCCCACTTGTATGTGTTTGTGAGCAACGAGAAGGGCCGCGCAAGCAAGATTGAGATCAACATCGACCATCTTCAAGAGCCCCGCCGCATGTCGTACGACCTCCCAGAGCCGAGCGCGCCCAGCCTCATCGTAAACCTCGGTCGAGAGCGTGCGGAGGCTCACTTCGCCACAGAAGAGCGGCACCGTCGCGTCGAGACCCAAGCGAAAAACGAGCAAATCCAGGATCTCAATCTGTTCGTAGAGGTTCTTGGTGTGTACGAGGCGGTCCACCAAGGCTTGGTTGTCCTCTTCACTAGCAATCGCGCGCTCTTCGTCCCAGCTAAGAGGATGACTGTCTTCGCTGTTGGGTAGAGCGGGCTTGTCTTGAAGGAAGTCCGAAAGGGGGTGCTGGGGCAGGGACAGGCCCCCCAGCTCGTCGATGCGTTCGAAGCTGGCGGTAGAAAGCAGCTCTGTGAACTTCGCCTGCTTGACCGGCACGTCTCCCACTCGCCCGTTTTGCACCTCCAAGATGAGCTCGAACAGGGGCGTGCGGTCCGTAGACAACAAACTTCGAGTCAAAAGAAGGGCAACGGTCGGGCGCCCCGTTTGCACCCAATGACGAGAAAGATAGGACAGCTCACCCCGCAGTCGGCTGATCAAAATGCCCATATCGAAACCCAGATAAAACTCACGCTGCAAAAAGAACGGAGCCAAACAAACCACCGTTTTGTTTTTGATTTGATAGAGACGACTCGTGGTCAAGCTCTTGAGAGCCCGGGTAACTCGCCCCGAAAGCCCCAGACGTTGACAGGTTCCGACCCGGGCATGAGCGAGAGCAATATCGTCTGGAAGGTAGACCTCCGCAGGCGCAATGTCGTCCAAAGTTTCGCTGGCAACGCCGTGCGCTGCCAGCTCGGCCTGGAGACCTTCGTCTTCGGCCAGAAGCAAGATCTGAACGACAGGACGCGCTGGCTGCTTGTGACGACGGCGACCCAAGGGATCGATGTCGCCTGCACTCAGCACCTCGTCTTCAATCATGCGCCCCAGTAAAAATAGGCTTTGGGCCCACACCAGGGGAACGTTGTCGTTGGGCAACCGCTTTTGGGATCCGGGCTTGGCTTTTTCGGCTTCGATCGACTCAACGGGGACATAGTACAACTCAGGGAGGAGCTGCTGCCCATCTTCTTCAACGAGGACATTGTGAAGAAGACCGCGGTACCTTTCGATGTTGCTTTGATCGTGCCGGATGAGGGCATCCAAATACAAGTAGGTATAAAAAAGAGGCCACTCACTTTCGATGTGCTCGAAGCGCTTGAGTTCTTCTGACTCGTAGTGCAGACGCCCCTCATCCTCGAGCACTGTTTGATGACCGTCGCGCAGAAAACGTTTGAGCCCGTAGCGCCCCTCCAACTTCGATACGATTTCCCCCCGCGTCTGCGCCTCGAGTTCTGGATCGTGAACAGCAAATGCGGGAAACCCGATCACGCTCAATACCGCTGCGTCAACTTCTTTGGTATTTGACTCACGGGGCAAAAGAGCACTCAAGGTGATCTCACACTGGGCGATATTGTCCGGCGAAACGTGCACTACAGTGCGATGTGCCCCATGGGCACCAAAAAGGTTGAAGCCCGAAAGAGCCTCGAGCGCCGCCTTCGCCATACCTAGAGAGCTCGCGTTGAGCTCAACCCGGCCGCGGTTATGCTTGGCGCCGCGTTCCCAAATGCCAAAGTCGGCGACTCGGTACGCCCGCTCAATATAATAGACAAGGTTTTGAACGAAGTGGACTTCTTCTTCGGTCCAGATGATGTGAAGCCCCGAGTTGATCATCTGAACCAACATCAGAAGATACACGCTCGTCGCATCGATCTGCAGATGTCCCCACGCGTCGTCGCCCACCACCGTAGCCCCCGTCTCGGTGTCGTACTTGGCATGCAACGAGTCACGGGGATGCCTGGAATGTTTGAAGGCCTCCACTTTGGCAGACTGAGCCATCATCGAACGCAGCAGGCCGCGCATCAGATGGACGGTGCGGCCCTCCAGCTCTTTACCTCGGCCCGCATCGTCATCGAGGGAGCGGTAGGCCAAACCGAGACCCCAAACAGCAAGAATACTGTAGACGTTGTCACGCACCCAAGCGTCCGTGTAATCGCCGTGGCTGCTCACCGCCGTTGAGGCGGGCAAGAGTCCCGTCAAAGGATTCTGCTTCTGAATGATGACTCGGTCGACTTCTTGAAAATAGGTGTCGAGTTTGGTCCTCAAGGGAAGGCTATCCATGACTCGCCGGTAGACCCATCCGCGTTTCTTGTGCAAGGCAGAAAGCGGGAAAGCTACGGAGCAGCCCCCTGAGCATCATTGCCGAACAGTCGCCCCATGCGCAGGGCGCGGAAGAAGCGGGCGCTCGTTCAGTCTGGACGCAATCGGAACGACGCTGACGCCCGGTCTCGCTCGAGCCCTTTGTTTTCGGATTGAGTGAGACACCTGTCGCTACAAGCTCCTCCGAATTGCCCTCATTCGAGCTCAGATGACGGAAACGCCGAAGGATTCGAGCCCATAGGGCGCCAATCGAACAGTCGGCCGGTAGCGCAGCGCTGGGTACAGTCTGAAAAGAATCAGAATTGGGGAAAGTAGTTTTTTAACTGCACACAATTACTTCTCATCTTCCGTTCTATTCTATGTACTTAGTACAACTCAATTTTTAGCCTCCCTCTTTCGATTATTACTCATACCTCTTATCTCTTATAATCTGCTGTCTAATATTCTGTTTCTACTTTCGAGTTGTGCTGATAAAAAATAAATGTACTTCACTGAAAGTTAATGAGGTCTATTAAGAAACAGACGACATTTCTAAAGAAAGAAGCCTCTGAGATAAGCTAGGACTATTTGTCCTATTCTATTTTTGCCGAAACTTGCTTCTACTCTCAGTGAGAAGGGGAAAAACAAAGATGATGGACTTCGATGCATCGCTCGAGACATTGGTGCAAAGCTGGAGCGAGCGCGCTCTTGAGGCCCCTGCCCTCCAGCTTCGTATGCCCCTTTCCGTCTACCTCGAAGAGGCCAACGAGCTCGCCCAACTGATGGATAGGCACCTCGATCCCCTCAGCGAACAGGGCAGAGACTACCCAGGGATCGGACCTGTGCTCGACGAACGCACACTGACCTGGGACACACCGGCAGAGATACGACAAATCGTTTCAGTTGTGAGCTCTTTGCAAGCGAGAGCTCACACCCAAGGAGCTCTCCACCATCCGCCTTCTCTCTCACAGATCCGACGTGAGCGCGCCGCGTGGATGCACGCCCTGAGGTATTTGTTTGAACAACAAAACAACGAGGGAGGGCAAGCTCAACTCAAAGTTCTGCGTCAAAGCTTCAAGGCACAAAGCCGACAAGCCACCAGTGCGAGTCTCCTCGATGTGCTTAACTTGGCTGAGCAACACATCGAAGCACTGAAACGCCTAGGTTTCGACGAGGGTCGTTTGGGCTACGCGCGCCACCTGCCGGAACAGCTCAATCAGACCGCGACGGCGCATCAAAATGCCCGAACCGTCCAAAGCCAACAACTCGATGCTCGCAATCGCCTACTCAGCCTGCTCGACGAACGGGTGCAAGCCGTACGGCGTGCGTTCCGCTTCGTCTTTCGAGACTACCCCGAAGTTCTCGAAAGCACGCAAAGTCGCTACGCTCGACAGCGACGAGCAAAACACGCCGAAAGCAGAGCGAAGCGCTAGGCCGATCAGCGCCCGAACGCGATCGTCTCAGATCCCTCCAGTTGACTCGCTGCCCCCTTGTCCAACCAGAGTTGGACCGAGCGATTTTGCCGAAGCAAGCGCCCCAGGGGCAAACGAGTGTCTCCACTGATCGCCCTTTTCACCACAGTAGCCTTGCTTTCACCGAAAGCGGCCACCACGCAAGGGACGGCAGACAACAATGAGAGCGTCAAACTCAGACGCTGGGGGGGCGGCTTGGGTGAATCGTCAATCGCCTCGACCCAGTTCGGGCTTTCGAGCGCGGATGAGCCAGGAAAGAGCGAAGCGATGTGGCCATCAGGGCCCACCCCCAACAAAGCCAGATCGAGCGCGGCCCCTTCCGATCGTTCGCGCAACAGCGCCTCGTAGCGCTGTTTCATCTCATCCAAGTTCCCCGAACTCACCATCGGGTAGAGTTGCCCATGCGATAGACCCGCAGGCCGAAACCATAAACTTTGGGCAGAACGAAAGTTCGATTGTTCGTCGTCCAAAGGCACGGCTCGCTCGTCGCAGAAAAAGATCTCGAGGCGATCGCTCAGCTTCCCTAGACCGATGAGTCCAGGTAGCAGACAAGTGGCAGCCGAGCCTCCCGATAAAGCAAGGCGAACGCGCCTTTGCTCGGGTACTCTTAGAATCACGGAGCGCACGAGCTCTTCGAAACGCATCGCCAAAAGGTCAGGCTCCTCGATCACGATTTGGGCTCCCTGCTCCATGTCGTCGACAAGGGTGGCACAAGGAAGGGTTCTGCGCGAAGCTCTTTCCGCAACGGGAAGCCTGGGCACAGATTTCAGGGCAAGACCAGGCGAGAGGCACAAACAGGAGGCAGAGGCGCAGAGTGATGACGAAACGAGCGGACGCACTAGTATTTTTCGGAGCTACCGGTGATCTGGCCTACAAGAAGATCTTCCCGGCCCTCTTGGCCATGGCCAAGAGGGGCAATCTCGATTTTCGGGTTGTGGGTGTGGCGCGTGGAGGAGCCAGCCGGGACAGCTTACTTGAGCGGGCGCGCGCAAGCGTCCACGAAAACGGGGATTACGACGAGGCGGCTTTTCAGATCTTTGCTGAACAGCTCGACTACGTAGACGGCGACTACAACGAGCTGTCCACCTTCCAGCGCCTCAAGCAAACCCTGGCCGAGGCTCGGCACCCTGTGCACTATCTGGCCATCCCGCCCAGTATGTTTCCCACGGTGATCAAACACCTGTCGACTTCCGGTTGCGCCGACGGTGGGCGCGTCATCGTCGAAAAGCCGTTCGGTCGTGATCTGAAGAGTGCGCGTGCCCTCAATCGGGTACTTTCCGAGCGCTTCGACGAGTCGTCTATCTTCCGCATCGACCATTACCTAGGCAAAGAAGCGGTACAGAACATCCTCTACTTCCGCTTCGCCAACGCCTTTCTCGAACCCATCTGGAACCGCCACTTCGTAAAGAGCGTGCAGATCACCATGGCCGAGGATATCGGCGTCGACGGGCGAGGACGCTTCTACGAAGAGACAGGCGTGATTCGTGATGTCATTCAAAACCACCTCTTCCAGCTGATCAGCTACCTCGCCATGGAGCCGCCCTCCAGCGCCTACGTCGAAGCCGTGCGGGACCAGCAAGCTCAGGTTCTCAAAAACGTGCGCCCCATGGACGTCGATCATTTGGTACAAGGGCAGTTCCGCGGCTACCGACAAGAGAAGGGAGTGGCCCCCGATTCGTGCGTTCCTACCTACGCCGCACTGAGCCTTCGGGTGGATTCCTGGCGCTGGCAAGGGGTCCCCTTCGTCGTTCGCGCAGGAAAGAACCTCAAACAGTCACTAACGGAAGTCGTGGTTGAGTTCCACACCGCCCCGAGCGTGGTCTTTCCTTCCCCCTTGCCGACTCGCGGCAATCATATGCGCTTCCGTCTCAGCCCAACTTTGGACATTGCCGTAGGTGCCCTGGCCAAGAAGCCAGGGGAAGGGATGTCCGGAACATCCGTCGAGTTGAGCTTCATTCCACCTCGTCACAAGGAAGATCCTTCGCGCATGGGGCCTTACGAACGCCTGCTTGGGGATGCGATAGACGGTGACGCCACACTCTTCGCTCGCCAGGATGTGGTCGAAGCAGCGTGGCAAATCGTCGAACCCGTACTTTCTTGTCCCAACACGCCACTTTACACCTACGAACCCGGCTCTTGGGGGCCAGAGCAAGCCGAACAACTGACCGCCGACTTGGGGGGCTGGCTCTCCAGCTCGCTCGCTTCCGAAAGCTAAGCCTCCCCATCGATCTCCGCATGCAAGCACGCCTTTTGTCCCTTGGACCCGCGTTGACTTCGCACGCACAAGCGATGCTTCTCGCCGCTGGTCCTCTACTCACCCTTGCGGGCTGCACCAAAGTGGCCGGGCCCCCCATTTCGATTTCGTCCACCAACCCGATGCCATCTTCGCCCCCGCTCCCCGATTCGACCACCGAAGCCCCAGAAGAGCCCGATTGGCAGCGAGCCACAAAGCCTCACAATATCCCGCTCACCCGAGCTGCCCACATACATCTCATCGACCAACTGCGCGATCTCGCAAACCGCCCTGGCTTTGCCCTGGGGCATCAAGACACCACGGCCTATGGCGTCGGGTGGCGGGAGCAAACAGATCGCTCCGACGTCAAATCGGTGTGCGGCGCCCACGTCGCCGTCTACGGTTGGGACCTCTTCCGCATTGAACGCGGCGCGAAAAAAAACGGAGACGGCGTTAACTTTCACCATCTCGCCCAGCTCGCAAAAAATGCTCACGAGGCAGGTGGTATCAACACTATCAGCTGGCACGTCGACAATCCTCTAACCGGTGGTGACGCCTGGGACACCACGCCAGCGGTCTCGGCGGCGCTACCCGGGGGCTCCCATCACACCATCTATCTGAGCTTTCTGAACCGCCTCGCCGACTACCTCGACTCACTGCGGGGCGAGCAAAACGAGCGAATCCCCGTCATCTTGCGGCTCTTCCACGAGCAGAACGGAACCTGGTTTTGGTGGGGCCGTCAAAATCAGGAGAATGATTTGAGGCGGCTCCTTGCCTTTTCGATCAATCACCTGCGCACCGCCCGCGGCCTCGACCACTTACTCTTTGCGCTGTCCAATGATGGCGGACCGGTCCGAACCAAGGAAGACCTCCTGTACGCCTATCCCGGCGACGAATACATCGATGTGCTCGGTTTCGACTACTATCTTGATCCCGGACAAAACCGCATCCAGCAGCTCGCCGCCTGGCTCACGAGTTTGGCCGATGAGCACCAACTCACAGCCGCCATCACAGAATTCGGACCGCGCAACGGGATCGGACAAGCAAGCGTAGAAGCAAACTTTCTTTCTCGTCACATCGTCACACCTCTCGCTCAAAACCGCGAGACCCGACGTCTCGCCTACCTTCTCGCCTGGCGCAACGATCGCCCTGAGCATGCCTTTCTTCCCTACCCGGGGCACCCTTCCGCCCCAGATCTCAAGGCAGTATGTGAGCGCCCTGACGTTTATCTCACGGGCGATCTCCTGGCTCCAGCCCTACCATGAAGCAAGCGCTGTCCCCCCCAGAGCTCGCCCGACAAGCTCGAACTCTCGCCCTTGCGGCGCAACAAACTCAGAGCGAAAAGGCGCTCAGCGGTCTCACTGCCCTGTGCGCAGAAGGCCGCCTCGGCCCTTCCACTTTGCAATACTTGGGCGTCGAACAAGGCGATATCCAAGACTGGCTCGCACGAGGTTTCGCCCACCCCGACGGGGAAGTCCGTCCCCTCTCGATCGCCAAGTTCGGCCCCGTAGAACGCGCCTACGCTCCAACACGGGGCTTAGACCAACTTCTGCTTCGTCGCGCGCAGAGCAAGGGCACCCTGGGCCCCCTCACCCTCGAACTCGAAGAGCTCTCCCCCGGAGGGAGCCGAGCCTCTTTGGTTCGGCGGCTTCAATCCGGCAGCCTGCACTTTCGTCCCGATGCGCGCCATACAGTTCAACCCGAAGTGAACGAGGCGCTCCTGCGCTCTGTGCTTCAACCTTTCGACGGCGCCTGGCTACAAGAAACCTGGAAGGACAAAACCCCTTCTCTCCTCGTTCACGTCCTACACGTGGCCTTGGCTCAACTCAGGGATGTACGTGCCCTGGTCAGCTGGCTGGACGACCATCCGAGCCTCGGGCTCGACCCGGCGCTTCAGCCTTTGCGCATCGCTCAGCGCCTACTCTGCCAAGACGGCGACGAGATGGACGTCCACATCGACCGTCTTTCCACCTCGCTCCAGCTCGAACTCCGGGCGGCGACGCATCTGATGCGAGGAGAACCAGAGGTCGCTCTAAAACTCATCCATCAGGCGCTTCGCTTCGAAAAAAAGAAGTACCCCTCCCTGCACCCGCTCAGCCCACTATTGGCCTTCTTGCTGTCCACCGACTCAGAGCAGGAAAGCCACGATCCCAGCAAGTGGCTCGCCCAACGCGGAGCCGATGAAGCAAACAAGGCCGCGGCCCGAGTCCTACGTCTTTTGACCCAAACGAAGAAAGACCCACAGACTGCTCTTCGTCGCATTGATGCTCACCGCGCTCAGGACCACGGGTTTGCCTTCGAAGAGCTGTTTATGGCTCTTTGCACCCATGCCTTCGTCCCCGGCGAGATCCCGCGCGCAGCGTGGGCCCGACGCCTCACCCAAAAGGCCGCTCTTTGGGTCGAATCCGGCTACTTTTGGCCAGGGCGCCAAGCCCTAGTGCTCGCCAGCAGCCTCGATCGCTCTCAGATGCAGCGCGCCCTGCAAGAATCAAACAGCACGATTGTCTTGGGAGAGGCGGCACTCCTTCCCCAAAGCGGAGACTTGGCCTCCCTTCTCAAGCCTCCCGCACCCTGGGAACTAAGTCTCGACGCACTTTCGAAAATCGCCAACGACGAGGACGCAGAAACCGCCTATCGGATCGAGTGGTATATCGATCCTGTCGCGGGCACAGTCAATCGACCGGGGCTGTTGCATTTCGAGCGAGGCCGGGGATGGCACTTGGAGCGCCGCCTTTCACTCGAGCAAGTCTCCTCGTTCGTCTCCGACCTCCCTAGCGACGATCAACAAGTACTCGCTCGCCTCAGCCACCTTAATCTCGAAGACGATGGTTATCACCTCGAACTCTTCGACGCGCTGATTGAACATCCTCGTGTTGTCGACGGGACGCGGGGCGCAGCAAAGGTGAGCGTCAAACGAGGCGAGTGTTGCGTGGTCAGCGAAGAAGAAACTCATCATCTCCGGATCGGGGTGCGTCCGCTGGGCTTAGGTCCTGGCCTCAACTTGGTGCGAGCAGGACAAGACGTGCTGGAAGTCATTTTCGTCTCGAAAAAGATGCACGAGATCAGCCTGACCCTGAAGGAGGACCTCAAGGTGCCGCACGAAAGCACAGCGCGTGTCCTCGAAGTCATCGGCGGGCTCGGCCACGATATCCCCGTCAAGAGCCCCCTGCTTGAGGGAAGCGCAACAGAACCCGCTGATTCAACCCCTGTGGTGCGCATTGCACCCTTTTCGGGAAGTTTCATCGTCGAGATCGGAGTTCAACCCTTTGGGGCTCAGGGTCGCTTCTTCCCGCTAGGAACCGGCCCCGGACTCCTCACCCTGACCCGTGGCTTTCGGCGCACAAACACCGAGCGCTCCTTTAAAGAAGAAGAAGCCAAAGTAGCAGAGCTGATCGCGCGGTGCCCAAGCCTCGTTCACTCAAGCGCCGAGAGCAGCGACACAGAAACCGGCCAGCAATGGATCTTAGGACAAGCCGAAGTCCTCGATCTGCTCGAAGAACTCAAGTGCTCCAATTTGGCCTTCCATGTCGACTGGCCCCAAGGCGGTGCTTTGCGTCTCGCCGGCTCGGCCTCCATCGGCTCGCTCAAAGGAGCCCTCCGCGCCGATAAGGGCTGGTACTTGGTCAGCGGGAGCCTTGAGCTCGATGCTGTCACCTCGGTCGCTCTGCAGGATCTCGTTCAACAACCCATCATCCATCGTGGACGCTACCTCAGGCTCCCGAGCGGGGATTTTCTTCGACTCGAAAGCAAGATCCGTAGCGTCATCGGCGCCCTGTCTGGGTGCCCTCGAGTCGCAGGCGCGGTGCAAATCGATCGGCTCCGCCTAGCGCTCATCAAAGAAGTCCTTGGTGGCGCCCAAGTCGAAGAGGACCCTCAAGTTAAGGTCGAACTAGACGAGTTCAAGCATGACCTGCAAGCGACGTTTCCTGTTCCTTCGAACCTGCACGCCGAGCTCCGCTCCTACCAAGAAGAAGGATTGCACTGGTTGTGTTCCTTGGCCCACCTCGGCCTCGGAGCCTGCCTGGCCGATGATATGGGGGTCGGCAAGACGGTTCAAATCATCGCCTTTCTCTTGACGCGCGGTGAAGGAAAGAACCACCTTGTCGTCGCCCCATCATCGGTGTGCACTAACTGGTGGCGCGAACTGCGACGCTTTGCTCCCAGTCTGGACGCCATCGAATACCAGCCCGGCGTAGAGCTAGCCGCTCGGCTTGACCCAGGGCAGGACGAAACAAGCTCGCCCTCACGAGTTTTCATCGCCAGCTACAATCAGGTGGCAGAAGCGCGAAACGGTTTCGCGGACCACGACTGGGACACCGTCGTCGTCGATGAAGCCCAATACATCAAAAACCCCAAGACCCAACGAGCCCTGGCACTGTTTCAGCTCAAAGCCGCCCAGCGCATCGCTGCAACCGGAACTCCAGTCGAAAACCACTTGGGAGATCTGTGGGGCATCTTTCGTTTTCTCAATCCATCCCTGCTCGGTTCTTGGTCGGCTTTTCAGACTCACTTCGTCAAACCCGTCGAGCGAGATCAGGATGCGGCGGTCCGAGAGGTTCTTCGGCGCCTCGTGCGCCCAATGGTGCTCAGGCGCACGAAGGACCAAGTGCTCAAAGAACTCCCTGAGCGCACCACCATTCGCCACGAGCTCAAGTTTTCTCCCGATGAGGAACTGCGCTACGCCTACCTCAGACGCCAAATTCACGACAAGCTCCGGACCCCTTCTGGCAAGAAGAACAACAAGCTCGAGGTTCTCGCCGAAATCACCAAGCTGCGACGCTTTTGCTGTCATCCTCGCTTGATCTTCCCCGAGGCGCCCGACGATAGCCCCAAACTGCGTGGCCTTCTGCCGCTCTTGGATGAGCTTCGAGAAAACGATCATCGGGTCTTGGTGTTCAGCCAGTATGTCGACTTCCTCGCTAAGGTCCGCGAGCGGCTCGACGAGATGGCCTTCGACTATGCTTATCTGGATGGAAGCGTCCCTAAACAGATGCGCCAGACCGAAGTCGATCGATTTCAAGAGGGCGATGTTCCGCTCTTTCTCATCAGTCTCAAAGCAGGAGGCCTCGGCTTGAATCTGACCGCTGCCGATTACGTCGTGCACCTCGATCCCTGGTGGAACCCAGCCGTGATCGCCCAGGCCACCGATCGCGCGCACCGCCTAGGTCAGACCCGCCCAGTGACGGTCTACGAGTTCGTCGTGCGCGACAGTATCGAACAAGACATGTTGAGCCTTCACGACAAGAAGCGAAACCTCGCTGACGTGCTGCTCACGGGAACAGACCAAGCCGGTCGACTGGCCCCAGAAGAGCTCGTTCGCTGGTTCACCGAAGCCTTAGAGCAGCAAGAAACTGGCGGCTTACGCTAGGTAAACGTTTACCTCACTCCTCTGGGTAAGCGGCGACGGAGCTTCCGCTGGTTGTGATATGCATGCTAGGATCCGGACGATGACAACAATCCGTAGCCTGATGCCTTGGGTGCTCTCGGTGACGCCTAGCCTGATCGCCTCGCCTTGTTTTGCCGAGTCGGGGCAAACGTCGCCGAGCGCCGAAACCCAAGCCGTCGATCCTGAACCGTCGTCGGGGCTCGGCATGATGATTCCTGGCTGGGTGCTGGTCGGTGACGGCGCACTCAATCTCGCCTTGATGCCCCTTTGCTTCGTCGACCTTTTCGGGACCAGCAATATCAAAGGAGTCTGCCTCGGCACTTCTATCGGCTTTGGCGTCGTCGGCTTCGGTGTCGGCATCCCGCTTCTGGTTGCAGGCTATCGTAAGCGCAAGCGTCATCAGACTTGGGAGTCGAATCAGCTCGCCACCCACCTTGAGCGAACACAAGTAACCGCCCTCCCTGGGGGAGCGGCAGCAAGCTACACCTTCGAATTCTGATCCTGGCCGGGAAATACGATGCCCTGGGCTAAGGGCAAGTCGGAGCCGTATAGGGAACAACATAAAGGAGCGGGGCGAAACATTCGTCATACATGAGACCCCACCGGCCCAAGAGGATGCCATTGCTCCATCATCCGATGAGCAGGGCGCTCGCTCGCGATGGTCAGCCCCGTCAATTGACGAGAAAGTCCGACGGCAAAATCACAGATGTCGATCATTTCCTGTTAGGGCCGACAAAGCGCTTGGAAGCGCATCGAGCTCCAAAACCAGCTCAGGCGCAGAGCAATGCAGCACCGAAGACACCCGCGCTATCACCTAACAGAGGACGCACAACAGGAGCGGCAAATCTTGGATTGAAGACATGCGCGCGGAGCGCGCTCACCCCTTCTTCATAAAGAACGTCCAGATTGCAAACGCCACCACCCAGGACAATCACGTCCGGGTCGAGCACGTTGACTACATTGGACAGACCCACGCCAAAAAAACGCACAAGACGGTCAAGAGTCTCGACGGCCGCAGGGTACTCACCTCGACGCGCCCGAACATCGATCTCGGCCAACGGAAGCGATCGCCCCGAGCGCTGTTGGTAGAAGGCTTCCAGAGCAGGACCAGAAATCACCCGCTCAACGCAGCCACGGTCGCCACAGTAGCAGTCACCTCCGCTCTCATCGACGAAAGTATGTCCCCATTCACCCGTGCTCCCATGACGCCCCGAGAGTACTTGCCCAGCGACGACCACTCCGCCGCCTACTCCCGTGCCCATGATGACCCCAAACACAACCTGTGCCTCGGGAAAGTCTCGTTGCACGATCCCCATTTTAGTTTCGGCCAAAGCGAAACAGTTGGCATCGTTCTCAATCGAAACACCGATGCTCAGAGCCTGCTCCAGGGCGCCATGAAAAGGCTGATTGTTGATGGCCTGAGTGTTGCTGCCCGTCAAAATCCCCGTCTGAGGATCACTGGTGCCGGGCGTCCCAATCCCCAACCGACTCGGCGACGCTCCCACCTGTCGGCTCACATCGTCAAGCAGCCGACCAATCTGCGCCACGATGTGGCCCATCCCACGTTCGGCTTCGGTAGGTCGTCGCTGCCTGCACAACACGGAGTACTCTTCGTCCAAGACGACGGCCTCTATTTTGGTTCCACCAAGATCGACACCCCAAAACATGGGGCGAGCTTAGCGGGGCTGGACGGCGTTTTCACCCCGGGAAAGGCCGCTCCAATCAAAGGAGCGCTAGACCTTCCGCGGTAGTTTCCCGATACTCGCCCGTCATGCCCCCTACTCTGAGCCCTCGCCGACGGGCCCTTCTTGCCACCTGCGTCCTCATTGAGGGATGCGTTCTTCTTGGCTTCTCTTGGGTGCTCCCCTGGCGGGCGGACGGCCTTCTGTTGTTCATCGCCGGATTCTTGTTCTCCGTCCATCTGGCCGTCGCCGTCGGGGCACTTGGTCGCCAAGATTGGCTTCCGCGAGCAGCTCGCCTTTGTGCTTGGAGCTGTCTCGCTGCTTTTTCCGCGGCTGTCCTTCAGGTGCTCTTGTGGACTGCCCATTTGGCTCGCCTTTATCAAGAAGTCGGTTGGACGGTGGCAGGAGGGCTGTTTGTCTTCCTTTGTGCCTTTGCCCTATTTTTGGTTCCCCTCCCCCTCTTCCTCCTTCTTCAGTTCAGCTCAGCCGCCGGCCAAGCGCGAAAGCTCACAGGCTCAAAGGCGAAAACGGTGGGCGCAACGGGCGCGATCGGGACCCTCGCTCTCATTCCGTGGCTGTTTCATCCTCTTCCAGCTCAGGCAAGCGACTCATCACCCTCGATCTCAGCCGAGCAGATCGAGGGGCTCTTTGCCTCCAAACTGAAGCGCCGCAAAACAAAAAAGGGCAAGCCCAACAAGAGCCCCCCCTCGCTTTGGAGCTCTCATCCCGTCGACTGTCCCGAACTGTCCCAAGGTGCCGACGAAGTGTGGGCGGTGACCTATCGCGACAAAAAGGATACTAAGACCCGGTGCTTCGGGGGGAGCAGAAAGTCAAAAGAAGAGTCGATCGCTCAATTACTCGATCACTCCTCCCAGCAAGGCATCGTCATCGATCAGCTGCGACGACGAGGGACCGTGGACCAGGCAAGTACCCTGCTGTCCGCACTCAGCCTCCGCCCCGGCCTAGACGGAGTTTGCAGCAAGAAGAGCTGTTTGCTGCCTTGGCAGCTACTAGGCGGACAGAAGTACGTCGCTTTTCGTCCTTTGAAGACCGTGCCGGAAGCACGCTTCGGTGTTGATCTCGAAGCACTGGCTGATCAACTGGGAGCCAAGGAGTCCGAGGCTTTGCATGTTTTTTCCACGGAGAGCTTCTTCCTGTACCTTGGAAGCTCCGACATCCCCCAGGTGAGAAGAGTCCAGCGTCTTGGCCCCGGAGCTCAGCGCGCAGACGAACAGAACACGAGACGAGCTCAAGACCTCGCTGCGCGTTACATCATCGGAGCTCAAAACAAGGATGGGTCCTTCCGTTACACCCTGAACCCCTTTAGCGGAAAGAAGAACAACAAGAAGTTAGTGCTTCCTCGACATGGCGGAACCACGCTGGTTCTCTGTGAACTGAGTAGGAAGCGACGCTCCCTAGATAAGACAATTGCGCGCGCTACCCGCCTGATCGAATCGCGCTACACCCACTCCGGCGAGCTCGGCTATTTTACTACGAAGAAGAACCCCAGGGTCATCAAGTATGGCGAAACCATGCTCCCTTTGATTGCTTTGCTTGAATGTCATCGAGCCAAAAAGGCACAGCTCTTTGACCAATGGCCCAGCGTGGTCCGATTTCTCCTTGAACAGCAGCGAGAAGACGGAAGTTTCTTTCCCGAGTTCGATCTCGAGGCCAAAAGACCGCGCGGCGACCGTGAGTTGGTCTTCGCTGCGGGCCAGGCAATCTACGCACTGGTCCTCGCCGAGGAACACCTGACCGGGCTCAAGAAGCGCTCCAGGAAACAAGAGCAGCTCCTGATTCGCGTTCGGGGCGCCGCTGACCGAGCAATGTCCTATTATTCGGGCCAATACTGGAAGTCGGCACCTTACGCCTTCTTCTTCCTGGAGGAGAACTGGCATTGCATCGCCGCTCGAGCTGCCCTCCGCATCCACCGACACGACGATTACGAACGCTTCTGCCTTGATTACGTTTCATTCAAGAAGCGGTTCGTACAAACGAGCCCCACCCAAGGCTTCGCGGGAGGAGTGACTCTGTCGCCGCTCTTTCCTCCTCACGCCACAGCGACGTCCGGATTCGGCGAAACAGTGGCAGCCGCCCTCGCCGTAGCTCAGGCACGCAACGAACCTCGGCCTGATCTCGAATCCACGCTGGAGCTATCCCTCGGCTACTTGGTACAAATCCAACTACGCGCAGAAAGCTGCTTCGCGTGCAAGACAAAGCGGGCCTACGGCGGCTTCACCGAAAGCCCTGTTTCTGGTCCAATCCGCATCGACTTCGTTCAGCACGCCCTGGCAGCCCTGACTCATGGTCGAGAAGTCTTGGGGTGGAAGAAGTCAGGATGAAGTGGTCGGCTCAAATAGCCTACTTGGGTTTGAGTCTCTTGTTGTTAGGTCTCAGTCTCGCCCCCGTCTTCTACTCCCCGAGCGATGATGCCTATCCCTTTTCGACCTACCCCATGTTCGCCAAGAAGAGAAAGGCTCCCACATTCTCAAAAGCGGAAGGGCTACTAAAAAACGGCGACTACGAGCCGATTCCTCCCCAGTATTTAGGAACAAGCGAGTTGATGCAGGCCGTCGTCACGGTACGGAAAGCCGCGAAGAATAAGAAGTCGGCCCGACGACTCTGTCGCTCGATTCTCAAAGCTGCACCACCTCAGTCATACAAGAAGGTGCGCATCGTGCGCGTCAAGTACGACCCCATCGAGTACTTTCTCACCGGACCTCGCCCGCTCGAACGCCGAGTGATCGCCTCCTGCGACCCTCAAAAAACCAAGAGGAAGAAGTCACGGCGCCACTCAGGAAAGCCACGACCATGACCGCCTACTTGCGCAACATCCTCAGCGCCCCCTCTCATCGCCTTGCTCTCTTCCGGATCGCCCTGGGCGCCTATCTTGTTGTCTATCTCACTCTGCGCCTTCCCGAAGCGTGGGGCACAATGCAGGCTCCGCCTCATCGCTTCGCGCCCGAGGGGCTGGTCGCGTGGCTCAGACTTGAATCTCCACTCGCTACTCCCTGGGCCCTTTTTATCTACCTGGGCTGTATCGTCTGCGCAGGCTTGTTCACATGGGGACAGTTTTTTGCCCTCACTGGTCCGTTGCTTGCCGTACTGTTGCTTTGGGTCACCTCCTACAAGAGCTCTTTCGGGATGCTTTTTCACTCCGAAAACCTCTTCACCCTGCAAACCTTCCTGGTTGGGTTTTCTCCCGCCGCACGAACTCTTTCGCGCGATGCACAAAAAGGCAGAAACAGTCCACTGGCCTCGATTCCTGCCGGATGGCCTCTTCTCGCCTGCTGCCTCGCCTCTATTTTCGCTTACCTGGTCGCTGGGGTCGCCAAGCTCAAATTAGGGGGATTCGACTGGGCCACGGGGGACATCTTGCGAATACAGGTAGCCTACGACAACCTGCGTAAGCTCGAGTTTGGCAGTATCTATTCGCCGATCGGCGCTGACTCCCTCCGTCACCCTTGGCTGTTTTCGCCCCTTGCCGTGATGACTCTCGTAGCCGAACTCGGAGGGATCCTAGCTCTACTCCATCGGCGAATCGCCTTGGTTTGGGTGCTGCTTGTAGTCGGATTTCATTGGGGAGTCCTCGCCCTCATGGCCATCACTTTTTCGTTTCCCATGAGCGGAGTCCCTTTCCTTTGTTTTTTTCCGCTCGAGAAGATCAGGTGGATTGAGAGGAGCCTCCACTCATGAACTCAACCGCCTCGCGCGCCCAGCCCCGGCAAGCGCGCTCCCGGTTTACCGTGGACATGGTTCTAGAAGCGACCGAACGATTGCTCAGCCAAGCGGAACCGCGCAAGAAACAGAGCATCTTCAATCGCCTGCCCCGGAACAGCGCCTCGCGGCAGCGAGCCCGAGCCGTCAGTTCGCGTTTGAAGGAGACAAGACAACGGAAAACAGCCTTTTCCTTCGCTCCACCCACGAACTGTTCGTATTTCTCGTGCCACTCCCAAGCTGGTCAGTCGAGCCTCATCGCCCTAGCCTAGAGCCATGTCTTCCGATGAGCCGAAAGGCACTCCCCCTCAGGACCTTCCTTCCCTGATCGAGGCACACGGACCACTCAGCGAATCCCGGGGATTGCTCAGCGGAGTCGTCGCCCTCGCCCTCAGCGGTCTCTCGGTCCTCGCCGTTCTCGCGTATCGGTTTCCGGCCTACCTGACGACTCCCGAGCTTCGAAAAAACTACGACCCCGACCAGCTGCGCTACGTCCTTTCGGCGGCATTGATCACAAGCGGCGGTATCGCGCTACTCAACATCCTGTCCGGACGCTCACGATGGCTCTCGAGCTGGGCATTCGGATGCGTACTATTGGCACTGCTCTTGGGTGGTCCTGGGGTTCCTGTCGGCGAGTTTCCTGATCATACCCCCTATATCGGCGTCGACTGGCTCGTTCTCGACTTGCTGGGCTCAACTCTGATCTTTGTCTTCGTCGAGAAGCTATTTGCCCTGAGGAAGCAGCCGGTATTTCGTCCGGAATGGCAGACCGACTTGGTCCACTTTGTCGTCAATCACCTGATCGTGGGGCTCACTCTCTTCATCGTCAATCACGCAGTACAAAGTTCTCTCGGTTGGACGAAGGGTAGCGCCCTACAGAATTGGGTAGCCGAGTTTCCCTTTCTTGTCGGAGTGTTCTTTTGCCTACTCGTCGCCGACCTCGCGCAGTACTGGACGCATCGCGCCTATCACGAGGTCCCCTTTCTGTGGCGACTCCATGCGGTTCATCATTGTGCAAAGTACATGGATTGGATCGCCGGCTCACGTCAGCACATCATCGAACTTCTCCTCACGCGCATCTTGGTCCTAGCGCCCATTTTCGCCCTGGGTTTTCCACAGGAAGTCATCGATACCTATATCGTCATCGTTGGGTTTCAGGCTGTCTTCAACCATGCCAACGTCAGCGTACGCTGGGGAGCCCTCTCTTATCTGATTGTGACACCCAACTTTCATCACTGGCACCACTCTCAAGACGATGAGGCGATCGACCGCAACTACGCAGCTCACTTCGCCTTCTTAGACCACCTTTTTGGAACCGCCGTTCAAGCCGATCGCAAGTGGCCCCAGAACTACGGCGTAGTCGGAGACTATGTCCCCGCTGACTTTCTCGGACAACTTGCCTTTCCTTTTCGGAAAGACTCCAGCCCAAACGCAGGTCAGAAGCCGAGCTCACCAGATTGAGGGCAGCCGCTCCCTTCTGACCCGGCGCTCAAGAAGATGCTCTATAGTTCACCGAGACGGGACTCTGCCTCTTTGGCGTAGGCGGACTTCGAATGCACTCGGCTCAAGTGTTCCTTGGCGGCCCCGTGATCGCCGGAGGAAAAGGCCAGTTCGCCCAAAACGAAGTGAGCGCTGCTCGATGTCTCATCCAAGCTGAGCGCTCTCTTGGCCCAGCGCTCCGCCAACTCGGGCTGGCCATTCTTCAGTAGAGCCACAGCTAGCTCGGCTGCGGCTCGAACGTTCTTGTCGTCAAATACGGTGGCTCTACGCAATAGCCGCTCCGCCAGGGGGTAGTCCCCGCCACGACGGGCCTTACCAGCAGAAGAGGTCAAGGTACGAGCCACCGCACGCAGCTTCGTATTGTTGTCCAGGTTAAGCTTGAGCGTCTCCAGCCAAACGTCCCGGGCTTCTTCGACTTTGCCCAACTGACTCAGTGCATCGCCCAGTAGTTCTTGAGACTTCCGCGGGTAGTCCTTACGCTGCTCAATCCCGTACAGCGCCCACTCCTTGGCATGTTTGACCGATCGATGAGCCAGATAGAAGCTAGCTAGACCCACGCTGGCCGGACCAGCTCGATCAATGTAGGCAGCCTGGCACATAAGCTGGTGGGCCGTTTCTTTTTCACCGAGAACAAGTTGCCGTCTGGCCCTCTTCCAGATGGCTTGGCCTTCCCACCTCGGTTTTGAGGCATAATAGGACAGCGGCTGCTTCAAGAGCTCTTCACAGCTCTGCATTTCTTTGCCCAGCGTGATGCGATAAAGCTCGGGCAGGGAGGCTGCCTCTTCTTCAGGTTCCGGTTTCGCCTCAGCTTCCTCGCCGCTCTCGGTGGGCCGCGGGTCGACCTGTGGCTCCGGCTGCGGAATGCCGGCAGTCGCGTCAATGTCCACCTCGCTCAGCTCATTCGAAGCGGCCTGAGCTTCGCGCTGGTCTTCCCCTCCCAAAAAGGACACCCCCAGAGCACCAACCAACAAGGCAGCCAGGGCCCCGCCAATCAGACCAATAGGCGGTCGCTTCTGACGAGCAACCTCAAGCACTTGTTCCGGCACAAACTTGGCGAAACCAGGAGGCGTATGCCGGGGAGCTCGCTCGCTGGGGCGAAGCGAATCCGCTTGCTGCGAAGTCGCGACATCATCAATGCTCCCCGGTCCCGAGAAGGCGAAGGGCCGTTCATAAGAAAACACGGAGCCGTCTTGCGTCACGCGCGCCGAAGGCACCATCGAGGAAGCCTGCTCGCGAACGGTTTCTTCGTCGGAGACGTCAGCCTCTAGGGTCTGAGCCACAATCGAAGTGCGCAGCCACGCGTCACCGCAGGACCGAACCGTCGGTTCGTCGTCTTGAAGCAGGTCTTCTTCAAGAACGGCCTCGCTGACCAAGTCTCCCCTCGCACCCTCCGATTCGAACGCTGGAGGATTCAAAACTGGCATAGGCCCGCTCGGTCGAGAGCGCTCTTGTAGTGAAGTGATCTCGTGGAGGTCGATGATACCAGTAGGAAATTCGGAATCGTGGCGCATCGTAGCCTGCGCGCCCGTAGCTGCCCCCCCACCAGGAGGGGGCAAATCGGGATGCGCTGCTGCCAGCGGTCTGAGCGAGTCTGGCGGTTGAATCGACGCTCCCATGCCGCTCTGAAATGCCGCGGGGGACATGCTCAGGGCTACCGCCTGGGGAATCGCCTGGGGAAGACCCGCTTCATGGGCTCGCTGCAACACGACCGAGAGCTGGGCGTGTCTTCCTACCTTAAGGGACCTACGCGCCTGAACCACAACTGAAGCTTCCGGATGGTCCAGACAGAAGGCTAACACATCGTCCGGGCTCATCTCGATACCGGGAGCGTCGTCTCCGCCGATTCGCAAGTTCCCGCAACTGAGCTTCGCTCCGTGGACCGAAAAACGAAGAACTTGTTCACCCAAACTCATCTCGACCTCACATGGCTTGTCGTACTCTTCGAGTAAAACCAACAGCCGCGCGAGGTTCATTTGGTTGGGTGGTACCAGTATTTCACGATGGGGCGAGAGCTGCGCAAGTAGAGCCAGCTCGACGCGCCCCAGCCCTTCAAGTTGGGGCATCAGAGGCGAGAGATTCGTCTCTCCTGATCGCTCGTTGAACAATGCCGAAAGCGGATGAGCAACGAGCGCCGTCTGCTTCAGAAAAGGGTCAGCTCGAAACTGACTGAGCCAGTTTCCGCCGTCCCGAGCTAGAGACAACTCATCGACGAGAATCACCTGCGGACCAAAGCGCCTCAAGAGCGACCAGCGGGTAACGCCTGAGGTATTGGAGACAAGGAAGACTTTATGTCCGGCTTCCCGCAAAGCCGTCGAGAGAGCGTCTGCTCGCGTGACATCTTCGTCCAAGAGCGCCACACGAAGGCCAGGCAAGGCTGTAGCGGGCATTTCCAAAGACACTCGGGTTGGTGTTTTCGCAATGGTAGGCTTTCGGGGGACCCTCTCCGCTCGGCCCTGCTTCTCGTCGGTCGCCTTGAACCCCGTATCCCACGAAGGAACGTCGCCGAGCGATGCTCCTTTGGAGACCAAAGTTTTGGACGAAGTCTTTTTCGGAGTCGTCGTCGAGACTTCTTCCGTATGGCTGCCCCCCTCGCGAAGGGCCGGTTCGAAAGTGGGTGTCTTGGGCGCTTTCAACCCCACCTCCTCGCCATCGAACGAAGTGGCTCCCGCCGACACATTCGTCGACTGCGCGGCGAAAGCGTCCAAGGGAGAAGGGGCGAGCTTCCTTGAAGCGTCCGTCTGCTGTGCAGACCAGCGAGGAGCCAATGACTTTTTAAGCTCTATTCTTCTAGCCGGCTTCGAAGCCTCCAGCGCCAAGCTCGGGACCGTTTTCTTGGCGTTTGCGACTCCGGCGGTCGAAGGTTTCTGGCCAACCGACGTGCCGATACCCGTCGACCTACCGATGTCCTTCGACCTTGCGTCCTTCCGAGCCGAGCTCCCTCGTTCAGCCAGAGCACGCTTCAGAATCGTCTGGGCTCGCACCGCAATGGCTCCACAGGGCATTTCAGACGAGACGACAGCAGAGACCTCCTTCGGAGTCTGGTGCCGCAGACCCGCCAGGGCACCCCGAGGAGCAACGATCATGAGAGGGATCACACCATGCTCACGACTCGCACGCACCGCTCGACAGGCTTCGTCCATGTGGGCATGAGGCGCAAGAATGAGATCGGGAGTCGAAACGAGCAGAGTTGCGGACAAACTGCTCGACTCGGCCAATTCAACAAAGAACGACCGCTTCCCCAGAGCTTCCTCCAAACGCTGAGGAAGACTCGATGGGTCAAGAACAAGAACGGTATGCTCGGGGGGGGACGACATTGCTAGCTAATATGGTTGTCCATGGTACCACCATTTTTCCTCTACGGGCGATGATGTCAAAAAAAACACGATTCCACAGCACCGCCTCCACTCACCCACACGGACCCCACCGCCTTCACCCCAATTTATCACAATCGCATCACAACACACAACAAGAAACACTGCTCCCCCAACCCTTGGCAGCGCATCCAAGCGACGCTCGAACACGCAAACCTTCCGCCAAGCCGAACAAGCGAGAGGAAGAAAAACTCGGGAGCAACTCTCGCGCGCCAAAACGATTTCCGCCGCAAGCGCTTCCAACTTGCAAGGCAATCAGCCCAGCCAGCGCACCATGGATGACTACACGGGGCGACTCATTCCATACACGGCACACGACTCCGTATGCATAAGCTCTTCCTCTCTCCTCCAAGATGAGCTTATGCCCGGCGACAAGCTTCAATAACGCACGAAACAGTGAAACTCAGCGCACAAAAAAACCCGGACTGAAGGGCCCGAGTTTTCTCTTCGACAAGACCCCTTATCGGTTACTAGCCGCCTGCTCGAACTTCTCGAGACAATGTTCACCCGCCTCCTGGCAGGAGTCCCATGGATCTGAGGACATGATCCGGAACTGCTCCCGAACGCCCATGCCATTGCAACTGCACGACCACTCCCCGTCTCCGTCCCCCTGACAGTTCGTTCCAGCCCAGGCGTTAATGGACACGGTCGCACCGTCCACCTCCGCCTCTTGTGAACAACGCATACTCACTTCGCACCAATTCGCTGACGCGCTCTGGAACTCTTGAATACAACTAACGGGCCCGCTCAAGTCTCCAGCCTTTTCGCAAATATCGTCCGCCTCTTGACAGGCGGTGATTCCAACTGAAGACGGTTCAAACGAAACGCTCATGTCATTGCCTTCAGCATTGCACTGACACTTCCAGCGCCCATCGTATTGGTCGCACCAAGTCGAGTTCCACTGAGACCAACCGACCTGACCGCCGTCAGGAAGTTCGCTGTAACTTGTACAGGTTTCTTCGATACTGCAGTACTGGGGAGAGGCATCCTGCCACTGGGGTTCACACACAGGATCTCCGAACGAACCCACATCTACATTGGAGCAGTAATCTACCGCAACAGAGCAGGTGTTTTCCGGCACTCCAGTGACTTCGAAGGAGGACCATCCGTTGTCCCCTTCGCACTCGCAGAAGGTTCGCTCACCTTCTCCCCAGCACGAGGCAAAGACGTAGCCATTGGAGCAATCGCGTTCTTCGTAACAGCTACCAAATCCATTGCTGATATCGCTACTACCACTTTCCTTACAATCAACCAACGGCTCCTCTACCACGGGGCGAGGAACTTCGTAACCACCTCCATAATAACCAGGAAACCCCGGACCCCCTCGATAATAACCAGGCAACCCCGGCTCAACGGGGCCACCATAGTAGCCACGCCCGCCGTAGTAACAGTCACCCGACTCCTCACAGTAGTCATAATATTCGTAGCCGTCGCGATCACCATCACCAACGTAGTAACGACCGTCGCCGTCACCGACCAGGTCTCCATCTCCATCCACGGTCGTCCCGAACCCAACGTCACCGTCCCCCGGTCCATCGTCGTCGCCGCTGCCGCGTCCTGAGCCTCGGCCTTGATCATCTGAGAAGATGTAATCAGAGCGTCCGCCACAAGCGCCGACCAGGCCGACCGTGAGAGCAACGAGTAAGGTAGATCCTATTCTGCGTCGGAGACGAGCACGAGAAGACCGCGGTCCAGCAGGAGAAGAAACGTCAATGGGACTAGAAGACAAGCGATAGGAGCACATGTCGGATATACTACTTGAATTCGCGGGTCCGCTCTAGGAAATTACAGCCACACCTCCTCCGAACACCTGTCCCGCAACTTACGCGTGTACGACGGCGCGCCAAACGGTGCTTGCTCAACTCGTAGACGGACGCATAATCAGACGCCATGCGCCGCCACCCCCTACGTTTACGCGGTCGTTTCGTACCTCGGCTCGCCGCTTCCCTACTCTTGCTCGCGGCACCGGGCTTTGGCCCTGCATGGGTAGGCGAAGCCCCAGCCTATCACCGAGCGCCCGATGCCGCGCCGAATGACGCCTGGGACAAAGTGAAGAGTGGCGTAAGAAGGGGCGTCCAAAAGGGCAAGGATGGGGTGAGGAAGGGAGCCGACAAGGTCAAGAAAGGCACCGACAAGGCCGAGGGCAAGACCAAGAACGGTGTAAAGAGAGGCACCGAGAGGGTGAAGAAGGCGCTCGACTAGACGCTCATTTCAACAGTCTGGTTAGATTGTTCTTCTCTCTTCGGATCGGTGCTCCCACCTCCTCTCCCCTATTCTGGCTCCGGGCTCCGTGCCGCGCCCAAGATGAAAGCCGTACGTGCTACCATTGACTCGTCGGACCACGTGAGCGTCGCGAAGCGAGTGTGGTCATTGGTGAAGGTCTTGCGGAGGGTAGACGATGTTCCGTCATGTCTTAGTTAGCACAATTGGTATCACGCTTTACGCGGCGGTCGGCTGCGGAAGTAGCGAAGGGAAAGGCGCTGACGAAGCAGAAAGCTCCGGAGCGATTGAACTTGGAGACAGCGGAGGCCCTGAGTCCTCGACTTCTGCAAACGGCGAAGGCGGCATCGACGGGTGCGAAGCTACCATACCGGGATGTACCGGTCTGACCTACGAAGGAGAAAACATCCCCCTCGATATCTACGTCATGTTCGACTTATCCTGCTCGATGAGTTGCACCTTGGACCAGGAAGGTTGTTGCAAAGACAACCCCCGTACGCTCGCACCCGAGGAAGAATGGCGAATCACTCCAGTGCGCGAGGCGATGCGTCACTTTTTGGAAGATCCCAAGAGCGCCGGCATTGGCGTGGGACTGGGATTTTTTGGTGACCATAACCTGAGCGACCGATCCGACAGTGATGTGTGTTCCGTCGCCGCACATTCTGATGCTTCGATAGACATCCAACTCCTCCCCAACGCCGCAGACGATTTGCTTAATGTACTGGACAACGCTGAGCCCCAGGGAGGCACCCCCACACACCTGGGGATCGAAGGCGCCTGTAGTTACTCCAACTCGTGGAAGAGCGACCACCCCTCACACAAGGTTGTCATTTTGCTGGTCACCGACGGCATCCCCCAGGCCTCTTGCGACGCCAACATTCGACTCGCTACCAACGCTGCGCAAAAATGCTTCGACGACGGAGACGGTCGCGAAATCTACGTCCTGGGCGTCGCCGCCAACAACAACAACTCGCTTGATCAACTCAACGATATAGCTGCCGCGGGCGGAACCGAACACGCTTATATTACCGACAGCGACGACGTAGCTGGCTCGGTCCTGACGGCGCTCAACGCGATCCGTGCCGACGCTGCGATCCCCTGCACGCTGAACATCCCGGAGCCAGAGTCAGGAGAAATCGACTACGGATTAGTGAATGTCGGCATCTGCGATGCGACGAAAGAAACCGTCCACACCTTCTTTGTCGAAGGTCCGGACGATTGTGAATTTGGCGCCTGGTATTACGAGGACGTGGGCAACGAGCGTGTCGTTCAACTCTGCGATCAAACCTGCGAATCTGTCAGTGCAGCAGGAACCAGCCTCACCCTTTCCGTCGGCTGCGCTACCGTTACTGATCCCATACGTTAGATCGATAAGGGCTCCTCAACGAGCCCGCTCATCGCTGGAGAAAGCACCCGACCAGATTTTGTCAGCCCGAGTGGCCAGGAACTTGTTCTCGAAAGTGAGGCGAATGGTATCCTGAGCGCTGCGCTCTTCGTCAATGCCGGACACGTATTCGATTGTGATGCAGAGATCCCAATCATGCTCGGTCCGTGCATCAAAAGCCCGCTGACATCGCACGCTCTGAGCGCCATAAACGCCCATCAGCGCAGTCTGGGCCGCCTGCTTGAACTGAACGAACTTGAGCCCTTGCCGGAACTCTGGCTTTAATTTGACAAACAGAAGTCTAAAAACCAAAACGACTCACCCTACCGACCCCGGGCTCATATCTCACGAACAATCACCAAGCGCTACTCCACCACCCTAAAATCCTGTCCAGCGTTCAATAGTACTCCCTCTTGGGTGAATTATTGAACTCGCAGCACCTCTTCTGCCCTCCTCTGCACGGGCCCCAAGGGTAGCTCCTTGATTAGCGATAAGGGTTGCGCTTGACGATTTCGGAGGGTTCAGGCCGGCCCCCCAGGCGTCGAGGATGAGTTTCTACGGGTTGTTCCGATTGCTTTTGAGACGGATAGCTCCTCTTGGTCACAGCCGCTCGAACCGGAACAGTAGTTGGCGTCGAAATCCCCTGAGCGCTCGCCTCTTGTCCTTCGACCTTCGACTCTTCTTCGATGAGCTGTGCACCCTCTTGACCTTCGGAAGTTGGTTCTCTCCTGGACGGGACAATAGGTTCGGACAAACCACTCGGTGGCAGTTCAGGCAGAGAGAGCACAGGGGCTTCCGATTCGGTCTGAGGTAAAATCCAGGAGGACGCCACTCCCAATCCTACCGCCGCAATCATCAACGACGCGATAAGTGGACGGCGGGAACGTACGACGGGCGAAGGAACAACTCGGGTCGGAAGGGTCGGCAAGCCAGCATCGAATCTTGGGTGCGAACCTGACTCGGATTCGGAGCGTAAACTTCGCCGCCCAAAGTCCACTTCCGAGCTAACCGGTTCTGTCAGCTCAAGAGGCGAAACCGTAGTTTCAGAAGCGCGGAGCCGACTTTGGCTGATTCGGCGGGTTGAACGGATTTCTTCCGCGGCTCGGCCTCGCAGTCTCTCGGCCCGGGACGAAAAGCGTTGGCTAACGTAATCCACCACTTTGTAGCGCGGGGCGAGCTCGAAATGAGCGCATTGCTCCAACGCGCGCGCGAACTCTTGGGCACTTTGAAATCGCTGGGCTTGCTCCCGAGCACAAGCCTTCTTTACCACTTGAGACAACTCGACTGGCAGATCCACAAATCGAGAGATATCCGGCACTCCCTCATGGACCGTCTTGCTCAGAATCTGAGCCGACTCCAAACCATGGAAGGGACTCCGTCCAGTGAGGCAGATCCAAAGAGAGACCCCTATCGAGTAGACGTCCATGGCTGGCCCTGCGCACTCGCCAAGCAGGTACTCGGGCGCCATGTACCCATGCTTTCCCATCACAGTCATCGGCCCTGTGTGCACAGCACTGCCATCGTGTTTCGCGATACCAAAGTCAGTCAGTCGAGCCACTCCGTCGAGACCAACAAGGATGTTGTCAGGAGTAGCGTCCCTATGCAGGATATTGAGCTCCTCACCAAGGTGATCTCGCGCATGATGGATGGCATCCAACCCGGCAAGCACATCCAAGAAGAGGCGAAGGACGATCCCCCTATCGATGAGCGAGGGGCACGCCTCGTCCAGCATCTGCCCAAGCGAGGCTCCCTCTATGTAATCCAAAACGAGATAGATACCGTCTTCGTCCTGACCCACGTATTGAACCGGGACAACGTTCGCGTGATGAACTAGTCCGGCAAGCTCCGCTTCCTCGATGAGCCGCCTTTGTGCCACGGGGTCTCGGGCGGTCGATTCATTGAGCCTCTTGATGACGACCAGGCGCTCAAACCCCGAATCAGTACTGACGCACCCCAGGCTTGCGGTCCCCATCCCGCCCCGAGCCAGAGGAAAGAGTTCCCATTTTGCGAAAGATGTTGTGCTTTCTCTAGAAACGTCCGCCATAGATCACCCCCGCATAATCAAGTCCCACGGCTGCCGAGACCGCTTCCGACCTAGTTTCGAAGTCGACCCCCCAAATCGCCCAAATGGTAGAAAGTGCGGCGGTGCCAATCGAGGCACCCAAGAGCGCATCCGTTCGCCTGATCTTGTTGTGCACCGGGTCTAACTCTCGTGAACCAGAGGTCGAAGTGAGTCGCGATTGGGCCCGCATAGCATCCAAACCGCTCCATACAGTTGCGCCGACGAGACCCAAGGTCGCCCCCACACCAGCAATGAAAACGCCTTCGTCGGCCCAGCCTACCGGCTTATGTTCCGGCGCTGGTTCGCTCGCTGCGGCCGGACTGGCCGGACTCGACTTAGTCGCGCTGGCGGGCGCGCCGTCGCTCGGCCCAGCTTGCGATTTGTCTTCCTCCAACTCATCCAGCTTGAAAGAGTAGTTTGCTCCCTCCGCTAGAGTCACCGTCTTAGTATTGCTTCTCCCGCTTCGAGGAAAGTAGGCCGAAAGACGATGGGTCCCAGGGTTCAACCAGATGTTTTGCCCGCTCGTTTCTTCCCCGTCGATCAGCAGGGTACAATCACCCATACATCTCAGTTCCAGCTGAGCTAGATGCGGCCCAGAAACGGCAAGGGCTTCGCGTGCGGCGCTTTCGAGCCCCGGGCTATCTTGTTTCCGGTCAAGAGCTCGCCTGGCCACCTCTACAGTCAGCAAGTGATCTCGGCTCTTCTTTGCTGCAGTGAGAGCATTCGTCATAGTATCGGTATCAGGGCGGAGAGCGTCCGCGCGCAAGAAAGCGCGGGCTGACGCAGCATAGTTGTGACTCTCGAAATGCTTGACGCCCAAATCGAACGCCTCCTCAGCGGCATCCACCTGCTCGCTCGAGAGGCGTTCTTTTTCCGCCTGGGCGCGACCTGGCAGCACGGCGACACCCAGCACGATCAGCGCTCCTAATACTCTATCGCCTCGGATTAATGACATTTCATCCTCTCACTCTCGACCAAAGGAGAAAAGACGCACTTTAGACCGTCCCATTCGCACTCGCCCCACGTTCCCGTTGCACCACATGCAGGCTTCTGATCTTTGAAACCCTCCCCCTCACAACCGAGTTGAAGCAGTTTACCGCAAGAAAGGATCGCATTGAGCTCTGGCTCGCGCTCAGCACCTCCGCTGCAATTGTAGTCAAACCCCACATCCGAATTGGAAGACGCTTCGCCAAAGAACAAAGGTTGCTCCGGATAGACGCGGTCGTCATGGTCGTCGCAATCTTCGCCCCCGCACGCCATGGCTTTCTCACCGTCTTCGTCGCAGTCACAGTCGTCGGCACACTCCGGCTCCATGCTCATTCCGCCGCTCCCTTTTGTGCCGCCCGACTCCGAGCCAGTCGTATCCACGGCGCCCGTACCGCCTTCGCCTTGTTGTTCGTCCCCACCGCTTCCGAAAGCTCCCCCGGCGTTGCTGCCGCCAGTGCTGTGCTCCACGTCCGCGGTGGTACCAGAAGTGCCTCCCATAAAATGGTCGGCCCCTCCGCCCGTCGTCGAACTCGTTACGTTCGGCTCCGAGGTGTCATCTGCCCCGCCCGCGCCCTCAAAAGGCGCAGGAAGTTGCAACACCCAACCACACGAAGCCATCATGACCGGAAAGGTCGTGATGGCAACAAACAGAAACCATCTTCTCAAGAATGCCCCCGCAGCTCTGCCGAAATGTCGTCCCTACTAGCGAGCGCTTCTCCCCCCATGAAGAAGCATCACACTGTCTCAGAATAGTGCTCCAACGAGTGTCAAGCAACCAGCGGTGGGCCGAGTATGCCGGAGGACCTTTCGGGGCTTCGAACCCCAACCAACACCCAAAACACCAGTTGTTTTTACAGATCTGCGCCAACGCGTCGCTCACAAAAAGCTCATCGAGCCAATGACCTACAAGCGCGCAAACATCTCCCTTTCTCCCACCTAATTTTCGCCACCCTCTCAGGTATGGAGTCAACGCCAAACGCAGACGCGCTAGTTCAAATCGATTGGCGCTCCGGTCGTCGTTCCGGCTCAGCGGTTTCGACTGGAAATAGACAGAAGTCCAAGGGTCAAAATGAAAAGCGAGGCAACAACCACCAACCACATGCCAAGCCCGGTCGAACTGATGAAGAGGCGAATCACATGGATGAGACCAAAGAGAAGTAGGAAGCCAGCACCCAACGCCGCCACCCAGGAAGTCGTACGCTGACCAAGAACCGCCCCCAAAATGAGGGCTGCACCCAAGAGGGGGACGAAAAATAGTAGAAAGCGCCCCGAGCCAGAAATGGCATTTACGACTTCGCCTCCAGAGAAAACGAGACCCAACCCGCTGAGTTCCAAGGCCGTACCCGCAGTGACCCAAGGCAAGAAGAAGCCAACGATCAGGAGTAGTCCACTCAGAGCGAAGAGAATGCGACTGAGTATCGATAGCCCAGGCGACTTCTTGGCCTTGCTCGCCGTTTCTTGAGAGGGGGGTTCGTTCTGCGCGGGGCTGGACATGAGCGAAGCTTATCACTGAGACCAAACTTCCATCTACGATTTGTGCTGCGATCTGATAGACAACTCGCGTGAGCAAGTTCAGGTCAGCTCAGCAAGAGCCCCTTTCGTACGAAGAACAACTTCAACTCGCCCAACTTCTGAGCGAAGGCGAAGGGCGGAGTTTGCTCTTCGCCCGAGGGGTCTTCGCCGCTGTGGCAACCAGCCCCAAGGAAACCGAGCCCACAGCCTGGTTGTCGCTGATCTTGGGTGCCGAGACTCCGACTCGCGAGCAACTTCGTCTGATCTTCGACTTGCTCATGCGTGATTTTTACGACATTGCCGCTCGCTTGGCGCGCCGAGAAGAAGTCGCTCCAGAGCAGGACAACCTCGAAGCTCTCGTCGAATTTAGTCGTGGTTATGTTCAAATCGCTCAGAAGAACAGCGCCTGGACGAGTAGTCAGCGGGCTTTCGACCTCACCCTGCCCCTAATGGTGGTTTCCGGCTACGTCGAAATCGAATCCCTCAAGACTGTAGCTCCCGAAGCAGCCGCAGATCCCGAGGGATTCACCAAGCAGTGTCGAGCGCGGCTCGGCGAGGCGGTTCTCGCCCTTTACACCTTCTTCGCGGAGGCTCGAAAGCGTCAGGCAACCGAGACGGAAAGCCAAAAAGTGGGCCGAAACGAACCCTGCCCCTGCGGCAGCGGCAAGAAGTACAAGAGGTGCTGCGGCCAGTAGACCGAAAGGAGCAAAACCACGCTCTTACCGCGTCCCTTGCTTGAGTTCCGCGAGACGGAGCTCAATGAGTTTTCGGAAAGCCGCGTAGACCTGCGCTCCGCCCAGGTAATAGTCGCCGATCACGAATGCCGGGGTGCCGGATATGCCTGCGGCCTTCGCCGCCTGGGCGTCAGCTTCGATCCGCGCCTGGTGACTGCGAGCATCCAGAGCGCGAATGAAGGCGTCGATGTCGATCCCGGCCATTTCACGGGCGTATTGCTCCAACCTGAGGCGATCGAGCCCCTTTCCCTTCTGGTTTTCAAACAGGCGATCATGATACCTGTAGAAACCGGCGCTACCGAGCTGTCTGTAGACTTCGTACGCCGCCTCGGCGGCCAGCTGGGCTTGACCATGAAACGGCAAGGGGAGATTCCGCCAGACAATCTTGACGTCCTTGGGGTACTTTTTAAGAACGTGTTCAATGGTGGGATTGACCCGTTGGCAAAAGGGACACTGGAAGTCTCCGAACTGTTGGATCACCACCGTGCCCTGCGCCGCCCCCCGAAAGGGTGCATCCGAAGGAGGTGCTGCTAGCTGTTTTTTTTCTGGAGGAGGGGGCTTCTTGCCGTGCTCCATCACGTACTCGTAAATCGCCGAACGAGCGACGCCCTGGGCTAACAACGCGCGGGCCTTCTTTAGTTCTTCTTCGATGACGGTCTCGAAGGCTTGATAGGGTTGAGCCCCCTTGAGGCGGCGACCATTGATGAAGAACTGAGGCGTTCCTCGGGCCGAGTATTCGGTCGCGAGATCAGCGCTCGCCTGAAGACGCACATCATACTTCTTCTGTCGTATCGCATTCCCAAGCAGCCAAGGAGTCACGCCGTGTCCCGATGCCGCCTTCACCAAGTCCTCAAACTCAAGGCGCGGTTGACTCGCAAACAATGCATCGTGCACCTCGAAGAAAGCGGCGTCCCCGCTCTTTGCATAGACGGCACGCGCCACCTGGGCTGCCGGATTAGCGCGGGGATGAAAAGCAAGAATGTTGTCCTTCCAGACGAGCTGCACATCGTCACCGTAGGTACTGAGAACCTGCTCGAGCGTGGGCTGGACTCGTTTGCAGTAGGGACACTGAAACTCCGCGAATTCGACAATGGTGACGAGTGGCTCAGCCCCACCACGCTTCGGGTCGTCCTTGTACACTGGGACAGCCCAGACCTCTTGCTCGCTCTCCGCAGAAGCAGGACTCGTGACTTTCGGACGACTTTCGGGGAGCTCGGCATTTTGAGCAACGAGTGCGGGATAAATCTGATCGGCAGAAAGCCCTTCTTCTCGCAAGAGCGCCGCCGCCGCGATTTGTGCATCAACAATCGAACGAAACTTTTCGATCGGTTGGGCGCCCGATAGAGCCACTCCATTGATTCTAAAATTGGGAGTTCCCAAAGCGCCGACCTTCCGGGCCAGGGCAATGTCCTCTTCTATCTTTTGCTCGAAACGTCTGTCCTCGAGCGCCTGAACGAATCGACGTTCATTGATCACGCCTGCCTGCTTGGCCCATTTGATAAAATGCGCTCGATTGAGCGAACGTTGATGGTCAAAGGCCAAGTCTCGAAAAATCCGAAAACCGTGAGCTCCCGTTTGCTCGAATACTGCCAGGGCCGCTTCATGCGCAAGCCCTGCCTCCGGGTGGAAAGGAAGCGGATTGTTCTTCCAGATAACCCGGAGTTTCTCGGGCCCATATTCCATCTTGAGCTGCTCGATGGTCGGCCGAACTCGCCTACAGAAAGGACACTGTAGATCGGAGAACTCGACCACCGTAACCGGGGCATCACGCCTTCCCCAGCTTGGGTCATCGTCAAAAACAGGGACTAAAGTCTCGGTATGCGGCCTACCCTCGGGCAAGGTAACTTCGGCAGGAGCGAGCGCCTGACCCTCAAAGCTGACGGCTTCGGAGCAAGGGGTAACTGCAACCTGTGGCTCCCGACAAGGACAATCCACCGGAGCCTCAGCAGGGGGAGCGTTGACCTGGGCGCAGGCCGCAAGAATCAGCGTACAGCCCACGAGAAAAAGTGCTCCCCCAAATGACCTGCGGCACGAAAGAATCGCCTTTATGAGTCTTTGCGCGCCATGAACTCGAGACATCTTCGGGTCATAAACAATTCAACGAACATGTGCCACCAAGCCGCAGCCCTACCCCCCGGGAAGACCTGCGATGGGATAAACTCATCTTTCCTTCTACAGAAAGCTGAACAATAATAGGCCCATATGGCCCCCTGTCCGAAAGTCAGACGTCGTTTGCTTCTTCAAGGAGGACTCGGGGCTCTACCCCTCGGATGCGCTCACCACGAAACGAAAGAGCAGCCTCGAACGGTCGATCCCGGCTGGGGTGGAGCGGCAGGAGCGGCAGGAGAGACCGGAGGCGGCGGACATGGGGGAGATCCCTCCGGCGATCGCCCCTTGAATGTCATTTGGATTTCCGCCGACGACTTGGGGATCCGCCTTGGGGCCTACGGAGACCAACTTGCGGTAACGCCCCAAATCGACGCTTTCGCAAAGAGAGCGATGACCTTCGAGAAGGCCTACTGTCAGGTGGCCATCTGTGCAGCTTCGCGCACGAGTATCTTCACGGGAGTCAGACCATCGACGAGTGGTCTGGTCGGTCTGAACCACGACTGGAAGGCGAGTCTACCCGAAGTCACATCCCTGCCCCGCTTCTTGAGGGACCAGGGGTACCTCACCCACGGCATCGGCAAATTGTTAGACAGTCGCAGCGGACCAGGCGACGATCCCTATGATATTGCCCAAATCGATGGACGCTTCCATGACGAAAGAGTGGCTCTGGATGCGCTCGAAGAAAGGGCTCAAGGGGAAGGTCCCTTCTTCTTGGGGATCGGGTTTTCCGCCCCGCATTGCCCCCTTCACCCCAGCGACGAGTCACACCAACTGCATGATGCACGCATCGACGAAATGCCCGGTCGCGGACGCACCTTGCACGCAGAAAGCGAACAGAAATGCCTTGAGGTGGGCGGGCTCAAGCTCAGCGAGGAAGAAGCTCGAGACGTGACCGTGCGCTACTACGCAACCATCACTGATTTGGACAAAAAGGTCGGTCGGATCCTCGCCAAGATCGACGAGTTGGGGCTGTTCGAAACAAGCATCGTGCTCTTCTGGTGCGGGGATCATGGCTATCATCTGGGAGAAAGCGATCACATCGGCAAACTATCCAACTACGTGTATTCCACGCAAATTCCTCTGATCATGCATGTTCCCGGACGCACCCAAGCCGGCGAACGGAGCGCTCGATTGGTCGAATGCGTAGATATGTATCCAACACTCGTGGACCTCCTGGGGCTGGATCCCCCCGACCACGAGCTCGATGGAGCCAGTTTTGCTCCTCTGATGGATGCGCCAACACGCAAATGGAAAGCAGCCGCGTTTACCCTTTGGAGGGAGGATCTTTCGGTCAAGACAGAAGAGTACAACTTCATCGCCTACAAGAACGGCGAGCGCGCGCTCTTTGATTTGAGAAGCGATCCCTTCGAATACACAAACATCGCTGAGCAGCAACCCCAGCAAGTAGCCGAGATGGAGCGCCTGCTCGAAGCAGGTTGGCGTCCGATCCGTAAAGAGATAACCGAGGACTAAAACTCACACTGCTGAGAACTGGGATTGCAGTAGCTTCCCGGCGCAAAGAAGGGACAGAGCTCTCCCACGAAGGAATCACACGGAAGACCGCACGCGCCTAGCGTTCGTGTGTAACAGACCTGGTCGAAAGAGCAGTCATCGTCGCTTTGACAGCGACAGCTGAAGTCATCTTCGATGCCGTTTCCGTTATCATCGACACCGTCACAACATTCGTCGGCGAGGGCAAGGTTAGCCGAACAATCGTCGTCTTGGCAGTCAGCGACGCCATCGCAGTCGTTGTCGATCCCGTCGGTGCACAGCTCGACTCCAAACTCGGGCCGGGGCGGATCGCCCGCCGCACAACTAAGGCAAAGAGGGGCATCTTCGCAGGCAGGATCGACACAGTCAGCGAACCGGTTGCCGTCGTTGTCCACACCATCGTCACAGACTTCTTCAAGAGACCCTACTTCGACGTTGAGAACGTAGGGGCCCTCATCGACACCAAAAGAAGGATCAACGGTGAGTCCGTCCACGAAGATGTAGTAGGTCCCTGGAGCGAGCAGGGCGAAATCGAGCGCCGAGGACCAGGCGAAACCCCCACCATCGTCGTCACAGCCAAGCTCGGTCCCAAGCGAGCAGTTTCCGGCTCTGACATAGAGATTCGTGTCAAACGAGCTACCGATCGTGTCTATGTGCAAGCGAGATGGTTCGTTCAAGGTGAGAACAAAAACGGCTTCGCCCGCGTCACCTCCGCACGAGCCCTCGAAGTTACTGAGTTGGCCCGTTGTATCCCCCGTCCAGGATGAGCTCGTCTGGGCAAAAACAGTCCGCGCAGTCAGGCAGGTATTTTGCTTTTCGATGCAAAGGGGGACATTGCTGCAGTCGGCGTCATCGCAATCGATCAGGCCATCGAAATCATCATCGAGTTGGTTGTTGCAGCTCTCGGGTCGAGCCGGACAGGCCGGATCGAACGCACAGGAGGGATCCGAGCAATCCACTAGGCCATCGCAGTCCTCGTCTTTTTGGCCCGAGCAGTTTTCCGAACTGCAACTACTACAAGCATCAGCAAAGAGGCAATCGGGATCGGCGCAGTCAGCGAGACCGTCGCAGTCGTTATCGCGCCCATCCGCACATAGTTCGATCTGGGGTTTGACGCACAAGCACTCGGCACTGAAGGAGCAACTCGGGTCAGCACAGTCGATTCGACCGTCGCAGTCATCATCGATGCCGTTTCTACACAACTCAAGCGCGCCGCTACAGCTACAAGCCTCGTCCACGGAACAATCATCATCGTCGCAATCCAAGTTGCCGTCGCAGTCGTCATCGATGCCGTTTCCGCAGAGTTCGGAGCCGCACCCGCAAACCGCAGTCCCGATGCAATCTGCATCCAGGCAGTCCAGTTTACCGTCGCAATCGTCGTCGTTTCCGTTTTGGCAGATCTCGGTCACCGATACAGGTGTGCAACCGCAAGAGGGCTCGCTAGCGCAGCTGGGATCGAAACAATCGGTCAACCCATTGCAGTCGTTATCCGTGCCGTCAAAACAGTCTTCGGCGGCCCCCGGCCGTGCGAGGGGGTTCAGATCATTGCAATCTCCGCCGCCGCACTGTCTGTCGTGATAACCATCCGCGTCTCGATCTCTGATTTCGAATTCACACTTTCCCGTAGTGCACAAGGGCATCAAACAAGGATCTGGGCTAGGACAGTCGCTGACATCCAAACATGTGGAACTACCACCAGCGCCGAAAGTGCCCCCGCTGGCCGAAGCTCCACCTGAAGCGGCTCCCCCCGAATTCGCAACCCCGCCGCTTCCCGCTCCCCCAGACGAAGCACCACCAGAACCGAGCCGACCTCCACTCGCCGCGGCTCCAAAACCAACCCCGCCTGTCGCTGACCCGCCGTCTGCTCCACCAGAACCTGAAGAAGCCCCTGTCCCTGGTCCAGCTCCGCCCAAACCACCCGCACCGTCGGTGGCGCCAGCACCGCTTGCACCACCGCTCGAAGCGCCTCCACTCCCTGCAGAAAACTCGTCAAAGAACAGCTTGGAACGCCCGCCGCAGGCGACCATCAAAAAGGCCAACGATATGAGCAGCGACTTCGTCTTCACGGTGTCATCCAGGTTCTGGTGCAGGTCTCGCCGACTTGACCCGCGAGATTGACGAAGCCACCATCGATTCGCCATGAAGTCAATGAACCGCCTCGCCCTTGCCGCCTCGCTAGCCCTCGCCTGTAGTCTCAGCTGGGGCTGTGGGGGAAGCAAGCAAACAGGCCCCTTAGTTCTCTCTCCCATTTATCGGCCCACCGCGGCGCTCGAACTCCAAAGCCTCTCGGGTGCTTTGGTTTCAACCCCCATTCGCATGGGCGCGCTGTCGGACGCCCGCAGCGAGCCTCGGAACGAGGTCGGAAAGAGTCTGGAAGAAGACCATCCAGTCAAGGTGATGAGCCCTCCCGCAGAGCTGTTGGCTCTTTTTGAGAAGGGAATTCGCCACAATTTCGAAGAAGCTGGTCTGCGAGTGACCGACGACGCCAACGTGGTCGTCAACTTCGAACTCATGCGTGCATGGGTCGAAGAAGACGGTGTTTATCGAGCCGACGTGCGCCTCAAAGCCCTGGTCGAAAAGGATGGAGTTCAAACCGGAACGATGCTGGTCGGAGGCTCGGCCAAGCGTTGGGGGGCCTCTCTCAATCCGGACAACTACGAAGAGCTGCTCAGCGACTGTCTCGTCGACGCCATGGTGCACCTGCTCAACATGAAAGAGTTTCATGCAGCTGTCGCGGGCGACGAAACTGGTGCAGCGGCGAGTGGTGGCGCAACCGAACCCGAAGGCCCGACCGACAACCTCGGTGGCATGGTCGAATGAAGCAGCTCGCTACTGCAGTTCGTAGAAGGTGATCGTCACCGCGCCATCTCCGACGCCTGGGTTGGAGCGCAAGGAAGCATCCCCTTCAGGCCACGATCAGGTGTATCGGTGGGACTCAGAGTTCGGAGCAAAGTCCGATGAAGGTCCACGCGCTACCGCCTTCTGGAGTCTGTGAAGTGCAGTTGCCGACGTGGGTGTCGGCACACTCGAAGAGCGCTTCTTGGCCCTTCGACTCTTCGGTACAGGTTCCTTGGACGAGCTTACATGTGAAGACCGCTTGGTCTCCTGTTGCCGTGGCAGAACTCGTCGGGCCTTTGCCCGCGCAATCGCCTTCGGCCACTGCGCCCCCCGAACCATCTGCCCCCCCCGAGGCGGCGGCGCCTCCTGACGAAGAGCTACCCCCCGAATCACCGTCTCCTCCTGTATCCACGGCGCCCCCCATGGCCTCTTCGCCACCGGAACCGCTTGCCTGACCGCCCGAGCCTGAACCACCAGCAGCAGAAGCAGACCCGCCGCTCGCGCTCACTCCCGTCGTTGAGCCCGTCGTGGACGAGGTCCCCGATGTCGTCCCGGCAGAAGTCGAATCTCCGTCTCCAGTCGAGTCCGATCCGGTGCTGCTCCCCCCCCCTTGCTCCGATTCAAGCTGCACACAGGCAAGGGCAAGGCCGCCGAGGCCCAGTATTAGAAGTCGAGTCGTATTCATGTTTTTTAAGAATCGGAGCCGAAGGGCTCCGCAAATTCGGTACAATATTCTGACATTGGCCGTCCTACCGGTCAAGATCCAGTAATACTGCAACCCTGCGCAGGTGAGGCCGCGTCGGGATAGGTCGGGGACAGACCGCAACGGCCCCTCAGAAGAGACTTAAGCTGGGGCGATCAACCTCAGGAGCGCTCGTCTTTGCGTGCTTCCGTGCACACGCCAGAAACCGCTTTTACATTTTTGCCCAAAAGAAACTCAGATGGACGGTATTCACTTCCTCGCTGAACGAAAATCTGACCACTACCGCGGTAGACACAGCCTCGAATATCGCTCTGCCATTCATCACCGAAGCGTGCATCCGCACGGAAGACGACGAAGGCTCGGCCTTTTTCATCACGGGAGAGTTCCTTTTGCAGAATCACAAGACGACGTTCCCGAGTGACCTGACGCACGCGACTAAACTTGGAGCGCTCGCTTTCCTTTTTGGCGAGCGGAGTCAGAAGCCCGTCCTGCACTCGACGTTCGGCCCACTTCTTCACCGACGGCTCTTCGGCCACGGCGAGGGAAGTCAGAAGGGAGAAAGAGACGAGGAAACTTGTCAGATGTAGGTTTGTTTTCATGAGAAACTCCTTGTTGGTGAAAGAATCGAGGTGAGATAGGCGTAGCGTCCTGCGCCCGACCAAAGCTCTGCGACGACTGCGCTCAAGATCACAGGCACCCAGAGAGCCCAGACGTAAGCAGCCTCGGGATCAGTACCGAGCGCATCCAAGACAATGAGCATCGCTCGAGAAGTAACAGCGACGCTCATCTGGGCGACGACGTGACACATGGCTCGGCGATGGGTCAGAAGGTCCTTTGCACGAGCCGCGAAAATCCCTGCGACCATAGCGAAGAAAACAAGGGCTCCCGAAAACAAAAAACCGATGCTCACCCAGAATCCGCCTTTCGCCTCAAGAGCCAGAACCGCTCCAGAAGGCACGAGTGCGAAAAGCACCAGGGCACCCGTCACACGCCCGATAACACGGTGGGCGAACCTTCTTTTTTGCAGGCTACGGGTCATCAAGGCAAGACACGCCGGAAAGCTGATCAGCGCGCTTGCGACGTGAACCCGAAGCGAGCTCATCCACAGTTCTTCGAAGCGAACCGGCAGCTTCTCGATCACAAAGGGCGGCAATTGCTCGGTGTCAAAGTAGACAAGACTGGCCACGCTTATCCATAGCGAGCCAAGCATCATCACCCCGAGAAAAAGTCGAGCCGTGAAACGTCGCAGCGAAGGTCTCATGTAGAGCTTCTACGCGCTCGCCCTGGCATCTTTTCCCCCTTTTACCGAGACTTTACATTGGAAGGCCGGTCTTTACCGTAAGAGATCGCTTCGCCTTGCACTCCCAAAGCGAAGCGCTTTCGATTTGTAGATGAAGCTCAGAAAGGCAGGTCTCCTCCGCCCAACGCTTGCAAGAAGCTCCGTTCATTGCGATCTCTCATGGCATGGAGCCCGACCCCATCTTCAACTACGGCAATGCCGCCGCGCTTCGATCGGGCAAGGTGCCACCTACGAGCGCTACGAATTTCTCCCCTGACTCCCCTTCTCTCAATAACATGTATCACACGAACTTCGGTATTTTGGCGCTACTTTCTCTCTTGCTCGGCCTGGGCAACGCCGGCTGCGACACCAAAAAGAAGCAAGACCAGGCCCCCTCCCCGAAGCAGGATCCCGGGAGCGGCACAGCAAGCGGGGGAGCACCCGGTACCCAGAAGGGGACCGCTCGATTTGGAATCGAGGACCTGAGCAGTCCGGCTATCAGAGAGAAAAGTAAACTCGATCCGGAAGCTTTTCTCAGTCGAGCCGCAAAGCGAGAACGCGGAGCCAATCCAAAGCGGATCCCCAAACATTTAGAGGGACCGTCGGCGAAGTATTCTCACTTGGAAGCCGGTAGTGACTTCTTCTGCGGCTTGCTCAAAACGGGAGCGCTTCAGTGCTGGGGAAGCGTCGAGCGGACCGTACCGGGCCCCTTTAATGAGCTCGCCGTCTTCGCGGATGAAGCTTGTGCGCTGAGCGGAGATGGAAAGGTACAGTGCCTCGACTTTCCCGCGCCGCCGTGGACGCAGGTCAAAAGTCTGAGCGGAAGCGGCCCCCATCTCTGCGGTGTCGATCAAGGGGGCAAAGTAATGTGTACCAGCCTAGCAGGCCCCGCCCTCGAGCCTCCCGACGATCTCGTGGCAAAGAAGATCGCCGTCGGAGCCGACTTCGCTTGCTCAATCGACAAGACGAACAAGCTCGTCTGTTGGGGAGCCATCCAAGGCCTGCAGCTTCCCTCCGCTCGAATGACAGATCTCGCGTCCGTCGGTGGCGGCATTTGCGTGCTTGACTCTCATAAAAAGACCTTATGTCTCAAGGCCGAAATCGACATGGGTGAAACTCAGCTGTCCTCGCTGAGCGGCGGTAACGGCACTTTGTGCGGAAAGAACGCGAAGGAGAGAGAAGTCATTTGCAAAGGCGGTTTGGAACGAGCTTACCGCAAACCGGCGCGAGCCGTTGTCGCCAGCGCAGACGCCCTCTGCGCCTTGCAACCAGACGGTGTCCCCGACTGCGTCGGTAAACGCTACAGCGCACAGTTGCGGGTGCCCCGAGCAAAGTCCGAAGAAAAGAAGCCCGACCAAGCCGCTTTCCAGAAGTTTTTGGCGCAGTTTCCAGAAGAAAAGTTACCGCTTCATCTCGATCAAACGACAAAAATCGAAGTATTGGATCAGCTCACGAACGAATACCAAGCATTCGTGCCGGGTCACGCCTCTGAGTATCGAATCATAGCTCGAGTCCCCACGCCCTCGCCCAGCGTCATCTTGCTCCGTTGGAGCGAAGCACAACTCATCTTGGCCACCTATAAGGCGGACGGCACTCTCGTAAGCACGCGAACCCTCGCTTCGTTGAGCAAAGTCGCCGAAGCGCGAAACATTGATGCCGATGGGCAGCCCAAGCTCCACCGTTTAATCAAAGCCACCGAGACCCAAGTCGAGGCAGGCGGCCACATCACGACCACCCATACCTATCGTCACGAAGCCGGCGCTCCCCCGCCAGCTCCAGCTGAAGCTCCCCCGAAGGCGCTTCTCGCCGACAATACGAAGTGCTACTTCGGTCAAATACGTGTCACCGACCAGATCACTGTCGACGGTCGAATCGAACGCAACACCCCCGGCACTTTTGGACCGATGACCAAGGGCGATTGCTCCTCAAAGTGGCCTCCCAGCGAGTGGGAAGGCTTGACTCAAAAATAACTCCCGACGCGCGCGCTCATTTAGCCTATCCTAAGGACGAGGGCTGCGCGCGCGCGCTGTCCAGGACCCGGCGAGCGTATTCGCCCTCAATGTCCAGTTCGAACATGAGATTGATCAAGAAACTTGTCTCATACATACCGATCCCCCGATGAGCCTGAGCGACCTGCACCGCCAAGTAGAAGGCGTACTCGCGCTCCTCGCGCCCCCTGAGCGCTGCCTTGATTTGTGTCAGTTGAGAGGCCCTAAACCCCGACTCTGGTGTCTCGATCCACTCCGGCAGCTCTTTGGCGAAACGGAGCAAGCGAACCGCTTCTTTTTCGTTGGCCGCATAGGTGGCGATGCATTCGCAAACCTTATCCCGCTCTTCTGCAGCAAGATGACCGTCCACGTAAGCGCAGAGGGCGGCAGTCTGCACCGTCGCGTCCAATCGTCTCCGTTCCCACTCCTGCACAGTCAGCTGCTCCAGGATGGATGATAAGTGAGACGGCGCCTTGGACACAAGCCGAGACCAGAGGACAGGCTAGCGACGCACTGGATGGAAACAGCCTCCGGCTTCGACGAAAACCTTGAAACCTTCAAAACGGGGCAAGTATTGTGCTTGAGGGGGCTTGGTCTTCGTTCCCCGCACGAGGTTGAGCAAAACCTGCCGCCTCGGCAAGTCGTACTCGACCTCATAAAAAGCGTCGCCCAAGTCGACATTTTGTGGAAACCGCTCCTTAAGTTGCGGCAATAGAGCCGTCGAAACATCTTCCGGCAAAAAATCGTCGGCGCTGAGCAAAGCAAGGTCCTCGCCAGACTCGACCCCCAGTTCTTCTAGGCGTTGGAGCAGCCAGGGTTCGAGCTGGGGAGGCGGTTCACACCCTTGAAAGAAGCCTTCCTTCTTTTGGCCGAGCTGCGCGGCAAGACCACGACGACTCAAACGTGATTTCGCTTCGGAAAGGGCCGCGGGGAAGAGGCGCCTCGAACAAAAGAGTCGAACCATCGCCTGGCGAGCCAAAGCGCCTCGAGGCACCTTTTCCTCCCGGGCAATGACCGTTCCGCAGTAGCTCCGTTCACAAGAAACAACGAGCTGCCCCGCGCGCGGCCCTTTCTTCTCCAGCTTGGCCTCGGTCACTTGTTCCATGCCGAGTCCCCACTCCGAAAATAGACGCGGATCGACGGGCGCCACGGCAGTGATCACCACTCTGCGATCACGGCGGTCTGACACGGCCCTCGAACTCAAGACCACCACTGCACTAACCCCCGCTTCGGTGGGTGCACGCTTGGATTCGACTTCGTTCAGGCGTGTTGTCTTGCCTAGTTCTTTTTCGGTCCCGCCATTCGAAAAGCTCAGCCGATTCTTCCGACGGCGAGCAACATGAGCCATCCCTCGATCGGCCGCAACGAGGGTGGCCAAGAGCTTCAACCTCACCTGCAGACTGACCTCGGGCGGAGGGGAAGAGCTCACCCCCATCGCCCGCGCCAAGCGTGCCTGAGTCGCCAGCGCCTCCTTGAGCACGGCCCCCGCGGTTCCTCCGACTCGCGGGCGTTCTTTCATCACCCAGAGCAGCGCCAGGGCGTCGCATCCAGGGACCTCAAGAGCTTCAACCGGTGCCAGTTCAATCAAAAGCGCAACCTGTGATTGCTCGAGAGCCGCGACAAGGGGCAACGCCAAGTTCAGACAGTTCCGTGCTTCGGCCTCAACCAGAAGGCGACTGAGCCAAGGGTCGAGAGGCAGTCCGCTTAGGCGTTTTCCTCGCTCGGTCAAACGATCCACACCCTCGTGTCGATATAACACCCCGAGTTCGAAGAGGCGGTCTCTCGCATCTTTAAGGGCATAATCCTTCGGCACATCGAGCAATTTCAAATCCTCCGGTCGGATCCCTTCTGCCGCGGCAGTCATGACCAAAGGCACCAGAGACTCTCGATAGATCTCTGGTGGGGTCTCTTTCATGAGCGCCGCTCGAGCCCCCCAAAGGCGCAACGCCTGGCCCGGAGCTGTTCGTCCAGCTCGCCCCGCTCGCTGATCCGCACTGTCGAGCGCAATAGGTCTCAGTTCAAGAAAGCTCCGTCCTTCATGATAGGTGGTCCGGCGCACGAGCCCACAGTCCAAGACCGCGCGCACCCCCGATATAGTCAGTGAGGTCTCAGCGACATTGGTTGAAAGCAAAATGCGACGCCCAGAACCAGAGCCAAGAGCTTGAGATTGTTGTTGCAGAGTCAGACCCCCATGAAGCAAAACGATTGGACGAGGCTGGCTTCCTAGGGCGCGTTGGACCCGGGCGATTTCTCCTTTGCCCGGCAAAAACACCAAGATATCGCCGTCGATGTCCCCGATGCGAGCCAGACCAGCTAGCACGCGGTCCTCAAGATCCCGAGGATGAGGCAAAGCGTCTCCGTCTTGTAGGTAAGAAATCTCGACGGGGTACTTTCTCGCCTCGACATGCAAATGTTGCCCACCCAAAAACTGCGCCAAGCGTGCAGCATCCAAGGTCGCGCTCATCGCCAAAAAGGCCGGGCGCGCTCGTTCAGGGCCGGTGAGAAGAAGACCAACAATCAAATCTGTATCGAGACGGCGCTCATGAAACTCATCCAAGATCACCGTGTCGAACTCCCGCAGCAGCGCCGGCCGACTCAGAACTATACCCGGGGTAACCACCAGAAGGCGCGTAGCCGGACCGGAGCAGTCGTCGTCGCGAACCCGATAGCCAATCTCCTCCCCCAGTGCAGCCCCGTTGAGCTGTGCAATGCGAGCTGCCACGGCTCGAGCGGCCACTCGTCTCGGCTGGATCATCAAGACTCGCCCATCCAGCCATCGAGGGACTTGGGTGGACTTCCCTGTTCCCGTAGGAGCCGTCAAAACGACTGGACTCGACGAAAGAGCAGCGAGCAGCGGTCCCTGTAGTTGATCCATCGAAAGCGCTTGGCTCATGGCGGGGTGGATAGCGAAGCTCCCCGCCGGCTCCAAGTCCGCTTTGAACGCATCAATCCTCCTGTAGCGAAACGGCACCCCACAAGGAAGAGACTCTCGGGCCTTTTAGAGCATCTCTCGATGCCTAAAACCTGGAGACCACAAGGACAATGACCTAACTTAAACCTCTGCGCGCACACCTCCAGGCTCTATTATGACAAGCACCTTCCGACCTTTCACCCTGCTGACCCTACTTTCTCTCCCCTTTTTTGCTTGCGGCGAAAAGGGGCCCGAGCAGGCGTGCGCCAACTCCGATACCGATTGCGACGGCGTCCCCGACGATCTGGGTTCCGCCCTGATCATCGACGGAAAGTGGGCTCAAGTCGACGTTGACGGGGACGGCGTTGCCGACGGACCGGCAGTGGATGTGGACGGAGACGGGGTCGCGGATGGTGTCCTCATCGATCTCGACATGGACGGGCGCGGAGATGCGGTTGATTTCGACGGAGACGGCGTCGCCGACCTGGTTTCGGACAGTTTCGAAGGACAAAATGGCGACACCTCCTCGACGACCGGAGATAGCTCAGGCAGCGGCGGCAACGAAAATAATTCAGCGGGCGGTTCAAACTCGGCGGGCGGCAGCGACAATCAGAATGGATCGGGTGGCGATTCTGCGCAGGTTTCGTGCTCGGGCACCGCATCGAAATGCGACAGCGAGCTATGTGACCAGAGCGACGGCTGCAAGATCGAAGAAGAGGCACAATGCACCGGCACGGCGCTCCCCTGCAGCGACTTCGACGAGAAACTCGACGACTGCGAACCCCAGATCGGATGCGCCAGGGCCGAAAACGGCATCTGCCGCCCCTATGACGCCGACTGCGGTGACTTCGACGACGAAGCAAGCGCCTGCAAGGCAGCTCGGGGCTGCGATTGGCAGATCCCATACTGCTTCGGGAACATTCTCTTGGACTGCGATACCCGCACCTCGAAAACTTCCTGCACCGATCACAGCGGATGTTATTGGACACCTTCCGAGAAGAAATATTGCAAAGGAACGGCCGTTCGTTGCGAAGATCTCGACTCGGCAGATTGCAAAAAACAAGCTGGATGTGAACTCACCCCGGCCGAGTGTTCCGGCAAGCCGACGGCCTGCGAGGACTTGAGTGGTATCAACTGCCTGGTCCAGCCCGGCTGTTCGTCCTCGGACGGACAAATGGTGCTCGACAAGGAAAAGGTACCCGATGGGCCCGATCTGATCACCCTTCGCGCTTCGGTCCAGCGCAATGTGGTCCAACAACAAGAGGCGCTCACCTTTCGCCTTGTCGAGACCAATCGCGGCTCTCGCGCCGCTGGCGCTCATACGAATCAGTTCGTGATCTCCAAAAACGACGTCTACGGCGACGAAGATGACGAGGAGCTCTACTCCCTCAGCGTGAACTTCGAGCTCCTCCCCTACTCATTCGACGAAACATCAGACCGAGCCTTCAACTATTCGATGGAGGCCGTCGCCGAAAACCACACCCCCGGCTGGTACCAGGTATTTTTAGTCAATGACTACGACGAAGAGGTCGACGAACTCGAAGAAGACAACAATACCACCGACCTGGGACGACACTATATCGGCCCCACCGTCTACGACTTGGTTGCAAGCAAAGCGAGTCACGATATCTCCGGTGAGCTCGCTCCTGGTGATGCTTTCAAAGTCAGCTTCGAGGTCGAAAACCAAAGCTCCACGGACGTGATGACCATTCCGGTCGGGGTCTACTTTTCGGAAGACGAGGTTTTCGACGCAGGGGACCGCAGGGCTGATTGTGACAGCTCTGTCGACTTCGAGCTCGCTCCCCTCGAGTCCGACAACGGTCAGATCGACTGCACAGCTCCGCGTCTTCGAGGCGACTACCAGGTGCTCTTCGTTCTCGATCCGGCCGACACGCTCAGCGACGCGAATTCGGAGGACAACGTCGTGAACTTGGACCCCGGCGCCAGCATCGACGCTCCTTCACCCGACTTGCAACTAACGGCCCTTTCAATTGGGGACACGAGCCTCGATTGGAAGGGCAGCCTCGAGCTCGATGCCTTGGTCGAAAACACGGGACCAGATGCAAGCCAGCTCACCGACCTTCGCTTCTACCTCTCAGAGGACGACGCCCTGAGCGGAAGCGACACTCTCTTGTGTTCGGTCACCGTCGATACGATAGCAGGTGGCGGAAGCTCCCAAAAAACGCCCACCTGCGACCTCAAAACCTGGGATATCGGCACTTTCTATGTGCTCGCGATCGTGGACGAAGCCGACGCAATATTTGAAACCAGCGAAGCCAACAATGGGGCACTGGCAGCGAGTCAGCTTACGGTGGCCCCCCCTAGTCTCAACTACGACGTGCTCAACTTTGGCTTCGTAGAAAGCGCTGCCGAAATCGGCGGCTCAGTCACCATCGGCTTTGTGGTCGAAAACAACATGAGCCTGGAAGCCCCCGCTTTCCGGGGCAACATCTATGCATCAACAGATACCAGCGTGACGACGGATGACGAGCTGCTCTGTTACGTCGATTTGCCCGCTCTTTCGCCAGGAGCGCGGCACGATATTTCGGGAGCCCCCTGTGGAGTGCCCACGATTGACGAAGACACCTACTATCTCGGTTTCATTGCAGACCCGAACAACAGCCAACCCGAAAGCAACGAGCTTGACAACGTCTACGTCGAAACCTCGAAACAGATCACCATCTCGGCCCCCTAGCTCTGTGGCATCTTTATCACCGCTTTAACCTTGAACGAAAAAGAGACTGCTCCATCATAAAGGTTATGCGGCACATGACCCCATTGGGACGAAGAACTCTCAACTTCGTTCTACTCGCCTTTTTCGTCCCGCTTTCTGCCCAGGCGGCCACTGACGTGCACGCGTCCAAACGAGGCGTCCTGCCAGTGGCGACTCAGAAAGTGATCGACGTTCTATCCTCTAACGAAATCTGCGATGAAGGCTGTCGCTACTATGGGCCACACATCACTCGAGAAAAGAAGATTCAACACAAAGCAACCTCAACGAGTTTCTACAAATGGACTCACGTTTCTGGGGTCAAGACGGTCAAGTTCTTCAAGCACATCAAGATCACCCCCGGCAAGGTGACGAAGATCACGATTCGCACCCTCAACAAAGAACGCGATGGCGGTCTCATCGCTGAGCTCGAAAAGCTAACGGGCCTCCCGCACGAGCCTCTCTTTGATGCCTCGCACGCCATCTATACTCTCAAGCAGGACGGCAAGAGCCTGAAGGTCCACGTCAGCGCAACAACTCGAGTGAGCGGACTGATCAGCCTTCTCAAGGGCACCGTCCGAAAAGAAATGCACAACGCCCTGAACGCCATGTTTGGCAATTTTCAAAAATAAAACCTGCCTGCGCTCCCCGCCTCACGCGCCCCCAATCAATGCTGATTGTCGCCGATGTAAAGGCGACTTCAGCACCGCCCCGACCGAGGCCAAAGCGCTCGACGGCTATCGGGTGCGGGTCACCGAACCTCGACAGTGAGGAAAGTCGATCAAGAACCAGAAGGGTAGTGATCTCTCGACGATGTACAGCTTCTCTTCGGGCACGGAAATTCACCGGCTAGCGGAGAGCGCTTTTCTAAGGATGAGTCGCAGGATAAGTGACCACCATGGATCCCATCAGTCAGGGCGCGTTGGGAGCGGCGGCCACTCTTTCGATTTGGGGTGACGATGAACGCCTGTCGCCGAAGGTCGTCGCCTGGCTCGGTGCTTTCAGCGCCATGGCACCTGATTTGGACGTGCTTATTCGTAGCCCGGATGATTCATTGTTGGCGATCGAGTACCATCGTCACTTCACCCACAGCTTCACCTTCGTCCCACTCGGCGCAACAATCGTCCTGCTTCTGTGGCTGCTTCACCCAGCCGTAAGAAAGCATTGGAAGCTCGCCTGGTGGATCAGTTGCCTGGGTTATTTCACCCACGCGCCGCTAGACTGCTGCACGACCTATGGCACTCAGTATTTCTGGCCTTGGTCCGACTACCGGGTGGGCGTCAGTTGGGTCAGTGTGGTCGATCCGGTCTACACTCTACCCCTTCTGCTGTTCGTCTTCCTTGCCGTCCGCCGACGTCTAAAGTCACTGGCCCGCATCGGCCTTGGTCTCAGCCTGCTCTACCTCGGGCTCGGGGCGGTACAGAAAACAAGAGCGCTGCGCCTCCAAGAAAAATTACTCGAAGCGCGGGCTCACGAGCCCGCACGACGAAACGTTCTGACCACCTTCATGAACCAAGTCACTTGGCGCTCGCTCTACGAAGTCGGAGGACAAGTCTACGTGGACCAAATCCGCGTCCCCTACCTCGGTACGAGCTGCATCAAAACCGGAACCACAGCCCCCCTTGCGCCACAGCCTCCCGCTCGACTCGGGCCTACTGCGGCCCGTGGACACCGCCTGATACGCTGGTTCTCTAACAACTGGGTCACACAGAGCGAAGACAACCCCACCTTTGTGAGCGACCTCCGCTATTCCTACCAGCCTTGGACCACCGTACCCTTCTGGGGCGTGCGCATTGATGAAAGAAACGATTCGGCCGAGTGGGTGCAGACCCGAGCCGAGCGCAAGATCAGCGCGGGGACGGTAGTCGACCTGATCTGGAACAACCCGCCCGGTTCGGTGTGCGGGGACTGAAGGAACCACGGTGGACCATTGGGCTGCGACTCGAACCCTCAGGTCTCAGGCGATGGCGACGGTGACAGCGACTCGACCAGCAGGGGTGGAGATAAAAGCGACTCAGGTAGGTACCATCGATGTGGGCGAGGACCTGGTCACAATCTAGTGCTGCGACCGTTTAAATTTGAGGCTTCTTGGTCTGTCAGCGTTGAGAGACGGCTCGGTTTTCAGGAAGGGTCGCGGCACAAATGGGAAGAAAAAAGTGCGGAGACAGAGAGGGCCACGCGCGGTTTCGAAGCCGACCTCACTTTCTTGGGGAGAGCTTCGAAACCGTTCATTTCTAAGTGGTCGTAGCACTAGTTCTTGATCGCTTGATGGCAGCTTGCACACGTGCCGAGGAGCTCGGCATACACCGCCGCGCGATCAGTGGACCTGTGCACCTTCGGGATCCGAACCGCCACCTTGCCGAATTCTTTCGCTGCGCTCTTGGCATAGACGCCCCCCTTGTCGAGGACTTCTTTGGGAAAGGAAGCGTTCTTGAGCACTTGCGCCCCGGCCTTCCAGGCACGGCTCGAAGGCGCATAGAGCCCCTCCCAGAGTCGTTCGGTCGCCCAGACGTGACGACGCATGCGAGCTGCCAAAGAGCCATCGTCCTCTGGTGCCTCCGAAAACGAGGGTGATGGTCCCCCTAGTCTTTGATGACACCAACCACAAGAGGTCCCCACATCAGCCAAGGCGGCGGCCGCACCGGCCGTGTCGGAACTGTCTTTCACACGGCGAGTGGAGGCGAGCATCCGCTCGACCGGGGCGTTCCACGAGGAGGGCAATTGTTCCTCATCGAGAAGATGGATCAGGGAGTCCGCTGGTTTTCCAGCCTCTTGAGGTTCTCCCTTGATGATCGCCCTTCGAATCAGCTCAGCGTCCTTGGCGTGAGCCCTCATGAACTGATCCATCGGCGATCCGGGCGCTGGGGTCGCGGGTACGCGTGCATCGGGATCACTCTTGGCACCCTGGGCGCCTCCTTCCTGGGCGGAAGCCCCCTCGGTCGGACCATCGCTTGCAACAGCCCCTTCCTCGGCCGCTTCGACCTCGCCTGCCCCCTTCTCCTGGACGGCGGTATCGTCAGCCGCCGGATGAGCCGACTCCTGCGACGCTCCCGCACAAGCCGACAAAAGCGCCGTCCCTACCAAACTGATTTGCAAGATTGTGCTGTAGCTTCGCATTGCGCTCTTCCTTCCGTTACTGGGGCCGTAAAACCGGTGCACGCGCACAACGATCTGATATGTGGCGAGCACTTTCCGTCTCACAAGGATCAACGGCAAGGGGCGTGCCACCCACAATCACCGAACGAATAAGCCTAGCGCCCCGCTTTCATGACTTTGGAGCCAAGTGTCCGCCCGATGAAGAACGCAAAAACCGTCTTCCTCTTCGGTAGCAACGAAAACGTTGCGGCTTTGTAGCCCTTAGACCCAACAGCACCCACGTGCGGGTCAAATCGGTCGCACTTCTGCTCCAATTTGATTTTTCGCCCGTGGAGGGTCGAAAGAGTACCCCTGGGTTGCATCACTTGGGATTGATACGACGCCGTGTGTCACTCAAAGTTCATCCCCTCACACTACCCTCGCTCTGGACGCTGCTCGCCCTCACGGCCTGCTCGCCAGAAGACGCGACTCAAAATCAACTCAATACGGGTAACGGTGCGTCCTCCTCGACGGGCAACGGTGATCCAACAGGCGCGGGTGGGGGCTCGCCCAGTTCCGGCGGCTCTCTCGCAACAGGTACAGGTGGGTCCACAACACCTAGCAGTGGCGGAGGTAATTCCTCGGCCGGCGGCAGCTCTGCGAGCAGTGGCGGCGCGACAGGTAGCGGAGGCGCCACGGGTAGCGGCGGTGGAGGCAGCGGCGGCATGCCCGCCTCGACTTGTGTTCCCGATGCAAATGCAAAGGCTCACAATCCTCTCGTCACTCATATCTACACCGCCGATCCCAACGCGATTGTCTATGGCGACATGATCTACGTCTACACCTCTCACGATGCGGATGGGCAGACCGATTACGACATGATCGACTACCGCGGTTACGTATCGGACGACATGGTCAACTGGCGCGATCTCGGCGTGCTCATACACACCAACGACGTGAACTGGGCAACGCGCTTTTATGCCCCCGGCGCCTGCGAGCGTGACGGCACCTACTATCTCTACATGCCTAACAACGGTTCAGCGATCGGGGTCGCTACCTCTGATAGCCCGGATGGCCCCTTCGTAGACGCATTGAACAAGCCTCTCGTCGATTCTAGCGTGCCGAACGCCAACGTCACTTGGCTGTTTGACCCCGCTTGTTTCATCGACGACGACGGTCAGGCCTATCTGTATTTTGGAGGTGGCAATGACAAAGGTGACAACGCCCGAGTGATCCGTCTCAACGACGACATGATCAGTCTCAAAGATGCACAAGCCACTTCTATTCGTAGCACCGGAAACGACACGGTTCCGAGCTTCTTCGAGGCCTTGCACATGCATAAACACGACGGCATCTACTATCTTCAATACTCGGCCGACGGCGACGCCGGTTATGCCCTCCAATACGGCAGTAGCACCGATCCCATGGGAGGCTTTACCTTCCACGGGGACTTGTTGGGCAATGCTCCTATCAACGATGGGCACAACAATCATGGTTCGCTCATCGATTACAAGGGCAAATCATATCAGTTCTTCCACAATCGAAAGCTCAAGCACGACACGGGTATCGGTACGAACGTCACTCGCAGCATCGGTGTCCAAGAGGCGTTTTATACCGATGGGGGCACACTCAAGAAGCTCGACATGATCGACGATGACTACACGGTGAGCCAGCTCAAATGTCTCGACGGCTGGAGCGAAGTGCAGGCAGAAACCATCGCCGAACAAAACGGCATCGAAGTTCTAGGCAACGCGGGCGAACGGATCCGGGTTGGAGATATCGATAACGGCGACTGGATCCGCTACTCGCAAGTCGACTTCCGCACCGGTGCCACCAAGCTGATCGCGACCGTTTCGTCCACTGGCGCAGCTACGATCGATGTAAAGATCGACGGCTGCGACGATGGAACCTCGATCGGCACTTGCGCGATCGAAAACACCGGTGGCGACTTTGCCGAAGTAGAATGTGATCTGAGCGAGACGAGCAACGGACACGATATGTGCTTGGTCTTCAGCGGCGGTTTTGAGTTCGACTCCTGGCATTTGGAGTAAGCGCATCTATTTGCCGTGCGCCTCGGCTTAGGGGCTTAGGGGCTCAGGCCCTTCGCCCATAAGCTAGGGCTCCGGCCACACGTGCGGTAAGTTTCCGCCGCACGTAAACAATGGTCCATCTGAGCGAGCCGAGTAGACTGCTGCTTATGGTCTGTGCACCTCTCCCTTTCAAACTCGCCCCACTCGTTGGATTCGGCGCCAGCCTCTGCTGCGTCATCCTTGCTTGTAGTTCTGAAAGTGCCGGCCCTCCCCAGGAAAACCCGTCGGGGGCGAGTGATGGTTCGAACTCATCAAACGGAGCTGCCGAGACAGGGGAAACAACGAGCGAGGTGGGCGACGGCGATGAAACGACATCCGGCCAAAACACCAACGACAAAACGGAAGACAGTGGAGCGGCCGCAACCGAAGGTGGAAGTACGGACGTCAGCACGGACTATGGCGACTCAGCGAGCGAGGCAACAGCAGGCGGAAGCGCCAATACTGACACCGATGCTGGTGGCGGCGGCTCGGAAACTACGTTCGGCGAAGCCCCTCAACCCAGTTCGGGCTGCCAAGAGACCAACCTACCCGAAAGCGGCAGACAGAACCTGGACGTGGGAGGCTCAACACGGGAGTTCATCATCGATATCCCCGACCACTACGAACCGCTCCATCCCTATCCACTCATCTTCGGGTTTCACGGGGCCAAGTATGATGCCGAGTGGGTAGCCTTGGGCGAAGAACCCCTGAGCGGTCCCTACTTCGGCATGAAAGCGGAGGCCCAGGGGGCAGCGATTTTCGTGGCGCCAGAGGCCGCCCCCACCTGGTCGGCCCAGGATACCGAATTTGTCCGAGCAATGATCGAGTCCATTACGAAAAACGCCTGCGTCGACGAATCCCGCCTCTTCGCAACCGGGTTCAGCATGGGCGGCATCATGACGGCGCGACTCGGCTGTACGATGGCCGACGTTTTTCGCGGCGTGGCTCCAATGTCCGCTTCCCTGCCCAACGAATGCGACGGAGACTTCCCGCCACTTCCTTACCTCGGTACCCACGGCGAAAATGACAAAACCATCAGTATCGCCCAGGGAGAGCACGTTCGGGACAGCTACGTCGCTCGCAACGGCTGCGGCAGCACAGTTGGTTCGATGAACGAAAACGGATGCGAGAACCACAACGATTGCCAGAGCGCATCGCCCACACGCTGGTGCGTTTTCGACGGACAGCACGTCCCCTTTCCGCACGCAGGCGTTGAGATTTGGGACTTCTTCCGGCGTCTCTAGCCCTCAGCCCCGCCGGAAAGACCCGCTCTGAATAAAAACGGGGCCACTCAAGCGACCCCGTTTCTCCCAAACATTCAGCGCCACGGCGCTCTCAAAAGGCATTTCGATGTGCGAGTTCTTTGTTAGTCCGCCACACAGAGGTTATCGACACACTTGACGATCAACTCAGCCTCGCACACACCACAAGCCGTCCCACAAGCAGCGTCGGCGTCATCGGCCAAGTCCTCCCAGTCCATCGAATCGGCGGCGGTCTTGCTCAGGGGGATGTCGCCGCAAAAGGCTGCCGCAGGAGAAGCGCATCCGATGGACGGAGTCGCACAATCGCTGTCGTTATCGCAGGCACGATTGCTCTCATCGGCGAAGAAAGCCTGCATCGCATCCGAGGCGTCGTCGCAGGCGTGGACGGTGCCGCCCATGCCACCCATGTTGCCGCCCATACCACCTATGCTGCCGCCCATACCGCCTCCGCCGCCGGAACCTGGGTCGGAACCACCACTGCCCTTTCCACCCGATCCTGATTTGGATCCTGTGCCTTCATTGCCACCGCTTCCTTGGCTGGCTCCTGAGCCTCCCGACCCATCACCATCCCCAGCAGGATCGTCCTTACCCGAACAACCCCAGCTGACCAGAAACGCCCCGGATATCAGTAGTATTGGTAACTTCTTCATACAAGCCGCTTCGCAAGCGACGTGCCAAAGAAGATTGAGTCTAAATCGTGTCCAGAAGCTGCGGTCCACGCGAAGAGGTAGGGCAGCCCCGTCCGGGTGGCACAACTTGACACAGGAGCGAACCCAATCCCCCAACAGTGAGTCATCCATGGTATTTCCCAGCCAGACCTGCGCGGGCCTCGATGTGCCCGCACCCCGCTCTTGGGCCTTCTTCTCGTCCCGGCCTTCGGCCTTGTTGGTTGATCAGAGTGCCTCCCACTTGCAAACCAAGGGAGACCAAGATCGCAGCTATCGTTTTGACGATGCCGTTGCGTCCGTCCAGGTTAGGCACTAGAAGCAGCAGGTCTCTGTCGTCAGCCCCTGGGGCTGATTCAAGGGAATCCGGTGAGAATCCGGAGCTGCCCCGCAGCGGTATGGAGAACGAACCCCACCCCGAAGCACTGGTAATTGGACCGGGAAGCGGTGGAAAGTAGGCGGCAACTGACGCCGTGCTCCGAGCCCGAAGACCTGACGGCGATGGCACCGATGATGGTGTGACGGTGGATTTCGTCGAGGGACGGAGCCATCGGCGAAACGAACCAGGCGCAAACCTACGAGCACCTCGGTTGGGTCACTTCCGTGCTCCGCATTCCACTCCTTTTCGGTCCTCAGCTCCACCAGCGTGATCAGGTCCAGTTCATTCGGACCGCTGCGCCCCTATGGTTAATAGCCGCCTTGCTGCTTTGGTCACAAGTGCTCCGAGCCGAAGACAGTCCAACTGGCAAAAGAGGAGGAGCGACGGAAGAAGATGAACAGCAAAAAACGGATGAAGTCGTCGTCCGCGGGACCCGTCGTCCCGAGGCCTTGCGTTCCTCCGAGCGCGGAATTGCCAGTTATACCGTCGGCCGAGCTCGACTGAGCCAACCGGGGATCAACGTATCGGAGGCGCTTCGCGAAGCACCCGGTGTGCAAATCACCTCAAGCGGCGGTTTAGGAGCCCCCTCTACCGCGCGACTGCGAGGCGCAACCGCAGCACAAACTCCTGTCTATCTCGGTGATATTCGCATCAACGACGAAGTTGGTGGCGTAGCCGATCTCTCTACCGTGCCTCACTACATGATCGACCGTATCGAGGTATATCGCGGACACGCCCCTGGTCGAATGACCCAACTCGGTATGGGCGGCGCAATCGTGCTCGTCCCGCGCATCGCCCGAACATCCGAAAACGCGCTCCAGGCCGAAGTCGGCTCCTTCGGCACTCGAGCGTTGCGCGGGCGCTTGGGGCTCGTCGATGGAAAACGGAGCCTATTCGTCGCGGGTGAAGTCTACGGAACAGAAAACAACTACCGCTTCGAAGATACACGCGGCACCCTTTTCAACGACGACGATGGGGGCTCCTCCCGCCTCGCCAACGCCGACAACCAAGGGCAAACCATCTGGATCCGCGCGAGCGAACGCCTGGGACAAACCCGGCTGTCTTTTATCGCTCATTACGCCGCACGTGAGCAAGGCGCCCCCAAACTTGCCTTGGTTCCGAGCGAATCGGCGCGAGCGCGTTTTTCACGCTCTCTCTTCGCCGTATCTGCACGAATTCCCCAAAAAAACGGCAGTCTTTCGCTCTCGACTCGAGCCATTTTGGGACGAACCGAACTCGACGATCCAGCTCAGGAACTCGGACTGCTTCGCCCTCACACCGAGACTCCGGGTGAGCGAATCGAACAGGTCTTCGAAAGTCGTCACGACTTCAGTCCCCACTTTTGGGTTGGAGAACGCCTCGTTGTCTCGCTCGAACGTTTGCGACGATTCGAGCGACAGGGGAGCGAAGATCTGCTTGCCCAGTCATCCAAACGACTCATCACGCGCCCCTCACTGCAAACCGACTATCAGCCGTGGCCCGGGGTTCACCTCGACGCTCTGACCGCGCTCAACTGCGTCTCGACCGACGAGTCTGAACTTGAGCTTTGCCAGAGCGCCACTGCCACTGGTCGCATCGGCGCTCGATACGAGGGTTCGGTGTGGGAGCTCTACACAAGTGTTGGCCGCTATCAACGCCTCGCCACCTTGAGCGAACTTTATGGCACCGGGGTGCTCGTCCGAGGCAATGACAGGCTGCAGACCGAACACGGAATCAGTCCAGAGCTGGGGGTTCGTGTGCGCTGGGGGCGCTCGGGGCGGGGCCCCGCCTTGTGGAGCGATGCCTCAATATTCGCTCGTTATTCACGAAATCTCATCGTCTTCGTCCGCACCGCTCAAGGTTACCTTCATCCGATCAATCAGGATCGTTCACGCACGCTTGGCGGAGAATGGGTCGTGGGCTGGTCTCCTCTTCCCCAGCTCAAGCTCGAGGGTAACGTCAGTTTACTCGATGCGCGTAACACCAGCCCAGGGCGTACTGTTAACAACGACCTCCTCCCCTTCGTCTCACCGCTGACGACTCACGGGCGCCTCAGTTACCATTTGAACTTACCCCAGTCCTGGTCCCTTTCGTCTACCGAACTCGCCTTCGTCCTTCATCATCAAAGTAGTCGCTACGCCGACCCAGCTGGGCTCGGTGTGATTCCCGACCAAACCTTCGGCGACCTCGAGTGGAATGCCACTGCCCTCCACGAGCAACTGCAACTCAACCTGCGCTTGAGCAATCTCTGGAACGCTCAGCGCTACGACGTTGTCGGATTTCCCCTCCCATCCCGAAGCGTTTTTTTTAATGCCGAGATCATTTGGTGAAGCCAAGTAAAGAGTAATCACTCCACCTCCGCTCTCTTTGTGGGCTCGCCGCCCTTATCGTCCTTCACCCATCGCAGAGAAGGACTCCTCGTAGCCACAGACGTCGTGCGGCTTGCCTCAGGGTAACGGGGAGATGTCGCACGCGCGTCCATAAGACACATTTAGTCAATCGTACCAAAATACTGAGATTCGGCCGTTGCACCGGAAGGTGCTCCAATCTAGTGTGGCGTACTCAAGCCACCTCCGATGTAGGTGTGCTTCCTTGACTCAACCCGCGGCCGCTCCGGTGTCCGAAATGGCAAGAACTACTTTTATTACCTACATTTAACACCTTGTCTGCCGCAGTTGCTCGTTGTCTTGGCTGGTCATACCTGTGCCAAGCTCAGCGGCGATGCCCCAAGCTCCTTGCCCCGCCCTACCAATCCGAGGCCAGTTCAATTGCGCCCCCTCAGCAGAGGTTCTGGATAGAACCACTATGAACGTCATGGATGGGTTGACCCGTACACCGAAGCGATAGACGCGGACCCCAGCGCTCCCATCGACTCATCCAAGACTCTGCACACCAGCTATCTAACTCATCATGAAACCATCCTTCAACCACTCACGACTCGCGGCATTTTCGCTCCTCTTCTTCTGCACACAGTCCG
>JBNKYC010000004.1:0-2974 GCA_050300635.1 Polyangiaceae bacterium
TCACTTGGGCGGAGCCACTCACATCACTGACTCAAACGGCGATCTGATCGGGCACACTCGCTTTCATGCCTATGGTGCGGTGGCGTCCCGCAAGGGTCAACGTATGTGGCGCGGCGGGTACATTGGCAAGGACATCGAGGCGGATGCGGATCTTGGTCTGCAGCGTATTGGCGCGCGGTATTATGCTCCGAAGTTGGGAAGGTGGGTGACGCCGGATCCCTATATTGGGCAGAGTCCTGGAAAGATGCTGGAGACGCCCCCGGAATCCTCTCTGTATGGCTATTCGGGGAACAATTCGATCATGATGAAGGACCCGACGGGGTTGCAGGGGACGGCTGCACAAGCGTGCGCTAAATCCTCCAACAAGAGCGCCTGTCTTGCGAAGAAGGCTGAGAGCAAGCAGAGGCGATCAGTGCGACCGACAGCCAAGACGGTGTCTAAGTCTTCCCCATCGGGAAAGACTGTCAGCTTCGAAACGCGGCTGAATGTGGTGCAGAAACTTCCTAAGGTTGTGTTCGAGATGGACAGCGAGGGGCGGGCTATCCTTACCGAGGAGCACATCAAGTTGGCGATGGGTGCTGCTTATGAAGAACATCTCAAGGGTATGAGCCGTGATGCAGACTTATCTGACGTGAAGGATAAAATGGGAGTCCTCGATACCTACTTCTACGATATAAGTCAGCAGAAGCAGGGCAAGACCCAGGTCTTCGTCTACCAAGGCAAGGAGTACTCAGCCGAGCAAATCAACTATTTAGGAGTGGGCATGGGCTTCAAGCATTTCGAAGCGTTTGGCGATAGTTCGTCGGCCGCCCACTTGATCGTTGATGCCTGGAACCTTCAGTATGGTCATCTCGCGACGGAGGGAGAAAAGAAGTTCATGGCGGAAGGTTTCAAACGATACAGGCCCCCGACAGGCAGCTCTTCGACAGGCAGCTCTTCGACAGGCAGCTCACGGAGAGCTGCGTCGCGGAAAGACCGGTCACGGTAGAAATTGCATGGGTAGACGAAAGCAAGTGGAACGACGGCGCTGGAATCTAGCCGTCCTGGTTGGTGGAGGCGGACCATTGGTGTTCATGGCGGCGAATCACGAATTTCAGCTCTTGCTTGGCTTCGATGTCTTCTACGCGTCGCTCGCGCGGCTCTGTCTTCCGAGACCGGTCTTTGGATATTTGGTACTCGCGCTCGGGGCAGCCGCAGTGTTGGTTTGGCAGTTCTTTTTTCGCAAGCATGAAGCTCGGAATCCAGCCCTACTTGCGGGGCTCCTCCTGGGAGGCGCTATATGCTTGGCGGTCTTTGGCGCACTTGTGATCTGGCGCGCTTGGCTATTCGCTCCCTGGTATATAATACTCGGAGGTGTAGCGTGGGTCTGGTTTCGTCAAGGATGGGATGCTTTCGTTCGGAGCGCTAGGTTGAGGGGACGCTCTTACGCCTTGTGGACCGCGAGTGCTGGAGCTGCATTGATCGTCGTGGGGCCCATCGTCGCCATTCCGCAGCCATGGTCTCTAGTTGTTCGACTTCCTCGGGCAGATGGGGTTGATTTGCATGGTGCGCATTTGAACGGTGTTTTCTTGGACGGGTGCGCTGGCGCGTCCCTTCGAGGCGCCAACCTCGATGACGCGGACCTGAGCGGTTCGGACCTCGGGAGATGCGACCTGGACTTGTCGTCGGCTACCCTTCGTAGGAGTGATCTTTCAGATGCGTCGCTCGATAACGTCGACCTTAGGGGGGCTGATTTGCGGGGAGCGGATCTCTCAAGGGCCGAGCTTTATATGGTGGTGCTTGTCGGGGCAAATCTGGCGGGAGCGAACCTGGGACTACGCGTACGCGGTCGAGTGAACATGAGTCACACGAACCTGGTTGGAGCCAATCTGTCCGAGATGGAGGACCCGGCCGGCGTGTATAGCTGGCGAGGGGCCGAATATGATGAAACAACGCTATGGCCCCAAGACTTCGACCCTGAGGCAATGGGTACGGTAAGGGTTGATCGCACTACCGGAGAGCTGAGGTGAGTGTTAATTTCCAAGTTGGCGTCGCAAACGATTCTCAAATCGGAGTCGTATGAATTTTGGGAGAGTTCCACGTTGCCGTCCGAAAAATGTCTTTGCTGCGTCGCACGATTGGAGCGACGATGCGATGGGATACAGCCTGTATGGTGATGTAGCCTCCGTTTTGACTGGACACCTCCAGAAAGGAAAGTCCGATGTCAGAAACGATTCGATTCAGGCCCGTGCAGACGGGCAAACGACGCAAGTTTAGTCTAGAGCAAAACCGTGCGCTGCTTCTCGCATCAGGTGCGAGTATTGCCACGGTTGCTCGGTTTTAATTCCCAAATTGGCGTTGTAGTGGATTCTCAAATTGTGGTCGTAGAAATTCTGGCGAATTTCCACACTACCATCCGAAAAATTACTTCGCTGCATCGTAGTGTTTTGGGCATGGTATGATGGAAGTGTGAGAATCTGAAGCACAATAGAGCAAAGGGATACGGCTAGAGCGGTCGTATCCCTTTGCTCGTTCTATGACGAAGCGTGCAAGTTCAGTCGCCCATATCACGCTCACGACGCCAGTGAGGTTGCATGAGGACCCGGTTGACTTGTTTGTGGTTGACGCATTCCCCCGGCCGCGCGCAGCGCGCGGCGAGGTGGATGAAGGTGTGGCGGGAGCCTCACGGATCAAGTTGAGACGCCGCGTGCGAGCACGGGTAAGGGGGCAATCGCGGCTCGCGCAGGCGGATGCGACGTACAAAGAACTTATGATGTGACCCGGTGGCCGCCGAGCAAGGTGCGAATGGGGGCTGACCCGAGCGGCGGGTCAGATGCTGCGCTACAACGGCTACGATCTCCGATTTGACGGGGAGGGGCGGCTGGTGGAGGCGAGCAACGCCACGACCGGCGTGCGCCTAGTCCAGTATTATGACGATGCAGGCGAGCGTCGTATCGCCATCGTCGAGCGAGTGGGTCAAGCCCGTGAGGTCCAT
>JBNKYC010000005.1:5000-65652 GCA_050300635.1 Polyangiaceae bacterium
GTTTTGGAAACTTTTTTTCGAGAAGGTTTCCAACTCGCTGCTCTCTCTAGAGCAGCTTCGCTGAAGCATTTACTCGAACCGTTTCCAAAGCACTGGGTAGCGCTTCAATCGATTGGTTAATTCAGTTTTAGAAGGAACTTAGGTCTGCGCGCCGTTCGCCCGCAGATCGATACGTGGAGTCACGTATCGTTGTCTAATTCAGTCTCTCGCGAGCACGTCGAACGTTACTCGCGCCAGCGAGTTATTCAGGACAGGCCTGATATCGCTGGGATGCGCCGGCGGGAACCGTGAGGTCCGTCGCGGCGGGACGCGGTATATGGAACGTCTGGAGCGATACGGCAAGTCTTTTTCTAAAAAATCGACCAACGAGCTGATCATTCCCTAACAAATCTGTGCGCACGTTCAGGATCGGGCTCGAAACAGACCGATTGGTGACGCAAAGGGGATACAAATGAACAGATCACACCCAACGTTCTTCTTCGAGATACCAGTGTCCCAAAGGTTCGCGGACCAAAGTTCGCTCTTCGCCGGTACTGAGTCGTACTCTGAACCCACGCTCGCTACGCGCCTCCCCCGAAACGCGTCCAAGGACTGTGACGTAAAGGGATTCTTGATCGAGCGCCATGGCCACAGGGCGCCGAGAAACGCCCTGTTCCTCTTGGACCAACACTCGAGTCCAAACTTCCTGAGTGCTGTCTCCGAGCTCAAACCCCGCTTCATGGCATAAGTCTCGGCGCGCCTGACTCAAAGCCCGCGCCGAAAGACTCGTCGAACGGCGCCCCATCTCAACGACCAGAGCATAGCCGTGAGGAAAGGCCTCAATCCAAAAGCTCTTATTCTTGGCGCGCACCATAAGCTCGCGCACCGTTCCCAGCTTATCCGACATTTGAATTTGCAAAAGCACGAGCCGCCACTCGGCCGCCAAGATCCGAATGTCGAAAGGATCCCCCCGACCGGCATAGTCGACCGTCTCACCCTCTTGGTCGACCAATGCGGCGCACTTCGAGCCCGTCGCCTCACAGAGTTCGACCAAGATGTGAGAGAAAGGACTCGCGTCTTGATCACGCACGGGCGGCTTCCGCTGCGAACTCACTTTCGCCACACCAAACCCAAGAGAGCCCCAAGCTCCTTCCTTGAATAGGAGAGGTTCGCTTTTTGAACGTCTTTGATTCCAGCCAGCGGTTCCTTGAGACGACGCGCTAGTGCGAGCTTTCTCATTTGCTGGCGAGCGCTCTCCCCCGAGGCTCTTTCCTCTTCGATGATTTCGATCGCGAAAACGAATTGATACGAGTCGGGTCCAGCAAAGATAGGCGAGACCTCCCCCGGTTGCTGAAGAGCTGAAACATGCTCAGCAAGACTGGGCTGAACGCGCTCCATCTCGTGGTCCTGCGGAAGGATAGGTACGACGCGACCATCAGCTGCCACAGGAGGCATGCGCATGCGTTGGACCTCCAAGTCAGTGTCAACCCGATCAAGGGCGAGAAGCAAACCCTGAAGATTGTGCGTCTCTGAGGCCGCTGCGTGCAGACGAGCGGCGAGATCGCGGTAAGGAGCATCATCGGCCAAAGCAGGGACGGGCACCCGGATGACTGCCGACCTTACAGCTCGAGGTCGGTCGAACCGAAGCCAGTACTCATCGCGCACGCTATCGAGCTCGGACGAGGAAAGGGGAGTCGCGCGCAGAGTCGCGCGCTCAAGTTCTTCCATGAGGGCCCGTGCACGACCGGCTCGTCGGATCACAGCGGCCCGATGGGGCGAAAGGCGAGTCGACTCAAGAGAGAGCAGGGTGTCGGACACCAGGACTTCGAGATCCACAGTCGCCCCCTGCTTCAAGATGCCCCACTCATCTTGTCCGATCGAGAGAGGACCCACCCGAGCGAGCACCCCGGCACCGAGTTTGGCCGCGTCGTGCGTTTCAGATCCCTTACTTCCGCCATTACAAGAAAGAAGGAGGAGGGCCAAACAGAAGGAGAGTCGCCTGGAATTCGTCTTGTCCCGACTCACCTCAATCGACTTCCTTCGTCCTGAGCAGCTGCAGTGATACAGCTCCCGCAAATAGACTTACCGCCACCCAATAGAGGCCCTGGCTATCCTGCCCGTCCTTCCACTCAGCAAAGCCCCAGGTAGCCGCCATCACACATAGGGCGAGCAAGGGTACCGCTGTAAGTACGACTAGACGCTCCACAGCCTGAGGTTACCGAGCCGCCCAGCCAGTGGCTAGACCCGCCAAGAGAAGAGCCACCAGACCCACGAGAAACCAAAGGGTCATGCCAAGATGAGGAGCAAAGGCTCGGTCCCGACCACGTCGTTGGAAGTAGTGAGATACATGCGAGGCACTCTTGAGAAGTAGAATGACCACGCCGAGACAGCAAAGTTGAGCGAGAATGGACAATTCCGGGCGCGGCACCTCGAGAGCCCGGGAAAAAAGAAAGAGAGAGGCGACACCAGCCCCACCCATGACAAGAGCCGCGAACCAACTCGGCCGCACACGAGGCGAGAGCTTCGGAGAGGGGGATGTGACAGCATCTTGCTGGCCGCTCGGAGTAGAAAGACTACCCAGAGCCAGAGTGTAGGCAACGAATCCAAGGGCTCCGTAACCAGCACTACGGGGTTCTGATTCTAGAGAGGAGGCCCCCCACCAAGTGAGGAGACACCCTGCCAAGTACCCATAAAGTGCACTGCCCATGGCTAGACGCCGGTGCGGGATCGCAAGAGAGAGAAGGAGAAAGACCAAGGCGAGCAGTCCAGTCCAGGCGACCCAGGGGCTGGTCCCCGGTGCTCCCATCAAGGGAAAGACAGCGACCAGCCAAGCGTAGGTTCCCGTCAGAACCACCGGCAATAGCGCCGTATTGAAAGAAAAGCCTCGCGCAAGCGGCTCAGCGCCCGATCCCATGCAATGATTCTAGGGCAGCGCGGGCGCAGATCCAAAGCTCCTGGCCAGGAGCGCTTCAGTGGGGGGTCGCCGCCTCAGGATTCATGGGGGGTGTGCCCTCGGGAAGGGGTGGAGCGGTCTCCAACTTGCCCCCGTATCGATTCCAGGCCCAAACGGCCGTAGTAGCCATGAGAATCACTCCACAAAGGATCGTAGCGATCAGACGCTTGAGATAGGGCCGGACTTCAGACTGAGAGGGCTCCATATTCAGCCTCCTCCGAAAGACCGAATGAAGAAGAAGGCCCCAAGGGCAGCGATGAGGAGAAAGACCCGCGTCCACAGAGCGGATTGCTTCATGCGACTTACAGCGCCGTTGAGCTCCGCCGTGCGCTCCTTGAGGGTTTCGATTTGGGCCTCCGCCTGGGCGAGGCGAGTTTCAAGGCGGGCTTCTGACGAGGACTCACTCATGGGATGGGTGAGGCCATAGCACAGCCCGGAGCCCGTCCAAGCGCGCAGGGTGGCTAGACAACGAGAACCAACTTGCCACGGGTGCTGCCGCTTTGCAGGGCGGCGTGTGCGGCGCTCGCCTGGTCCAAAGGAAAGGTCTTGGTTTCCGCAACGCGCAAGGTTCCGTCGCTATAGAGCTCAGTCAGTCGATCGAGGGAACTCTTCAAGAGCTCTTTTTCGTCAAATAGGTAAGAAAGGTTAAAGGCCATGACGCTCTTGTTGTCGTTGGTCAGGTCGAGGGGGCTAAATCGCGGAGTACGAAGGAAGTCCCAAGCGAGCTTCAACCAATTGGGTCGACCTGAGCCCCGGGTGAGCATTGTGTGAGCACCATAGACGACGAGGCGACCGGTGGGGCGAAGCAGCCTGTAACTGTCTTTGAGCGTCTCTACCCCGTTGGCATCGAGCACAAGGTCCACACCATGAGGCGATGACGAACGCGCCACCTTGGCCCAGTTCTGCCCGCTGCGGTCGATGCACACGTCGGCACCCAGGCCTTGCACAAAGTCCACTTTATGGGCCGAACCGACGACAGCCGTCACGTGGCAACCGAGATGCTTGCCGAGCTGAACGAGAGTGCTGCCCACTCCGCCAGCGGCCGAATGCACAACCAGCCGCTGACCCGATCGAGCTTGGCCCTGAACACAGAGCGCGTACCAGGCTGTCAATGCAGCAACCGGAATCGCCGCCGCTTGTTCGAAGCGCAGGTTTTGTGGCTTTCTGCGCAGTTGCTCCAGGGGAACTTCGACATGAGTCGAGTAGGCAAAGAAGCGAGTCACTCCAAAAACCTCATCCCCAACCTGCAAAGGCGGAGTCTCCACGCCGTCCTGCCCCTCGGCGGAGTCACCCAAGCTTTCAATCACTCCCGAAAACTCAAAGCCCGGCGTGATCGGCCAACCGACGTATTCTTTTGCCGAGGGGTAGAGCCCAAGACGCACCACACAATCGGCAAAGTTCACCCCCACCGCTCTCGTACGGACCAATGCATATCCAGGACGAGGCGAAGGAGTGGGTTCATCCACAAGCTTCAAGCGATCAAAGGAGCCTGGCTTTTCGATGATGATTTTCTTCATGAGGGCATCCAGCCCTTAACATGCAGGGGTCAGCTCCGCATCCAGTCTCGTGCTCCGCTGGGTGTCTTTTCGCTCCCCGGCCCGACATTCTGTCTCGGCAAGCGTGGGCTCTCGCGTAGCTGGCTCGAGCTCGGACCCCGTCCGCGTCGCGCACCGAGGAGCGCCAGGCAGCCCAGACCTAGAACTGATCGCGACTTCACTCTAATCTGCACTGCGCGCCGTTCGCCGCGCTTTTCAGGGAAAGAGACGAATGAAAGCCAAAGCCGAGCTAACCCAACTGATCCGCCTAAGTATTCTTGGAACCCTCTGGGGAGCGGGGCTCCTTTCAGCTTGCGGAAACAGCTCCACAGTTTCGAACTCGAATGCAGGGGGCGCCGAAAACAATGGGGACTCCGAGAAGGGCACCATCTGCGAAGAGGACAAGGAGTGCAGCGACGGGGTGTTCTGCAACGGCACAGAGCGCTGTGACCCAGAAAGTGATCGGGCCAATTCCTTCGGTTGTGTGCAAGAAGAGTCTCCCTGCCTTTCCTCGCAAACCTGCGACGAGGACGAGGGGCGTTGCGCCACAGATTGCGCCGTGACCCAAGACGCCGATGAGGATGGTTCCCTCGCCGCGGAATGCGGGGGAGACGATTGCGATGACTCTGACGCCGATCGCTTTCCTGGCAACCCCGAAGTCTGCGACGACGATCATCTCGACGAAGACTGTGATCCGACGACAATTGGTGACCGAGATGACGACGGGGACGGCTTCGTTGCTTCTTCTTGCTGCAATTATGACCCTGACGGCGAGCTACTTTGTGGAGAGGATTGCGACGACGAGCGTGACGAGGTGCATCCCGAGCAACCGGACGAAACGTGCGACGAAGTCGATACCGATTGCGACGGAAAGGTGGACGAAGACGTCAAGTTTCCGCCGACATGGTTTCCGGATGCCGACGGGGACGGATACGGCGACATGAGCCGAGCGAGCATCGTTCGTTGCGTGAGTGAACTCGAAGGGTTCTCGGCAGCCGAGGCCGGGGACTGCAACGACGAAAATCCGAATGTCTACCCGGCCGCTCCCAACTTGTGTGACGGACTGGTTAATCATTGTCCTGCCAACGGCGAAGAACTCGATCCCTCCGAAGACGCGGACGGAGACAAACACGCGCCCCCGGATGCAGACTGCGAAGGAGGGTTCAAGAAAGACGACTGCGACGATCAAAACGCCGCTCGCTTCGAGGATAACGAGGAAGTTTGCGACGGCCTGGACAACAACTGCAACCGTGGAGTCGATGAGTCATGTCCGGTGGGGATCTTGCTCGGGGATGTGATCGACGGGAATCACGTCGGACCGAGCCCCAACGCAGCACTCGAGACTTCGCTGTGCCCTGAGAATCAAGTCGCCGTAGGGATTCAGGCGAGCCAAAACTCAGGGCATCTCCTTGAGATGGGAGTGGCTTGCATCAACGTCTCTCTCTCGCGGACGGACGTGGACTCATTTCAACTGCTTCACCATGGAAGTTCGGCTCAAAAGAGCAATCTGACCTGCCCCGGCGATGGCTTCGTCGCCGAAGTCGAACTCAAACTTCATTCGAGCGACGATGGCTCCTACAGCTCGACCGCTCTCAACTGCCAACAATGGTGGTTCGATAGATCTGGCAAGTCGAGGGTTACTGAACCAACTTTTGCCGAGGCATCTTCCTCGAAAGCCGACACCTATGATGCGACAATGAGTTGTCCGGTCGGGAGCATGCCCGTTGGGACACGGAACTACTACTCGACCACGACTACCCTCAAGAGAGTCGAGGGTGCCGAATTCATCTGTCAAAAAGTCACGGCGCAGTTGCTTCCCGACCACCCGTTGGCCACGGCCGCGCCAGTCGAAACGACTCTGGTGGGCGCCAGCGACACTGGTGCCCCCCCGGTCACTCACGATTGCCCCCCTGGGCAGGCTCTGCTGGGCGTGATCGTCGACGAAAGCTTCAGCAGCATCGACGAATACGAGCTGCTCTGCGGACCGGTCGGCCTGAGCTCGAGTTCGGAACTTGAGATCGGCCCAGTTCCAACGGGTTGGCAACTGGAAAACACATCGTCGAATCCGACCACCACCGCAGCTTGCAGCGCGGGCAAGGTGCTCACGGCGCTGACTCTTCGAGCTGAGGCAAGCACCATTGAAGAAACAAGTGTCGAGTGCGCAACCCTCGCTTGGGATCCCGACGCCTCGCCGTCGGCAACCCTGAGCGACCCCGAGACAACGGTAGTGCAGGGTTCCGGAACGCAAACGCCTCAGACCGTCAGCTGCGATGAAGGAACCATTGCCACCGGGCTCATCAGTGTGCACGCGAAATCGGGCGGCAACGACCTGCTTCAAGTCGGGCTGCGTTGCAGTCCCATTGAGTTTTCCCGCTGAACCGTCGACCCCGCACCGAAATCGATAGAACCTTGAGCCAGACGCCCGCCCAGCACGCAGTCGTTCACTCTTCGACAAGCCACCGCAAACAAGACCGCGGTGGCAAGCACGCAGCCCGATCTAGATCGACGCGCTCACTTCGAGCGATTTCGTCTTTGGAACTGGGATGGGCTTTTTGTGGGCTTCCAGGTCCAACGGAGAACGACCGTGGGCCAAGAGCGCCGCTCGCGCGGCAATGAAGGGAACGTCGGCGCCCACGATAGCTTCGACGATTTCACGCGGGCGTACCGAGCCCGACTGACCCATACCCACGGTCACCGAAAAACAGGCCGCGACACCAACCACTCCAGACTGAATGAGCTCTTGATGAGCGGCGTCATCACCGGTCTCGATCTGCCAAACGCCAGCTTTGACGTCAATTTTACGTTTAATCCCTTTAACGTCGCGCTCCACAGTCACTTCGTCGCTGGATTCGAATCGGGCCACCAAGTCGGTGATGCGCCCGCGCGCATCGTCACCGGAACTGCGCCCTGCACAAGCGAGAACGTCGGCAGAAAAACCAATCACGAATCGAGCCGCATCGACAATTTTTGCGAGACCGGGATCACGCTCACCGAGCACTGCCGCAGCGACAAAACGCAAACCACCCGAAGCCGCCTGGTTGAGCGCCGTAATGAGTTGGGGCATCTCGGGTGGGTCGATCAACTTGATGTCAATGTACTCATCGATGCTCGACACCCCGAGTGCGAGTGCCGGACCGAAGCTCATGTCGGGCTTGGGATGAAAACCTTCGGTATAAGCGGTGCGCACACCCGCTCGACGAATCACACGGGGCAACTCACGAATGAAATCGAGGTGACCGAGCAAAGCCATGGGACCGGTCTTTTCGTAGTTGAGGCGCACGCGGACGGGCGGTGAGCCGGGCCGCGGGGGCCGGAAGGCCTCCGGCTTTCGTTGGGGACGGTCTTGTAGGGGGGCGGACTCCGCCCCCCTCGTCGCGAGAAGTGAATTCTCGCTCCTCACCCCACGGTCCGCCGGGTCTCCGACGCCTCCCACTTGGTCGGCGGCGGGGACGCGGCGGCCTCGCTGCTCCGCAGCTTCGGCGGGCTCGGTCGTTGAGGCTTCGGCGGTTGACGGCTGGGGCTCCGACCTGTCTCGCTGCTCCGCAGCTTCGGCTCGCTTGGCTTTCACTGGAGCTACTGGGTCTTGGTAAATGGGGAGGGCAGCGCGCTTTCCGGGCCTGTCGGCGCCCATCTTTTGTAAGAAGCCGACGCGTTGTTCGCGCATGCGGGTGAGATCGCAGGCGATACCGCAGTCATAACAGACCAGTTTACGGGCGTCGTCGTTAGCCTCAGCGACGTTGGTGTGGTGGATGAACATGCCCTTGGCTTTGCCGCAGGGCGGGCTGAGTCGACTTTGAAGCGCTTTGCGATACTCGCGGGCCAAAAAGCCGTCTTCGAGACCGACATCGATGTGGTCCCAGGGCAGGCGCGCGTCCAAGGGGAGCGTCATCAGGAAGGGGGCGGTGTCGATGCCAAAGTGAGCGAAGGCCTCCATCCAGGTGTCCTTCTTGAACTGATCGTCCCAAGAATCGAAGAAAGCGCCGTGCTGATAGGCGCGCTCGATCACGTCCCCGAGGCGCCTGTCGCCACGCGCCAGAACCCCCTCGAGCTCGCTGGTGGTTGAATCGTGCAGACGCAGACCGATGGACTTGTAGCGCCGCAGCTCGTCGCGCAGCATGTACTGCTTGCGCTTGACCTCTTGCAAGTCGTCCATCTTGCACCATTGAAACGGCGTGTGCGGTTTAGGCACGTGCACCGAAACGCTGACCGTGACCTTGGCACGCTTGCCAATGCGCTTGCCCACGGCCATCGCATTTTTGCCCACCTCGGCAATCCCAAGCACGTCTTCGTCCGTTTCGGTCGGCAGACCGAGGATGAAGTAGAGCTTCATGCGGTCGAAACCACGGGAAAAGACGCGCTCGGCCGTCTCCATCAGCTGCTGCTCGGTGACGTTTTTATTGATGACGTCGCGCATACGCTGCGTCCCCGCCTCGGGAGCAAAGGTGAGGCCAGCCGTGCGCACTTTGCGCATGTCATCCAGTAGTTCTTCGGCCAGACCATAGGCGCGCAACGAGGCAACGCTCAGACTGACGCGCTCGGGCGCCGTCTTTTCGACCAGGCGCTTGATGAGAGGCGAAATGCAACTCACGTCCGCCGTCGAGAGCGCGGTGAGCGAGACCTCGTCTTGACCGCTCTTTTCCAAAGCGCGCTCGACGGTAGCAACCACCTGCTCGGGATCGCGTTCACGCACCGGACGATAGATCATCCCTGCCTGGCAAAAGCGACACCCCTCAGTACATCCGCGCGCGACCTCGATGCTCATGCGATCGAAGATGGCCTCAGGCCCGCCCACGGGGAAATCGTCAGGAAAGGGATAGTCGTTGATATCGGGAACGAGTCTTCGCTCGATGGGATAAGGAAGGCTGGGATCCTGAGGAGGGGCGACTACGAAAAATCCCGTCTTGGGCTCGATCTCGGTCTCGTAGAGACTGGGCACGTACACGCCAGCCAGTTTCGAAAGGCGTTTGAGGCGCTCGGCGCGACTGAGACCAGCCTTTTTGCCATCGACCCAACTCAGCGCGATCTCGGTCGCCGCTTCTTCGCCATCCCCGATCAGGATCGCATCCAAAAAGGGAGCCATCGGCTCAGCATGAGTTGCCACTGGACCGCCCGCGATGACGAGAGGATCGTCCTCGCCCCGCTGACTACTGCGCAGGGGCACACCACCGAGATCGAGCATGAGCAAAATGTTCGTGTAGGTGAGCTCGAACTGCAGCGAAAAACCGATCACGTCAAAGTCACTCAACGGACGGACGTTTTCGAGAGAAGCCAAGGGCAGCCCATGCTCCTTCAACTTCTCTTGCATGTCGAGCCACGGCGTGTAGCAGCGCTCGGCCAAGATGCGCGGGTGGTCGTTGAGGAGCTTGTACAGGATGCGATATCCCAAATGACTCATGCCGATATCGTAGATGTCGGGGAAGGCCAGGCAGAAGCGCGCGTCCACCGCATCCCAGTCCTTGCGGACCACGCCATGTTCTGAGCCCGTGTAGCGCGTGGGTTTGGCAACCTGGTCGAGAAACGAGGCGTAGAGATGATCGAAGAGTTGAGTCATGATGGTTCGGTCGAAGAAGTTGGCGACATTGAGGGGGTCGCCCTGAGATTGAAATTTCAACCGCAGTGGGACGCGGCCTCACAAGCGAGGTCGCGGGCTCGAAGGCGCGCAAACTGTGCGCTCGACCGCCAAGCTCCGCCTTTGTGAAGGGAGGAGGGCCGCCTGTCAACGCGCCCCGAAAACGCGCAGGAGCCAATTGCCCAGCCAGCGAGGGAAATTCATCCCAATTTGCACAACCTAGGCCCACTGGAGCACATTGTGTGCATTTTACCTAGATTACCGCGAGCCACGCCAGGCGCTCAAGCCCCGAACCCGCTCACCTCATCGGGCGCAGACGTCTTCGAACACCACACAGAGGGAGTAGCTGCCTCTCACGAGGAAGCATGAGTCACGAGAGCCAACTTCATGCGCCTTCTCAGGTACACAGTTGGGGATAGTGTGTGGGACCCCTTCCGCAATTGAGAACCGCGTTCCATGTTGGAACAAGCACGGTAGGCCCATAGGACAATTCAGCAACTACTTGTCTTAACGTCTTAACGTCTCAACGCCAACCCACACAAACACACATCACAAATGACTCACTTCACAGATATATTATCTTACTTAGCAACAAGCCCCGCCTTTGACACCGCCATCTGCCGGCGCACCAGATTCGAATCCCGCTCGTTACGGTCTCCTCGGACAGCGCTAGCTCCCGACTCGCCAAGACAGCTTTTACCCCCAGCCCCACCTTCCTGTAGGCCTGTGGGTGTTCATTCGGGCTAGAACACCCAAGAACCCCAGCTATGGAAGCTCTAAATTCGATAGTTCGAGTCGAATTGTTGCGTGAGAAACGTGCACGCTAGTGCTATCCACGAGTACCCGCGGCCCGGAACCCATCTGAGTCCCGGACCGGCGCATTCCTTCTTTTAAGTTCAACGCACGAGTAAGACATGTTTGAGAAAATTGTAGCAGCCCCCCCTGATCCCATCCTTGGCATCACTGAAGCGTTCAAGCAGGACGAGCGCACCGACAAGATCAATCTTTCGGTGGGCGTCTACAAAGATGCGGCTGGCAATACTCCAGTACTCGACTCAGTTAAGACAGCTGAGGAACAACTCGTCGCTACCACCAAGACCAAAGCCTACAAGCCCATCAACGGCGACCCGGAATACGGAAAGGCGGTACGGAGCATGCTCTTTGGAGAAGGCAGTGCTCTTGTCTCTGATGGTCGAGCTGGGACCTGCCACACGCCGGGAGGCACCGGCGCATTGAGGCTTACGGCAGACTTCCTCAAGTCCAAAGCATCCGCGACTACCGTTTGGATGAGCAGCCCCACCTGGGCAAACCACCCAGCGATCTTTTCCGGAGCCGGCCTTGAAGTAAAAAACTACGCCTACTTCGATGCCCAAAACAGCGCTCTCGACTTCACAGGGCTCAAGAGTTCTCTAGAAGCTGTCGCCGAAGGCGACGTCGTTCTTCTTCACGCCTGCTGCCACAACCCCTCAGGTGTCGATCCTACCTTGGATCAATGGGGCGAAATTGCAGAGCTGCTCAATCGTCGGAAGGCCGTGCCTGTCATCGACTTCGCTTACCAAGGGTTTGGGGCCGGACTGGAAGAAGACGCTGGGGGGCTGCGTGCTCTCATCGACAAATTCGATGAAGCGCTTATTTGTTCTAGCTTCTCCAAGAACTTCGGGCTCTATAACGAGCGAACCGGAGCCCTGACTGCCGTCTCCAAGTCGAAGGACGTGGCCAACGCAGTGATGAGTCAACTCAAAGTCTGCGCGCGGATCAACTACTCGAACCCACCAGCCCATGGTGGCGCAATCGTCACCACTATCTTGAACGATGCACAACTGCGTAAGCAGTGGACAGAAGAGCTCTCGGGTATGCGCACCCGCATCAAATCGATGCGAACGGCCTTCGTCGCGGGCCTGAAGAAGGCCGGGGCGAGCCAAGACTTTTCGTTCATCGAGCGCCAGAACGGGATGTTCAGCTTCTCGGGTCTGAGCAAGGAACAGGTCGAAAGACTCAAGAAAGAACACGCCATCTACATCGTCGGTTCCGGACGCATCAATGTCGCAGGCATGACAGAGTCCAACATGGACAAGCTCTGTCAGGCGATCGTGAGTGTGCTGTAGATCGACAAACGGCAGGCCCAGTCCGGCCATCCACGGGGGCAGCGCGAAAGTGCGTGTCTGACGCAAAGAACGGGGTTCTTCCACGAACCCCGTTTTCTTTGCGTCAACTTGACCTTCAATGCGCAGAGATTAACCTCAATCAACCGCATGATTTCCCTCGTAAGTATGGCCACGATTCTTGCCGCCAATGGAGCGATCTATTGGAAGCTCCACAAACGCTTCGGCAAGATCGATGCTCGAATGAGCGATGTCGTTGGGCGGGTGCGAGCCATCAACGAACGAGTGGCTCGATCCGAAAACATGCTGCGCCAAGAAAGGGCCGCAGCCAGCTCGCGAAATGGCGAGTTGAGAAAAGAGGTCAACTCGGTTCGAACAGGTATTACGAAAGAGTTGCAGGAACGCTTGCGCAAGTTCGCCGCAAGCGTTGAATCTGCTCATCTGCGCACCCAGATGGTGCTCAGGGACGACCAAATTCAGGCAGGCTACGTGAGTGCGTTGGCCGCGCTCTACCCGGGGTGGCCCGTGTTCATGGGAGGGCCCGCTCTGGACGGTTATACCGCACGAGCTCTCTTCGATCAGATTGTGCGACTACGCCCTCGGGCCATCCTAGAGCTCGGCTCAGGTTCGTCCACTGTGCTCATCGCTAGTCTGCTGACTCGGCTCGAGTTGAATGAAACGCGACATATCTCAGTCGACGATGGAGAAGAGTACCTGGAGGCGACTCGAAAGAACTTAGAGCGGCATCAATTGCAAGGTCGAACCGAGCTTTGGCACTGTCCCATCGAGGAAAGGGGGGAGGGCCTTTCGCCTTGGTATTCGGGGATCATCGAACGTCTCGGCGACCAAAAACTCGACCTCATCCTTGTCGATGGTCCCCCTGGAGTCATTCATCCCAGCGCGCGCCAACCAGCCCTCGAACTTCTCAGGAACAACCTGAGCGAAGGCGGCGTGGTCATCCTTGACGACACAATGCGAGCAGAAGAAGCGTCGATCGCAGCCAGCTGGAAGGAGCGGTTTCCCGAGCTCCGCACGCAAGAAAGCCGCCGCGGCAAGGGCTTCACTCTATTTTGCAGCCCCACGTGCTCGACATAAACAGGAGTGCGTGCTGCACATTCCCCTCAATCTGAACCATGACCAAAGACACATACAATCCCCTGACACGGTTGCGCCGCGCTCTCCAAATCAAGCAGAAGCGCATGGAGTCGCGCTTCATTCGCACCCTGCGCGGGCGCCTCGCCGAAGACCTGGAAGCTTTTTCCATGGAGTACTTTCTCCGAGACCGTATGGAGCGTTCTGAAGGCAAAGGGACGTATGAGGGACCAGCACGAAGCCACAAAATCATCGTCTCCCTCACAACGATCCCCCCTCGCCTTTTCGACTTGGGAACAACCATTGAATCCTTGCTCCATCAAACGATGAAGCCAGACACCATCGTCCTCTGGTTGAATCAGGACAAAGTGCGTCTCGACGAACTACCCCTGAGCCTGAGGGGGCAAATGGGTCGTGGCCTCGACGTCCGTCTGTGTGAGGACATCGGTCCGCATACCAAGCTCATTCCGGCACTCAAAGCCTTTCCCGATGATATTATCATCACCGTTGATGATGATACTCTCTACCCGGATGACCTCGTCGAGCGACTTGTACTTTCCTATCGACGTAACCCCGAAGTGATTCACTGCGCGCGAGCCCGTCTGATTGCGACGGACAAGGGTCGCAACTTCGAATACGGGAATGATTGGCCTTGCCTGAAATCATCCATGCAAGGGCTCGATGTGCTGCCTCTTGGGGTCGGAGGCGTCCTCTATCCCCCGAAGATCCTTCACGAAGACGTCTTCGACCTCGAAAAGCAAAAACTGCTAGCGCCGAAGGCCGACGACATTTGGTTCAAGACCATGAGCCTGAGAAAGAAAGTCGAATGCAAACGGATTTCGGTGAGGAGACAACCCGCACCCCTTCGACCCTATAGCCAGGACGTGACACTCAACAAAGTTAATATCGATGAAGGCGGCAACGAGGCCCAGACCTTGGCTTGCTTCGATCACTATCGACTCTGGAACCTATTTGGAAAATCTCATGAGTGACCAGTTCACTTCCGGAAGGTATGCGGTCATGTGCATCACGGACCGCAACTATCTGATTCCAACCCAGGTACTGATCGGCTCGTTACTGCCTCACCTGGACAAGAATATCGACATTGTCGTGATGTCAAAGGACGTCACGCTGGATGACTTTTCGGGGTCTCAGTTTCAAGGTCGGGTACGCAAGATCGTCGACTTTTCGCGGTCTCCGGTTTTCTCAAAACTCAAGACCTTGAAGTCCAGTGTAGGGAGCACACACGTAGCCGCGGACGCGATGGCAAAGTTGCTACTCCCCTTCCTCTTTTCGGAATACGAGCGCGTACTCTACCTGGACGTGGATATGATTTGTTGCAGCGATGAGCTCAACAGCCTGTTCGAACGAGAGCTTGGAGAGAATCTCATCGCGGCCGTTCCTGACTACAAGCTTTCTTGGCATAAGCACAACACAAAGCTTGGTCTCCCCTCGAACAAGCCCTACTTCAACTCTGGGCTGATCCTCTTCGATATTCCCCGATGCATAGGGCGGTTCACTGAAGACTTGGTCTTAGCTCGTACAACAGCCATTTCCCGTGTGAATCGATTCATCGATCAAGACACTCTAAACCATCTCTATCGGGGACGCGTTCTTCACCTAGAGAAAAAGTTCAACGTCTTTGCCAACGTTCACCTCGACTACGGGAAGACCTTGGCGCTTAAGGACGCCGTGAAGCGCAAACCCAAACTGCTTGCCTTCTCGGGATCGGAGCTCCTCAAGGCCTATGACGAACGCGTCATTTTACATTTTACGAGTTCGTCTAAACCCTGGAAATCCCGCTGTGGATACGAAAACGAATGGTGGGAAGTGTGCGAGAAGCTGGCTCTACCCATCAGCCGTCCCACCCAGGATCTGACGGGGGGCACCCCCAAGAAGCGACCGCTCGCTCTTCGCGTTCAGAGGTCTCTTGAAAGACTATCGCAGAAGTATCTCCCCGGAACCAACAGTCAAACCCTGTCTCGGCTGGACAAGCATGTGGCTGAAATCCGCTCGACCGCAAAGGTTCTCGAGAACACGGCGAATGTCCAGAATGTTAGGGTTCCGGTAATCCTCGACCTCGCATGGGTGGAATTCGAAGGCGAATTGACGGAAGAGCTTGAGCGCGTTCTGAGCAAGTATAGGTTTCCTACCGGTTGTCGCATCATTGTGCTCCCCGCCTTCTACAACCGAACCAACATTCTCAAGCGCGCGTGGGGTATCGACTTTTATACTCAAGAAAGCGAAATCTCTGAGGGCGTCTACTTCAAGACCCCTTTCCTTGAGTACGACCTCAGCGGTCCGTCGCTCCACGCCAGCTGGCTCCGGATCGAAAATGGCGAGGCGCCTCGACCGGTCCCGGCAGGCCACTGGGTGCGCAAACACCACGACGGAAGCTTCGAGCGCCTAAGTCAACCGAGCTTCAATCTCATAGAAGACGGCAAGAGACTGCTTTCTTCCTTCCCAGAGCACAAATACGACAACGCCATCGCGGCACTCTTCCAACGTTAGTTAGAACCTTCCTCCAGCGGTGACTCAGATGGATGCGCGAAAAACTAAAGCAAGACTCAAGAACTGGCTGACACCGAAGGTCAAGCGTGCGATTCGCAGCTCGCGTCGTCACTTGCTTCGTACCCTTGGATGCGATGTCTTGATCATCGCCGAGAACCGACGTCTTTCGAAGGAACTAGAAGCCCCTCTGATCAAAGGACTCGAACAAAGGGGGATGAGTTCGACCAAGCTGAATGCGACACCGCTGCGTGAGCTGTTTCGAATCAACACCCACGACGTAGGACCAATTGAGCCTGGCCTCATTATCTGCCTGGGACTTTGGCCGGAAGAGTTCATTCCTCCGCCAGGCATTCCGACTGCCCAAGTCGTGGGGGCCGGTCCCCTGAAAGGAAAGGGGTTGACTGCGACACTGCGCAGTACGGACTTTCTGATTTCTCTCTCCGAAACAACCAACGAGCGCTTGGCATCGAAAGGACACTTTAAGCCCGTCACTCATGTCAGATCGCTCAACAGCGTTCCTGAGCGTTTGTTCGAGTTCGTGGACAAGCTCCAGCTCAAGAAACCGTCTTTGGGGCAGACGATCTCCAGCTACCGCCACGATAGCCCACGGCGTATCGACACTTTCATGACGACCAGCCTGCGACCGCGGTTCTTTGGTCAAACACTCAAAGCACTGCTTGAAGCAAAGCGAGCAACACGACACGAAGTTCGCTTGCATGTTTTTGTGGATCGCCTCGACGACGAGACCCTGGACATTTTGAAGAAACACATCGACGAAGTTTCTATCGTATCGACGAATTACCAGCTCGGGCTACCCTTTCTCTACAACATGATCCTTGCGCATCAGGAGCGCGAAGAGATCCGCAGCGAGCGCTTTGCCGACTACATTTGCTACATTCAAGACGACTGTTTGATCTCAGCCCCTGAGCTCTACTTTGACTTCATGGTCCGCGCCTATGAGGAGGTGCTCCCTGCCCAACAGGTGGGGTATGTCTCAGGTTTCTATTGTTCACTTCATCCCGGGTTTGAACTCCGCGACTATAGAGACAAGAAGGTTTTGCTCAGCGACAGCATCGACGGCAAAAACTTCCTCGCCCCTCCCACCCTAATCCGCAAAGTTGGGCCCCTCGGCTGGTACTTCCCCAATGGGAAGCGCCGAGGTAACCCTGGCCCGGGGAAGCTCGGCAGTCATTTTGATTTGTGGCAGTGGAAAGAGTCACCTACTTCATTGATGGAACAAGAAAGGGTGTCGATCATCATCCCCGGACTTTGCCGCCACATTGCCGAGACTGCCGAGGATTCCACCTGGGGAAACGCCACCACTGAAGAAACGAAGCTCGCGCGACGAAGCCAAGGCCGACTCTACAACACCCGGGGAGTGATCCCCGAGGTGGACGAAAATCAATTCTAGATTCGTTCGGCTCCATCGAGCACATCCCAAAGTCGATAGGCGTCAAAGGTGCCCTTAATCTGCCGGTCGTTGCCGCCCTCCGCCACGTTCTCTTGCTCCAGATTATTATCCTGGGAGTTCGGCCGAATAGAAAAAGGCTCCTTGGGGAGAGCGATTCTGTGGCAAGGCACACCCTGCTTCAAGGACATGGCTTTGAACCAGATATCATCCGCCCGAGGGCAAAGCCGGCGCTGTGCGTCGAGGTCAAAGACCTCAGAAGCGAGAGAATGGGGAGGGTAGAGAACTCCCCCTACTCCCAAAGGTACCACGTCAAGACTTGTTCTCTCCTCTAGCAAGTTCGGCCAATGCTTGCTGTATAGGGTGGGCGGCTTCAGAGGAATGTGTATCTGTCGCGCTCGAGTGCAATGAATAGTCGTGGGCTCTTTGAGGTACGCACGATAGAGGCGTTCGAGGAAAGTATCGGGGTAGAGAATATCGTCATCCACCGTGACAATGATGTCGTTGGGAAATTCCCTGAGAGCCGGCACAAGCTTGGTGTGTGGTCCGATATCCTCGCAGAATCGAATCGAAAGCCCATGTTGCTCCTGCTTCTTGAGGGAAATGGGTATCTCCTCACGCGTCAGGGTGTCCTGGTCCAGCCAGAGCACAATGACGTCGGGGCGCAGAGTCTGACAGAGCATCGATTCGATCGTGGTAGCCACATCGAACAAGCGAGTCGAAATGCTGGTCAGAGAAACAACGATTCTCTTCTCCCTGCGCTCACCGCCGTACAAGCCGCTCTCGACCCGATCACGCGCCTGCGCCATGAGCTGAAAGTAATGGATCGCGGCCACGTTGTCTCGATTCAAACGGACTCTGTCTGGGCGAGCATCCTTCACAGCCTGGGCAGTTGCGCGCTTGATCTCCTTACGAAGTGCCCCCGTCAAGCGCTCCCATAGTTGATACCTTTTCATTGTCTAATCAAGTAGCCGAGAGCCACATGAAACTCAAACAGACTCGAAGTAAGACGTCACCCTCGCAAAGCATTGGACCGACGGGAGCGACTCGCTAGCCTCATCCCCATGGTTCTTCCTACTCTGACTCTCCCGAAAACGGCGAGCTTCGACGATGTGCTGCGCGCCCATCGAGCATGGTTCGACGAAATCGTAACGAGCGACGGGGCGAGCGGATTCCTGCGCACCGTTCGCCCTGATACGCCGGATGGGGAAAAGTTCTCGACGGTGTCGGAGGGGATTTCCTACGGGTTGATGATCTCCGTCATGATGGATGATCAGGCGAGTTTTGACGCCTTCTTCCAGTATGCGGATCGATGGTCGAACGAAAACGGGCTCATGTGTTGGTACGTCGCCGCCGACGGCTCAAGAGCGCTCGGAACGGGAGGCGCAAGTGATGCGGACGAGGATATCGCCTGGGCACTCGCCCTAGCCGCTCAAAAGTGGGGAGGCCGAGGAAGCCTGACGCAAAGTTACGAAGCCCTCGCCGCACGCCAGATCAAGCGTATCTACGAGTTCGAGGTCGACCACGGGACCTGGGCTGACATGTTCCTCCCCGGCGACGAGTGGCGCGGTCAAAACGTCTTCAATCCCTCTTATTTCGCTCCCTACCAGTACCGCCTTTTCGGTGAACTGACGGACAACGTTCCGGCCTGGACACGGGTCATCGACCGCGGCTACGAAATCCTCGACCGTTGCCTGAACGAAACGAACAGAAACCACGAAAACGGTCTTGTTCCGGCCTGGTGCAATTTCGAGGGAAGTCCCGTAGAGGCCTTTCCTCGGGCTGAAACTAACTACCAGACGGACTCGGCACGCACCCCATTCCGGATGGCACTCGACTGGGCACTTTATGGTGACCCCCGCGCCAAGAGCTACCTCGACAAGATCTGCCTCTTCTTCTTGCAGCGCGGCGCCGAGCAAATCATCGACGGCTACGCCCTCGATGGCACTCCGCTTCCCGATAAAAAGACCATCGACCACGGCGAGGGGTCTGCTGTATTCGTGGGCTGTATCGGCGCGGCTGCCATGTGCGATCCTCTCTACAGCGAGCTGTTGAACGGAGCCTACGAGCGCGTAAAAACGGGCCGACTCTTGGCTCGAAGTCGCTACTACAACCACTGTTGGACTGTGATGTCCTTGCTCATGATGAACGGACGTTTCGGTCCGACTCGCTCATAGCCCTCGTGCTTCGATCTCGCTCTCCACACTTGCTCATCAGGACTGGGTTGACTTATCTGGGGACGCTCCGGGCAGACGCGCACAGTCTGTCCATGGTCACAACAACGAGGAAAAGTAACGATGGCTGAAACGATTTTTTCGAAGGTTCTTCGGGGAGAAATTCCCGTCCACAAGATATACGAAGACGATCTCGTCTTTGCCTTCCTCGATATCGGGCCCCTCAGTCGCGGACACACCTTGGTGATCCCGAAGCAGGAAGCCTCCACGGTAGACCAACTCAGCGACGAAAGTGCTGCTGCTATCGGTCGGGCCCTGCCCCGTCTCTGCCGAGCTGTGATGAAAGTGAGCGGCTGCAAGGACTACAACATCCTGCAGAACAACGGGGCCCCGGCACACCAGGCGGTTTTTCACGTCCACTTCCACATCATTCCCAAACCGAGCGAAGACAGCGGTCTTAAGATCGGCTGGGTTCCCGGAAAACTCGAAGACGGCGCCCAACTCGCCGAAGAAATTCGCGCGGCCCTTTGAGCAAAGTCGACATAAAAATGACAAAGACCATATTCACAGACGGCGCTTGCAGTGGAAACCCGGGCCCAGGGGGCTGGGCCTGGGCCATCGAAGACGGGGCCTACAAGAGCGGAGCCGAAAAACAGACCACGAACCAGCGCATGGAACTCATGGCTGTGCTCGACGCCCTACAAAGCAACGACGGCCCCTTGGAAATTGTCAGCGACAGCACCTACGTGGTCAACTGTTTCAAGGACAAATGGTACGCTGGCTGGCTCAAACGCGGGTGGGTTAACTCGAAGAAACAGCCTGTCGCCAATCGAGATATCTGGGAACCTCTCATCAACAACTACTTGGCTCGCAAGGACGTGAGCTTCCGTTGGGTGAAAGGACATAGCGGCAACGCCATGAACGATTTGGTCGATCGCCTTGCCGTCGAAGCCGGGCGCAACGGACGCGGCACTCAAGGCAATGCAGCAACCGAGACTTCAAGTCCAAGCCCGAGCACAGCAAAAACGTCGAAGGCACGCCCCCAAGCGACCGAGCCCCGCGATTTAGGGTATGTGGTGGTTTTTCGGGCCGAGCTCACGGAAGGGCTCGACGACAGCTACGAAGCAACGGCCACACGCATGCGTACCCTCGCCTTGGGGGAGTTCGGCTGTACGGATTTTCAGGCACTTTGCCAGAATCGCTTCGAAATCGCCCTATCCTATTGGAAGGATGAGGCATCCATCACAAATTGGAGAAAGCATGCCGAACACCTCTTGGCCCAAGAAAAAGGACGCTCGGATTGGTACCGGTCCTACCGAGTCGATGTGGCCCGCGTCGCCCGCAGCTACGCGTGGCCAGAAAATCAAGGCTAATTTGTGCCTATTGTCGGACCAAGACGCACCGTCTCTGGTCCTCTTCTGCCCCTTGAGCTAATCGTCACGGCCATGTCCGCCGCTGCAAAGAGCTTCCCCCCGGGCCCTCTCCGACTGACGCCCCTGCGGGTTGATGCACAAACGCCTGCCTTCGAATGGAAGGTGCCGGGTTCCAAGAGCATCACCAACCGCGCCTTGATCTTGGCAGCCCTGGCCGAGGGCACGACCACCCTCAAGGGAGTGCTCCACAGCGACGATACTCGCCATATGCGAAACGCCCTGACTCAGATGGGCATCACAATAACGGACGTCGACGCCACCACCCTGAAGGTGGAAGGGGGACGCTCCAAGCTGCGGGCACCGAGCTCGGAAATCTTCGTCGGGAATTCGGGCACGACAGTCCGCTTCCTGGCAGCCTTCTGCACCTTGGTTCCCGGAAAGGTCACCTTGGTCGGTGATGAGCACATGCAAAAGCGGCCCATTTCGGACCTCGTGGATGGCCTGCGCCAGTTGGGAGTCGAAGTCGACTGCCCTTCAGGTTGTCCCCCCTTGACGATTTCAGGACGAGGCCTGCCTGGTGGCGTCGTGACGATGCCGGGAAACAAGTCGAGTCAGTATTTTTCGGCGCTCTTGATGGCCGCCCCCTGCGCCGACGGGGATCTCACTATCGAGGCCACAGGCGATCTCGTGAGTCGCCCTTACATCGACATCACCCTCAATATGATGCGTGATTTCGGAGCCCAGGTGCCCAAAGATGCCGCTAGCCAGGGCGCGAGTTCGTTTGCGGTGCCCGCACAAGGTGCCTATTCGGCCCGAGAATACGTCATCGAGCCGGACGCCTCCTCAGCGAGTTACGCCTTTGCAACGACGGCTGCCACCGGCCTCAAAGTGACAGTTCCTGGACTCAGCGAGGGAGCTCTTCAGGGCGACTATGGCTTCGTTCGACTGCTCGCACAGGCGGGCTGCAGTGTCGAAGCGAGCCCAGCCGGAACCTTTATCGAGCAGAGCAAACCTCTCGTTGGCCTTGACGTAGACATGCACCACATCTCCGACACCGTGATGACCTTGGCCGCCCTAGCGCCCCTCGCCAAGGGCAGCACACATATTACCAACGTCTACAACATTCGCATCAAAGAAACCGACCGCCTCGAGGCAACAGTGAGCGAACTGAAGCGTTTGGGTCAAGAGGTCGAACACGGCCACGACTGGTTGAAAATCACCCCCACCCCCATCACGCCTTGCGTGGTCCGTTCCTATTCGGACCACCGCATGGCGATGGCCTTTGCAATTCTCGGCCTCGCTCGCGAGGGAGTTCAAATCGAAGATCCTGCCTGCGTCGCCAAGACCTACCCCACCTTCTGGGACGATCTACGCCGACTCTACACGCATTGCGGACAAGAATGCCCTTATTGAGCAGTATTGCCCGGACTCAGCGGAAGCCCTGAGCTTTAGCTCTCACCGCGCCCCCGCTCAGCGACCGCTTCGGGCCCTTCCCGTCGAAACGCCGGACTACTCCGCCTTGGCTTTGAAGTGGTTGGCGAAACCTTCGTTGTCCGCCGAACGAGGCGCGGGCGCGGGAACGGGCTCAACAGGTGCCGCCGTTTTTTTGAGACGAGCAGAAAGAGGTTCGTCGTTCGGGTCTTTGATGATCTCGGGGGACACACTGGACCCGATCACTGGACCTTCTGATTCCTTCTCTGCGGCCACTTTCGGCTCGGTAGGCTCTTGGTTCGCCAAGAAGACAATCCCCCCCACCACGGCCGCGGCGACGGCAACGAAGAGCAGAGCTTTGAGTTTGTTGCCCTTGCGGAAAGCCGCGTGCGGATCTTTGAGATTAGGCGCTTCATAACCCGGCTGGCCCACGATGGGAGCCACCTGGAGAGCGGAACCCATCGGAACCGAACCCATCTCTTGGGGAGCTGCCGGTGAAGGGGGTCGCGGTACCGCCTGGGCACGCGTTTCCGTAGCGACAGCCATGAAGGGGTTCGCTGGTGCCTGGGGCTCCGGGAGCGTCTGAGGAGTCGGACGAGAAGGAGGGGCCGCCTCGAATCCGCCGTTGACCGCACTCACGAGAAAAGGATTGGCTGGAGTCTTGTCCGGATCCGAAACCCCGTGGGAATCGGGGGGAAGCCCCGCTGCCTTCTTAGGGCGAGGAGGTGGTCCAGGGGGCCCCTTACGGGGAGGCGGATTGAAGTCGCTCATCGAGCCGAGGTTAGACGAGGCGCGCATAAATATCTCGCCCCAAATGGACAATTTGAATCTCAAACCCCTTGTTGACGTCCCACGATTTGAGCCCAATCCAAAATTTTTGCGCTCGCGGTCTCAAAAAATTCGCCCAATTCGTCCCTCTTGAACTGCCCCCGAAACGGGCCTTCCGCTAACACCGCCCCCATGAGCGGACTCGTCAGCACTCAAATCAGCGCCCGCAGAGACTGGACCCCAGGTCTCATGAGCATCACTCTCGACGCCCAGGCCAAGTTCGAACCCGGCCAGTTCTTTAACCTGGGTCTCAAGCACGGAGAGTCAGTCGTGCGCCGCTCTTATTCTGCCGCCTCAGCCCCCGGACCGAATCTGAGCTTCCTCATCAGTCGAGTAGAAACCGGCGAGCTCACCCCCTCCCTCTTCGACCTCGAGGTCGGAGCGGAAGTCCTGCTGGATCCGACCCCCCTAGGGTTCTTCACCCTGAAAGAAGTCCCCGAGACCAAACGTATCTGGCTCGTGGCAACCGGTACGGGCCTCGGCCCCTACCTTTCAATGTTACGTGCGAATGCGCTTCGAGATCGTTTTCTGGAGGTCAATCTCGTCCACGGGGTTCGAGAGGTAGCTCAACTCGCCTGCCGCGAAGAGCTCTCTCAGCTCGCTCAAGAACAGACTCAGCTTCGTTATCTTCCTGTTCTCAGTGGTCAAGATGCTCGGGCGGAGGGTGCGCTTTCGGGCCGCATCACTGCCGCTTGGGACGATGGCTCCTTGGAACAAGCCGGTGGCTCTTTCGACCAAGATTGTCACATGTTGCTGTGTGGCAACCCACAGATGATCGAAGACATGACCCAGCGCCTCAAAGACCGCGGTTTCGAGAAACACCGTCGTCGCAAACCGGGGCACTTCAACTTCGAAAAGTACTGGTAGAAAAAAGACCCAGGGCCAAAGCTCTGGGTCTTTTTTGTGAAGCCTTCACACGGCTTTCGTGGCGTATTGTGCTTCAGCTGCGCAGTAGCCCCAAGATCGCTTCGATGGTCGCTTTGGCGTCTCCAAAAAGCATATCGTTGTTCTCTTTGAAGAAGAGGGGGTTTTGCACACCCGCGTAACCGGAACCCATGGATCGCTTCATCACGATGGTTTGTTTGGCCTTCCAGCACTCAAGAACCGGCATTCCATAAATCGGGCTGGAAGCATCGTCCAAAGCACCAGGGTTTACGATGTCGTTGGCGCCGATCACCAGGGCGACATCCGTCTCGGGGAAGTCCTCGTTGATCTCTTCCATTTCGAGCACGATATCGTAGGGCACCTTAGCCTCGGCCAAAAGAACGTTCATGTGGCCAGGTAGGCGACCCGCGACCGGATGAATCGCAAAACGTACGTCTATGCCCCGATCGCGCAAGCATTTGACCACTTCGAAAAGCGGGTACTGCGCCTGAGCCACCGCCATACCGTAACCCGGAATGATGATCACACGCGAGGCATCCTTGAGCAGCGCGGCCGTCTCTTCGGCGCTGACCGAAGTCACCTCACCCTGCTGCTCATCAGCCTGCTTACCTCCCTGCGCCTTCGCACCAAAACTGCCAAAGATCACATTGAAGAAAGATCGGTTCATGGCCGCACACATGATGTAACTCAAGATCGCGCCCGAAGAACCGACAAGAGCACCAGTGATGATCAGTAGGTCGTTCGACAGCATGAAACCAGCCGCCGACGCCGCCCAGCCCGAATAACTGTTGAGCATCGAAACCACCACGGGCATGTCCGCGCCCCCGATGGCCATCACCATCAAGATACCAAAAACACTGGCAATGCCCGTCATGATCATGAGCTGAGGCATGCCGCCGTGTTCGGGCTGGCCGACGAAGACAGCACCCAGATACACGCTGGCGGCAATCATGGCGATATTCCAAAAATTGCGACCAGGCAACGCGAGTGCCTTGGAACCAATCATCCCTCGCAACTTGCCGAAGGCCACAACCGAGCCCGTAAAGGTGACGGCTCCGATGAACACACCGACGAAGACTTCGACCTCGTGGATAAGTAGCTCTGTACCCGTGTGGTGATTGTTGGGGTCGAGGTAGCTGGCGACGCCCACCAACACGGCCGACGCGCCGACGAAAGAGTGCAAAATCGCCACCAGTTCGGGCATGCTCGTCATGGCGACACGCGCGGCCAAAACAGCGCCAATCAGGGCGCCGACGAGCACGACAGGCACCAAAACCTGGTAGCCGGTCACCTCGGAAGAAAGAGCCGTCACCAAGATGGCCAGGGCCATACCCAGGATACCGTAGAGGTTACCGCGTCGAGCGGTTTCTTGGTTGCTCAGCCCTCCGAGGCTGAGAATAAAGAGGATACCTGCAAAGAGGTAAGCAACTGTAGTGAGTGTAGGAGGCATAACTGTTTGTCTCGTCTCTCAAGAAGGGGCGCGATTACTTGGTAAACATTTTCAGCATGCGCTGAGTCACCAAAAAGCCTCCAGAAATATTGATGGTCGCAAGTAGGATGGCCAAAGCTCCCAAGATCGTCACCGGGCTGTCGATGGGACCCGAGATTTGCAGCATGCCGCCCACGATGATGATACCGCTGATAGCGTTGGTGACGCTCATGAGCGGTGTGTGAAGAGCCGCGGTGACGCTCCAGACCACCTGCCAGCCCACGAAACAAGCCAGCACGAAAACCGTCAAATGGGCCACGAACTCAGGGGGAGCCTTGAGCCCCAACAAGCCGAGAAACGCAAACAGGGCGAGAAGGACCACAGCACTGGCTTTGGCCTTCTTCGCTTTGATCTCTTCTTCGCTGGGGCCACTCGGTACGGGAGCTGCCACCTCTTGTTTGACGGCTTCTTTGGGGTGCTCGATCTTCGGAGGCGGCCACATGAGCTCGCCCTCGTGAGCTATCAGGGCACCACGCAAAACCTCGTCATCCAGGTTGACGTTCCATTTTTCGGCTCCACCAAGGTCAGTCAAGAAATGGACGAGGTTCATGCCGTAAAGCTGGCTGGCTGTGGGTGCCAAGCGACTCGGCAAGTCGAGGAAGCCAGCAATGTGCACTCCATATTTGGTGACCACGCCACCGGGCTCGGTGAGCTCACAGTTGCCACCTGCTTCGGCGGCCAGGTCCATAATGACTGAGCCTGGTTTCATTGCCCGCACCATCTCCTCGGTGATGAGCTTAGGAGCTCCCTTACCCGGGATCAGGGCGGTGGTAATGATGACATCAACTTCTTTGGCTTGAGCCAAGAAAAGGGCCATTTCTGCTTTGATGAACTCGTCGCTCATCACCTTGGCGTATCCACCCTCACCGGTACCGTCTTCCTCGAAGTCGAGCTCGAGGAACTCGGCCCCCATACTTTCGACCTGCTCCTTCACAGCGGGACGCGTATCGAAAGCACGCACGATCGCCCCCAGACCGCGGGCGGTGCCAATTGCCGCCAAACCAGCCACACCTGCTCCAATGATCATCACCTTAGCAGGAGGCACTTTCCCGGCAGCCGTCATCTGCCCTGTGAAGAAACGACCAAAGAGGTTCGCTGCCTCGGTCACAGAACGATAACCCGCGATATTAGCCATCGAAGATAAAGCATCCATCTTCTGGGCGCGCGAAACGCGAGGTACCGCGTCCATGGCGAAGGCTGTGACCTTGCGTGCTCGGAGCAATTCGACGAGCTCTGGGCTCTTGACGGGCCAAATGAAGCTAATCAGCGTAGACCCCTCGCGCAGGTACCCCACTTCTTCTTCGGTGGGGGGATTCACCTTAAGCACGACGTCCGCAGACCAGGCTCCGGCGCCCGATGGCGCGATGGTGGCTCCAGCTTCCTCGAAGGCGGCATCCGAAAAGCCAGCCGCTTCTCCCGCTCCGGATTCGATACACACCTCGAATCCCAATTTTTTGGTCAGGCGCCCAACTGTGTCGGGGGTGGCTGCCACCCGACGCTCGTCGGCGCGACTTTCTTGAACTACGGCGATCTTCATAACGGACTCCAAGATCCAGCACGAGCGCAACTAGTAGCGCCGGCCGCATCCGGTCGATGCGGGGCTTGTAGAGAGGCCACACGGGCTTGGCAAGAAAGCTGCGCGACAGCGCCGCTTTCACCAAGGCTAAAAGCGTTCAAAAAAGCTGCAAGCGCCAGCTTGCGCAGCCCATGCCTACGGGTGAAGAGCGCTACGCAGTACCGGCGCTCACGACAAACTCAGAAGCAGTCCACACGGCCGGTGCCCGTCTTTGCCTAAGCGGCACTGGTGGGAACGGTCCCAGACGACCGCATGGACGGACGATCAAACTCCTTGATTTCGGCAGGGCTCACACAATTTCGCCCTGCCCCCTTTGATCGATACAGGGCGGCATCTGACGCGCGCATCAAGAGCTCGGTATCCGCACGATGAGACTGACTCGTCGAAGCAACCCCAAAGCTGGCGTGCACAGGGATGGCCAGAGGTCCCGAGTGCACATGATTTTTCGACAAAGAGATTCGAAGCTCTTCGGCACGCTCCATGCCATACCCAAGATTGCAGTCCTCCAAGATGATCATGAATTCCTCACCACCATAGCGCCCCGCGATATCTCCTCGACGCAACTCGCCATTGATGCGATCTGCAACCTCTCTAAGGACAACATCCCCCGTTCCATGCCCGTAGGTATCGTTGATCGCCTTGAAGTGGTCTACGTCGACCATCATCACTGTCACGGGCTGATTGAGCTGACGGCCTCGATCGAGCTTTCGCCCCAACTCTTCGACAATTGCCCCGCGATTCAGCAGCCGCGTAAGGTGATCGTGAGAGGCCTCAAATCGGAGCTTCTCTCTCGCCTCGATCAAGTTGCCTTGCAGCTCCACCAAGCGACGTCCCACGCGCAGCCGAACTTCGAGTTCTAAGGGGTGACAAGGTTTTTGGATATAGTCATCTGCCCCCGATTTGAGGCCTTCGACTACGTCGTCCGTCTCGGTCTTCGAGGTCAAGAGGGTGGTGTAGACGTAGGGCTCATGACGTTCACTCCGCAGCTGGCGGCAAATCTCCGGCCCGCTCATTCCTGGCATCATCCAGTCAAGCACACAGAGCTGAATCGAAAGGTCACTGTGGAGAAGCTGCATCGCTTCCATGCCGTCCTCGGCTACCACCACCTCATACCCCCAACGCTTTACCCAACGAACAAGCAAGGAGCGCGTGATCTTATCGTCTTCAGCTATGAGAATCTTCACCAGACACCATTCTCTGGGATATACCTCACCCGCAGCGAGTACCCAATCTGCAGAACGGACCCTTGGTGCGTTGCCTTTAGCTCATGGCTCAGAGAGGCCAAACTGTAGGCGATTTTGGGCTACATGCTCGACGTAATATTCACTCTCGCGCCCAGGTTCCAAATGACCCGCTTCGCAGGCCGCCTCGAGAGCGCGTTTGATGTTTCCGATCAACTTGCTCGGCGGGATCTGAAACTCTTTCATGATGAGTTCTCCCACTCCTTTGGGTAGAGCCGGAACCTTGGCATCCAAAGCAGCGAGCTCGGCAACACGTTCGGCGAGAGCATGAATCTGGCGGATCCCACGCCGCTTCTTCTCGGGTCGCTTGGTCGTGATATCGGCGCGGGAAAGACACAACAAGTCCTCGAGGTGCGAACCCATTTCGCGAGAAAAACGCCGCACGGCGCTGTCAGTCCAACTCTCGTCGTAACCGCTTGCCCGAAGGTGGTGCAGCACCAAGAAGCGAATCGTGCCTTGCAGGGCATCGTCTTGATCGAAAAGGTGAATGCGCCGCTCCATTTTGTCGAACATGCGGGCTCCAACTTCGGCATGGCCAAAGAAGTGCACTTCGCCGTTTTCGGAGATCGTGCGCGTTTTGACCTTGCCAATATCGTGAAACAAAGCAGACCAGCGCACTTCCAAACGCGGCACGCTTTGTATGACCACTTGTTTGGTGTGCTTCCAAACGTCCTTATGGCGCCACTCTCCGTCCCCAAATCCAACTAAGTGGGACACTTCGGGAAGCAGCGCATCGAGCGTGCCCGAAGTCAAAAGCGAATCCAGTCCCGCATCCGCGTCTCGAGCTACTATGATTTCATCGAGCTGAGGGCGGAGGTCGTCGGCCGATAGTCCCTCAAGATCACAAAGCCGCACCAAAGGAACATCCCTGGACCCCTCAAGCCCCCGTGCGACCTGAACGGAGTTTTCCAAAGCAAAGACGACGCGGTTGCGATCGGGCGGCGCTTCGTCGAGCTGAGTTACCACGCGAGGTGGCGCCGGCACCCGCTTCAACTTGGGCCTCGCCTTACGCTTATTTGAGCCCTTCGATGTTGGAGCGGCCGCGGGCTTGTCCTGGTCAACCCGATTGGTCACGGCGAGGCCTCTAGCACAGCAGTTACAAATGGTAAGGTAAGAGCATGCCCGGGGCGAAAGATCACAGGACAGCAGCCTACGGGCAACGTCCCCCCGTGGACTGGGGGCGGCGCATCGCCCGATTGTTCTGCCTACTCTTCGCGCTCGTTGGCTTGGTTCCACTCTCGGGTGGACTCTTGCTTCGCTCGAGTCCCGTACGCACGTGGGCGGCGAGCGAAACCTCTCGTCTGCTCAGCGTACACCTAGGTATGTCGGCCACCTACGAGGTCGAGCTCTCGCTCGTCCCCTTGCGACTCGAGATTCGCGATCTCGTGATCGCCGACACCAAGCGCACCGATCCGGCGATCTCGGCCGAACTCATTGCCATCAGTCCTCGCTTCTTCTCCTTGCTCGCCGGCAGAATCGATGTGGGCGATATTGAACTCGAAAACAGCGACATTCGCCTCGAGCTCCAGGACGGCCAAGTCCAAAACATCGCCATCATCGTGCCAGACGAGAGCGATTCGTCACCTAGGCTCATTCGTTCCCCCTTTCGCACCTTAGCGATCACCAATGCCAGTCTCGATGTGAAGTCTGACAACAGTCGCGCTGAGGTTGTCGGTATCGACCTAGACGTTATCGCGGAAAAAGACCTCACCTTCGATCTGGCGCTCCGCGCGTTGGGGGCCTCGCTTGAAACCCGTCACCGTCTCAGCGACAAGGATGACGAACCCGATCCGCCCAAGGGAAAGTGGGCCTACGACGAAGACCGACTCTGCGCCTTGGAGCTACGAGCACAGCTATCTCGCTCCGAAATCAATATTCGACGTCTCTCCCTCGCTGGAGCGGTCGACGACGATGCCCGAGCAGGCACACCAGCTATTTGCAACGCGGAGCCACAAAAGCAGCTAGCTCTCCGACTTTCCCAATTCGAGATCGAGCTCGATGAGCAGAACGCGGTGCCACGCGCTCGGGGCAACGTAATGAGCAAAGTCCCTCTGCTTTTGGTAGAGCGCCTGTCGCCCAGCCTCCAAGGAGAAGGTTGGGCGGGGTTTTCGGGGACAATAGCCTACGACGAGCGCTCAAAACTGCCCCAGTTGAGCGGCAAACTCAGTGGCGAGCACATGATGCTTTCGGACTACAAGATCGCCGACAAGCTGAGCGCCGAACTGCTCCTGACCCATGAAGAAATCCATGTTCCAACGATGACCGCCGGGTGGGGCAACGGCGAGGCCACCTTCACCAATATCGAGGTGCAGCCCTTCGAAGAAGGAATGCCGCTCAGCATCGAACACGTCTCCACCCATGAGGTCGACTTCCCTGGGGTCATGAGAGAGGTCTTGGTCACCGATCATTCTTGGGTCGATTGGAACTTCGGAGAAACCGAGCTTCACCAGGTGCGCGGCCAAGTCTGGCCCTTCTACATCGACGGGGCGGTGGATGGAAACACTCACGGCTTTTCGGTCTACGATCGAGGTTTCGATGATCCAGCGCGCATGACTATGTTGGGCATCCCTCGTGCCACGGTCCAAGGCCGATTCCGCGCGCACACCAACGCCCTCGAATTCTACAACTGCGACTTACGTTTTGGCACCAGTCACATCCCTGTGGAGCTCGTTTCGGTAGGGTTCTTTCCCCAGAATCTGATCGTCAAGACCAAGGCTGAAGGGGGCACCGTCGACTTAAAAGAGCTCGGTCCGATTGCGAGTCTCCACTTGGAAGGCAAGTCGAAGGTCTACGCCGACCTCAAGGGCCCAATGATTCATCCCATCCTCAAGGGTACCCTTTCGGTCGAAGATCTTTCGATTGGCGGTTTTTTTGCGGGCAACATCGAGGAATCCCTCGTCCACTTCGAACCCCTCTTCGTCGAATTTTCTGAGCTCAAAGGCAGAAAAGGCAAGATGGACTACCGACTACCCCGGGCCCGCCTTTCCTTCGACGGCCCGGCAGCGGTCGAGTTTACGAGTCAAGTCAAGAGCCAGAACTTCTCCTTGCCCGAGTTCCTCCATGTCTTCCACTTCGACGAAGATCCCCGCTTCGCCGAATTGCAAGGCAACGGCAAAGTGGAGGCCAAGGTGCGCTACCTCCTGGGCGGTCCTCAAGACCAATGTGGAGAAGGGCGACTCTTCGTCGATGGTGCGGCAGATCTGAAGTCGGCCGAACTACTCGGAGAAAGCTTTTCGGGGGCCAGCGGCAACTTTTCTCTAGATTGGTTCGATATTGAAGCAGGACTGCGAGGGCTTTCGCTCTATCTCCCTACGGTCACCCTCCGCAAAGGGAGCGGAAGCATCTTCGGTTCGGCTTCCGTTCAATCGGAAGGCAAGCTCCGAGGTGATCTGATCGGGACGCAAATTCCCGTTTCCCGCCTCGACCTTCTCCCTTCGGAATTGGCCCAATTCGACGGCTTCGTCACCGGTTCGGGGCAACTTGGCGGCAGTCTCGAAGCCTTGAAAGTCGATGCTCGCCTCAATGTTTCCGAGCTCAAAATGGCCAGCGCAAGCCTGGGCGCCTCCCAACTTCAAGTGCATCTCGATCGTTTCCCAGAAGACGATCCAGCCGATGTGGCTCGAACCAAATGCGGGAGAGCCATCCCCCCTCCCTACGTGCCGCGCCCCGGTCGCAAAGAAGGGCAACTCGTTCTTTCGGGTCAACTCTTTTCGTCTCAACTTCTGCTCGATGATTTCACGATCACTCAAGAAGACGATCCGAAGATGAGCGGCCAAGTCACTCTTCAACATCTTGACCTCGCCCAAGCAGAAAGACTCACTCTTCTACCAGGGCAGAGTCCCCGTTTAGACCAGGGGCGGATGAGCGGCGTCCTCGATGTCAAAGAGATTTCTGTGCACGCGCCCTTCCACTCCCAAGCCGCGCTCCAAGTAGCGGAGCTCGACCTGAAGCTCGGCGATATCAGGCTGAGTCTGGCCGAAAAACCGTTTTCGGTGCGGGTCACCGAAGGCAAAGTTGCCTCGGAGGGTCTGATTCTGCAGGCCAAGGCAAAAGGGGGACAAACCGGCATCATTGACGCGGGGTTCGCCCTCCAAAGCAATCAAAACCTCGACGCAAAACTGAAGCTCCGCCCCACCAACTTGGCGGTGCTGGCGGCCGTGGCGCCGGCAGTGAAACGAGCTGAAGGCGACCTCTCGGCAGAAGTCAAGGTGGGGGGAACTCTCTCCCGCCCCTTGCTCAAAGGAGCGGTGGACGTCAAAGACGGACTCGTTGAGATCGACGGCATAGACGAAACTCTCGATCAGCTCACATTACACGCCGATCTCGATCGCAAAGGGATCCATCTCACCGAGGGAAGCGGAAAGTTTTCCGGGGGCAACGTTTCCTTCCTAGGCGAACTCCCTCTTAACGAGGGCAAACTGGGTGAACTCGATCTTTCCATCGGCGCGAGGCGGCTTCACTACCAGCCGGACAAGACCGTCCATGTCACCTTCGACGCCGATCTGACATTGACTGCCTTGCGGTCGTCCAACGAAGGCGACCTACTGCCGCAGGTTTCCGGAACGGTGGACATCTTGTCTGGAACCTACAAGAAGCCGATGAGTCTCACCGCTGACATCGCGAATCTCACAACACGCGGCGAAAAGACGGAAATCAGCGGTTACGAGATCAACAAGGACAACTTTGAGCTCGACTTGTTGCTGCGCAGCACACGTCCTCTTACCGTCGAAAACGAGCTTGTTCACGCGACCCTGCGCCTGGACCCTTCAGGGCTCCGCCTGACGGGAACCGACCAGAAGTTTGGGGCGGTTGGAACGGTGGAGGTTGAAAACGGCGGACAGATCTTCTTGCGGCGCAACGAGTTCGATTTGAAACGGGGTTTAGTTCGCTTCAACGATCCAACCCGCCTCAGCCCCGAGGTCGATGTGACGGCAGTGACGGAGTACCGACGTTACAACCGCCTCGGTGGAGCCGCCAATCCAGGCGCAACGAATGGCGGGGGGGACAGCAGCGGAGGCTCGACTGTCGGCTCGGGGAACTGGAGGATTTCAATGCATGCCTACGGCGCTCCCGAAAACCTCAAAGTCGACCTCACAAGCGACCCGCCTTTGGGGCAGGATGACATCTTTCTCCTGCTGACCGTCGGCCTCACTCGCACCGAACTCGATCAATCGCGGAACTCAGGGGTAGGTAGTTCGGTGGCTCTCGAAGCGCTCGGGACTCTCTCGGGAGCAGAAAGTGCCGTCACCGATGTTGTACCCGTCGACGAATTTCGTTTTGGCAGCACCTTTTCCTCCCGCTCGGGACGGACCGAACCCACGGTGACGATCGGCAAGCGGCTGAGCAATCGTATTCGAGCGAGCGTGACCACGAGTTTGAGCGAAACCTCCGAGGTCCGCTCCAATGTCGAATACCGGGCCACTCAGAACCTCTCGGTCGAAGGTTCCTACGACAATGCGCGCAATGTTGCATCCGCCGCAGGCGGAAATATTGGCGGGGACGTACGCTGGAGAGTCGAGTTTCGATAAAAAGTCTCTTTCCCGACTTGGCCGCCTCGGCTAAGCGAAGTCAGCTATGAACGTCCGCTTGGTCAGAAAAGTAGGTTTCGAGGCAGCACACCGCCTGCCGCGCGTCCCCGAGGGGCACAAGTGCAGGCGGCTCCACGGACATAGTTTCCGCGTAGAGATCATTGTGGAAGGACCGGTCGATCCCGAAACTGGGTGGTTCATCGACTACAGCGAAATCGACGACGCTTGGGCCCCCCTCTTCGACCAGCTCGATCACAACTTCCTCAACGATGTGGAAGGACTCGATAACCCCACGAGCGAAGTGCTCTGTCACTGGCTTTGGCGGAGACTCAAGGACAAGCTGCCTTCTTTGAGCCGCGTCGTCGTTCACGAAACCTGTAATGCTGCCTGCGAATACGACGGCAACTGAGCACGTCAAAGCCGCCGAGGACAAACGAGAAGCTCATGATCGACTTGGTTAAACCAGCTCAACTCACCTTCATCGCAGCGGCTTCGCTCTTTGTTTATGGTTTTGTTACGACGGCAAAGGATGGCGAACGGCGCCGCGCCTGCTCCGCCATCTGCGAACTCGCCCCCAATTATGCCGACTACAGCCGTCGAGCTCCCGACTTCGAGCTTCCGAATCTCGAGGGGAAGAAGATCAAACTGAGCGACTTCCGCGGCAAAGTGGTGATCCTCAATTTTTGGAGCAAGAGTTGCCCCCCCTGCCTGGAAGAAATGCCCTCTCTGGCCGAGCTCGGCCAGGAACTTCAATATCGGGATGACATCGTCCTACTCACGGTCACCACCGACGAGTCGAAAGAGGACGCCGCCCAGACCCTCAGCTCGATTCTCGGCCCCTATCTGAAGAACGGACGCCCCCCATTTGAGGTCCTGCTCGACCCGGAAGCCAAGGTGGTCGCCGACCGTTTCGGCACAAAACTCTATCCAGAAACGTGGATCATCGATCAAGACGGGGTGATCGCAGCTCGCGTGGACACGGCCCGCAACTGGTCCGATCCGGTCGTACTCAGTTTCGCACAGGGCCTGAACGACCCTATGAGCTGTGATCTCCGCTTCCACGGCGGCCAGCCCAAAGGCCCCTACGCCGGCATTTGCGAAGAACTGGGGCACTGATCTCTTGGCGTTCAGGCAGCCAGCCACCCTGCCGTAGCTCCTGATGAGAAGCAAAGGACACCCCAAAAGGGAGTCCTTTGTCACCCAAGGACCGAAGTCGGCGATCCATTCGGGTCACGACAAGCACATCGCGAGGCACGCGTCTGGCGTGATGTACGCAAAAGTAGCCATATCCGCACACCAAACTGAAATAATTCAGCCACTACACCCTTGGTGCCTCGGCCCAGCAAATGCAACAATGAACGCATGTCAGTGACTCGGGAACTCAAAGTCCCTGACTTCGACCTAGCCTAGCTTGGCCCAAAACGCCGCCCGACCTTAAGCCCGAAAGCAGAACAGATATGAGCCTCAACCTCGGCGATACCATCGATGAAAAATACAAAATCGTCCGCCTCCTAGGCGAAGGCGGCATGGGTGCCGTCTATGAGGGAGAGAACCTGCGCATCCATCGCAAGGTGGCCATCAAAATCTTGCACTCGAATGTCGCCCAGTCGGCCGACGCCGTTCAACGTTTCGAGCGAGAAGCCCAAGCGGCCGGCCGCATCGGTTCGGACCACATCGTCGAGGTGCTCGACTTAGGTGAGCTCCCCGGAGGCGACCGCTATATGGTCATGGAGTTTCTCGATGGCGAGTCGCTCAGCGACCGCATCGAGAGTACCGGCGGTCTTTCGCCGCAAAAGACCGCGATGATCATGATTGATATGTTGGAAGGGCTCAAAGCCGCCCACGCCGCCGGGATCTTCCATCGCGACTTGAAACCCGACAACGTATTCTTGCTGTCCAGCAAGGGGGGCTCCGCCGACTTTGTCAAAATTGTCGACTTCGGGATTTCCAAGTTCAGTACCCTCGGCGGTGAGTTTTCGATGACGCAGACCGGCGCCGTAATGGGAACACCGTACTATCTCTCACCGGAGCAGGCCAAAGGTGAGCGAACCGTCGACGCCATATCGGACCTTTATGCGGTGGGGGTGATCTTGTGGGAAACCGTGGCGGGAAAGGTTCCTTTCGACGGTGAGACCTTCAACGAACTGCTCTTCAAGATCGTTCTCGAACCCGTTCCCGAGCTCTTGAGCTTGCGCCCTGATATTGACCCACATTTTGCCTCCATAGTGCACAAGGCAATGGCGCGAGAGCGCGATCTACGCTTTCAGAGCGCCGAAGAGATGCAGCATGCGCTTTCTAGTTGGCTCCAAGGGCAACCTCCCGCCCCCGAAATGCTGGCCGACGCCGACGCCGCTCGTATCACGCGACCGCAGATGGGCTCCATCGCGGACAACGGCCTCGGACGCACAGCGCAGGCGCTAACCACCAACGGCAATTGGGCCAATACCCAAGCCCCTGACGTTGCCACCGCCCGTCCCAGCAACAAGAAATGGCTCATCATCGGCAGTGTCGCTGTCGCCGCGGCAGCAGGTTTCGGCATGATCTTGTCCCAACAAAGCGCCGCCAAAGCGGAAGCCGCGGCTCGAGCAGCCGAAGAAGAAGCCGAACAAAAAAAGGAAGCCGAGCGCAAAGCCGATCTGGCTCGCCTCGAAGCAGAAAAGGCGAAGGCTGAGGTGGAACGAGCTCGCGCCGACCAGGCCCGCTCAGAAGCCGAAAAACAAAAGGCCGAAGCTCAATTGAGCGCCGCGGAACAAGCGCAAGAGGCCGCGGTTCGAGCAGCCCAAGCGGCCGCCGAAGAAGAAGAAAGAACCCGCCGCGCCGCTGCTGCCCGCCGTGCCGCGGCCGCTCGACGCGCCGCGAGCTCCCCCCGTCCAGCTCCCAGCCCCGCTCCACCCACTTCGTCAGGACGAACGATCCGCACAGACCTTTGAAGTAGTTGAATTTATTAAAAAAGCCGGCCACCCTCGAAATGCCGGCTTTTTTCATGAGCAAAATCGTCGTGCCCGCGCCGGATCCTCCGCCCCCTCTCGTAAAACAGAGTGAGCCCCAAAATAGTGACGCAAGTGACCCAAGTTGAGGACGACCAAGCTCTGATGGTCCGCATCGCCGCTGGCGATGCGCAAGCCTTCAGGCAGCTGTGCGACGCACATGCCCAAGCGATCCATGTTTTTGCTTTTCGTCTCTTGCGAAACGAAACCGAAGCTCAGGACATCGTCCAGGAAGCCTTTCTCAAAGTTTGGCTCCACGCAAAAAAGTACCAACCCCGAGCACGAGTCACCACCTGGCTCCACACCATCACCCGCAATCTCATCATCGATCGCTATCGCAGCGCTCGCGAGAAAGCCCAGCACTTCGAGCTCGACCATGAAAGAGAGCACGCCCCCTACTCAGACCGCCCCAGTCGACTCTTGGAAAAGAAGTCAACCGCGGAGCTCGTTGCTGCGGCTATCGCCGCGCTCCCCGAAAGGCAACAGTCGGCACTCCTTCTGTCTCACGAGCAAGGGCTATCACAGAACGAAATCGCCGAAGTCCTCGACTGCAGCGTGGATGCAGTCGAAAGCCTCCTCAAGCGGGCCCGAACGACCCTGCGCAAGACTCTGGAAACCACCGATCTCGGAAAGAACTGAAGGTGAACGCCCATGAATGAACCAGACCGCGACCCCCTCATCGATGCCGCCTTCCGGGCGCTCCCCGATGTAGAACTGCCGGCACAACTCAGACGACGGATTGCCCAGATCCCGATCGAACACCCACGCACTTCCCGCTGGTCTGAGTTCAGTTTCTTCCGAAACGTCACCGCCTGGGCGGTGAGCGGAGCCTTGGGCATCATCTGCGGGTTCTTCATTGAGCTCCCTGCTCCAGGTGAGGACCAAGTAGCCGTCTCCTTCCCGTCTAAGCTAGAGCGCCCCGTCGCAGTCGAAGCTCTGGACGTCGAGGCCCAAATGGAAGCCGAGGCCGAACTCGATCCCCTCGATCAATTGATAGCCCAAGCTTGGCAAGACGATTGGGAGCAAGTCTGGCTCGACGACGAAGAGAGCGTGCCCGCGCACGATAGTGAGGAGCGGACTCAATGAATCGGCTCCGCTTTCTAACCATCGCCTTCAGTGCCTCAGTAGGGCTGAACGTCTTCTTCCTGGGTGCCATCGTGGCCCGAACTCTCCACCATGAGCACTCCCAGGACGCGCCGGAGTTGAGCCCCCCTCCTCGCCAGAACGCCAACCATGACGCGAGCCAACGCGGACCCGTCCACGCCCACGTGCCACCTAAGCGCCAGCGGACTGGACCCGGCAAACCGCGACCGGTCAAAGATAGGGCCGGTCCCATGGGCACCGTGCGCGATCTGGTCCAGGTCATGGGTGGAAGAAAAGACCCAAGGGTACGAGAAGTTTGGCAAGAAAAGCGTGAGACGATGAAGCTACGCCGCACCAAACGAGCCGAATTGCACGCTCAACTCAATGAGGCTCTACTCAACGACCCCTTCTCGGAAGAAGAGCTGCGCGCAGCTCTGTCCGCCATGAATGAACAGGCAAGCGGCGCCCAAAACCAGGCACAAGAAGTGATCCTGCGCCTCGCTTCGGAGCTTCGTCCAGAAGAACGTGCTCAGTTGAAGAAATTGATGAACAAACGCCGCGACAGTCACGGCAAGCTGCGCTAACTGGCCTGCCATGTCGAGCACGCAGCAGGGCCATGATTCCGAGCTAGGGCCCTACTTCACCCGCCGAAAAAGCGACGCCGTTCGTTGGCTCCCGTGGAAGGCCAAACACTTCGAGCGCGCGACCCAAGAAGGGAAACTCATCTTCGTCCACCTTGGGCGTCACCTACATCCGGGTAGCGATGAATTTGCTCAGCGCGCCTTCTCGGACAAAGAAGTCGTGGAATTGCTCAACCAGAACTTCGTCTGCCTGGCGGTTGACGTCGACGAAGAGCCTCTCGTCCAAAACTTGATCGCTTCCGTCGCACTCGCATTGGGCCGTACACCGGCGCTCCCCGCCCAAGTTCTACTCAGTCCGGAAGGCAAACCCTTCTTCGCCACGGGGCCCCTCGCCGCCCACGGCGAAGAATCGCGCCCTGGGCTTTTGCAGCTGCTCGGGCAGGTGCTCAAACTGAGAAAAGAGTCGCCCGAAGAATTTGCCCGCCAGAGCGAGACTCTGGACCTTGAGCTTGAACGCAGATGTGCACCTCCCCACGCCGCCGGGAGTGTTTCGGACGAAGTATTGCGAGGGACCTTTCTTGGTTTGGGACGCAACTTTGATTCGACCTTTTACGGCTTCGGGGCAGCTCCGAAGTTTGCTCAGGCGCCCGCCCTTCGATTTCTCCTCAACTATGCCGCCCGGCACGCCCATCGCGAAGCGAAGACTATGGCCTTGCTTAGCTTGGGAGCGATGAGCGCGGGCGGCTTCTTCGATCAGCTCTCGGGCGGGTTCTTTCACCAGTCACGCGATCGCAAGTTTTTGGTTCCGCACTTTGACAAGCACTTGGGTGACAATGCTCAGCTCATTGAGCTCTATCTCGACGCATTTGCCGTCACGGGTCACGTCCCTCTGCGACGCATCGCCGCCGAGACGGCAGACTTTCTGATCGAGAGCCTAGGTGCCCCGGAGGGCGGCTTCTTTACTCGCCTGTGCAGCGAGGATCGCGATGGCCGCTACTATTTGTGGACACGACGTCAGCTCAAACAGACATTGGGAGAGCCGATGGCGACCCACTTCGCCCAGTTCTACGGAGTACCCGAGCTCGGTACGGACCAGAAGCCGCCCCCCCTCACAGCGACCCGCTCTTTGGCGCAAGTTGCTCAAGACTTGGGACTGGACCCCTCTCAACTCTCGACCAGTCTCGAGGGAGCCCGCGTCAAATTGCGCGCTCAACGCAACAAACGACACGGCTTGCTCATCGATGATCGGCTGATCACCGTTGAAAACGCTCTTGTCATCAGCGCTCTTGCGCGCGCCGCCCTCCTTTTAGGTACCGATCACTACCTTGAGCACGCCCAGCGCACAGCTGAACGCTTTCTCGATGCCAATACCCCAGACGGGCTGCTCCCCCATCGGCTCGGAGCGCTATCCCCGGGAAGCCTCGATGACCAGGTCTTCTTCATTCAGGCGCTGGTGCAGCTCCATCAGGTGACCCAAAATCGCAACTACCTTGAGCGTGCCCTCCAACTTGCTCAAGTCGTCTTACAGCACTACGGACAGCCTCTCGATCCCGCAGCCCCGGAGCGGGGCATCAATCTACTGATCGCCCCCCACGATGAAGACCAGAAGGGACAAGCAGGCATGTTACGCCACCTACCTGTTCCCGTCGGTGATACCGGCCACGAGCAAGCAGCCGGGGTATTGGCTCGCGCCCTCACCCAGCTCGGATACCTGAGCGGTAGAGCCGATTTGTTAGAGCAGGCCAAGTTGCTTTTGGCCCCCTACTCCTCCTACTTGCGGCGTGCCCCCTATGGGGCGTGCTCCCTCGCCGACGCCGCCGACTGGATGTTGGAAGCTCCGATTCTCGTTTCAGCGCCCAAAGAGGACCCCGCCTCCCTCGAGCTGCTCCAGTTCATTCAGAAGGATCGAGCTCATCATGTGCTGATCTTGCCCGAAGATGAAACCCCCTCGTCTTTTACCTGGACGAAAGTGACGTCCTTGGAAGACTACCAAGCTCGACTCCCCGAGCTCGTCACTCAAGCCACGAAAAACCGACGCCGAGAACTGCTGCGTCGGGTCCATTCCGGAAGATGGGTCTCCACAAAAAAGAACGAGCTCAAGCTCGGTCCTTTGGGCCTGGGGAGCTATCGCATTGGACTCGACAAAGCCGCCCACGCTCAGGCCGCAGTCGCCGCCCTCCAATCCGGCATCCATATCATGGATAGCTCACCCAGCTTCGCCCTGGGGGACAGCCAACGTTTGCTGGGTGAGGTTCTCGATGAACAACTGTCCAAGGGAACGGTTCAGCGCGGGCAGCTCTTTGTGATCTCTAAGCTCGGAGTGGCGGTGGGACAAGAAGCCGAAGAACTCGAGCGACAGCGCAAAGCTGATGAAGAGCTACCCTTCACCGTACCTCTCAAAAAGAAGACTCAAGGGGACGACAAAGATCAGGGGTCGCTCAGTCGGGGGGCCTTCAGTCTTGAGCCGCGTTTCATACGACAACAGATCGAGCTGAGTCTCGCGCGTTTAGGCTTGGACCACCTGGACGCCTGCCTGATCAACAGCCCCGAACACCTGCTCGAAAACGGCGCCAACCAAGAAGAACTCGAAAAGGCGCTCCGCTCGGCTTTTGCCGTCTTGGAGGAGGAGGTCGAAAAGGGACATATTGGGCGCTACGGCGTAGTCAGCACCGCCCTTGTCCCCCACGCGGGCCAGCCTTTGCTTCCCGGACACAAGTACCAAATCGTGCTAGAAGACCTCATCAACTGGGCCGACGCTGCGGCGCCTGGTACTTCTCATTTCGAGGTCATCGAAGCCCCAGTCAACCTCATCGAAGACGAGGCCATCAAGCTGGGAGAGGACTCGCTTTTTGCTCTGGCCAAAGCCAAGGGCCTCACCACGATCGCCTGCCGTCCGCTCAGCGCCATCACCGACGGCGTCCTGCTCCGGCTGACCGAAGTTCCCGAGTCGCCAGACGGTGCAAAAGCCCAGGACCTGGCGGCAGCGAAGTATAAGGTCGCCTCCCTGGAAGCCGAATTCGAAACCACTTTTGCCGTCCAACTCCGTCTCGCCAAACAGCTCGGCCAAGAACCCCTACTGCCTTTTTCGGGACCGGTTGGCGCCGCCCTCGAACATCTGGCGACCCGACAGCAGTTCGAGCAGGCCGAAACGACGCTCATCACGCCACGCCTGCGCTCCATCGTGGCGCAGCTCGATCGTGCCTTTGTCGGTCAAGCCCCCTTTCAGAGCTGGAAGGCCAAGTATATTCAAGCCGTGGGGGTGTACCTCGCTTGTTTGCGTGAGGAGTGCAGCGAGAAGAATCGAGCCCTGCTCAGCGACTTGGAAGAACGCATGCTTCGATCCAAAAACTTGGATGCCCCCCAAGCCTGGGCTGAGCTCAAGTGGCCTGAGCGCGCCCTGGCCCCCCTGGTCGCCCATCCACACATCGATGTCGTCCTCGTAGGTGCGCGCAGCGCCAGCCAAGTCGATACAATGACCGGCCTTCTGCCCCCCAAACCATAGCAATGACAAACACAAGGCGGGTGGATTGCCTGTGGACCTGACAGGAGATCATGTCATGATTTCTTTCGACCCATGGCCACCCCGTCTACCTACAGCGCAGACCACCGCGAGATCCTCGAGCACGGGCCTGTTCTGCTCTATGACGGAGAGTGTGGAGTCTGCGCTGCCTCGATCCAATGGATCTTGGCCCACGAGCGCTCCAACCATCTGCGCTTTGCCGCCCAGCAAAGCGAGTGGGGACGACAGCTGCGAGCCAGGGCGGGCATCCCTGACGAGGTCGATTCGTTGATTTGGGTCGAGCTGGAGGGGCAACGTGAGCGGAGCGTGAGAACTCGGATCTGGTCCGACGCCGTCCTCTCTGTGGTTCGTTATGTGGGTGGGCCCTGGAAACTTCTAGCCATACTGAGATGGGTCCCCGCCCCGTTGCGGAATCTCGCTTACCGCTTGTTTGCAAGTCGGCGGCGGGCTTTCATGCCCGTTTCTTGCCTGCTGCCCTCGCCCCAGGAGCGAACGCGCTTCATCGACTCCTGAGGGCGGAGCAAAGTAGCTCCGCCCCGCCAAAAAGCCGTCTGCCCGTTAGGGCAAGAACGGGACTTTGCGCATTTATTTCACACCGTCCCCCGTTAGCAGGCGTTTTCCCTTAGTCGCGGTTTCAGTATACCCTCTGCCAACTCCTCATTGTTTCTTGCAAAAGTCGCTCGAAAAGTGACTGCCGAAAGGAAGCAAGGGGACATTTGGGAAGGGTGGGCCAGCTCACCCTTAAAAGGGATAAGGGAAAAACTGCAGATGGAATCATTGATGTACGCTGCTCCGGTAGCGGGGATCCTTGCGCTCGTCTTTGCCTACGTGAAATCGACCTGGGTCACGAAACAAGATCCAGGCGACGCCAAGATGGTCGAGATTGGAGCGCTCATTCGCGAAGGTGCCATGGCCTTCTTGGCGCGCGAGTACAAAGTGCTCGCCATTTTTGTCGTGATTGTGGCGGCCTTGCTTGCTTTCGCCAACATGGGCGGTGCAGAACGCAGCCCGTTGATTGCCGTCTCTTTCGTTCTTGGCGCCGTAGCGTCGGGATTGGCCGGTTACTTCGGCATGCGCGTGGCAACCTCGGCCAACCACCGCACGACCGCCGCAGCACGTATCGGCCTGGCGCCGGCCTTGGCCGTCGCTTTTTCGGGTGGTTCGGTAATGGGCATGAGCGTCGTCGGTCTCGCCTTAGCCGGCCTCGGAGGGCTCTTTATTGTCTACACAGGTATGTTCACCGGCGAAGGCGGCCTCGCCACCACCATCAATGTGCTCACGGGGTTTTCGATGGGGGCGTCTTCGATCGCTCTCTTCGCTCGCGTCGGAGGCGGTATCTACACAAAAGCTGCTGACGTAGGAGCGGACTTGGTTGGCAAGGTGGAAAGCGGCCTTCCGGAAGACGATCCCCGCAACCCCGCCGTCATTGCGGACAACGTCGGAGACAACGTCGGTGACGTGGCCGGAATGGGTGCCGATCTCTTCGAAAGCTTCGTGGGAGCAGTGATCGGCGCCATGGTGCTCGGCCTGGGGGCAACCTGCATAGCCGAAGGCAACACCGGACCGATCGTCCTACCTCTCACGATCGCAGCCGGAGGAACAATCTGCTCAATCTTAGGGACCTTCGTGGTGCGCACCAAAGAAGGCGGCAACCCCCAGCACGCCCTTGATACCGGCGCCTTTGGCTCTGCGGGGATCATGGCGGTTCTGACTTTCGTGCTCGCCAAGATGCTCTGGCCCGAAGGGGGGACTAGCTTCGGTAGCGACGAACAACTCATCACTTCGACCCACGTGGGCATCGCAACGGTCATCGGACTGACCACCGGTGTGGCGGTGGGTTTGATCACGAGCCACTACTGCTCCATGAACCGCGGTCCAGTGAATGGCATCGCTAACCAATCCAAAACAGGAACAGCCACCAACATCATCGCTGGCCTGGGTCTAGGAATGGAGTCGACCATGCTGCCGATCTTGTGCATCACCGCAGGTACGATCGGGGCCGCAGAAGTGGCTGGCCTCTACGGAGTGGCCATTGCTGCTCTGGGTATGCTCTCGACAACTGGTATCCAGCTGGCCGTCGACGCGTACGGCCCGATTGCGGACAATGCCGGCGGCATCGCGGAAATGAGCGAACAAGCTCCAGAAGTGCGCAAGCGTACGGACAAGTTGGACGCCGTCGGCAATACCACCGCGGCGATCGGCAAAGGCTTCGCTATCGGTTCGGCGGCGATGACGGCACTCGCTCTTTTTGCAGCCTTCATTCAACAATCGGGCATCTCGGGTATCGATATTTCCAAACCCTTGGTGATCGGCGGCATGTTCGTTGGTGCGATGTTGCCCTTCTTGTTTTCGGCTATGGCCATGGCAGCGGTCGGTCACGCTGCGATGGACATGATCGAAGAAGTTCGACGTCAGTTCCGCGAAATCGACGGCCTCCTGGAAGGCAGGGCAAAGCCCGATACGGCTCGTTGTGTAGATATTTCTACGACGGCGGCCATCCAACGGATGATTTTGCCCGGAGCTCTAGCCGTCCTCAGTCCGGTAGTGGTCGGTTTTGCTGCCGGACCAGAAGCCTTGGGAGGTCTGCTGGCAGGCGTCACGGTCTCGGGCGTTCTTCTTGCCCTCTTCATGTCCAATGCAGGCGGAGCCTGGGACAATGCCAAGAAGAGCTTCGAAGAGGGCGACGGCTTCAAGATGACCGACGGCTCGGTCCACGGCAAAGGTTCCGACGCACACAACGCTGCGGTCGTCGGTGACACCGTTGGTGATCCCTTCAAGGACACCGCCGGTCCATCTCTCAACATTCTCGTCAAACTGATGAGCGTCGTCGCCCTCGTCATTGCACCCCTGATTGCCATCTGAGCCAGCGGCGACACGAAAAAAATAGCACGAAAAGAAAGGGTCCCTTCTCGGGACCCTTTCTTTTGTCCTGACATCGAGTGCTTAAGCCACGTTCAAAGAGAGATCGAGACTCGCAATGCGACGGTACAGGGTGGCCCGGCCGATCCCCAACTTCTGAGCGGCCACCGTCACGCTACCGTTCGTGACCTTGAGCGCATGTTCGATGGCCAAACGCTCCAAATCTCGAAGGGGAACGATCTCGTTTTCGGGGAGTCCAAGGAGCTGGGAAAGATCAGTCGTGCTCTCGGCAGGACTCGCCCCAGTCTCCCCGACCTTTCTCACTTCGGGCGGTAAGTCGGAGAGACCAATCATTTCATCCCGCGCGGTCAGCAGACTGCGGTGCACGACGTGTTCGAGTTCACGAATATTGCCCGGCCAGGAATAACGCACCAGCGCTTCGAGAGCCTCGGGACTCAGATGCCGAGGCGAATCGCCCGAAAGCTCACGAAGAAAGTGGGACACGATGAGGGGAATATCGTCAGATCGCTTTCGCAAAGAGGGAATCTGGACTGGATAGACGACCAGGCGAAAGAACAAGTCCTCCCGAAAGTGACCTCGCTCCACCAAACGGCGCAAAGGCTCGGTATGGGCGGCGATCACCCGCACGTTGACTGGGATTTGATCGGTGCCACCGACTCGTCGCACACTCTTACTCGACAAACACTGAGACAGAGCAGCCTGGGCCCGCACGGAAAGCTCCCCCACTTGGTTGAGAAAGAGCACCCCGCCGCTAGCTTGCTCAAAGGCCCCACAAGATACACTCCCCGCCCCTTGCTCGTCCCCGAAGAGAATGGCTTCCTGCTCCTTGGCATCAAAGGCTCCACAATCCACACGTACGTACGGACCATGACGCCGATTCGACCCCTGATAGATCGCCCGGGCGACGAGCTCCTTGCCGCTTCCTTCTTCTCCAATCAGGCAGACTGCCACCTCACGGTCGACAACGCGTGCCACCTGCTGATCGAGCTCAACAATGGCGTCACTATGCCCGCCCAAGGCACCCTTGAGAGTACGCTCCGCGAGCTCCCGCTCAAGGCGATGAACACTCCTCAATAGGTCGTGCCTTTCTTTGGCGCGGCTCACCGCGTGAATGAAACGCTCCTTGTCGGCCGGCTTGGTCACATAGTCGTAGGCACCCGCGCGCATAGCAGCCACGGCTGTCTCTGCGTCGCGCTGGGCCATGACCACCACCACCGGAACATGGGGATTAGTGGCGTGGATCCTTTGTAGAATTTCGTGCCCTACACCACCCCCGATAGTGAGATCGATGCACACAATCTGAGGCAGTGAGGAAACCAGACCAAGCGCCTCGTTCTGTGAGGCCACCTCTACAGCCCGGTAGCCCGCCTGCTCAAGCCAATGACGCATCAGGAGTCGAGCGGTCGGATCTTCGTCCACGATTGCTACCTGAACAGCGCCGTTGCGGACCGAGACCGGTTCTAAAGCATTTGTGCCTGGAGTCACCATGGCTCACCCTGACATACGCTCGCTCGGGCAATTCTCTTTAGCCGCTAAAGTGGGCCAGCCGAGGATGGACCCTTCTGCCCTCAATGAGTTACTCTCAAAACATGGAACTCCGCACCTCGACCATATTACGCCTTCGGGACGCTCTGCTCCAAAGCGGAAGTCGTAAGAGCCCCGTCACGAGTTCGGCCTACCGCACCCTGATTCAAAAAGGATTGCTTTCGGACGCAGAAAAGGAGGCCATCGAACGGATTGCTCCCCACGCCGAATCCATGTTTTTGGTCATTGCTGCGGACGAACAGGTCACCGACACCGAACTCATCGCCCTACGAGGAGCCGTACGTGGACTTACCGGCGAGGCCCTAAGCGACGATATCGTTGGACTGATGATGCAGCGCTACGCCCAGTCTCTCGCAGAAGAAGGACTCGAAAAGCGCCTACAGACAATAGCCCAGCTTCTCGATACCACTGAGGCCGCCAACGCCTTTGCTCTTGCCGCAGCAGTAGCCCTCGCCGACGGACAAATCGTTGCCGAAGAAAACTCAGTCATGAGTCAAATGCGCCGTGCCTATGGCGTGAGCCAAGAGCGAGCGCAATCGATATTGGGCGATCTATCCGGCGATCTCTAACTAGTGCTACGACCACTTAGAAACGGTCGCAGCACTACAGCGCATCTCATAACCCAAAGGGTCGCGAGATGCGCGCAACAAGACACACGTACATCGAACATACCACAAGAAAAAGGCTCCGCCGACGCTTGCCTCACTCCTCTGGGGCGAGCGGCGGCAGAGCTTCTGCTGGTTGTGAGATGTATTCTAGAATACGTCTTCACAAAGGTTGTGCGGCTGGGGTCTGAGTCGAGGGAACAGAAGGTTTCGGCTCTGAACCGCTCGTAAGCTCTTTGGTTTCGGCTTTCGAATCCTCACCACAATCGCAAGGGCCAAAACCGCTGCCATCCTCGAGACAGACCTGCCCACCCTGACAAGCGCCCGGCCCTACACAAGCTTGCGTTGCACCCTTGGTACAGAGCGACGCGACAGGAGCCGTCTCTTGCGATGGCAGATCTGAAGGGACGACCGCTTCGTCTGTCCTCGGGGGCAACTCGAAGGTACTCGTCCCTTCCTTATAATCCTCTTCGAGGGGTTCGTTCCCGCAGCGCACCTCGAGCTCGGCGGTTTCGGCCGCCGTACGGTACTGCCCTTCTTTGGCGCCCATGATGACCTTGTGGCTCGCCCCCCCGAGCACCACATAGCCGGCCTCATTATCCTGAACGTTGCAGTATTTTTCGGCCTGAGCAACGCAGTCTTTCATGCCCCGCGCGCACTCGAGCCGCAAAACGCCGTCCGCTCCTCGAGTGACATTCGTCTTTGAACAGGCTCCGCCCAGTAGCGAAAACACAACCATCAACGAAAGCCCGCAGATGGGGTTCTTTCTCAGAGAAACGAGGCGTTGCCAGGTCCAGCTCGGGGTCTTCATGGGCCATGAATGTAGCCCAAGCGTTCCCCGACTCAACCCAACATCGGCCCACACTCCTCAAATGAGCGAGCGAATGAGCCCGAGTTTTTGCTGGTGAAACTCCTCACAGAGAAATGAGACGTATTTCAGAGGATCGAGATCTCCGTCCTTGAGCAGCGGTCCCAGGTCCATCCCATAGATCACGCCACTACTTCGATCGACCTGGTGGCTAGCGCAAAAAGTCGCGTGGGCTCGACGGCGACCGAGCGCCGCCAGATCGTATCGCTTTCCGCCTGCAATCTGAGAAGGAAAACATTCAAGCAGTTGGCGTTGAAGCTCGACCTCAGAACTCACATCCATACTCACTTTGTAAGCTTCTGGAAGCCAATCCAGATCTTGCCACACTTCGCATCCGACCAGTTGAGAAGGGCGGTAGGTCGAGCTCATCTGCCGCAGTGCTTCAATGACTCCAAGCGCAATAGAAACATGAGTATTATGTGAGTCGGTCAGGCTATGCGTGTAGACAATCTCGGGACGGGCTATAGAAAACAGCCGAAGCAGATCCTGAACGAAGGGCAAACGGCCTTGTTGGGTTCGAAGTAAGGAGCTCTTGTGATCCAACTGGACCAGTGCCGCGTAGTTGCCCAAACGGGCGGCTCTGCGCTGCTCATCTCGACGCACAAGACGCATCTCCTCGTCTGAATACCGCTCGTAGTCACCCATGCGAGCGCTTCCACGGCCGTCAGTGGCGACCACACCCGAAAATGAACTGGCGCCAGGTGAATTTCCCTTCAAAATACCATGGACTGCCATGATCTCGAGGTCATCTTGATGTGCACCTATCGCGAGGTGACTGCAACGACGGAAGGCTTCCGCCTCGTCGAGGGGCGGCGCCACATAGATATCGGCCTCAGATTGACTCCAACTTTGTTTCAACTTTGCTTCCTGCCTCACTCTGAAATCATCCGACAAAGCTTAGGACGAGGGCCGTCCACCCCTCAAGCTGCACGGCAGGTGAGCCGTTCTGGTAGCTTGTAGTGCTTAAACGGGAAGACGACGCCATTTTCGATCACGTGAACGCCACGGACGCAAAGTCGCGCAGCGAATCCTCTCGTCACGCCCCCGGACATTCTCGCGCCCTGCCCCGTTGGCTCTCGTCCGCGACCTCTCTAGCGGCCATTTTGGCAGCCTGTCTGCTCAGCATGGTGAGTGAAGCCACGGTAGAAACTCAAAGCAATCGGGCCGAAGATTCAGAAGCCAACGATGCAGATGTTCAAGCTACTCCTCTCGAAGAAAACGTCGAGGGGGCTCCAAGCCAATATTGGCACGAACGTGAAGTCGTGGTGGTTCTTGACTCGAGCATTGAGCAGCTCCCCGAAAACGCAGAGACACTCATCGAGCGCGCCTTCGCCACCTGGCAAAATACCGGAGCGTATCTGCCGTCAGTGCGATTTGAACACGGTCAGGGTGCTCAAGCCTCCCTCAAACCCGATGGACACAGTACCATTTTGGTCGCCCCCATCACTTTCAAAGGACACGAAACCGACTTGGCCATCACCATCGGTTTTTCGAATCCCTCCACCGGTGAAATTTCTGAAGCCGATATCGTCATCAATCAGAAGCACTTGTTCAAGACCATCACTGCCAGCGAAGTTCTTGCAGCAGGTACAGACAATACGCCTGTTGACGAGCAGGAATCTTGCACCGGTAGCCTGGATGCCGAGGCGTGCGACGAGCATTACGATCTCCAAAACGTTCTCGCCCACGAAGTGGGGCATTTCTTCGGTTTGGGCGAAAACTATATCGATACGCGAGCGACCATGTTCAGCTGTACGAGCGCCTGTGAAACCCACAAAAGGGACCTCGACACAGTGGATGCTGGTCAGATCTTCGATCTCTACGAACCTCTTCTGACCGAAGCCTCGCAAGACTTCTTGGGGCAACTGCGCAGCGAGACACATGGATGCACCGGCGTTCAGATCGGCGGACACCCGAAAACCCTCAGACTACAACGCTGGACCGGCTTGAGTCTGCTTGTACTGCTGGCTCTGATGAGGCGACACAAGAGACTCCCAGCCATCGTCAAGGGATAGTCGGCACGTCCATACGGCGCCATACGCACTGACTCACCATGCACGCACGCAGGCCTACAACCTGGATGGAAGCCCTCCAAGCGACTAGAGCGCTCACAGTTCACAAACTATTCGACAGACCGCGGCTACGCATGCAACGGCGTTCATCCGCTTAAGGCTCGCAGGCCGCACCATTGGCCCCGAGATCGGCCCATTGTAATGCTCCGTCCGCGAGCCCCCAGCGCGCGTTGGTGTGGCTCTCAAGGTCGATGAGCGCCTCGGCGTCGCCCTTGTTGTTCGTACAGCAACCGTCGCAATCTGAGTCCCCGCAGGTGTCAATCGCCGTGACGACCATCGTGCGGTCTCCAGAACGGATGCAGATGTCATGGCCCTGCACACCAGCATCGGGGAACACGGCCGCGATGTTGTGAACCGCAACCCACTCCTCGCTACGTTGCCCGTCGCAATGGGCGAAGTACCCTGCCCACTGGCAGCCGTTGTACTCGATGCACTCCTCGCTCCCCGGGTCGGGCCAAGAGGTATAGTTCGTCTTATGTCCCGTCCTCCACTCAAGGCCCGCATCCTGGCAACGTGCGACGTCACCGTCTCCTGGATCCGCGGTGGCCGGACTTTCTTCCGTACCAGCGCTCCCTCCGGTCCCCTGATTAGGCTCCAAGACACCACCGCCGCCATCGCTCGTCCCCCCCGTTCCGTCATCCTCTATCGCAGGGGAGCCACTCGTCCCCCCCGTTCCTTCGTCTTCTAACGCAGGAGAGCCGCTCGTCCCCCCCGCTCTGGACCCACTGCTTTGTCCCGATTCGGTGGCATTACCCGTGCCGCCAGCACAAGCACCCACACACAGAGAAAAAGCCAGAAAGAAGTTCGAGCTAGGGAAGCGCGGGGAGGGGTGTACATGCGTCATGTGGCAACCCTACGAAATTTCAACAGGATAAGATGTAGATTTTTTGGCCGACTGAGGGCCCGCGAGGCAACTAAAGTCGGCATGCCGACTTCTTTGAGAGCGACTTTTCGCGCCCCGCCGCATCTTTCCTTCTTGATTGCCGGAGCACTGCTCGTCGGTTGTAGTTCAGGCGACTCGAAGGAGGGCTCTGGAGATGGGGATGCTGGCCAGGGGACGAACACCGGTGGATGGAGCGGCAACGGAGATTCGCCAAGTTCAGGTGGAGCCGGGGAAACGGGGCTCGGTGCGGGCGGAACCGGTGAATTGGGTACCGGGGGACTCAACCCGGGAGGAGCGGGCGGATTGGGCTCAGGCGGGCTTGGATCGGAGGGACCCGGCTCAGGTGGGCTCGGCTCAGGCGGGCTCGGCTCAGGCGGGGAGGGTACCGGAGGAGACGGCACCGGTGGCGCCGTGGGCTCCAACGACGATCCGATCTTTCCCGCGCCGGGCGCTACAAACGTCTGTCCTGACCCCTCGCTCAGACTTCGCTTCGATGCGCCGCCCACTTTGGGCACGTCGGGCAACATCCGCGTCTACGACGCGGCCAATCCAGGAAACCCCGTCGCGACAATCGATCTCGGAAGCGGGGGCGTAAGCGTATCGGCAGGTGGGAACGACTTCAGTCAGCCCCGTCCCGCCTACGTTCACGAAAACGAAGCCATCTTCCTACTGCCGTCCGAGGCCATCGACTTCAACAAGACGTACTACGTCACAATGGACTCGGGAGTCGTCTTGGGTGTCGAGGCGATCGACGATCCGAACGAGTGGCGATTTTCAACGCTCGCGGCTCCGCCCAACGACCGCTCCACGCTCCGGGTCGCAGTGAACGGCACGGGACAATATTGCAGCCTCCAAGGTGCCATCGACGCCTCTACTACAGGAACGCATATCTCGATAGCACCGGGCGCGTACTACGGGATCGTCTACTTCCGGAACAAAGACGGATTGTCTCTCGTCGGCGACGACCGTGACTCGACCATCATCACGGGTGTGAACAACAACAACCTGAACCCGAGCACTCGCGGGCGCGCTCTCGTCGGCCTGGAACACGTGACCGATCTCACCATCGAAAGCCTTACAATCGAAAATCAAACCCCACAGGGAGGGTCCCAGGCGGAAGCTCTCGCGATGCTCGATTGCGATCGCTGCATCGTACGTGATTCGACGGTCAAGAGTCTCCAGGACACCCTGCTGTGGGAGGGGCGCATCTACGCTGAAAACTGCCTCATCGAAGGGAACGTCGACTACATCTGGGGACGCGGCACGGTCTACTTCAATCAATGCGAAATCAAAACCGTGGGTCGATCAGGTTACAACCTTCAGGCGCGCAACGGCAGCGGCTACGGCTACGTCTTCGTCGACTCCAAGCTCACATCCGACCCAGGCATCACCGGCGATGTGCTCGCGCGCATTGATGTCACTCAGTATCCCGAAAGTCACGTTGCCTACATCGATTGCGAAATGGGCGGCCACATCTCGCCCGAGGGGTGGAGGATCACTGGAGGCGGCAGTACGGCAAACTTACGCTTCTGGGAGTACCGAAGCCGCACACCCGGTGGTAATCTCGTGAACACAAGCGGTCGTGCGGCAGGCTCGCGACAAATCTCCGACGCAGAAGCCGCTCAAATGCGCGACCCAACAGTCGTCCTGAGCGGTTGGGATCCGACCCAGTGAGATTCCGAGATCCTGGCCTGAGGGCTCTTCAAAGAGAAGGGCTCTGGGGTCTGTCCAAGCTTGCGCCTTCGACAGTAACCGTCGCCCCTCAAGCCTGAAAGACGACAAGTCGAGCTTGTTTTTCTCTACTTGAGCACCGCTAGTCGCTGCCCCAAACGACGACGCAATGGGGCTGAACCTCTACCGATGCCCTCCAAAATATTTGCCAGAGAAAACTGGTCGAGATGCGAGAGGAATGCCTCCGTCGCGTCTTTCAGCACGGGCTTGAGGCTACAGACAGGTGTGATGAAACACTCTTCTCCACCATCACGTAGACAAGGGACAACCCCCATGTCGGGCTCCAGTTCTCTGACCACGCGTCCCAGAATAATAGACTCAGGAGCACATCCCAATCGGATTCCGCCGTCCTTCCCACGAATCGTTTCGACGTAGCCGAGACGCGAGAGGCTCTGAACGACCTTGGCCAAGTGATTTTCTGATATCTCGAAGGTCGCGCAGACGTCAGATGTTTTAATCTTGTTGGGAGAACTGTGCGCAAGAATCAAGAGCGTCCGCAGAGCGTAATCTGTATGAGAAGTGAGATGCATCGTGAGATCAGAACCAAAAGGCTGCACGGAAGAAGGAACCGAGCGCGCCACGCTCCCTAGGTCTGCCAACGACGAACGGCAAGCTCTCCCACGAGGGTCACGTGGCCATCGAAAGAAGTACCGTAGGCCTCAGGCGGAAGGTGCCAAAACGAAGGGGTCGCTATGGATCATCGACAAGCTTGCTCCGAGGAGGAAGCTCTGCTTCTTGAGCTGACCTACGAGTTCAGGGTTGCCGCACAGGTAGAACCTGAGTCCTTCCGTACGGGGATACCTTTCTTTAAGCAAAGTAGGGAGTCCCACGATGGATGGGCCGCCTTCTAGGGTAGGTTCTGTCGTTGACAGCATATCCTCAAAATAGGTGAAGTTGCCGTGCGCTCCGGCTAGCTTCTTGAGTTCGTCGCTCAAGTAGAGGCGATCTGCTCGACTCGCTCCATGAAACAGATCGATGGGGCCCGTATGACCTGCAAAAAGAGCTTCTCGAACGACGCCGACTAAGGGCGCCAGGCCGGTCCCGGTCCCGACCAGAACAAGATGTTCCTCCGTGTTTCCGCTATATCGACATTCACCGGCTGGTCCACGAAGGGAAAGTGACGCTCCCTCTTCCGATGTGAGGTAGCCGCTCATCCTTCCTTGAGGAAGCCGCTCGACGTGCAATTCGATGTCGTCTTCATCTTGAATGTTAGCAACCGAATAAGACCGCATCACCTCGAGGGAGGGAGCGCTGACTTGCACAAACTGGCCACCGACCGGCGCGAAGCCAGTCGGTTTCTCAATAAACACCTGATAGATGCCATCCGCTTTCTTTTCGATGCGCCGAATCCGACTAGAAAAGACAGGAAGCTCGACTTCGTCGACCAGTTCCGGGCTGTCCTCCACCGAACATTGACAGGCAAGAAAAAAGTGATCCTCCACGAGAGATCGCGAAAGCCCCTTCTGTGATTTCGCTGGGGGAACCGACTTCCCCTGCACCAAACACGATTGACAAATCCCAGAGCGACAGGATGAAGCAATGGGCACGTCACTTCTAAGCAAACAGTCGAGAACTGTTTCTCCTGATTGTGCCGGGATGCCGCGCCCCTTGTAAACCAGCGTAGACATAGTCGCTTTAGCGATTTAGCACGTCGTTTCGTACGCTTTCGCCAATCTTCGCGACTCCCGCAATATCATCTTCTTGCACTCCAAGCTCCTTCAATGTCGCGCCCAAGTGCTCCATCACGGCATCGAAGTGCTCGTCTGTGAGATTCATCTTGGCGTGAGCAGTACGCATATCCTCACCCGAATAGTTGTTGGGGCCACCGAAGGCCATCGTCAGAAATGCCTTCTGTTTCGCGTGCTGACGCTCCATGTCGACGGTATCGAAGAAACTACTGATCCGTTCGTCCTGAAGCACCTTCCGATAAAAGATGTCAACAGCAGCATTGATAGCGGCTTCACCGCCTAGACGTTCAAACAGACTTTTTTCTTGGGTCATTGGGTATCCTCCTAAACAGGTATATCATTTACCTGTTTAAAAAACACTTGGCAAGGGTAAATCCCAGGGCCATCTCGCCGTGGAACCTAAAGGCCCAAAGCGCGAGCGTTGAGGTGACCAGGTTTTGGCGAATCAGAAAGTCGGGCTCAGCCTGAAAAGTCCGTCTCCGAACAGCTTGGAATACTATAGCCTTGAAGGATGGCCCTGCTGCGGTCCTTTCAGAGCCGAGAGTTCGGCGCTTTCAGATTGAAAGAGGGCCTCCGCACAGGGGGCCACAATCACAGACAAGGCTTGTTGGCGAATCGATCGCTGCTGCTCTGGCGAAAGGACGCCGTGGCGGTTCAATGAAAGCTGTTCGTTTTTGGTTGAGCTCGTGAGCTTTTCATTGCGAGTGTTCAGCTGTTCATCGAAGAGTGCCTTGACGTAGGGGCGGAGAGAGGGGTCTCGATTCAGTGCCCACTTGACGAAACGAAAGCTGAGGGCGGCGTGGTCGAGTTCGTCGTCTGCGATGCGTGCGAGCAAGCGGGCAAGTTGTTCGTCTTCGGCTTGGGCGGCTGCTTCGGCGGCCTCGTGCGCTGCGGTGCTTTCGCCAATGCAGCCTTCGAGCACGCAGAGCCGCACGATTTCTTTGAAGCTCATATCCTCGAGCGCACCACTCAGATCGAGGGGGCCTGGGGTCAGGTGGTTGTCCTCGTAGGCGTTCGCCAAAGCGAAACAGACTTTCGCGTGGCGGGTTTCATCGAGCTGAGCCTTGCCTGCTTGTTCGATGAGCTCGGCGGGCGCACCCAGTTGTAGAAGCTGCAAGGTGAAGCGTGCAAATGCCGCGATCGAGGCGTGCTCCATACGTGCGGCGCGCAGGTAGTGCTCATGGATTTGATGGGCCTGCTCTCGAGTCAAATCTACGATCTTGATCCGGAGCGACTCGGTGGAAAAAGCGTCCCCCACGACCAACGTTGCTTTTCGATCTTCTCCGCCCACCAAGAACGGTCGACCACAGACGACCATCGGGACGCAGCTGCGTTCCTCGTCGCTGAGCGAACAACCTTGTCCACCGCTACAGTCACTTGCGCTGCGACACATATCGTCGTCGGCGGTACAGGCGAAACGAGGTGCTGCGCCGCACCCGGTATCGTGGTCGGACGCACACAAATGATCGGGGGCACAGTCGCCGTCCGTGGTGCAGGAAGCTTTGCGGCACGAGCCTACCGGAGAGCCGCATTGACACACATAACCAGCACCGCAGTCGTCGTCCGTCAAGCAACCGGTAACGCAACTCGTTGTGGGATCCCCGAACTGTCCCGCTTGGCAATAGCTGAGCTCGCCGTCACAGTCGGAATGGACGGTACATTCGTTATCGAATCCTTCGTCGACGTGGGCGGGACCTCCGTCCTTGTCGAGCTCATTGGGGCAGTCGCGCTGCTGGGTGCGATGGCTGTAGCCTTCTTCGCAATAAACGAAACCATTTTCCTCTCGTGGTGAGGTGCAGCTCACTTTGGAAGAGGTGCCTCCAGAGCCGCCTGCTCCGGCACCGCCCGCACTTGTGCCGCCCGTAGTTGCGCCGCCTGTGCCGGTGGTGCCCCCCGAACCATCGCCATCACCGTCGCCGTTGTCTCCGCCCGAACCATCGCCATCGCCGCCGCCCGAACCATCGCCATCGCCCGAGGTGAGTTCGCCTGTGTTGCTCTCGCCGTCTCCACTCGTTTCAGGCGAGCCGCCCGTGCCCCCGTTCCCACCTCCGTCCAAAGCTCCGCCACAGGCAGCGGCGCTCCATCCCAGGGTTGCCAACAAGGTCCATTTGATGCGGTGAGCATTGTCCATGGACCCCAATTAGCAAAATGCATGCCTAACTCAAAAACCAATGGTCTCCTGAAATTGCCGCAATTGAGGTCATCGAGTTCTGTAGAGTTCGGCACAGTCGGGGCACAGATCTGCCATCTCGATCGCAGTGTGAGTTTGGTCGAGAGCGAGGCGGAGGAAGCCGGCGCGACCGTTGCGAGATGCGTGAATGCAACCCTATCTTGACAGAGCTATCGATGACCTTCGCATCTACACCCAGTCACTCACCCCGCCGCGATCAGCGTCCTGGCACGGCGCTCTCATAGCCTACACGCGCTGCAACATCCTCGAGTGAAAGCTCTGAGTGGCGCAACAGATGGGCAGCCAAAGACATTCTCCATCGTCCAAGATAGGAGGCCGGCGGTTCTCCAATGAGCGACACGAAGCGACGGTTGAAGGTAGCGCGCGACTGACCGACCTCCCGAGCCAGGCTATCTACCGTCCAGGGCTCGTGTGGGCGTTGGTGAAGATAGCTGAGAGCACGGGCTATCTCCAGATTCGTAGTGCGCTCACCCAGCTGGCTGATGTCCCTTGCTGCTCGGCTATCCAGGCTCGGAGAACGAGTATCAGCAGACCATCGACGAGGCGCGAAAACAGGAGTTCGCCCCCGCAGCTTCATCTGCTTCCGCATCCAAGAGTTGAGTGAGTAGAGAAAGTTGACGGTTGCGCTGCACGACATCTGCCCTGACAACAGCAATCGCCGGCAGCTCGTTCAGTAGCGGGTGCGTTTGGGCTCGATCGCTCGCGACGTTTAGCCCCTGGTCAGCAGGATTGGCTTGTTGGGGGGCGGTGGATTCGTCTTGTTGTCGAGCATAGGATTGGTCGGTGATCGATCTAGCGTCGCTCTACGCCAAACACGCCATCAGCTTCGACAAAGCTAGGTCGCGACGTCTTTTTGAACGAAAGTATCTCGACTTCGTGCTTGAGCGGGTTGGCTCACAAGCTCACGTCTTGGACGTCGGATGCGGCACTGGTGAACCCCTGGCAAAATATTTTATCGATCGAGGCTATCGTGTGACTGGCATCGACTTCGTTGACGAGATGCTTGAGATGTGTCGAGCGAGATTCCCTGGAATGAACTGGTTGAAGACAGACATGCGAAATCTCGCCCTGAACGAAGCCTTCGACATCGTGATGGCTTGGGACAGCTTCTTCCATCTGAGCCGGAATGATCAGCGGGGCGTTCTCCGTCGATTTCGCGAGCACACAGCGTCGCGAGGCATTCTGCTGTTTACGAGTGGGCCAAGAGAAGGCGAGGAAGTCGGAGGAGAACTGTTTGGCGATCAGCTCTTTCACGCCAGTCTTTCGCCGAAAGAATACCGAGCAAACCTCCTGGGACTAGGATACGAGGTCCTCCTGTACTGTGAGGAGGACCCCGAGTGTGGCGGCCGCACTGTCTGGATCGCCCAGGTCAAGGAGAATCCAGACTCGACCGTTCGCGAGGCCGAGTAGCGCAATGCGGGAGCTGAAAGGTCTGGATCCGTTCGGGTCCACAGTTTAACAATAACTCTTTGCGTACAGCGGCAGAGAGAACTTGGAGAGAAATGCCAGTGGTGACCAACCGCGACAATCAAAGATTGCACGGCGATTTGCAACGACCACGTGAGCGCCGCGGGCACCTGCCGTTGGAGAGCTCATCAGGACAACCTCCGTGTCACGCAAGCGGAACCTGAGTTCCTCGACTTCGGCCTGCTTGCCCGTAGCAAGGTCGGCCTTGCTCACCACAACCACTGGAAGCGCGCCTCCGTCGCGAACTGCGGCGACATAACGTTCGACGCGGCGTGGGTTGAGAGAACGCGAAGTGAGCTTTTTCGTGGTCGAAAAGGCGGCAACGACGAAGACGACGTCAATGTTCGCAGCGATGACTTGTGTCGAGCTGCTGCTCGCTATGGACTGTCGTGACAAGAGCGACGAGCGCTCGACCAGACGAACAATGCATCTATCCGGTCCAGCCTGCTATGTTGGCCCGTTACCGAAAGACATTCACACCCAGCGGCGCGAAGGATGATCCCACCTACGCTGAGTTTGCAATGGAAATGCTTCAGCGACACCCGGAGCAATTCACTTGCGGTCCGCCTCAGGGCACGAGTTGGGTTGCCTCTTCAGCTTTGTAGCATTCTGGTTGAGAGAGATTCTACCGGATAATATCGTTTGCCTCGACCGACTCTTCGTTCCTGGAAGTACCCACGCTTGACCAGGTCGACGATATCATTTCGAGATGTTTGGTAGTGCACATGGTGCGACTCCGCATGTCCCTCAATTGTGTAGCTTTGCAGCGGGTGACGGATGGCATGTTGGAGGATGGCCCTCTGCCGATGGTTGAGCGTTTCGAATCCAGCGACTGTGCGAGCAAGTTCAGACATCCGTTGGGCCCGATCGCGAAGGTGTTCGGACAACTCTGCGAGGGCTTGACGCATGACTTTGAGCTGGTGCAGCACGAAATAGGTGAGGTCGCCGTCGTCACTCTCTGTAAACGCAAACGCCGTGTAGTAAGACTTTGGATTTCGGTCGATTGGTCCGGAGATCGAGAGAAACTCAGCCATTTCATACCCGTGCCTCAGCATGCACCAATAATAAAGGGCACGCGCGATGCGACCGTTGCCGTCACGAAAAGGGTGTTCGTATCCGATCCAAAAGTGGACGATGATTGCTCGAATCACGGGATGAATAAATGCGTTTTTCCCGTCACCAGAATTGCCTTCAGCAAAGCGCAAAAGCTGTTCGAGCCGAGTCTTGAGTCCTTTCGCCGGGGGCGGGGTGTGCCAAATATTGCCATCTAGATCTTGGACAACAACCGAATGCTCTGGTCTCCGCAGCACACCTGCAGCATCGGGTACATCGAGAGCACCTTCACCGAGAATGCGGTGCAGTTCTAGAAGGTCGTCAACAGTGAGAGGACGCTGCTCGTCTCGCAATTCAAGAATACGCTTCATCGCGGACCAGTTGTTGAAAATCATCTGCTCGTCGCGAGAAGCTGGCGACCGTCGCTCACGTACTAGCTGGCGAGCTTGTTCACGAGTCGTTGGGCGTGCGCCCTCGAGTACGCTTGAGCTGATTGCTTCTTCAATCAACTGGCGAACCCGGTACTCCGTCAACGCTTCTTCGTTGCCGAGCGCAGCAAGAAGTTCCTTCGCCACATTCTTGCGATCAAAGTCATGAAGTGCCGCTTGAATCTGTGCGAGCTGAAGGTATCCGAAGTCGACCAAGTAAATGGACTTCATCGCATCAATGGACGTTCGGTTCTGACGTCGAGCAAATTTCACGCAGGCCCACCATTCCTCCAAGGAGAGTCCAGAGGGAGGTTGACGGCGACGCAGGTCGTCCCAGTGAAGATATCGGCCGTCGGGCAAAATGGGCGAAGTCTCGGTCAGGACCTGAATCCGCCCGTCCTTCAATAACTTTGAAGCGATCGGCTGGAATTCCGGCGGTTTTTGAGGAACTCGCATTGTTTGCTTTAGTCTAGACTACTTGGTTGTAAAACCAAGTTGTTTTACAAGATATCCCAATCGCTAAAACAACGACTAAAAGTCCGCCGAGTCAGTTCGGGCACAGGCCAACCCAACGACTTGCACTTCTGCCGCGGCCAGCAGCGTTGCGAAAGAGCAACAACCGGCCGCCACGACCAAAGGGAGTGATAAAGCGGCGACCGAGCCACAATCTTCCGAAGAAACGGTCACCTATACAACCGCCACCGGCAGCAACGGCTCGTTAGCGGGCATTTTCGCTTCCTCAATAAATTGTATATACAAAAAGTGGAACTCCCCGCCAGGAGAGCTAGACTCTACCCGTGCTCAAGGAGCTGGCAGCAGAACTGGACGATTGGTTCGTCGATGAAGCGCGGGAGGCTGTGCGCGAAGGGATGGCTTCTCCTCGGGCGTGCACGATTCGAGTTCATGGCCAGATGGCGCTCGTCGAGCGTGAAGTGAAGCTCAATCTGGTTGCGACCCAGGACGTCGACGTCAGCGGGAAGTTGAGTGGTGTGGCGCGCAAGGAGTTTGAGAAGCTACTTGCGAAGCGCGGATTGGTTCTCGACCCCGTGGGGCACGAGGCATGGATGCCGGAGGAGACGCAGTACGAAACCTTCTTCTCGGGAAGGTTTGTGACGCTCAAGGTCGCCGACGAGGAATGCGTGCTCTTGTCAAAAGCGGCAAAGGCGCCGAAAAAGAACGGCGCCCTTCTGACGGAGTATCTAGCAAGTGGTCCAAGCGACCGATTCGTGGCGCTAGCAGCAAAGTACGACGTAGACCTGGAGCAATTCGTATGACCGCGCTGAACGCGATGACCGACCTGCGCAGAAAGGCACAGCGAAAGCAGAGGCGCCTGGAGGGTCTGCGTCGGGACCCGCGCTACCGCGACGTTCTCGGGGCCTTCGTGCACGCGAAGCTC
>JBNKYC010000006.1:0-50931 GCA_050300635.1 Polyangiaceae bacterium
GCTGCCCATCGCGATTCATGCGCGTTGATGCTTTGCAGAACCAGGCGGACCGCCCGCTCCTGTACCTCCGGTGAATAGTTGTTGTTTCTTCCCATGACTCCATTCTTTCAGGTAATGGAGCCTCCGGGAAACCCGGGGGGCGTCAACGTCGTCCAACACCGGCTGTCGTCCACGTGCACTTATGCGACCGGAAAGGGTTGGGTGGCACGTCACAGTGAATCGAAAATGGCCTCAGAGCAGCGCCCGAGAGTTTCCTCCAGATCAGGACAGAACGTGCACGACTCAATACATCCCTCCTCCGCTGGTTCAAAACAGCTGTCACCGTGGAGGTGCTCTAGCCGTCGCGAGTCCAAGACGTCTTCGCCCACGTTAAAACTCAGTGGGCATTCGTCGCGTTCCGCAAACGTGTCAGTCTGCGTCCGAAAGCCCACAAGTTCTTTTCCGGAGAAGTGATATTCAATTCCGCCGTAGCCGTCCACAGCCCCGATAACGAAGCGCCTCCCTTGAGCAAAAACTTGGAGATATTTGCATGGGGCATCTAGCGCTTCACGCGGCGATTCCGGGCAATCTTGCTCGCGACAAACGTCCTCCACGGTTTCGGGGCAGCGGGAGTTACAGCCTTGAAGACAGAGAAGCGCTGCGAGCGCCATACCGAGGGTAGTGCTTGTCATCTATTATCCACCCAAAATGTCTTACGATTGTCGATAATTGGCAAGAGCGATCAGAATTGCGGCGAATCCGCCGCCTGGTAATTCGCGGAACCTATCGCGCGCGAATACTGATCGCGTCAAACATTTCGAACCGGCAGTGCGTCTCCCCCGCGGGCCAAACCAAACCCCGTTTCAGATCACGCTCATCAGGTTTGAGTCGCAGGGCAAGCGGTCAAGGCTGCCGAACACGCTGCCGCTGTACTGCGGCCCGATGACCGTCAGAGTACGCTAGTCGCACTGAGCCCTCCCCAGCGCTGTCGCCCTCGCTGCCGTTGGGTGCGCGTCCGGTGGAGCTCGCTGCTGGCGCGGGCGGATTCAGTCCACGTCAGCCAACGACGTGCGCGTGTTTTTCGCGCACCATGAGGTCGTTGACGTGAAGGCCCGTTTCGAAACACTCATCGATGCTCGTCTCGGTCGATGAGCAAAATAGGTGCACCACATGGCGACCGTGCAAATCCGCAAGTCCCCCGTCCCGTCGCAGCGCACCCGGAAGGACGAATGATCACCTATCTACATGGAATGCCTTGTTTTTTAACGTAAGCGGGTTACATTGAGTCCATGGATGCAACGACGCGCAAATACCTCGCATCCATCGGGAAGCGGGGGGGCCAGAAGAGTCGCCGAGCACTGAGTCCGGACGAAGCTCGCCGCATGGTGCGAGTCCGTGAGGCGCGTCGTGCGTACAAGCGTTTCCACACCTCCTGTTTCTGGTCGTTCGATGCCAACTACCGCATCACCGAAAAGGACATCCCCTGGGTTGCTTCGCGCTTGATGGAATTCGGCGGGCGCAGCGGTTGGGAACAGGGGGCGCGCTTGTGCCCCTAACATCTTTTCAGCAGGGCGTGGCGCGACTGCTCGCGCAATCCCGCACTCCGGACAGCTTCCTCGCGGGCGGCGCTGCTTTGCATCTTGAGCCCGAGTCACTCCGTTACAGCAACGACCTCGACTACTTCAATGACAGCGCCGAACGTGTCGCTTCCGCATACGCAGAGGATCGAGACCTGCTGATCCGCGCGGGGTATCGAGTCGACACCAAGCTCGAGCGGGCTGGATTCGTTCGAGCCATCGTTACCCAAGCGGACGAAGCGACGAAGGTAGAATGGGTACACGACACGGCCTGGCGCTTTCTCCCAGCAATCAAGGACGATCTCGTCGGGTTCACCTTGCACCCGCTCGATTTGGCCATCAACAAGCTCTTGGCCTTGGTGGGGCGCGATGAACCTCGCGATTTCCTGGACACCCTCTTCGTTCACGAAAAGACGCTGAGCCTGGGTGCAGCGGTCTGGGCCGCGACGGCGAAAGATCCCGGCTTCACGCCCCCGATGCTCCTCGGTCTACTCCGTAGGCGGGGTCGCTTTCACCCGGAAGACTTCGAGCGCCTTGCTCTTCGCTCAACTCCAGATCTGGTTGAACTCAAGACGACCTGGCTCGAAGCACTCGAGGGCGCCGAGCAATTCATCTCGTCGCGCCCCAAGGACCAGATCGGATGCCTCTACTACTCGCCCGCACGCGGGCTTTTCCCCCGCGACCCCTCGCAAGCAACCGACGTCGTCCCGCACTACGGCCGCCCAGGCGGCGTCCTGCCCATCGTCGGTTGAACCACTCGCCGAAACTCACGCGGTGAGTGGTCTTGAGACCTTTGTGCGGATGGTTCTCGTTGTACTCCTCGAACCATTTCAAAAGCTGAGCGAGGACTGTTTTGGCGTCGCGCACATCCGCGTTCGTCGTTCCAACAACGAATCATGAAGGCATCATCCTGGTGAGCCGCCGGTCGTAGGTCCCATCGCCTCGTCCTGCTCTTAGCTGCTTCAGCACGTCTTGCGCTGACATCGTCTCCTTCCGCACCACGAGACGAAAGTTGTACTTTGTCCAGCGAGGAGCGGCTCTGAATTCCGAAGGGTTCTGCCCGAACAAGCGCTTGAAGGTTCGCCCAAACGTTTCTGGTGTGGTGAAGCCAGCCGCAAACGCCACTTCGATGACCTTCATCTGCGGTCGAAAGGCCAATTGATAAGTCATGGTGCACGAAACTCATTGAGCGATCCTAACGAATCTTGCTCAATCGCATTTGCCCACCAAAAAGCGTCGAATGCTAGGTCAGAATACCGTCAGCCTAACGCCCTGCCGCTCTACTGCGGCGCGAGGCCTCTCAGGTTACCCCGAACGGCCGCCGCCACAAAAGGGACATGGCCCGGTGGCGGCCGAACTGCCAAGTTTCAGCGAAGCGACAGCGTTCACGATCGCCGTCACGTAGCAGCGGCTTGTTAGCGGGCTCCACGCACGGTTCCAATGGTATGGATCGATGTTGCACCGGGCGGATGCCAAGAGAGACACATTCTTCGGGACGGGAGTTCAGGCAATAGACTAGCTGTCGCAACTCTGAAATTGGTCGAGACAGAGTCGCTTCTCTCCATTTGAGGCACAGGTCTCATGATTTGCGCCCGCTGCGTCGCAGTCGTGATCGGATATACAGGTGTCGATTTCCTGTTGACACGAATATGTACGAGTCTGGCCACAGCCTTCATCTCTGGTCGAGCTGACGCACAACGCGCCCTCTGCGCAGTCCTCGTCGCTTTCGCAGCTAGACTTAACACACCGCCCTGCACCTTCGCCGCATTCGCAAATCTCGCCGGTGCTACAGTCTGAATCCTCGTCGCAGCGGAGATGACAAACGCCATATTCATCACCGGATGGGGTTGTGCCTGCCGTCCAACAAGCGCTTGCGTCCGGACAGTCGGAATCGAACTGACAGCACTCGCCTTCGATACCACACTCAGGCGACGCGATCGGCTTCGTGCGGACCTGGTTGTCACAAACTTCCTTCGCTACGCGGTGACGGAACCCTTCCTCACAATCGGCAAATCCTTGGGCTTGGACTTCCGCAGTGCACTGCCCGAGGTCCACGCCTGAAGGTCCACTTCCACCATTGGGCATTGCGGCATCAGGGTTTTCTACTTTGGAATCATCACATGCGGAGACACTCAGGCAGAGAGCCAGAATCAGAGGAACGCGGACAATTCGAAGGGAATACATGATAATTGATTTTGCAATTTACGTGCCGAGCTGCCACCGGTTATCAGCGGAAACTGAAGTGCTTTCTCGACTCTGTTTGGAGGCACAGGTGTGTCAACTGGGAATGTTTTGTCATTGAGACAATGCGTGGATTGGTGTCAGGTACACGGAAAGCCCGCCAGAAGTGACGGGTTTTGGGTGGTTGTCCGTGCCATCCCAGAATGAATCAAGTTCGGATTTGGCGTCATGAAAAATGCGGAGTGCTCGCGACGCCCTTCACGCATCAACCCGGTGCAAGTTCGCAGGCATCCGAACAAGACGGGTCCACGTTCGCCGAAGAGGAGTCTTGGGGGACGACGCACCAGCCGAGAGGACAGAGCGCGGCCACTATGTCCGGATAGTCAACAGTGAAGTCCGCCGGATCCAGAAAGACCTGCGCCGGCGGACCAGAAGGCGGTCCGATTTCGGGAAGGTTCTTGGCGTCGATGCCGAGTAGCGCCAAGCGACGCAAGCGCGATGTGTTGACGTTGGCAAAGTCGATGACGCCGCTTGTGAAGTGGACCGAGAGCTCTTCTAGCTGCAGGCCAGCAAGAAACGAGTGGTCATGAACAACCCCCGATGTCTGGACATCGAATATGTAAAGCGACCGGAGGCTTGTGATCTCGCCTAGCGGCGACATTGTCTCAAGATGCAGCATGCCCGTGAGCTCCAGGCGCTCAAGGGCGGGCAGTTGGGCAAGAGGAGAAAGATCTTCTGTATCGTTGGAGTTAACGCTGAGGTAGGTGACTTGGGGGAGTCGGGCGAGCGGAACGAGAGATACCGGTCCCAGGAGCACAAGCTCACGTAGTTTCTGGAGCGGGACGAGGCGAAGGAGTTCATCGTCTGGCAGCGGCCCGCCTACCTGGAGCCTCTCAAGGTTCACCAAGCATTCGATACCGGCGAGACTCGGTACTTCGACACTCAGTTCCAGCACTGCGCCCGTGTCTGGCTCGCCCGAACCGCTCGCAGTAGAGGCAACGGCACGCGCGATAGGGTCCGCCATTCTATCGAGGGAACAGGAAGATGGGCTGTCAGTATCGCTCGACGGAATTGACCCTCCGGCGCCTATTGCGCTTGCGATAGGGTCCGCCATCCCATCGGAACGGGAGGACTGGCTGTCCGTATCGCTCGACAGAGTCGACCCTCCCGTGCCTGTCGAATCGTCATATCTTGCGATTCCACAGGCGACCGCGCTAACACAGCTAACAGACGCCAGAATGGCTCGGCAAATAGGTGGAAGCCGCCTCGGTGGGATGGGCATATCAGCTCAAGCATTACACAGCGGCAGGACCACAGTCAAAGGGCTAAGGGCCCCTTGTCGAATACCGACCGAATACCGACCGAATACAACCGACAGGATGTAATTGACCGGATCTAAACTCTAATACTCTACTCACTCAATTGGCAAACAAAGAAGGCGAAGCGCTTCCGCGCGGGCGACTTTACAAAATCACCTAGCAGGTACGTTTTTAGGAGCTAAAGTGCGTGTCTATGTCTCCCACGCAATCCAAAGACTTGTTTTTTCGAACGATACATAGGCCCCACAACGAGAGCGGCGAGTCGAGTCGTCGCCGCAAGGCTCGGTGGATCGTCTGGAGCATTTCGCTCTTACTGAGCGTGGGATGCTCGGCCGTCGAGAGCGTGACAGAAGAAACAAGCGAAGGGACAACGGACACAGGAGCCATCGACGCCGTAGGCTCCGGCAGCTCTGCTTCCAATCCCAACCCCGGGAACGAGAACCTCGCTCCAGGTGAATCCACCGATCCCTCAAGTAGCACCGGAGGTGTCGGAAACACCGGGGGCGTCGAAAACACTGGAGCTGTTGAGAACGGCGGAACGGGCGGCGCCCAAGCAACTGGAGGTGCGCCATCCCCGACAGGGACAGGCGGGACGGGAAGCAGCGATGGTTCGGGCGCAGGTGGCGCCGATCCGAATACAGGTGACGGGAGTGGAGGAAGCAGCGATGGCTCGTGTCCCAACCCGATGGACAACTACGATCTTTCTCACATCGAAGAGGCAGAAACTCACTCGAATTACGCGGTATTCGGCTCCACTGAGCAAGAAATTCGTGAAAGCATCAACCAAAACCGCAATTCCGACTACGATGCCTTCACTTCGTGGGATTTGACCTGGGGTTATGCCGATTGCAATGGGAACGGTCTCGTCATCACTCTCGATGTCGATTATCGCCTGCCTGAATGGCAAGAGCCAGACGATGCCGACCCTTCAGTTGCCGAGGCCTGGTACACCTACACCAAAGCCCTCTATTGCCACGAATCCGGGCACTCGGAGTTTGGAATCAAGGCGGCGCTCGACAGTTACGAGGAACTTTCAACGATCAAAACGAACGGGGACTGTTCTCTTCTGAAAGCCGAAGCCTCCGAACGCTTCAACGCCGTCATTGACCACTATGTCGAAATAGAGATTCAATACGACAAAGACACCAATCACGGTGCAACACAAGGTGCGGTGTTTCCCGCCCCCTAGCACCTTTTGGGGTGAGGGAGCGGCCTTTTCACTGCGGCCGTGCCTCGAGCCCGGCCTCCTTGGTGTTCGGCGAAGGTTCAAGTGCGAAGTCAACGTCGCACTTGGAGACGACTGGTTGAGCCAATTATCTGCCAAAAACGGGACATTTTCGGATGCTTAGCTCTCGACTCAGGCGTCTGTTCCAGACAATCTCAGCGCCGCCTATGGCACACGTATTGGCATTCGAGCGACCTGTGGTCGAACTGATCACGAGGGTCCGCCAGCTCCGCGATCTGGCCGCTCAAGACGAAAGATATACCTCCGAGCTCAAGCGACTTGAGCAGCGAACCGCCCAGTTGGCGCGTGACGTTTTTTCGAAACTTTCTCCCATTCAGAAAGTACAACTCTCGCGCCACCCAGCGCGACCGTACACCCTCGACTACATCGGACATCTCTTTCAGGACTTCGTAGAACTTCACGGAGACCGTCGCTACAAAGACGACCCCAGCATCGTCGCCGGCATCGGAGAGTTCAATGGCCGCAGCGTCATGGTCATGGGGCACCAGAAGGGGCGAACGACCAAAGAAAACATGCGTCGCAACTTCGGCATGCCGAATCCCGAAGGCTATCGCAAAGCCCTAAGACTTTACGAATTGGCCGATCGATTCGGCTTACCCGTCATCACCTTTATCGATACCAAGGGCGCCTATCCGGGGCTCGAGGCAGAGGAACGAGGACAGAGCGAGGCCATCGGTGCCTGCATCGAGGCGATGGCTGGCCTGAGTGTCCCTATTATTACAGCCATCATTGGCGAAGGCGGCTCGGGGGGAGCCCTTGCTCTAGGCGTGGCCAACCGCGTTCTGGTGATGGAATTCAGCTATTATTCGGTGATCAGCCCAGAAGGTTGCGCCAGTATTTTGTGGAAAACTCCGGAAAAGGCGGACGAAGCTGCAGCTCGACTGAAAATCACGGCCCCTCATCTGCTCGAGCTGGGGGTGGTCGATGGAGTCGTGGACGAGCCCCCCGGGGGAGCCCACCAAGACCCAAAACTCGCGGCCGACATTTTAGGACGGGCGCTTTGGAAGAATTTGTGCGAGATCTCGGCCCTCTCGCCCGAGGCCATCGTCGATCATCGATATCGGCGGTTTAGAGCCCTGGGTTCGTTCATTGCCTGAGTCTCCATGTCAGTACTTTCCGATATCCGGTCTATCGACGATCTCGACGTAGAAAACCAAAAGGTTTTCATTCGAACCGATCTGGATGCTCCCCGCTCCAAGTCGGGCGCCTTTCTCGACGAGGCTTGCCTCAAGGCCGCCGTCCCCACCATCCTGAAGCTCAAGTCCCGTGGCGCACAAATCATCGTCGGTTCTCGCTTCGGAGATAGCAAGCAATCCGGCGGAAAGAAGGCGACACCTCCCTCGATCGAGCCCGCAGCTTCACGACTGAGCGAGCTGTTAGGATGTGAGGTTTTGCTTCCCGATTCATGCACAGGCGATTCGGTGAAGAAGGTGCTCACCGAGATGCGCGCCACCCAGATCTGCGTGCTCGAAAACCTGGCGCAAGAAGGCGACCGCGGTCCCGAAGCCGAAACGCTCGCTCGCCGAATCAAAAACTTCGCCGACATCTTCGTCTCCGATTCCCTTCGAGTCCTCGACGAAGAAACTGCCACGACGACCCATCTTCCTCGCCTTTGTGAGCAGCGTGCCGCTGGGGTCACTCTCATGCGCGAGCTCGCTTCAGTGGCTCGAATCCAAAGTGGCATCGACATGCCTCGTCTCGTCATTTGGGGAGGCAACAGCCTCTCGGATCGTCTAGATATTCTGGACGTCTTGAGCCCTCCCGGCACAACCGTCTACATGGCCGGCGTCGCAGCCAACACCATGTTGCGCGCCCTGGGCGAAAGCGTGGGCAAGTCGGCGATTGAGGAAGGTTACCTGGCTGGCGCGCGCACGCTCGCCGAACGCCTGGGCTCGCGCCTGGTCCTTCCCGCGGATTTCGCCGTCGGAAAAAGCCCCCGCTCCACCGAAGCTCAACAGCGCGATGCGCGTTCCTTGCAACCAGACGACATGGCCCTCGACCTCGGGCACCGCAGCATCAAAGAGCTCGCCTCGCTGATTTATTCTGCAAAAACAGTAGTTTGGTGCGGAAGCGTCGGTTTCTTCAAGTCGAACGCTTTCTCCGCTGGAAGTCGGGCCGTATGCCAAGCCCTCGCCGAAACTGACGCCTTTACGATGGTCGCTGGTGACGATAGCGTCGCCTCCGCCCACACCATCGGGGAAGAGTTTCTGCCCTCGATGGATTGCGTATCGCTTGGATCGAAAGCGACGCTCTCTCTTCTTAAGAACAACAAATTGCCGGGCCTCACCGCCCTCATTGGATCGAATCATGAGTAATCGTACCCCCCTGATCGCTGGAAACTGGAAGATGAACGCAGGAGCCCAAGACGGCTGCGAGTTGGCGGCTGGTGTCGCCAAGGTAGCCGCGGGCAAGAGCAACGTGGACGTCGTTGTCGCTCCTCCCCTCACCGTTATCGCCGCGGTCGCTCAGACCTTGGAAGAAGCGAAGAGCTCAGTCGAAGTGAGCGGTCAAAACCTCTACCCCAAAGATGGCGGCGCCTTTACCGGTGAAGTGAGCGGCCCAATGCTCAAGGCCGCCGGAGCCAAGTGGGTGATTCTCGGTCACAGCGAACGTCGCCAGATCTTCGGTGAGAGCGACAGCTTCATTCGTGAGAAGATCGAGGCCGCTGTTGCAGCCGGCGTCCGTCCTATTGCCTGTATCGGTGAAACGCTCGAAGAGCGCGAATCGGGCAAGACCATGGACGTCGTCTTTAAGCAGGTGGATGCTTTCGCTGAGTTGCTCAAGAAAGAGCCCGGTCATATCGTCATCGCTTATGAACCCGTTTGGGCCATCGGCACAGGTAAAGTTGCCTCCCCCGAGCAAGCACAAGAGGTACACGCCGCCATCCGCGGCCGACTAGCAGAGAAGGTCTCGGCCGAGGTTGCCGATAAAACTCGCATCCTCTACGGCGGCAGCGTGAAGGGCTCCAACGCAAAGGAGCTGCTTGGTTGTGCTGACATAGATGGCGCCCTTGTTGGCGGCGCTTCGCTCAAAGCTGACGGTTTCGGTGAGATCATCGCCGCCGCAGCCAGCTAATTTGAAGAAAAGACGCCTCCCATGCAGGAACTCATCGAAACACCCCTCACTTGGTTGCACGTCCTCTCGTGCCTCTTCTTGATCCTCGTAGTTCTCATTCAGCCAGGAAAAAGTGGCGGAATGGGTGCTCTTTCGGGGGCGGCCGCGACTCAAGTCTTCGGCGGAAGGGGCGCAGGCAATCTACTGACCAAGACAACCTGGGTCACCGCTACGATCTTCTTCACTACAAGCCTGACTCTTGCCTACCTCAGCTCGTCCACGACGGATTCCCTGGAAAGCAAGGCTGACGCAGTGGTTGCCTCTCCCGACAAGAGCGACAAAGAGTAAGTAGTGAATCAAAAGAGCAGATCTGGATCGCTCTGGGTCGCGACTCTAACGGTTCCCCTGCTCTTTGGAGTTGCACTCTTAGCCGTGCGGAGCTGGGGTTTCCTGGCAGTGAGCGATGACGATTACTCACGAGTCGTCATCGCTCAACAGTTTGCGCAGCACCCCCAACTTGACCCCTCAGGAACAAGCTGGCTCCCCTTCCCCTTTTGGGTAACAGGTGGAGCCATGCTCTTATTTGGGGGCACCCTTGCCGTCGCCACAACGACGACATGGATATTGAGCGTGCTTTGCTCGGCACTGCTAGTTTGGCTCGGTCTGCAGCTTCGATGGACTGTTCAGGCCAGCGTATCAGCCAGCCTAGCTGTTTGCCTTTCCACCTCATCCCTCTGGCTCGGCAATGCTACCGTGCCAGAGTTCTCGACCGCCGCCCTTTGCACGGTGGGGGCGCTCAGCCTACTTAGCGCCCCCCATTCCTCACTGCGACTGGTCGGAGCCTCGAGCCTTTTTCTCGCCACTGCGAGTCGCTACGAGGCCTGGCCCCTGGGATTATCTTTCCTCGCGTGGAACCTCACCGATCTGGCCAAGACGAACTGGCGCCAAGCGCCCAGATCTCAGCTTCTGCCTCTCATTGCGGCTTGCTTTCCGTTTTTGTGGATGGGTCATGGCTGGCTCAACTACGACAACGCCTTCTTCTTCTTCAAACGTGTCAGCGACTACAAAAAGGCCCTGGGTCACGAACTTCCCGGCGCGGCCGAACTCATCTCCGGCTATCCCCACGCGCTTATTTCGGTAGAACCTTTGCCCTGTCTCGTTTTAGCAGCCAGCGCCCTGATCTACCTGATGAGCCCAAAGCAGTCCCGTCACGGACTTCGCCCCAAGAATCAGGTTTTCTTGCTCTTGCGACCGCTGTCGCTGGTAGCAGCTCAACTTGTCGTGCTTTTGTGGGGCGCTTCCCGTGGAGGAGCTCCGACCCATCACCCAGAGCGAGCTTTGTTGGCATCCTGGATGATCCTTCTCTTTTGCGCTGTCCATCTCCTCGGCCACCGAGCACACTCGTCACGAACGTGGACCTGGCTCCCCTTGGCCGTGCCTCTGCTCGCCTTCGGCCACACAACTCTTTCGCCGCGCCTTGAGCAACTCGTTGGTGAATCACGCTTCCGCACTGCCGAACTGAAAATCGGCCAGGCGTTGGGGACGCAAACAGCCCTAGGGCACCCTGTAGCACTACTCACCCCGGACTACGGCTATTTCGCCATCATGGCGGCGGCCGGCGACCCCGGGCGATTTACGATTCTCAATCGGCACGACCCCCGCTCGCCCCAAAAGGCCCCTAAGATCCTTGATTGGATGAAACGTCACCCGGAAGGCCTGCTTGTTGCACCTCTTGTACAAGCGCCCCCTGCGGTTCGCCTGGTCTCGGCGGCTGGCGAGCTGGGCTTGTATCGACTCGAATCGCCCTAGCGCTGCGACCGTTTAGATTCGAGCGCTTCTTGGTCTGTCAGCGTTGTGAGACGGCTCGGTTTTCGGGAAGGGTCGTAGCACTAGGGAAGAACGATGCGGTGAACAACCGCAGGCTCCTCCTGAGGTTCAGGTCCAGTCACGACATGAACCAGATCTCCCGTCGATTCATCCTTGGTGTCGAACAGACAGCTCGTTGATGTCGCTAAGAATGGACTGATCACATTGATCCCCACAGCGTCCCCGGGAGATTTCACATACAAGCGCTCCCCATCGTGATTGCTTATGCCATCAACATTGAAAATGCCGGCGTTCTCGATAAAATCGCCCATTTCGCCTGTTCCGCCACCTCCAGTGAGCAGCACCACTACTCCACCAGTACGGCTGAAGTCCAAAATCGGGTCGGCCCAGCTCGATCCGAGCTCACCCAATCGGCCTGCTGGCGCTTCCTGCTGATCATAGACCAAGAACACATCGAAGTCCGAGCGCGTGAGCTGATTGTTCACCGAGTTCAACGCTGTCACCTTCGTAATATTGTACTCACGCCCTGCAATGCGAGCCGCCTGATTGAGCGCGTAGTCGGTCCCGACTTCAGAGGCTCTTTCGGTATCACGTACAAAACCGAGAATACGCACAGGATCAGAAGCTCCGATGAATACCGCATTGGACAAGAGGGTGTTTTGCCCCGCTGTGTTGCGCTCGTAACTAGCGCAGATTGCAATTTGGTGACCGCTGGCCGCACCTATGCACTCGCTGTCGAGACAAATCCCAGATGCGCATGCGACCCCACAGGTTCCACAATGCCGTGGGTCGGTTTCAACGTCGACGCATTTTCCTGAACATTCGGTAATGAAAGGCTCCGTCGTACAGTTGGGAGTACACTCATAGCCGCCGTCGTCGGTCGGCGTGCAGTTGGGAGCATCCGCGGGGCAAGAAACATCGCAGGAACCGCAGGTCTTGGGGCTATCCAAAGGCGCAAGACAAGGCGCCCCCCCGCCCCCTTGCGAACTTCCCGTTCCCGAACTCCTTCCTCCGCTGGCATCGCTGGCGCCTGTACCGTCCCGCCCACCCGGTCCGCCCGCGCCTACGTTGATGCCGCCGGTCCCGTCTCCGTCACCGCTTCCGCCTTCACCGCCGTTTCCACCGACGAGATCGTCAACCGTGACGTCTCCGTCCGGTCCGCCACACAAAGCGTCGATGCAAGCCAATCGACGGCGGCAAGCGATATCACAGCCACCGCAGTTCATCTCATCATCGGTGATCGAAATACAAACGCCGTCACAATAAGCAAAACCGTCCGCGCAATCGCCACCAATCAACCCGTCGCTTTTGCAAGCCATGGGCAAAAGAGCCAAACCGAGAGCGGTCAGGAAGATAGCCTTACCGAGCTTCATTGCTCCTCCTCCTCCGCATCGTCGAGCGGCTCTTTCTTGTCACGACCGAAGGCCGGACCAGTGTCACCTTGTCCTGGTACTCCTGTGATCACTTTAACCTTCCGGTTGCGAGTGACGACGAACTCGACACGCCTGTTCATGAACCAGGCCCCCTCATTGTTGGCGTCTACGAGCGGTCGACTCGAGCCGAAACCCTCCGAAGCCAAGCGCGCTTCCTCGATTCCACGTTTGGCTAAGAACTCTCGAATCGATTGGGCTCGCCGACGACTGAGATCCACGTTGAACTCTTCGTCCCCGCGCTGATCGGCGTGACCCTCGATATCAATCTTCACGTACTCGGTATGCTCTTTGAGGAAACGCGCCAGTTTGTCGAGAACGGGATAGCTCATGCCCCGGATCACATGACTGTTCGTCCAAAAGTGGATTTTTTGGTCGAGTTCGATCTTGTCGCCAACCACGCGTACCGACTCCGAATCCGGGCAGCCGTCATTGTCCGCGATGCCGTTGACGATTTCGGGTTCGTTGGGGCAAAGATCTTTGAGGTCGGGGATCTTGTCCCCATCGTTGTCGAGGTCGGGACACCCGTCTTCATCCAGAAAGTCGTCGTGATCTTCCGGCTCTAGTGGACACTCGTCGTCGACGTCCAAGATCTTGTCCGCATCATTGTCGTCATCCGCACACCCGTCTCCGTCTTCGAAACCGTCTCGGTCTTCGGGTTCAAGCGGGCAGCGGTCTTTCAAGTCGGGAATTCGGTCCTGATCGTTGTCGAGTTCGGGGCACCCATCTTCGTCCTCAAAACCATCCCGATCCTCTGGCTGCTCAGGGCAGGCGTCGTTTTTGTCCAAGATTCCGTCGTTGTCCCGGTCCTTGGGTCTCGCCGATGCAGAGGCAAAGTCGAAGCTTCCGTTCAGGCCAAAAAGACCGATGTGAGCGTTCTCTGGCCTCGGCCCGTCCTTGTCCGTCTGCAAAACGAGCAGGTAGCCCAGGGCTGGTCCCAAGCTGAGCTGTCGCGAGATCTTAAAGTCGTATCCAAGCAGAGCGTCCAACACGGGTGCCACCGACCCTCCGGTCACCGAAGCCCCCGCAGCTCCGCTCAACCAAAGTCCACCCAGGCTTTTCTTAAGGCTTGAGGTCGAAAAAGGGTTGATCCGAAGTCCAGTCGCCAGATGCCCCCCAGTCGCTCCTCCCAGCTCGGCGAGGCCCTCGGGAGCATCCTTCTTTGAACTGCCCAGCGCAACGAAACCGAGCTCCACCTGCACACTCCAGACCGGGGAGGGCCCCCAGCCGACGGCCCCGAGCGCAGCGCCTCCAAAACCAAACTCCCGACTCTGGTAGGGACGGAGTGCCTTCGCCCCGAGCAGCAGGGTATGAACACGAAAGGATGGAGCGGTGTCCGCCGACTTTCGATTCGTCGCGGCGGCAGACTGTGGGCTGTGACCCAACTCCTCATCGGGACTTGAGTCATCATCGCTCGGTGTCAGCGGAGGCGCCGGTGTCGGCGCAGTAAGCTCACTGCTGGGCTCATCCCCTGGCGGCGGGGATGAGGGCGCCACGAGCTCACTGGGCTCGTCGGCTAATTGCTGTCCAAAAGCGACGGGCACCCCGAGACAGCTCCCGAGCCCCCAAGCCAGAAGCGCCACTCGACCCCCTCGGCGAAAGAGAACGCCCGCAGAGCTCCGCTCGGACGGCTCGATGACACTGATTCCGTATTCGACCTTGCCCATAGCCATCCAGACATCCAAGACAACGGTGCTCCATGGTCTGGACCACCCGTGCCTCGCAGTTACGTCCAATGACTCAGCTGCGTTAAGCCGAATCAGGGTGGAGCTAGGGGGCGAATCCGCTCAGGGCTTCTTTTCGGGATGCTCGTTGAAGTAAGCCTCGATACTTTCCTTACTGATCCGCACATGTATGTCGCCATCGCCCACAATCTTGGCCTGACAGCCGAGTCTCGACTCCATACGAACGTCGAAGGCTTTGTCGAGAATGTCTTCTTCATCCTCTTCCGCTTCCGCGAGAAGCTCGCCGCCCTTTTCCACATACACATGGCAGGTTGAACAAGCGCAAACGCCCCCGCAGGCATCGCCTTCAGGGGCGCCCGCCAGACGAGAAGCATCCAAGATGCTCTTTCCGCGAGGAACATCCACTTCGAGTCCCTGATCCACAAACAATACTTTCGCCATATCTCAAGAACTCCTCGAGGCACGATTCTTTTCGTGTTCCTCGACATGTGCGTCAACGCCTCGTGCTTCTTTTACGGTACTCGCAACCGCTTCCAGCTCTTGCCCGCCTAAGGCCTGGGTGATCGCGCGGTTCATCCTTCGGCCCGCCCAGGCTTTCGTCGCTTCGTCCAAGGCTTCAATACGGGTAGTCACCGCGGCCGGCTTGACTGAAGTCTCTTGCTCGCATCGTGACAAAACACGCTCAAGTTCGTTGATTGCCCCAACAATTTGCTCACGTTCGGCCGGCTCCAGAAGATCATCGTCTTGTGCCAGGGACTTGTTCGTCGCAAAAAGCACCCGTTTTGCCTCGACCCGAGCATCTGCCAAACGTCTCTTTTCAAGATCTTCTTCGCCGTGGTCGAGGGCATCAATGAGCATATCTTCGATTTCCTCGTCGGTGATTCCGTAAGAAGGCGTCACGTCGATCGACTGCTCAATTCCTGTGGTGGTTTCCCGCGCGGAAACATGAAGCAGGTTGTTTTCATCGACAGAAAACTCGATATCGAGACGAGCCATTCCCGCGGGCATGGGCGGGATCCCCGTGATCTTGAAGCGAGCCAATGATCGACAATCCTGGGCGAGTTCTCTTTCGCCTTGCACCACGTGGACTTCGAATCCGGTTTGATGGTCAGCGTAGGTGGTGAAAGTCGACCGAGCACCTGCGGGAATGGAAGTGTTGCGCGGTAAGATCTTGTCGACACCGCCCCCCATCGTCTCGACCCCCAAAGAGAGAGGCAGAACGTCGAGCAACAGGACATCGTCGCCTTGACCACTCAATGCCGCTGCCGAAATCGCTGCCCCATAGGCAACCACTAGATCCGGATCTAGATCGGTGAGCGGAGGGCGCCCGAAGATCTTCTCAACATACTCCCGCACAGCCGGCATGCGAGTGGAACCACCGACCAAAATGACCCCTTCAATTTCGTCGAGGCTCACCTCTGCGTCGCGCAAAGCGCGACGGCAGGCCCGCTCGGTCTTCTTCAATAGCGGAAGCGCTAACTCGGCCAACTCGGCGCGATCGAGCGCGAAGGAGGTCTGACTGCCTCCTCGCGCGGGCAGGGTGACTTCGACGCGCTCTGCCTCACTCAGCCCGTGCTTGAGCTGACGCGCTGCCCCCAGAGCCACCGAAACGACCTCGGGCGAAACTTCGTCTTCGGGCGAGAAACCCATCACGCTCAGCATTTTTTCGGCAATGAGCCGATCCACGTCGTCTCCACCCAAGGCGCTATCGCCCCCGGTACTCTTGACTTGAAATACTCCGTCGGCGAGCTCGAGCACCGTGATGTCGAAGGTGCCCCCGCCCAGATCATAGACGGCAAATACCCCTCCAGCTTGTCGGTCCAACCCGTAGGCCAAGGCCGCGGCAGTGGGCTCGTTCAAGAGCCGAAGAACCTCAAGCCCCGCAAGACGCCCCGCGTCTTTGGTCGCCTGACGCTGAGCTTCGTCGAAGTAGGCAGGAACAGTAATGACAGCTCCGCCCACATTGGTCAGTTGGTCAATCGCGCTCTTCTTGAGGCTCTTGAGAATCTCCGCGCTGACCTCGACGGGGGTGACCGTCCGATCACCCAAATCGAAGCGCACTGTCTTCTTGTCCCCCTCCTCTTGAGGGGCCGCCAGCTTGACCGCGCTCAGACGCTCGCCGGCGTGGTCTTCGTAACCTCGCCCCATATAGCGCTTCACACTGGCGATGGTGCGCCCAGGATGAGACGTGAGATGGCTCTTCGCCGTCTCCCCCACAAGAACAACGCCGTGGCTTCCGTAGTGAACGACGCTGGGTAGCAACCCCGTCCCATCACAGGTCACCAAAGCGCTGGGACGTTCGTCCTTCAACGTCGCCACGATGGAATGGGTTGTTCCAAGGTCGATACCAATCGCCTGGGGAGGCGCGAGCGGATCAAAAATATCTAAGAGCACAATAACACCTCACAGAGCTCAGGAGATCTCGTCGAGATAGGCCTCAGCCTCATCAAAAAAACGCTGAAAATAACGAAGCCCCCCAACCAATGCCAGCACCTGGTTCTGCCATGCCTCCACGACTTGCTCCGGAGAAGAGACTTGTTCAAAGGCCTCTTCGAGTTCTTTTAGAGTCGTCGACTGCTTCTTTCGTACCTGCTCGATCAAACTCTCGATGCGCTGCTGATCGGATGCATGACCTGCTTCACGCAGACTCTGCCTCAGTTCCATGATCTCCATCAAGAACATCCCGGGCGGCTGCGGAGCCCCTTCCTCGGAAACGCTCACCCCGAGGACTTCGAGCAGGGCCTCGGCGCGCGAAACTGGGTTAGAAAGCCGCCTCGCCGCATCATTGACCTCAAGAGCTCGCCCCAAGGCAGCTCGACGTTCACCCGCAGGGCGACCCACATAGCGATCAGGATGGAGGGCCTTGCTGAGCTCCACCTTTTGGCCGGTGATTTGTTTTTTACTCAGAGAAAACTGGGCGGGCAGCCCAAGAGTCGAAAACGGATTCACAGGGACCACCCCTACTTGACCGTGAACGAATGACCGCAACCGCAGCTCGCCGCCTCGTTGGGGTTTTTGAACTTGAAGCCCTGAAACATCAATGTTTTCTCGTAATCAAAGACGCTACCCGCCAGGTAAACGAGACTCTTCTTGTCCACCACAAAACGCACTCCGTCCACCTCGTAGGCATAGTCACGTGCGCGAGGCTCACCATCCTCGAACTGAATCACGTAGCTAAAACCCGAGCACCCTCCACCTTTGATTCCGAGACGAATCGCCGCCTGAGGCGTTCCTCTTTTCTCGAGCTTTTGCGTCGCAAAGGCCGCTGCTCCAGAAGTAATCGAAAGCCCCTTCTTGGGCGCACGCGACAGCGCTTGAGCCCAAGCATCTCCTGGCGGTGAAGTCGGACTGCTGCCCGCACTCTTCGAACCAGGATCAACGCTAGATTGAGCTTGAAGCATCACTTGTCCTCACTCAAAGCTTGTTTGGCCTTTTGCTTCTGACGAAAGTCCTCGATGGCGCTCTTGATCGCATCTTCTGCCAAAACCGAACAATGGATTTTAACCGGAGGCAGTGTCAGCTCTTCAGCGATTTGGGAGTTGGACAGGGATTCGGCTTCTTCCAGCTTCTTGCCCTTGATCCATTCGGTCGCCAATGATGACGAAGCAATCGCGCTCCCACAGCCAAAGGTCTTAAACCGTGCGTCTTCGATGACACCCTCATCGCTCACTTTGATCTGCAGGCGCATGACATCGCCGCAAGCAGGGGCCCCGACGAGACCGGTCCCTACGGTAGGGTCTTCGTTGTCGAGAGACCCAACGTTGCGAGGGTTTTCGTAGTGGTCGATGACTTTATCACTGTAGGCCATGGCGAGATTCCTTCGATGATGAACAAAAATATTGGGGGAGAAGTAAAGGAGGTGGAGTTCAGTGAGCGGCCCACTGGATCGACTTGAGGTCGATGCCTTGCTGGTGCATCTCATAGAGGGGCGACATCTCACGCAGGCGACTCACTTTGTCGATCATGAGTTGGGCAACGTAGTCCACTTCTTCTTCGGTGTTGAATCGACCGATTCCGAAGCGTATCGAAGAATGGGCCAATTCTTCGTCGAGCCCCATCGCCCGCAGAACGTAGCTGGGTTCCAGGCTGGCGCTGGTGCACGCTGAGCCGCTCGAGACGGCGACGTCCTTGATGGCCATCATCAGTCCTTCGCCCTCAACGAACGAAAAAGAAAGATTGAGATTGCCGCACAGACGATGTTCGGGATGACCATTGAGCACCACCTCGCCAAGCTGGGCATTGATCTTCTGGTGAAGCCGCTCTCGAAGCGCCAAGATCTTCGCCTTTTCGGCGGCGCCTTCTTGCATCAGGATCTGCGCGGCTTTCGCGAATCCGACGATGCCTGGAACATTCAAAGTCCCCGAACGATTGCCACGTTCGTGACCACCACCATCCATCTGAGCAACAAGACGAACACGCGGCCTCTTTCGGCGAATATACAGAGCGCCGCAGCCCTTGGGGCCGTAGATCTTATGAGCAGTAAGCGACGCCAAATCGACGTTCATCTTGGCTACATCGAACTCGGTCTTCCCGATCCCTTGAACAGCATCACAATGAAGGAGCACGCCCTTCTCACGCGTAATCGCACCGATTTCAGCAATAGGCTGGATCGTCCCAACTTCGTTGTTGGCGAGCATGACAGAAACCAAAATGGTCTTATCTGTGATCGCGGCACGGACCTGCTCGGGATCGACGCGCCCCGTTTGGTCTACAGGAAGATAGGTGACATCAAAACCTTCCTTCTCGAGACGCTTACACGAGTCGAGCACTGCTTTGTGCTCGATCACCGTGGTGATGATATGGTTTCCCTTGGACTTGTAGTACTCGGCTACGCCCTTGATCGCGAGATTGTCGCTTTCGGTTGCGCCGGAGGTAAAGACGATTTCTTTGCCTGATTCGGCGCCTATTAGTTGGGCTAGCGTGTCCCTCGCGTCATCGACTACCGCTTCTGCCTCCCAACCAAAACGGTGAGTTCGGCTCGCAGCATTGCCGAAGGTTTTGGTGAAAAAAGGCACCATTGCTTCCAACACCCGAGGATCCATCGGTGTGGTGGCGTGGTTGTCCATGTAAATGGGAAGAGACAGTGTCATGTGATTTCGATGGGGGAAGAGGGATAGGTTGGAAAGCAAAGAGAAAAGCTGCGACTAACGAACATGGGCACCGGTAACCAAAGCCGGTGGAGCCGGTTGATCGACATGGCGGGCGCAGGCAGGGCAGTCGTTCCGATGCGCTTCGTCATTGCAAGCGGACTGGCAAGCATCGAGATAGGTCAAACTCGACAGAAGCTCTTGCTCTAGTCTGTGGAGTTCGGCGAGTTTTTCTTGAACCGCACTGAGTTTTTCCACGTAGGCGCCGCGCAACACGAGAGCAGCTTCTTTGGCCGTAGCGGTGGATTCCTGCTGCTCAAGAAGCTCTCGGAGCTCGGGCAAGGAAAATCCCACCGCCTGCATCTTGGAAATCCAACGCACGCGTTCGATTGACTCGTGATTGTACAGCCGAAATCGGCCGCGCGAGCGCTCCACGGGGCGCAGGAGGTTCAAATCCTCATAAAGATGGATCGCGCGCACCGTCTTCTTCGTTCGCTTCGCCAAGTCACCCACTTGAAGCAACTCACCCTCGTCGCCGACCTTGCCCGCGTCCTGTGAAGACGGCGACAAGTTCGCACCTTGTACGATAGCTAGTCGGCGATGAGTTGAATCGGTCAAAGGGCGCTCCCGGAAATTCCTGACTCTTACGTGCAGGTACGAGTTGATGGGAATTACGTAGCGCTCGGCCCCCGGGCTGTCAAACGCACATAAGTGCCTGATATGATGGAAGTTGCTATTCTAGCCTGAGCACAATCGAAGCTCAGTAGGGGTCTGACCCGTTGTTTCCTCCCGGTCCATACTGGCAGACCGTTAAGAGGCCGGTGTAGATCTTTCCGTCCACCTCAAAAGGCAAGTCCTCCTTTTGACCACATCCGATCCAGATCGATTCTCGCCAGGCCACCTGAGTATAATGCCCTCCGCATTCTTTCAGGGTACAGCCCTGTGCTTCGGACAGGCACCATCCCTCATAGACGAAAGAACGAGGATCGCCGTATGCGCCTCCGCCCACGGCTAGGTTCTCTCCATGGTAACCATCGTGATGAGTACTTTGATAGGTTCGAAACTGCTGCGAGCTGTGGCCGTCGGACCAATCATCCATGCCGTCGGCGTACTCTTGCGCCTTTTGGGCGATCAATGGGTCCCAGCCCACCATCTTCAGTGGGGGGTCCGGGACAGGCTGGTTTGAGAAGAGCCCCAGGTTGAGCTCGCGACGCACTTCGTTGTGCTGCAGGACGATCTGCGCGCAGACTTCGCCCTCATAACAATCACAACTACTACCGTCTCCTTCGCAAATCCCGCAGGCGTCAAGAATCTGATCTTCGGCGCAACCGGTGCCATCACCGTCATGAGAGCCCATGGCAGGATCCCCAGGACGCACGACAGGTCCGCCTCCGGAACCGCTCTGCTCGGCCCCTCCCGCGGCCCAGACACCTCCCGCCCCACTCACAGGTCCGTCAGCGTCACCCCCGCTCCCCGAAGCGACAGCGCCCCCCGATGAACTCGCACCTCCCGCCGAGTTCATCGCTACGCCCTCAGTGCCCGACCCTCCTGCACCCGTAGCTCCTATCTCGGACCCTCCTGTGCCCGCGGCTCCGGTCTGAGCGCCCGTACCTCCCTGGTCGTCGTCGCCTCCCCCCTCGTACGTCAGCTCGTCGTCTCGCCCCGCACAGGCGCTCCCCAAGGTCAGAATGACCAGGGACATCACCTTCAATCGCCACTGCTGTCCACTCGAGGGAAAGCGCAGATCACCATTCTGTCGAACCACTGATTCCTCCGGCTTGATAAACAGGAGCACGAAAGAGCCCCTGTTACGTGGTACCCCCAAAATCGAGTAGCCACGCGCGGCGGAGGCCGATTCGAGAGCAAAGTGAAACAGTCGGGCACTAGGACGAGAATTTCCCGTTCAGGGTAAAGCGTGCTCCTCCTCGCGCTTCGCCCTAACCTGCCCCGAAGCTCGCCCCCAGAAAGCGGCCAATGCGCTGCCATAGAGGCAATGAACGACGGCGCTGATTGCTGGAGCCACAGCTACGAGCGGATTCGCAAAAGAAGCCCGCGCCAGGACCACCCCCAGCCCCGAGTTCTGCATACCGACTTCAATGGAGATCGTACGGGCCACAGAAGGAGTTGACCCCCGCAAGCGGCTCAAGAAGTACCCAAGGGCGAAGGCGGCTCCATGGACAGTCGTCACAGCCACAAGGACAAGAAACCCACTTTGTAAGATTTTATCGCGTTGGACCGCGATGATTCCGGCAACAATCAAGACGATGGATACCACCGCCAGGGCCGGAAGCAGAACAAGAACTGTTTCGATGTAAGCGCCCCCGAAGCGACGCAAGACGATCCCCAAAACGACAGGCAAAAGTACAACTTGAGCCGTCGTCACATAAAGACCAAGCACGTCCATCTCGACCGACCGCTGCAGAAGCACGCTCGTCAACCACGGAGTGCAAACGGCGGCAAGTAAGGTGGATACCGTCGTCATCGCTACGGACAGCGCCAAGTCCGCCTTGGCCAAGAAAGCGATCACATTGGAAGCCGTCCCGCCCGGGCAGCAGCAGACCAAGATCAGTCCGGCGGCGAGCTCTTGAGGGAGAGAAAATAGTTGAGCCACCGAAAAGCCCAACAACGGCATGACACTAAACTGCAGAACAACTCCTAGGAGCACCTCAGCCTTTCGAGCGAGCACCAGGCGGAGCTCCTCCCCCCGCAGGGTCAGCCCCATCGCCAGCATGATGAACTGAAGGCCCGGCGTAACCAAACCGCCTTCGATCACAAGCGCCCTTGTACTCCCAAGCGGGATCCGTCCCGTAATGAACCAAGAGAAGAGCGGCGGATGAAAGAGGGCGAGCACGGAAGCCGCGCTCACCCACAGAGAAAAAGCGCGCGAAAAGCGCTCGATCACGATTCGTCGTCGCCGATCAAACCCGTCAAGCTGGGTCCGAGCACTCCCGCGACGTCCGGCTTGCCTCCGCTCAAACGCGACACGGAGTTGACGTGATGCACAAGGAAGGAGCGATTGTCGGTTACGTTGAGATTGAGCATCTCGAGAGCGCCGATCCGGTCCTCGGGAGAGAAGGGAGCATCTTCCACCTTCTCCATGCTGAGCTTGTGAGCATCGTAGGACATGTACTCGGCCTTCGTATCCAAGATGGTGTAGTCGTCACCGCGCCGAAGTTCCAAAGTAACCGAACCAGTCACTGAGGGCGCGATCCAACGAGTGAGCCCATCCTTGAGCATCATGCACTCGGGATCGAACCAGCGGCCTTCGTACAAGAGGCGACCAAGACGACGCCCCAGATTGAAGTACTGATCGAGCGTATTTTCGTTGTGGATCGCCGAAAGTAGTCGCTCGTAGACGATGTGAAGCAAAGCCATACCAGGTGCTTCGTAAATGCCGCGACTCTTGGCGTCGATCACGCGATTTTCGATCTGGTCGCTCATGCCCAAACCGTGCGCCCCACCCACTCGATTCGCTTCGAGCATGATGTCGATCATCGAGTTGTAGCGAGTACCATTGATCGCCACGGGAACACCCCGCTCGAACTCGATAATGACTTCTTCGCTCGGGATTTCGACCGCTGGGTCCCAGGGCTTAACGCCCATGATCGGCTCCACGATCTTCATGCCGTTCTTGAGGAACTCAAGATCCTTGGCTTCGTGGGTAGCACCCAAGACGTTCGCATCGGTGCTGTAGGCCTTTTCTTTGCTCATCGTATAGGGCAAGCCCAACGACTCGATGTACTCGCTCATCTCGTGACGGCCGCCAAAAGCATCCACGAATTTCTGATCCAGCCACGGCTTGTAGATCTTAAGCTGGGGGTTGGTGAGAATCCCGTAGCGATAAAAGCGCTGGATGTCGTTGCCCTTGTGGGTGCTCCCGTCACCGAAGACATGAACGTCGTCTTCCATCATCGCTCGGATAATGGCCGTCGTCGTCACGGCTCGTCCGAGCGGCGTGGTGTTGTAGTACTTCCTGCCGCCGCTCTGCAGATGAAAGGCACCACACTGGATCGCCACGACGCCCTCGCGAGCCATCGATTCTCTGCAGTCAACCAATCTGGCTCCAGCTGCACCATGAGTCATGGCCACGGGGGGGATTTCGTTCGGATCCTTCTCGTCAGGCTGCGCCAAGTCGGCGGTATAACAGTGAACTTCAAGGCCCTGACGCGAAAGCCAGGCCACTGCGCAACGAGTGTCCAGACCTCCGGAAAACGCGATGCCAAGTTTTGTGCCTTGAGGAGGAAGGGTACGGTAGATACGGCTCATGACGGGGACGGCTATATCAGGTTTTAGGCGGCGGAAGCTAGAGCAACTGCGCAGCTAGTTCTTGCGCCTTTTTGACCAACTTGGGAAAGTCATCCCGAGATAGCCCCAGGGCCGAAAGGGCGCGATCCACGTGTTCTAGGGACGCTTCATCAAAGAACCCACACTCGGCCTCCTCAGCGGCCGCGTCCGCTAGGGCCACCACCGCCGAGCTCGGATGAGGATACCCCCCGAGAACAAAGGAATGGTGATTTTCCATCACGAGGGCCACTTCGCTCGGTAGCTTCCACACTTCTGCAAGGGCCTTTCCGGCCTCGGCATGAGCTTGCGCGACGGGCATCCAGATCTGCGAAAAGGCGGGAGGTTGGGTTCCCTTGGGTGCCGAATCCGAAAGCGCAATGAGCGCCGCGGCGATTCCCGCGTCGTGGAGCAGTCCACATAGGAACAAATGCTCGTCAAAGAGCGCCGTCAGGCGGCCAATGTGGCGAGAAAGGTGAGCTACAACGACACTATGGCCGCGGAGCAGATCCATCATCGATTGGTAACCCTTGACACGAAATACACGCATCCGCATGGAAACCTGAAAAAACAAATCGGAGGTCCGCCGGAGACCCAAGCGCGTCACCGCCTCACCCAAGGTCCGGACCGGTTGGTTCGATGGATTGTAGAGCGCCGACTGGGCCAGTTTGAGCACCTCAGCCGCCAAGAGTTGGTCCTGCTCAAGCAACGCCGTGACAGCAGAAACGGTCACGTCGGGCTGACGAGTGATGTCGAGCAACTGGATCGCAGAAGCCGGCAGCCGCGGAGGGTTGAACCCCGGTGAGCGGAACACCTCGAGCAAACAACGAAGAACCTCGTCCGGCTCGACCGACTCGTAAGCCGAGAAATCCAAACTGACGGCTCCTCTGCCGTAGTTAGGGTTCAGGTGCGCAACTTTTATCTCCATCAAACTTCTCAGTAGAAAGGCCCCCCCCCCCCCGCAATGAGCGGCTACTTCAATCGCGGTCCCAGGGCGACTTTGGGTTTCACCACGTCTTCAACAACGGCACGGGTAGTCGCCGGCAGTCTAGATAGACGCTCCATCGCGAGTTGTGAGGCACGTGGACTGTGAACGTGAGTAATTTGGTGGATAACCTCTGCAAGGCCGCGAGGCATCTTCTCAAAGCGAACCCCGACCACAATGTATTTTTCGTCGGCGCGAATCACTCGCGCCAAGTGAGCTTCGACATCAAAGTCCACTTGGCCCGGCGGTCTGAGTCGCAACGTCATACTCGTTAGATCTTGCGCAAGAAGTCCGGCCTGGGCGGCAATCATGATTTGAGCACCGCTGGTCGAAATATCTCGAACGATCACGGAGTCTTCCAAGGACGTCCCATGAACATCCCGAATCAGCTTGGCGACCACTCTCACTTTTTCGCGCGGCGCCCGAATTGGAACAAAAACGCGTACCAGCTCGTGAAGCTCCTCCCGTAGTTCTTCGCCGCTTTCGCCTGCAAGAAGGTTAAAAAGAAGCGGGGTCCGCTCAAGTGTGATGCAGCTCTCGACCGCCGCCTCGGCGGAGGGAAAGTCCGCCTCGGTGCCGGCCTGAGTTTGCAGACTTCGATTGTCGTTTTCAGGATCTACCATCTTCCCCTCAACTCGCTACCGCGGTTTCTTCGCCCTCGAGTCCCTGACCCAGACTCTCGTCACTCTCGCTCCGCCAGACGAGAGACGGATCCATGGAAATATGATCGACATGGAGAGAAAATGCCATGGTCCCGTCGCCCAAGATGCACACCTCCGAGCGCTCAAACTCGTCGCTCGATAGCTTGTCGATTTTTTGCACTAGAGCCTTCCTGCGTCCCAATACGTTGTCGACCGGCACGACCGAGCGATTGCCTTTCCGATCCTGAAGAAGCACGCCAATCGTGCGCGCGCTCCTCAAACACTCGGCCTCCGGTTCCCCTGGCACCCGCAAAACGGGATAAATCTCCGACCCCACCTTCGCCAGCACCTGGTTGTCTGGCTGGCGCCAGACCCGCATTTCCCTTCGCCCCACGAAGGTGACGACGTTCTTCAAAGGTATCAAATGTACGGTCTCACCCGTGCGCACCGCCAAACCATCAGTAACTGGAGAACCCGCCTTCGGCACTTCGATGCGAAAGCGGGTACCCTTTCCTGGTTCGGTGTAGGTCGTGATCAGACCTCCAGCACCTCGAATCTGCTGAAGAACAACGTCCATCCCCACTCCGCGCCCAGAAAGATCGCTCACCTGAGCAGCCGTAGAGAACCCGGGATGAAAGATAAACGCGCATACTTCGCTCACGCTTAGAGTGTCCACCTCCGCGCGCTCAATGAGTCCTTGTTCAATTGCTTTTTCCTTCACACGCTCAAGGTTGATACCTGCCCCATCATCCGAGATGGTCACAGCAACCACGTCATCGAGCTCTTCTACCTCTAGGGTGATTGTGCCATGAAGGGTCTTACCTTGAGCTCTGCGCTCCCCTGGCATCTCGACCCCGTGATCGGCAGAGTTACGCACCATGTGCATGAGAGGATCTCGCAGCACCTGGAGCACTCGCTTGTCAATGCGCAAGTCACGACCGACAACATGGAACTCCAACTCTTTTCCAGTCTTTCTCTTGATGTCACGCACGACGCGCTCCAAAGGAGAGGCGACCTGCGAGACGGGCAAACGTTGAATATCGAGTAACAACTCGTAGAGCTTCTCGATCGCCCCATCGAATTCTCTTGAGACTTGATGGAGCCCATCGCGCAGCTCCGCTTCCTCCGCAGAAAACTCACCGCGGACTCCAGACTGAGTTGCGATGTGTTTCAGCCGTTCGTCGAGCTGAAACAACTCACCCGCGACCTTCATGGTCGCAACGAGCATTTCCGCATCGACCTTAAGTCGGGATGTTTTTTTGTTCTGCTCTTGTTGTCGAGAACGCTTGGCTTCATCAGAAAACCCGTCCTCCGAATCCTGTCCAGAAAACAAGGCGGACGAAACGGGGGCCTCGATGTACGCTGCGCGGCCCTTGTCGAGCGCCTCAAGACAGCGGTCGATGGGGGCCATCACCGATGGATCCCCATCGGACAAGAGCAATACGAGCAAATCGGAGAGCTCTAGAAAGAGCCCCGCCTCGTCGGTGGTCAGCGGTCGTCCGGCCTTACGCACGATGTCGAGCTCGGTCTCCATGCGATGAGCGGTGGACGAAAGGTCCGTTCGCTGGGCCATCGCGCAGTTACCCTTGATCGAATGAAAGCAACGAAAGAGAGCGTCGACCATTTCGACTGTCCGCTCGTTCCCGCTCAGTATGGCGATGACAGCTTCCAGGTTTTCTTGAGCCTCCGCGAGAACGACCTCAACTAGATCAGGGTCGAGTATGAACTCCTCGCCATCCATCGTCATGACTCGCTACTTCGGCAGTAAGTCGTTTCAGCCGTCGCTGGCCGCCGCCAGTTCGGCGGGGCGTCGAGAATGAACCAGGCTCGAGTCGACTTCCTCCAGCAGACGAGCGGGTGCCACCGGTTTAGCCAGAAAGCGCCCCGCCCCAGCCTCTAGCAGCGCCCGAATCTCGCTCACCTTGACCGTGGCACTCATGATCAAGGTTGGCAAACTGGCTGTCTTGGGGTTTTCTCGCACTTTCGCCACGAGCTCCCGGCCATCCAACCCCGGCATGATCACATCAGTGATCATGAGCTCGATCTGAGGATTGTCTTCAAGAAGATGAAGCGCGCGTAGCCCATCGGAAGCAAGCACCACTTGATGTCCATCTCGACTCAAAATCCCTCCAATGGTCTTTCGAGTCGCCTTCTCGTCATCCACTACAAGAACTAAAGCCATCCCACCTCGCCCCCTCTTCACAAAGCGAACACAAAAAAACAACAGCGCTGCTCTTGATAGCCTTCGAGACATGCCGCACGCGCCATCGCGCTGTCCTTTCGCAAACAACGGCTCTTTGCATCTGCACATAAGCCAACCCTACGGATTTCAGTCGAACTCGGCGCGCGGTTCGAAAACTCTGCTCAAAATCTCAACTAGCACTTATGGGTCGACTCGTTCTGACGTTCCTAGGCTTCGAGGAAAAGTGGCCGAGTGACGACAATACTGATTGGTTTGGGCGAATACGCCGTAAGCAGCACCAAAGGGGATTCGATCAAGACCTTGGGCCTGGGTTCCTGCGTTGCAGTCACTGCTCTGCACTCACCAACTGGCACGATCGGCATGGTCCACATCGTACTCCCCGAGTCCAAGACTGACCTAGCCAGGTCCAGAGAACGTCCGGGCTATTTCGCAGATACCGGAGTCGCCGTGCTCGTTGAGGAGATGAACAAGGTCACCAAATCTAAAGGCCGCTACATCGTCAAAATCGCTGGAGGCGCCGCCGTGCTCAGTGTCAGCCCCGGCAACGAAAGCATGAACATCGGAAAGCGGAACATTCTCGCCACGAAGAAGGCTCTCTGGAAGTGCGGCATTGGAGCTCTAGCTGAAGACGTAGGGGGGTCGGTCAGTCGCTCCGTACGCCTCGACCACGGAATGGTTCCGGTCGAAATCACTCATGGCGGCAAGGTAATCTCCAAACTCTAACACCTTTTGGGTTGGGCTCCGCATCACAACTCCAATTGAGGCAAGTATGAAAAAAGTTCTCATCATCGACGACTCTGAGACCGCGCGCATGTTCACGCGCCGCTGTTTGCAAATGGCAGGCTTGGAGGCAGATGAAATCAAGGAATACGAAAGCGCAACTGACGCTGTGTTTTCGATGACCGACCCAGATGTCGAACTCATGGTCATCGATCTGGTCATGCCCGGCGTCAGCGGCAAAGAGTTCCTTCAAATGAGAAAGAAGGCCGGAGTAAGCGCCCCAGCTCTCGTGGTCAGTAGCGCGGTCAACGCCGCAGAAGAAGAAGAGCTCATGCAGTTAGGCGCCGCCCTAGTCATCAAGAAACCAATCACACCGGCGGCCGCGGCGGCGGCTTTGGCACAACTAGGAATGATCAGCGATGTTTGATGAAAAATTAGGCGAGGTGCTGTGCGAAACGGCCGAGCAAATGTTCTTTCAAGAGTTTCAAGACCACACAGCGGACGGCCTCCCGGACAAAGTCTTCTGGGCCACCATCAGCGTCCGGTCCCCCAAAGAATTCGAGGTCATCGTCGCCGCCGAAGAGCAGACGATGCGCCAAGCAATCGAAATGGTCTTCATGGACGACACACTGAGTGATGAGCGAGTCGGCGATGTTGTTGCAGAACTGGCCAATACAATCGCCGGCAGTCTATCTCGACACATCAGCGAAAGCAGTGCCGTTGACTTGTCCCCTCCGAACAAGGGGCTCGGCGACGCCCCCGAGGCCAACAAGTACCATGCCTTCGCCGGAGACGACCTAACACTCTTTGTTGCCGTCCGAGAACTCAAGGACGTCGCCTGACTATGGCTTCAAAAACGCAGATGTTTCATCTCTTCTTCACTTATGAGCTAGGTCGACAAGTCGTACCTACCAAACGCAAATGGGGATACGCGCGTGGACGATGAGATTCTAGACGAGTTCATCACCGAGTCAGCCGAGGCTCTCGACGAGCTGGAGCCTCTCGTTGTCGGTCTGAGCGAGAACGGCGAAAACGGAGACGCCCTGAACGCAATTTTTAGGCATCTTCACTCGATTAAGGGCACGGCGTCTTTCGTCAACCTGCCTCGCTTGACTCGAATCGCCCACGCCGCAGAGAACCTGCTCGACGCATTGCGACACAATACCCTCAAGGTCACCTCCCACAGGGTCGACCTGATGTGCGCAGTGATTGACATTCTCCGAGAAGCCCTTGACGAACTAGGTGCCGGACGCGGAGAAGGCGAATACGCGGATCGTTCGACTGCTCTAGCCAATCAACTCGATGAGGAAACAAAACGGCTCAGCGTTCGTCTCATGCCCTCAGTTGCCACACCCGTCGACAGCGCCCCCTCCCCCCAATCCTTTCGCATCGAAGTACCACCCAGGACGCTTTCCCCCGATCAGCAGGTCGCAGAGAACCATGTAGCCCCTGCCCTACCCGAATCTGAGCCACTCTCGGACCAAAGCGTCCCCTCGTCGATGGGTGGAGTTTTGAATATGCCAGACCTGGTCGAGAAGTTCGTCGCCGAAAGCGAAGACCAAATCGGATCGATCGAACTGACGCTCCTCGCGTGGGAGCGCTCCGAAGCCACCCAGGAAATGCTCGGGGAAGCGTTTCGAGCCATGCATAGCTTCAAGGGCAACTGCGGGATCATGGGGCTTCCGGACATGGAAGAACTAACCCACAACATGGAGAGCACCTTCTCCGAGTGGAAGTCTGGAAAGAGCACCCCCAAACAAGCCCAAGTCACCGCCATTTTGAGTGTACTCGACGTCCTGAGGAGGGCTCTTGATGGCTTACCAGGCGGAAAGGGACGCATCGCCGAAAAAGGCACTCTCCTGACCGCTCTCAACCACACCAGCCAGATGCCCCCCACCTTCGGAATCCCAAGTGGACCAACCGTCGCAGCGAATCCCGAAAACGAAGCACCTCGTCCCTCCAAACCCAAAAAGGCAAATGACGACGAAGGAGGCGGCGGTGAACGATCCGCCAGTAGTATCCGTGTTGATACTCGAAAGCTCGACGAGCTGATGAATCTGGTGGGGGAGCTCATCATTGCCGAGACGACCGTCACGCATAACCCAGACCTAGAAGGCTTCGAGTTCGAAAACTTCCAGAAGGCCGCCCTGAATCTGAACCGAATCACACGGCAGCTGCAGGACGTCACCATGCAGGCTCGCATGGTGCCGATTGAGGGAACATTCCGAAAGATGATCCGTCTCGTGCGAGATGTCTCTCAGAAACAAAAGAAGGACGTCACCTTGATCACCGCTGGCGAAGAAACCGAGGTCGACAAATCGGTCGTCGAGACCATCGCCGATCCCCTCGTCCACTTGATTAGAAACGGCATTGACCACGGCCTAGAAGACAACGAACAGCGGGTCGGCTCAGGCAAACCCCGCGTGGGACAGTTGAAGTTGGAAGCCCATCACCAGGGAGGTGAGGTGTGGATTTCGATTGCGGATGACGGGCGAGGCATAGATCCAGAAAAGGTTCTCGCAAGTGCGATCAAGAAAGGAATCGCTGATCCAGAAAAGACCTACGCCCGAGACGACATTCTTCACATGATATTTGCTCCCGGGTTTTCCACCGCGGCTGAGGTCACCGACATCTCGGGCCGCGGAGTCGGAATGGACGTGGTGAAGCGCAACATCGAACGCGTGAACGGTCGCATCGACATCGATACCGACTTGGGACGAGGGACAACGTTTACCCTCCGCATCCCCCTGACTCTCGCCATCATCGAAGGAATGCTCGTTCGAGTGGGGCAGAGCTTTTACACCATCCCCCTTTTGTCGATCAAAGAATCCGTCAAAGCAAATCGCGAGAGTCTGACGGCAACATCAGATGGCCAGGAAATGCTGCGCCTCCGAATGCGCCACTATCCAGTCACAAAACTAGGCGACATCTTCGCAGCCAACAGCGCATGCAATATCGATGAAGGGATCTTGGTCATCGTCGAATCAGAAGGGCAGCAAGCCTGCCTGCTCGTGGATGAGGTAGTCGGTCAAAGGCAAACAGTGATCAAACCGCTCCCTGACTACTTGCGTCATATACGCACCCTGAGTGGATGCTCGATCCTCCACAACGGCGACATCAGTCTCATTTTGGACATCGACTCCTTGGTCCGCAACAGCCAGAAGCAGGCAGCCTAACCCGAAAGAGAGCTCCAATGGCACAAGCCGAAGTACTAGAAGAAAACGAAGAATCCGCGATCGCCAAGTATCTCACCTTCACTATCGGAAGTGTTTCCTATGCCCTCGAGATCAAGATCGTGACCGAAATCATCGGCCTACAGAGCATCACCCCCGTCCCGAATGTTCCGCACTTCATCAAAGGGGTCATCAACCTGCGCGGCAAAGTGATTCCGGTAATGGATGTGCGAGCGCGATTTTCTCTCAATGAGCAGGAATACCACGACCGCACCTGCATCATCGTCATCGAGGTAGAGGGTGCCGCGGTGGGGCTCGTCGTCGATGCAGTTTCGGAAGTCTTGGATCTCCCCGAAGAAAACCTAGAGCCGACTCCGTCTTTAGGGCAATCGGCCGAAAGCAAATGTATTCAAGCACTCGGGAAGGTCGGGGATGAAGTCAAACTCATTCTCAACGCACGTCAACTTTTGGATTCGGGAGAAGCCGCACTGCTCAACGGAGCTGTGAGCCAGAGCTAAAATCTCGCGAAGAAGCAACTAGGGAATTTGTAGAGGAATTATGTCAATGTCAGAAAACCAACTCGCCAGCACCTTGGGCCAGCTCCCCGTAGCAGCCTTTGCCGTCAACCCAGCCGGAAAAATCACGGCCTACAACGCCTTCGCCGCCGAACTCTTCGACAAGTCGGCAGCATTCGCAACCGGAAAGAAGGCGTGGACTGTTCTGGCCAGCGGTGGCGAACAAGCAGCCCTCAAAGAAGTCATCCTGTCAGACGAAGACAGTCAGACCACCATTCAAGTCAACGACCAAGATGTCTTGCTCAAAGGAAAGCCCACACTAAACGACGACGGTGACGTCGCCTATGTTATTTTTACTGCCGCGGTCCAGGAGGGAAGCGGCGCCCACAGCTCCGACGTCGAACGAGCGATCGACCTGACCACGCCACGTATCGAATTTACGGCTCAGGGTGACATTATTGATGTAAATGATCACTTCCTCAACATCATGGGATACACCCGCGAAGAGCTCAGAGGACAGCATCATAGCCTCTTCGCTCCTCCAGAACTCAAAGGCACAGACCAATACACGGCACATTGGGTTCGCTTGCGAAGCGGTGAAGCTCTCAGCGGCGAATTCGAGCGCATCGCGAAAAGCGGGAAGAGAGTTTGGATTCGAGGAGCCTACGCTCCACTCCGCGATGCGTCCGGTCAAGTGACCAGGGTCGTCAAGATTGCCTCAGATGTGACCGAGGCAGTCAACGCCCGCCACACAGCGGTGCTCGTCCAGGGAGTCGTCGACAACTCCCCTAGTCCCACCATGTTCTGCGACAGCGATCTCAACATCGTCTACTCAAACAAGGCTTCGCTCGACCTCCTGACCCGCCTGCAAGAACATCTTCCAGTTGAGGCATCGCAGGTTGTTGGCAGCAACTTGGACATATTTCACAAAGTGCCGGCGCATCAGCGCAAGATCTTGGGAGACCCGGCCAACCTACCGCATACGGCGCGCATTCACGTCGGTCCAGAAGTGCTCAGTCTTCAGGCATTTGCTCTTCGAGACGACCAGGGCAACTACACCGGTCCGGCACTGTCGTGGAGCGTCATCACCGAGCAAGTGCGAATGGAAAAGCGCGACGAAGCCGCCAAACGAGCAGTTCAAATCGTGCAGGATGCGCTCACCCAGGTCGCCCAGGGCATTATCGATGTCGAAATCAAAGAAGAGTTCGCCCCCGAACTCAACGAGATGCGTGACAACGTCAACGGCATCGCTCGGCTTCTGCGCCGCTTCAACCAAGTCATGACCGACCTGGCCGAATCGGCACGGGCGGGACGCCTGCAGGAACGAGCCAACGCAACTGAGTTCGAGGGCGCTTATGCCGACATCATCGGAGGAATCAATATGACCCTCGATGCTATTCTGACACCTGTCGCCAATATTCGAGAGAAGCTTGGGCTGGTAGCGCGGGGCGATCTCACCGCCTACGTAGAAGAAGCATACGAAGGCGATCACGCCGCACTCAAGGATGCGCTCAACGGGACCTTGGATGGCCTCAACGACCTCCTGGGCCAGGTGACTTCCGCGTCCGATCAAATTGCCACAAGCAGCAAGCAGGTTGCAGCGGCAGCCCAGGATCTCAGTCAGGGAGCGAGCGAGCAGGCTGCCACGATCGAAGAAATATCGGCTCAGATGGGTCAAATCACCGCACAGACGACGCAGAACGCGGAGAACGCCACCCAAGCGAACCAACTCGCTGTTACCGCTCGGGATGGCGCACGCTCGGGTGACGAACGCATGAACGAGATGCTGCAAGCCATGAGAGAAATCGAAGAGGCAAGCAACAACATATCCAAGATCATCAAGGTCATCGACGAGATTGCCTTCCAAACCAATCTACTCGCACTCAACGCGGCGGTCGAAGCCGCTCGAGCAGGTGTCCACGGCAAGGGCTTCGCAGTGGTAGCCGAAGAAGTGAGAAACCTGGCGGCGCGAAGCGCTCGTGCAGCAAAGGAAACAACCGAAATGATCGAGGGCTCCATCAAGAAGGTTTCCTTCGGAACCAATATCGCTCAAGAAACAGCCCAAGCCCTCGGTGCAATTGTAACCGACGTGGGCAAGGTCACTGATTTGGTTGCCGAAATCGCCGCTGCCAGCAATGAGCAGGCTGACGGAATCAACCAGGTTAACTCGGGTCTCGACCAGGTCAATCAAGTCACCCAGCGCAACACAGCAACAGCCGAGGAAAGTGCCGCCTCCGCGGAGGAGATGAGCGGGCAAACCGCCGAGATGCAGACTATGATCAGTCGCTTCGACCTGAGAGAAATCACACAAAGGAGCGGACTCCCTGAGGGACTCAGCCCAGAAATGATGAACATGTTGCAAGGCTACGTAGAGCGTTTGATGTCCCGCCAAGGAAGCCCTAGCCCCGAACGCAGCGCCTCGGGCGGCGAGAAGATCGCAAGCGCTCCCGACTTGCATATCTCACTCGATTCGAGCGATTTTGGAAAGTACTGAGCCCCTAGGAGGAGCGACTTCGGCGAGAGTCGAGTTCGCTTCTCCTCACTTTGGCTTAAGACCATGACCGTTCCCATTCTTTCAAAAAGCGAATTCACGCAGCTTCAAAGCTATGTACATAGCACCTTGGGGATCTGGCTTCCCGACGGGAAGCAAACCATGGTCGAACAGCGAATTCGTCCCCTGGTGGTCGAGGCTGGCCTAAGCAGTTTTGGGGAATTCCTCGAAAAAAAGCTGCGCAAACCGACGAAGGCCGACATGACCGCCTTCGTGAACCGAATCACCACGAATCACACCTATTTCTGGAGAGAAGCGGAACACTTTCAGTATTTGTCGGAGCAGGTCCTCCCTGAGATCTCGCAACGCATCAGTCGTGGGCAGCTTGGCCGCGGCGTCAAACATGAACTGCGAGTGTGGTGCTCGGCAGCCTCAAGGGGCCACGAGCCCTACACCCTAGCGATGCTCCAACGCGAGTTCTTTGGCTTGGAGTACGGCCGTTGGGATGCAGGTCTACTGGCCACGGACATTTCCGAAAACGCACTGCAAGTCGCCGTTCAAGGGCGTTACAACAAAGACGAAATCGAACCGCTCAGCCAGGAGTTTCAAAAAAAGTACTTCAAGGTGAAAGGCGCCGTTGCTGACGTTGTACCGGAGCTCAAACGAGACGTCTTGTTCCGCAAGTTCAATCTCAAGAACCCAAAGTATTCCTTCCGGAAGCCCTTCCACATCGTCTTTTGCCGCAACGTGCTCATCTACTTCGACATGCCCACCAAGCTGGACGTGGTCCGAAAGATCTGCACCCAAATGACCCCTGGTGGGTACCTTTTCGTGGGGCTAGCCGAAAGCCTGGGGCGCGACGTCGGTGCCCTATCCTACGTACAACCGGGCGTTTACAAGAAAACGATGTAACCCAAAGGACACCAACAGTGCCTACTAAAGTACTCATAGTAGATGACTCGGCCCTAGTCCGAAAAATTCTCGCCGACGGTCTGAGCAAAGAACGAGACATCGAAGTCGTAGGAACAGCCTCTGACCCCTATGTCGCCCGTGACCTGATTATTGCAAAGCGTCCCGATGTCCTGACACTTGACGTCGAAATGCCACGCATGGACGGGATCGACTTCCTGCGCAAACTCATTCCGCAACACCCAATGCCCGTCATTATGGTGAGCTCGATGACAGACAAGGGAACTCAAGCGACTCTGGATGCCCTGGACGCTGGGGCCGTTGACTTCATCGCAAAACCCACAAGCAACGTGGGGCAATCACTCTCATCTGTTGTCAAAGAGCTCGCACAAAAAGTCCGCCTCAATCGCTACGCGAAAGTACGAGTACGCCATCACGCGTCCGAGAAACGCATCCGCCCCGAACCAATAGCCGTCTTGGCCGGTAGTACTGACAAGGTGATAGCTCTGGGGGCCTCCACAGGAGGCACCGAAGCCCTCCGAGAAGTCTTGCTCAGCTTTCCAGCCAATTCGCCGGGCATTGTCATCGTGCAGCATATGCCCCCCAAGTTCACCCAAATGTATGCGGACCGCCTCAATGGCGAGAGCGTGCTCGAGATCCGCGAGGCGCGCGACGGCGATCGAGTCATACCCGGGCGAGCGCTCATTGCGCCCGGAGGGCTCCAGATGAAGGTGGTTCGCTCGGGTGGACAGTACAAAGTCGTGTGCGCCGGCACCGAAAAGGTCAGTGGACACTGCCCAAGCGTCGACGTCCTCTTTCACTCAGTCGCCAAACATGTCGGCAGCAACGCGGTGGGCGCAATTCTTACCGGTATGGGCGGAGACGGCGCAGAGGGGCTTCTCGCGATGCGCACCTCCGGGGCCCACACTATCGGTCAAGATGAGGATAGCTGTGTGATCTACGGCATGCCAAAAGTGGCGTTCGAGAAGGGAGCGGTAATAAGACAGCTCCCTTTAGGCGAAATAGGACCAGCGCTCATCAGAAAGATCGGGACGAAAACCGTGGGCCAAGCGTCACGTGGTGTCGCCGGCAAACAGTAGGCTCAACGAGGTTAGCGAGAAACGGTCACCGGATGCGCAAAAACGGCGCCCCTCCCGGACCAGTTGCGCAAGTCTTTCTACCTGTAGTTCGCCTCACCTCCAGCACTTTCAACGACTTCGACAAGTCGCAACACTTGGCACGATCCATGTAACTCTTTGTCGTGTAGCCCCAAAGAAAGGAAGGTCGATATGTCCAACGCTCCCTATCGTATCGTCGTCGGGACCGACTTCTCTGACACAGCAGGCATTGCCCTCGAAAAAGCCTTCGAACTTGCCGCGCAGTATGAACGCAGCGAAGTCCATGTCGTCAACGCAGTGCAATACCTGGGTGAGTTCGTACAGATGGATCTCCCCGAAACCGCAGCTTATCGATTGCCTATGGAGGAGGCCCAAGAAAAGCTCGAGGCGAACGTGGGCGGTCAGCTCTCTGAATGGCAGGATAAAACCAAGAAGACGATTTCTCGCTGTGTAACCTATGTGAGCATCGAATCTCCGGCCGTTGCGGTTGCACAACTGGCAACAGATCTCGAAGCGGACTTGGTCGTCGTCGGTACCCACGGGCGACGAGGGCTGCAACGGTTTCTATTAGGCTCTGTCGCTGAAGGAGTCGTTCGTCTCGCTCCCTGCGCGGTTTTCGTGGTGCGCCCCAAGGGTACCGAGGCCAAGGTGCCAGAAATCGAACCACCCTGTCCCAAGTGCCTTGAGGTGCGAACCACTTCTGGGGGAGAGCAGCTCTGGTGTGAACAACACAGCGAGCGACACGGACCTCGGCACGTCTATCACTATGAGGACCGCCGCGGCAGTGACGGCAATCTGGGCTCTCTCTGAGGCACGCGTTGAGTCAGCGACTCTTGTTTGAGGACATTACAGTTAGAAAAGGGGCCGTCGTTTGGTCGTCGGCCTTTTCTTTCGAAACCATTGTTGCTTAATTTGCAACACAAGTGGACACATGTTGCAGACATTGCAACCATAGATTAAGCCAGTAGAATACCCGTGTGGACCTGGACGACTTCCGCTACTTCGAAGAACTGGCTGCGACTCTTCATTTCGCTAGAACGGCTCGCACCCTCGGGATGAGTGCTTCGGCCCTCACCCGCCGTATCAAGTCTCTCGAAGAGGAACTGGGCCATGAACTACTCATCCGCGATCATCGAGAAGTCCGACTCACCGAAGCCGGCAAGAGGTTTCGCACCTTTGCCCGCAGCCAACTCGATCACTTCGAAGAGCTTCAGAACGACCTCCGTAAGGACACCCTTGCGCCCGTAGGTGAGCTCAAGATCGCCTGCACGGTCACTGCGTGCCACACCCTTCTTCCCAATCTACTCAGTACATTCCGCAAACTCTACCCGGGAGTGACTCTTCGCCTGATCACTCAGGACGCGAGCCGCTCGCTCGCGCAGCTCGAAGCGGCGGAGCTCGATCTCGCCGTCATCCCGACCGACCCTGAGCAGGCCTCGCCCCTGCTCAGTATCGGAATTGCCGGAAGCGAGCTGGCCTTCATCGCTCCTGTTGATTCGCCACTGGTCGAACAGAGTCAAAGCAAGTGCAAGTCAGAACTCAACGAACTGCCCTTCGTCACACCGCTGTCTGGCCTCGAACAGCATCGCCTGGCAAGTTGGCTCAAACAGAACCACCTCACTCCGCCGATCGTTGCCGAAGTGCGGGGCAACGAGGGATTGATCGCAATGGTCGCCCTCGGAAGTGGCATCGCCTTGGTTCCTCGCCTGGTGCTCGAAAATAGCCCACTGCAGAGCCGAGTCATAGAGCTTCCCCATCTGAAGCCCCCCGCAGGCTATCAAATTTCACTTTGCGCCAAGAAGACAAGCCTTTCTCGACGTGTTGTTGAACTCTTCTGGGAGCACACGCTTACCCACCGAAGAGATACCTGAAGGCGGGCCTAGGCTTCTCCCATCAAGACAGAGCGCACGACGTTGATCATAGGCTTGAGCCGGTCCAACTCAGTCAAGAACAGCAAACGGCCATCGATCTTCTCGTCCTTGAGATCAAACCGAACGCTGAAAACCAAAACGCCGCCAGCCGCTTCGTCTTCGTACACCAAAGAAGCCATACTGTCGGCTCTTTTGAGTTGGGGAACACTGACACGAATCTCCTGGCGCATCATGTCGCTCAACCGTGCCAAGCAACTGTTGAGCAGAATATTGCCGACCTCTGTAAGCGCCTCTTCTTGCAGTGCCGTGGGCTCATCGCTCACATCGGTGTTGGCGAGCCGCGCGACCAAGGCCAAGCTCCGCTTTTCTGGGAAGCTGACAATAGCTCGACCGGGACCAAAAGGCGCATCAAACCCCTGAATTACAGCGGCTACAGGGCTCCAAGCCTCTTGACTCAAAGCTTCCCGTTCAATGACCTCGAGGCTCGGTAGAGTCATCAGCATTTCTGTACCGACCATCTCGCTCAACGTGCCGGCCGCGGCTCCGACCCCCAGATTGAAGATCTCCATGATAGCGTCACGTTCTTCGTCGCTGAGAGTCGAGATAGCCACTCATTCTCCCACAAGCTGAGCGAGCTTCGCCTCGCTGATCGGTTTAGCCACGAATTGAACCTTCAACCCCTCGGCCCGCGCTCGCACGGCTTCCTGGTTGTTCGCGGTCACCAGCGCCAGACTTGTTTCCATGCCCCCTTCACGTAACTCCTGGGCCAAGGTCAAGCCGTCCTTCCCCGGCATGTGCATATCGATCGTGATCAGATCGTAAGGCTCGCTACTTTCGATGAGCGTCTTAGCCGAGGCAGCGTCGCCCGCCTCGAACACGCAACATCCCGGAGCCAGCTTTTGAAAAAGTCCTTTGAGAACTCCTCGGGAAAAACCACTATCGTCGACAACGAGTACTCTCAAAGGGCCAGCTCCGTCTTTTTGAGTCGATGCTTTCGACCCTTCTCGCTAGACAGGACGGCACGACAACTGGAGGCTTAATAGCCTAGGTATCTGCCCCGGGTTCGTGGCGACGGTCATCGAGGCTATATTCCCTGGCGATGCGGAGACGACGATCGAAAACCACCGGCACTTGGTTCATCTGTGGGGCCTGTCTCGGGGCCTCGGCTTGCGGGTCGACAAGCTCGCAGGTTCCCTCGGGCACCTCCCCTCCCGAGGGGAGGGTACCCGCTCAGCCAGACGAAAAATCACCCGAACAGGAGCTTCCCAGCGAAGAAGAGCTGATGAGGCAAATCGCCGAACAGGAGCAACTCGCAGATGCGGAAGTCCATGCGAACAAGGAAGAAACCTCCGCCGAGGCCGAGCAACCCTATCGCCGGGAAATTGTGTATCGAGTCGGCTTGAACGGCATGCGCATCCAGCTTGAGGGCGCCGAATTTCAACCCAGAGCGGAAACGGTCGCAGTACGGGGAGGAACTGGTGTCAAGCTGACGGTTCAAGCAAGCGCAAATCTTGACCTCTCATTACTCAACCCCAAAAACGGCCCGCTCGCATTCGGTGGCACTGTTCGACGAGAGCAGGTAGAAAAGTTCGGCGACCGCCGCCAAGGAGAGAGCGAGTTGAAACTCTCTCCCGGTCGCCCTGTCACCTTCAGCCGGACCTGGCCAGGTCCCGACCAGAAACCGCTTGCGCCGCATGAGGAACTCACCCTCCAGGTGGGGCTTTGGGGTCTCGGACCAACGGCGGAAGACCGTCGTCCTATTAAGCGGTTCTTCGTGGTCAAGCTAAGCGGTGATCCAAAAAGCTCTCCTAGTGTAGAACCGGCGTCTCAGTGATTCTCAGTCGCCTATGCGCATTCTTGCCCTCAACCCCTACCATGGCGGATCTCACAAACAATTCCTGCATGACTGGCGGACGCGCTCGCAGCACGAGTTTGTTGTCCTGAGTCTGCCCCCTCGCCATCTCAAGTGGCGTATGCGACAGGCAGCCGTTGGGTTTGCTCGCGATCTTGAGGAGCTCGGTTCAGCCCAAAACAAATTCGACTTGATTTGGACCACCTCTCTTTGCAACGTAGCCGAGTTACGCGGACTGCTTCCCGAAAGTCACCGCACACTTCCCCTCTGCGTCTACTTTCATGAAAACCAGATCACTTATCCTACCCGGAGCCAAGAGCGCGATCGTGCAAGCGATTGGGACATCAACCTTCCCATAAATAACTGGACATCTGCTTTGGCGGCCGACCAGGTCTGGTTCAACTCGAAGTACAACCTCCAAAGCTTTCTTGAAGGGACGAAGACGCTTCTCAAGAAAATGCCGGACGAGAAGAGCCTCTGGACGCTTGAAGCGATTTCGTCTCGGTCCAAAGTCTTCATGCCCGGAGTCGACCTCGATTTCTTTTATCCCAACAAGGGATCGCGCGCGGGAGCATTGACGATCACATGGGTGGGTCGTTGGGAACATGACAAGCGCCCCGATCTATTCTTCGACGCGCTCGAAAAGCTCAAGGCTGCTCAAATCCCGTTCCAGCTCATCTGCCTCGGACAACACTTTCGCCAGATCCCCGCCCCCTTTCTCGACGCCAATAAACAGCTTGCCTCTCGGATCAAACACTTCGGGTACTGTGACGACCGTAAACAGTATCGACGACTCCTTCAGCAGAGCGATGTGGTCGTCTCCACCGCTGATCACGAGTTCTTCGGCTTAGCCCTTCTCGAAGCAGTGGCTTGTGGCGCCTGGCCCCTAGTACCAGATCAACTCGTCTACCCCGAACTATACGGAAAGGAGTTTCGATACGGCGGAAGCACGGACGCAGAGCGCATCGCAGCGCTCTGCTCTCGCTTGGAAGAGTGGGCAGTCGATCTGCCGATGCGGCGAAGCTTAGACTCGGAGCCCCTTCCTACCCAAATTAAGCTAGATGACTTGGACTGGAAAGTTCGTGCGGCGATCCTGGACAGAGCCGCGACGAGCGCAGCCCCATGCCGCTCGGTCTGAGAGCAGACCCATAGCTACCCAGTCGTCGATATTGAGGCCCTCCGATCCAATGAAAAAAGGGAGCTACGCCTAGGCGTAACTCCCTTTTTTTTCATGCAACGCGAGAGCAAATTCTAAGCTCTGCTCAGCGTCCGATCAACGCCACTCGTGGGGATTGCCATAGCGCAAGCCCATGCGGTCGAAGCTGTCGGAGTTCTTGTGCATGAGGAGCTGGTAGGTAAACGCGCTCCCTTGCTCGCCGATCAACGATGACCAGTGCAAGAAGAAGTACCAGAGTCGATACCAACGCTCACCATAGGCCTCAACGACCGCGTCCTTGTTCGACACCCAGTTGTCGCGCCAAGCGCGGAGCGTCAAAACGTAGTGAGGGCTCATATTTTCGACGTCGATGACCTCGAAACCGCCGTCTTCGGCCGCCCGGATCATCCCAGAAAGCGTCAAGCTCGCGTCAGCCCCAGGAAAGATATAGCGACTCATGAAAAGACCCCAGATGAGATCCTCGGGGCGCATGGTGACAGCCGACAGCGGGTTCTGTGGATTATAGAGGTTACGGATCCCCGTCCACTGAAGAACGAAAAGCCCATCATCCGCTAAAAGCTCGTGAACCTTCTTGTAATAAGTCGTGAGGTTCTTGATACCAACGTGCTCGACCATTTCGAGGGAAACGATCTTGTCGAACGGTCCGACAGCGTTGCGATAGTCGCAAACCTTGACCTCTGCCTTGTCGGTCACGCCGTATTTTGAAATGCGATCCATTCCAAAGTCGACCTGTTCCTGCGCGAGAGTGATACCAGTGGCTTTAGCGCCGAACTGTTGAGCGGCGCGCGCAACGAAGGTTCCCCAGCCGCAGCCGATATCGAGAAGGGTTTCCCCCTCTTTAACCTGAAGCTTCTGGCAGCAGCGATCGATCTTCTTGTACTGTGCTTGCTCCAGGGGAGTATCCGGACTTTCGAACCAGGCCGCGGTGTAGACCATAGCCTCGCCCAGACACCATCCGAAAAAGTCGTTCCCACGATTGTAGTGCTCGGCAACGATGCGGCTGTCTTGGGCCTTCGAGTGGATGGCTACTTCAGGGAGGAAGTTGGTGAAAGCCCACTTGATGTGACTATCCGTGAGACGGAAAGACATGGTCTCATGCCGACTATTGAAGAACTCGTTCCACTTGTCGGCGGGAATATCGACGCGACCTGCAATGTAGGCTTCGTAGACGTCGGAGATAGGGATCTTCTTCCCGGACCACTTTCGAGCCAATTCGGCATCATCAAAGTCGAGAAAATCGTTGACTGTTTTTCGCATGCGGAGATTTTTCCAAGTCGGACTGAGACAAGCGACAAGCGCTCATAGCAGTAGAGTTTGAGGGCCCGCGGTACCTGAAGCGTCTAGCTCAGTCAACTCGACGAAGATGGGAAACAATAGCTCCCGCTAGTGCGACGCATCACACGAGGCCGTTCGTTCCTCGCAGAGGCGCCACTGCCTACGGTCCGCAAAAGACTTTTCGCAGTAGTTGAAAATAGTGCGCAAAACCCGCGTCATCTATTGGAATCGAGCAAGCGCAAAGTCGTTCCTCGAAGTGGTCCACCCAAAATCGAAAGCCTCGGCCCAGCCGCTGCTGGATCCGGGGGCTTCCCATCTCTTGGCTCTCGCTCGCAGTCAGAAAAACCGAAGACGTTGTCCGAGACCATCTGAGTGCGAACGACAGCCGAGCTCCGCCCGAATGGCCAATTCTCTTTCTCAGATACAGCCACTGGGCTGCACCGAAGACAAGAGACGGCTTCCGAGCTGCTCAGCTCGCACCGACTCGGACCGAGAGGACTCAGATAGGGTTGGAGGACGAGTTCTCTGCCCTGAATCTGTCCTCCCCAACCCCAGCCAAAGGACAAGGCACTACCGATAATATCTGTGGAATAGAAATGCCCCTTCTTCACCTCGGCCCTGAACTCCACACCATAACGATAACGAAGCCCGGGCCTCGGGTCATCCCCGCCTGACGGGGTCTCGGTAGATTCGGTCTCAGATACTGCGACTTGTCCACGAAACAGAACCTGACCGTCCAAGAGCTCGAACCACTGTACCCACCTCAGCCCGCCCCGGGGATCAATTGCCTCCCGGACCACCCGATCAAGGTTTTTGGTCTGCTCCGTCGAAAGATGAAAAGTCGTGAGTCGCTCCGTGAGCACCTGCTGCTCTTCTCGCTCAATCGAACGCCTAGACAAGAACCCGATTGGGGAGTGATCGCGGGGTGAATCAATCGCAAATAACTCCCACCTTGCTCTTCCTTCTTCTGTTCGACTGGGTCGAAACTGACGAACAAACTGTTGCATCAAGCGCCAAGTGGATGGCCGGATCTGTTCGTCCTCCACCGAGCAGACCACAGGAAACTGTTCTTGTGGGTAAACGAGCGCCCCAAAGGAGCGAGCGGTCCCCCCGTCCGTGGGCTCAAACCGAAGAGAGAACTGGATGAGCGGTTCACCTCGCAGGGCGAAAACGCGCAACGGAGAAAAAGAAAGGAGGCGAATTCCAGGGGCTATCCCACGCAGCATTTGGTCCACCCCCTCACCGGGGTGGACCAAATGCTCGTAGACAAAGCAATGGACCACTGGACCCTCAGTACGGCCCGAAGAACGAAGCTGGGCGTGAACGTAACCAGGAAGACTCTCGACCTCGACAAGTGACTCAGCCCCTACGCCCGTCCTCCGGGTAGGAACCCCAGAAACGCTCACCCGCGAACGCCACCGCGAAAGAGGATCGAGCACGTCAACCTCCTTTTCGGAACTTGACCCCGTTTCGACTCCCTGCGACTGCGGACCGGGCACGTTACCTCCCTGTAGCGGGTCGGCTGCACAAGCAAGCGCAAGGAAGGCCCCAGCACTAAGAAAGGAAAGTGCGGGGGTGGAGGAGAAGCTTTTCCGAATCAACTGAACTGTCCTAACATGCCGCAACTCGCCATGAGTATTCGTGATCGAAGCAAGTTTTCAAGCGGCCCTCGGAGCAAGGGGGGAGGGACCATGAGGAGCACCCTTATCTCCTACGCTCTACTCAGCCTGGCATGCAACCTGGGATGCACACGCCCCCCCCAAGAGACGTTGCGCACTCCCAACGCCACACGAAAAACAAGCAGTCCGAGCTGTGTCCAACTTGCCACTTCGATTCCAGAACTGAGCGCGGCAGTCGAGCCGTCGATACCGACAAGTCGATTCAGCATACTTTCAGAGCTCAGCGAGGAGTACATCAACCGGCGCCTCGATAGAGAGCTAGGCCGCACCCTGGCCCGCGAAAAAAACCGGAAAGTCGGGGCCCCGGGGCGCGCCACGTACACGGTCAAACGTGGCCGGGCCCGGCTGGCCCAAGACAAACATAACGTCTCGCTGCAGATCCCAATCTCTGCAGATATCTCAGTCTGCAAACCTTTCGGACACTCTTGTTTTCGATACGGGTCGTGCAAGCCCCGCTTTACAGTCGAGGCCGCCTTCGAGCGCCGCTTAGAGAGCGACTACCAATGGAAGGCTCCGCGCCTAGGCTCGACCACCGAGGTCGGGTGTCGCATCGCCGTTGATGTCACCCCCCAGCTCGAATCGGTGATGGAAGGCGAATTGAAGAAGGTTCGTCGCCAAATTCGGGATCAGTGGCCTGACTTTGCTCTCCTGGCGAAGAAGCTGGGTGTCTACCAAACAGCCCCGATTCAGCTCTGGAAAGAGAGTTGTGCGCAAGCTTCTGAGCTCAAGGTCCAGCACCTCGCCCTCAGCGTGAAGGAAGTAGTCGGAGCCGGCGAGAAATCGAGAAGCTTGACCTCTGGCTTTCAATTTCGGTCTCGACTCCTACCTCTCGAAACCTGCGATGCCGTCGGCCCACAAGCCCCCCCTACTCTTCCTGAACTGACAAGGGCACGCTCGATACCTGCAAAATCCAAAATCTACCTCCCCGAAAGCGTCAACCGAAACGACCTCAAAGAAGCCCTCCAAGCAGCTCTCGCCGCGTCGCCGGGCCCTGGTCGACTCGATCAGCTCAAGGTAGGACGAAATCGGATCTACTATTCCCTCCACTTCGAGGGTGAGTTTTGCGGAGAGGTTTGGCTGAGCGCCGAGTTGTTTGTCGAAGAAGAGCAGCTGGTCCTCAAGAACCAAAAGTGGGAAGGCAGCTACCCCCCGGCCTTCGAAAAGAAGCTACTCGATCACGAAGGGAGGGTGAAAGGTGCTTTTGTTCTACCGCTTCAAGGTGCTCGGTGGTTGAAAGAAGGCAAAGAGAAAGACCTAATCGAAAGACTGTTCACCGCGGTTTCCGCAGAACTCAAAAAAGAGTCCCTCCACCTCAAGCTCGGTGCCGTCAAGCACGGAGCGCCAAAGCTGAGCTACTTCGAGGAAGGCGTTGTCGTTTTCTACCCCTTGGCGGCTCCAATAGCGTTGAAAGAAGCCTCCAAGTGATCATCGCCCCGCACGACGGGATGGGAACTCCACTCGAAGGACAACGGCTTGGGGCACATCGACAAGCAAGACACCGTGCACTCGAAAAGCGTAGAGGTACTCCAGAAGCTGACGACGCGTAGCGCGCCCTGTAGGACGAGCCGCGACTGCCCCGGCCTTGGCCTCCGCCACAAAACGTCGCCCTTCACGCTCGACCAAAAAGTCAGCTCTCAGATGTACTGGAACGAGCTTGCCGTCAACACTGATCTGATAACTTTCGCTCGCCTGGGTCTCTAGGATCCGGTAGCCGTCTCGCTTCAATATCTTGCTGGCCGCTCGCTCCCCCAAGTGGCCTAAGCGATGATGGCGCCTCACTCGTCGGCCTGCCGCGCCCTGATGCCACGAGGCCCAAAAAATTGACAAAAGCAGCGCGGCGCCGAGCCCGCCCATCAGCTCAAGAACATAGGGAGCTAAAAGCCCTCTGAGTGCATCCGTCCATTCCTCGAAAGAAGGAATCGCCATAGGTCCAGGCTAGTCGCGACGAAAGGGATCACCAGAGGTTTGACCGACGCCCCGCTCCAGCTAGATTGCGACCGCGAACCAGCGTTGAGCTGGATAACGTCTGGATATCCGATGACCATTCCGAAATTGCGCGCTTCCGAGCACCTCCACGATGTCAAATATGAGATCCGCGGAGAACTAGCGCGCCGCGCGGAGGAACTCGAGCGAGACGGATACGACATCATCAAGCTCAACATCGGCAATCCAGGCGCCTTTGGCTTTCGAATGCCAGCCTCGATGCGCGTCGCGATGGTCCAAAATCTGCATCAAGCCGACCCTTATTCCCACCAAAAGGGCATCTTCCAAGCTCGGGAGGCGGTCATTATGCAGCAACAAGATCGTGGGATCTTGGATAGCTCCGCAGAGGATGTGTTCATCGGCAACGGAGTGTCTGAGCTCATCATGATGAGCATGCGCGCCTTGTTGAACCCCGGCGACGAGGTCCTTCTTCCTAGTCCAGATTATCCGCTCTGGACGGCGTCCGTCGTTATCCACGGGGCGACCGCCAGGCATTATCAATGCCGACCAGAAAACGAATTCATTCCAGATCCTGACGAGATCGAATCAATGATCACTTCGCGCACACGCGCTTTGGTGGTGATCAACCCCAACAATCCGACTGGCGCGGTCTACCCCAAGCAGGTACTCCTTCGTCTGGCACGAATCGCTGAGAAGCATCATCTCGTGCTTTTTGCGGATGAGATTTACGATGCGATGACCTTCGACGGCGCTAAATATGTCCCCATGGCGAGCCTCGCCAAAAAGACATTGTGCGGCACTTTTGCGGGACTCAGCAAGATCTATCGAGCCTGCGGCCTCAGAGTGGGGTGGCTTTCTTTTTCGGGAGAAAAGCAGCACGCGACAGACTACATGAAGGCCATCGAGCTCCTAGCGTCTCTTCGCCTTTGTTCGAACGTACCGGGTCAGTTTGCTGTTCAAACGGCCCTGGGGGGCCATCAATCTATCCATGAGCTCACGGGCCCGGGCGGTCGGCTCTATGAAACTCGACGAGCTATCATCGAGGGGGTGGAGTCAAGCGAGTATCTATCGCTCGTCGCCCCCAAAGGAGCGCTCTATGCCTTCGTCCAGGTCAATACCGAAAAATTCGAGGACGGCTTCGACGACAGGCAATTCGCCCTCGATCTCTTGGAGCAACGCCACGTTCTCGTTGCTCCCGGGTCTAGCTTCAATGTTCCCTACAGCAACCATTTTCGGATCACCCTGCTCCCTGATCCCGAGCTCATGAAGGATGTAATGGGGCGCATCGACGACGTCTTGCGCGAATACGCCCAACCCTGAATCAGACCTGGATGTCCGGTCTTCGGCGTCCAGGTCTTAGGCGTCCAGGTTTTGAGCTACTTGATGGACGGGGCCAAATCGGCCTCGGCGTCTTCCGAAGAAGAGAGAGTCTCGTATTCATCGACGTAGACGGTCTCCACTCCATCCGTGAGAGACCAAGCCCATGTGGGGTCCTGATTCTCGGGCTGTCGCGGTGGGCAGATTTCTAAGGTCAAGGTACGGTCAGGAAGAGCGACGAACGGTTCCGGAAAGGGAAAGAACATCTGATCCCAATGGGTAGGGGGGTCCAGAGGTCCAGTACCGAAACAGACGTCTTCGGTGAGCTCGGTGCTGAACCAGGCGATGATTCCGTAGCCGACACAGGCTTGTTCCACTCTGCAGGAGCCGGTCAAACAAGCGGGGGTTTCCTTCACGGTGGCCATGTCGATGGTGCCCAATTGGAAATGGCGGCTCGCCAATTGGCTCGCCTCGACTCTTACGCATCGGCTCTGCCGCAAGGGTTGTTCAGCGATTGAAGAAAAGTCGATACCGTAGGGATTCCCTCTAAAAAACGAGCCCTCCTCGTGAAAGGCCTGATCAGTCAGAAGTGCAGCGTGCATGCTGACCCGAGCAGGAAGCATGACCCCCGTTGGCTTGAGAAACTTGTCGCGAATGGCCACAAGTGGGTCAAACATTGCTTCATAAAACAGAAAGTGACCCATCCACTCAGAGATAATGACGTCGACCTGGTGGTCGATATCAAAGCTTTCGTGATCTGCGTAGTGAAAGCGAATCTCGGGAAACCCCGTATCTCTTGCTATTCGACGGGCGTGATGAACAAACGTCGAACGTTCGATGGCATCGACAGAAGTAGCACCGTTGCGCCGTGCGAAAATCGAAAGGACGCCTGTTCCCGCTCCGAAATCGATAACCGAGCGGCCTGGCGCAACCTCGGCAATCGCACGCTCGTAGCTGTTCGTTCGAATCGCGTCCTCGAGCATCATCTGGTGCGTCGCGGCATCGCGATATGACTGAGCGAAGAATTCCTTAGAGGGGGTCCGTTTCACGACCGGCCCAGTACCACAAGGTGGCAAGAGGCCACAGCTGAATCGGCCTAGATAGGGTTCATTCCGAAATTGTAGTGGCAATATGCAGAAGAAACTCGTGAGCGAACACGCTTGCCGGCTGCGCCGCGACCTGAAGTCCCCCGAATTCCGATGGCCCAACGAGGGCGCCCGCTATCGATCCAACCCCCAAAGCATAGGAAAGAGCAAGCGTCGTACCAAAGACCAAGGCTTGAGGTTGCTCGAGAAAGGCGCCATCGCGCGAGTACACGCCGTAGGGTCGCTTCCAGTTCACCGCCAAGGTGGCCCCATAGTAGTCGATCTTCTTGTCCAAGAATCTCTCTGGCAGAGGTGCAGGGCTCCGATCAGTGAAGAGCCCCCCGCCCACGGTCCACGTGGGGTCGAGCTCTGCCATGAGGCCAAGTCGAGCATTGAAGGTCGATTTCTCATCGATGCCCAAGGCTTCGTTTTCAAATGGAAGAAGCAGGCTCCCCTCCACCGAAGTCGTAAATCGACCCAGCGTACGACTAAGACCGAAGTGAAAACGGAAAGGACTCAAGAGTTGGGTTCCCAAAGCCAGGCGCTCATCGAATGTAATGGTTTGACTCACCGCAGCGTCGGTGCTTCCGACCACTTCCGTATCGATCTGCTCCGCCGCCTGCCCCAACCGCAGCGAAGGCGATCGCACGACCAATCCCGCAGTATAACCTCGAGCCAGGCTCCACTGAGCGCCAATGACGAGTTCGAGACCGACACCCACCGAATCGATTCGATGGTGTCTTACCCATGCCAAGGTGGACTCATGCCCGTCGTTTTGCTCCCGTAGCGAGGCCGAAACGTCCGTGCTTTCGGAGTAAGTTCGATAGTTAGCCAGAAGTGACATCCCTAGACGAAGACGATCTGTCACATCCCAACCGACACCCGGTCCCAAGTGGTACTCCCGAAACTGGGCTTTTGAGTCATAACCAAATTCGAGAGTCCGCCCCTTCTCGTCTGTGGGTGCAGCGAGGTGGGTTCGCAGCGCGACACTGGTCTGAGCGGGCACAAACACCCCCACCCCCACCCCCACACGCCCAAATCGCCGAGTTAAAGTTACCGCAGCCGGAACCACATCAAGCTCTAACAAGATCAGGCGCCGTTGCTCCGCATTGGGGAGCGTCGAATCAAAGCCCACTTGTGCCCCAAAGCGAACCGCGTAGCCGCTCACATTCACATCAAGTCGGGTACCCGTCAAATGGGCCATCCCAGCCGGGTTATACCAGATACTCCCACCGCTGCTTGTCGTCGCTGCCACGGCACCCGCCTGGAGCGCAGCATCGCTGGAGACGTAGAACGAATCGAGATTGCCTGCGTGGGCAGGAGAAACCCCTCCAAGGACAAAGGCCAGTAGGCTCCCAAACAACAAGGCACGAGCCCACCGGAATCGATCAAAAAGGAGCAACATGACCTGCTTGAGACTAGGCCCGAAGTGGCCAGGGGAACAAACGGGCACATCGAAGAGCGGTACTGCTCTTCCTCTCTTTCATAAGTCGGGCCAGGACCTGGAAAATACCGACATAACCCACACGGGAGACTCGAGTCGGACTGGAGCGAGAAAGGTCACCGACACAGGTTCGAAATGTAATTTATAGATTACATTCGTAGACCAACCACTTCTTTTCTAGTTGTTTTCAGCACGCATGTTGAATACAAATGTCAGAACGCGCCGTGACGAGGTAGCGAAACCTGCTAACCTTTTGTCATGGCCTGGAATAATTCTACTTGGAATAGAATGCGACGCGCCGCCGGCGCCCTGACGGCCAGCGTCGCTCTTTTTGCTCTCCCCGCCTCAGCCGAAGCTCCAACGCGGATCCACGTGCCGATTTCCCACGTGCGCAGCGCAAAAGGGGTGATTTTCGTAGCCCTCTACCAGCAGTCCAACTGGCTCGTCCCGGGGCGTTACATGAGAGCGCAAAAGGTGAGAGCCCATCAGGGGACGGTCGTTGCCACTTTCGAAGGCGTCCCCCGAGGCCGCTACGGTATCGCCGTGTTCCATGACGAGAACCGAAACGGACGGGTGGATACCAACCTCATCGGTATGCCAGCGGAAGGGTTCGGATTTAGTCTCAAGACCCCTTTAAGGAAGCCTCGTTTCAAAGAGATCGCTTTCGACGTCCAGCCTTCGGGCTACGCCCCAACTCGCCTTCGTTATTGACACGGCAGCCCTCTAGTGCTGCGACCGTTTCAATTTGAGCGCTTCTTGGTCTGTCAGCGTTGAGAGACGGCTCGGTTTTCAGGAAGGGTCGCGGCACAAATGGGAAGAGAAAAGTGCGGAGACAGAGAGGGACGAGCGCGGTTGCGAAGCCGACC
>JBNKYC010000007.1:0-160859 GCA_050300635.1 Polyangiaceae bacterium
AGGCGAGGGAGCGTGCGATGGAAGCGAGGATTGCGAAGGTGCTCTGGTCTGTATCGATCCGTTGAGCAATGGCACAGGAACCTGCATGGCGCTGATCGCCACGGGCGAGACTGGTTGCGCCGCCGCAGGCAGCCTGTGCGCCGACGCAAACGCCGAGTGCAACACAGACACCTGCGAACTTCAGCAAGGCGAGGGAGCGTGCGATGGAAGCGAGGATTGCGAAGGTGCTCTGGTCTGTATCGATCCGTTGAGCAATGGCACAGGAACCTGCATGGCGCTGATCGCCACGGGCGAGACTGGTTGCGCCGCCGCGGGCACCCTGTGTGCGGATTCCAACGCTGAGTGCAATGCGGACAGCTGTGAGCTTCAGCTCAGCGAAGGTATGTGCGATGGCGCCGAAGATTGCGAGGGGATCCTCGTATGTGATGCCACTTCCTCCAACACATGCTTGTTCCCTCAGGGGGGCGGCGCTTGCGACATCGACGCAGAATGTGTCGGTGAGCTCGTGTGTGATGATCCGCTGAACGATGGGACAGGAACCTGCAAGAAGCGGATCCCCACGGGTGATACTGGTTGTGCAGCGGCGAACACCTTGTGCGCCGATGCAAAGGCCACTTGCACTGACGATCGATGTCAGTATCCAGTGGGAGAGGGCCCTTGTGACACGGCGAACCAGGCGACTGTCTGCGAAAGTAGCGTTTGCGACACGGGCAGCAATCTTTGCGTTGAGTGCCTTACCGATCTTGATTGTAGCTCGGGATCCACCTGTGAGTCGCAGATCTGTACTCAATGTGGCGATGGTACGCGAGAAGGCTCAGAGACTTGCGATGAGGGCTCCCAAAACGGTGATTGGCCGGCCACCTGTAGTCATTCGTGCCACTTCAACTTGGGACAGAGTTGTACGGTCTCGACCCAGTGCAACGAAGGTGCCGTCTGTTCGCTTTCTTCGGTTTGCGATCTTGATTCCGACGGCGACACCATTGGAGACATTGACGACCCTGACGACGACAACGACGGCATTTTGGACGTAGTCGAAGGTCAGGGAGCGGGTGCTCTGGTCGACCCCTCCGCCGATACGAATGGCGATGGCCGTCCGGACTACCTCGACCCCACGGCGCCTGGGTTTATCGACGAGAACTCGGATGGCGTAGACGACCGTCACGACTTCGATGGTGACGGTGTGCCCAATCATCTCGATCTCGACTCAGACAATGATGGGATCTCCGACACGACCGAGGGTGGTGGTCTCGACGTCGATGCCGACGGACTCCTTGATAGTTGTCAGGACACGAATACCAACGGGCTCTGCGATTCAGTCGACGAAGGCCTAGACGGTACGGCGCTGCCGGTACCCAATACGGATGGCGCGCTCTTCGACGACTTCCTCGATTTGGACGCCGACGACGACGGGGTGACGGATGCCCAAGAGGCATCGGAATCTGATGCGGATGGGGACGGCGTTCCTGACACGTACGACGGAACCGACGCGGATAGCGATGGTGTAGATGACGCAGGGCTCTTTGCTCAGCCCCGGGACTCCAACGGCGATGGTACGCCGGATTTCCTGGAGACGGACTCGGACGACGACGGCCTTGTGGATGCCCTTGAAGCCCACGACCTAGGCGGAGCCAAAGGTGACGCTCCGGATGGCATTGCCGATACGGCACCTTCGGGCGCCGATTCCGATGAAGACGGTTTGGACGACGCCTTTGATCCCGATTGCGTGAGTGCGGCCGATTGTGACGGTGTCGTCGGCACAATCGCCCCCTTGCCCGATAGGGATGGGGACGGCAGACCGGACTACATGGATGTTGACGCGGATGGCGACGGCATCACGGACGCCGAGGAGCAGCTCGACAGCGCAGATCCAGACGAGGACGGGATCCCCAATTATCTCGACTTTGACTCCGATGGAGATGGGCTTTTCGACATCGAAGAAGGCCATGACACCGATGGTGATGGTGATGTGGATTTGGCTCCCGCCATCGCCTCCACAGAAGACTCGGACGACGACGGCCTGGACGATGCCTTTGATCCCGATTGCGCGGTAGCTTCTGACTGTGTGGATGATCTCATCGGTGTCCCTGCGGCTCTCGTGGACACAGATAAAGACGGGATGCCGAACTTCGTCGATGCGGATGACGACAACGATGGACTGTTCACAGCTCTGGAGGACCCAGACGAAAGTGGAGACGTGCATGATGACGACACAGATGAAGATGGAACCCCAAATTTCCTTGATCCCGACGACGATGGCGACGGAATTCTGACCAGTGACGAAGGTTCGGATCCGAATGGAGACGGAGATCCCGAGGATGCAGTTCACGATGTCGATCCAAGCATTCCAGATTATTTAAACCCGGATTCGGCGGTTCTCGACTCGGATGGGGATTCGATTCCCGACTCAGTCGAGTGTCCCGACGGCAAGAGCCCGGACACCGACAAGGATGGGAAAGCAGACTGCTTCGATGAGGATGACGACGGCGACGGCATCCCAACCAAGGAGGAGCGTCAGAACGGCGATGTCGATACGGATGGGGACGGGATACCGAACCATCTCGATGCGGACGACGACAATGACGGTGTTCCCACCTCAACAGAAGGTGCCACCGAGGATACGGACGGTGACGGTACGCCTGACTACTTGGATACCGATGACGACGGCGACGGCGTACCCACACAGGACGAGCTCGATCCCGAAGACTCCGACGGCGACGGTACCCCCGACTACTTGGATACCGATGACGACGGCGACGGGGTTGAGACCGCTGATGAGCTCGATCCCGAGGATACGGACGGTGACGGCACGCCCGACTACTTGGACACCGATGACGACGGCGACAGCGTGCCCACTTCGGAGGAACTCGATCGAGGGGATACGGATGGGGACGGCACGCCTGACTACTTGGACACCGATGACGATGGCGACGGCATCCTCACCGAAGACGAGCTCGAGGACACGGACGGAAACGGCGTACCTGAGTATCTCGAGCTCGGAAAGGCGGATGACAATGCGAGCCTCCTTGGTGGCGGATTCAGCTGCTCGATGAGCTCAGGTACCCCTGATGGTCGTCTTCCCATCTTACTCCTCTTCGGCTTGGGCGCGCTGACTCTGGGGCGTCGACGCAAGAGCGGAGTCGCAATCTCGCGTCTTTCGGTCAAGTGAAGTGCTTGCCTGCGAAAGTACGACCTGAGTTCGGTGAAATCTCTTCCGTTTTGTGACCGGGAGGTGGGAATTAACAGGTATTTTGCAGAACTCTCCCCAACCCAATGTCGATACAGCCCATGAATGACCCAAGCTCTCAGCGAGCGCGCTACCAATTCCTTCTGAGTTCGGCCGCGTTCGCTCTCGCCGCTGTCGTGCTCTGTCGAATGTTTCTGCTCGATGGCCGTTCCTCGTCTGATGTCATTGCGACCCATTGGAATCGGGCGGGGGAGGTTGATGGTGCCGGAAAAGTAACGGAACTGCTTCTTGTACTGAGCCTAATGGCGGGAGCGCCAGCTGGTGTCGTGGTGGCGCTTGTTGCTTTTCGGGCTCCTCTGCGCCGAGGCTCGATGCTGCTGAGTGCTTTGACCGGGTTCACGACTTTTCTCGGCACGTTGGCGGTATGCGTCAGTTGGTCGGTGGCTGCTTTGAACCAAGGGGTGACTCACTATCAGGAGGCCGCTCCTATGAGAGGCACGCACGTGGCGCTCGTTGTTGCTCTTCCGCTACTATCAGGTGCCGGAGCAGCTCGAGCGGCTAGGTTTCTTTGGCCGACATCGGGCCGCGAAGCAGCGCTGGATCCGAGCTTGCATCTTGCCCCCGGAGAACGCGAGATCTGGTTAGGATGGGCAAGTTCGAGCGCCTGGCTTTGGATTGGTTTGCCACTGTGTTTAGCGCTCGCCTGGGCGTTCGTCGTAGGGCGGGCTGGCCCGCTCCCCGTTGTCTTGCTTGCTGTTGTCGCCCTTGTGATTGATGCCTTCTCGGTGCTCCGAGTCACTGTGGATCGTCGAGGTTTGAGCATTCGTTACGGACATCTGGGTTTGGTCCATCAGTCGATCTCTCTCGAGAAGGTGGATAGCGCCAGGGCGTTGGACATTCGACCGATGGATCACGGAGGATGGGGTTACAGAGGAAGCCTTTTTTTACTGGGCAAAGCTGCGCTTGTGGTGCGTCGCGGCGAGGGTATCGAAGTGACGCTCCGCGCAGGTCGAAAGTTCCTTGTGACTGTAGACGATGCTCAAACCGGCGCCGCCCTACTCAACGGACTCGTAGAGCAGCAATCGAAGGCCGAAAACGAAAGAGCAAGATCAGACGACAAGTAATGTGTCGTCAGCTCTGTGCCTCCAGCAATGTGTCTGGGGGTGCCCTCCTGCAGCCAAAAGTCAGTTTTGGAGCAACCCCCATGCAGGAAGTGAACAAATGAGCACCAAGCTGGGCGATGAAGTCTTGCTCGGCGAAGACTCACAATTCGAAGTCGGAGGGGGATGCAGAAAGGCGCGCGATGCCGTATGTTGCCTCATACCGTGCAAACGATTTGCCGGAGAAATGCAAAGATGACTTCTCATAAACGATCTCCGTTCCGGATCTCTCGCAAGTGCATACAACGTTACAGTCTAGCGGCTACACTTTTGGCCTTGGGCTGCGCGGGCACGGAAAGCCTCACCGACAACACAGGAGCAGGAGAAGGCACCGGTGCCGGTGAGGCGGCTTCCGGTGGTGCTGGCACTGCTGCGGGTGGAGCAATCGGCTTGGCAGGTTCGGGTGGTGCATTGAGTACAGGCGGCGCGGCCGTGGCCACAGGTGGGGCCAGTTCGGGCGGCGCCGCCATGGAAACCGGCGGGGCTCATTCGGGTGGGATGTCTGCATCCGGCGGGGCTAATTCAGGAGGAATGCCCGGAGCTGGTGGCGGAATGGGCAGTGGGGGGGCTAGCGAACCCTGCGTCGTTCCCACAGAAGAGGTCTGTGGCATGGGCAGCAATACGAGCGTTCACTGCGGGTTGACCTATGAGCTATGGGCCGACGCGGGGAGTGCGTGCATGACCAACACCGCCGATGGATTTCTGGCGGAATGGAGCGGCAATAACTACATCGCTCGAGTGGGCCTTCGACCCGAAGAGAGCGAGATGTTGGTCCCACCGGTGGTCACCTACAGTGCAACTTATAACACCAACGGCACCTCGTACCTGACTGTCTACGGTTGGACGACAGACCCGCTCGTCGAGTTCTACATTTTGGAGGCCCACGATCCGGCATACCGGCCTCCCGGTAACGGAGCTGATGTCACAAGCTTTCCGGACATTCAGGTGGACGGGGGCACGTACGAGGTCCGACGCAGCCAGCGAAACAACCAGCCCTCCATCATCGGTACGACTAGCTTTCCGCAGTACTGGAGTCTGCGCACACAAAATCGAACGAGCGGTAGCATCAACGTCGCAGAGCACTTCGCGGCATGGGAGCAGGCTGGTCTAGAAATGGGCGACATCTATGAGGTGTCCATGGCGGTCGAAGGCTTCGGAAGCAGCGGAACCGCTGAAGTTCAGGTTTCGTTCGAATAGGTCCGCCCCCCCCCCCGGTGGGCTAGGCTGCGTCTGGCAAGAGTTGTTGTCAGGTTCTGTTTACACAACAATATTACACTCTCACACCAGTGGCGTTGGGGTCACCTTGTCGAACGGTCTGTAGCCTTCATACTCGACCCATGAGAGTCCCCCCCTCCGCTTTATTTTCGCGAAATCCTTATTCTTCTCTACTGATTTTAGGCCTTTTCTTGGGTCCGCTCGCCTGTTCGACGGGACCTGAAGCGCAAGGGCCTGGCAACGACACCGGCAATACCGGCGGCGATCCAGTTACGGGGGCAGGCGGAAGCGGCATGCCCGTTGGCTCCGGGGGCTCAGGTCAAGAACAAGGAAGTGGCGGCGATGGCGCGGTGGTCGGTACAGGTGGGGGGGGCTCTCCATCGGTGGACGAGCTTACCATCGTCGATGCCCCCACCGGGGAGGCGGAGATCACGGTAGCGATCAATAGTCAGACTTCGCACCCCATCTCGCCGAACGTCTACGGTATGAATGTGGGGCAGATGCCTGCGGAGGAAGTGGCGGCTCTCGCGAAAGAAGTGGGCTTCGGCCTCGCTCGTGCTGGAGGCAACCGGTACTCGGCTTACAACTGGGAGACCAACGCCAGCAATGCGGGTAGCGATTGGATGTTCCACAATGACGACTACCTAGCGGAAGGCGATGAACCTGGGGCGGGGGTCGATGGCGTATTGAGTCAGGCCGAGGCCGGGATCATCAACGCTCTTATTACGACCCAGCTGGGTGACTATGTTGCTGCCGACAAGGACGGCACGGATGTCACGTTGACGGAAAACTACTTAGAAACGCGCTTCTTCGAGAACGTTCTGGTCAAAGGGAGTGCCTTCAGTACGACTCCGGATACCACTGATGGCATGGTCTACCAGGACGAGTTCCTCAATTGGGCAGGCGTCACCTATCCGAAGGCCAACATCCTGGTTGCGCTCGACAACGAACCCGACTTGTGGTCCCACACTCATGCGCCGATCTGGCCCGAAGAACTCATCAACTACGATGAAGTCGTCCAGCGCAACATTGAAAGTGCCAAGATGGTCAAGGCAACCCTCCCCAACGCAGAAGTGTTGGGTCTGGCCAGTTTTGGTTGGTACGGATGGAAGACCCTGGTTGATAGTCCCGACTTTGCCACCGAAGGAGAGTTCCTCAACTACTACCTAGATGCCCTCGCTCAAGCCGAGCAGGACGAAGGTTTGCGTCTCATCGATTACGTGGATTTGCATTGGTACCCGGAGGCTGAAGGAGATGATGCGCGTATCATCAACAACATCACATCCCCTGGTGCCGTGGAGGCCCGCCTCCAAGCGCCCCGCAGCCTATGGGATGAGACCTACGTGGAGGATAGCTGGATTACGCGAGACGACATCACCGGCGAAGCCATCGCTCTTCTCCCTCGTATTCAGGCTCAGATCGAAGAGCACTACCCCGGTACCAAGCTGGCCATCGCCGAATGGGACTATGGGGCAAACAACCATATCAGCGGAGGCATCGCGGCCGCGGATGTGCTTGGTATTTTCGGCAGGGAGCAAGTTGGTCAGTCGAGCCACTGGATCGCCAGCAGCGACCACTACTTCACCTACGGCGCCTACCAGGTCTATCGCAACTATGATGGCGAGGGTGGCAAGTTCGGAAGTCTTTCTGTCGAGGCAACCACCAGCGCTCCAGACCAAAGCAGTGTTTATGCCGCTCTCGATCCCGATGACCCTTCCATCATGACCGTCGTTATGATCAACAAGGGCGAAAGCGCAAAGATCGCGGAGCTCAACATCACGCACGATCAACAGCTTATGGGTACTCGCGTTTACGTGTTGGATGCAGGCGCCGAAGATAAGGCGAATCTCGTCGCACGTCCCCAACCGAGAAACTCGGTACGAGCGGTGGCGCCCAATCAATTCAAGTACGAAATGCCTCCCATGTCGGTTTCTCTCCTGGTGGCGAGCACTGACGGGGAGGTGGCTCCCTCAAGTTCTTGGCCCGCACCCACGGTACTGGGTGAAGCCACGGGGACGACCTTCGACTCTGACGCAGAAGGTTGGACCATCGTCGGGACCACGGACATCGACGCTGGAAGTACGCTCGAATGGGACGCCGCAGAGGGTGACCCCGACGCCGGCTCCATTTCGGTGCTCGTACCTTTCACCGACCGCGAGCAAAAAGTGGAGGTGGGGCCCAGCGACGGAACGCTCAACCTGCAGGACAACCGCCTCTCCCTCAAGGTCAAGAGGACGGGAGAGTTCGACGGCGGTGTCATGGTCTACTTCATTGCTGGTGAATCGTGGACGGCCCACGGCTGGACCATGTTGCCCAATGAGGACTGGGTGACGATCGATGTGTCTCTCGACGCTCTGCTCGAGTTCGACCCGACCTTCGATCCGACGGCGGTCACCGAATGGGGAGTCATGTTCAACACCGGAGAAAGCGGGAGTACAGTTCCCGGCACGGTCACGTTTCATGTCGATTCCGTTCTGACTCAGGCCATCGAGTAGCTCTTGTTGTCTCAGGTTTGGGGTGAAGATGTTTCGAAGGCAGAGCGGGGTGCAACGTCCAGTGACTTCGCACGTACGGCCGCCCCATTTTGAGATCAAAGAGATCGATCCAGAGTCGTTTGCCGCTCGAGCGATGTTCGAACAACTCGATCAGCACAATCGGACACAGGCCGAGGCTGGTCGATGTTGTTGGGCATCCCTCAAAGAGCTGAAGCAGCCCAATCATGTTGTGCTCGGGGTGTGGATCGGGCCGCAACTTTGCGGCATCGGGGCGATCGCCCACGAGCGTGATTATTCTGAACTCAAACGCATGTACGTCGACCCCGAGTTTCGGGGCCAGGGACTCGCCGATGCTTTGCTTGAAGCACTTCAGAACCTGGCCCTTAGGGCTGGCCACAAGAAGATATGCCTCGAGACGTCGCCTCGATTCTTTCGGGCGGTTGCTTTCTATACGCTGCACGGATTCTTCGAGTGCGCGCCCTTCGGAAAGTACACCGAGCGTCCCGTCAACATGTATATGATGAAATCCAGCCTGCCCGAGCTTGGTTTGGGGGGACGCGGGTAGACGAGAGCCAGGAGCGCTGATAGGCGGCTTTTGTGATGTCAGAAGCTCTGCCGAGTAAAGCGCTTCAGCGCGCATTGCGCCGGGCTACCGGTGCGTCGCAGATCACCGACTTGGATGTCCTGCAGCCGGTATGGGGCGGCAACGGCCAGGTGATGCGCGTCGAGCTCGCCGGGGCGAGTGTCGAGCGGGTGGTGGTCAAACATATTACTTTGCCCGCCGGTACAAAGCGTAAGAAGAGGATCAAGGATGCTTCCGTCGCTCGCACCGTCGCCTCCTACGACAACGAGCTGACGTTCTATCAACGGTACGCGAGTCCGGCAAAGGTGGGGCTCAAGATGCCTCACTTCTTCGGTGGACAAACTTTGGAGGACGGATGGCTGTTTATCCTGGAAGATCTTGAGTCATCCACCTGGGTTCGAGCCAAGAAAGCCTACGACGAACCCGATCTTCGAGCCGCTTTGAACTGGCTTGCTGATTTTCACGCTCGCTACCTTGGACATTCGGCAGAGGGGCTTTGGAAGGCGGGCTCCTACTGGAACTGGGCGAGCCGTAAAGATGAAGCGTCCAGGATGGTCGATACGCGTCTCAAAACGGCGGCTGCGGCACTGGACTCGGCTCTGAACCAGTGCCGTTTCAAGACACTGATCCACGGCGACGCAAAGACCGACAACTTTTGCTTCTCGAAAGAGACTGGGGGTCCTGTAGCTGCCATCGACTTTCAATACGTGGGGCCCGGTTGTGCAATGAAGGATGTGATGTGTCTATTGGACAGCAGTCTCGACCCTCACTCTGCCCAAAGCCAAGCGCCTCGGCTTCTCGATTATTATTTTGATCGGCTGCGCTGCGCGCTAAGAGAAGAAGCTGCACCTGATAGGCAAAGGCCCGAGGGCGGCCTGAACCACGAGGAACGAAGCGCGATCGATGTGCAAGCTGTGGAGGACGAGTGGCGCAGTCTCTACCCAGTCGCTTGGGCCGACTACTACCGCTTTCTCGACGGTTGGGCCCCAGGCAAGTACCCTCCTTTCGCCTATGTACAAGACATGGTGGGTCAAGCAGTTGCCCATCTGAGTCGAGGCTGAGGCGAGTGTCCAACGAGAGAGCTGGCGTCTGAGGGTACGGGCTTGAGCCAGCTAGAGATGAGGTCGTGATCGAATCTGCTCATCGAACACCAAGCCCGGGCTTGCGCCGACGCCATCTTGGCCTTTGTGCACGAGCACACAAAAAGCGCCGCCTCAGAAACGCGTCGACGAGCCCATCGGCTCAGGTAGAGTCAGCGTCTTGGGTTTCTAACTCAAGAAGGTCGAAAGTTCTTCGCTCAGGGCCTCCATCACTACGTCGATTCGAGGAAGGCGGCGTATCGATTTGCGGGTGTAGAGAAAAAGCTCAAGCTCAGGAAACTCGAGATCAGGGAAGGGGAGCTCGGCGAACTCTTTGCGTTGTTTGAGCAGAACTCGAGGGGCGAGGCCGACACCGAGTCCGGCCCGGATCGCTTCGAGCTGCACCTGATAACTCGTGCAGACCAAACTCGGCGGTCGCTGAATGAAGTGCTCAAGCCATCTCGTTTCGAGAGAAGGAACGCCGTCGAGTGCAACGGTGATCCAGTCGAGTTCGTCCTTCTTTTTGCAGCGAAGCGTCCGCCGTCTCGAGTTGGCACAAAGCACGGTGATAGGCAGTTTTCCTAACTTCTTCCCTACAAGATCGCCCCGCTTCATCGAGAAGAATCGAAGAGCAATGTCTGCCTCGTGTCCCATCAGATCGGCTGCGTGGTAGCTAGTGATGAGTTCGAGCTGCAACTGAGGGTATTGTTTCCTAAGACGTGGCAGCACCCGAGGTATCACAAAGAAGATGGCCATCTCCTCGGTCAGGGCGAGCCGCACTCGTCCCCTGACCCGAGAGCTTTGTTCGTCGGCGGCGAGATCAGAGAAACGTCCGATTTCGACTTCGATTCGTTCGGCACTTTCTCTCAGGACGAGCGCCGCCTGGGTGGGGAGGGGAGCGCGTCCGCCACGTTCGAAGAGCACGACATCGAGTTCTTCTTCCAAGGCAGCGATTCGTCGACTAATGGTCGATTGTTCCAGGTCGAGTGCTGCGGCGGCCTTGGTAAAACTACCATGACGCAGGGTCGCAAGAAGGATCCTGACGTCATCCCATCGAGCGAGCAGGGGGGACGTGTGAATAGGCATGCGAAAAAGCATGGCGGATATGAATACATTCGTCTACCGATGCAATAAAGAATGTGTCCTGCTTGGCCTATGAGCAAACGCATCGTTCTTCTCGTAGGCCACGCCGACCGCGCGTCTTTCAACTTTCAAATTGCCCAGCGCTACGAAAGCGCCGCCCGAGCCCAGGGAGCGCAAGTAGCCCGCTTTGACCTGGCCGAACTCGACTTTGATCCGATCATGCGCGCCGGCTACCGCGTACCTCAGCCTCTTGAGCCGGACTTGATGCGTGTTCGCGATGCCATCGATGCTGCGGATCACTTGGTGTGGGTCTTTCCGACCTATTGGGCGGGGCCTCCGGCAGTCGTGCGCGGCCTCGTCGATCGCCTCTTCTTGCCGCGCTGGGCTTTTCGTTTCGACAAGGGCAAGCCCTTTCCAATCGGACTACTCAAAGGGCGCTCATCTCGTGTCATCGCAACCATGGACAGTCCGGGCTGGTGGTATTCCTTTCACTATCGCCGCTGCCTGCATCGTAGCTTCAAGACGGGGACTCTAGAGTTTTGTGGACTTGCGCCCGTTTCCTTTACGAGCATCCACAACATGCTGCACCTGAGTGACGCGAAGCGTTCAGCTTGGCTCGATCGGATCGAAAAGATTTCGACTCGTGACATGTGCGCCCAACTCCCCAAGAAGAGTCTCGCTCCCGTCGCAGAGCAACCGCGCGTTTGATTGTGCTCACCTTCTGAACCCACGCCATTATTGCGGCTTCGTTCTTCGATACACGGGTGGCATCGAGCAGTGCGACGATGGGAACACCGAGGGTGGGGACAATTGCCCCTCTACTTGTCGCGACAAATTGATGGCAGGATGTTTCGTGCAGAGCGAAGCCAAGGATGGCGTCGTGTCCCGAACGCGACGGCCAGCTGTCGCGGTTGTCGTTACCTCACGTGGCGCTTCTGAGTTGCATCACGTTTTTCTGACTTAACGCACAACGAGTACGTTCGTGATGTGTGTCGCTTCGGCCTGAGTGCCCCAGCGCCAAACCACCTCGTTTTGTGCGTTGAATTCCACCAGATGGGGGCCTTCTTGGGGGGGAGGCTGGACGTGACCCCACCAGCTGGCGACAACGAGATTGCCGGATTCGGTTAGATCAAAGCCGGATGAAAAGTCGAAGAGATTCGGGTGCTCGTCTTTGCCTCCCCACTCAGCCACGACTTGGCCGGCCTCGTCGATGGCCACGACCGAGCCCGGATAGCCGGTCGTGGCATAGGCGCCTCCTTCGGGGCGAGGGACAACAAGATAGGCCTTGCTTGGGTCTTCACTGAAGCGAGCCGTCCATTTCTGCTCGCAGTCTTGTGACACAGCGAAGATATCCATGCCGCGCCCGTAGTAGATGAGCCCGCTTTGAGGGTCTCGGCTGAGGATGCGCAGGTTTTCTGTCCCTGTACCTGGCAAGTCGCAGTCGTCCGTGATGGTTTTCCCGGAGGGATCGACGAGACGCAAATGCGCGTCACCATGAGCGATGAGCGTGTTTCCGTCGGCAAGACGATGGGCTCCACGTACGCTGATGGGGCCCAAAGAAACGCTGGCGAGAAGCTCGTGGTCCAGATAGTCGTATTCTTCGTAGCCGTCGTCGACGCTCACCAGGATAGCCTGACCGTTCTTTGCGTCTTTGTTTTCGACCAACTGGAGCTGGCGAGGTGAGTTGCCGCCGCTCTGATTCTGAGTGGGCTGGCTCCAGTTCAAGCTGGGATCGAATTCGTTAACATAGAGGACGACATGGCGCGTGTTGTCGTTCGCGAAGAACTCGTGGCACGTTTCTCCCTCGGGCTTTGGGCAACTTGGTCCCGAATCGGCACCTCCAGAGCCAACCGAAGAGCCACCGGTCGCGCTTGTTGCACCCCCGCTTCCCGAGGAGTCCCCACTTGCGCTTCCGCCGGTGGCTCCGCCACCTTCGACGCCTGCGCCGCCACTGGCCAGTCCTGTGGCTCCTCCGCTCGAACTGGAACCTGGTGTTCCACCGGAATTCATCGAGTCTGTGCTGCCCCCGCTTCCCTGCTCAGTCCCAGTTGTCGTCTCTGGGGAGGCGTTATCCTGCGGCTGGTTGCCCTCGCTGGAACACGACAAGGCAAGAACGATAGAGCAGAACACGGGCGAGAGGCTTCTCTCTGGGCGACGGCGAGCGAACATGGCGTACGCTAACCATCTTACTTTGTGAGCGCAAACGAATCTCCGTGAGACCTGAGCCTTGGTTCACGAAGGTGGCCAGGCAAAAGAAGGATGAGGAGCTTTCCTCATCCTGGTAGCAGTACTCCGTTGAAGTCAGCTTATTCTTTTCCACTGTCTCGACAACGTCGACCCTCGATGAAGGGGGTGCAGTCCGTCTCGACGGCGGCCTTCTGATAGCAATCATCTTCTTGGAGCGAAGGGTCAGGCCCCCCAACGTCAATTCCGTTTTCGTGGGCCCAGTCTTGCCAGTCGGCACCGAAGAGTTCTTCCGGATGGGGAGTCCTGACGCTGCCATTGCCACACGCCAGATCGTGGGCCGGACAATAGCGAGGGCAACCCCAGCAGACGCGCTCGGGGTGTTTGGGGTGAAGGGGAAGTCCAGCCATGAAAGTGAGTCCCTCCTTTGCCAGTGTCGCGCTGACTACATCGGGTGGAGTTCTGCGGGTGAGCTACTGCGGGTTGTGGTTGCATTTTAGCTCCATTGGCGGACCACGCTGCAGAAATCGATGGGCGGCACCGAGCGAAACCTGGATGCCGCCCATCGCTTGGTGCCGCCCTCGTCTTTGGATACCCTCGACGCGCGATGACGGACGGACAAAAGAACGAGTGGGGGCAACCCATTGGCGAAGCGCTCCCGGGTTGGACGACGCGGCTTCGTCCCGGTCGCGAGGAATTAGTCGGAAATTATTGCGCCCTGCGCCCCTTGGTTGCAGAGCGCGATGCCCCGGTTCTTTTCGAGCTTCTGGGTGGGGAAGAGCAGCGACACCTGTGGACTTATCTGCCCTACGGTCCCTTCTCTGACCTCGAGATGTATAAAGAGTTCCTTCGGGAGAAGAGTCTCTCGGATGACCCTTTGTTTTTTTCGATCATCGATGGCGTCAATGCCAAGGCGGTCGGAGTTGCCTCTTATCTGAGGATCGAACCCGCTGTGGGGGTGATCGAAGTCGGTCACCTGTGTTTTTCGTCTCAGCTCAGTCAGACGCGGGCTGCGACCGAAGCAATGTATCTGATGATGAAGCATGTCTTTGAAGACTTGGGGTACCGCCGCTACGAGTGGAAGTGTGATGCGCTCAACGCCCCTTCGCGCTCCGCTGCGTTGCGCCTCGGTTTTCGCTTCGAAGGTATATTTAGACAGGCGACGGTTTACAAAGGACGGAGCCGAGACACCGCTTGGTTTAGCGTTATCGACAGCGAGTGGCCCACGCTTCGTTCTGCTCTTGAAGGTTGGCTGCAGCCCGAAAACTTTGACGCAGCGGGAGGGCAAAAGCGACCCTTGGGCAGCTTTATCGCATAAGGGGATAAATCTGCCGACCATAGGGAAGATCCAGAATAAAGCGGAGTCGCGAATCAACCCCTCAGGGTTCCAAGAGTGCTGCTTGAACAAGGAGCTCGCGCTCGCGGGTAGACGAGCTCGAAAAGAAAGGGTAGCTCCACCCCATGAGCGACGATTCTCGGAAACCGCGGCTTTGCGTGTTCGTTATTGCTTACCACGCGGAATCCACTCTCGAGGCTGTGCTTGATCGGATCCCTCGCTCCATCTTCGATGACTTTTCGTGCGAAATCCTCATCGTCGACGACGCATCGACCGACCGTACTTTCGAAATCGGTAAGGCCTATAGCGAGCAACATCCTGACATTAAGATCACGGTTCTGAAGAATTCGCTCAACCAGGGCTACGGTGGCAATCAGAAGGTTGGTTACACCTATGCGATCCAAAAGGGATTTGACTATGTAGCGATGCTGCATGGCGATGGGCAATATGCTCCTGAAGAACTCCCCCGCCTGCTTGAGCCCCTGGTGAAGGGAGAGGCCGATGCTGTTTTTGGTAGCCGAATGATGGAGCGTTTTGCCGCTCTGAAGGGGGGGATGCCTCTTTACAAGTTTGTCGGCAACAAGATCCTCACGGGGATTGAGAACGTCCTGCTTCGAACCAAGCTTTCGGAATTTCACAGCGGCTATCGGATTTACTCGGTCAGAGCCCTGAAGAAGATCCCTTTCCGGCTCAATTCGAATGTCTTTCACTTCGACACGGAGATCATCGTGCAGCTCCTCAATGCGGGGTTTAAGATCAAGGAGCTTCCGATCCCAACTTATTACGGAGACGAGATCTGTCGGGTCAACGGGGTCAAGTACGCCAAAGACGTGGTGCTAGCTGTTGCTCAGAATTCTGCGCATCGATCGGGTCTTTTGTATCAACGGCGTTTTGATACCGATACTGACGACAACAGCCACTACCACCTCAAACTCGGTTACGAGAGTAGCCACTCGTTTGCGCTCGACGCTGTGCCAAACGGGGTCAAGGTTCTCGATATTGGTGCTGGTCCGGGCGCCATGGCCGGTGAATTGCTCAAGAAGGGGTGTGAGGTGACTGTGGTCGACCGTCATGCTCCTGAAGCGGACACCGGCGGGGTGAAGGTCATTCAGCAGAATCTGGATGAGGGTGTTCGATTCGAGCCAAAAGAATACGACTACTTGTTGCTTCTCGACGTGATCGAACATCTCAAACGACCCGAAGAGTTCCTGGAGCAATTGCGCGCACGTCTCGACTACGACAAGAAGACCTTGATTCTCACCACCCCGAATATCGCCTTTGTGTCTCAGCGGCTCATGCTGCTCTTAGGTCAGTTCAACTACGGCAAGAGTGGTATTTTGGATAGTGATCACGCACGACTCTTCAACCTGCGCACCCTCAAGCACCTACTCCGAGATGCGGGGATGGAGATCAAAGAGGTCCGAGGCGTTCCGGCTCCCTTCCCCAAAGTCTTGGGCGAAGGTTTCCTGGGGCGCTCAGCGGTTGCTGCCAATATGGCTTTGATCCGTTTGAGCAAGACCCTTTTCTCCTATCAGTTTTACGTTGAAGCCGAGACCTCGCCCGATATCGATTTTGTGGTGAAAGACACGATAGAAAACTCGTCGAGCGAAGGTTCCGCTGTCCCTTGAGCGGGCAGAGCGTGGGCGGAGCTCGGACTCGTGAGCCTCGCCGTGCTCCGCCGCGAGTTACAGACAGGCCGTAAGCTTCGCGCTCGGTCTGACTGCTCCGTTCCGAGCATCGTTACACCGAATACGACGAAAAGGGTGTGCCCAGAGCGAGCCTCTTGGACGGGCGTCTGTGTGATTCATTGTTCCTTTTATCGGTGAATGTTATCAGTGTGAGACGTCCGCCGCTTGGCCTGAGCGGTGCAGATGAATCTAAGGCGTCCTCCGGGGGGCCAGGGCTCGACACTATCGGAGATGACAGAATCATGAGACCAAGCACAAAGCACCAACTCGTCACGCGATTAGCGCTCATTGCGGGGGCCCTCACGTTCAACTCCACGTCCGCGTACGCTGACAATCCCATCGTGCAGACGAGTTATACGGCTGACCCTGCGCCGATGGTGCACGAAGGGACGCTGTACCTCTACACCTCTCACGATGAGGATGTGACCGTCAGCAACTTCTACACCATGAACGACTGGCACCTCTACTCGACCCAGGACATGGTCAACTGGACCGATCTCGGTACGCCTGCGTCGCTATCCACCTTCAGCTGGTCGACGGATAGCGCCTGGGCACCCCAGGGGATAGCCAGGAACGGCAAGTACTATCTCTATCTGCCTATCAACAACAATACGGGCGCTCGCATCGGAGTGGCGGTTTCGGACAATATCGAGGGCCCCTTCATGGATCCACTTGGGCAGCAGTTAGCGGCTCAGGGGTCGAACAATATCGACCCCACAGTATTCATCGACAGCGACGACCAGGCGTACATGTACTGGGGCAATATGACGCTCCGTTATGTCAAGTTGAACGCAGATATGATCAGTACTTCGGGCCCCATCACCGAGGTGGACATGCCGGGCTTTACCGAAGGTCCCTGGTTCTACAAGCGGGAATCTCTCTACTACTTGATTTTCGCCGCGACCGAGGGAACCGAAAAGATCATGTATGCCACCAGCGATAGCCCGACCGGGCCCTGGACGGAGAAGGGCCAAATCATGGGCCCCGGCAATACCTTTACCAATCACGCCGGAGTCGTCGACTACAAAGGACATTCCTACTTCTTCTATCACAATAGCGCGTTGCCCGGGGGGAACGACTATAAGCGCTCGGTCTGCGTGGAAGAGTTTACTTACGGCTCGGACGGCAGCATTCCAGCCCTGACCATGAGTCAAGAGGGGCCCGACCCCGTGGATACCCTCAATCCCTTCGAAGAAGTTCAAGCCGAAACAATCGCCTTTTCTGAAGGTCTGAAAACCGAAGTCTGTGATGACAATGGTGGGGGGATGAACGTTCGAGCCATCAACGACGGTGATTACATCAAAGTGAGGAACGTCGACTTGATCGATGGTGTGACTTCGATCGACCTGCGAGTGGCTGAGTCTAAGAACGACGCCAAGATCGAAGTGCATCTCGATAGCGAGTCGGGAACGCTCTTGGGTGAATGCGACGTCTCCGGCGCGACCGCTTGGACAACCACCACCTGCGATCTAAGTGGGGGAAGTGATGTAGCCGATTTGTTCTTGGTGTTCCGGGGGGCGGGCGATGAACTTTTCAAGTTCAATTGGTGGAAGATGAGCGGACCGACCGTGGCGCGAGACGGAACGGGGGGCGCAGCTGGTGCGGGCGGTGACTCCGGCGCGGGCGGAGGCATAGTTGCGGGAGCAGGCGGTAGCACTCTCGGTTCGGGTGGACTTTCGGGGGCGGGCGGCGCTGCCATGACCAGCTCTGGTGGAAACTCTAACATCACCCCGGGCGGGGGGGGGACTGCTGCGGGGAGCGGGGGAAGCGCCGAGACTACAGGCGGACTGGGGGACCAAGGTCCGAGTGGAGATGAGACGGGGTGCTCCTGTCGAATCGACGGCGGGCAGCGACGAAAAGGTTCTTTTTGGGCTTTCTTGCTTGCTGCTGGCGCTCTTGGGGTCTCATATCGCCGCCGCGGCGGATTGAGACGGAGCTGACGACGACTCTTGATCAGTATGCGTTTCTGAGCCAACGAGGGAAGAAGGATGTCTGAGTTTCGTCCGGGCGGAGGACGATCAAGAGAGACGCCGCTGGAAGAGCACTAGGGCCAAACCTCCGGTGATGACCGCCGTGGATACCAACGCTAGGAGCGGACTGACGAAGTCACCCAGCAAGGCGTCTTTGAGATAGATCCCTTTGGCGATCAGAATAAAATGGCGGATTGGGTTGGCCCAGGTGAGCGTCTGCAAGAGTTGGGGCATATTGCTGACGGGTGTCACGTACCCAGACAACAAGATGGCGGGCATGACGAAGAGAAAGACCCCCAAGAAGGCTTGCTGTTGTGTGGAACACAGGGTCGAAATGAACAAGCCCACACCGACCAGAGCCAACACGTAGGGCACCATGCACGCGTAGAGCAACAGCACAGAGCCCTGAAAGGTGACCCCGTAGCCGAACACGCTGCCGGCCAGAATAATCGAGGCTTGCAGCATCGCGACAATGAGTGCAGGTGCGGCTTTGCCGATAAAGATCAGAGGCGGAGTCAAAGGGCTGACGAGGAGTTGGTCGAGGGTGCCCTGCTCTCTTTCGCGGGCGACTGACATGGCGGTGACAATGAGGGCACTCAAGGTTGTGATCATGGCAACCAGCGAGGGCAGGATGAATCGAAAGTAATCGAGGTTGGGGTTGTACCAGTGGACAACGCTCACCTCTGCTCGCGGAGATCTTGCCTGTGCTTGGGGACGAAGCTGGGCGAGAACGCTCTGCACATAGGAGACTGCTATCTGACCCGAGTTAGAACGCCGACCATCCACGATGGCTTGCACCGGTTCTGGTCGCCCCAGGAGCGCTCGACGAGAGAACTGAGGCCCGAATCTGAGGGCAATGAGAGCTTCTTGGGAGTCGATGGCATCGATCAGTTCGGGTTGTCCGTGCACCATCTTGATCCGATCGAAGGCGGGCGTGTGCGACAGTCGTTGTAAAATCTCAGCGCTTGCGGGGCCACCATCCTCATTGAAAACGGCTATTGTGTTGTTTTTAACTTCAAGGGTAGCCGCGAAGGGAAAGAGCAACAGCTGCAGGATCACCGGCATGATCAAAAGGCGCAGGCTCTGGGTGTCTCCCATGATGGCGAGCAGTTCTTTTTTGATCAGTGCTGCGAGCCGGATCAAGGTGTCTTTCATGAGAGCCTCCTCCGTGTCTTGATCAGAGCCAGCCCGATAAAACCTATCGAAGCCAAGGTCAGGCCGAGCATCGAGCGCGAAAGGACTGCCGTGATATCTCCCGACTGAAATAGGGTTTGCATGGCCGTCACAAAGTAGCGAGCCGGAATAATGCGAGTGACCGCTCGAATGGGCGCGGGCATGGAAGCGATTTCGAAAACAAAACCCGAGAGCATCAACGCGGGTAAAAACGCGATGTTGAGGGCAGCTTGAGCCGCGTTGTACTGACTGCGGAGCGCGGTGGAGAGCAGCAGTCCCAAACCTAGGGCGCTCAACAAGAAGGCCGAACCAACGAGGGTGAGCATGAACAAGGAACCCCTCAGCGGGACATGAAAAATAAAGTGGGTCATGGCGACGCAAATCCCGAAGGCGGCAAGACCAAGAAAGAAGTAGGGTACAAGCTTGCTCAAGATCAGCTCGAAGCGCCCGACGCCCGCGGCCAGCAGAGCTTCCATAGTGCCTCTTTCCCACTCACGGGCGATAACCAAGGACGTCAGTAGCGCGCCGACTACGGTCATGATGATGGTGATCGACCCTGGGAGCAGGAAGTTGCGACTGACCGACGAGGGGTTGAACCAGGTGCGTGTTTCCACGCGAAAGCCAGATGTGGGGGCTAGGCCGCGGGCAGAGCGTTCTTGCTGAATCCAGCTAGCGATGACGGTCTGGCTATAGACGGCGACGAAGTTAGCGTTATTGGGTTCGGCGCCGTCCGTGACAATTTGCAGGCGCGATAGGCCGTCCGATCCTTTCGTGAAGCTTCGCGAGAAATCGTCGCGGATGACGACGAAACCTTGAATTTCCCCAGCGCGAAGTTGATCTTCCAAGACCTTCTTGTGCAGCGTTTCGGTTACATCAAAGTTTGGATTGCCTTTGAAATTAGCAACAAGTCGACCTGCTGGCGCTCCCGAATCCTGGGAGAAGATACCAAGTTTCACGACCGATGAATCCAGGTTGATTCCCGCCCCAAAGACCATCATGAGCACCACCGGGAAGAGAAAGGCGATGAGCAAGGTGCTCGGATCCCTTATAATTTGTAGGGTTTCCTTCTTACACAGCGACAGAAAGCGGATGAGCGCCACAAAGATCACGTTGAGGCCTCCACCAAGCGAATGAAGGATTCTTCCATGGTTGGAGTCACTTCGCCTTGTCGTTTTGCTCGAGCTTTGAGTTCGTCTGGGCTACCCAGGGCAATCATTTTTCCTCGACTGATTAGGGCAATCCGATCGCAGTATTCGGCTTCGTCCATGAAGTGCGTGGTGACCAAGACCGTCACGCCGCGTTCAACGACTCCGTTGATGTGCGTCCAAAATTCGCGTCGAGTGAGGGGGTCGACTCCCGAAGTGGGCTCATCGAGGAAGAGAATCTCAGGGCCATGGATCACCGCGCAGGCGAGGGCTAGCCGTTGCTTGAGGCCCAAGGGAAGCTCGCCAGCCGGAGAGCCCAGATGAGGACCGAAGTCGAAGACCTCGATGAGTCTTTCGATGGCCTCGTTCTTCTGTCGACCGGCTAGCGCGTAGACTCCCGCAAAGAACTCTAAGTTGCGCTTTACCGAAAGATGCCCGTAGAGCGAAAACTTTTGCGCCATGTAGCCGAGCTTCTGTCGAGCTTTGCTCCGTCCTCGTCTGAGGTCCACTCCTGCTACCTGAGCTTGTCCGGCGGTGGGGGCCAAAAGCCCGCACAACATTTTGAAAGTAGTCGACTTCCCCGCGCCGTTGGGCCCCAAGAGCCCAAAGACTTCGCCCCGTTTGACCGAGAGTGTGATCGCATCGGCGGCGGTAAATGTGCCGAATTTTTTTGTGAGGCCGGTCGTTTCGATGACCGTCGCCTCATCCAGTTCTCGAGCTGGAAGTGCTTGAGCCAGCGAGGATGTTGCTGAACTTGCCCCTCCGAGAAGATCGATGAAGCCGTCCTCAAAGCGGGGTGAGGTGGTCTTCAGCTGGGCGCCGGGGGTTACTCCGTAGTTTGTGGGGCTCAGTCGGGTCTCGGGACGCGCGATCAGGCGCACATTTTGGCCTTGAACGACACCGTCCATACTTGCCGGATCGCGACGTGCCAGGCGAAGGGCGAGTCGAGGTGGCTGCTCTTTCGAGTCGAGTAGAAACACGCGGCCCTTCACCCGCTCGTGGAGCTGGGCGGGTGCGCCCGTGAACAAGACGTGGCCTTCACTAAGTAAGATGACACGATCGCAGGCTTCTGCCTCGTCGAGGTAAGCCGTGCTCCATACGACGGCCATTCCCTCGGCGACGAGTTCGTGCACCATCTGCCAGAGTTCTCTTCGCGAGAGAGGGTCGACGCCCACTCCTGGCTCGTCGAGCAGGAGGAGCTCAGGAGCTTTGAGTAAGGTGCAGGCAAGTCCCAGCTTTTGTTTCATACCTCCGGACAAGTTGCCCGCGAGTCGGCTGGTGAATCGGGTAAGATCGGTAAACTGGAGCAGTTTGTCAAAGGCGTTGCGCCGCGCCGCGCCGAAGAGCGCCTTGAGGTCGGCGTAGAGCGTCAAGTTTTCCTGGACGGTCAAGTCCTCATAGAGCCCAAACTTTTGGGGCATATAGCCGATGCGATCGCGCAGCTCATCGAACTGCGTCAGCGGGTTTTTGCGAAGAACCTCGCAGGTGCCCCGATCCTGGGAAAGGAGCCCGCAGAGGATGCGCAGCAGTGTCGTCTTGCCCGCCCCATCCGGGCCGACCAAACCGGTGACGATACCTCTTGGAATGGTGACATCGAGCTCCTTGAGAGCGGGGGAGCCGCCTTGGTGGAAGCTTTTGCAAAGTCCGCTGGTGCGCGCGACGACTTGCTGCGCTTCTTCAGCTGGGTCGAGTCGAGCTTTCCCTTTCAGAACCTCGAGAGAAGAGCTTGAGGTCATGGTGTCTTTTTTGCGCTGGAGTCGAGACGAAGCGTCACCGGCATTCCCTGGCGGAGTTCACCGTCATGATCTTTGACCACCACCCGAAAGCGATAAACAAGCGAGGTGCGGAGCTCTGGGGTTTCGACGTTCTTGGGGGTGAACTCTGCTTGAGGCGAGACGTATCCGACTTGCCCACGATAGGTCTTTTGGGGCCGAGAGTCGGTGGTCACCTCGACGGAAGTTCCCGGGGCGAGTTGCGCTAGAGCCTTCTCTGGGGCGAAGGCCCTGATCCATACCGGATCTTGGATGGCGACAATGAGTGCCCCTGAGCCGGGCTGCACCATCGTTCCTGGCTCGATGACCCGGGTGACGAGAACTCCGTCCGTGGAGGCGCGGAGCTCCGTATCTTCGAGTTGGAGCTCCGCAATCGCGACCGCTGCTTGGGCCTGGGTCGTACGCGCATGAGCAACGACGAGTTCTTCTGAACGCGCTCCATTGAGCAACTTGCTCACGCTGGCCTGACTTGCCGCTACCGCTGCCTTGTTTTGCTCCAGCATTGACCGTGCGTCGTTGAGCGCCTGGGTTGTGGCGGCGCCAGTGGCTTCCAGCTTCTTGATTCTCTCGTAGGTGTCCTCGGCGCGAGTCAGACCAGCTTTCCGCTCGGCGAGAATGGCCCGCGCCTGGGATATATCCTCACGTCGGGCTCCGGCCTCGACGTTCTTGAGCTGAGCTTCGGCCACCGCATGGGCTGCCTGAGCCTGTCTGAGAGCAAGCTCATAGGGCTCCCTGGCCAAGGTGGCCAAAAGCTCGCCCTTGGTTATCGAATCACCCTCGGTTTTTTTGACCTCTGCGACACGCCCCGGAACGCGGAAGGAGAGAGTGACGTCTCGAATGTCTACGTTTCCGTAGAAGGTGCTGTAGTCACTCTTCGGCTGAGAGGCTTGGCTCTTGTAGAGATAGGCTCCCGCGGAGCCGAACACCGAAACGAGAACAATGGCGCGTACGATCTTGATGAGCTGACTGCGTTTCATGGGTGGATCTGATCGGAAGAGGAAAAGGTGGTTGAGGCGGGGCCCGCCGGAGAAGCCAGCACGGAGAGGGTGGCTCGGGAGTAGGCGAGCTCGGTGTCCGCCTGGATGCGCGCTACTTCGGCGGCGAAGGCGGCGCGTTTGACGGCAAGGACCTCCATCTGAGTGGTCGCGCCGGCTTCGTATTGGGCTTGAGCCAGGGCGAGTGCTTGTTGAGCCGCCTGGTCTTGTTTTCGAGCGGCTCGGGCGCGTTTGATTCCGGCTTTCACCTTGTGGTGGGTAGCGTACAGCGCATCATCGAGCGCTCGTTTTCCCTCGTCCTTACGAGCTTCTGAAGCGCGTGTTGCGGCCCTGCTTGCTTTGTGGACATGGAGTCGAGCTGCATCGAAGTGAAACCCTACCTGCAGTTGGAGCATATAATAGGCAGAGTGACCGACGAGAGCCGTGGCATTGGTGAATCGCTCTTGGGCTACGGCGTGGACCGTGGGATACCAAAGTGATCGAGCGGCATTTCCTTGTGCTCGGCTGGCTTTCGTTGCGGCTTCGAGCACAGCCAGTGTTGGCGAATTTTCGGCGGACTTCTGCACCCGGCCTAACTCAGGCGGGGGAGTCAGATTGTCTTCGGGGTATTCTTCGACAGGCTCGGGCGTAATGCCCGTGAGGGACACCAGGGTTCTGGCGTGGAGTTCTTCGCCGAGTTGAGTGTTGATCACGTTTTGCTCGGCCTGGGCGACCTCTGCGTTGGCCCGTTGTCGGTCGAGTTCAGTCGCGGTGCCCGCGGCTCGGCGTTCGGCGACTATCCGTGCATTGCCCTTGCTTATGTCCAAGTTGCGCTCGGCAGAGCTGCGCAGAGCGGTGGCCGCCAAGAGCTGGTAGTAGGCTCCGACGACTTCGAGCTCAATTTGATGTTCAAGCGCCTTTTGTTGAGCCTTCGAGAGAGACGTCCAGTTTTGGTTCAGGGTGTGCTGCTTCCAGGTCGGGAGTTCTAGGATGGGCACCTTCAAAGTAATCGCTGCATCGAATTGATTGTGTGGCATGAAGGGCTGAGGTTCTGTGCTGCCGGGAAACATGAACTCGCGCTCGTATTGATTGCGCGTGTAACTTCCGGTCAGGCTCAGGGTTGGCAGGCGTCGATAGCTCGCGGACTGCTCTTCGGCTCTCTTTTGCTCGACGATGGCTTGCGCCTCTTTGAGCTTGGGGGCCTGACTTTTCGCACCCGCAACGAAGGTGTCGAGTGATTGGAGGGCGAATGCTTGGGGCGCAAAGAAGGAGGAAACGAGCGCCGCCAGAACTCCAGATCGGATGCGAGTCTGCCGTCTCGACGGAAGGGGGATTCTCATGATGACTTGCCTTTCGAGCGGGCGGGGCGAGGGGCGAGACCGAGCAAAAGCATCTCGATGTGAGCGTCTAGGGTGCGGGTTTCGACAATCGGAAGCTGGGTCTCTTGAAAGGTTTGACGAAAAAGCGCGAGCATTAACAGGGGGGCGCCCACCAGAGGTACGGTCGCCTCGATATCGATGGGGCGAAACTCACCCCGTTCGACTCCTCGTTTGAGTATTTGTGCAATCAGAGAAAAGACGCGCTTAACTGCTAAGTCGGCCCACAGTTGAGCGAGTTGGGGGAAGTTTCCAGACTCACTGATGACCAGCTTGATCATGGCCGGAAACGGACCATCGAGTCCCTGGCGTACGATCTTGAAGAAGGTGCGGAGCAGGTCTTCGCTCGAACCCTCATAGGCTTCTAATAAAATTTCGGCCTCAGCGAAGCGCGGGGCAACGGCATCAGTGATCACTGCCGCGAAAAGAGCTTCTTTGCTTTCAAAGTAACGATAAATGGTGCCCTTGCTCACTCCAGCCCGGGCGGCCACGTCCTCAAGCCGAGTCGCAGCAAAACCTTGCTCGGCAAATAGTTGAAAGGCTGCTGCCGATAGTTCTTTCGGGCGAGCGTCGCTGCGACGACGCCATTTTTTTTGAGGGGCCTTGGTTGTTGGACTCATTGGTCAAATAATGTTTTGGACACACGAAATCGCTCTTATTAAAGAGATTTTCTTTTAGAAGAACAGTGAGAGTGTTGATCTAAATGACTTTAGAGTCAAATAAAAGATTTCGCCTGTACGAAATCATGCGCATGAGCTGGCCCGAGGGCGCCTCTGGGCGTCGTCGGAGCAGGGGCTGGGCGCTCGCCCGGGTCAGGGGCGTGCACAGGGCGACTATTACAAACGCCCGGTGTGATAATTGATGGAAGTGGGCAGGGCGTATTGGGTAAAGCCGTCCTTGCCGTCTTTGCCTTCGCTCAATGGTGAACCGAAGTCGAGCTCGATCTCCTGGTCTCGGCTGGTGCCTTCAAAGCGGAGGAGGAGAGGGATCCCTTCGTGGTCGAGAAGCGCGCCGGTGCCATCGAAGTAGAGCCGGCCACTCCCGATTTCGACCATCCCAGTTTCGCTTGGTTCGAGTCGACCGCCATCTACGAGAACGTGATAGTCGAAGATACTCACTTCGCTCTTGAGAAAGTAGAAGTGCAGATCTTGGTCGACGCCGTTGGCATCCGAAAGTGCGACAGTTGCTGCGATGCGAGCGGTGCCACTGGGATCGGCCGCACTCCAAGCCGCCTCGGGGATCGGTTCCCGAGCGTCGAGATTGCCCGAAAACGCCACTCGTCCCGTCGCGTTTTCCGTTTCGTCCCCCGACTGAAAAAGGGCGCAACCGCAGCTGGCCCACCAAGGGATCAGCCAAAAGACATGGAGGCGGGTGCGGAGCAAGGCTGTTTTCACCTGATTTGATCACGACCGTCCCAGAAGGAAGTTGAGGTGTGGTGTTTCGGGACTTTCTTCACCAAAAGAGTTCACCCTGCCCTTGCGCTTCCTGGGAACGCGACTCAGCCTACTCGCCATGGGAATATGTATTGTAACCGGTGCGAACCGGGGAATCGGTCTTTCGCTCTGTAAGCTGCTCGCTCAAAAAGGAAAGTCGGTTGTTGGGGTCTGTCGAAAGTCGAGCGAGGGGCTCGATAACCTTGGGGTCGAGGTGGTCTCTGGGGTCGATGTGACTTCTTCGGAGGGAGTTTCCAAGATGAGCGAACTCATCGGGAATCGAGAGGTCGAGTTATTGATCAATAACGCCGGTATCTTGGTGGGGGGGGATACGGTTGATCAGGTCGACCTGGACGGGATGATGCGTCAGTTCGACGTCAATGCGGTGGGACCAGTCAGGGTGACCCAGGCGGTTCTTCCACGACTCGCCCCCGGCTCGAAAATCGCGTTCATCACCAGTCGAATGGGCTCGATGGCGGACAACGGCTCGGGAGGACACTACGGGTATCGAATGAGCAAGGCGGCGCTCAACGCTGCGGCCGTTTCCTTCGCCCGTGACCTGAGAGACAAGCAGATAGCGGTGGCCATATTGCATCCAGGAATGGTGAGCACCGATATGATCGGAGGCCGCGGTCAAGTCGAACCAGACGATTCGGCAGCCGGTCTTCTTGAGCGCATTTCTGAGCTCAATCTCGAAACGAGTGGCGGGTTCTGGCACCAAAACGGCGAAGTTCTCCCCTGGTAGGCTGACGAGGGCCGGTCTTTTCGGACCGGGCGACACGGTTTACGATCAGGCTTTGGGGCGTCGTTCGGCCAGACGGCGCTCCTGACGGACTCGGCCTTGTTCGAAGAGCCGGTGCTCCTCGTCGCTTTCGAGAATCAAGCTCGGCACTGTGCTCGGTCGACCCCGTTCGTCCAGCGCCACGAACACCAAGTGGGCAGAGTTTGTGTGGGTTGTCTTGCCGCTGATCGGTTCTTCCGCGGTGACATGAACGGTGACTTCCATTGAGCTCTTGTGCGTATAAGTGATGCGCGCTGTGCAGGTGACGATTTCGCCAATGTGCACCGGGTGATTGAAGGTCATCGAATCCATCGCGACGGTCACTGCCGGTTTTTGAGCATGCCGCATGGCGGCGATAGCCGCGGCCTCGTCCGCCAGTTTCATGATGATGCCGCCGTGAACATTGCCGAAGTGGTTGGCATGTTCGGGCATCATGAGGGTGTTTAGTATGATCTGACTTTGGCTCGGATGTTTGTCGGGGACGGACATGACCCGCAGATTACACCTGCCTTCGGGCTGTAGGTAGCATGCTCGACTTGTTCCGTGGGAGTCGAGCTTCCACTCGTTAGCTCTCACCCGGAAGTCCTGTAGTCGAGCTGGCTTGTTCATGGGCTTGCTCCCCCCTGTCGCCCCTGTGTTAGCGTCGGTCGGACCGCTATGGATATTGTCTATTTCATCATTCTGATCAGCTCGCTGATCTTTGTGCATGAGCTAGGACACTTCCTCGTGGCCAAAGCCTTTGGTGTGAAAGTTCTCACATTTAGTCTGGGTTTTGGTCCTAAAATATTGTGCATCAGCGGACGAGAGACCGAGTATTGTATTTCACTACTACCGTTAGGTGGTTATGTGAAAATGCTCGAAGAGACCAAGAGCGATCTGGTGATGCCGGAAGATCGTTCTCGGACCTTCGAGAGTCTACCTGTCTACAAACGAATCATGATCGCCCTCGCTGGGCCGCTGATGAATTTGTTGTTTCCGGTTCTGCTCTACTTCTCGGTCTTTGTCACAGAAGGTCCGTTTGCACCTCCAACGGTTGGTGTTGTGCTTCCCGAGCATCCGGCGAGTGGTGTGCTCTTCCCCGGCGACCGCATCTTGTCGGTTCAAGGGCAGGAGGTCGGCACTTTCGATGAAGTACGCCGCATCGTTGAGCGCAGTCCGGGTGAAACCCTTCGCTTTGTGGTTTTTCGTGACAACCAACACGTGGACGTCGACGTGGTTGTTCAGGAAAGGCGCCGCAAGCTCGAATTAGACATGGTGCAAAGGTACGGGGCGATTGGTATCCAACCGCATTCCCCCGCTCCGGTGATCGGTATATCTTCGCCTGATTCCCCTGCGTATCGGGCGGGATTGCGTACTTTCGACGTGATTACCTTCGTGGCCGGTCGTCCGATAGAGCGTTTTTCCGACTTGCGTACTGAGTTGGAGCACAACCGTGGCACGACCATTCCAGTCACGTATATGCGGCCGCAATCGGTGGCGGGAGTGCTGGGCGGTTTGGCTGATATGGCCGTGTACGAGACAGGTGTTGTTTCACTTACTCCCAATGTTCGAGGAGAAACCCTAGTCGACTTGGCGGGAATCGAACTGGCTGATCGTTTCGTCGCTAGCGTCCCCAAGGGGAGCTATCTGTATCAGGCAGGCCTGCGTCCAGGGGACCGCATCGTCACTCTCGACGGTCAACGCATCCCTGCTTGGTCCACTTTTGTCGACCGGCTCGCGGCGACCCCTGACGAAATGCATCGCCTCGAGTTCATTACAGGAAGAGACGGGCAGACCCGGGCTGGATCCTTCCGGATCCGACGCGAGGAGTTTTCGGACCAGAGCGGCCAACGTTATTTTCGCTACGTGTTGCCCTGCGGCAGCTGGGCTAATTTGGCGGAAGCCGGAGAATCCGTCTGTGATGCGGATTCCGCCCGACAGTGGCTACCGCTTTCCTTAGAAGAGCAGGTCGAACATCCCAATCCGATGCGTTACGCCTTCGAAAAGGCTCTCGACCGCACCGTTTCCGCGACTCGCTTCATTTCGTTGACTTTCGTTCGACTGGCTCAAGGACGTGTGAGCCTTCAAGAAATCAGCGGTCCGATTGCGATTTATGAAATTGCGGGTCGAGAAGGGCGCAAGGGCACCGAGTATTTCATCTGGGTCATGGCCATGATCAGCATCAACCTGGGGCTGCTCAATCTCATGCCCATCCCGGTTTTGGACGGTGGACACCTTTTGTTTTTCGCACTGGAGGGCGTGATGCGTCGTCCATTGCCTATGCGAGTGCGCGAGGTGGCGCATATTTTGGGCATGGCCGTGCTGTTTCTCTTGATGACCATCGCCTTCAAGAACGATATTGCTCAACGTGTGGAGCAGGCGGAGGAAGGCCCAGTGAACTCTCCGTGAACTCGTTTTCCAGTCCACGTTCTGTTGCGGCACAAGTCCTGCAGCGGGTCCTTTTCGATGACGCCTACGCGGCGGCTGCTCTGTCCTCGGCGCTCGAACGAGAGTCGCTCGCCCCACGGGACAGAGGGCTATGTACCGAGCTCGTCTACGGTGTCGTTCGGACGCAGCCTTACTTGATGCGTCGCCTGAGTCGCTTCGGTAAGATCAAGCAGTCCGACCAAGTGCTTTGCCCTCATCTGTATGTGGCGACTTATCAGTTGCTCTTTTTGGATCGCGTGCCTCCGCACGCGGCAGTCGATGAAGCCGTGGGGGCGCTTCGTAGGACGCGTGGTCCCCGAGTGGCTGGATTTTGTAATGCGATCTTGCGGAAATTGGCTCAGGAGGCGGAGCGAGAACGCCCGACCTTGCAGCAGGCTATTTTCGAATCCACTCCGAGCTGGTTGCGTAAACGTTTGGTGCGCGACGTAGGAGAGGAAGAAGCTGTTTCTCTACTGGTGCCCGGTCAAAGTCCCCAGCCTTTCTTGCGTTTTGCAAAGGGTGCTCAACTTCCCTCCTGGGTCGAAAGCGGCTGCTCGCCGGTGATCGGGGCTCCCCAGGTGTTTCGCTTTGTTGCGGGTGGGGATCCCCGCAGACGTGAAGAGTACCAGCAGGGACATTTTGCAGTACAGGAGCTGGGTGCCTGCGTAGTCGGATATTCTGTGGGAGCCAGTTATGGGGAGCGCGTCCTCGACGTCTGTGCCGGACGTGGTCAAAAAACCATGATTTTGTCCGAAGCGGTGGGGGCAGAAGGCCTGGTGGTCGCCACCGATCTTCATGAGCACAAAGTGCGTGCCTTGGCCGAGGAATCTCAGCGTATGGGAGCTAGCATCGATGCGAAAGTCTGGGATTGGACCCAAGCTCCGCCAGCTGAATGGAATCAAGCTTTCGATCGTGTGCTCGTGGATGCCCCGTGTACCGGCGTTGGTACGCTGAGACGACGCCCAGAAATCGCGCGACACTTGAGTCATGAGTCGCCTCTAAAGCTCGCCGAACTCCAAAAACAGATTGTCGAAAATGCCCTCCTGGCTCTCAAAATTGGAGGAACGATGACCTTTGCTACTTGCAGTGTGCTTCAGATAGAAGGTCCAGAACTTGTCCAGGCGCTCATCGAAAGCGGGCGCTTTCGACTCTTTTCTCCGCCCTCGGCTGTCGACGAGTTTCTTGCTCAAGGACAGAGCGAGGTTCCGGCACAGCTCCATCTGCTGCCCGGGCGCCATGGTACGGACGGCTACTTCGTAGCCCGCTTGACTAGACTGAGATGAGCCCGCCTAGGGCGAAGGCGCCAGCTGAGACCGGGCTTTTTTTCCTTTGCCAAGCGGACGTGCCCTTGCCAACCCGCTCTGCCCTTGCCACACCCACACGCGCTCGAGCTGAGTGGCAGGAATGAGTGCCTCCGCGGAGCTTTTTACCACTTGGGAGATCTATCACGATGAAATTGGCGATTTTTGGAGCAAGCGGGCGTATGGGACAAGCCGTCGCACGCCTTGCGCATGCGGCTTCTGATATCCAAATCGTAGGAGCGATTGCGGGAGCGAAGGATCCCCACTTGGGTAAAGATCTGGGCGAACTCGCCGGCCTCGGTCATTTAGGGGTCGAGATATCGGCGGACGTCACAGCTGGCTTGATGGGAGCTGACGTCGTTGTCGACTTTTCGATTGCCAGCGCAGTATATCCCCTGTTTGTTGCTTGCGAGAAGCAAGGTATCGCGGTGGTTTCGGGGACGACCATGTTGGACGAACAGGGTCAGGCCCAGCTCGAGAAGACAGCCGCTCGGGTGCCCGTCGTTTGGGCTCCCAATATGAGTCGTGGAGTACAGGTATTGGCGGAAGTCGTCTCTCATGCGGTTCGTCGCCTCGGGCTGGACTTCGATGTAGAGCTCGTCGAGGTGCACCATCGCCGCAAAGTCGACTCGCCGAGCGGCACCGCCGTACGATTGGCCAATGCTGCCAAAGAAGTACGCAAAGAGCTGGTGGAGGTGCGCGGACGCGATGGAATGGTCGGACCGAGAAAGAGCGAAGAGATGGCTGTTTTTGGTCTCCGTGGTGGTGATGTGATCGGGGATCACACGGTGCATTTGATCGGGGACAGCGAGCGCCTTGAACTCACTCATCGCGCCACGAACCGTGATCTCTTCGCGCGCGGCGCACTCAGCGCGGCACGTTTCGTGGTGGGCAAGTCGCCCGGCAGGTACACGATTTCCGACGTTCTCGGCGGCTGAGCCTGCTGCCGAGAACGTCGCTACGTCAAATCACTCGCCACAGGCGACGGTGACCGCCTTGAGTTTCCCGCTTTCTTCGTCGTGAGCGGCGACCGAATCGGGGCCCAACGCCAGGAGGTAGCTCCAGCTTTCGGCTTCGATTTCTTCTTCCCCGACTACTGGCTGGCCGTCAAAAGCAGCCAGGCGCAGTACGTGTGGGGCGTGGCTCGGAACAAAGACGAGGAAGCCACCGTTGTTGTGGTCGGTTGCTTCTTCGTCGTTGCGTTCAAAACCACTGACGACAAAGGGAGATGTACTGGCGGTGGCCAGAGGGGCTTCTAACACTGGGCCGAGGCTGACGACGTCGAACTCTTTTTCGACGGCGGGAACCTTCTCGCTGAGGTTGAGCACAAGAAGTTGCGCTTTTGCTTCGAGCCCGAGGGTGACGTTTTTGCGAGCACAGCCGTCCACCCAGGTCAGCAGTAAAGCTATCTGATCGTCGTTGAGACGGAGTTGGGTGACCGAGATCGCGTCGGCTAGGCTTGTTCCCTTTGCCTTCAACACAGACACTTCCTCGACATTTTTAAGGGGCTCCGTCTCGACTCCGTCGCGACTACTGCAGTCGTCAGAAGGACAGCTGACGCCGAGCACCTTGTCGGGGGGAGCTTGCCGTGGAACCCATACCAGGCGGATCCCTCCTTCGGCGTTACCATGAGTGACCAGAAAACCGCGGTCATCCAGCGTGATGACACTGGGGGGGCTTCCGCTTTTCGTTTTTCCCAAGATTTCTGGGACCCCATCCTGACTTGGATTGCTCCAGTGGAAGGACTTATCAAAGGTGCCCGTGCTGGAGTGGACGAGGAGCGAAAGTAGGTTGGTGGGCTCTTTCGAGCATTCCGGGTTTGATGCTTTGAGCCCCAAGTAGGCCACCAATGCCTGGTCGTCCAGCTTCCCATCTTTGCCTTCGTCTGCTGACAGCGCGGCGAGCGTTGGACTCGAGATACCGCATGCGGCACTTAGGTCTTCAGAGGAGGGATCGTCCGCTCCCTTGAGAGACTCGCAAGCTTCTTCAAGGTTGCTACTGCAGCGCGTGCCCTGGGTATGCACCCCACGGTAGGTGGGATCACGGGTCGCGAGGCCGCGGTCGACGAACTCCTCTGGGTGGGATTGCTCCATCACGCCGACACGCAGTTCGCCTGCCGAGCAGCCCTGGGTGTTCACATAGGCAAAGAACCCGACGTTGGCGCCCGCAGTCGCCACGGCCTGGCTGGTTCTACAGTTTCCGACTGCTCCATTTGGGGCCGTGTAACAACCGTCAGTAAGTTCGACGAAGGAGGCCTTACTCCCGACGTTCGAAATCGGCTTTTGTGTTCGTAGCTCTACGGGAGTCGAGGTTGATCCGTCGCCATCCAAAGCGACCTGCACGAGGGAGTCGTCGTTTTCTTGCAGGTAGAGCGAACGGCCAAATTCTTCTGATTCGGCCAAACTGAGAGTCTGGGCGCGCTCTATCCCGGAGACGAGATCGGAGGCCTGGGTCTTGAGCAAGGTCCCCCTGTCGCTGGGTTCGTCGATGAGATAGTCACAGTCGTTGTCTTCGCCATCGCAGACTTCGTCTTCGACCATCTGGCACTGAAAGTAGTCATCAAGCTCGACGCATTTGAAAGCCGCGCATCCCTCGTAGAAGCCGTACTTGGGATTGAGAATTTCTTGACAACGTCGGTGCCCTTCTTCGTTGTCGCCCGAGCATTCTCCCACTCGAACGTCGACTAGGCTAGTGAGACTGCAACCGCCAACGAGTGCAAGGGGGACGCCCAGGAGGCTGAGCAAGAGGGCACGTTGCAGTTTGTTCTTCCTTACCATGAGAAGGTTCCTTCCACGCTGAGGTAGCCGCCTTGTCTTGTCGGTGCGAGCCCGACTTCTTTCAGTTGGAAGCCGGTTTCCTGCGTTGAACTGGCCGGGGACCAATCCGTCATGAAGGCCAAAATGGTTGCGGTTGTAGCGAACACTCCCGTTCCGATGAAGAAGATGTCAGCGATCATCGCGTTCTGTTTGACGCGGTCTGCATCCTTTTGAGCCACTTCCTCCGGCTCAAGCTTGTCGACAGCGCGTCGGCTGGTGAGGGTCATGATCCCGAAAGTCGCGCCTGCAGCTCCCGATGCAACGGTGAGTCCCGCGGCAGCGTAGAAGTAGTTCTTAGATAGCCCCTTGTATTCTTTTGCCAGAGCTTTGAGGTCGAATTCCGCGGATTTTTCTGAACGCGAAGGGACTTGGATTTCTTGCGAGGCACCTTCGAAACCCTCAGCTCTCAGCTCTACCTGGTGGGTGCCTCCAGGGATTAAGAAACTCTTGAGGTCTTCGCCGACCAAGTGTCCGTCGACCCAAACCTCGTAACCCTTCAGTTGGGCGTTACCCGCTGCGCGGACCGTCAACTTAATCGTTCCGAGAAATCCTTCGAGGTTCTCGATGGTTGCTTCGACTTTGGGCCGGTCGGCTTCATCGTCGCTCGCGATTTCAAGATACTTTTCGTAGGAAGCGACGGCCGCGTCGTAGCGATACAGACGTTCCTGACAGCGAGCTACGTTGTAGAGTACGTAGGCGCGTGCGGGGTGCCCGACCATGGTTTCGTAGGCCCTCTTGAACTCGATCAAGGCGGCATCGTAGTTGCCGGCCTCATAGAGCTGTTCGGCCTTGCCCACCCGTTCTTTGGCTTCCTTGTAGGGATCGATGAGTTCGAAGTTGAGGTCTTGGTGTTTTCCCGCCTCTACCTGGACGTTCTTCTTCTGTCCCTCGATACCTTGAGGCGTCATTTCAACGACGTGCTCTCCTTTGGGGAGCATGTACTCGTCTGCCTTTGGCAGAGGGTGCCCGTCGATCACGATTGAGATGGGAGGAGTCGGAACACCTGGCTGGGGGCTGACTTCGATCTTGAGGTACCCCGACTCGGTCCGGAGTTTGTCCACCTTATGCTGCGCGCTTCCTCGTTCGGGGTCGTCGCTGGGCAAGGCGGCCAAGTAGGCCTCGTAGCTTTGTAGGGCCTCACTGAGGCGGAGCAACTTTTCTTGGCAGATGCCCATATTCATCAGGACGCGATGTTGCGCGGGGTGTCCCCCCATGAGTTCGTAGGCCTGTTCGAACTGCGCCAAGGCTTCCGAGTAGCGTCCCGCTTGATAGTGTTCTTCAGCGACCACTACCGCCGCCTGAGCCTGTTTGACGGCAGCTTCCTTGGGCCGTGAGCTTTCCTCTTTTGCCAACTGATGGTGGAGCCGAGAGGGCTCGGAGTCGGTTTGTTGCTCGGACTCAGGTGTGGCCCATGCTGGCGCGCCATAACTCAAGGCGGCAAGTGAGCTCAGCCAGAGCAATTTGCTTGGTTTTGGATTCATGAACTACTGACTCTTCCTTCGTGAGAGATGAGTTAGAATATTTTCTTCAAGTCTGAAGGTGCAGGAGCCGGAGCCGGAGCCGGTGCGGGTGTCGGTGCGGGTGTCGGTGCGGCTTGAGGAGCAAGATCTGGTGTTTTTGGGGGAGTCGGGGCTGGTGCGGGCGCAGGACGCGCTTTCGGTTTCACCTGCAAAGTAGGTTTGGGTTGCAGCGGGGGCGGGGAGGGTTTGTCCTTGGGTTTCTCGGGCGGTTTTTGGGGCACTTGGGGGGCGTTGGCCGTCATCGGTATGTAGATGCGCTGGTTGGCGCTCAGAACCATCTTCTTCTTGGCGTCCTTGAAACCTTCTCGGTGAGCGATGAGCTCGTGGCTTTCTCCGTCCTTGTCGAGCTCTCCATCGAAGGGATTGGATATGGGTTGACCGTCGAGCAGAAGATCCGCATCGGGAGGCAAGGTTGAGATCTGGACTCTCACTTTATCTTCGCTTGAGCTCGCCGGGGGAGCTTCTTCTGTTGGTTGGCTGCGGCTCAGGAACCAACCAGCCCCGAGCACCACCAGCAATGACGCGGCGACCAGGGGTAGCTTTGAAGAACTGGTGTTTTTCAGTTCACGGGCGTCGGTCGTGTGGGGCTCAGTTGTCGAGCCATAAGGCGAGGCTGCGCTGCTGGCCGAGGCGACGGCCGTTTGTGCCAGCATGCCAGGTGTTCCGCCTGCTGATGTATCCTGCCCTCGGGCTCCGACCGGGGTCGGGTTGCGGGGTTTTTTGGGGGCCGGTTCGCCGAGGGAGGGTTCGTCGGCGGTGCCTCCCACAGCGGTTTCCGAGAAGGCCACTGGGCGCGCCACTGAGCGCGTGAGGCGAGAGTCATCTGCCAAGAATCCGGACAGGACGTCGGCGACGGACTGAAAAGTTTGGGGCCGGTCAAGGGGGGACTTGCTCAGCATCGAGCTCACCAACTCAACCATGGTTGGCGGCAGTTCGGGGCAGAGGGTGCTCAGCTCTGGGGCTTCCTCGGTCGCAATCTTGAGGATCAATGCAGGGAGCGAATCGGCGTTGAAGGGGACCTCGCCGCTGAGTGCCTGAAAGAAGATGACGCCTAGGGCGTAGATATCTGCGACGTGGGAAATATCCTTGTCACCGCGGACCTGTTCGGGCGCCATGTAATAGGGCGTGCCCATGATCTCGCCCGTCTTCGTTCCACCACCAATTCCGTCGTGGAACTTCGAGATGCCAAAATCCAAGACCTTGACGAAGTGGGGGTCCCCATGACGTTCGATCAAGAAGATGTTCTCGGGCTTGAGATCTCGGTGTACGATCCCCTTGTTGGCCGCTGCCTCGAGAGCGTCGCAGATCTGCATGCCGATGTGCGCGACTTTGCTCAAGGGCTGGGCTCCTGTGCTGTCCAGATCATCCTGCCAGTCGTGTCCCGGCAGGAACTCGAGAGCCATAAAGAAGGTGCCGTCTTCGAAACGGCCCATATCCGTTACATCGACGATGTTGGGATGACCGATAGCCGTGGCGGCCAAAGCTTCATTGTGGAAGCGCCTCACCACATCGGTGTTGGAAGCGAGACCCGCGTGCAGGCACTTGATCGCGACCTTCTTGTGGATCAGAACGTGTTCGGCCAGATAGACGGCGCCCATGCCGCCTTGGCCCAGACGTTTCTCGATGAGGTAGCGGTCCTGAATCGTGGTTCCGACGAGCGGGTCGACAATGCTGGGGGCTAGGGGATCGTCCGACTTGGGTTCGCTCATTTCCGTTTCTATTTCAGGAACCAATTTCTGTCTCCAGCTTTGGGCTGAACGCAGGCACCATGTTCTCAGATACGCCGGTGAGTTCCAAGGTGCGCCGGTACCTAGCTTGTTTGTTGGGCACGTATTCGTTTTCAGCAGGCGCGGTGGGTGATTGTTGTGCCGTGTGCCACGCGGCACAGGCGGTTCGATCCTGCACAGTTGTGCCGGGAGATCCTACGGCGTCAAAGAAGTCCTCATTTCACTCGATTTATTGGACCTGGGGCGGAAGAATCAATTTGGCACACTTAATGCAAACAGTCTTACTGTAGTCCAACCCACCCTGGGGGACCGACGGAGAAAAGACATGAAAAAGTTAACTTGGCATTGGACGATATTGGGATCGCTCGTGGCGGCTTCCACCGTGGCCTGCGGCGGGGCATCGAGCGAGGGTGAAGAGTCAGAGGGGCCTCTGGTGAGTGCCAAGGGCGCCGCACTTCACAAGGCAGAGGGATGTGACGATCTTCTCGCCCAAATCCAGGCGGACGCCGTCGCCAAGCTGGACGACGTGATCGCCACTTACCAAGACAATCGCTACCAGTATTATGGCTACCCTACTCGTGGTGGTGGCTTGGATGCAGAGGAACCAGCCGTCTCTGGTACGACGACGGGTTCACGCGGGGATGTGGGGGACACTACCGGAGGAACCTCGACCGGCAGCTCTACGGGGGGAGATGGTGATTCCAACGACTGGGCCGAAGATGAGGGGCAATCCGCAGGGGAGGGCGACAAGAGTGGGGGTAACCCAGACAGTTACTCCCGCACCAATACTCAAGTCGAGGACGTCGATGAGGCCGATATCGTCAAGATTGGCGATGATGGCAAGCGCATTTACGTGGTGCACGGCTCGCTCTTCAAGATCATGGACGCTTGGCCGGTAGATGAAGTGAGTGAAAGCGGAGCGACGCAGGTAGCGGGTGAACCCTTTGAACTCTTCGTTCACGATGGAAAAGCCACGGTGTTTTCTCGCGTCTTCCCTTCTGGCTTGCCGGGTGAACAAGACCGCAAGAACGCCTGTTGGTATGGTGGAGGAGACTACACGCAGATTTCTGTGTTTGATGTGAGTGGGGCCGCGCCGGTCTTGGAGAGAGAGATGCTCTTCGAGGGAGACTATGTTTCCTCCCGACGCCATGACGATACGGTACGAGCCATCGTGCGCGGAGGTTTCAATGGCCACGATGTCTTTCATCCCGACGTAGAAATCTACGACAGTTTCGGCAGAGAGAAGTCCGAAGAACGCATCGCCGAAGATCTACAAGACTGGAGAGATGATGTTGTACTCGACATCAAAAATACCACCTTGGAGGATTGGCTACCCGAACGTTTCGAGAGAGTCGACGATAGTTGGGTCGAGATGGACCTGCAGTGTGATGGCTACTTCATTCCTCAGCCGGGGCTTGTGGAAGCCGGTGTGACTCAGGTGATTGCTCTTGCGCCCAAGAGTCAGGAGGCGCCTCAAGTGACCGCCGTCCTCGGTGGCTCGGATACCGTCTATGCTAACGCCTCGTCGCTCTATGTGGCTCATCGAGATTATCGTTGGAACCGCTGGGCAGTGGGCGACGGACCTCGAACGGTCCTCCATAAATTTGCAATCGAAGCGGACGCCTCTCCTTACAAAGCATCGGGTTTTATCCCGGGTACGCCTCTCAATCAGTTTGCTCTGGACGAGCGTGATCAAATTTTGCGCATTGCCACCACGGAGGACGATTGGTCCGGTGATGTTAAGAATAAGGTCTTTACCTTGGGAGAAGAGGGGCAAGATTTGAAGGTGATCGATCAAAGCGACAACCTGGGGGAAGAAGGCGAGACGATCTATGCCGTCCGTTTCGTCGAGGATCGCGGCTATGTGGTCACCTTCCGTCAGACCGATCCTCTTTATGCTCTAGATCTGAGCGATCCCGCCGATATTCGCGTTTTGGGCGAACTGCATGTGCCTGGCTTTAGCGAGTACATGCATCCTCTCGGCGATCACCATCTTTTGACGATCGGGCAGGATGCTGATGATGACGGACGCACTGACGGAGTTGCTCTGCAGATCTTCGACGTGAGCGACGCGACGTCTCCGAAGCAGGCGGCCAAGTACACCTTTGGGGGGTTCAGCTGGAGTGAAGCGGGTTACAACCACAAAGCGTTTACTTTCGTGAAGGATTACTTTGACGGCGGAGACGACCTGTTGCTCTTTCCTTTGGTTACCTACGAGCCAGACTACAAGAGCGGACTGGAAGTCTTTCGGATCAGCGAAGGCGAGGGGTTCAGTCACCTGGGCAGTATCGATCACGCAGGCCTGATCAATCGGGGATGCGAGTCTTTCACTCAGTACCAACAGCCTTGTTTCTACTACTATGGCGAGGAAATGAGGCGTGGCCTGCAGATTGATCAGTATGTATATGCTCTCAGTCAAGGAGGTCTCACCGTTCACGATGTCGATGCCCTCGACGCAGGTGCCGTATCCACCGTGGCGTTTGATCGTCCCGTCTACGAAGGTCAGAGTGCTTGTTATGAGTACTGGTACGAAGGAGACTACGGGTACGCGATGCCCGATGAAGAAGAGTGGGGCTCGACCACTGGGACCATCGAGGACCCAGAACCAGCTGTCGGAGGGAGCTCTTCCTCGACCACTGGTGTCGACACAAGTGGCACGGGGACTTCGATGGGGGGGGCTTTCGGGAACTAGTGCTTAGGTGCTAGCCCGCGCCGCGCGGAAAACGAGGAGGTCTACCGAAAGGTAGGCCTCCTTTTTGTTTATATTACGGGGGACTCAGTGCTTCCCCGTTTGGGGGAACTCTTCGAGTTCCTTCAGCTTTTGGGGGGGCTCGAAAACTCGGGTTAAAGCCACACCCAGTTGGTCTGGCCCGAAAGGTTTGGGCAAAAAGACCTGAGCCTCTGTTTGGTCGTCTACGACGGTGTGATTTGAGTAACCTGAGGTGAGCAGGGCTCGGACAGCCGGATTGAGCTTGCGGATGGCGGTCAATGCTTGCCGCCCTGATAGCCGCGGCATCATATGATCGAGTACAAGCGCGTCGAAGTTCTCGGGGGCCTTTGCGTAGGTGTCAACGGCCTCTTGGCCGTCTCTGCACAGAACGACTGAACATCCCAATTCGAGAAGAGCCAAGCGGGTGGTTTCGGCAACATCCTCTTCGTCCTCAGCGAGCAAAATGCGCGTGCCGTCGAATCTACGAATGGGGGCGGGGATGCTTAAGGTGACGGATTCTCTTCGTTGCTCGCTGATCGGGAGCAAGAGCCTAAACTGAGTTCCCACGCCGGGCTCACTTTCTACGGCGATTTCACCTCGATGAGATTCAACGGCCCCGTAGACGGCAGCGAGTCCCATGCCGTTGCCTGTCTGCTTGGTGGTAAAGAAGGGCTCGAATGCGCGTTTTCTCGTTGCCTCGTCCATACCCGAACCGGTGTCCGAGATCAGAAGCTCCGCCCACCGGCTCTCGGTCTCTTCGCCTTCTTTGCCGTGTCGACTGATGCGACGTGCCGCGAACTGGAGCCGTCCCCCGTTGGGCATCGCGTCGCAGGCATTGAGCCCCAGGTTGAGCAGTGCGTTTTGAAGCAGGGTGGGATCGCCGCGAACGGTGAGCTCTTCGCCTTGTTCGCGCACGCTGAGGATGATCCGTTTGTCGATACTGTGCTTGAGCAACTCGACGACTTCTCCGATCAGATCGAATAGATCGACGTTGACGTCTTGGTGTTTGCCGCGGCGCGCAAAAGCCAGAAGCTGTGAGGTGAGGTCCGAGGAGCGTTGACTGCAACGCACGATGAGTTCGGCGCACTTCTTGAGTCGAGGGTCCTCGATCTTCGCTTCCAAGATGGACGCATTGGCCAATATGCCTGTAAGTTGATTGTTGAAATCGTGAGCGATGCCCCCGGCCAATTGACCTACTGCTTGGAGTTTTTCGCTTTCTTGCAACTTCTCTTGAAGTCGGCGTCGCTCGCCGATGTCACGTACCACCGCAAGGTACACCCGTTGTTCTCTTACGCGGGCTGGACGCAGGCTCACCTCTACCGGGTAACGGTTGCCGCCTCTGTGCTTGGCGATCCACTCGAAGAGTAGTGGTTCGGCACTTTCGACGGAGCCGACCAGACCGAGAGGATCTTGTCCGTTTCCCTGTAGTTGCATCAAGTCGTGCAGCGAGCTTTGTTTTAGCTCTTCGCGGCTGCGGCCGAACATCGATTGAGCGCTCTGGTTACCATCCAAGATGCGCTTCGATGTCTCGTCGAGGAGCAAGATGGCCTCTGAGGTGGCGTTGAAGATATGTCGGTAGGACTGCTCCTGACTTTGAGCCTGGGCAAGACCTTCGTGATAGGCGACGACCAAACGTCGAGCCGCTAGGGCTATCACCACATGCATGACGAAGATCACGACCACCGCCGAGGCTTCGGTCGAGCTGCTCATCGGCGTTTGGTACCAGCCGAGCCATTCCGCCCCCGCGGCTCCCGTGACGGCCAGACAAGTTACTACGGTGGCTGCCCGGGCCATCGTTCGCGACAGGACGAGGTTGACCAACAATAAGTTGAAAGAAAAGGCGGGGAGCGATAAGTCGCGTATCCCATTGCCCGTCACCATCGACCAGGTAGCGATGCCTGGCACTAGAAAGCTGCCAAACGCGGCCGACAAATGATGCCGTCCACTCGCATTGAGGGTAATGAGGAAAAGAAAAATGAGACCGCCGATACCAGCGACGAGGGTGGTCCGCTCGTCGTCACCGAGGTAGGCGCTGACGCTCATGAGCAGACAGCCGAGGGCACCCAAACGATTGAGCGCCGTGAGCACACGAGAGGCCTCCTGCGGACGCAGCACTGCGCGGCTGGCTGCTGCGTCACTCCCCTCGTGGTGGCTCATTCTCCCTTAGTGTGCGTGTCCGTGGCCTCCAGGTCCATGGGCATGGCCGTGAGTCAGTTCTTCTTTCTTTGCCTTGCGTACGTTTTCGACTGTGACTGAAAAGTGGAGGTTCTTGCCGGCAAGTTGATGGTTTCCATCCAATATGACTGACTGCAATTTAACCTTGAGCACCGTCACAGGCACAGCCATTCCGTTTGGGCCCCGCATGGTCAGCATCATCCCCTTTTGAGGCTGAACGTTCGGCCCAAGCTCGGACTTAGGGACTTCGAAGGTGCGTGACTCGTCATAATTGCCATAGCCTTCTTCGGGAGAGACGACCGTTTCGACACTCTCGCCGGCGCCTTTGCCTTCGAGTTGTTTTTCGAGACCGGGGACGAGGTTGCCGTGGCCGTGCAGGTAGTAGAGGGCGTCTCGTCCTACATTGGTGTCGATGGTTTTTCCGTCATCGTCTTTGAGGGTGTAGGTGATCGCTGCCACTACATCTTTTGCAATTTTCATGGCGCAGCCATAGCAGAGCTCGGCGCGGGAAGGGAGTTCAGCCTGATGCAGATGGGGGTGGCCCCCTCGTCCGGCCTCGGCCGGGCCAGAGGGGCCCCGCCGGCTGAGGCACGCAGACCGGCGGACGTGACCGAAAACGCAGGAGGGGGGGAGCCCTAAAAAATTCCGACCACAGAGTCCGACTGGTTTCGCGCAGGACCCTATGCCATAGCCCGCACGGTCTTGGTGGCCCATGGGCCGTCGAGAGCGAGGACCGATTCTAGATGGGCGCGAGCTATTTTGATGTTGATGGCACGTTGGTGAAGACGAACTTGGTTCACCCGACGGTCTACTATTTGCGGAATCAGGGAACCCCCCTCAAGACCCTCCGTCACGTGGGGCGGGCCTTGATTATGGCCCCCGCGATGGCGTGGGCTGAGCTCCGCGATCGTCGGACTTTCAATGAACTGCTTTACAGTTCTTATGCCGGGATCTCGGAGGACCGCATTGAAGTTCTTTCGCGGGATGTCTTCGAGGAGGTGTTGCTCCCCAACCTTTTTCCCTTTGCTAGAGACCTGGTGGCTCAGTCCAAACGGGCCGGTCAGAAGGTGGTGCTCATCTCTGGAGCACTTGATTGTGTTCTGCGTCATCTTGCCGAGCATCTGGGCGCAGATGAGGTCATTGGTAACCGCCTAGAGATGAAGGATCGGGTAGCGACGGGAAAGATCGTTCGGCCGGTGGTTGCTGGTCCGACCAAGGCGCGCCTGATCCGTCAACACGCTCAAGCCCATGGTTTTGATCTCGACGACTGTTATGGCTACAGCGACAGCTACTCGGACGTTCCGATGCTCAGTGTGGTGGGACATCCCGCTGCCGTGAACCCCGATCAGCGTCTTTCTCTCTTGGCTCACGCCTACCACTGGCCCGTTCTGCAGCTTTCTTGAGTCGAGCCTCTTGCGTGGGTCATCCTACTTGTGAGCGCGCACTCGTTCTTTTTGACTTTCTCGCTGCAGAATGGATGACTGAAACCGCCTAAAATCAGCGAGCGCCTGGTATTGTGCGCTTCCGTGGACGCAGGCCTTAACCTGTTTTTCTCTGGGATCCGTTTTTAGATCATAACGGAGGCAGCGATTCGTTCGATCTTGAGCGATCAGTTTGCTGCGATCTTGGTCGATCGAGACATAGCTTGCTTCGTTGCCGACCCCAAAAATGTAGGCTCGTCGACGAACGGGGTTGTTGAGGGATTCACCCTGAAACCGCGCGGGGTCAAAGGGGATCCCGAGCAAGTCGAGCAGAGTTGGCACGAGGTCGATATGACTCGTCGGTTCTTGAAACTTCCGAGGTTTACTTCCTGGAATATGAAGGAGGAAGGGGGTCCTGAGAGGTTCTTCATGCATATCGTTGGCATGGGTGGAGTGACCATGTTCGCCAAACGCTTCTCCGTGATCGCCAACGATCGCCAGAATAGTACTGTCCCATACTCCTTGTGCTTTGAGGCGAGCGACGATGCGACCCACCACGGCATCGGCGACGCGTAGATTATTGATGTAACGATGTTTCGTATCTTTGGCGTTGGGCATGATCCGAAACTCGTCCCCATAGTCCTCGTAGTCGAAGTGAGGGACGAAGCTGTAGTACGCGGCGAAGAAGGGGCGGCCTTCGGCATCGGTGAGGCGTTTTTCGAAAGCTTCGAGGGCGTCGAATTCGTTGACTGCCATGATGGTCTTCGAGGGTCGCTTTCCTGGCGCGAGGGCGCTTCGGTCGACCAGCTCAGAGAAACCGCTCTTCTCGAAGACCCGTCGCGGAAAGTAGGAGCGTACATCCCCCGGGGTCACCAGAAAGCTCACGTATGACTTGGGAAGGTAGGAGACGAGAGTCGGTACCTCGATTTCATCTGTGATGCAGAAGAAGGACTTACCAAAGCTCGGGTAGAGTCCCGTGAGGAGCGAAAACAGGCTGCGGTGGCTCGAATTAGAGGTGCTGTGATGGAAGTCCATCCACCAGCTTTGTTCCGCCAGAGCTTTGAGCCCAGGCATGGGGATTTCACCCTTTGGTGTGGGCTCAAAGACGCTGAGTCCCGAGGTGCTTTCCAGCACGATGAGGACCACGTTGAGCGGTTTCGGATACGCGGGGGACTTTTCGTTCTCGGGGGCTTCGTCGAGACCTTTGATGGATGGAGCAAGAAACTGCTCATCGATGAGGGCCAGTTGATCCAGTTGAGCAGCCGAGACCGGGCGCGCCGCTTTGTACCAATGAGGCGTCGGTCTGAGCGCTCCCTTGATCAGATCAGCGACTCCATAGATGACAGGGTTGTGATGAATTCGATTGTGGAAGCGCCGGTAGGTGGGAAGTAGGGCACTGACTGTCATGATGACAGCGAGCACGGCGAGTTGAAGAGCCAGGCGTGAGTGGCTTTGTTGCGACAGGCGTCGGACTCCGAGATAGGTACTCGAAAATAGAAGCACTGGTGCCGTAAGCAGGACCAGTTCTGGATTTTGCGCGTAACTGATGGCTTCGCGCAAGGTCATGGCGCCAACGGTAGCTTCTCGGATAGCGTCGTACCCAAAGTGTTCTCCACGGGTGAGAAGCAGCTTGAGATGAACTGCGCAGACGAGACCGCAGATACCGACCGATAGAGTTCCGACTGGAAGAAGGAGCCAGTTGTGAGAGCGTTTGCGCGCACCGAAGGGCGCGAACGGTAAGGCCAGGAGCAAGGATGCGAGGGCGTCCCATCCGCTGGCGCTGATGAACTGTTGGATATAGAAGCGCTCGATGACGAAGCCGAGCGGAGGGTGGGTCGTCACGGCGAGGCTCCACCACAAAAAACCGCGGTAGAGGGTGAAGACGAAGAAGCTACTGAGGCCGACCGTCCAAGCGAGCCGCCCACGCTGGCTGAAGAGGGGAACTGTCCATATGGCAAGGCGGGAAGAAAGTCGCGTCCCGACCCCTTCCTTGAAACTAGCGGCCGTTGAAGTCATGGGGCCAAGCTCTTTAGGCCGAAGTCGATTCGAGGTGAAGGTCCGGACGGCCGGGGATTCCGCTTTTGGGCCGGTAGCTCGGTGGGCTCTTCTCGGAGGCGCCCCAAGCGAGAGGCGGTGCAGGACGTTGTCGTGGAGGCGTCGTGGCGTTTGTACGTAAGAAAACGCCCTCTTATTGGAGGTGTAGGTCGATGTAAGAGCGGTCGCGCCCGGCCTTGATTCCCAAGGGCCAGCCTTTCATGTATTCCCCCGGGGCCGTGACAGAAGAAGAAAATAAGAAGAAAACAGCTCACCCCTTACTTTGGGTGACCACGAATTACATCGCGATGGGGATCCCCTTCTCGATGGTGATTTGGGTTGCCGGGACCATGTTCAAGGACTTGGGTCACAGCGACGGTGAGATCACTGTGGCGACTGCGAGTATTGGTATCGCTTGGTCCCTGAAACCCCTGTGGGCTGGCTTCCTCGACATGTTCAAGACGAAGAAGTTTTTCGTCTTGTCGATGGAGTTTGTCATGGGTGTGCTCTTCGCCCTCATGGGGTTGGCACTGACCATGCCCGGTTACTTCAGTTTGATCATCGGTATCATGTGGGTTGTCGCCTTCGCTTCGGCGACCCAAGATATCTGTTCGGACGGCATCTACATCTCGGCCCTCACGAAGAAAGAGCAGGCAGCCTATATCGGCGTTCAGGGCATGGCCTGGAACCTGGGCCGCATCATTGCTGTCTCGGCTATCGTTTGGCTCGCGGGTTATATGCAGGAATCCATGGGAATGACTCCCAAGGCGGCCTGGATGAACGCCCTTTTCGCTTCTGGCGGCCTGATGGGGCTGTTTGGTCTCTGGCATATGCCGATGCTTCCCACCGGAAGCGTTCCCGAAGAAAAGAAGAGCCAGAACGTTGGCGTTATCGTCAAAGACTTTCTGCATTCTGCCGCTGACTTCTGCAACAAGCGCTCCTTGTGGGGGATGCTGGCTTTTGTCTTTTTCTATCGCAGCGGTGAAGGGCTGCTACTTGTTGAGGCGCCTCTCTTCATGCAGGGTTGCATCGAGGACGGAGGTCTGCAGCTTTCGCTCGTCGACAAAGGAACGATCGATGGGACGGTGAGTACCATCGTGAGTATCGTCGGGGGTCTGCTCGGTGGTGCATTTATCGCCAAGTTTACCCTCCGCAGGACTCTGTTCGTCTTGGCGCTCTGCGTCAACGTGCCCAACCTTTGTTACGTCTACCTGAGTCACACGGTGACGCCGGAAGCCCCGATGTCCTTCAGCGCGATTGCATTCGTCGTGAGCATGGAAAAGTTCTGGTACGGATTCGGCTTCGTCGGAAACATGCTCTACATGATGCAGCAAATCGCGCCCGGTAAGTTCAAGATGACGCACTATGCGTTTGCTACCGCCTTTATGAACTTGGTGCTCGTTCCGACTCAGATGGTCTCAGGTCCATTGGCGGATTCGCTGGGGTTCAAAGAATACTTCTGGCTGGTGATGTTCGTCTGCATTCCTTCGCTCATTGCCGCCTGGTTTGCCCCCTTTCCCCAACTCAAGGCGCCCGACGAGGAAACTTCGGTTGATGATGAGAGTCTGCTTTCTGCAGACGAGAAGAAGATGCAAGAGGCCAGCAAGTGGGGCAATATCTACTCGTTGCTTGGCATTGCGACCTTCCTGTTTCTCGATGTTCTCGCCTTGGGATTTTTGGACGGAGCCAAGAGCGGAGCCTTGGCAGCAGGACTCCTGGGGTTCATGGGGCTGACCACTCTTTTGAAGTTTTACCTGTGTGGTCGCGCCATCGGGGCGGCCAAGCAGGCCCTTGGTCTCGCCGGTCAGCTAAAGGACGTGGGGGCTTATTTGTCGAACGCCAAGGGCGCGATGATCGGGGGAGTCTCGATGATCGTCGTGACCCTCGTTCACGCGGGTTGGTGCGTCAACAAGACGAACTCGGTGGATTGGGGCTGCGCTTTCGGCGAAAATGCCGAGATGTGCTTGCATCCGGATGCCAAGCCCCCCAAGAAGTGTGAGCGGAAGCTCATCGAGCGCTGATTGGACGTGCGCGCGTAGCAATTGGGCCGAGCTACCCTAAAGGGGTGGTTCGGCCCTTTTCTTTGAGGAGCCCGCCGGGCGGCTCAGGAACCAAATGGGGAAGGGTGAAGCTCCAATAGGCGAAGGGGCATCGCCCAAGACTTCAAATCCGTTTTTTTGGTAGAAGAGCAGGTTGTCTGGCTCGTCGGTTTCTAGATAGATCTCATGGTCGTTCAGCTCCTGCGCCAAGTGGTCGAGGAGTAAAGATCCGTAGCCGCGCCTTTGGTGCTCGGGATCGGTGGCGAGCATGTACAGGTAGTGATGGGGCTGGGACGGGTGTCGTGTTTTGACGAAGCGGTCGATCTTTGCGAATCGACTTGTGGTGGATAGGCCTCCTACGCGAAGGGAGGTCATTCCGATGTTCAGTTCGGAAGTCCAGGGGAGAGGCGTCTTTTGCCAAGGAAGGGTCATCATGGCCGCGCAGATCTCTCCTCCGTCGCAGGCGACGTAGCAGTTTCCTTGCTTTTGGTAGATCGAAAACAGGGTGCGCCCGAACACCTCGAGAAGATGTTGCCGCTGCGCCTCGGTGCGCTGCAAAATGGCGACCATGGCGGGATTGTTCCGAAAGGCACGAGCCGTGACCCGGGCGGCTGCATGGATGTCCTCTCGGTCCAGGGGACGAGCAACGAGCATTTGGAGCGAGCCTAGGTCAGGGTTCGGGGGGGCACAACGGGGGACCTATCTAAAAGCCGATTCCGGCTGCCCAGGCGAACTCGAAGGGGCGCACCGCATCGTCACTTTCGTTTCGTCCAATAGGGACGACGTTGTAGCCTGATCGAAACTCGGTATAAAACCTCGTACTGTGGTCGCGCAGAAACATCACGCCGGCCTGGAGGTAGGGCAGGAGCGTCACACCTCCCCCGCCGTTGGTGATCCAGATCCTCGGTTGCATGCCGAGTCCCCCGTAGGGAGCAATTGCTGTTTTCATCAAATAGGCGCTGAAGCCTAAGTCAGCATAGACCCCTCCCATGTTCCAGGTGGTGCTGTCATCGTTCGTGAACACAGGGATGGCACCTCCTGCACCAAATTCGACAAAGTATTGGTCTGCCTCAAGTCGTCCGTCGAAACCAAATGTGCCAAAGCCGTCTAGTTTTTGGTTGGGTGCATAGGGAATAGTGATGCTGGTGCGGATCCCGCCGAGGAACTCAGTGTTGCGGCGGCGGGGCGGGCGTCGTTCTTCGCTCGTGATATTGTCGAGGGTTGCCGTCTCCTCGTAGGACTTGAGAGCATAGAGCGCCTCTGCCATCCTCCCCAGGACTTCGGGGGCCTCGTCGAGTCCGGCGAGCATCGTGCGTACGCTGTGAACCAACTTACCCTGCGCGTTGTAGCGCAGCGCTCGCACCTGTACCCGCGCAGCAAGGGCGACGAAAGAAAGCTCGATGCGTTCTTCGGGTGGTCCTGCGGGAGGGGAATGATGCGAGGCGATGGGATAACTTGGAGCCGGCGCAAGAGTGTAGGACGAGGGGGCGACAGCAGGCTGCGAGGGAGTAGACTGCGTAGGAGCGGGCTCTGCGGGAGCGGGTTGCGTAGGAGCGGGCTCTGCGGGAGCAGGTTGAGTAGGAACGGGTTGCGAGGGAGCAGGCTGCGAGGGAGCAGGCTGCGAGGGAGTTTGAGGAATAGCCCCCCCCTGCGCTCCTACCGTTGGTACGGCCGGTGGGGGCGCAGGGGGGACGTGGGCGGCAGGCGGTGCCGGGGTCGCCGTGGGCACAAGGTAGACCTCTTGTTTGCACTGGGCGGCGTAGGCTCCCCGGAAGAGTTCAAGCAAAGCCTGTGTTTGGGCCGCTGTCAGATTGGAAGCCAACACAGTTTCTACATCTACTCGGGCTAAGGAAGGTGTCGCATAAGCGAATACAAGTGAAGCGACTGTAATTAAGCTCAAGCCAGTTCGTTTAAGTATGCGTACCATCGGTTCACAACCAGCACACATCGTGCCAGCGTCGTCGAGGGGCGAAAAAACGCTGTTGTTGCGGGTGTAGGTCGGCCGGAAGTGCAGCGTAAATGCGCTTTCAAGCCCTCTCTTATTTCGTCGCGGCCACCGAGCTCTGGTTTGGATTCATGGTGCTGGGTGCTTCCAAGTTCGGACAATTCTGTCATGCTCTTTAGAGTGATCGAGGGCCGACATGACTTCATGTAGCTACCCTCCTCATATTGGGCAGGACCGCTGGCACCTTGGTTAATGCCCCTTTTTTATGACCGTAATTCAATCCAATATGCGAACCCTTTTTCACAAAAATCGACGCGGCTTTACCTTGATCGAGTTGATGATCCTCGTGGTGATAGTCGGCGTTCTTTCTGCCATGGGTACAGCGAGCTACCAGCATCAGGTGGCTCGCTCCAAGACGGGAGAACCGAGACGTATGCTCGGTGCGATGCAGCGGGGGGTCAGCATCGCCTATGAGCGAGACTGGACTAAGGCAGAGGTCCTTGTTCTGGGTGGGGCTTCACAAAAGCATTCCAACTCGGAAGAACCGGGAAAGGTAACCGGGTCTACTTCCGGCAAGGGCAAGGGCAAGGGCGCAACGGTTGAACATGATCCCTTGAGTTCGGTCGAACTTTGCGGTTCAGCGACGCCGGTGCCTGATTCGATCTCCAAGGTGAAGCAGGCCAAGTATCAGTCCGGACCTGAATGGGATGTAGGTGACAACTATTCGGGCTGGCCCTGTCTGGGCTTCCGTATCAATGGTCCCCAGTATTATCAGTATGGCTATGACCTCGGTGGTCCTAAGGTCATGGTGACGCTACCCAAAGGAGGTAACCCCAAGGGCCTTTCCGATCAGCTTCGCTATACGGCTTGGGCGCGGGGCGATTTGGACGGAGATGGACGCACCTCTTTGTTTGTCACCGAAGGTGGTATCATCGGAGGGAAGCTGGTCCACGCCACGGGGATCGGCATCACCGACGAGACGGAATAACAACTTATGGACATAGCGGCGTTTGAGAAGCTCAAGGGCGCTCTCAAGGCAAGACTCCAAGGGCGTGGAGCAAGAATTCAGTTCCCGGGAGCGGACTTTTCGGGGGCGCCTTTGCCTGGGGCCGAACTGGGAGGAGCGCATTTGGCAGGGGCGACCTTTTCCGCAGCTTCTTTGGTGGGGGCTAACCTGGTGGGCGCCAATTTAGAGGGAGCTGTGCTTCATGGGGCCGATCTGGGGGGAGCAGATCTCACCGACGCCAAGATGATCGGAGTCGATCTTTCCAAGACGCAGCTCGATGATGCGCTCTTGGTCAACTCTGATCTTCGAGGTGCTTATCTGCGTGATACCCGTGGTGAGCCGCTCTCGATGGCGGGAGCCCTCATCGACCAAAAAGCGATTTCTCGCTCGGGGCTGACCGACGAAGACCTCAATAGCTTGCTGGGGCGAGGGGTCACTGTTGAGAAAGCTGATTCATTGCCACCCAACTCCAGGGAGCTCATTTCCATAGCTCCGCCTTCTTACGTTTCGATCCTTCAGCTGGAGGAGTGCGAGTCGAGGAGTAGATCCGTGAGCCAGGCGCCGGATGCTCCTCGTTCCTCGCGCAAGATGGCGAACTTCCTTACGCAATTGATCGAAGACGCTCGCATTGACCAGGGGATCCCCCTGTCTTTGCGTCGCAATTCGCTGCCTGCTGTATCCCTTGACGAATTGATGGAGTCGATGAGCCCCGAAGTGGGGGTGAGCTTCATGGGGGTCAAGATCGATGAAGAACTGTCCGACGCGAGTGTGGCTCGCACCTTCGTGGGGGTGAACCAAGACGGGCAGCGTTGCATCGTCAAAGCCTTCGACCCTTTGCGTCATGGCGCGGCCTTGCATCTACCAGCTTTTCAACGAGGTCTGCGCGCTATGAATCGCGCTCTGTGCGCCGAGGACGAGTCGCTCAAAATGATGGGGCTGCTTGCGGTTGCTCCAGATTTTACTGCCTACGTTGCTCGCTACTATGGCGATGGCACTCTTGAGCAGATGGTGAACGTCAATGTCACCCTCGACACAGGACTGCAGCTGTTCGAGCAACTGTGTAAGAGCTTCGAGGCGATTCATGCGATGGGCGCCCTGGTCCGCTCCATCAAACCATCGAACATCTTGCTCGAAGGGCTGACACCTCTGCTCACGGAGATCGACATGATCGACCTTCCTACGATGATGGAGTGTTCGGCCAATGCAGGCGGTTATGCCGCCTATGCCGCCCCTGAGGAGCTCACTCGCAGAGGGACAAGAAGTCCTTCTGCAGACGTGTTTGCTCTTGGCAAGCTGCTGGAATACCTACTCACAGGACAAGATCCGGTCGATCCACTGACAGGTACCTCGATTCTCAAGGCACGCACCGAGATCCCTCCCTTTCTCGTCCAACTCGTTGAGCGTTGTACTGAGCCCGATCCGGCCCGACGCTTTCAACACGTGAGTGACGTGTTGGTCGAGCTCGAACGTTTTCGCGCAGAAGGGCACGCCGCGCAACTCAAAGCTCCGATGCGTGTGGAAAGCCTCAGCCGTATTCAGGCGATGCCCTCGCTTCTTCCGGCCGAGAGCAAAGCGGTCTACAACCGGCGCGAGGAGGTCGAAGACAATGAGCCGCCACCTGTCCACGTGTCCGAGGAAAAATGGCTTTCTCGACGTGTCGAAAGGAGCCTAGGCGGTTTGGCTCTTCTGGGCGGATTGGGCGTGGCGGGCGCCGTCTGGTTTAGTCCCAAGAACGTGGACTTCGTGGAGGGGTCTTGGCTGGTGGTTTCGGTAACCCTAGGAATGGCTGCATGGCTGCTCCCCGAACCGGGGCGGCGTCTCGCAGCTTTTCGCCTAGCGTCTTGGGCAGCTGTTGCGTCCGTATTGTATTTCGCGGGGCCGTTGCCCCTGGCTCGGGCTCGTTGGAAGCACGATTTGAACACCGGATCTCTCGAACAAAAAGAGAGAGCCGTGATAAGTCTTATTCGCTCGGGTGCACGCAAGTTGTCCAACAAGAACCTCGAAAAGTTGCGTTTGATGTCACAGGATTTGAGCGAAGTTGACTTCCGCGGGACTTCATTGAGAGGGGCGAATCTGAGCAAATCTTTGATTCGGGAGTCCAACTTCCAGGGCGCAAATCTCAGCGCCGCGCTTGTGTACGGGGCTGACTTGCAGCTTTCTAGCTTGGACGGTGCCCAGGGGATTTCGGACATGTTGTGCGACAGTTGGACTCGCTTTCCCGAGGGGGTCGAGTGCCTGGATGGACACGCTCGTCGTGTGGTCGCCCGAGCGCCCTGATCTGTACCTGGGGTGAAGCCCAGATGCGGAAAAATTGTATATTTTTGCTCTGATTTTTTGGCTTTTACTTTCGCAATTCATTTCGCGCCCTAGACTCGGCGCCCCATGGATCACCCCTCTGTTGTTACCCTGGATCGCGATAGCGCTCCCAGAACAGTTTTCGCTGGCGACAAGCTGATAGATATCGACCTTCCCGCTGGTACGCGGGTCATCTATCCCAAGCCACCTCTAGAGCCGCTCAAGGACGTCGACGCGGCGATTCGCTTCGCCATCAACCACCCCGAAAACAGCGAGCCGCTCTACGCGAGGTTGACTCCAGGGATGAAGGTGACAATCGCGATAGACGACATTTCGTTGCCGCTTCCGCCCATGAAGCGCCCGGATATTCGTGAGAGGGTGCTTTCGATCGTCTTGCCTCTGCTGGATGAGCACGGCGTAGATGACATTCATATCATCGTGGCCACTGGTGTTCATCGACGTATGAAGGAGCACGAGATTCGGCATATCGTTGGCGACAAGATCTACGACGCCTTTGCGCCAGAGCGACTCTACAATCATGACGCCGAGGACCATCAAAACATGGTGGTCGTGGGCGAAACCGAAACCGGCGAAGTCATCGACTTGAATCGTCGGGCGGCAGAGAGCGATCTCATCATCTACGTCAATCTGAACTTTGTACCGATGAATGGTGGCTACAAGTCGGTGGCGGTGGGGCTGACAAGCTACCGCAGCTTGCGCTACCACCACAATCCAGAGACCATCCGCAAGTCGGACAGTTATATGGATCCTAAGCAGAGCGCGCTGGCCAATGACATCGCCCGCCTCGGCAAGGTCGTTCACGAGAAACTGAACATTTTTAATATTGAATCGACTGTCAACAACCAAATGTTCGACCCGTCCTTGGGATTTTTGACCAAGAACGAAGATGAGCTCACGGCGAGGGAAAGGATGATGCTGCGCGCTACCGTGGCAGCAACAGCACGCTTGCCACAGCCCCTACGTCATACCGTCTTTGATAAGTTTCCCGCGCCCTACGGGGTGACGGGAGTCTGGGCGGGACACGTCGAAGAAGTGCACAAGAAGGTGGTGGCTCGATCCTTCGAACAATACATGGTGCCGGTGACCGGGCAGGCCGACGTGCTCGTTTGTCCGATCCCGTTCATTAGTCCTTACAATGTGCACGCGTTCTTGAACCCGCTTTTGGTTCAGGTGCTCGCCCAGGGGTACTTGTTCAATATGTACAGGGGCAAGCCCCTGCTCAAGAAGGGGGGCACGCTCATCATCACCCATCCGATGACGGATAAGTTCGACCACGAGCAGCACGCTCCTTACATCGACTTCGTCCATCAGGTGCTTCCTCAGACGCGAGACGCGAAGAAGATGCAGCACCACTTCGAAGAAAAAATGGCTACAGATCCGGCATATATTCAGATGTTCCGGACGGGGCATGCCTACCATCCCAGTCACCCCTTCTTCATGTGGTACTGGGGAGAAAACGGCCGTCAGCATTGTGGTCGAGTGATCGTCGTGGGAGCGGACAACGAGTACATCCCCCAACTCTTCGGCTACGAAACAGCTCCCAACATGGATGAGGCTCTCTATCGAGCGCGGGGAGGGCAGCAGCGCTCCCTGGATATCACTTGCCTCCACGTGCCACCGATCGTCATGGCTGACGTTCGCTGATTGGCTCTGATTTTCTCCGAGAGAGACGAGTATGGATTATTCTTCGCACCTTCCTCCGTTGGGCCAGCCTCTTTCCAGTGAGCCCCTTCGCTTGGGTCAGTTGCTGGCGAAAAAACGCCTGGTGGTGGTGGGCGGGACGGGGTTCTTGGGCAAAGTGTGGCTCTCTTTGCTGCTCTCCAAGTTTCCTCAGATAGATCACGTCTATTTGGTGGTTCGGCCGAAGGCCGGCATGGGCGTTGTAGAACGCTTCGAAAAAAAAGTACTGACGAGCGAAGTCTTCCACCCTTTGCGTCAGGAACATGGCGAAGACTTCGAAGCTTTCATCGCCGAAAGAGTGACTCCTATCGCGGGCGATGTTTCCGATGTGCTTTGTGGGTTGGCGGGGCCGCTCCGCGACGAGATACGCGGTCAGATTGCCGCCGTGGTCAATGTGGCGGGAGTCGTCGATTTTTCTCCACCCCTCGACGATGCCCTGAAGGTGAACGCCTTTGGTTGTCAAAATCTGGTGGCTCTCGCGCGGGATCTAGGAGATATTCCCGTCCTCCATACGAGCACGTGTTTTACGGCGGGTTCACGTACCGGTCCGATCGAGGAGCTCGACCCGCGTGAAATTCCCTTTCCACGCGCCTTCGAACTCGACAAGAACGATTGGGATCCAGATCGAGAAATCGCCGAATGTCTCGACGTGATCGAACAGGCTCGCCATAGAGCGAGCGACGCTTTTCGCCAGACACGATTCGCCGACGAAGCCAAAGCCAACTTGCTCGAGCGCAATGAACCTACGACGGGGCCGAGTTTCGAGGAGGAGTTTTCGAAGGTCAAACGCAAGTTCGTCGAGAGACAGTTGGCCGACTTGGGTATGGAGCGAGCCAACTTCTGGGGTTGGCCCAACACCTATACATATACGAAGAGCCTGGGCGAGCAAATTGTCGCTTCGAGTGGCCTGCCCTTTACCATCGTTCGTCCGGCTATCGTTGAGTCAACCAACGAATACCCCTTTCCTGGGTGGAACGAAGGCATCAATACAAGTGCGCCCTTCATCTTCTTGATCCGAGAAGGTGGGCTGCAGGTTCCGGGGAGTCACAATAACTTAGACCTAATCCCCTGTGATATGGTGTGTGCGGGGATATTGTTAGCATTGGGTGAGCTGCTCGAAGGACAAGCTCGTCCCGTTTATCAAGTGGGGGCCAGCGATACCAACCCCTGCACCATGGCTCGCTTCTTTGAGCTTTCTGGTCTGCACAAGCGTCGTCTCTATCGTACGACGGGTAAGGGCGGTCCGTTCGTCTCTGAGCTGCAGAAGCGTTTTGAAACGGCAATGCTGAGCAAGGAAGAGTACCAGAGCTACGGACCGCTGACACTGGCGAAGGGGGCCCAATCCGTCGGAGAGTTACTCGAAAAGGCAGCGGCAGGACCTTTGCGCTCCGTTTTCAAACCAGCGGCGGCAGGACTGAGGTCTTTCGCGAAACAGCAAGAAAAGCTGGGTCGCATCATGGATACCTTTTTGCCGTTTACCGCAGACTACCAGTACGTCTTCAAGACCGATGCCGTCTATGCCGCTTTCGGTCGCCTCAGTGAAGAAGAGCAGGCATTGCTCCCTTGGGGGCCGCACAACATCGATTGGCGCACTTGGTTCTTGGATGTGCACGCCCCTGCTCTTGAGCGCCATGTTTTCCCCGAAATGGAGGCTCGCCTCAAGAAGAAGATGCAGGCCCCCAGAGCGCATCAATCACTCTCAACGCTGCTCGACAATATGGCGACGCGCTACGATCTGAGAGTCGCCTTGAGTCGAACTGAGACCGATGGATTGAGCCGTCTTTGTTACCGGGAGCTGCGTCAAGCCGCCCTGCGTACAGCGGCTCGGCTGCAGGCCCTGGGTGTCGAGAGAGGGGATCGGGTCTTGCTTGCGGCGCAGAACCATCCCGCCTGGCCGGTAGCGCTGTTTGGTATCTTTTACGCTGGGGCTACTGCTGTGCCGCTCGACAAAGAGGTGGATGTTGCGGGAGCGCGGGCGATCGAAAGAGCTAGCCACGCCAAGCTCTTGATTGGCGACGATGAGATCTTCGATCGGATTGGGGCTGAGCTTGAGGTGCCCAGCATGCACCTCCTGGACTGTTTGGACGCGCTTTCTGACGAAGATCCAGATGAGTCCCTCTGGGGCGCCCGCGGCGACGATCTGGCTTTGCTCATCTATACCAGCGGCACGACGGGTGATCCCAAGGGAGTCATGCTGAGCCACCAAAATGTGACCTCTTTGGTTGCCTCCCTAGCGCCGCTCTTCCCATTGGGGCCCGGAGACCGAGTGCTCAGCGTCTTGCCCTTGCATCACATGTTCGAACTTTCCTGTGGACTATTGCTTCCGCTGTCTCGGGGCGCGCGCGTTATCTACCTTGATGAACTCAACGCAGATCGCTTAGCTCATGGACTCAAAGCGTCTCGAGCGACGGCTATGGTCGGCGTGCCCGCCTTGTGGGAAATGTTGGAGCGACGCATCTACAGTCGAGTGGCCGAAAAGGGACCTCTGGTCGAAACTGCCTTCGAAACCCTTGTGGAAGTCAATCGAGCTCTGGGCAAGACGACAGGGCTAGACTTGGGGCGCAGTCTTTTTGGTTCGGTCCATGCCGAACTGGGCGGAAGCCTCAAGTACCTGGTGAGCGGCGGGGCCTCCCTCAATCGTGACACCCATGGTGTTTTTCAGGGGCTCGGCTTACATCTAGCCGAAGGATATGGCCTGACCGAGGCGGCGCCGGTGTTGACCGTGGCTCAAGGTAGTCCGCGAGCCAAGCCGGGCCATGTGGGACGAGCCGTGCCAGGGGTTGAGATCCGCATCGAAAAGCCCAACGAAAGTGGAGTGGGACAGGTGCTCGCCCGGGGTCCCAACGTCATGCTTGGTTATAGCGAAAACCCCGAAGCGACGTCCGAGGTCTTGGACGGGGACGGCTGGCTGCGGACGGGTGACTTGGGCAAATTGGACAGTCGCGGTCGTCTTACTTTGGTTGGACGAGCCAAAGACGTTGTGGTGGCCTCCAACGGAGAAAACGTCTACCCCGATGATGTTGAAGCTCGATTGAGTGAGGTTCCTCTCGTGGAGGAACTTTGCGTATTGGGTATCGATGATGGTCGCGGAGGCGAGCGACTCGCCTGCGTCTACGTGCCACGGAAGGACGCCGGGGAGTCACCTCAACAGCGGCAAATGGCCGCCAAAAAATCCTTGGACGAGGCGGTGCGCGAACTGCCCCCCACCCAGCGGCCAGCGCTCTTCTTTGTTAGTGTGGACGAGCTGCCTCGCACTTCGACCAAAAAGGTCAGGCGTGGCGAGCTGCGGCGTCAATTTGAGGCCAACGCCCTTTCGCCTTCCTTGGCCCCTGACGTTCACCTCGATGAACTCGATCAAATCGTACGAAAGGCGATCATGAATGTCGTTCGAAAAGGAGATGTGGCGCTGTCCTCGAACGTCTCCTTGCGGGGTGATCTAGGATTCGATTCTCTGATGGCTCTCGATCTGTTGGTTGCCCTGGAAAACAAGCTGGGACGTCGCCTGGATGCCGAACGCTTGGCACACGCCGAAACCGTAGGCGAATTGAGCCAAGAGGTGCGGCGTCAACGAGGACACGTTTCCAGTCGTACCAACGTGATCTTCGACGAGGCTGCTTCGGACGAGCCGATTTCCATTCCGGAGCCGGTGGCCAAGTTGGCCAAACGGTGGCTAGGGGAGGGGCAGAGCGCTCTTTATCGCGGGCTGCTCGACGTCAAAGTTGTGGGCGGCACGTTCATTCCTCACAATCGTCACACCTTGGTGGTGGCCAATCACTGTAGCCATCTGGATCAGGGTCTCGTCAAACATGCCCTAGGTTCATACGGCAGCAACCTGATGACATTGGCTGCGCAGGACTACTTCTTCGAGGGTAAGTACAAGAAGACGTACTTCGAGCAGTTGACCAATCTTGTCCCGATGTCCCGAAGCGGTTCTTTACGTGGAGCTCTCCGTCAGGCGGGCGAACTTCTCGATCGCGGCAAGACCGTTTTGATCTTTCCCGAGGGGACTCGCTCCTCGGATGGGCGATTGCGCCCCTTCAAGGCAGCAATGGGACACCTTAGTTTGCGCCACGATGTGGACATCCTTCCCATTTGGCTCGAAGGGACGTCTCAGGTTTTGCCCAAGGGCTCGACCTTGCCCAAGGGCCGCAAGGTCGAGGCGCGCATTGGGCCTCCCTTGTCTGTCGAGGAACTCAAGCGGGTGACCGAAGGGCTTAACTCCAGCGATGCCGCGCGGGTGGCCACCAAGATCGCCTATCTTGCGGTTTCCGCTTTGGCTCAGGGGCGTTACATCAATTTGAGCGAAATCGATGTGGCCGAGGTGCGGCGCAGCGAAGTACCTGAGGAAGACGGCTTGAGAGGGGTTTTTGAGGAACTCAAACTGCGCTTCGTTCCTGGGGCGGTCGATTCCCCGCTGAGCTACTACTTTTCTCTGGGCGAAGAACGCTGGACGGTGCGAGCGACACCTGAGGAGCTCGAGGTGGCTCAAGGCAAGACGGTGGAAGCTGCAGATTGTGTGCTGAAGACAAGCCCTCAGATCTTCGAAAGGATCGTCCGCCAGGCTTGGGTGCCTGGTCCTTCGGATTTCATGAGTGGTCAAATCAAGACGAACAATGTGGCCCATCTGCTTTCGATGAAGAAGCTCTTTCAGTTGTCCGTGCCTACCGAGAAACTAAGTCAAGCGTCGAGAGAAGACGAGGAGGTCGAGGCGTGAGTGCACAGGATGCAAAGGTCTGGCTGGGGGGAGCGACCGGTTTTCTCGGTAGCCACGTAGCCGGTCTTCTTGCTGAACGAGATGCCGTCTTTTGTTCTCGCGGTGGCGGGCAAGTCGACGGCCGAGTCGCCTTGCCCGTTGATATCCTGGACGCCGAAGCCGTGGAAAGAAGCGCCCAAGGCTGTGAGCTCGCGCTCTTATGCACCGGCGCGGTGTCGAGAAACAAGTCTGACGCCGAAATGCTCCATCGTCTGCACGTCGAGGGAACGAAGTCGGCGCTACTTGGATTGAAACGCGCGGGCGTGAAGAAAGTCGTCGTGGCGAGTACGAGTGGAACGCTCGCGGTAAGCGATCGAGCCGACCACATTGCTCATGAAGATTCGCCTCCACCTCTTTCATTCATTTCGTCGTGGCCTTACTACCGCACGAAGTACTACGGCGAAAAAGAAGCTTTATCGGTAAACTCGCCCGAGTTCGAGGTGGTTGTTGTCTGCCCTTCTCTCCTTTTGGGCCCTTCCGACTTGCGTGAATCTTCGACAGGAGATGTTCGCAAGTTTCTCGAAAAATCGATTCTTGCTGCTCCCTCGGGAGGCATCGCTTTCGTCGATGTGCGGGATGCTGCTCAGGGGATGCTGCTTGCCCTCGAGCACGGCCGAGGGGGCCAGAGATATCTACTCAATGCAGCGAATATGACGCTGCCTACCTTCTTCGCTCGCCTTTCCCGCATCAGCGGAGTGTCGGCCCCTCCCTTGAGGATGCCCAAGAACAAGGTGCTCTCCGCATCTATATTCAAGGTGTACGATAAGACGATCCGTGCGATGGGGGGGACGCCTCCAATTGATGAAGAGAGTGCAGAGATGGGGCAATACTTCTGGTATTGTAGTGCCGAAAAGGCCGAGCGATTGCTTGGATTTTCGGCTCGAGATCCTGGGGAAACCCTGCGGGACACAGTGCTCGACCTCTTCGAGAGGAAGGTCGTCGCGCCTCAGGAAATGCGTTAGGCGACGATGATGCGCAACTGTCTGCTTTCGGCTACCGGTCTTGAAATGTGCCGCGGGAGACAGGTTCTTTTTTCGAACTTCGATTTGCAGCTTCAAGAAGGACAAATCGTTGGTGTGCAAGGTGAGAGCGGCTCAGGAAAGACGAGTCTCCTTCTTGCCCTTTCGGCGCTACGGTCGCTCACGCGGGGACGAATCCTGCTCCGAGGCAAAACGCCCGAACAACTTGGAGTGACGGCTTACCGCAGCGCGGTGCTCTACGTTCCTCAGCAGCCCCCTGCTCTTGCGTCATCCCTCTTGCAGTTAGCGACTCAGCTTGCCCATCTGAAAGCCCAGAAACGCAAACAGTTGCCCTCTACTTTTCTTCTCGAGGTGCGCAGCTGGTGCGCCCGCTTTTCCCTCGAGGACGAGGTCCTCACACGCTCGCTGGCAGCGCTTTCGGGAGGAGAACGTCAACGTGCTTATCTGGCCCTCGCTCTCTCGTCCCATCCGGACGTGTTGCTTTTGGACGAACCGACGAGTGCCCTCGGCGCCTCACTCACTGAAACAGTCGAGAGCGCTTGTTCTGGCCGAAGCGCCATTTGGGTTTCCCATGACGATGCACAGCTCAGTCGCGTGGCGCAGCGGGTCATTCGGGTGGAGGGCTGATGGGCCCGCAGGAGATCTCTTCGCTCGGGCTGTTTGCGGCGGCTCTTCTTTTATTGCTCAACGCGGGGCTCTCGGTGGGCTTGAGCCTAGGCTTGGGACGAAGGATTCTCGTTGCGGCTTTGCGAGCCGCGGTTCAACTGACTCTCCTCGGTTACCTATTGGGACCACTTTTCCGAGCGCAGAGCTTGGCGCTCACTTTGGCCTTTGTGGGGGCCATGGTGGTGCTTTCGGCGATCGAAGGGAGCCGCCGTGTGAGCGTCAGCTATCGAGGTATGAAGCGGGACGCTCTGTTTTCGCTTCTCTTTGCTGCCAGTGTGACCTCCTACGTCGGGACGAACTTTGCGGTACAGGTTTCTCCTTGGTGGGAGCCGCGCTATTTGATTCCTTTCGTCGGCATGATTCTCGGAAACTCGCTGACGGGCGTTTCTCTCGGCCTGGACCGTTTTCTGAGCTCTCTTCGTGAGCAGTCTTCTCAGGTGGAGCTTTTTCTAGCTTGGGGGGCGTATCCTTCGGAAGCCGTGCGACCCCAAGTGACGGAGGCGGTGCGCTCGGGGATGATTCCGATCCTGAACACCCTGAGTGTCGTAGGTTTGGTCACCATCCCTGGTATGATGACGGGTCAACTCCTAGGAGGGACTCCGCCCATGCTGGCCGCACGTTATCAGTTGGTCATTCTCTTTTTGGTCGCTGGGGCAACCGCTCTGGGGGTCGCTTCTTCGGTGCTGCTCGCTCGGCGCCGGGTTTTCGACCGACAAGGACGTTTGCTCACGGACAGTCTCATGGAGTCTAAGCTCGGCAAGAGCTGATTTTTGCTGTCAATGAAGTTGCTTGCCGGTTCGTGAGGCCGAGTTGGCTACTGGACCGAAAACGAGCTTTTCCGGGCCGAACAACACGCTACAGTGCGGGAGGTGGACGAGACGGGTCACGTCTCAGATTTCGAAATAAGATGCGACAACCGGGCGAGTGGATTCATGGAAAGTACCAGGTCCAGCGGGTTTTAGGCGCTGGCGGCATGGGTACTGTTTATGCGACCCAACGTCGCAACGAGAGCTGGGCCGCCGTTAAAGTGCTCCATCCGCGTTTCGCTCACGACAAATCTATCCGCGCTCGGTTTTTGGAGGAAGGCTATCTGGCCAATCGCGTTGGCCACCCTGCGGTGGTCACGATCCTCGAGGATGATATCGATGAGGCCGGCAACTTTTACATCGTCATGGAGCTCCTCGATGGTGTGGACTTGGGTAAGTTCGTAGGACCTCCCCGCACGCCCATCAGTACAAGCCAGGGCCTCAACATCGCATATCAGCTTCTGGGCGCTCTCGAGAAAGCGCATCAGAAGGGCATCGTTCATCGCGACATCAAGCCAGCTAACGTCATGATCTTGCGTGACGGCCGGCTCAAGTTGCTCGACTTCGGCATCGCCAAAGCTCTGAGCGCCGATGGCACTGTTTCGGCCACCGAGGACGACGAAGAGGGAGCGATCGGTACCGACCGCTATATGTCGCCAGAGCAAGGAAACGGTTTTTTCGAAGACATCGATGCTCGGTCGGACCTTTGGTCTGTAGGGGCCTTGCTCATGGTGTTGCTTGCAGGTCAAGATCCTTCTGAAATCCCGCTTTGGGATCAATCTTACGAGGACCGCGCCTGGACTTTTTCACGCTTGGGAAAGGACGTGCCCCCGCATGTGGTGCAGATTATTTCTCTCGCCCTACAACCTCAGAAGAGCAAGCGCTGGGTGACGGCTGCAGCCATGCGGGAGGCCATCGAAGCGGCCCATCTTGATCTGTACGGGACCATATCTCGGGATGCCCTTGCGGAGCTGGCACGCTCACAGCTCAACGCGTCGATCGAGGGCCTGAATCCCGATCCGACTCAGGCCCCGGAAGAGCCCGTTGTCATTGAGCCGACCTATCCAAGTCGACCTTCGCATCCGCCTCCTTCGGGGCCGGCTTCTAGCTCGCCTCGAACAACGGTGCCGCTCAGCCCCCCCGTTTCGTCGTCGCAGCGAGCTCCTTTAGGACTCAAGACAGACTTAGCCGTCGCTAGTCGCATCTCCCCCATCCCCGATTCGGTCGAACCCGCTCCCTCGTCCGAGGTGGTGCCTCTCCCAGCGGGTTCTCACTTCGTACGTAAGCTTGTGTTTGGCGGGGCGCTGTTTGCAATGGGTGCCGCAGCCGCCCTCTTGTTGTCGCGTGCCCCCTCGGAGCCGCCGAGCTTCGATTCGGATGCAGACGCCGCCTCAACATCAAAGGGGACTAGTTCGCTCCCCATCCAGATCCCCGGGCGGCAACCGACTTCTCACCCTCAGAGTCTGGACAAGCGTTCGGTGGGGCGGGCAGAGGAACAAGAGGACCATGTTCACCTAGGCAGTCCTCCAATCCCCGTTCCTACTTCGGAGGAGGAGGCGGTGAAACCCACCACAAAGGTGCCGCCCCCTTCTTCCTTAGGGGCGAAGACGAACTCACCGCGACCTGCGAGTACTGCTTCACCCCAGGGGACAGCGCCCGCGGTCCCTCGCAAAGTTTCGCCCGGCACTCGGGCCACGAGTTCACCGCCCCCAGAGCCGGTGCCGTCGCCCTCCCCCAAGGAGAGGACCCAGCCCTCCTGTAATGGACTCGATGGGCTCTTCAATGTAGAACATTGCCAATAACGGGGGCCTGCAGAAGGGGGCTGCACCCGTTTCGCTTGTAATGTATTTCTTTCGAGCCACTAGTTCAGTTTTGCTCAGCTCATTGCTTTCGATGAGTATCAATCCTGCCTGGGCTCAGGAGCAGGTCGAAGAGAAGGGTGCCAGCGGCGTGCCGCAGTCGACCTCGGGCTCGGTGTCTCTTGACGGCACACCGGCCTCCCGGGCGGCCTACGAGAAGGGGGTGGCCATGGCTGTCGAAAAACGTTTCGTCGATGCCCAAAGAGAATTCGCCGAGGCCGTTTCTGAGAATCCGCCCCTGGAAGCCTACTTTGGTCTGGGCCAGGTGGAGTTGGCGTTGGGCCACCCCTGCGCTGCAGTGGAGGCGTATTCAAAGTACCTCGAAGTCGGTGGAACTCGGATTTTCAGTACCAAACGTCGAGCTGTGCAGACGCACATCGAACAGTTGCGCCTGGCAGGGGCGAGCGATGCGGTGTGCCATCCCCTTCCCGAACAGACCTTGCTTTCGATTCATTGTGCGGAGGCCGGAGTCGACGCCGCGGTGGACGGTGAGCGTGCCCAAGTCAACTCACCGGTTCCGCTGAACGTTTCGCCGGGGACTCATCAGATCACCCTATTCAAAGATAGTCGCGAAGTGAGCGTTGCGAACGTGCTCATCGCCGAAGGAGAGCGTTCGCACTTTTGGTGTGCTGCTCTGCCGTTGCCCCGGAGCCTAGACGAAAGTTCTCAAGGTACATTCGAGGACTCGCGCCTGAGCACGACGCAGCGAATAGGTCTGACCGTAGGTGCCGGAGGTGTCGGCGTCGCGCTCGCCGCTCTCGGACACTTTTTGTGGAATCGGGGACGTTACGCAGGGTACCAGGCCCAGGGGAGCGAGCTGAGCGAGAGGAGCCCTCCGGACCGCGTCTCAAGCTACAACGAACTCGGCTCATCAATTACTCGCGCAGGCAGGGTTTCTCTAGGCTTGGCCTTGGCAGGCGCCGCAACGACTTCGGTTGGTTTGACGCTCTTCTTGTTAGGAGGCGAGCATCACGATGGGGAGCACGAAGTCGCCCTCGGGTCGGGGGCTCAGCGCCTGACTCTAGCTCCACAAGAGGGGTCTATGGCTTTGCAGTGGAGGGGACGATGGTAGGGCGCACCACTGCATTGCGAGGTCCTGCGTTGCGTTGGGGATTGCTGAGCACAGCACTTTGCGGTTTCGGCTTTGTCCCGGCTTGTTATGAGGTCAAGCCGATTGCCTTGGGTCAGGGGCTGCGCCTTGAAGTAGATGAACAGGGGGCGGTAGCGCTTGAAGAGTTCGATATCCAAGGCCATTTCTACGCCTACGGAGACAACTACGGCGAACACAAATCCTGTACGGACATCGGCAAGCACGACGAAGAAAGTTGTTCCTTGATTGGGTTTCCTTACGCAAAAGTGCCCGAACTTGGGTTTCCTAACTCGGGCGGGAAGATGTGCTTGTCGGGTGTGGCCGCTCAGGTTCTGGGTTGCTGCAAGGGTGAGAGCAGTTCTTCGGGGGGAGAGGGCGGAGCCATCGGAGAATCTCAATCGGATGTGCTGTGTCGTGGTGAAAACACCGTCAACTGTTATGAATCCCTGGATCACTCCAACATATGGGGCGCCGGCATGGGTTTCGACCTGAATTTCCAGGTGCCCGAGGATGGCCGTCGGGACCTGGAAGCATTGTCCTCCTCCTCTGATTTGCGGAAGCCGTGGAACGCCTCCGATCACAAGGTCTTGGGTATTTCTTTTGTGCTCGAGTGGCATGGTGCTCAAGCAGGGGACGAAGATGAAGACGAAGACATTCCCATTCGTGTCGAGTTTCCGATGAAGATCGAGGAGGGCGTCGACCTGCCGACCAATCGGCGCGTTCAACTGAAACCGGAACAGGATCCTCTCGAGCGACTTCCCGATGGGTTCTCCACAGAACAACACCCCTACGGTTCTCCCTACGCCCGCTACAGTGGGGACTGGGGTAGCAGCAAACTCAAGCAGGGCAGAAATACGATCCTCTGGGAGGATGTTCAGGCCCCTCCGGAGGATGAGATGAACTACCTTGAGGACGATGCTTTTGACGGCGACAGTCTCCTAGGCGTTCAGTTTCACGTTTATACGAACGAAAATGAGCCGACGCCCTTTTCCTTTTGCGTAAGTGATCTGACTTTTCTCTACGAATGATCGCAAGGTTGAGCGTACTGCTGCCGCCCAGACCTGAGCCGTGTGGGGCTTCCCATGGCCTCAAAAAGCTGCTCTTTGCAGAGCTCTCCCGCGTCGGCTGGTGCGGCTCTTCCGTTGGTGGCAAAATCCCTGGGTGAGCGAACAGGACCCGAGCAAGAACGTCACATGGCCCAACCTGAGTGAGCAAGCGCCTCACTCACCTTTGCCTGTGGCTGCCGGGAAGGGATCAGTCGGGGTGCTGAGTGCTACCGACGAATTGATGAGCTATCGAGACCCTGATGTCGTCTTGCGTCGAGCGGTCGAACTAGCGCGTGAGCGCATCGGTCTTGAACGCACGGCAATTTTTCTACTCGACGAAAGCCGAGACCATCTGTGCGGGACTTGGGGCACGGACATCGACGGATCGACTACCGATGAACACCATCTTGTTCTCAAGGCGGGGCTGAGGCACCGGGAGGCTCAGGCTCAGGCTCAGGCTGGCGTTTCACGTTGGATGGTGTTTTCGGATGTGCCTCTTACGGTGGGAAAGGTCGGCCAAAATCAGGTCGTCGGCACAGGATGGAATGTCATTACTCCGATCTTGGGGCGCCATGGTCCGATCGGGATCTTGACCAACGATGCCGCAATTTCGGGCAAAGCCATGGATGAATCGCTTCAGGTGCAGGCAGCAATATTTGCTCGTTTGGTTGGTGGCATCATTCAGGACGTGCGCACTGGTAGTGAGGCTTTGCCGTGGCGTTCGCTCTTGGCGCGTCAACCCCGAGTGGGAGACGATGACCGTGACTCTCTTGTTATCTCGGTCGTGCATGCTCTTCACAATGACCCTTCTCTCTCTGGGCGAGAGCTGGCGAAGAAGTTCGCAGTGAGTCCGACTAAATTGGGTCATATTTTCAACGAAGAGATGGGGGTCGGCCTCGTCGAATACAAGAACCGGCTTCGAGTCGAACGCTTTTTGACTTTGGTTGCGCCAGGCGGAGGCAATCTCATGCAAGCGGCCCTCGATGCTGGGTTCGGAAGCTACGCGCAGTTCCATCGAGTGTTTCGTGAGCTCTTGGGCTCCACTCCGCGCGAATACATCTCGGGTCAAAAATCTGAGTGACATTCGATTTTTTGAGAGTGGACCCGGTGCTGATTTGTCGAACCGGCGGCCCTTTAGCTAAGTGAGCGCTCACATTCGGTTCGAAAATGAGAGAGTGTGTGAGTTTTAGATGAGAGTTGTCTCTTCTTGCCACCGCTTCCGTTTCTAAAAAAGCTCATACTATCCGCTAGTAGGAGCTAGGAACGATTCTGCTAGTTCGGATGGAAGACTCGTTTGCCGTGGCTCGACATGATTTGCGATGAGCAAGTAGGTAGGGGGGAGTATAGGTGTACCCCTCAGTCGAAACCCTCAATCCGATTGGATTCTCTTTTCGACGGTGCATTCGTACTAGGATGGACTTCTTGCCCCTCACCCTTTCGCGGGCGGCTCTGAGTAGTCGCTGTCGCAGTGATTTTCGTCATCAGGCTCTCGAGTTGCTTAGACGAGAGCTTGATTTTTCTGTCGGGCTCTACCTTGAACTTTCTCCGGAGTGCTCTCTCGACGACGCCGGACAGCTCTGTGTTCATTCCAGCACGGTGGATGCGCTCCGCGTTGGCTGGTCTCAGTTCATTGCCGAGGTTGAGGCTCTATGCTTTCGCTCTCTCAAGCAAGCAGGAGTCACCACCGATGCGGAGGCTTTTTTGCGCAATCGAGCCGGACGGGCGAGCTGGACCGAGCTGGTCGCCACACCCTTAGGAGCCTCGTCCATGCTCGTGGCCCATTTGGTGGTCCAAGATCGCGTGGTAGCGGCCATGCTCCTTGGACGGACCGAAGGTCACGCTTTTTCGGTTCACGAGCGTCGTTGGCTTGCGGCACTTGTTCCGATCCTTTCGGTCTGTGAGGCGATTCATTTGGGAAAGTCCCCTCAGGAGACATCTCGAAGGTCGGCTCGGGGTCGATGCCTAGATCAGCGCCTGACGAAAAGGCAACGTCAGGTGGTCGAGCATGTGGCTCAAGGGCGTACGAACAAAGAAGTCGGTCAAGCTCTTGGGATTTCGGAGCACACGGTGCGCAACCTCTTGGTCGACGCGCGGGCTCGTCTCAACGCGCACAACCGGGCCGAGCTGGTCCGGCTTTCTATGATGCGTTGATATATTCGTGCAGGCTCCATCTAGGTCGAACCCCGCTGCGTCGTTGCTCTGTCTGATGGCAAATTCAGGGGACGAGCTGGTCGAGCTTGGCTGCCAGAACGAAGTCGCTCTCGGTCAAACCGTCGATCTTGTGCGTCCAGATGAGCACTTCGGCGTGCCCCCATCCTACGGTGATTTCTGGGTGGTGCCCCTGTTCCTCGGCGATTGCGCCAGCTCGATTTGTGAAGTCGAGGGCGGTGAGAAAATCGTTGAAGACGAAGTTGCGGCGCAGGTGGTGCTCTTCGACAACGCTCCACCCCTTCAGCTCATTGAGCAGGGGCTGGTATGCTTTCTTGGTCAGTGGAGGAACACCTCCCTTGCAAGGGATACAGGAGCGTTCGTTCAGAGGTGCGTCGGACATGGGTCGAGCGTATCGCGCATTGGGGGGGGGCGTCGAGGTTGAGCCCCCCCGTCGAGCATCAGCTCACTTGCGTCGCGTGGTGCTGCCTTTGCCCTGGGTCGGGGCAGAGCCTTGTTTGGTCTGTGCAGCGAGCGCTCCAAACTTTTCGGCCATGAGGTCGCCCAGGCTCCCGAGGCTCTTCGGCTTCTCGCCCTTCTTAGCGGAACCAAAGGCCTTGAAGTTGTTGCGTTCTTCTACGCGGGCCACTCGGTCGACGCTGAAGCGGAGCTTGCCGTTGTTCGGATCTCGACTGACCACCACCACCTTGAGCTCGGTTTCTACGGGATAGGTTCTGCGGTGGTCGGCTCCCGGAGCCAAACTCAATTCGCGGGTGGGCACCAAACCTTCGCCCTTGCTCGTGGCGACGATGAGTCCACCAGGAACGTGCTTGACGACCTTTCCTTCGAGAATTTCGTCTACTTGAGGCTTGGGACCGGCATCGCCCTCTTTGGCCTGAAGAGCCTTCATCGACAGGCGCAAGCTGAGGCCCTTTTCGTTGCGATCGATGGAAAGTACCTGGGCTTCGACTGTCTCGCCGATGCTCACGATATCATCAGGCTTTTCGACGCGCGTCGTAGATAGCTCCGAGATCGGAATGAAACCTTCAGCCCCCCCCAGATCGACGACGGCTCCTTGGCGGACCAGCTTCTTGATAGAACCCGTGACCAAGGCGCCCACGTTGAGGGTGCTCACGAGTTGGTCTTCAGCGGCGCGTCGCTCGTCTTGCAGGAGTCTGCGCCGAGAGACGACGACATTGCGCCCGCCCTCGCGGATTTCTGTGACCAAGAAATCAAGGGTCTGACCGACGAAGACTTCAGGATCGGTTACGTACCCAGCATCGATTTGGGAGATAGGACAAAAAGCGCGGATCCCAGCCAGGTCGACCGAATAGCCACCTTTGTTTGAGGACGAGACGGTTCCCGAAACCGGAGTGCCCCCATCCAGCGCTAGCTGCAGGGTTTCGGTGTTGATGGCTGAGCCACCCTTGCCGAGAGATAACGTGAGAATAGGACCGTCCTTGCGCGGATTAGAGACGGTCGCCTTGATGCGGTCGCCGACGGCGACGGGGCGGTCTTCGAACTCGAGGAGATCTAGAGTCGCGTCGGCGGACGAGCCGATATCCACGACGACCAGTCCTCCGCTGATGGCCAGCACGGTGCCTTCAATCAGCTGTCCAGCTTCGAGGCGCACGGGACCCCGGGCGGCAGTTTGAGGAGCGTTTTCGAACATTGAGGCAAAGTCGTCGGCCATGGGGCGCGGAGCATGCCACCAGGAGTGCTCTTGCGCTACTCTGATCGCCCGTGGCCGAAAAACCGAATTTCCCTGGTTATTTATCAAAACGGGCTCGATTCGAGAGGAAAGAGACGCCCCTTTGGAAAGCAAAACGGCCAGAGATCAATCTGACGGAGACTCAGCCCCACCGAGCCGGGGTCGCTCACCTCTCTACTCATTGGCTGGGGTCTCTTCCACAGGTCGCCTACGAGCCTGAGGCGCGGGGAAGACTTGATGCCCGAAAGGCTCTGGCCAGCTTCCTGAGCCCGAGGGCTTCCATCGAAGCGGAGCAGCTGCTGCTTACCGCGAGCACGAGTGAAGCCTATTCGTTTTTACTGCTCACTTTTTGTGATCCAGGAGATGCGGTACTTGTTCCCAGTCCGGGGTATCCATTGCTTCAGGACATTGCCCAGCTGTGTGGAGTCCGTCTCGTGGAGTATCGCTTGGCCTACGACGGTCAATGGTACATTGATCCAGGATCTCTGCCTTCGGCCGTTTCGATCGAGGAGCAAAAGATCCGTTTCGTCTTGGCGATTTCGCCTCACAACCCCACGGGTCACGTACTTCAAAGAGCTGAACTGCGTCAGCTCCAGGCACTGGGGCTCCCTCTCGTTGTCGACGAAGTGTTCCAACCCTACATCTTAACCCCGGTTCAGGATGACGTAGATCCGCTCAGCGAAGTCATCGAATCGACCTCTCTTGTGATTGTCCTCAACGGTTTGAGCAAACTTGCGGGCGCACCGGGGCTCAAGTTGGGCTGGATTTGTGCCAGGGGACAAGGAGCGGTCGGTTTGCTCGATGAGCTTGAGTACATCAGTGATGCTTACTTATCAGTGAATCAGCTCGTTCAGCTGGGCCTGCCTTCGATTCTCAAGCGGGCGGAGGCGGTGCGCATGCGAATCAACGAACACGTCCGGCGGAGCCAGAGCTTGGTGAAGAAGACCTTGAGGGATCACCCGCTCACGGTTCTCGACTCGCGCGCGGGTTGGTCTTTAATCTTGCGGTTTCCCTCCGTGATGAGCGAAGAGGCTTGGTGCCGAAAGCTAGTAGAAGAAGGCGTGCGACTGCAGCCCGGGGCCCTGTATGGTTTGCCCTTTCCGTGCTCCTTCGTCTTGAGTTGTCTCTCAAACCACCGTGCCCTGGCAGAGGGACTTACTCGAATAGATCAACTGATCCGGGCGGAGCTCGCTGTGGGAGCACCCTAGGCGGTCATTGGTCACTCCGCGGGAGGAGGGGCCGAGCGGCGCGTATGATGCAGCGCCTGGCTGACGGTGATGGCCGTCATATGTACGATTCCGTCGACAGTCGCGTTTTGCTGAAGAACGCTGACCGGCTTGTTCATGCCGAGCAACATCGGACCGACCACGTCCGCCCCGCCGGCTGCAGCGAGCATCTTGTAGGCCGCATTGCCCGCGTCCAGGTTGGGAAAGATGAGGACATTGGCGTCGCCTTTGAGGCTAGAGAAGGGGTAGTTCTTGCGATCCTCAGCGCTCAGGGCCACGTTGGCCTGCATTTCGCCATCGATCATCAGATCAGGTCGGAGCTTCTTGGCGATGCGCGTGGCCGCGGCCACCTTGAGCGATTCGGCGTGGGGTGCATCCCCAAAGTTGGAGAAAGAAAGCATCGCGACGCGGGGAACTAGGCCGAGTTCTTCAACACGTTCTGCTGTGAGCAACGCGATCTCAGCGAGGGCGTTTTCGTCGGGCTGAATGTTGATCGTCGTATCGGCGAGGAAGTGAACGTTCGACTTGGTCACGACCATGTACATGCCGCAAGCGCTGCGAATGCCGGGGCGGGTGCCGATGATGCGCAATGCCGGTCGGATCGTGGCCGGATAGTCTTGGCGAGCGCCAGCGACGACTCCGTCCACGTCGTTCTGATTGAGCATCATCATGGCGAAATTGGTCCGTGACTTGCGGATATCGAGCAGGGCTGTGGTCGGGGTCACCCCCTTGCGGCAGCGGTGTTCGTAATAGGCCTGGGCATAACGATCGAGTTCCTCGCTTCGCCGCGAGTCGATGATCGAAATACCTTCCAAAGAAACGCCGACCTGATTCGCGGTTTTTTCGATGGCTTCTCGCGTCCCGAGCAGCACCGGCTGTGCGATCTTCTCGTCAAGAACTCGGCGTGCGGCGCGAATGATGTTGTCGTGATCGCCTTCGGGGTAGACGATGCGGCGCTGACTGCCTTTGGCTTCGGCGGTGATGTTCCACAGGATGCGCCTCGCCGGGGATAGTTTGCGATACAACCTGTCGCGATACTCTTCGATGTCCAGGGGCTTGCGCGCGACCTTCGAATCGATCGCTGCTTGGGCGACAGCGGGCGCCACATAAAATAGTACCCGGCTATCGAAAGGTTTGGGGATGATGTACTTAGGCCCGAACTTGAGATTGCGCTGACCGTAGGCGCGCAGGACGTCGTCGGGGACTTCCTCTTGGGCGAGGTGAGCAATCGCGCGGGCCGCGGCCACTTTCATTTCTTCGTTGATCGATTGGGCCCCGACGTCGAGGGCTCCCCGGAAGATGTAAGGGAAGCCCAGGACGTTGTTGACTTGGTTGGGGTAGTCGGATCTTCCGGTTGCCACGATGGCGTCCGGTCGTGCCTCGACGGCCTCTTCGTATCCGATTTCGGGGTCCGGATTAGCCAGCGCGAAGATGATGGGCTTGTCGGCCATCTTTTTCAGCATTTCTGGCTGGACGATCCCTCCCTTGGAGAGCCCTATCAATACATCCGCCCCCTCGATGGCCTCGGCCAGGGTCAGCGAGGCTTCCTCTCGTGGACGGGCGAACTGGCTGCGAAATTCGTCGAGGTCGGCACGGTCCTCGTGGAGGACGCCCAAATGATCGAGCATGCGAATGTTCTGCACGGACACACCGAAGCGCACCCACAGTCGCATGCAGGATGTGGCGGCTGCGCCCGCACCCACGCAGGTGACTCTGACTTCGTCGAGTTTTTTGCCTTGAAGCTGACATGCGTTTTCTAAGGCGGCGGCCGAAATGATCGCCGTACCGTGTTGATCGTCATGAAAGACCGGAATCTTCATCTGCTCACGCAGCGCTCGCTCGATGACAAAGCACTCAGGAGCTTTGATATCCTCGAGGTTAATACCGCCGAAAGTTGGTTCTAGGCTGCGAACGACCTGAATGAAGGTTTCGGGATCTTTTGCGTCGAGCTCTAGATCGAAGACATCGATGTCGGCGAAGCGTTTGAAAAGCACACCCTTGCCTTCCATCACAGGCTTGGCTGCTTTGGGGCCGATGTCGCCCAAACCGAGCACGGCTGTTCCGTTGGTCACGACTGCTACCAGGTTCCCCCGAGCCGTATAGTCATCCACGAGGTCTTCGTTTTCGAAGATGTCTCGACACGGTTCTGCTACTCCAGGAGAGTAGGCAAGAGAAAGATCGAGCTGAGAGGCGACCGGCTTGGTCCAGACTACCTCGATTTTCCCGGGCCGCCCGCTCTTGTGGTAATGCAGGGCGTCATCTCGTCGTGTCATCGGGCGGAGTGTCGCTTGAGTCGAGTGGGATGTCGACAAGACTCTGCTATGGCATGGGCGATGAGCGATTTGACCTCGCAGGAGTCGGCGGCCTTCGATGCACGCCTCTTGGCGCTTGCGTTGCGCCAGGTTCTGAGTTCCTACCGAGAGACGAACGCCGCGCTCTTCTCGGGTCGCCTGGCTACGCCCCAACTCCGTTTTTCGGAGGCACGGCAATTTTGGGGGGCCTGGCGTGCCGGCCCCCGCATACTGGAGCTTTCCCTGCGTCTTCTTGAGCGTCCCTGGGGCGACTTGATCGAGGTGCTCAAGCACGAGATGGCACATCAATATGTGGACGAGGTGTTGGGGGCTGCCCCTGGGGAGGGGCCTCACGGTCCCACCTTCGTCCGCGTTTGTCAGGAAAGGGGCATCGATCCCAAGACTGCGGGGGACCCGAGCTCTCGAGAGCGGGGCGACGATCAGCCCCACAGCGCCGCAGTGCTTAAGCGGATCCAGCATCTACTGTCTTTGGCGCAAAGCGAAAATCAGCACGAAGCCGAGTCGGCGATGCGGGCCGCCCAGCGCTTGATGCTCAAGTACAATATAGAATCGGCCGTACAGGATGCCCAGGCGGGTTATGCTTTCCGCCATTTGGGGCAACCCACTGGTCGACGCATGGCCTGGCAGCGCGTCCTGGGGAACATCCTCTCAGAGTTTTTTTTCGTCGAAGTGATCATCGTCTCCGTTTATCGAGCTCAACAAGCGAAACGCGGAAGCGTGTTGGAAGCCTGTGGAAGTAGGGCCAATCTAGAAATCGCAGCCTACGTGCACGACTTTTTGGAGCGTTCGGCGCTCTCTTTGTGGCAGCAGCGGAGGGCCGAATTGAAGAAGAGCGGGCGAAGTCCAGACGCTGGTGAACGCAATAGCTACCTCTACGGGGTCATGCGCGGATTCGCAGACAAACTCGAGGTGGACCGAGGCCGATCGGAGTCCGAAGGGCTCATCTATCTTGGAGATCCAGGATTACGGGAATTTTTGCGTAGGCGTCACCCCTACATTCGCTCGGTTTCTGGAGGTGGCCACCTGCGCCGAGACGCCTTTTCTGCGGGTCATCAAGCTGGCGGACGCATCGTCTTGCACCGAGGAGTGCGCGCGGGACAAAGTGGGGGCCCGGTGCGTCAACTTGGCACTGGAGAACGAAATTGAGCCCGGTGAACCAGCGCGACAAAAATAGCCCCTCTCAGTCAAGAGGGCCGTCTTCGGGGCCTACGGCTTCAAGTCGCGCTACCACGGGTGTCGATCTTAGCGTTCCCTCGCAGGAGGACTTTCCTTCGGCTCAAGAGGAAGACGCGGAAACCGTGCCCGTCCCCCGGGTTCAAGAGATCGCGAGCGAGCCGACCCCCGATCCTTGGCTGGGCACGCTGGTCGCTGAGCGCTACCAGGTTCAGGAGCTCATTGGGCGGGGCGGCATGGGGGCGGTCTATCGGGCTGAGCACGTCCACATGAAGAAGCTGGTTGCGCTCAAGATCTTGCACCCCTCGATGTCGGTGAATCCAGAGGTAGTCGCCCGTTTTGAGCGGGAGGCCGTGGCGGCAGGCAGGTTGCAGCATCCCGGCGTCGTGACGGCGACGGATTTTGGCAATCTCGGAAACGGAGTCTTTTACATTGCCCTCGAGTTCGTGGATGGCAGTTCGCTTAGCGAAGTGATCGCCGAAAGCGGAAAGATGGACGAGGAACGTGCCCTGGGGATTGCCTACCAAATGACGGCGGCCCTTTCGGCTGCCCACGCCGAAGGGATTGTGCACCGGGACTTGAAACCCGAAAACGTTATGTTGGTGCGCACCGACGATGATGAGGACTTTGTTAAGGTGCTCGACTTCGGTATCGCGAAGATGCGTATCGAGGAAGACGCTCAGCAGAGCCTCACCCGTGCTGGTTTGGTGTTCGGAACGCCCGAATACATGTCTCCAGAGCAAGCGATGGGCCATGACGCAGATCCTCGCAGTGACGTTTATGCCGTGGGGATGATTCTCTACGAGATGTTGGCAGGACACTCGCCTTTTCGTGCCGACGATGTGACTGCCATGCTCACTGCGCAGATCACCGAACCCGCTCCACCCTTGGAGGGCGTTTCGCCTCCGCTCGCGGCTTTGATTGAGCGTCTTTTAGAAAAGGATCCAGACCGCCGGCCTCTCGATGCCCAAGCCCTTTCGGATGAGCTGTTTGCCGTGATGCAGCAGCTGACCTATCGGCCCCCCTCGCCACGCACCAGCGCTGGTACTCGGCTCGAGGCCAGGCGTTCTTCTGTTGATCGACGTGAAGTCCGTCGCAGCTTCGCGGCTGGAGCGATCAAGCAGGTGCACAATATTTCGGTCGTTCCTGTAGGCATTGGCTCTAAGAAGGTGCCTCTATGGATTCCCATAGTGGCGCTCCTAGCAGGAGGTATCGCAGGGGTTTTTTTGGTGAACAAGAAGCAGGTCCCCTTGCCGCCTTCGCATCCCACCATGGAACAGGCTCAAGAGATCGATCCTGAAGATCAACTCCTCATTGAAGTGCGCGCCGGCGATCGCGACGCCATGGCTGAGCTGCGCAAGTTGTCTGTCGTCGACCAAAAGACATTGGACGAGGGGGCTTCAGATCCTGAACTCGTGAACAAGCAGGTTGCCCGCTATCTGGCCTTGGGGCGTGGCTATAGCGTGATCAAACATAGCGAGGCGGCGGTCGAGATGTACCGAGCCGCCGTTGCTCTCGATGCCCATTCGGCCCAAGATCCCGAACTCTTGATCGACGTGCGTTCGGCCCTCGGTGCGCAGGACGCCGTCGAAGACGGTCTCGACTTTGCGCTGGAGCATCTCGGCGCCCACGGGGCTGATCTCATCTACGATGTTTACCTCGACAATCTTGGTCAGCCAGGCATGACGCCCGTCGTGGCGCGAGCCATGCGCCTGGTTAATGGAAAAGAAATCCTCGAGCACGCGACCCCCGCCCTCAAAGTTGCTTTGCAACTGCAAGAGGCCAAAGTTTGCGCCGAGTATCGAGAAATCATTCCCGAAGCCGCCGAGCACGCTGATGATCGCAGCTTGCAGAAGTTGCGAGCGCTACGCACGCGTCGTGGTTGCGGCACTTTCGGTAACAAGGACTGTTTTGTCTGTTTGCGGTCTGATGAGGTTCCCCTCGAAGAGGCCGTGCAGCGCGCTGAAACGCACGCCTCGCCTACCTTCCTCACGCCAGAAGAAAGAAAGAAGGAAGGCGTCCCCCCGGCTGGAAGCGCCGAGGGGACTACCGATTGAGCTAAAACGAGCGCTTTGCGCTAGAGCTCATCGGGCGTTTTGACGGGCTCAGTAGCGGGGCACGTTTGGGTCGACGTCTTGGCTCCAGGCATCGATGCCGCCTGTCAAGTTGAAGACCTCTCGAAAGCCTTGCGCCAAGAACTGGGTGGCCGCTCGATGGCTTCGGTGACCATGATGACATTGAAAGACCAAGAGGGTGTCTTTCGGCAATTCGGCTAGTTCTTCGCTGAGCTGAGCGTCGAGGAGCTCTGCTCCTTCGATGCGTGCCTTTTCCCACTCATCGGGACGCCGCACGTCGATGAGACGCAGGGGGGCCTTGCGGTCCATCTTTGCTTTGAGGGCTCCCACGCTGAGGGCTTTGACCTTTGGTGGTTCGTTGGGGTTGTCCAAACGAAAAGCCTCTCCCTCGGGGGTTTGTACATAGTCGATCACGAGTCCTTCTGCTCGGGTGGCGCTGAGGCGATCGAAGGCTACTTCGATACCTTGGGACTGACTGATGAGGGCGGTGGCGGGACGCGGGCCAATGGAGAGAGCGTTTTGGTAGTCTCGATCGATTTCGAGCAAAACGATCTCGCCGCTGTCACCCAGAAAGGAACGAAAAGCTTCGGCGGCTTTATCGGTGATTTCGATCCGCGGAGGCTCTGCGTCAGCTGCAGCTACCCCGAGGCGGTCGTGTAGTTGACCCGATTCGTAGAGTTCGCTCACGATGTCGGCCCCTCCGATGAATTCGCCTCGAATGTAGAGCTGTGGAATGGTTGGCCAAGAGGAATACTCTTTGATGCCTTCCCGTACTTCGGGGTGCGCAAGGACGTCGACGGTGGAATAACTCGTCATCAAGGTGTCGAGTAATTCGACTGTTTTCGCAGAAAAGCCGCATGAGGGAGCCCCTCGGGTGCCTTTCATGAAAAGCAGGACTTCGTTCTCGGAGATGGCTTTTTCGATTTGGGCTGCGATGGCGGGATCCATGGCGGTGATTTGGCACCCTCCGTGGGCTGAGGGAAGGGGAAGCTCACCGATTCCGCTGACAATGCTCGATTATGTGGCTCTCTAGGAGCATTTTGCTCCCAAATCGTTGAAAGAAGAGGCAAAACACGCCAGCTTTCGCGCCATGTCAGTCACGGGCGCAGAGCTCTCTCAGTTGGCCAAAAACCGCATTCTCGTCATCGACGGCGCGATGGGCACTTCTATTCAAGGTTACGGTCTAAAAGAGGCCGATTATCGAGGGCAGGTCTTCGACAAAGAGAAGCAAGATCTCAAGGGCAACAATGAGCTCTTGTGTATGACGCGTCCTGACGTGATTACGGCCATTCATGATGAGTTTCTCGAAGCGGGTGCCGATATCATCGAGACGAATACCTTCAACGCCAATCGTTTGTCTCAGGCTGACTATCACCTCGAATCCGCTGTTTATGATCTGAACATCGCGGCGGTGCGTTTGGCCAAAGAGTCCGCGCTTCGCTTTACCGAGAAGAACCCCGACCGACCGCGTTTCGTCGCTGGCGCCTTGGGACCAACGAATCGTACTTTGTCGATCTCGCCCGACGTCAACGACCCCGGGTTTCGGGCTGTGACCTACGACCAAGTTTTTGAAGCCTATCTTGAGCAAGCCTTGGCGCTGATTGAGGGTGGGTCGGATATTCTTCTGGCTGAAACGGTCTTCGATACCCTCAATCTCAAAGCGGCGCTCATGGCCGTGGAGGCTGCCCAGGCCCAAAAGGGGACTGCTTTGCCCCTGATGATCAGCGTGACTTTCTCGGACAAGAGCGGGCGCACGCTGAGCGGTCAGACCGTGGGGGCTTTTTGGGATAGTGTGGCTCACAGCCATCCCTTTTCGGTGGGCGCGAACTGCGGCTTGGGAGCGACCGAAATGCGGCCCTATATCAAAGAGTTGGCTCGATTGGCTCCGACTTTGATCAGCTCCTATCCCAACGCGGGGTTGCCCAACCCTCTAGCCCCCACGGGTTACGATCAATTGCCCGAGACGACCGGTGCTTTGCTTCGGGAGTTTGGACAAAGCGGGCTAGTGAATATCGTGGGCGGTTGTTGTGGTACCACGCCTGCTCACATTCAAAAGATTAGCGAGGGTGTGCGTGACGTGGAGCCTCGCCCTGTGCCCGAGTCGAAGATCGTCACCAGATTCAGTGGCTTAGAAACCCTTGAGATTCGCAGTGAATCGAACTTCATCATGGTGGGCGAACGCACCAACGTGACAGGAAGTCGCAAGTTTGCGCGTCTCATTCGGGAGGGCGACTTCGCCGAGGCTCTCAGCGTGGCGGCCGACCAAGTCGAAGGCGGAGCCAACATCATCGATGTGAACATGGATGAGGCGATGCTCGATTCTGAGGAGTCGATGACCCGCTTCCTCAATCTCATCGCTTCTGAGCCCGATATCAGTCGAGTACCGATCATGATCGATAGCTCTAAGTGGTCAGTGATCGAAGCGGGGCTCAAATGTGTTCAAGGTAAGGCTATCGTCAACTCGATCAGTTTGAAGGAAGGCGAAGCTGACTTCTTAAAAAAGGCACGTCTGGTGCACAGCTATGGTGCCGCGGCGGTTGTGATGGCTTTTGATGAAGACGGCCAAGCCGAAACCATCGAGCGAAAATTTTCCATTGCCCAGCGCGCCTATCGTCTCTTGGTCGATCAGGTGGGCTTCAACCCAGGTGATATCATCTTCGACCTCAATATCTTCGCTGTTGCGACGGGCATCGAGGGACACAACCGCTTCGGTATCTACTTCATCGAAGCTACCAAATTGGTCAAGAAGCACTTGCCCGGCGCGCTGGTCAGCGGAGGCGTGAGTAATCTTTCTTTCTCCTTCCGTGGCAACGATGTTGTACGTGAGGCCATGCATAGCGCCTTCCTTTATCATGCGGTGAAAGCCGGCATGGACATGGGAATCGTCAATGCTGGTCAGCTCGAGGTCTACGAGGATATCGACAAGAACTTACTCACCTACGTGGAAGACGTGCTTTTCGACCGCCGTCCGGACGCGACAGAGCGCCTGGTCGACCTTGCCGAGTCGGTCAAAGGGGGCGGTAAAAAGCGGGAGCAAGATCTAACCTGGCGACAAGAGCCCGTCGAAAAGCGCATCGCTCACGCTTTGGTGCGCGGGATCGCCGACTTCATCGAAGCGGACTGTGAGGAAGCTCAACAGAAGCTTGGTGCCCCGCTGTCTGTTATCGAAGGTCCGATGATGGATGGCATGGGCACGGTGGGCGACCTGTTTGGAGACGGTAAGATGTTTCTTCCTCAGGTAGTCAAGAGCGCACGTGTGATGAAAAAGGGCGTTGCTTACCTCGAGCCCTATATGGAGGCGATCAAGGGGGCGGGGCAGTCTCAAGGCAAGGTACTGCTCGCCACGGTCAAAGGTGATGTGCACGATATCGGCAAGAACATCGTGGGTGTGGTGCTTGGCTGCAATAACTACGAGATCATAGATTTGGGTGTGATGTGTCCGACGGACAAGATCTTGGCTGAGGCCGAGGCGCAGAACGTGGACGTCATTGGGTTGTCCGGGCTCATTACCCCTAGTCTCGACGAGATGGTGGGCGTTGCCCAAGAAATGAAACGTCGCGGTATCGACAAACCCCTGTTGATTGGTGGAGCGACGACCAGCCGGAAACATACTGCGGTGAAAATCGCGCCTGAGGCAGATACGCCGATCGTTCACGTGCTCGATGCATCGCGTGCGGTTCCCGTCGTTCAAAGCCTACTCGACCCCAAGAACAAAGAGGCCTTCGTCCAGGGGATTCGAGAAGAACAGAAACGTGTGGCGGAGCTACACCGAGGAGCATCCAAGCGTCCACTTGTTCCCATAGCCGAAGCGCGTGCCCGGCGAGCTCCTATCGATTTTCGAGCCGAAGACTTGGCTCGCCCTGAGTTCATCGGGCGGAAGGTCTACTTGGACATCCCCCTGGAGGAGGTTGTCCCCTATATCGACTGGTCCTTCTTTTTCACCGCGTGGGAACTCAAAGGTCGGTATCCTCGGATCTTGGAGGACGAGAAGTACGGCGCTGCGGCGCGTGAGCTTTTCGCCCACGGTCAGGAGATGCTCAAGAAGATCTGCGATGAAAAACTATTGCGTGCGAACGCGGTTGTTGGATTTTGGCCGGCTTGGGCCGAGGGCGACGACATCGTGCTCTTCAAGGACGAGGAACGCACCGAGCAATTGTGTCGCTTTCCGATGTTGCGTGAGCAAAATAGTCGAGGCAAAAACGACCCCTGCCTTTCTTTGGCCGATTTTATTGCTCCACGAGAAAGCGGACTAGCGGACTACGTAGGATGTTTCGCAGTCACAGGTGGGTTGGGAGCCGAGGAAGTCGCTAAGAAGTACGAGGCACAGCATGATGATTACAATGCCATCATGGTCAAAGCGCTGGCAGATCGTCTGGCGGAAGCCCTGGCCGAGTACATGCACGCCCGGGCTCGCAAGATCTTTGGGTATGAAAGCGAGACTCTGACGAATGAAGAGTTGATTGCCGAAAAATATCGAGGGATCCGCCCGGCTTTCGGCTACCCGGCCTGCCCCGATCACAGCCCCAAGACAGAACTCTTCCGAATTCTGCAAGCCGAAGAAGTCGGCATGGCCCTCACCGAAAGTTGTGCGATGACACCGGCGGCCGCAGTGAGCGGTCTGTACTTTGCCCACCCCAAGGCGCAGTATTTCAACGTGGGGCGCTTGGCTAAAGATCAGCTCGAAGACTACTCGACGCGCATGGGACGCAGCTTACAAGAAAGCGAGAAATGGCTGCGTTCTCAGCTCGGGTATGAATGATGAACGAGCGAATCGCTGAGGGGCTTCGGGTGCTTGATGCCGTCGCGGCCGTGGTTAATGCCCCGGGCTTGGAGCACAGCCGGCTCGTCGTGCTGCAGCCGGCTCAGGCCATCGTGGAGCTCGAGAGCGGGAGGGTGGCCCGTATTCTGAGTGCTCCTTCCCACCGTGACGGGGTAGTTCACATCATCGATCATGCCTTGTCGCACAACGGCTCCGAGGGTACGGAGCTCGTTCTTGTAGGGGGAGACGCCGAAACGAGGAGGACAATCGAAGAAGCTGCGCCACGCCTGCGTATGAACGCTTTTTATATTCATCACTTAAGTAGCAGTGCTCAAGTGAGCTCTTGGCCCGATGCCAAACGTTCTACCGTCGCCCGTGTCCTGGCTCAGGTGCAACCACTGTCACCTCAAAAGGAGAGGCAACTCTTCGAGAAGGCTGCTCATGATCAGGCTCGTGCCCATGACGAGCAACGTGAGCGCTCTCACTTTTTCTCCATGATGACGCGTCGCGCGGCGCCGGTGACCAAGGGGTTATTGCTCGCCATCTTCGCAATATTCTTGCTTCAGCTTTCTTTCACGGATGATGTGATGGGAGCGCTGGGGATTTCTGATCCCTCGTTCAAGGATCAGCAGCTGTGGCTCGTACTCGCCGTTGCGATGGGAGCGCTGTGGACGCCAAGCGTGTTGGATGGAGAGCTCTATCGCCTGATTTCTGCCGGCTTTCTTCACTTCAACTTGCTGCACATCGCGGCGAATTCTTTCGTGCTCTTCGTGCTCGGAGCGCAAATGGAAAAGGTGCTGGGGAGCGCTCGCTTTCTTCTCATTTACACCGTGGCGCTGTTGGGCGGCAGTTTGGCGAGCACCTTTCTTACTGATGGAGTCGGCGTGGGCGCAAGTGGGGCCATTTGGGGATTGCTCGGTGCCCAGGTTGCGCTTTCTTACGGACGTCCTCCTGTTCTTCCAGCTTCGGTGGCTCGGGCGATGAAACCGATGGCCATGCGCAATCTGGTACTCAACGTTGGTATCTCCTTTGTTGGAGGGATTGATTGGGCGGCTCACTTTGGAGGCGGCCTTTTTGGGGGGCTCCTGTTGGCTTCTGGAGTGCTCTACCCCAAGTCCGAGAACGAACAGAGTCAGCTGGGGCTCCTGTGGGCGGCTCGGGCCGCCGCACTTCTTCTCGCCCTGGGAGTGCTCATGGCTTTGCTCGAGGGGAAACCTTGGCGCCTAGTTGGGAGTATTTAGAAGTCCCCGATCGAGCTGGTGGAGAGCCCTAATCCGTCCCGAACTGGGCGGCGAGTCGATCCATGAGTGCGTCGATTTCTGGATCGACTGCGCAAAGCTCTGGATGGCTGCGGTAGTAGGCGACGATCTCGCGTGCTCCCTGATGAAAGGGGATCTGCGCCGAAAACGCGGGCACGGCTCGTTTGATTTTGGCATTGTCGAAGATCACGCTGTGGGCTTTGTCTCCTAGCAGCCCCGCGCCCCAGGCGGGATGCTCGCGGGCAATGATATCCGAGGGGACGTGAACGATTTTTGCTTCCTTGCCAGCGGCGCGGGCGATGCAGCCCACTACCTCGTTCCAAGGAAGCTGTTCGTCGCTCGTGATATGAAAAGCCTCGCCGAGGGCCGCTGGATTGCCGAGTAAGCCGACGAGACCTACGGCGAAGTCGCGGTGATGGGTCAACGTCCAAAGAGAGGTGCCATCGCCGTGAACCACGATGGGGAGACCGCGGTCGATACGACTGAGGATTGTGCCTCCTGCGCCATGAGGGTCGAAGGGGAGAAGGGTCTTGTCGTAGGTATGCGAGGGTCGCACGATGGTGACCGGAAACCCGTCCTGTCGATAGGAGCGCATGAGCCGGTCTTCGCAGGCGATTTTGTCCCGACTGTATTGCCAGAAGGGGTTGAAGAGCGGGGTGCTCTCGGTGATGGGCAGGTGGCGCACCGGTTTGTGGTAGGCAGAAGCGCTGCTGATGAAGACGAGCTGCTTGGTTTTGTTTGTGAAGAGTTCGAGATCGGCGAGAACATGCTCCTCGGTGAAGGCGACGAAGTCGACAACCGCGTCGAACTCATGATCGCCTAGAGCCGCGCGGGCTGCTTCCAAGTCACGAGCGTCGGCGTGATGAAGGATGGCCTGTGGCGGGGGAGGGCGCTTGGACGAAGACGCGCCGCGGACGAGCAAGTGAAGCTCCATGCCTTGAGCGACAGCAAGTTCGCTGCAGGCACTGCTGATGATTCCGGTTCCTCCGACGAATAGGATGCGCATGGTCTGGTGATAGTCTTACCGCGGTGGGCCTGCCTCTCAAATCGGCCACTCTCTTCTCACCCCTTTGGTTGTCCGCTACGACCAGACTCCGGAGCCGGACCTTCGGGGGTCACGGCTCTTTTTTCCCTCTTTTCGTTCGAGTTCGCCTATGGACGCCCTCCGAATTTTTGCCGTTTCACTCAATCAGACACCCTTGGATTTCGGCGGTAATGTCGAAAATGTCCGAAAGGGTTTGCGGGAGGCGCGGGCCTGTGGGGCTCAACTGGTTTGCCTACCCGAGCTTTGTCTTTGTGGTTACGGTTGTGAAGATGCGTTTCTTTGGCCGAAAACCGCTGAGCAAAGTCAAGGAGCCTTAGCGCAGGTCTTGGACGAAAGCCGGGGGATGATCGTGGCTTTGGGGCTTCCTTTGTGGTGCGAAGGTGAGCTTTACAATGCTTCGGTTCTGGTGGCGGATGGGCGTGTGGTCGGGGCTGCGTGCAAGAAGAATCTGGCCAAAAGTGGGATCCATTATGAGCCACGTTGGTTTCGACCTTGGCGGCCCGGTCGAGTCGAAACGGTCAAGCTTCTGGGGCAAGAAGTACCGGTGGGTGATTTGATCTTCGAGATCAATGGTGTGCGCATTGCATTTGAGATTTGTGAAGACGCTTGGGTCGAAGATCGTCCGGCTCATCAATTCGCCTCTTGTAACATCGACGTGATCCTCAATCCGAGTGCGAGCCATTTCGCTTTTGCGAAACATGCCTACCGTCGCAAGTTAGTGCTGGACGGCGCTCGGGCAACCCGCGCGGGTTACGTCTATTGCAATCTGCTGGGCAACGAAGCCGGACGGGCTATTTATGACGGCGATTGTTTGGTCGCCCGCGGCGGCAACGAGCCCGCCATCGTTGCGGAAAGTCATCGATTTTCGTTTCGGGATTTCCAACTGGCTGGAGCGACTCTTCCTCTAGCGCAAAGGGAGAAGGCGACTTCTCAAGTTGGATCGATGCAGCTGGTTTCGACGAGGATTGCTCTTTCAGAGGCGACCGACCACTCTGTGGTGAGTTCCAAGACTCCGGGAGAAGACATCGCGGGTGTGCTCGAAAAAGAGCAAGCCTTCGGTCGCGCCGTGGCGCTGGGCCTTGCGGACTATCTTCGTAAATCACGTTCACGGGGATTCGTCGTTTCGCTCAGCGGTGGGGCCGATTCTGCGACGGTGTGTTTGATGGTTCGACTCATGGTGCGTCTCTGCTTTCAGGAGTGCGGGGCGGAAGAAACTTGTGCGCGTTTGGCTCCCCACCTGGCAGGTACTGTCCTCAGCGAACGGGAACTCATGACCCAGCTCTTGACCACCGTTTATCAGGCGACGCGCCATAGCTCAGAGACAACTCGAGCCGCGGCGGCAGGCCTAGCCCACGATTTTTTCACCAACCATCACGAGGTTTCGGTGGATGAATTCGTCGAGGGTTATCGGACGAAGGTCGAACAAATGCTCAAGCGCCCCCTCAGTTGGGAAAGGGACGACGTGGCTCTGCAGAACATACAGGCGCGAGCCCGAGCTCCTCTTGTGTGGATGCTGGCCAATACCCAAGGTGCACTGCTGTTATCGACGAGCAATCGCTCGGAAGCGGCTGTCGGGTACGCGACGATGGATGGGGACACGGCAGGCGGGCTCAGCCCCTTGGCAGGGATCGACAAGTCGTTCATTCGTCGCTGGCTCATTTTCATGCAACACGTAGGAATCGTAGAGCTCGGTCCCGTGCCGGCACTGCAACGGATCAACGAACAACAGCCGACGGCCGAGCTCCGCCCAGCCGAATACGAGCAGACAGACGAGGGCGATTTGATGCCCTACGACGTGCTGGATTTTGTCGAACGACAGAGCATCTATCGCAGAAGAGCTCCCGGGGAGGTGCTCGAAGCGTTAGTCGAACGCTTTGCGTGCGACAGGGAGCAGGCCCTCGCGTGGATGAGACGCTTCTATCATCTCTTTGCTATCAACCAGTGGAAGAGAGAACGTTATGCTCCTTCGTTTTTCGTCGACGAGGGAAACTTGGATCCGAAGACCTGGTTCCGTTACCCCATCCTTTCAGGGGGCTTTTCGACTGCCCTTGATGAGCTTCAACGAGGAGAAGAACAAGAGCCAAAGGACTAGGGTGTACATGGGTCTTGTAGCACGTAACTCGCCCTCCTGCGGGTCACGAAATGCGCCGTAGGGCCAGTGCCTTCAGTCCCCTAACTCTCAAGTCGTCCAGGCCGTTCGTGCGTCTTCCAGGGTGAGAAGTACGGCGTCGTCCCGAGCCATTTTGGCGGCGGTGATCGCTTCTTCGAGGCGCCGGAGTGCTTCGTCGTGGCGCTTGCGACCATGAGAAACGTGGGCCATCGCGCCGAGGATCTTGGCTCGATCAGGACTGGCAGGTCCAGCCAGATCGAGAGCTTCCCTGAGCACGCCGTCTGCGTCGGAAAAATTCCCCGCGCGGGTCAATGAGGCTCCCAACTTGCGGCTAAAAATCAAAACCGCACGCATCGGATCGTCGATTTCACCGCGTGAGATTTCTTTGCGCGCGATTTCGACACAGCGACGCAGGGCGTTGACTTCGGTATTGGTATCCCCGATGGCCGTCGCTCTGTCCGCGACCTGCTCGAGCAAGAGCAAGGCCTGGAATGATTCTTCGCAGTGGTAGGCATGCAGCGCACGCGCTTCCAAAGGTCCACGTCTCTTGTCCTCAATGCGCATGCCACGTCGATGCAACTGACGACGCGCTTCAGCCGGAATAGCCGACATCGCCACATCTCGTACCATTGGATGAGCAATGACGGCGCGTCCGCTGTGGAGAGTGACCATACCCTTCTGTACCAAGATGTTGATCGCCTCCTCGATTCCGTCGAGTTGTACCAACTCGGCGACGTCCGAAATCAGGGCTCCGCTGCCCAATACACAAAGGCCCTGGAGCACTCGGCGGGTTTCAGCGTCGAGCATCGAAATCCGTTGGTGAATCACGTCGCCGAGGCGAGACGAGATTTCGTTGCCGCCCTCCATGTGCAGGCGCATGGCCTGATCCATATAAAGAGGGAAGATACTGCTGGTCGCGATATTGGAGCCCGGGGGCATGAGGCCGCGCACTGTCGATACGGGCAGTCCGTCCATGACGTAGGCCGCGGTACGTTCTGCTCCCCAACCGGGATCGAAACCGGCCGAATGCGCGCCCACAAATAGAGCGGCTACACCCGGAGGGTCTCCCAATACGTCGGCGAAGGCATGCAAAGAGGGACCGTCCATGTGATCCATGTCGTCGATCAATAGGACGGGCATGCCGCCCGATTTGGTAGCGGCTTCGAGCAGTGCCCAGCGTAAGGCGGAAGCCGCACCGTGCCTGCGATCCATGGGCGTGCGCATATCGCCCCGAGAAGGTCCACGGAAGATATCGGACAAGCCGCTTTGAATTTCGCGGCCGACATAGGGCAAATGCTTGGCTTCCAGATCGTCTTGGCTCAGCTTGGTGAGTGCGAGGACGGCTTGACTTACGCTGTGGTAGGCGATCCTGGCGTCGTACTGATCAGGGGCCACCCGGATGACTTGGTCGCCCTGGGCGCTGAGATTGTTCGCGAACTCCTCAAGAAGTCGGGACTTTCCGATCCCTGGCTCGCCGACAAGGCGAACCCCAGATATCTGAGCCGCATGGGGACGGCGCGACTGCAGCCAAGACAGCTCTTCGGAGCGCCCCACGAAGGGGACGGGGAACTGAACCGACCGGTCCTGTGGGAGCGGAGCGGCACATTCGCAGCAGTAGCGAGCGCGAGGCACGTCGTAGCCGCAGGCCTCGCATTCGATGCTTTCTCCGATAACCAAGCTCGGGGCTGCGCCCACGGTTACACTAAGCCGTTCTGGCGCATCGTCTAAGTCGGAAAGCGCATCAGACAACGCTTCGGAAAACTCGTGAGCGTCCGAAAATCGCTGTCCTGCTTTCTTGGCGAGTGCGCGTTTGACGACTTCGGCGAGGCTGCTCGGTATATTTCGTCGAGGAGCGATTTGGCGTGGGTCGGGAGCAGGCACTGTCAAATGCATCATCACGACCTGAGTGGGGGAATCACCTTCGAAAGGAAGGCGGCCTGTTAGTAGTTGAAACAAGATCACCCCGACGGCGTATAAGTCCGACCGACCGTCAACTTTGTCTCCCCGACCTTGCTCGGGGGCCATGTAGTCGGGAGTACCGCAGACGATGCCCGGGCTCGTGACCTTGGTCGGTTGATCTGCTCGGAGCTTGGCTAAACCAAAGTCGAGGACCTTGACCAAGTCGCCCCCCCGACGCTTGGGTTGAAGAATAATGTTTTCGGGCTTCAGGTCCCGATGCACGATCCCAAGCTCATGAGCTTCGCCGAGTGCCGCCAGTACCTGCTGCAGCACGTCGACGATCCGCGCAATGCGCAGTTCTCCTTCTTCGTGCGCGACCAACCCCAGGTCTTTGCCCGTGAGCAGCTCCATGACGAGATAGGGCTGCCCATCGTCGGTCCGACCGAAGTCAAATACCGAGATACTGTTGGGGTGATTGAGCTGACTGGCTGCGCGCGCCTCGGTCAAAAATCGGATGGCGGAGTTCTCGTCCGCAAGCAGGTGCGGGTGAATGATCTTCACCGCCACGGTGCGACCAAGCACGGACTGTTCGGCGCGGTAGACGCGCCCCATGCCGCCGACCCCGATGAGGTCAAGAATGTGGTACCCCGCCGGCAGTGTGGTCCCTATGAACTTGTCACCGTCATCTCCCTGGCGTACTGAAGCTAGCGGGAAGCCGCAGCTCGGGCAGTATTGACTCTCCGCGTTGGAGACGAGGTTGCACTGCGGACAGGTGACTGTCTCAGTGGTCGTGGCGGACTGGGCTGGGGACATGCGTGACAGAAGGAAGTTTCGCTAACTTCCCATTGTAGAGCAAATACGTCCAGCTCTTGTCTTTCGGTAGGCGTGCCCCAGGCGGATGAGCTGGGCTTTTGGATATATAACAGCCGCCGCGCAAGGCGCGGGGCGATTGATTGGGAAGGCTGTCCTCGTCTCTTCATACCCGACCGCGGCGTGGGGTTCGAGTGAGTAGCGCATGTAGGTAGGCAGGCTCCATTTGAATGAGTCCCTCGAATGATTTCTTTCATCAATAAATGAAGCACTTCGGTAAAAGGTATTCTGCAGGCAAAAAGTTGCTGATTTCAGGAGCGCCCTGACAGATTCGTGTAACATCAAAATGATGACGGGACGTGTGTTGATAGGGGAGCTGCTTCTTTCGACAGGCCTCATCTCCCAGCGGCAATTGGACCAAGCTTTGGAGCTCCAGAAATCGGATCACCGACGCCTAGGAGAAATCATCGTCGCCGCGGAGATGGTCAGCGAAGCGAAGGTCACTCAGATCATCAGCCAACAGTTGAGCGTGCCTTGGGTTTCTTTGGAGTACATCGACTTTTCTCGGCAGTTGCTCAATCTTGTGAGTGCCGAGATTGCTCAGAAGTACACTCTTGTTCCCATCTACGTACGCAGAAGCAAAAATCGCAAGGAGACCCTCTACATTGCGATGGAGGATCCAAGTGATTCGGCACCGCTCGACGAAGTCGCGAGTTATTCCGGGCTTCCCGTGCGGCCGATGATTGCTCCACCTTCGGACATTCGAGCGGCGATTCGTGCGTATTATCTTGGCCTACCTCCCGAACCTGCTCCTGTCTCGGAGCCGGATGAGATTCTGCACTCGATTCCTCCCGATGAAATCGCCGATGTTGCAGAAAGCGCTCGGAGCCCAAGTCGGTCGCCCTTACCGTCAGCACCCAGCATTCACCCCGCCCTCGATCTTGACGAACATCGCGACAGCGAGCCTGTCGTGGCGCGGGATTCGGATATGCCCGAGCCGCGCAAGAAGTCCGAGGAGCAGCCCGAGATGATTACGGTCACGATGCTGGACGGGACACAAATGAGACTTCCCGCGCGACGAAAGAGCAGTCCTCGTTCCAGCCCTGGTGAGTTGACGGCGCGCGACCTGATCGAAGCGTTGCGCGCCCAATCCAAAGGAACAGATATGTCCCAAGTTTTTGGCGAAGACGTCAATTGGGAGCGGATGTTCGCGGCCCTTTTGTCTCTCTTGCTGAAGAAACACCTGGTCGTTGACTGGGAATTCGTGCGCGAGTTGAAGGAATGATTGCCTCGGCCTAAGGCTCAGTTCATGGGCGAAGAGCAACGACGCATTTTTACCGTCTACGAGCTCGCGCAAGGGTTGAAGCAGACAGTCGAAGCGGCGACCTTTGGATGTTACGTCGAAGGTGAGCTGGGACGGATCCAAAGACCCGTCAGTGGCCACCTCTACTTTTCTCTTAAGGATGACCGACGTGACGCGATGATCGATTGCGTGATGTACAAGCGTGATGCGATGCGTTTCGGTGCGCGCCTCGTTGAAGGGCAACGTGTCGTATTGCGAGGTCGAGCGACATTCTATCCGCCGCGGGGACGTCTGCAGTGGGTTGCCGATGCCGCAAAACCGGCTGGTCAAGGAGCCTTGCTTGAGGCCCTCGAGCGTCTCAAGAAGAAACTAATAGCTGAAGGACTTACCGATCCGGGACGCAAGCGCGCCCTGCCTCCTGCTCCTCGAACGGTCGGGGTCGTGACCAGCCGCACTGGTGCTGCGCTTTCTGATATTCGCACCGTTGCCGAGCGCCGCGGACGAGTGAAGATCGTGATTGCCCCGGCGGTGGTACAGGGGGAGGGCGCAGCCGAGTCCCTACTCACTGCCTTGGATCGAATCGAACGCTTTAATCCCGACGTAGTCATCGTTGGTCGTGGTGGAGGTTCAGCTGAAGACTTGATGGCCTTCAATGATGAACGTGTGGTGCGCCGCGTAGCGCGGATGGCTGTGCCCGTTGTGAGCGCCGTGGGGCATGAGATCGATCTGGCTCTCACCGACATGGTGGCGGATGCTCGAGCCGCTACCCCTTCCCAAGCAGCCGAACTCGTCGTTCCGGACGCTCAGGCACAGCTTCAGCTCATCGCTCGTTATCGCGCTCATTTGGGCCGGACCATGCTCGCGACCATCGTCGAGCGCCGACTGGAACTCAACCAGCGTCGATCCAAGATAGGCGATCCGCGCTTCTTGTTGTTCGATCATCAACAAGCTCTCGATGAGCGACGTATGGAGCTCCGAGAACTGATGGAGCAGCAGCTTCTCGAACGCCGACGGATCTTGGAGAAGCGACGCCGCGGGTTGCTCGATCGTCACCCCCGAGTGGTCATTAGTCAGAGCCGAGCGCGCCTTGAGCCTACCCAACAAAGGCTGTCCGCTCTCATGCGATCTGTTCTGATGGCCTACCGTTCGCAACTGTCGCAAAAAGGTGCCTCCCTGAACGCACTTTCTCCTCTTTCGGTTTTGGGCCGAGGCTACGCGTTGGCTTCGACCCCCGCTCAGCGTGTGATACGTGACGCAAGTACCCTGAAAGTGGGGGAATCCGTCACCGTTGTTCTCCAAAAAGGCTCATTTTCCGCGAATGTGGAAAAGCTGCATCCAGGTGTTGAAAACACCCTCGCTTTCGACCAAGAGTCTGAGCGCGCAGGGGACACGCATTGAAGCAATTCATTCTTATTGGTCATCCAGTTGGGCATTCTGTTTCGCCACCTATCCATCACGCAGCGTATCAGCAGTTGGGGATAGAAGCTCAATACCGAGCTGTGGACTGCCCGGATCGCTCCGCCGTACAAGCCCAGGTGGCGGCTCTGCGAGACGGAACTATTTGTGGCGCCAACGTAACCGTCCCTTGGAAGCAAGTTGCGTTCGAGCTCGCCGATCACATCGATAGTACCGCTGCTCAAGTTGGTGCTGCCAACGTATTGGCTCGGGACGAGGGGGGACAAATCGTTGCCTACAATACCGATGCTTCTGCCTTGTCGAGTGAACTTTCGACTTGCCTCGCCCTCGTCCCATCGACTTCCTCCAAGTGCTCGGGGGCATTAGTGCTCGGTAGCGGTGGTGCTGCGCGAGCGGCTGTGGTCGCCTGCCGCCTCGCCGGGATCGCCCCTGTGCGGGTGAGTGCCCGACGGTTTTCGCCAAATCAGTCGCCTGAGACTTGGGAGTCGGCCGAGTCCTTTCGTAGCCTGGGCGCCGAGCCCATTGCTTGGCCTTCTGCGCAAAACACTGAGCTTTCGAACTGTCTTTCGTCAACGAAGTTGATCGTTCAGGCCACCAGCGCTGGGATGAAGGGCACGTCGGGTGGTACTGCCTTGGTCGAAACGATCCCGTGGGAGCGTTTCACAGACGGTGCTATCTACGATCTCGTCTACAATCCTGTCGTGACGCCGTTTCTTGCCCAAGGACAGAAGCTTGGTCTTCCTTCAATGGGCGGCTTGGGGATGTTGGTCGGTCAGGCTCGTGACGCTATTGAGATCTGGTTGGGGCGTCGTCCAGAGCCTGCGCCGATGATGAAAGCTGCTCAAGAAGCTTTGGGTTTATGAGTTGTCATCAGTCGCCCAGTTGGGCGGGGCCTCAAGACGGGCCCTGGCCTCAGGTTCACGTTGGTGGAGACCTCGAGCGCGCCGAGGCAGAATGGCTATCGACGAACAACATTGGCGCTTACGCGATGAGCACGGTTGCGCTCATGCATACCCGTCGCCAGCATGGCCTGCTGGTTTCTCACCTAGCCGAGGACTTTCGGCGTCATGTGGTGCTCAGTCATTTGGAAATGAGCCTTGAGGTAGGTGGTCGCACCCACAAGCTTTCGACGCATCAGTTCCCCAACATGGCGCCCACTTTGGGCTATCGCGCGCTCGAGACCTTTACCCTCGATCCTCTGCCTCGCTGGGTCTATCGCTTCCCCTCAGGCACCATCGAACGCACTCTTTGTCTTGTTCCCGACCGACAGGCTGTGGTCATTGCCATGACCTGGTCCGGACGAGAAACCGCGCGGTTGAGCCTTCGCCCCTTGATGCCCATGCGACCGGCCCACGAGCTCAGTTGCGAGCACGGTGGAATGCTTCAAAAGGTAACGCTGCGAGCTGGCGAAGTTGAAGTCCAGCCGCTTGCTCATCTCCCGCCCGTCCTGTTTCGACATCGTGGAGTTTTCATGGGTTTTCCTGATTGGTGGCGCAAGTTCGAGTACCTCGACGACCGGGGGCGGTTTCCTGACTTTCAGGAAGATATGTGGTCGCCCGGACTTTTCGAGATGACAATGGTGCCGCGGCAAACCAACTACCTCCTCGTATCGGTTGGGGCACCTCCTGAACATTCTCCGGCCGAGCTCGTGATGGATGCGGCTCAGCGACGCCTGCGAGCCGATCCGGCTTTTTCTGGAGGCGAAGCCTGGGCAGAACCCACGCCCGCTGCCGCTTTTGCCCGGTCTCTGGCCATCGCCGCGGAGGGCTTCGTTTTCGGCAACGGTACGGCAGTGATTGCTGGCTACCCGTGGCTCGACGTTTGGTCTCGAGATACTTTGCTGGCGACGGCAGGGATCTTTCTTGCGCGAAAGCAGTCCGACCGCGCTCGCAGTTCGATTCGGCACTTGCTGCGCAACATGAAAGATGGGTTCTTGGTGAGTCGAACCAGTGTTGCTGAGGCCGAGCTCCGACCCTGCCTCGAAAGTTCGCTTTGGTTGTTCTCAGTGGGGGAGCGAGTGGTCCGCTCCAACGACTCGGATACCGAGTTCTTTCAAGAGTGGTTTTCGGGCATCACTGCGATTTTTAGACGCATCATTAATTCTAACCGCGAAATTGCTTGGCTGACCCCTGATGGCTTGCTTGCCAACGGCGCCTCTTTTCCGCTCACTTGGATGGACGCCGAGATCGACGGAACAGTGGCGACGCCGCGTCGCGGTTTGGCCGTAGAGCTACAAGCTCTGTGGGTACGCGCCTGTGATGTCATCAAGCGCCATGCCGAAGAGCACGGTGATCTCGATCTTGCCGAAGAAGCTCAGTCCCGGGCGGTTCAAGCCGTTCAGGCCTTTCAGCAGACCTTTTGGTGTCACGAGACGAGTCATCCCTTTGATTGCGTGAGTGAAGAGCGCGGTTCTGCCAGCGCTTGGGCCGATCCCTCGGTGCGTCCCAACGCTTTGATGGCGCTGGCGATCGTCCCTGAGCTCTTTGACGACGTGCAAGCGAGAGAAATCGTCGCTCGTGCAGAAGAACTCCTTCTGACGGACTTCGGATTGCGGACCCTCGAACCGGCTCATCCGTCATATACGGGACGCGCGGGGGAAACCTTTGAGGAACGTCAGGCTTGCAGTCACCAGGGGCCGGTTTGGACGCATCTGTTGCTTTTTTACGTTCGAGCCAAGTTGGGCGTTGACCCTTTGAGCCGTGACGCCCTGACCGAGCGTGTGCTCCGAGCTGCGCAGTCGGGAAGGGCACTTTCGTACAATGGCCAGAGTGTCGATGGGGATCCACCCCACCGATCCTTGGGGATCCCCGCCTACGCGATGTCGACGGCCATGCTGCTTGAAGCCCTGGTCTTCGATCTCGGGGCGGTCGAACTCTAGACCGAAACGCCACTGGGGCGAAACTCACAGCCCAGGCGAGCCGCAACCGTTGTGGCGACAAAAGAAGAAGCCCGTGGACGCAGCTGAACGTCCACGGGCCTTCGAGTCCTGGTGGCTCAAGACTCAGTCGAGCTGATCCAGGTGCTTGAGCAAGGGGTTGTCCGTGGACAGGACCAATTGCGTGTTCTCGTCGATTACCTTTTCGGAAGCTTCCAGGCTTCGAGTGAACTCGTAGAAGTCTGGGTCCTTTTCGTACGCCTCGGCGTAGATGGCGATACTCTTGGCGTCGCCCTCGCCGCGCAGCTTCTCTGCCTTTTCATAGGCTTCAGCTAAAAGGATTGCGCGCTCTTTGTCCGCTTTTGCCTGGATCTTTTGTGCTTCGGCGCGCCCTTCCGAGCGATATCTCTTGGCGATACGGTCTCGTTCGGCCCGCATGCGCTGGAACACACTGTCCTGTACTTCGGAAGGCAGATCAGCTCGCTTGATGCGTACGTCGACGAGCTCGATGCCCAAGGTCTTGAGCTGTCGTCGAGCTTCGGTTGCTACTTCTTGGACGAGGTCTTCTCGTTTGTTTCCGATGATGGCCCCGAACTCTCGGCTGGCTATTGCCTCGCGCAGTTCGCTCTTGACGATGTCATCCAGACGCTCTTTGGCGCCGAGCTCGTCGGTTACGTTCTTGTAGAAGTTCAGGGGGTCGACGATGCGCCAGCGGCTGATTGGATCGGCGACCAGCTTTTTCTTGTCCAGGGTGATGTACTCGGCATGAGGCGTATCGCTGCTTAGGATGCGCTTCTGCATGAAAGTAACTTTGTCCAGATAAGGGGCCTTGAACCGCAAGCCTGGGGACGAATACGTCTTCTGGGGATCGCCTAGGCGTACCACGATGGCTTGCTCGCCTTCTTGAACGACGAAGAATGAGCCCCACGCTGCATAGATGAGGACCAGGATAGCGATCCCGATAGTACTCTTGTTCATTTTGCTACTCCTTGCGTCGCAACGGCGCCGCTGCCCTTAGTCAGGGGAAGAAAGGGCAAGGTCGATCCGGTGGTTCGATCATCCAGGATCGTCTTGTTGGGCACCTTGGAGAGCACTCGCTCCATCGTTTCTAGATACATGCGGCGTTTGGTGACCTTCTTCGAGCTCTCGTACTCGTGGTAGATCGAGTTGAAGCGCTCTGCGTCACCTTGGGCGCGAAGAACGCGTTGTTCTCTGTAGCCTTCTGCGTCCCTCAATTGCCTTTCGGCTTCACCTTTTGCTTTCGGAATCACCTCTTCGCGATAGCCCTGGGCTTGGTTGATGAGCTTTTCTCTTTCCTCTCTTGCGCGGACTACTTCATGGAACGCGTCCTTGACTTCTTCGGGGGGGTCAACGTTTTGCAGCTTGACCTCCGAAATCTGAATCCCGCTATCGTAGGTATCCATGAGTCGCTGCAACAGTTCCCGCGTCTTGGTTTGTACCGTGCCACGGCCTTTGGTGATGGCGTCGTCGGTGGACGTCTGACCAATCACGCTGCGCAACGCCACCTCTGCCGTTGAGTGGAGGGTGCCTTCTACGTCGTGGAGTCGGAACAAGTACTTGCTTGGATTGCTGATGCGGTACTGGACGATCATCTGAGCATCGACGATGTTCTCGTCCCCGGTCAGCATTTGGGCTTCTTCGGGTCGGATTTGATTGCCGCGAAAGCCCACTTCGACTCGGCGCACTCGCGCGATGTTGACGCGATCGTAGCTTTGGACGCCGGGTACGACCCAGTGAAATCCGGGCTCGACGCGACCGGTTTCTTTGCCCAAGGTTCGAATCACGGCGATTTCGCCGGGTTCAACCTGAAAGGTTGCTGTAAAAAGGATGGTCGCCGCCAGAAGGACAAGGATGATGGGCCCCAAATGGCGGGACCCGCGCCCGAACTGATCGACCAAATCGGCCATAGTATCTGCCGGGTCACGGGGCCCCCTTGGCCCGTTTCCGTAACGCTGAGTCATGATTAAATTCCTGTCGTCGAGAGATCGACGCTCAAATGTGCAGAGAACGACCAACAATCGAAGCTGAGAAGCGAGGCGATGAAGGCCTCGTCTCACTTACTTCCTGAGCCGCCAGTGCCCAACGTAGCTGCGTCCCAGGGTATCGCAAGTCGGATCTGTGACGATGAGTTCGGCTTTTCCGTCCTCGCAGTAGACAATCGAGTTCTGACGAAAGGTCCGTCCGAAGTCCATTGCTTCTTGTCGATCAATGGAATGGACCAGCCAAGCGGGCTCCCTCCAAGAAACCTCGGGTTCGTCCTCGTAGCCGACGCACTGCTCGACTCGGTAACAACCAAGAATCAGAAGTTCGCGCATGACCTGATGGCGCTGCTCGTTGATCTTCCTTGGCAGCAGCATGCTGCGCGGATTGTAGGCAGTGAGGAGAGCAAATTTTTGCTGTAATAGAGCGGGGAGTTCCGTGGGGTCGCGGGTCACCTCCCCGTCTAATGATGCCCTAATCATTCCATCGGGAGAGGGAAGTTCATAGACTGTGCCTAGGTAGGCGCGAAGAAGATTTTGATCCATGGTGATATTCGAGCTGATCTCGCCTGCGTGAGACTTGTTGAAGGAGCGCTTTTTTAGGTCGCGCCCCTTTTAGGGGCACACGGCCCTGGACGCGCTTCGGCGCCCACACAAGCGCCATACAATAGTGCGCTCAGGTGGAGAAGCGGTACCCCACACCACGTACTGTAAGCAAGTGCCGTGGAGCGGCGGGGTCGTCTTCCAGTTTCGAACGCAACTGGAGCAGAAAGTTGTCGATGGTGCGCAATGTGCCGTGATGTTCAGGTCCCCAGACTTTCCCTTGAATATCTTGGCGCGAGAGAACCTGACCGTCCGCTTCGACGAGACACCAGAGCACGTCGAACTCGGTGGCAGTGAGGTTCACCAGCTCTCCCGCCTTGTGCACCTGTCGAGTGCCTGAATCGATGTTCAAGTCTCCTGCTTCGACCGTGGTGGCGGTTTGTTCGAGTTGGAGTCGCGACAGTTGTCCCCGGCGGAGCACGACCCGAACACGGGCCAAGAGCTCCGCCAGGCCGAAGGGTTTGGTGATATAGTCTTCCGCGCCCAGCTCAAGTCCCATGACTTTTTCGGTTTCTGCGCCGCGGGCGCTCAACATGATGACTGGAGTTAGGTCCCCTCCTTCGCGGAGCTTGCGCAACACCTCAAAACCGTTCTCGCGCGGGAGCATGACGTCCAAAATGATCAGGTCGACGTTTCCTTCTGCCGCGTGCTTGAGGCCCTTTTCTCCGTCGAGTTCGGTTTCGACCAGGTAGCCTTCTGCCTCCAGATTCATTTTGAGGCCCAGCGAGATACTCTCGTCGTCCTCAACGATAAGAACTCTTGTCGGCTCTTCGTTCATCCTTCGCTCCTCATTCGCTCTTCGAAGAGTTTGAACGATGTGAGCCTTCGGGGCGAGGCAGAACCAAAGAAAACGTACTGCCATCACCTGGACGACTCTGCATGTCCACTCGGCCACCGTGCGCTCGCATGACGTGGTTGACAATCGCTAGACCCAGGCCCGAGCCTTCTTGCTCCCGGGAGAATCGGTCATCAATGCGATAGAATTTCTGAAAAATGCGCTTGTGTTCGGTGACCGGGATCCCCTTGCCGTTATCGGTGACAGAAATATAAACCGCTCGCGCTGACTCGGCACATTCTAGCCGAATTTTACAGGGATCTCCCCCGTATTTGGCGGCGTTCGTGAGCAGGTTCAACAAGGCGTCGGATACGGCCCCTCGGTCGGCGACGACCACGGTGCTTTCTGGGGGGAGGGCGACGTCGAGGTCAATGTCCTGCTTTTCTCGCACTGACTCGAAGGCGTCGGTCGCTGCCTGTACGATGGAGCGGACGTCAGTCGACATTTTCCGATATTCGCGCCGACCGCTTTCCATCCTACCCCAGTCGAGCAGTCGATCGATAAGTTCTTGGAGTCGCTTCGTTTCTTTCTCAAGAGAGGCGATGCACTGAGCTTGTGTTTTTTCGTCATTACGCCTCATCGACAGGGTTTCGGTGAAGAGTCGGATCGAGGTGAGAGGTGTTCTGAGCTCGTGGCTCACCTTCGAGACGAAGTCGCTCTGGAGTCGCGAAACGTTGGCCTCGCGTCGCACGAACACCCAGACCAGAATCACTCCCGTCGTAGCCGCCCCGGAAAGAGCGAGCACCAGGATCCCCATCAACACGTTGGCTTCGAATCCTCCCAAAAAGAGAAGTACCACGCCCAAAGCCAGGAGTAGGGCGGTGGGGACGACAATGAGCGAGACAAGCAGAATAACAATGCGTCTGTAGCCTAAATCGACGAGATCTCTTGACGCCACGCGGGGAGTATAGGCCTTCAAGGGCCCGCAGGTCGCCTATCTGGTGAGGATTATTTTCTTGCACGCATTTTGGAGCTAGCGGATTGTCGGAGTGCTCCTTGCACTGCATCCGCGAGCGTGGAATGCCTGGAGCACCACTTCTGTTTTCGACCGCCCTTGTCTGCTTTTCGCCATCGAGTTCATCGCTTCCATTCAACACTGGTCCAATCTCGTTATTGGCCCTGGGGATGGGGCATCGTTTTGCTCTTGGCTTTCGTGCCTCTGTCTTTTGCTCTGCGCGATTGGGCCATGGAGCGGGCCTTGGCCCATGGGCTTTCCAGTGTGCGCGCCCTCGCTCTTCTGACCCCCACACCAGTGCGAGAAGAGGAGGAGGAGTTCTCTCCATTTTTTCTCCCGCCTTCTGGGGATCCCGCGCCGACGGGTGTCGCCTTGGATCCTTCGTCGCTCGCTTCGGTTCCGGTCGGGGCTTCTCGAAGTAGAACTGTGTCGCCGCCTCTTCGGGTTTCCCGGCCTTTGTCGCGCCCTCCGCTTCTTCCCCCACCCACGAGTACCCGTGCTGCGGCGGAGCTCGTTTTAAGTTGGGCTGAGCGGCGCATGATGCCGCAGGGCAGGTCTCGGGGCGCCGAGTACGGGCTTCCAGCCGGTATCGAGCTGTCTCAAGTAACGGGTCTAGGGATTGGTTTATTAGACGGGGATCGTTTGGTGGCGGTGGCCGGGGTTCCGGTTCAGAGCCGGGCTCAGGTGATCTCCCAAGTTCTCGCGGCGCGTGGCCGACGCGAACAGAGTATTGTAGCCCAGCTGGTGCGCCGTACCGCCCAAGGCCCTGCTGCCTTTACCGTCATCGTCGAGCAGCCCTACCTTGTGTTGCCCCAAGCCCCGGACGCCGAGATCAGGGGCAATTAGCTAGTCTTTGGGCTAGCCATTTGGTCCCGATGGTGGCAAAGACCTTCCCATGTCGAAGACGGTCAATTGCGTAAAACTGGGTCACGAAGCCGAAGCTTTGGACAAGCCCCCGCTCAAAGGGGGCGTGGGTCAGAAAATCTTCGAGAATGTATCCAAGGAGGGTTGGCGAATGTGGCTTGAGCATTCCAAGATGCTCATCAATGAGTACCGCCTCGATCTGACCAGTGAGCAAGGCCAGCAGATTTGGTACACTGAGATGGACAAGTTCTTCTTCGGCGACGGATCAGCGGCTCCACCTGACTTCGTACAGGGCGGCTCCGAAGAAAAGTCCGAGTAGGCCGTTTGGGCTCTCGCGGTTCTAGTGCTACTTCCGTTTGTGCCGCGACCCTTCCTGAAAACCGAGCCGTCTCTCAACGCTGACAGACCAAGAAGCGCTCAAATTTAAACGGTCGCAGCACTAGGAGTCGCGCTAGCCCCGTCCGCTCAAGGCCCAGTCGATGAACCGTGCTTGCTTGAGTTGTTCGACGTCCATATAGGCGCGAAAGCGGCCACCCAGATACTCGTGGTAGATTTGCAGTGCGAGGGCTGTTTCGCTTTCGCCCGAACCGCCTCGGCGAGCCGCCTCCCATCGAGCTTGGTCGATAGCGGAAGCGCGGAGTGTCACCTGCCGCGCGGCTCCGAGACCAGCGGCCTGATAACTGAGGGCGGCCGCACAATCGCCGAGAACCTCGAGTCCTTTTTCCGGTTCCTCATGAGCATCGAGGCTGTGGCAGACGGCAGCGCACGCGAAGTGCGCTGCGAGACGGACGTATCGATCGATCACATGAACGGCGTGAGGATCTAGATTTGTAGGGGGGGCTGAACCGCGCAGATGCTCACTCGCCTTGCTCACCGCTTGTGCCGTGGCTTCTTCAGCGACTGGAGCCAGCGCGAAGCAGCGCGAACGAGCTTGAGCGATTGAAGACCCAGAGCTCTTCGTTCGCGTCGCTTTCTGCTGCAGATCGAGCCCTTCCAGAAGTTCTCCCAGGTGCGAGGGGGGGACGCAGGCCCGAACCGCGCGACGAGCCAAGGTGACGAATACCGACTGAACCCCGAAGTGGTCTCGGGACTCGACGGCGCAGGTTCGAGCTAGACGTTCGAGCGCAGCTGGGCCCTTTCCCGTCAGTTGGTCTTCTGTGCTGACGAGGGCAAGGCGCCTCATGTGCAGTCGCCTCGAAGTTTCTTGGGGTCGAATCCCATGAGATAAAAGAGAGTGTCTAATCGGTCGCTTCGACTAAATCGAGTGGCGGCGACTTCGACCAGACGGGGTTTGGCCTGGTAGGCAATGCCGAGACCGGCGGTCTGCAGCATCTGAATGTCATTGGCTCCGTCTCCAGCCGCGATAGTTTGTTCGAGTCGCACTCCAAAAACGTGGGCCATATCTTTGAGTACTTGGGCTTTGCGATGGCTATCAACCACTGTTCCGATGACCTCTCCTGTGAGCAGTCCATCCTGTACTTCGAGTTCGTTGGCAAAGGCGAAATCAAGATCAAACTGCTTCTTCAGACGTTCGACGAAGAAGTCGAAGCCACCGCTGACCAAGCCGACTTTCATGCCGAGATGTTTGGCGGTCATGACCAGGTCGTCGGCACCTGGTGTGAGCTCGAAACGGTCACAGAGCTCACGGGCGCGGGTCATCGAAAGGCCTTTGAGTAACTTGACCCGCTTGCGGAGAGCCTGTTCGAAGTCGAGTTCGCCTCGCATTGCCTGTGCTGTGATCTCTGCGACTTCTGATTTGACTCCGCACATGTCGGCAAGTTCGTCGATGAACTCGCCTTTGACGAAGGTAGAATCAACATCCATACATAAGAGCCGTTTGTTTGTCCGGTAGGCGTCGTCCCGCTGCACCGCGATGTCGACCTGGAGGTCTTCGCACATTTGAAGAAGTGCTCGGCGGACGGACCTGAGCTCATCGTTAGTGATTGTTTCTTTGGACGCGAGCAGATGAACTCCAACCAGTTCTTCGTCGCTGATCGTCTCGATGCGCTCAGGGGCTAGGCCGGCTTTCTCTAGGCATGAGAGGATCGAGGGGAGGGCGCTCGTTGTGTGGTCTTGTCCGAGCACCGTAGTTACGATGCCGCAGGGCTGGGGCGTAGGGCTGCGAGCGGGGAGATCTGTGGCGATCAGGGAAAGAGCGCTCTTTTGCGCCCAGTTTTCAGCTTCCGCTATGAAAGAGCCGAGCTTCGCGTCTGCAATCTCGACTTCTGCGTGGATGCTCAAACAGCTGTGGACGAGCCGTTGTCCGAGGTGAAGCAAGCGAACGCCGTGCGCAGCTGCGAGCTGACAAAAAGCGTGTGTCAGACCGGGCTGGTTTGTTCCAGAAAAAAGGAGGACTTTGCGTTGGGGAGAACTCGGGGGAGCCATGGGGGGCCGCGAAGCTAGCAATATTGCGCCGCTACTTCCATTCGACGTTGGCGCCTAGATTGGGAAGCGTGATTGGCGCCGTTCCAAGATTTTCGCAGCCCTCTGGACCACAGGTGCGCGAGGAGACGTTGCCCGTGTAGGTTGCGTTGAGGGCCTCGAGGGCGATACCCCAATTGAGGTGCTCGTTTACGATAAACCTTTTTTCGAGTTTTGCGTCCAGGCGCACAAAAGGAGCACTTCGACTTTGGTCGAAAAAGAAACCGTCCAGTGTCGTCCGTCGTCCGGCGACACCGGAAGCAAGGGCGAATCGGAGGGAGGCACGCAGGTCCCAGCCGAAATCGTAGCTGAGTGCAGCGTTGAGGACGTGGGGGCGGTCGTAGCCTGGGCGAGTAGAAACTCGACCGTAGCTTCGCCGGGCAGTGGAGTAGGTATAGGTCAAGAACCCCCCCAGTTTCTTGGTGAGGGCTCGTTTGATGTAGACCTCGAATCCGTAGCTGCGACCCGTTGAGCGCTGCTCGGCGCTGGTCTCGTCGATGGCGAAGGATTGTCCCCGCCCTATGGGATCGGTCAGCTTTTGTGTTCCATTGATGAATCCGGCCAGACTGACGGTGAGCCCTCCCCAAGGGACATCGTACTCGTACTTGGCCGAAGCCTGGAGTGAGCGTTGAAGACCGCCCTCCACCCCACCGACTTGTGCTCCGGGGACGTTAGGAATGAAGTTGGGAGATTGATGAGCTGTGCCGAGCGCATGAATAGCCCGGAGGCGCGGGGTGAGCTGGTATTCGGCGGTCACCCGCGGATCGACACTGAACTTGGTGTGATGGAGGGAAGTAAAGTGGTCGAAGCGGAGTCCGGGGATGACGCGCAAGTCGTCGTTGACGTCGACGACCACATCGGTAAAAATGCCTCCGCTCACGTCTGTACGCGCAGGAAAAAGGGCTAAGTAGTTTTCCGGTTCGGAGATCGCTGGGTCCAGGTCGAGACCATACTTGTCGATCCATACGTCGGCTCCTGAGCGGAATTCGAAGTTTCTCCCTTGATGTTCGAAGTTGAACCGGCCTCCCCAGAGGGTGTCACGAATGGTGCCGACGCTCGAACGGGTGCGGTCCTTACCCCAGGTGACGGCGGTTCGTAGATGATCGCGGGGGGTGAAGTTGTGGTCGTGGCGCAAGTCGACGCGGTGAAATTCGGTTCCACCCACAGCTTCGCCGTCTGCCCCCACGTAGTCGTAAGCCCCCAGAGTCATCACACTGAGCTCATCCTTGCGTCCGAGCGCGTAGCCTGCCCTTGCTTGGTAGTCCCAGTAGTCGAGACGAGTGCCCGGCGAGAAGAGAGATATCAACAGACCGGTGTAAGAGTAGCGGCCGGAGAGCTGTGCGTAGCCTCGATTGTCGTCGAAGCGTGATTGAGCGTAGGCGCCGATATCGATGAGTCGGATGCTGCCCTCGGCCACGGGCGCTTGAACGTCTTGGAGTCTCGCCTCAACGGCTGCTCCCGCGTAACGCCCGTATTGGGCGGGCATGGGCCCGGCGGTGAGCTGCACACTGCGGATCATTTGGGGGTGTAGTACCGATGGTCCGAGGAAGGCGTGGTAGAGCAGCGGCACCCGAATGCCGTCGATGAAGTAGCCGACGTTTCCTGGGGGAGCGCCCCGGATGAAGAAAAGAGGCAGACCCGTCACGATAGGGATCACGCCTGGCATGGACTCGACCGCACGCAGGGGGTCCCCGAAGGCACCCGCTAGGTTGGCCACCTCGAGCCGCGTCATCTCTATTCCGTTGGGGGCTCGAAGATTTCCTCGAACGACGACCTCGTCGAGGACTTCACCGCGGAGGCGGGTGGGGGGGGGGATCTCTGCCTCAGGAGCTCCCGTTTTGGGAGTCGTGGGCTGAGGACCCTTTTGGGGTTCAGCTTTGTTGGATGGGCTTGCAGGAAAGACGGCAAGAAACGAAATCCTGGCGGCGACCGGTTTGCCGTTTTTGGTGGCTGGTTTGAAAAGCCAATCCTTGGCGGCCTCGAGGGTCGTCCTGGCATAGGGTTGTCGCCCTCTGACGAGATGGGCTTCGGCCACTCGCCCCTCTTCATCAACGACGAGCTCCAGGATGATTTCTTCGTCTTCTGCCAAAGGGGGGACTTCATCCTGAGGTGGGGACGAGATCAGCAGAGGCTCGGGGCGGGTGATCTTGGCGGTCTGTGGGGGCTCTTTGATTTCAGGCGGCGCCGTTTGCCCCGCTTGTGGGGCTTGTGGTTGTTCTTCTTTTGAGCTGGCGTCCCTTTCCTCTGGCTCAGAGGTGACGGGGAGAGGGGGCTCGGAAGCCTCTTCTTTTGGCGGAAGAGGGGGCGCACCCGGGGGCTCAGTGGCGGCGGGGGCCTGGCTTTGGTTTTGGGCTGGAGCGAGTCGAGAGACCAGCAGGAGCGCCGCACCCAAGCTCATGTAAGCCTTTGAAATTCCCACCGAAGAAGCCAACCACGAGCTTAGGTTTGGGGCAAGGGTGTGGCGTGGACGGCGCGGCCAGGCTACCTTTCGCCGCCCATGGCCCCCCGCAGTCAGACCAGACGACAGCTCTTGCGCCAACTCCGCAAGACCTCCGAAGACTACCAGCTCCTGAAAGCTCATGATCGCATCATGGTGGCCATCAGTGGCGGGAAGGACAGTTACGGGCTGCTGCTGTTGTTACGCGATCTCAAAGCGAAACTGCCCTTTCCGATCGAGTTGGTCGCCGTCCACTTGGACCAAAAGCAGCCAGGTTACGATGGTCGTCCCCTGCAGACCTTCTTAAAAGACTTCGGTGTTCCCTACGAAATCGTGGGACAAGACACCTATTCGGTTGTGATGGATCGCGTCGAGGAGGGGGGAACCTATTGTGCCCTTTGTTCGCGGCTGAGAAGGGGCATTCTTTATCGCGTGGCTGAACGATTGGGGTGTAACAAGATCGCTCTAGGTCATCATCGAGACGACGCCCTCGAAACCTTTCTGATGAACTTCATGTACGCCGGCAAGCTGCAGGCGATGCCTGCGAAGTATACGACTGACGATGGGCGCTTCGAGGTGATTCGGCCTTTGATTCAATGTTCCGAGTCGCAGCTCATGACTCTCTCTCAAGAGCAAGAGTTCCCCATCCTGCCATGCAATTTATGTGGTTCACAGGACGGTCTCAAACGCGATCAGATGACCGCGATGCTCAGTCAATTGGAAAAGGACAAGCCAGACATCAAGAGCGTGATGATGCACGCCTTGTCCAATATTTCTCCGACTCATCTACTGGACCGAGATGTTCTGCGGGCCTGGAAGGAGCGAGATCCCGATATCCCCGAGAAATCGAGCTTGGGAGCGGGCCAGGCGCGCAAACAAGAGCAGGGTGACCAAGTGATCGCTTCTGGCGGAGCGGAGCAGCTCTCGACTCTGGGATCCCACAATAAGCGCAGCCTCCCGGTGTTTAGCCCCGATTCGTCGCCTGCTGGCCCTTCATCCTGACGAGGACTCGCGCTACAAGAGCGCCAGTGAAACTCAAGCTCGCGTTCTCCTTGGCTCTATTCCTATCAGCGGTCCCACTTTCGGCCCAGGCTCACAATCGGTTCGAGATAGGTGCCGGTGCCGGTGCGCGGTGGGGAGGTGGAAGTAAGGCCCAGCTCTACCAAGGCGAGCAAGAGCTAAGCGACGGCAGACTGCGACTCGATCCGGGGTTCGCTTTCGGTTTTCAGCTGGGCTACCGCGCACAACCCGACGGCTTCGCCTATCTTGCCTACAGCCGTCAGACAATGAGCTTTCATTTGGACGGCGACGTTCAGGACGACTTGGCGACCGGAAACCTTTCGGTCGAATACTTCCTCCTGGGGGGCAACGTAGAGTGGACCCGTGGCATTTGGGTTCCCTATTTGGGAGCAGCCCTGGGTGCCTCTCGTTGGGCTTCATCAGGGAGCGGTCGAGCCCGACTGTTTTTTACGGCGGCTCTTGATGGTGGTCTCAAAGTCGACGTGCACGAGCATGTTCATTTGAGATTGTCGGGTCGCTTGCCCATGACCTTGGCCCACGGTCGACTTTTCTGTCCCGGACAGTCTCAATGCTTCAAGCTCGACCAACTTCGACCCCAAGTGCAAGGTGAGCTGCTCTTCGGAGCAGGCGTGAGTTTCTGAGCGAGACGAAAGCCGGGCACGACCGACTCAGCCCATTTCGAGCTGATTCGGTCGCATCTGGTCTAGAATACACCCCACAACCAGCAGAAGCTCTGCCGCCGCTGGCCCGCAGGAGTGAGGCAAGCGGCGGCGGGGCCTTTTCTCGTGGTGTTTTCGATGTACGTGTGCCTTGGTGCGCGCATCTCGCCACCTTTCGGGTTATGAGATGCGCTTGTGAGTGAGCGGCGTAGAACCGCTTGAGATGGCTGGTTACTGGCAGGTTCCGTCGACGCAAACGTCGCCGGCCGTACAATCGCAGGTATCCTCGCACTCTGCCGCCGGCTCTTCGGGCGTTTGGCAGTAACCCTCTTCGCAGGCCATGCCGTCCCTACACTGGCAAGAAGCCGCACAGCGCGCCAGGCACTGTCCTTCGACACAATCTTCCCCCGCGGCACACTCGTGATTCACCTCGCAAGTGGGGCCATCCTGATCGCCGCTCGCGCCACCCTGACCGCCCGGCGCAGGGTCATCATCATCGCCTGAGGTGTCGTCGTTTCCCCCGCCCAGGGCGTCATCTCCGTCGGTCCAGACATCAGGAATGGGATCGCCGTCGCACCTTTGCGCATCGTCGACATCGCACTGGGCGCTCGACACGCAAGAGCAACCACTTGCGACCTCGTCCTCGTTGTCCAAGAATCGTTCTTCACATAAATCGGTACACGCCGAGAAAGAACTGTCGCTCAGGACTTCACAACCAATCAGTCGCAAACAGTACGGCTGGCAAGCATCCTGTGCTCGTTCTCGAGCGGTCTCATCGCTCCAACCATCATCGTTCCAATCATCGTGGCCTTCGTTGACCTCGATGCTGCAACCAATTGCCGAAAACACTGCCAAGCTTAAAGAAATAAACGCCCATTTTTTCATAAGATGATCCTCCTCGAATCGTCGGTTCATCCATGGGTGCCCCTGGGGCTCAGCAGTGTTCAAAAAGAAATCGATTTTATTCGGCGGGCGCAACGGGCGTCGCTTGGGGCGCTACCACTGGGACGATTCGTCCGTCCCCCGCCTTCTTTCCTAGGCTTACGAAGCCCTTGGGTGCTTCTTCTTCGGGCTGCAAGATGGACTGGTAGGCGGTGACCTTCGCGCGCGTCTCCTCGAGGAGGGCGTTCAAACTATGATCGTCCTGTCGCAGGGTGGAGAGCTGTTGCTGTTTACGCTCAAGGAGCTCAAGGCGCTTCATTTCGATGGATAGCTCAAGCTCCCGGCGCTTCTTACCAAAGTCGTGGAGGCGTTCTTCGGCCAACTTGAGACTGTGTGCGTAGGTCTTGACGCGGATCTTGATAGAACCACCCGGTTTGTTGGCGTCCAAATCATGGAGCGCCGAGGCTGGCGTCTTGGCGGTTGCCAAAATGGTATCGACCATTCCGTAGGTGGGAGCATCGTGCCCGCACTTGAAGCTCGACAGGTCGAGGACAGCGACGTTGGGATGGTGGGAGGCGAAAACGGCTCCCCAGACTTTCTGGGCACTGTTGGCCGAATAGTTCTCGGGCCACACGTGGTTGAGCTCCAAAGGAGACTTGATCGTTCCTTTGGCCAAGTCCTCTTTGAAATAACGAGCCAGATATTTTTCGTCCTTGGGAATGGAGCGCAAGCTGATGATAGGGTAGCCGAGCACTTGGAACTCCTCGGGGATCCCGTGATTGAGCCCAGGGTCCGAATGATAGGGGCGATTGAGTACCAAGATGGCAACTCGATCCTCGGCTTCGACCGTTTCCAAGATGGCGCGGCCCTTGTCTTGAAGGTCAGCTTCAAAGGCCTTGAGGGCCAAAAGCCCCTGTTCGACGGCGAAGTCACTTTCGTCTTCGGTGATTTCGAGGCGGTCTTTGAAGGTGGAAAACATGCGGCGCTTGAGCAAGTTGGGCTCGCCAAAGCTGAGTGCGGTATCGAGGTATTCGATGCCGCGCTCTTGGAAGAAGTCGACCTCCTTGGTGAAGGCGGCTTTGATCACATCAGGCGTGCCCGCCACGATCGGGCACGACGCGTTGTCCATCGTGTCTTTGACGAAGTTGGGCACGTGGGTCAAGATCGGAAAGAATATGTAGTCGAGGGGCCGATTGCGTGTGGGGTTGTGCTTTTCGAAGAGCAAGTTGTGGACGTGGGCCTGAACGACCTTGCTTGGAAAGCAGGGATCAATGGAGCCGTATTTGGCTCCCTCCGTGAACATTTCCTCGGTGGTCTCATCGCTGAATAGTACATTGGAGCGTCCCAGACCGAGCGCTTCGAAGTAGGTGCGGAAGAAGGGGGCCGTCGAGTACATGTTGAGAACTCGAGGCATTCCGATACGGATCTTCTTTCGTCGAGCTTGCGCCTCGGGACTCGAGCGACGAAAAGAACGAGTGACCGCTTTGCGCTTGACCCGAAACAGAGTCTGCTTGACTTCGAAGTCTTCAATGAGCGTGCCGGCTTCGGGTAGTGCCTCCGGCTTGAAAAAGCTCTTGAAGGCCTGTTCGGCTTCGTAGCTCACCAGGTTGGGAAACTCGGCGGCCGTCGCTTTGCGCTCTTTCATCAGAGCCAACATCGCGTCTTTGCTTTCTACTGTCCCTTTTTCGCAGCTGAATCCCGAGATATAGCGGCTGGTCGAGCCGTCCGGACGTTCGGTATCAATGAAGGTTCTCTTGCATTCATTGGGGCAGAAGTGACAAACGGTTTCCTCATCATTCTTGGTCGTGTACGTGAGGTTGAGGGTGGCATCGATACCGATGTAGCGACTCTGCCCCGTTCTCTTGTATCGACGCAGCGTCTCCATAGCGGCGCCGATAGCGCCTGCTTCACCGGTGTGAGGATGCACATAAACCTCAGCTCCGGGGACTCGTTGGCGAATGTAGTCGACCTGTGCTTTGACGGCGGCCAAGTTGTACTGGGTGCCCCCTTGGAGGACGAACTTGCGTCCCAATGAGGCGAGTCGAGGGATTTGAACAACATACTGCCAGACGTTCTTGGGCAGAACCTGAGCCAATCCGGCGAGGAGCTCCTCTTTTTGAAAGCCTTCTTTCTGAAAGTTCACCCGGTCCGAATCGAGAAAGACGGCGCAGCCGTAGCTGAACTTGGGAGCGAGTTCGGCCTTGAAGGCGTTTTCTGCGTAGGCCGTCACGGGTAGCCCGAACTGATCGGCCATGGCCTGAAGGAGCATGCCGTTGCCAGCCGAGCAACTGTTGCTCAGTTTGAAGTTGGAGATATCTCCGTTCTTCATGAAAAGAACCTTGATGTCCTGTCCGCCGATGTCGCAGATCACATCCACATCGCCGAAGAAATGTACGGCGCTCATCATGTGAGCCACGGTCTCGACGACATTGACGTCGGCGAGGACCGTTTCCTCCAGGACATCGGCAGCGTAGCCGGTTGCACCGAATCCGAGGCAGTGGAGGGTGGCTCCTTGACCCTCGATCTGGGCTTTGAGACTGGCTAAGAGATCTTTGGTATCCGCGATCGGATTGCCCTTGGACAACTGATAGGCCTTACATAGGATTTCGCCGTCTTCGTCGACCAATACCGCCTTAGACGAGGTCGAACCTCCGTCGAGTCCGATGACAGCCCGCACGACCTCTCCTGGAGCGAAGGTCTTGGGTACGAACTTCGGGATCGTATAGGTCTCGACGAACTGCGAAGTTTCTCCATCATTGGCCGAAAGAGGAGGCCCGGCCGTTTCACCAAGGCGGGCGCGGCGCCCATTTTGAATGAAGTCGCGCAAGGTGCCCATTCCTACGTAGACGCCGACCTCTTTGCTCTCGCTCAGTCCGTAAACGGCCGCGCCAAAGGCGGCATAAAGATCCGCGTTTTTGGGTACGAAGATCAGCTCTTCGATCGGCTGATCCTTGGGGTACTTGTAGCCTCGCGACTCCCAGGTCTCGGGGATGCGCTTCCGCCAGCAGTCCTGCAAAAACGGTAGGTAAGTATTGGGGCCGCCCAGGAGAAGGACCTTAGACTTGAGAGTGTTGCCTCGTGTCAGCACGCTGAGGTTCTGGTTGACGATGGCGTCGGCCAGAGAGTTGAGAACTTCGTCTTTGGGGATCCCGCTCTTGACCAAATTTACGATGTCGGTTTCGGCGAAGACCCCACACTTGGCAGCGACGTGATGGAGTTTGCTATCGTCGAAGCGCAGGCTGGTGGCGTAGCCAGGCTCAGCGCCTACCTTGATCATGCACTTGTCGATCGTAGCTCCCGTTCCACTCGCGCACTTGTCGTTCATCGAGGTTGTGGCTGTTTTTTCGCCATTTTCCTCGTTCCGTTTGAACATGATGATCTTGGCGTCTTGTCCCCCCAATTCGATCACACTCAGCACATCGGGATGGAGCTCTTCTACGGCCAGGGTGACCGCATTGACTTCTTGAACGAACTTGGCGCCCAAGGGAGAACAGAGTGGACCAGAACCGGAGCCTGTGGCGAAAATCCGGAACTGGTCTGGAGCATGATTGGGGAAGGCTTGTTGGATCTCCGTCAAGAGCTCAAGACACTTTTCGGGCTGCTTTGTATGATGACGTTGGTAGTCACTCCACAGGATCGATTTCGAGGAGGGGTCGATGACGACCGCTTTTACCGTGGTCGATCCCACGTCCAATCCGAGTACAAGGTGCTGGGGGAGTTTGGTCTCAGTCGAGGTGTTCATACTCATTCCTTGAAATGACTCTGGCTGCAGGGGAGGGAGGCCCGGGTGAAAGCATCATGGGCCGATGATTTAGCTCTAATTTGTCGCTGACATCAATGTCACTGACACGAGTGTCACCGGGCCACTAGACTGCCGCAGAAAGCGCCGGGCGCAAGACTTGCGCGAAAATTGGGATAAAACACCTTTGGTTCAAGGGCCGGTTTGGTGCTCGCCCCAGAATTCTCCCCGGATGTCGCTCGCCTTGGCTGGGATGAGCGCACCTGGCACCTTGGGATGGACTCTTCGGTTGGTGATGAGACAGCGCTCGGGGGCGGATGCATCTTCGGGTGGGGCTGTCATAGGGGAATTTAGAGTGAGCGAATTCATGACTCAGTTGCTGGACGGCTCGGACTTTCCGGCGCGTTGGCATTGTGGGCGTTGGACTTCCGGGCACGGCTTTCTGCACATCGTCTCTGACCTGGCGATTTTTCTTGCCTACCTTGCCATTCCGCTCATCTTGGTTTGGGCTCTCCGCGCCGGCCGAAAGCGTGCTCTGAGTCCAGACGTGAAGCGTTTGGGGTTCTTGTTCACCGGGTTCATTCTCTTTTGCGGGTTCACGCATCTGAATGAAGCCATCATCTTCTACTACCCCTTCTATCGTTTTGCGGGACTCGTCAAAGCTCTAACTGCTCTGGTGTCGTGGGGGACAGTTTTTGCGCTCGTTCCTGCGATTCGCCGAGCTCTCCACTTGCGAACGGAGGACGAGTTTCAGACAGAGATGTCGACGGCGTTGAAGCGTCTTCGTCAACAACGCGATGCGTCGAAAGAGGCCGAAGAGCTGCTCCAGCTGAGTGTAGACGCCTCCCCCAGTGGCATGCTGGCGGTGGACCATGAGGGAAAGATTGTGCTCGAAAACGCTGAGGCAGCTCGACTTTTTGGCTATGGCAGGGGCGAATTGTTGGGGCGCAGTGTTGATACATTGATACCCGACCGGTTCGCTGCTGCTCACCCTGGTCTCCGTAAGACCTATACGGCCAATCCAACGGCGCGAAAGATGGGAGGCACTCAGGCGCTGGCGGGAAAGCGCAAAGACGGGACGACCTTCCCTTTGGAGGTCGGCCTCAACCCGATTCATGCTCCCAAAGGACAAGTGATCTTATGTGCCATTGTGGATCGGAGCCTGGCAGTCGCACATGAACTCGCGCTCAAAATGAAGACTGAGCAACTCGAGCGTACCAACGAAGAACTCGACGGCTTCGCTTCTGCTGCTTCTCACGATCTCAAAGCGCCGCTTCGAGCGATTCAAAACGCCGCGACTTGGCTTGAAGAGGATCTACCGCCCGAGGCGTGGGATGAAGAATCCAAAGAGAACCTCCGGCTGCTCAAGAGCCGAGCGGCACGCATGGACACTCTGCTCAGTGCTTTGCTTCAATACGCGAGGGCGGGGCGAACGGACTTGGTCCCCGAACGTTTTTCGGCCCAAGCTTCGGTCGACGACATCATTCTCCTACTTGGGGGAGATGCCCAAGCCATCGTTCAAGTTGAGGGGACTCTGCCAGAGCTATTCACGCCCAAAGTGCCCTTTGAACAGGTGCTCTTCAATCTGATTTCCAATGCGCTCAAGCACGGTCGCGATTGTCCGGGCCTTCAAGTGGTGGTTTCCGCCGCGGACGACAAGGAGGCGGAACGCTATCTTTTTGAGGTGACCGACAACGGACCTGGGATTTCCGAGGAGTTCTATGAGCGTGTCTTCGAAGTATTTAGGACCTTGCGCCCTCGCGACGAAGTGGAAGGGGCAGGCATGGGACTGGCTTTAGTCAAGAAGATCGTTGAACATCAAGGGGGACAAGTCACACTGAAAAGTGAGCTGGGCAGGGGATCGGTCTTTAGTTTCTCCTGGCCGAGGCGTTTTCCTTGATAGGGGCGAGGGCCAAAGATGGCCGTATCTGACCCAGCTTGAGCTTATATGTTTTCGCAAGATACTCAGATCCTCCTGATCGATGACGATGAGGTGGACGTGCGCACGGTCAAACGAGCTTTTGGGAGAGCAGGCCTAGCGTCGCGTGTTCATGTTGTGAGCAATGGGGTCGAGGGCTTGGCCTATCTAAGGATGGCTTCTGCCAAAGAATCGATGCTCATTCTTCTCGACTTGAACATGCCCCAAATGAACGGTTTCGAGTTTATGGATGAACTTCGTGCGGATCCATCCCTGCGGCACCACGTGGTTTTTGTGCTCAGTACTTCCGATGCCGAAAGAGATTTGAAGGGGGCCTATCTTCGGCACGCCGCCGGCTATCTGGTTAAGTCCGAGATTGGCAATCGGCCTGAAATATTGACCCAACTGTTGTCTTCATATCTTGCGGCGGTGCATTTACCATCATGAACAGGGGAAGCGGGCCGTACAGGAGGTGAGGGGTAAGATGGGGCGGGAACTGGGGGACAGGGACGAAGCTGCGAGCGCCTCGATGCGTCTCTCCTCGTCCGTGACCACTATCCTGATCGTCGAGGACGACAAGGCGGATCGCCGGATTTTGCGCCGTCGTCTAGAGCGCTCTGGACAAAGGTACGTCGTCCATGAGGCGAGCTGCGCCGAAACGGGACTGGCTCTTTTTTCTCGCGTGGAGCCTGATTGCGTGCTTTTGGACCATCATTTGCCCAATTGTACGGGGCTTGAGTTTTTGGGCCGCATGAGTGAGCGTGGAGCACCTGTTAATTCCCCCGTGATCATGATCACGGGGGATGAGTCGCAACGCCTTGGTATCCAAGCCATGAAGCTCGGCGTAGCCGAGTTGATTTCCAAGCAGGAGCTTGACCGAGTCGACCTCCCCGGAACAGTGGAGGGCGTGATTGAAATCCGCGATCGCAATCGAGAAGCGGCGCGCAAGATGTACGCACAAAAACTGGCGTCGCTCTCGCAGTTGGTTTCGGGTGCCGCCCACGAAATTAATAACCCCGCCGCTATCGCTCGCCTCACCCTGTCGGCCGTCAGTGAGGCGATGACCGAAAGAGAAGCGGACGGGCAAAAGGTCGTCTCTTTTCATGAGGCAGAACGGTTGAGGGCGTTGGTGCAAGCGGCCGACGACGCTTTGGGTCGAATAGGACTTGTGGTGCGCGAGCTGGAGCGCCAGACAGGATCGGCGCTGGGCCATATTCAGGCCGTCACTCTCGACCAGGCGGTTCAGTCGGCTCGTCCCAGTATCGAGCGACTGATCACTCGGGGCCACGCCACCAAGTTCTTCTTGGATTCTGAGATTCCCATTGTGGGCGATGCGGCGCAGCTATCTCGCGCCGTTGTCGATCTGGTCGACAATTCATTGGAGGCCATTGCTGAAGATGGGGTCGTTGAGGTGCGAACGATTTCTCACGACGGTTTTGTTGAGTTGCTCATCGATGATGACGGGCCCGGAGTCGAACAGGAGCTCCGAGAACGCATTTTCGAACCGCTCTTTACCACTCGACGCGGCCGGGGTGCCTTAGGTATGGGACTGGCGCGAGCCAGTGCGGTCGTCGAGAGACACGGGGGGACCCTTTCCGTGGAGCGCTCCCCGCTCGGGGGGGCGCGTTTTGCTATCCGCATTCCCCTTCATGTGGGAGAAACGCTTCAGTCCTCCTACCGCTATCCGGCGTCGTCGCGTCGTCAGGCCCCCTCCACTATCCCCACAAGCTCCCCCACAAAAGACTTCTCGAAGGCGCGCATCCTGATCGTTGATGATGAGCCGGCGATTCGCGACTCCTACCGGCGAGTTCTGCGCTCACGCTATTATGTTGACGTGGCCGCGAACGCTAGCTCTGCCATGGAGATGATCGAACAAGGGCGCTACGACGTGATCCTGTGTGATGTCATCATGCCGGGAGAAGATGGCGTGAGTTTTGCCCGTGTGCTCTCCGATCGTTATCCAGAACAAGCGAAGGGGCTTATGTTCTGTACCGGTGGGGTACTTGAAGCAACCCAGGAGCGGTTTCTTTCGGGTTGGACAAATGGCTATTTGCGTAAGCCACTCTCGGCTCCCGAGTTGACCGAGTGTTTGGAATCGTTTTTGAACGAACGTCTCCAGGAGCTTTCGGCCATCTGAGGCGACTTGGCCTCGAATACATCTCACAGCCGGAAGTCACTTCGCCGCTGCTGACCGGCATGGGGCAGGAAGCGTCGGAGTCGCTTTCGGCTCAATTATTCTGAGGGCGCGAAGGGTATTTTCGGTGTCCTCTTTGACCGAGGCGGCGATGACTAAGTCTTATCGCCGTCTGACCGTATCTTTGGGTGATGATAGCCACATCACAGAGAGCGGAGTCTATGGAGATTTATCAAGGTAGGTCAGATTCAGCGGATCCTCAGGTAGCCGTGAGTGAAGCTACCGCGGAGTGGGTTGCTGCAGAGCCAGAGATCGTATTCGTTTTCAGTTCCACAAAGCAAGACCCGGTGCAGGTTGCCGCCGCGATGTCGGAAAAGTTCCCACATGCTAAGATAGTCGGCTGCACGACCTCCGGAGAGCTACTGAACGGTGCGCACCAGAACGGTTCGCTCGTCGCCACGGGGGTGCGGTCACAGAAGCTACATTGGGAATCGGCCCGACTCTCCCTGTCGGACCTCTCGCTAGAATCAACCCAGGCGGTCGTCGACGACTTATTTGGGCGCTTGGGAACGAGTCGAGAAGATGTCGATTCGAAGCGGTATTTCGCGATTCTCTTCGTTGATGGGCTTTCGATGAGGGAGGAAGTGCTCGCCTCTTTCCTGGGCGAGACCCTTGAAGGCATTCCGCTGGTTGGTGGTTCGGCGGGTGATGACCTCAATTTTGGAAAAACCCATGTCTACTGTGATGGTCAGGCGTGGCAAAATTCAGCAACCCTGGTGTTATGTAAATCGGAGCTGGAATTCAAGGCCCTCAAACATCAGCACTTCGTGAACACGGAGAGAAGCCTGGTGATTACCAAAGCCGATCCTGAAAAGAGACTCGTTTTAGAAATAAACGGGTATCCTGCCGCGGAGGCATATGCCCGCGCGCTGGGTGTCGAGGTAGATGAATTAGACGATGTCACCTTTCTTCATCCTGTTACCTTTTCCAGTGAAGGCGAGATTTATGTGCGTAGCATTCAAACCGTCAATGGTGACGGTTCCATCGCGTTTTATTGTGCCATCGAGGAGGGAATGGTGCTCCACTTGGCGTCCCATCAGGACATCGACCAGAAATTGGAGGACGATTTCGCGAGTCAAGCGGCCAAACCAATACGCTTTCTTCTCGCGTGTAATTGCATTCTGAGGTCACTTGAAGCGAACCAAGAAGGTAAATTTGGTGCACTTGAGGCGGTGATGCGTAGGTACGCCGATTGTTCGATTGGTTTTGATAGCTACGGCGAGCAATTTAATGGGCTTCACGTGAACCAAACTTTGGTGGGTCTCGCGATCATGGCGGAAGAGGAGGCAGCATGAACGATTTAGCCCGAGACTTGCATGCCGCCGAGAAGACTCTCGAGGTGCTGAAAGCCAAAGTTGTCGACCTCTACAACGGTACGGATGATTCTCTGATTGCTAGGCAGTTACGGGCCGCGCGGCGACGAGAAGAAGAAAATCGGCGCAAACAAGAGGTGATGGCGGTTCGCCAACAGGCACTGGAACACCACTCTCGAGAATTGGAAGCCGAGGTTGCGCGTCGGACTGCCGAAATGAGAGCGATACTGGACCACGTTACCTTTGGTTTCGTCCTCGTTGGACCGAATCTAGAAGTACTCGAGGGGTATACGAAGTCCTGCAATCGACTTCTCGGTTGTGACAGCGATCTTACGGGTCAGTCTTTTAGTGACTTGCTGGGCGTGGCGAATCCATTTTGCTACCAGCTTTCGTTCGAACAGGTCTTCGAGGACATCATGCCGGAAGAGGTCAGTCTGGCTCAGCTTCCTACACGATTTGAACTCAAGAACGGGAATGTGCTTGGGGTGGACCCGAGCGTGATTCGCGGCGCTGATGGTGCAGTCTCGGCAGTCTTGATGACGGTGAGCGATATTGGCGCGCTCGAGGCAGCACAAAACGAGAATAGAACGAATCGTATCCTAGTTTCGATCTTGAAGGGTAGGAGCGCATTTTTGGGTTTTCTCGGTGAAGCCAAGACGAACATTGTTGTCGCCAAGGATTCGGTATCTCGAGGTGACCTGATCACTGCTCGCAGGGCGCTACATACGGTCAAAGGGAATGCCGCATCCTACGACTTGAATGATGTGGTCGAGTGCGTTCATTCGCTTGAGGAGTTGGAGACGATTGATGCCGTCGGTGTTGCGAAAGTGGAACAAGAACTACGAGCATTTCTCCTCAAACATGCTGCGATTCTAGAAATTGACTACGACTCAGACGAAGGGGAACAGTATCGGCTCAGCGTTGAGCAGTTCTCTAACCTGAAAATGATAGCCACTGGCGCGCAGGTTCCGCAATTGCGCAGGTGGACGGCGGAAGTTGCGCGTAAGCCTGCCATGGAACTGCTGGGACCACTTGAGCAATTCGTCGGACGATTGGCGGAGCGTCTGGGCAAAGAGATTGAGTTTGAACTGCAGGGTGCAGACACCCCAGTGGACGTAGACACGATGCGTCCCGTCTTTTCATTGTTGAGTCATCTGATTAGAAACGCGATTGACCATGGGATCGAAACAAAGGCGGAGCGAGGAACGAAGGAGCCGATTGGTCGGCTTATCGTGTCGATTGGTAGCGATGGTAAGAACTATTTCGTTCGTGTGAGTGATGATGGGAGGGGGATAGACGTTCAACGTCTTACCGATAAAGCAATTGAGCTCGGTCATCTATCGCTCGCCAGGGCACAAGAAATGTCTCTCGATGAGAAGATCGAGCTTGTTTTCATGGATGGGCTTTCCGCAGCCCAAGAAACCACTGACATATCTGGTCGAGGTGTTGGAATGAGCGCCGTTCGAAGCGAGGTCAAACGTCTGTACGGCTCGGTCAAGTTAGCGACCGAACTTGGCCAGGGAACAACCATTGAGCTGGTTGTTCCCAAGCCGGAAGTACTGCAGGCGAGTAGTCTGGTGCCGCCCAGTGCTTCAGCTGCTCAATAGGCTGACGAAAAGAGCGACCTCAGGCCATGACACCAGCCTGAGGTACTTGGTATCTTCATCTCGGGTGCACGAAAGCATGCGGAAGAGGGCGCGTCCTTCTTCGTTCAGCGCTTGGACAAGGCGAGCTCAACTGCCTGTTTGAGCGTGGTGGACGGGCGCCCGAGAAGACTCTGCAGATCGCGGGAGTCCGTACGGAGAAATCCGTTTTTGGCTCCCTCATCGGAGTTAGAAAGTACGCGAGCTATTGGCGCCGGAAGACCGAATTCGAGGAGCTTGCCTTCGTATTCCTGGGTGGAAAGATTGATGTATTCGACTGGTTTGTTCGCCTGACGGGCGACTTCCTTGGCCAGGTCACTGAGGGTTATGGCCGGCGCGCCGCCTAATTCGTAGATGCGCCCGCCCTGTTCCTCGCTACTTGTCATGACGGAAACCGCGGCATCGGCATAGTCCTTGCGCGTAGCCATCGAGAAGGTGCCCTCCCCCGCAGCTCCCAAGAGAGCACCGTGTTCTAGTGCGGTCGCGAGATTGTCCGTATAGTTTTCGAAGTACCAGCCATTACGCAGGAGTGTATACGAAAGCCCACTTTCACGAAGGGCTGCTTCCGTATCCTGATGATCGCTCGCCAGGTCGAGCGGAGAATCTTCGGCGTGCAGAATGCTCGTGTAAAAGACGGATGCGACGCCCACTTTCTTGGCAGCTGCGACGACGTTTCGATGGTGAGTCGCTCGAGATTCGAACTCGCTTGACGAGACGAACATGAGCTTCTGCACACCTTGCAGTGCTGCCTCGAGACTCGGAGGATCTGCGTAGTCCCCCTTCCGCACCTCGACGCCGAGCGCCGCGTAGTCGGACGCACGGTCTGGTGACCGAACTAGAACGGCGAGTTCGGAGACGGGAACACCACGCTCCATGAGTCCGTTGACGATGAAATGACCGAGTTTGCCTGTGGCACCTGTGACAAGAATCATAAGTGAGAAATAGCTCGTTACTTTCTATTGTCTAGTACCTACCTCATGGTAAGTAACGGGCATGAGCGCCAGAAACCGGTCATCAAGCGTCCAGGAGTCAGCCGATGTTTTGGCTGCAGCATGTCCATCACGTGGAGTTCTCGACCATGTAGCGAGTCGATGGGGCATACTCGTTCTCTTCGCGCTGCGCGGTCGGGTTCTTCGCTTCGGAGAGCTTCGTAAGAAGGTCGGAGGGGTGAGCGAAAAAATGCTAGCGCAGACTTTGTCCACTTTGGAAAGAGACGGCTTCGTCCATAGGGAAGCGCATGCGGTCATACCTCCTCGTGTCGACTACTCGCTGACGTCATTGGGGATCATGCTCGCCGAACGGGTGGAGCACCTTGTGCGGTTCGTCGAATCCAACCTAGCTGTGATCGCCAAAGCGCAGTCAAAGTACGACCGACGAAGACGGGGGGATGGATAAAGAACTCTAAGCACACGACGCAAGTCAGGCGCCGTCGCGCGCCGGGCGTCTCCCCGTCCTGCCTCATGTGCTTTCTCTGACGGACGGCGTGCGTCGCCGGCGACTCCCTCCGAGTCGGAAGTCGCGCGTCGCGAAACTCTCGTCGTCTACTTTGGACACCCGGGGCGTGTGGGGCCGACGGCAACGTCGTCGTACCAGAGTGTGCGCGCTGGACCGTGGAACCCGAAATACCCGAATCCGAAACTCTTGTAGTCCAGTGCCTCCCAATCGGTCACGTCGATGATGGGTTGGTTGTTGGCCCAAACACGGACGACACCAGCTGGTCCGTCAAACTGGACTTCGACACAGTGCCAAGTGTTGGCGGGCAACGGGGCGACGCCGGTTTCGCACATGGCTGTTCCGCCGATACTGGTAGCGACGGTGTCGTGGAGGTTGAGCACCATTTGGCAGTACTGCTCTGAAATTTCGGTGTTGTCTCCGATGTTGGGCTCGCCGTCGCCCGTCATTGCGGCCACATAGCTGTTGTGTTCGCTCTGCCCAATTTCGACGCTGCTCCTCAGGTAAAAGCGGGTCCAAAATGTACTGCTGGGCACGGGAGTGCTGAGGACGTTCCACATGTAGCCCTCGACCCCTTTCACTTCGAGAGCTTGGGCGCCCGCTTTTACCTGAGCGCTTTGGATCGTCATGAAGTTTTCCCACATGCTCGCTTGATAGTCAGGGTGATAGGTCGCTCCAGCTGGGATACCCGCTTCTTCGAAGCCGGTGCAAAAGTAAGCGTCGGCGGGGCAAGCTTCGACGGAGCCGCCTTCCGCGCCACCGGAGCCCGGGGTGCCTCCCATTTCTGGGTCACCACCCGTTCCAATGTCATGACCAGATCCCGCGCCACCGGTTCCGACGGTCCCGCCCGATGCGAGTCCGCCTCCTGTTCCGATCGTGTCGTCTGAATTCAGGTCATTTCCAGGGCCACCTGGTTGGCCTCCCGAACCCGATTCTCCAGGGGCAGTGGCTGTGCCGCCACTACCGTTGTCGTCTCCGGCAGCCACGGCCCCCGAGTTGTCGGCTGGCGAGCAGGCGCAGTGGGCGCAGGTGAGGAAAAAGAGGGGGATCGAGGTGCGAACAAGAAAAGGATCGTGCATGGGCCCAGTATCGCTCCTTGTGGAGGCGGGCGCACCCTCATTTTTCCACAGCCTCTGGCTTGAAATCTGAAGTTCTGTGGGTCCAGGTGACGCGACGGAGCTTCCGCTCGTTGTGAGATGCACTCCAAGCTGCGTTGTGTGCCGAGGGCGGCGGCAAGGTCTCGAGGGCAGCTTGCTCGTTCGTTGGGATTCGGCGACTGTAGGCCGGTGAAGACCTCAAAACCTTCGAATCGGAGACAAAGTACAAGCGGCGAGAAGAGCGCAGCCTCCAAGCCTTCGACCCAGCGCAAGAAGAAGTCTTCCGTCCGAGAAACCTTGAGCAAGGAAGAACGCCGTGCGCAGATCCTCGTTGCCGCTCGAGTGGTGTTTGCCAAGATTGGCTACGCTCGTGCGACTGTGGATGACATCGTTCGTGAGGCCGGAGTCGCTCGAGGGACCTACTACCTTTACTTCGATGACAAGCGTGCCGCTCTTGAAGACCTCATTGACGGCTTCGCCCTGCAGATCGCCGCGCGTATTGTACGGATCGTCACGGACGATCCACAAATCACCGTCGCCGAGCAGGTGATGCAGAACATCCGAGGTATCGTCGGCGTCTGTTTGGAGGAGCGCGCCTTGACCAAGATCTTATTCACGGACGCGGTAGGGGCCGATCCCGAGTTTCAGCGCAAGTTGCAGACCTTCTACGATGGCGTGGTGCAGCTGCTCACCGAAAGCCTCCGCGATGGTCAGGCTCTCGGGGTGGTTGCGGACGGCGAGCCCCGCGTTCTTGCGTACCTCACTCTGGGGGCGCTCAAAGAGCTCTTGTACCAGGCGGTCACCCTCGGTCTGTCCGGTGAAAGTAGCGAGGCGCTCGGTCGACAGCTCTATGCCTTCCTTTGTTCGGGCTACCTCAGAGTCGGAACTTCCTGAAGTGCAGTATTGATTCTGTAGCATTCCGGAAACACAGCGAGGGGTGCCCCTTCGCTCAAGCTCGGAAACATTGAAAAAATCGCCCACAACGGCCCATTTTTCGAGCAAAAAGGCCGTGAGTTGTCCCGCCGCTGTTGACTCAGGATTTTCGCAGCTTTGCCTAATTTACCTGTAGATTTCGCGAGTTGGGCGGCTACGTTCCGGGGGCGCTCCGAGGCGTACCTCCCCACGCTCCCCTACGAGAATATTCATGAACTTTCCCGGCAGTGACAGCATCACGAGTTTAGAGTTTGCTGAAGGTCTTTATGCAGAATACCTAAAAGACCCTTCATCCGTTCCGGACGACTGGCGCGCCTACTTCGACGCCGAAGACCAGGTCGGCGGCCTTCGTCAGGTCGGACCCTCGTTTAAGCCTCGTTCTGTATTCGATGCCCGCCCGACCAACGGTTTCGTCGCTCCCAAGGTGGAGGTCCAAAATGGCGCAGGATCAGATCCGACCGGCGCGAGTGCCTTGGCCATGCAGGATCGAGTTGATGCCCTGGTCCGAGCCTACCGGGTGCGCGGCCATATGATGGCCAATATTGATCCTCTCGGCTTACCTCGACCGACCCAGCCCGAGCTCGACCCCGCGTTTTACGATCTCGATCAGAGCGACCTGAATCGAGTTTTCTCAAGCCGCACAATCTTCGGGGCCGAGACCTTGAAGTTGCGCGATATCATCCAGCGCCTCAGCTCTACCTACTGTCGCTCTATCGGCGTGCAGTTCATGCACATCGATGATCTTGAGGTAAAATCTTGGTTGCAGGACCGCATGGAGGGGACTCAAAATCGAGTTCGCTTGAGCCGAGAAGAGCAGCTGCGCATCTTGGTTAAGCTGACTGACGCGGTCATCTTCGAAGAGTTTATTCAAAAGAAGTACTTGGGCGCCAAGAGTTTTTCTCTTGAAGGGTCGGAAAGCCTCGTGCCACTTCTTGCGTTCGCCATCGAGCGTGCAGCTCTTCATGGCACGAACGAGATCGTTTTGGGGATGGCCCATCGTGGTCGCCTCAATGTTTTGGCTAACATCCTTGGCAAGAGCCCGCGCAATATCTTCCGTGAGTTCGAGGACGTCGACCCCGAATTGTTCATGGGGTCGGGCGACGTGAAATACCATCTGGGCCACAGCTCGGACTACATCACGGCCAGTGGCAAACGAGTGCATCTGTCCTTGTGTTTCAACCCGAGCCACCTCGAGTACGTCAACCCAGTGGTCTTGGGGCGTTGCCGTGCCAAGCAGGATCGCATGGGCGACGACTTGCGCTCCCGTAAGTGCTCGATTCTCGTTCACGGTGACGCCGCCTTTGCTGGGGAGGGCATCGTTCAAGAGACCCTCAATCTTTCGCAGCTCTCGGCCTACGCGACGGGGGGGACGATTCATGTGGTGGTCAACAATCAGATTGGTTTCACCACCTCGCCCAGCGAGTCCCGTTCGACGACCTACGCGACCGATGTGGCCAAGATGCTTCAAATCCCGATCTTCCACGTCAACGGTGAAGACCCTGAGGCTGTGGCCCAGGTCGTGCAGCTCGCGATGGACTTCCGTCGCACTTTTTCGCGCGATGTGGTGATCGATATGTATGGTTATCGCCGGCACGGTCACAACGAAAGCGACGAGCCTGCTTTCACTCAACCGCTGCTCTATAAGGCCATCGCCGAGCGCTCCAGCGTCCGCGACGGTTACCTGCAGCATCTGCTCGCCCTTGGTGAAGTGACGCGTGAAGAGGCCGATCAGGTCGCGATCGAGCGCCGTGAGCATCTAGAGGTCGAGCTATCTGAAGCCCGCCGCGCTGACTATGTGCGCATTCATGACTGGCTGGGCGGAGTGTGGCAGGGCTACCGTGGTGGTCGAGAGACGGAGGTGCAGGACGTAGCGACGGCGATTTCGACCGAGACGCTCTCGGACCTCATGAAGAAGGTCACGACTCTGCCTGATGATTTCAAGCCCAACAAGAAGGTCTCCCGTCTGCTCAAGCAGCGGGGAGAGATGGCCGAAGGCAAGCGACCGTTCGATTGGGGCGGAGCCGAAACTCTCGCTTTCGCCTCTCTGGTGACTCAGCAGGTTCGGGTGCGTTTGACCGGACAGGACTGCGGCCGCGGCACCTTCAGCCATCGCCACGCTGCGCTCTACGACACAGAGACCGGGCGTCGTTACCTGCCCTTGTCCCACCTCGCTCCGGATCAGGCACCCATCGAGGTCGAAAACAGCCCGCTCAGTGAGTCGGGCGTACTCGGTTTCGAGTACGGCTACAGTTTGGATTGGCCCGATGGCTTGGTGATGTGGGAGGCTCAGTTTGGGGACTTCGTCAACGTGGCTCAGGTGATCATCGATCAGTTCATTTCGAGCGCGGAAGACAAATGGAAGCGTTTGAGCGGCATCGTCATGCTTCTGCCTCACGGCTTCGAAGGACAAGGTCCAGAGCATTCCAGCGCCCGGGTGGAGAGGTTCTTAATGCAGGCGGCAGAAGACAATATGCAGATTTGCCAGCCGACCACTCCGGCCCAGTACTTTCACCTCCTGCGTCGTCAGGTGCTGCGCCCCTGGCGCAAGCCCCTCATCGTCTTTACTCCCAAGAGTTTGTTGCGCCATCCGCAGGCGGTGAGCCAAGTGGCAGAGTTCGAAAGCGGCTCCTTTCAACGCATCCTGCCGGATGAGCGGGAGGACCAGTCGAACACCAAGAAGGTGCTACTTTGCACAGGCAAAATTTACTACGAGCTGGCGCGCCAGAGGGCTGAGCGTAAGCGAGATGATGTAGCGATCTTGCGCATTGAGCAGCTCTATCCCCTGCGGGAGGAGCAACTGAAAGAGGTCCTCTCCCCCTATGCAGCAGGCACCCCGGTGGTCTGGGTTCAGGACGAACCAGAAAACATGGGTGCTTGGCGCTTCTTTGCGGCTCACTTTGGGCGCAATCTCTGCGGTACCTATCCCCTGGACGTGGCGAGCCGCCCAGCGTCGGCCAGCCCGGCGACAGGCTCGGCTCACTCACACAAGCTCGAAGAGCAAGATCTCATGAACTCGGTCTTCGGCAATTAAAAGCCGAGATAACCGACCATTTCTAACTGACCCCAATCGAGAACAGAAAATAGTAGGAGCGCGACGGATGACCGTTGAGTTGAAGGTACCGCCAGCAGGCGAGTCCATTACAGAAGTTCAAATCGGCGAATGGCTCAAGAAAGTGGGCGATTCGGTGAAGCGTGACGAAAACATCGTCGTTATCGAAACCGATAAGGTTACGGTGGAGCTTCCTGCGCCGGTCGACGGGGTGATCACCAAGATCGTGATCGGTGATGGTGAGGACGCGGCCGTGGGTGATGTGATCGGCTACATGGAGGAGGGCGCCGTGGATGCCGTGTCGCCGCCGGCAGCCCCAGCGCCGGCAGCCCCAGCTCCTGATGCGGCGCCCGCCGAGGCTCCAGAGACGACGAGTGGCGGCGATGTTCGCGACTCGCTCCCGCCCCAGGCTTTTGCCCGGGTCATGCCTGCCGCGCGTCGCGCCGCCGCCGAAGAAGGGATCGACCTCAATCAGGTTAATCCGACCGGACCCGGTGGGCGCACCCTCAAAGAGGACGTCATGCGGACGAAAGAAGCGGGTGCTCGCGCTCCTGTTCCCGTAGCCCCGCCTGCTGGCCTGGCCCCAGCTACTCCGCACACCGCAGATCCCCGCGGTGAAGAAGTGGTCAATATGACGCCTATGCGACGCAAGATCGCCGAGCGTCTTGTTCAGTCGCAACAGCAGATGGCGCTCTTGACCACGTTCAACGAAGTGGACATGAGCAACGTGATGGCGCTGCGCAAGCAGTACCAAGATAGCTTCGTGAAGAAGTACGGAATGAAACTCGGTTTCATGTCCTTCTTCGTGAAAGCTGCGATTGAAGCCTTAAAAGAAAACCCAGCCGTCAACGCAGAGGTCAACGGCAAGCAGATCATCTACAAGAACTACTACGATATCGGCGTAGCGGTTGGTGGTGGCAAGGGTTTGGTTGTCCCCGTGATCCGTGACGCGGACCGCCTCAGCTTTGCTCAGGTCGAGCAGACAATTTTCGACTTTGGAACCCGCGCCAAGAAGAACGCCATCAAGCTCGAAGAGCTACAGGGCGGAACGTTCACTATTTCCAACGGTGGTGTCTACGGATCGATGTTGTCGACGCCAATCGTAAACCCTCCTCAAAGTGGTATTCTTGGTCTGCACAACATCGTTGAGCGCCCCTGGGTCGTGAACGGCAAGGTCGAGGTTCGACCCATCATGTACCTGGCTCTGACCTACGATCATCGCATCGTGGATGGTCGCGAGGCTGTGACCTTCCTTCGGCGCATCAAGGACTGCATTGAATCCCCCGCGCGAATCTTGATCGAGGTTTAGATTCTATCCGGTCTCACTTCGACTCATCTACTCACAATAAATTCATCATGGAAAAGCACGATCTCGTTATCATTGGAGGCGGACCCGGCGGCTACGTTGCTGCCATCCGCGCTGCTCAATTGGGCCTGAACACCGCCTGCGTCGAGCTTGAGTCTCGACTCGGAGGAACCTGCTTGCGTGTGGGCTGTATTCCCAGCAAGGCACTGCTTGAGGCCAGTGAGAAGTACGAAGAAGCGCAGAAACATCTGACCGATTTTGGCGTGAACGTAGAAAACGTTCAGCTCGATCTGGACAAGATGATGAAGCGCAAAGAGACCATCGTCAGCAGTCTCACCGGAGGGATCGATTTCCTCTTCAAGAAGAACAAGATCACCCGCTACGTCGGCCACGGATCGATCGCTGCACCGGGTCAGGTCACTGTGACCGCCGAGGACGGCACCAAGACCGAGCTCGAAGCCAAGAACATCATTGTGGCTACCGGTAGTTCGGTTGCCACCCTTCCGGGAGTCGAGCTCGATGGTGACCGGGTTGGCACCAGCACCGAAGCTCTCAGTTATCCGGAAGTACCCAAGCACTTTGTCGTGATTGGTGCGGGGTATATCGGTTTAGAAATGGGCTCGGTTTGGCGTCGTCTCGGCTCGAAGGTCACGGTGGTCGAATACCTTGACCGCATCCTGCCTGGCATGGACGCCGAGATCGCAAAAGAGGCACTCAAGCTCTTCAAGAAGCAAGGGTTCGAGTTCCGCCTGGGCTCAAAGGTCACTTCAGCCCGTCGCGAGGGTGAGGGCGTAGTGGTTGACATCGAGGGGCAAGAGTCGATTTCTGCGGATCGGGTTTTGCTTTCGGCAGGTCGAAGCCCCAACACGGCTGGTCTCAACCTAGAGTCGATAGGTATCGAAACCGATCGTCGGGGATTCATCCGCGTGGACGAGCATTATCGCACCAACGTTCGTGGGGTCTACGCCATTGGTGATGTGATTGGCGGAGCGATGCTGGCGCACAAAGCAGAAGAGGAAGGCGTGGCCGTTGCGGAACTGATCGTCAAGGGGATCGGACACGTGAACTACGGCGCTATCCCCGGGGTTGTCTACACTCACCCGGAAATCGCCACGGTGGGCAAGACCGAAGAGCAACTCGCCGAACGCGGTATCGACTTCAAGAAGGGGCTCTTCCCCTTCATAGCCAACGGCCGAGCGCGGGCGCTCAACGCCACAGATGGCAAGGTAAAGGTCCTCGCCGACGCCAAGACGGACCGCATCCTGGGTGTTCATATCATCGGTCCTCGCGCTGGCGATTTGATCGCCGAGGCAGTTGCCGCGATTGAGTTTGGTGCGAGCTCCGAGGATCTTGCCCGCACCTGTCACGCCCATCCCACTCTTTCCGAGTGTCTTCGCGAGGCGGCTCTGGGCGTCGACGGTCGTATTAGGCAGATGTGAACTGTCGCGTCGCGACATTTTCAAAGAAGCGCTTCCAAGGCGGAAAACGGGGTTGCTCAGGCGGCCCCGTTTTTCTAGGTCGCAGAAGACTTCGAATCTTTAGTCTGGTTGTGACTATCCTGTTTGCGAAGAAATAGGTGGGACATTGTCGTATATTGTCGCGCCCAAAATACTAGGACGCTTATACTCGAGGCTCGCTCTGGTGTTGTCTTTGCTTTTAAATTCAGGCGCTCTTTTGTTTCGGAATTGTCAACAAGATTGAGCGCGCTAACCTAACCTCGTGCACTTAAGGCGTTGGATTATCTTTGGGACGGCAATCGTGCTGCCCAGCTGTGTCGTCTACAACCAGGATCTGATCGACCGTGCAGAGGGCGGTTCGACTTCTGGTGACGGCGACGGTGATGGTTCCGGCGGGAGCGATTCGTCCAGTGGTGGCGATGGTGATGGCTCTGGTGGCGCCGAGGATACCGCCGGTGATGGCGACGGCTCGGGAGGAGATGGCTCGGGAGGAGACGGCTCCGGTGGAGCCGAGACAGGCGATACTGACGGCGGCAGTGACGGAGGAGGTGGTAGTAGCGACGGCGGAGATTCTGGATCCGGTGGCGCTACTGGCAGTGGCGGCGACGAAACTATGGGCACGGGTGGTGAAATGACTGCGAGTGGTGGTTCCACTACCAATACGGCCCAGGTGCAGTGCTCGGATGAGGAGCCGTGTCTGGTCGATGATATGGAACACGCGGGGACGGGGTATTCCAACGATCTTCGTGGCGGTTGGGACCGATACGAAGAAGATGGTGCGGTCTGGGCGGCCGCCGAAGTCAAAGATATGTTCGTGGTCGACCCGCTGGACGACCAAAACAAGGTCCTGCATGTCAGCGCGAGTGCATTGGACGAATGGGGCGTTGGCGTTTGGGCCACGACCAAGCGGCTCAGCAAGAACTTCGTTGACTTGACCAAGGTGACGGGCATTCGTTTCGATGCGATGAGCATGAATGGCGAGAGCGTCGTCCAGGTGGCCTTGGCCGACAAGTATTCGTTCAGTCCTAACTGTGAGAGCGAGGCGGACGGCATCGATTGTTCTCGCAACATGCGCTCGAGCGACGCTCCGGTTGAAGAAATTCTTGAAGGCTCTTGGACCACCCTGGAGCTCCCTCTTTCCGGGTTTTTCGACCTTGGAGTAGGAACTGAAGCGCGCACCGAGACGACTTTGGACTTGTCGCAAATCTTTGCGATTCACTTCCAGTTCGACACCACCGGCGAAGTAGCTGACTTCTATATCGACAACATCGAGATCTATTAGAGGGGATGGCTTCAGATTCCTGAAGCCATCCGAGTCAGGTGGACTGCTTGGGGTCTGCGCAACGGCGGTGCAGCGCACGCTCGACCCCTGAGTCTTGTGTTCAACTGGGGCGTCCGGTCTTCGTCCCCGAGACTCGGGTACGGACCGTGTAGACGCTATCGCCGCTCAGGACACCGCCTCGACCGAAAAGTCGTCCGTTTTCCCAGTTGGAAAGTCCGAGCTCCGGGCGGTTCAGCGCGTACTGACCATCCACCCAGCGTGTGAAGCCGTCACCAACAAAGGGAGCGTTGACCGAGGTCCAAAACTGCTCGCGTTCTGTTTCGTCTTCCGAAAGCAGGGCGCAAACGAACTGCGGACTCTGTGCATTGAAGAGAGCAACGCCTTCTTGGACGTCCGACACGATTTTGAGAGTGACTTCTGGGGAGTTTTCCCATTCCCATTCCTGGCCGAGCCGCTCCTTTGAAATCAGTTGAGCCTGAGCTTCTTTGACTGTGCCCTCGGCCCGATCAATGGCTACCTGTTCGTCGAAGAGCTCCCCAGGGACGAAGGTTTGGCTTCCCTCGGCCACGTGCAACTTGAAGTTCGTATTGCGGCGCTCGGCGGCCATCTTCAGTCCCGCAAGGAAGGCGGGCACGAGGCGAGCGGCGTCTCCTTCCTGAATACAGCAGGTGTTGAGGGTATTGCATACTTTGCGGTCGAGGCTGTCGGCCACGCAAGCGCTCAGGTGGTCCGCGCTTGCGCTCGTTCCAACCAGCATCCAGGCACCTCCTGTTCCGTGCAAACTGACGGGAACACCCGCGCTCTGAGCGATGCTTCCCAGGGTGTCGACAGCGGGTCCCGAGCCCCGAGCCACGGCCAATGCGAGTCGGCGTTCTCCGAAAAGCGCCCATCCAGCTGCGTGTGATGCGCTGTCCACCACGCTCACCGCATCTTCCGGGAGACCGGCTTCGGCTAAGGCGGGCCGAGTGGCGAAGGTGAGGATGGCCTTAGCGGTTTCGAGTGCGTCGCGTCCGATGCGAAACACAACAGTGTTTCCGCCGCGCAGCACTCCGGTCGCGTCGGCAACCACATTGGGGCGACCTTCGAAGACGAAGGCAACGACACCAAGTTCTGCACCGACGAGTTCGGCCTTCCAACTGCCGTGGTCGATAGTTTCCAGCACTTTTCCGCGCATGGAATCGGCGCGCGCCCACCCGAGCAAGCCGTCGATCATTCCCTGCCGCATTTTTGCCGAAGCTTCGAGCCGCGTCGTCGAGCGTCCTCTTTCCTTGGCGCGAGCGATGTCCTCTTCATTCGTTTGAGCAACTTTCGCCCAAATGGCTTCATCTTTGAGTCGTCGAGCGAAGCCTTCGAAGAAAGAAGAAATTTGACTGTCGCTCACGGCGCTCATCTTTCCGAAGGCGGCGACTGTTCTTCCTACAGTTTGCGCTACGAGCTCGCTATCGGCACGAGTGATATGCAAGAGCTGCCCTGTCTTTTCGACGACGCATAGGCGATCTCCGGGGCGAAACGCTGCTGCGAGCTTTTCGTCTACGACGGCGGCGCGGTTTTGCCCGACAAGGATTTTCATCCCCGCGGTCAGCTCGGAAAGCAGCTCAAGGTCACTCATGGCCGCGAAAATTGGCCTGAGCCGGAGCTTCTGTCAAAGGAAACGCGCTGCAAAACGCCCTTTGCGGTCCGGGATTGACCTCGGAATGGCTGAATGAGGCTGAGGCTTGCAACCCCGGGCGAAATTGTCCAAATCCCCAACCTCGTTATGCCTACCATTGATTTACGCGGAAAACGCGCCCTCGTCGCCGGCGTTGCCGATGCTACCGGTTTTGGATTTTCGATCGCCCGCGCTCTCTATGAGTGCGGCGCCAAAGTGAGCGTGGCATCTTGGCCCCCCGCTATGGGGATCTTCGAAAAGATGCTGGAGCGCGGCAAGTTCGATGAAGAGCGGAAGCTGTGCGATGGGCACTTGGCCGAAACTGATCGTCTCGAGTTCGAGAAGATCTATCCGCTCGACGCTGCCTTCGACTCGATGGAGGACGTGCCCGAAGAGATCAAAAGCAATCGCCGTTACGCCGAAAGAGGCGACTTCACGATTCAAGGGCTTGCCCACTCATGGAAGGAAGACTTTGGAGACGGCTCCTTGGACATCCTGGTGCACTCCCTTGCCAACGGTCCTGAGGTTCACTTGGATCTTATCGAGACAAGCCGTAAGGGTTACTTGGCGGCCTTGGGCACGAGTGCTTATTCGCTGACCAGCCTTTGTAACAAGATGTGTCCCATGATGAACAAGGGCGGCTCTGTTCTCAGCCTGAGTTACCTCGCGGCAGCCCAGGTGATTCACGGTTATGGTGGAGGCATGTCGTCGGCCAAGGCCGCGCTCGAATGCGATACTCGCTATTTGTCCTACCAATTGGGACGTCGCTATGGGCTCCGTATCAACACGATCTCGGCGGGTCCTTATGCGTCGCGGGCGGCGAACGCGACTGGGATCATTCAGGAATACATCAAGCACTACGAGCAGCATGCCCCTCTCCAGGAGCGACTCACCCAGGAAGAAGTCGCCAATTTTGCGGCCTTCATCAGCAGTCCCTTGGCCAGCGGCATGACCGGCTCTGTGGTCTACGTGGACAAAGGCTTCCACGCTTTGGGGATGTCGTACAACTAATACATCTCACAACCAGCAGAAGCTTCGCTGCCGCTCACCCAGAGGAGTGAGGCAACCGTTGGCGGAGCTTTCTCGAAGCGCCCCCTGTCTCATCGACGGAGGGGCGCTTTTCGTTTGTGAGCAGTTTGAACATGCGCGGGCGAGAGCCAATACGTACAGGTAGAAGACTGTGATGCGACGATGTAGGTAGCGGTAGGGAGGTCTGCTTAACGAGCTGACCTCCGGCTTTGAACTCAAGCTGGAAAGCGACGAACTCTTCCATCTTCGATTGATGGTTTTTGGTTAGTTGTTAGGAGCGCGCTTGGCGGTGACCTCGGTTTTTTCTATTTTTTTTTCGAAGAGCTCGAATGCGAGAAGCTTGTTTTTTTGGCTGATTTTTTCAAGAAGAGCTGCGCTACCCCTTACGGATTCTCTATTTTGCTCCTCACTCCCTTGTCTGAATGCTTGCACCACCCTTATGCTGACAATGCACTATAGGCAGGGCTCTATTCAGTTTGTTCGGGGTAAGACCGACGTGAAGACATAGCCCTCCTCAGCAACCAGGTCAGAATATGGTGAAGTCTTCAGCTCTGCAGTTTTTGATCCCTGGTCTCCTGATTGGAGCTCTGGGAGGTTATTTTGTGGCCGAAATTCGGCACAACGGCACGCGGTCTTCCTCGTCGTCCTCGAGGAGCGGATGGTCGAGTGCGGCAGGAGAAAGCATTGACTATTCAAAGCTAGCGCAAGCTTGTCTCGATGCGGCTCCGAGGGGAGTCACAGGGGGACGGAGTTCCTCTTCGAAAGAGAGAGTGGTCTCATCTCAACCCCTCGCGTCCGTCGATCCCGAGAAAATTCAGAAGCGTAAGGAGTTCCTTGATCGCCTCATGTCGAGCGCCCTCGAACACGGCACTTGGTCGCGTCGAGTCTCGGTCCGTGCCCGGCAGTTGATGGGGCAGTTACCTTCTTCGGATGCGGCTGCCTTTGCTCGTCTATTTTCAACAGCGGTTGAAAGAGGCGACCTCGTGGTGCCTCCCGGGGTCTGGACTCCTCGCTCTGTCCACTAAATCAACAACATACTGATCGTCCAACAATCATTTAGACCGGCATAGACTGGCCGGAAAAATAACAATCACAGAAGGGAAGAGGAAACTCTCATGCGTACAACGAAACTCGGTCGTTCTAAAAACAAGCTACTCCTCGGAGGCTCGGTCTTTTTCGCGGCTTCGTCCGCTTTTGCTATCTACGGTGACGGATACGAGTACTTCTCGGACACTCGTGGCTTCATCGGAGACGAGACGGTGCTGGATGCGTGGTTTGCTGACGACCCCTGCTTTGACGACAAGCCGATTCAGTACACTGCCTATCCCGACGTGGCGTCAGGTGAGTACTTGGTTGACCCCGAAGGAGTCGCCCTGGACAATAACTCCAAGACTTTCTTTCGTTGTCGCCAAGTTCAAAGCGGACAAATGACCTGCGAGCTCGGTCTTGCTGATGGCACTGTCGTTGCTTGCACCGATGGTGAGGGGCCAGCTCGTCTTCCGCAGCCCGACGATCTCGTGCGTTTGGCTTTCTACTTTGACTCCGAGTTTCCCAATGATCCTGGGACTTACGATGTCTGCGATATCGTAGTGGAGCGTTCCTACGGAGAAGCCGATCCGAAGTGTCGAGCCGACACCGGGACGGGAGGCTCCGGGAGCGGCGGCTCGAGCGCAACTGGTGGGGGGAGTTCGGGCGGAACTGTCTGTGACGCCACGACCGCCCAAGCAGTGCTCGGCACGAGCATGGACGTCAACATCGCTTCCAACGCTTGTGTCCGTCTCAAGAACGAGGTTTCTTGGTCGACGATCAACCCCAAGCTGGTTGCTGTGTCGGAGAACGGGTCTGCCTATCCAGTTGACTTCAGCTACAGCGCCCCCTGCACCGGACAGTCCGGGACGGGCACCCTGACCGGTCAATGGAACGAAGCGTACTTGTTTGATGGCACGAACGACTCTCAGCCTAACTTTGGCTGTGATGTCTACGTTCAGCTCGAGGGTGACGGGTCGCTCATCAACTTTAACTACTACCAGTAAGAGCCCACAGAGACTTTACAGCGCATTTCATAACCCGAAGGGCGGCGAGATGCGCGCAACAAAACACACGAAAAGGCTTGGCGGACGCTCGCCTCACTCCATGGGGCGAGCGTCGGCGGAGCTGCTTTTTCCAGGGCTATCTTGCCTTAAGCTCTGTGGCTCAGGTTGGGGCTGCTCATGACAAAGAGCTGCCGAGTGTGGTTCACTGTAGTTTTCCTGCTTTGTCCATTTTCGCTCTGTGACAAGCATCCTAGGCTGAACGTGTGAAGGAGCTGCATCTCAAGTCTTCGTTGTTGACCAGTTTGGCCTCGGGGCACCCTTGGGTCTATCGAGATCACGTCGGAGATTTCACGGCTCAAAACGGCTCATGGGTGCGCGTTGTCTGTGGCAGCTTCTCGGCGGTGGGCTTGTGGGACAGCGAGTCAGCCATCGCCGTGCGCTTGTTTTCGAGCGAAGCTGAAGTCACCCCAGCTTGGATCCGAGCCCGTGTGGTCGAAGCCTATGAAGGTCGCCGGGAACTCACTGATGCAGGGGTGAGCGGCTATCGTTTGATTTTCGGCGAAGCCGATCAGTTGCCTGGGGTCGTGGTTGATATCTATGACCAGTACGCGATCGTTGTCTCGTATTCGAAATCGTTGGGGCAGATACTATCGCCCCTGGCCCAAGCTGTACTCGAGGTCACCGGTTGCACGGGCGTGGCGCGTCGCGTCAAAGGAGAAGATGGGGTTCGTTTGATTCCTCTGATCGGCGTTCCCCCTCCAGAAGAAGTGATCGTTGAGGAATACGGAATGAAACTCGTGGCGGAGTTGACCCAGGGGCAGAAGACGGGGCTATTCTTCGATCACCGCGAGAATCGCGCCTATGTACGTGCTCGCGCTCGCGGAAAACGAGTGCTCAACTTGTTTTCATATACTGGTGGGTTTTCTGTGGCGGCGGCTTTGGGGGGGGCATCGCATGTCACGAGTGTCGATATTTCGGGCCCGGCCGTGGAGGCGAGTCGCCGGAACTTTTTGCTCAATGGGCTCGATGAATCACTGCATGACGCGGTTGTGGCCGATGTGTTCGACTTTTTGAACAAGAGTCAGGCGGAAGGTCAGCTCTGGGATTGGGTCATTTGCGATCCGCCCAGTTTCGCGAAGAATCGGGCTCAACTCAAAGCTGCCGAAAGAGCTTACCGTCGTCTCATGAGTCAGGCGCTTCTGGTAACCCGTACCGGAGGTACCTTTTGTGCAGCCAGCTGTACCTCTCAAGTGGGGCCCTCTGCGTTTCGTTTGGCTCTGATGGGAGCTGCCCGCAAGTCAAGACGACGCGTTAAGCTGGTTTGGGATGTCGGCCAGCCTCTCGATCACCCCGTACATGTCGCCCACGAAGAAGGGCGTTATCTCAAGTTTCTCGCTGGTCGAGTGTACGAACGTTGTTAGAACACACCCTATCACCGAGCGGCCGGGCCTGATTGGCGACTGGGCTAGTTCGAGGCCACGGCTTTATTCCGGAATGAAGTCGTGGCGCGTGGTTAGGCTGACTAGGGGCACACCGGCAGCGCGAATTGCATCCGCGCCGCCCTCGAGGCGGTCGACGATCGCTACGATGCCCGCCACTTTACAGCCAGCGTCTCGCAGTACATCCAAAGCCTTGAGGCTGGACCCCCCAGTGGTCACGACATCTTCCAGCAGCGCGATCCGTAGTCCGGGCTTGAGGGCCTTGTCACCTTCAATGCGCTTTGCCGTCCCATGGTCCTTTCGCTCTTTTCGTACGTAGAGCGCTGGCAGGGGGGTGCCTTTTTGGTGGCTGATCAGGCTCACCGCGGAAGCCAAGGGACAACCCCCCAACTCGACTCCGGCGACGGCGTCCACCTGTCCCAATTGGGGTAGAGCCTCGAACATGAGTTCTCCCAGAAGGGCATGGCCCTCTGCGGTCAAAATAGTCTGCTTACAGTCGACGAAGAAGTCGCTTTCTTTGCCTGAGGCAAGAGTGACCTTGCGCCGTTCAAAGCTGCGTTCGGTGAGGATTTCGACGAGACGATCTCTTTTATGGCTCATGTTTCGCTGCGGGGGCGGCCTTTGGCGCCTTTTTCGAAGGTAGGAACTTTGGGGGGACCTTTGGGGCCCCGGGGCTTTTTCGTCTTGGGAGCTACGGGAGGGATCTCGTGACGGCCGTCCTCGCTTCCCTTGGTTTCAGAAATCGCGGGTGGAGCCTCGTCTGAGCCGCCTTCTCGTTCTTTGGAGGAAGGCCGAGCGGGGGGGCGCGGACGCTTTCGTTTGCGCGCTTTAGGCTCTTTCGGGGCTGGCTTTTGTTCTGGAGCGAGCTTTTCTTCGAGAGCGGTTTCTGCTTTGGCCTTTTCTGGGCGGGCTGTCGACTGAAACGAAGACTCTTGGATCTGGGGCGCGCTTCGGGGTTCGGGAGCTGGGGGCGAGATACGTTGAACAGGAGTTTCTTCTCGTGCGGAAGCCTCCTGAGCGAGAGCTTCTCCTCCTGCGCGGAGCTGCCCGCGCACCCGTGCCCCGGCTTCAACGCTGACGCGAGGGGCTACCAAGTCCCCTTCGATTTGAGCGCTTGAAGCGACGCTGATGCTATCACTTGCCTGAAGTCCACCGCGTACCTCTCCACTGATGCGGATCTGGCTCGCTTCGATACTGCCCAGCACGACTCCAGCCTCGGCCACAAGGATGCGCCCGGTCACTTCGATCGAGCCTTGGAGCTTGCCTCGCACCTCCAAGTCGCCGTTGCCCCGCACGTTGCCGATGATGACGGCTGTGGGACCAAGCACGGAGGACATTTTCGATTTGGATTCACTGCTCATTCTACGTCCATGTCCACTTTTCCGCGGAAGCTTGCTCCGTCGGCGATGGTGAGGCGGGGGGCTCGCACGTCTCCGGTGAGTTTCGCTCCAGCCATCAGATCGACTCGGTCCTTGGCCTCGACGTTGCCCGCGACGCTTCCTGCGACGACGACTCGAAATCCGCGTACTTCCGAGCTGATGGAGCTCCCTGGACCCAAGTCCACGCTGTCCTTTGATTCTACCTGACCGATGACGCGACCATCCACTCGAACGCTCTCGTCGCTCTTGAGGTTGCCGTCGATGATCAGTTCCGGACCGATGATTGTGTCAGCCACTTATGCCAGCCCCTTTCAATAAGCTACTCGCGACGTTAGCGCGGGATCAGCATGGCGAAAAGGAGTTGAGCACTTCATCGGCCCGTGGAACTGAATTTCTTAGCCATCGAGCATAGATATTTTCGGTCTCTTCCGGTGAGAGGTCCGGCTCTCTGCCAATTGTGGCGGCGCGCAACAGGATAGCAGCCGTCACACTCACGTTGAGGCTTTCGACGAAGCCCGTCATCGGAATGCTGATCGTGTTGTCGGCGGCTTGGGTGAGCTCGTCGCCCACTCCAAACTTCTCGTTGCCCATAATCAAGGCGACTTTGGGAATGTCCTTGAGATCTTCAGGAACGAGTTGGCCTTGCGGATGGGTCACGAGCAGTTGATGTCCACTTTTTTGTAGCTCGTGGATCACGCTGCTCGGAGTCGAGTGTTCGATGATATCCATCCAATGGTGGCAACCTTTGGACACCAACTTTGACAGAGCGAGGTTTTCTTCGCTTCCTTCTGGATTGAGGAAGTGGGCGCGTTGAACCCCAAATGCTTCGCAGGAGCGTACGACGGCCGCTCGATTGTGGGCTTTGTGTGCGTCGTCCATGACGAGAGTGACAGACTTAGTTCGCCGCAAAAGAACTTCTCGTAATCGCTCGCGACGGCTAGCCGTGGTGAGCGGTTCCAGGGCCTTGATGACGCCCCCGGCGGTCCATCTGGAGTTTGGCCCAGGGGGCGGCAAGATGGGAGCGGCTAGGCCGGTCGCGTCCGACGAAATTGAGCTAGGAAAGATGAGTTCCCGGTGGTCCTCGGTCATGGTTTCTCTCAGGGTTTTTCCGATTCCGCAGCCTTGGGGCTTGCAGAGCGTCCGGGTGGCGTTATGTTGGCCGGGTTATGGCATCCGAAAACGTGCATGTGTTCAATGATCTGAATTTTGACTCCGAAGTGCTCCAGTCTGACAAAGCCGTGTTGGTGGATTTTACGGCCACTTGGTGTGGTCCCTGTCGTCAGCTTGCACCGATTATCGATCAACTGGCGGAGGAATTGGGCGCAGACGCGAAGGTTGGCAAGCTCGACATTGATGAGTCACCGCTCACCGCTGGCAAATTCGGCGTCCGGGGCGTACCGACTGTGATGGTTTTTCGCAATGGTGAACGCACCGAGCAGCACGTTGGATTGACGACCAAGGCGAAGCTGTTGGCGCTTGTGCGCGGCTAATTTCGGACCTTTTGCTTTGAGTCCTTGTCGGCCACAAGCTGGGGTCGGAGCGAAAAAGGGGAGCCCTAGGGCTCCCTTTCGTCGTTTGTTGCCGATTCCACTCGGGTTGGCGAAACTGGGCTGGTGCCGTCTGCCCTTCCTTCGTTAGCTCGTTTGCTCCAGCCTTGGCTGCGAGTTCCGACTGTCGCGCTGTGCTCGGGCCTGGTCGCCCTCGCCTGCCACGGCAGTGTCCAGACCCGGATGCCCGAAACGGGCTTGCCCAGAGGGGATCGCATCGACTCCGAGGCGAAAGATGGAAGGGCCCGTTGGCACCTGCATCCGCTTTCGAAGAAGGCGGTCACCAGTGCCCTTTCTCTTCCTGGTGGAGCTCGCCTGGAGGTGGACCTGGGGGGAAGCCGGTGGTTGAGCTTGGAAGGGAAACCTCCTCAGGCTTCGCCCTTTAGTGCCCCCGAGCCTCTCGTTGGTGTCCTGCGCATCGATGGCGGTTTTGCAGCGATCGGCAAGAGCGGGGCTGTCTATGAGTTCTCTGAGCCTCTCGGGCCTTGGGGTCGTACTACGACCCCTCCACAGGTTTTCGCTCGTACCTTGCTCAGTGGTAGCACTTTGCTCTCTCTCAATGGCGAGGGTCGCGTTTTCCGGTCAGAGGATTTGGGCAGGAGCTTTCATCTCGCGGAAAGCCCCGTTCCTTTTGCCGATTTTGGACGGAACGAGCGGGGCGACATCTACGCCGTCTCTATTCCTGAACGGTGGTTTCGGTCCCAAGATGACGGTCGAAGCTTCGAGTTGCTGCCGCTATCGAGCGTAGCCCCCATGGGGATTGAACACCAAATCGATGGGGCCTTGGTTGTGCGCGGTTTGTTAGGTGTTTATGTTCCGCATGGATCCGAGTGGCGGTCTGTAGATGCCGGTTCGAACTCAAAGTCAGATGTGGTCCTGCCCTCCTTCGCTCGGGCCTCGCAGATTGCGGCGGGCACGGCAGTTGTCGATCACGCGGGGTATTTGTCTTTGAACAAGGACGAAGCCGAAGACGTTTTTCTCGTGGAGAGGGGCAACATCGGGGATGAACTAAAACGCGTCTACTGGCCGCGTCCACGAGAATGCTCGCAGTTTCGAGTGGCGGGAGGTTCTGCGCGCCCGCTCCTTCTTTGCTCTCGCGGTGAAGCCTCGGGGGTTTCTCCGCTAGTTAGGCTCTACGAATGGAATGCCGAACAAGCGAGCTGGCAAGTCACCGCGACCCCACTTCGTGGATCGTTTACGGGCATAACCCTCCGGTCGAGTCCCCGCGGCAAGGTTGCAATGACCGGTGTGTGCGCACCCCATCAGGTGGAGGAAGGCTGTGATCCTTACGGTATCGTTGAACTCCCCAAGGGAGACGAAAAGAAGCCGGAGGTTCGCTTTATTCAGGTTCCGACCGGGTACGAAGTCATCGACCTGGCGTATGACACTCAGGACCGCCTCTGGGTGCTGAGTCACCGGGGCAAAGACAACCATTTACTGCTCCAGGGCCCTTTTGAGGAAGGGCGTGGGCCTGGGCTGATCGATCTTACTTTGTTGGACGGTGCGCTTTTGGTCGACAAGAAAAGAACCGCACGGCTACTTCTTCGGGACGAGGGCGTATACACCGTATTGGCTCAGCGCTTCGGCGCGTATCACATTGCTCAGTTGGACGAAGATGGAGTGTTGCTGAGTGCGACGCGTGCGCCGCTTGGCGTGCAGAGTATCGACGGCACTGGTCGACGTCTGGCTGGGATTGATGTGGCGCGTAGCCTGTACTGGGAGTCAACGACAGGTGGTTTGACTTGGAAGAAACAGTCGCTTCCTTCCCAGGTGTGTTCACGGAAGCAATGTGAGGTGCCTTTGCGCTGTTCTGCTTTGGGATGCCTGGTGGGAGACGAGCTAGTGCGAACGGGTTTTGAGGGCCCCCGCGTGGATCCGGTTCGCCCCCCGCGCGAAGTGGTGGGAGACGATGCACCCAGCGAAGTTGTTCCGCCGGTGAAATGCTCGGCTCTGGGCGCACAGCGAGTCGAACTGCATCATGCTTTTGGCTTGCCCAGTGCCCATGACGTCCTTTTGGGAAGCAGCCTCTGGTATCTGATGGAAGGTGACGAAGAGTCGGCCAGCGCTCGGGTCTTGAGTGCTCCCGTCGCGGCCGCGCAGGTAAGAGAGCATCTTTTGTTTCCACCCAAGCAGCCCAATCAAGACTTTGTTCTGAAGTACTTTCCTCAAGTCGAAGGAGCGGCCGTCGTGCGTCATCGCGTAAGCGGCTCCAATCGAGAGTTGTCGGGACCGGTTGAGGTCGCATGGGACAATCGTCTCGAAAGCGTAACGGAGCACGTAAAAATCGGTCCCGGCGCTCCGGGGCTGGGGAGCGAAATGCGTCTTGGTACCCAGCTCTCGGTCGAGATGCTCAGCGTTGCTGGTGAAGGCATTTTCGTTCAATTTGCCCAAGATCGAAAGCTTTCACCCTACTACTTTCCGGGTTCGAATCAGGCCCCCGAGTTAGTAGAGCGAGCTCAGTTTCCTTCGCTTTCTTCGAGCGGTGGGCGAAAGTCGCTGATGGACCAACTGGCGCGAGGGGCAAGGACCGAAGGGGTTTTCGCCCATGGGAGCCGCAGCAATCTTCTCCTGCTCGCCAACAACCGAGTCGTTGTTCGACAAATGAAAGGTGGGGCCTCAAGCAAGCATGTGCCGTATTTAATGGGGGCCGTCGGGGGCGCTTTTGCGCAATTCGGCTCCACCGTTCAAATTGCCTACCTAGGATCGCGTGTGGGGTTTCTTTCTGTGGCAATGGATGAGGAAGGGACGGCCCGTGATGCCTGGTTCGTCGAATTGGGCAAGGAACGAGCTTTCGAACCACCGGTGCCGGCGTCTCTTCCGCGTCACCTCCCCCCGCGTCCATCCCTTTGTTCGGAGGCGACTCGCCTCAGTACACCGAGGGTGGTGATGGCCGAGCAGCCGGGACGGGTGAGGGACGTGGCCGTTTCCGGTCTTGAGTCGACAGCCGTCCACTTCGCCGTTACCGACGGGGTCTTCTTCGGTACTCCTGAGGCTCCTTGTCTGGGGGCGTGGACTGCCGAATTTACGCGAGATCAGCTCAATGGGTCCGACCAGGACGTCTATCAAGCGGTTGTTGTACCGAATAGCTCCGCGATATCTTGGGTCTTTCGCGTTCACGGTCGTGGGGATGCAATGACGCTCGTCGCTGCTCCCATGAGTTGCTCTTTTGAGTGAGCTTTCTGAAGCAGGGGAACGGTCCTGAGCTCACGAAGATAGGCGCGTCCGATGACAGTGACGATGGTCAAGAAGTGCCAAGGCCTGAGGCCGCTTGTTTCAGTCGCGTAGACGGGGCGTACGGGGACTTCTGCTACCGAGAAGCCGCGAGCGTTCAGTGCTATGAGTAAGTCATTAGGGTAGCCATAACGAGGCCACAATCGAGCGAAGTCGAGGCTCATGGCGGCTCGACGACTCAGAGCCGTATAGCCGCACTGACTGTCTCCAATCGGGGTGTCCATCGCCCAGGAGGTAAGTCGGGCAAGAAGTCGAGAGCCCAAGCGGCGCACGAAGGGCATGTCTTTGACTCGAGGATGCAAATGACGGTTGCCTTTGACGTAGTCCACCTGCGCGCTTGCGACCGGGTTGACGACTTGCATGAGATCCGCGCCATCCATTTGGTTGTCGCCGGCCATCACGACCATCACGTCGGCGCCTAGGCGTAGTGCTTCTTGATAGCCCGTGTAGATCGCTGCGCCGACTCCTCGGTTGGTCTGGTGGCGAATGAGCCGAGAGCGAGGATCGCAGAGAGCGTTTACTTGCGTCGAGGTTTGATCTGGGGATGCATCATCGACCACGATGATGGTATCCACGATGGTTGGAACCTTTGTTATCGTCGCCTGTATGAGACGCTCTTCACAGTAGGCAGGAATGACGACGAAGATTTTGGGCTGCGTGTCCACGGGCGGGTGCTAGGGCGCTTCAATAGCCCTGGCAAGTCTGCCCGAGTCAGCTTGGTTGCACTTGAGCAAGAGTTCGGTAAACGCAGCGTGTGGCAGAGACTGAACAGGAGCGAGCCTCTGAGTCGAGCAAAACCCGTGACTCGAAGAGCGCAACTTTGCGCTACTGGGTGCTTGCTCTTTCGCTTTTGTTGCCCACCTCGGTTTACGTTTATTCGTGGTTGACCTTTCCGAGCGATCAAACCCCACGTGGCGCCTATCTTCGGATCGTACGCGCGGTGAACCAGACTAAGCCGGCGGACTTTTTTGCTTACACCGAAGAAGCGGCCCAGCACGCTTGTTACTCCATCTTGGAGTACCGCAAGAAGAGCTTGGAGCTCGTTCAAAGTGAGTTTCCTCGAGATAAGCAAGAGGAGTTGGTCGAAAAATACCGGCCCTTCGCTATGGCACCTGATGGCGCGGATGTCTTCGCGTTGTTGGCAGTAGAGTTCGGGTGGTTGGATCAGCTTCGTCGAGATATGTCAGGTATCGAACGAATCGAAGAAGGAGGTCCACGAGCAACTGTGCAAACCGTCAAAGGCACTCGTTATGCGCTCAGAAGAAGACCCAACGGCATTTGGGGGCTGACGGCATTTACGCCCGTCTTGGTGGAAGAGGCAGAAAAAGCGGCCCGAGACTACAAGCTGCTTCAGAAGGCTGCAGAAGACTATCGCCGGGTTCGGCAGGCTTCTTCTGATTAGTCACTTACGACTGATTCAGACGTAAAATGCCGGCGTAAGTCTGGTCTTCTTCAGCGTCCACTTCGACTTCTCGCCCCTCGGCCAACCAACCCAGAATCGGCTCGCCAAAGGCGTCTTTTGAGCCGTGAAATCCTGCGCTCATGTCGTTTAGGTTGATGAAGCCCGCCTGTTCGAGCAAAGCAACGGCCTTCGCAGAACGACCACCCGCCTTGCATCCTACGATCAGCAACTGATCTTTTTCAAAGGTGGAGCTGACGATCTTGATGAAGTCTTCGTTCGGTTTCATCCCGTTTGGAGACATGAAACTGATGGGGACGTTCACAGCGCCCGGGACGTGTCCGTCCGCGAATTCTTCCTCGGTTCTCACGTCGAGATAGGTTGCGCCCTCGTCGAGCAGATCTTCAGCTTGATCGGTCGAAATCTTTGCCACGGGAGGAAGTTAGCAGAATCCGGGCTTGTCTCCCAACACCTCCTGAGATCGGCTATGCCCTTTCAATGACGGTCGAAGACCCTGCTTTGGGGGCCACATCGGATCCGGACTTGCTACGCTTCGTTCCTCTCGGGGGTCTGGGGCAGATTGGCATGAACTGTTTCGCCCTTGAGTTTCGGGGGCGCATTCTCGTGGTCGACTGTGGAGCAAGTTTTCCCGAGGACGACGTGGGTGAAGAGCTCCTCGTGCCAGATTTTGGTTACTTAGTTCGAGAGCAGCATCGTATCTGTGGGGTTTTCGTGACCCACGGGCACGAGGACCACATTGGGGCGTTACCTCACTTTTTGAGGCAGCTCGACAGCGAAATCCCCATCTACGCGCCTGCTCACGCAGCCGCACTGATCGCGAGCAAGATGGAGGAACAGGCAACGCTTCTGGGGTCTATTCCTTTCGACCTTCGCGTGGTCGAACCTGGTCAAGTCTACGACTTGGAGCCCTTCTGGGTGGAGCCAATTCGAGTCGCGCACTCGATCATCGATGCTACGGCGTTGTTCATCGAAACCGAAGGCGGCACCGTTCTGCACACGGCTGATTTCGACCTGGATGAGCAGCAACCGGCGGGCTGGTTGACGGATGAGACGCGCCTGATTGAGTTGGGAAACAAGGGGGTGTCTCTACTTTTGAGTGACAGCACCAACGTCCAGACGAAGAAGCGGCATAGAAGTGAAGGCGACGTGGCTTGCGTCCTTGATGACTTGATTGCTGAGGCACAGCAGCGCGTGGTCGTGGCGCTTTTCTCGAGCAATGTGCATCGACTGGTGGCTCTGACCCATGCCGCACAGAAGCATGAACGCAAGATTTGTCTCTTGGGGCGGAGCCTCAGGAAGCACTTTTCTTTGGCTCAACAACTCGGGCACTTGTCTATCAAGAGCAATGCGCTGGTTGCTCCCGAGGATGCCCAAGCGATGGAGCCCCGTAATCTGCTCGTCCTTTCGGGGGGAAGTCAGGGAGAAAGCGCCTCGGCCTTGCGCAAGTTATCACTGGGCACCCATCCCCACCTTCGTCTCGAGCCTTCGGACCGGGTGATCTTGTCTTCGCGTATCATTCCGGGGAACGAAAGGCGTGTCTTTTCCTTGTCGAATGATCTTCTTCGACAAGAGGTCGAGCTGATCACGGCGTCGTCTCATCCTGGAGTTCACGAAAGTGGTCACGCCAGTCGCGCCGAATTGAGCAAGATGATCGAGTGGGTTCGTCCACGGGCTTTTGTTCCCGTGCACGGCACTTTGATGCATATGAAGTTGCATCGAGAGCTTGCCCAGGACTGGGCCGTTCCTCATACGGCGGTGGTCGAAAACGGCCAATCCCTTTACCTGACTCGGACTGCCGAACTGGTGCCGGGCCCTCGAGTGCCGAGCGGGGTCGTACGCCTGCTTGCCGGGGGAGGCGTTTTAGATTCTCGCAGTCGACGGCACCGTTACCTTTTGGCACGCAACGGCGTGGTGAGTATCGCATTCGTGCTGGATCGAGCTGAACGTATCGTGGGTCTTCCCTCGATATGTGCGCGTGGCGTTGTGGGTGTCGATGATGATGAGAACGCTCTGAATGTCGTGCTTGCGGCGGTGCAGCGCACCGTGCAGACGGCTCGGGGACGACGAATGAGCAACCTCGATGAGCTGATTGTGCAGGCCGTACGCTCGGTGGTACTTGAAATGAGTCGGGTTCGCCCGGTGGTTTTGGTGCATGTCTCGCAGCAGGATTGAATCCTTGCCGTTCGAAGGAATGAGTCGTTGATGAAAATCGTTGTCTCTGTGGGTTTTTCTATCGGGATGCTTCTTGGCGCCTGCAGTCGAACGCCCCAAGAGCCGGCGACTGAGTCTCGAACGTCCGCATCTTCGGCTTCTGTCGAAAATAACCAATCCGAGAAAGAGCGCCCCAAGAGTCAAAAGGCTGAGAGGTCGCTCTCTGCTTCGCCACAGACGGCCCCGTCTAAGCAACCTGCGCTCTTCAAGAAGCAGGGGGGCGCGCGGGTTGTGGCTATTGGAGATCTTCACGGTGATTTTGAAGCGACGCGACGAGCATTTGCTCTGGCTGGAGCCATTGATGGCGACGACAAATGGAGCGGGGGTAAACTGATTGTCGTACAAACTGGCGACCAGCTCGATCGCGGTGACGATGAGGAAGAAATTTTAACGTTTCTCAAACGTCTTCGCGGCGAAGCCGCGGCCGCAGGAGGCGCACTTCATGTGCTGAGCGGAAACCACGAAACGATGAACGTTTTGGGTGATTTTCGCTATGTGACGCCAGCGGCATTGAAGGCCTTTGAGGGGGCGGAGCCCCGTTCACCCTTGGCCAAACAGGTCCCTGAGGACTATCTCTTCCGAGCGAGAGCGTTTTTGCCTGGAGGAGCGATCGCCCTCGAGCTCGCCGAGCAACCCATCGTTGTCATGGTCGGGGATTCGGTGTTTGCGCATGGCGGCGTTCTGCCGCAGCACGTCAGATTTGGCCTTGATCGACTCAATCGAGAAACCTCAAAGTGGATGAAGGGAGAGCGACCTTCTCCTCCCGCCCCGATCATGGATCCAGACGGACCGCTGTGGACGCGGCTATATGGTTCGTCTTCTCTCGGCCCACGAGCTTGCGCGATTCTCGAAGAAACATTGAAACTGCTTGGAGCAAAGCGCCTCGTCGTTGGCCATACCGTTCAAGCCAATGGGATGAGCGCAGCTTGTAAGGACCGGGTTTTCCGTATCGATGTGGGACTTTCCAGATACTATGGAGATCACCCGGTTCAGGTCCTGGAAATCACCCCTCAAGGGGCCAAGATTCTCACTGCGCCGCTTTGAGCTTCGGCGATGAATCTACGCGAGCAACGCCCTCTCGCCGAGGGGCGCCTCGCAGGAAACACAAGAAGCGGGCACATGGTCTTTCTTGTAGCTTTGCCCACATCGGGGGCAGAGCCGCGCATCCTCTTCAAGCTGAATGAGCTCCTTGCTGGCGGCGCAGCGCGAACCTGCCAGTTGATCGTCTTCGACGTTCTTCAACTGCCCGCGTACTTTCTGAGGATCGGGAAGTGATTTTGCCACGCTTGGGTCGACGTCTATGACGTCGGGTATCCGTTCTGCAGCTTCCTTAAGCAGTAGAGAGCAGGCACTGCGATTGGCTCCGATAAAGAACTTGAGGCTGAGCTCGTTTCCTTCGACGACCATTCGGGAGCCACTTCCGTAGATGGCTTCAATTTCAAACCAACGTAGTCGCTGAGTTTGTTTTCCGTCATCAATGGCGACTCCACTGTCACCAATGCTCACGGAAACCTCAGCCGGTTCACCAAACCAGAGCGAACCCCCCAGGCCCAATCCCCCAGCGGCGACAAGATAGGACGCCCAGTAGAGCGATGGATCAGAAATCCACAAGCCGTACACTCCGGAGCCGAGCAGGAAGGTGCCCACCATGCCGAGCGCTCCCGTCCAGGTAGGCATGAAGGTCGTGCTCGTTCGAAAGCGGCGCTGCTTTCGCTTCCGGTCAGTAGTTTTTGCTGATTTAACTCGCTTTTTTGAGGCTTTCGGCATCGGCGCGAGATTAGCCAATTGACTGCTGGCGACAAGCGGTAGACTGCGTTTGATGCTCAGACTCGCCTATCTTGTGCCGCTTTCGGCGATGATTGTGGCCGCGCTGTCTTTGTTCATCTCGCCTGGCGATGAGATCCGTTTTGCTCGGGTCTTGGGCGGCCCAACCGACGATGCCTCGGGCTTTCGGGGGCGCATCCAGGTTCAACGCGAAGAGTCAGGAGTGCTCCGTCCAGAGGAGGAGCTCGAGATCGTTCTGACCGCCCATCAAGGTGGCCTCGAAGTGCGGCGTGAGCTTCTGACCGGACCAGACGGTTGGGTGGACTTCGAAGTGCCCCGGAAACCTGGTCAACCGCTTTCGCTGGTGGTTGAGGATAACGTCCCCCAGGTGCTGACTCGTGGTGAGGTTCGTCTGAGCACCGCTCAGTGGCTCCGGGGGGCCAAGCGGCGCGACGGGGGGACAGAGTACCGGGCCATAGGTGCTCTCTCCGTTTGTGCCTGGATCCCGAAAGGTGTCGTGGCCGTTCCCTTCGAGACCGAAGTCCGAGTTCACTTTAGAAAAGGGCCACCCGCGGGAGCTTGTTCTGGCTCGACGAGCACGGGCCTGAAGGGATTGAGTATCAACGCCAGTGTGGAGGGGGGAACGTTGGTTTCGACGGACACCTGCGTTACGGACCAAGCTGGGTGGTGCCTCTTTCGTATCAGGCCCTTCCATCACAATCTTGAGCTGACTCTGAGTCCAGACCCAACGAAGCGGGGGACTGATATCAACTTCATTCTTCCGGTCGTGCCAGGTGCCCTTTCTTTTCGGAAAAGCAAGGGTACCTCATCCACTTTGGAGCTCGAGGTTCTTTCGCCGGTGAATCGACCCCTGGCTTGGTACACACTTGTCAGCGAAGGGGAGCGAGGGAGGGGGGGACCGGTTGTCCTTTCCCAAAACCCGGACGGAACGGCCCAAGGAAGCCTGCGTCTTGAGAACGTCGCCGCACAAGAATGGTTTCTTCTTCTGGCCTCTGACGCGGATGCTCGTTCTTCGAGCTCTGTTGGGTATCCGTTGGGCAACCAAGGGGGGACGCTCGGGGTCTGGGATGCCTATCTCTTAGACGGGGCGCCTCGAGCCCGTTTGCAGCGTCAGCGGCGTCAGCTCAAAGTGCGTTACGCCTTGGGCGGATATGCTGCCCTGAGTCTACTCGTCTCCTTGGTGCTCTTCTTCCACTCGGTCAAAAGAGAGCAGAGGGACATGGACAGCCGTCTTCGGAAGGCTGGTTTGAACGAGCGAGGCACCGATAGGCGCGCGCTTCCGCTTGTGGTGGCGATAATCAGTGTCTTCTTTGTCTTTTCGCTGACCCTGGTATGGATCGTCACGCGATGAATGAGACCGCTACGAAGTCGCAGAAAACTCTTGAGCTCAAGCAAACTTGGTTCTTGGGCGTGACTGCTTTAGCCGTCATTTTCATGTTTGCCTTTGTCATCCTTCCCTACGTTGATCCGAAGAAGCCGTCCCAGTCCGTTTCTGGCCAGCTCGCGCAGGACTTCGATCTTGAGCTCCTGTCAGGGGGCGCAGTGGGGGATCGTCTCAGGCTGAGTGATCTGCGAGGCAAGACGGTCATCCTGGATTTTTGGGCAAGTTGGTGCAAACCCTGTCGCGAGCAGGCTCGTGCTCTCAAGCTGGCCGCGCCTCGTTTAGGAAAGAACGCCGTCATCGTCGGAGTGGCGACCAGCGATCTCCGGGGGGAATCCCAGGCTTACCTTCAGGAATCCGAGCCAGCTTATTCGAACGTCTTTGACGAAAATGGTCTGGTTGCTCGCGCGTACCACGTCGATCAGCTCCCCACGCTGATGATCGTGGACAAAAAAGGGCAGATACGTGGCCGTTATAGTCGAGTACTCACAGCTGATCGTTTGATCGAGCTTGTGCAGAAATGGGAGGATTAGTGTTATCAGCTTTCTTGCTGGGTCTTCTGCAAGGGATCAGCGAATTTTTGCCCATCTCGAGCTCGGGCCACTTGGCTCTGGCGGGGATTTTGTTTGGAGTGAAGGACGCGGGGCTCACTCTGAGCGTGTTGCTCCATGCGGGTACTCTTTTGGCCACGGCTCTTGTGCTTCGCAAACGATTGCTGGTGGCGGTTTCTGAGGGCGTGCGGGCTCTCGCGTCGCCCTCATTGTTTAGAAGCTCTCCTGGCGGTCAGGATGCTCTGTTTGTGATCTTGGCCTCGGTTCCTACTGCCATCATTGGCCTGAGCGTGCGCGACCAGGTGGATCTATGGACCAGATCTCCTCTAGTGGTCGGCCTTGGTTTTCTCTTCACTACGGGACTGTTAATTTCGACCTATTTCGCCAAACCTGGGGTGGTTGAGCATCCTGGTTATAAGCAGGCACTTCTTTTGGGCGTCGTTCAAGGGATAGCCGTTGCACCAGGCGTTTCCCGTAGCGGTATCACCATCGCTGTCGCGCTCTTTTTGGGAGTAGCCCGCGCGCGCGCCTTCGAACTCAGTATGTTGATGAGTGTACCGGCGGTTTTGGGGGCGACCCTTGTGGAGCTCCCCCATATGCTCGGCAACATCACGGATTTTCCAGTGGCTCTATTCGGCGCAGGGGTGGCCTGTGTTTCTGGGATCGTTGCGATGCTTGCTCTCCGTCGCATTGTGGTGGGTGGCCTGTTTCCACTTTTTGCGTTGTGGGTCTTTCCCTTGGCCGTGGCTACGCTAGCAATGGCGCGGTCTTGGCCTCACTGAGGTCAATAAGCCTGTTGAGAGACGAGGAGAATGTAGAGTGAGCGATCAAGAGAATCACATTTTTGCCGCTATCCTAGCAGGTGGTAGTGGGACACGGTTTTGGCCGGCTTCACGTCGCCTCGTACCCAAACAATTGCTTCCATTGGCTCCTGGGAGCGACGAGTCCCTGCTGCGCGACACCGTGACTCGCCTCCATCCCCTGATCGAAAATGGACGAGTTTACGTCTCGACGGGGACCCACCTCCTTGAGGCGACAGAAAGGGACGTGCCGGCATTGTCAGAGGCTCAGTTTCTTGCGGAACCGCAGGCCAAGAATACGGCGCCTTGTATCGCTTGGGCAGCCCAGGTCGTGGCCCAGCGCGATCCTGACGCTATCCTTTGTGTACTTCCTAGCGACCAGCACGCCTCCGACGATGAGGGCTTCCGTCAGACCTTGAAGCGCGCCGCCGAAGCAACTGCTTCGGGGGCCATTGTGACCATCGGTATCGTGCCGACTCGCCCCGAGACGGGGTATGGCTATATCAAGCGGGGTGGTGCCGAGGGAGAAGCCTACGTAGTGGATGGTTTCTTCGAGAAACCCGATCTCAAGACCGCACAGAGCTATTTGGCGGACGGCAACTTCCTCTGGAATGCAGGCATCTTTGTCTTTCGGGTGCGCGATATGCTGGCCGCCGTGCGAGAGCACCTCCCTGAGGTGGCCACCGCCTTGGATGCGCTGGCCGCATTCGATCCCGCCGATACCGTGAACTACCAGGTCGCGGTGGCTCGTTACTTCGATGCTTGCCCGAAGATCAGCATCGACTACGGGGTGATGGAGAAGGCTTCTCTCTTGCGGGTGGTACCCGGTGACTTCGGTTGGAGTGATCTGGGAAGTTGGGAAAGCGCCTGGGAGTTGGCCGAAAAAGACGAGCGCGGCAACGTGACTCCCAGTTCGACCGTCTTAGTCGACGCCGAGCGCAACCTGGTCCAAGACCTGCGCAAGGCCGAGGGCAAGAGGGTGATCGCTTTGGTCGGCGTCAGCGATCTTTGCGTGATCGAAACCGACGATGCTCTCTTGGTCTTACCGCGCGAACGCAGCCAGGATGTGCGAGCCGTCGTCGACGAATTGAAGAACAGCGGCCGAGGCGAGCTGGTCTGAGGCTCACCCCGTGGAACTATCGGGGATATCTGAGCGTTTGGCTCGGGCGGTCGGCTTGCGTTGAGCACCCGACTTTTTGGTAGTGGGTCGACTGGAACGCCGTCCGCTTCCGCCCCGGGGGCTGGTCTCGGGGGGAGGGGGAGCATCGGTGGGCCGCTTCTCTCCCTCTTGCAGCCGATTGAGTTGGTCGCGTAGTCGGGCCGCCGTTTCGAACTCGAGGTTTTCGGCAGCAGCAAACATCAGGCTACGCAGCTCTTCCACCTTTTCTGCTAGCTCCTCTGGGGGGAGCGAAGGGGCAGAGGGGCGCGTCGACGCGGGGGGCAGACTGGGACGCGCTGGTTTGCTTTCTGCTGTAGCTGCCTTGCCCTTCTTGGTCGTGACCTTCTTCTCGTCCTTCTTGGGCTTGGGCACCGAGTAGTAGTCCGCCTCGCCGCCAGCGGCGCTCATGTCCTTGATGGTACGTTTGACCGTCATCGGACTGATGCCGTGCTTGGTGTTGTATTCTTCTTGAATGGCCCGGCGACGGTTAGTTTCTGAAATCGCGTAGTCCATTGCCTTGGTGATGCGGTCGCCGTACATGAACACGCGACCATTGGCGTTACGCGCTGCGCGACCAATGGTCTGAATGAGCGCGCGTGGGCTACGCAAAAAACCTTCTTTGTCAGCGTCCAAGATCGCCACCAGACTGACTTCCGGGAGATCGAGGCCCTCTCTAAGCAAGTTGATGCCTACCAGGACATCGAACTCGCCGGCGCGTAAGTCCTTGAGGATCTCCACGCGTTCCATCGTATCGATGTCTGAGTGCAAGTAGCGCACCTTGATGCCGAGCTCTGTGTAGTACTCGGTTAGATCCTCCGCCATGCGCTTGGTCAGGGTGGTGACCAAGACACGTTCGTCGACGGCAACGCGTTTGTGAATCTCTCCCAAGAGATCGTCGATCTGACCGTCGACGGGGCGGACCTCGATTTCTGGGTCCAGCAGACCTGTGGGGCGAATCAGTTGCTCAACGGTGTTCTCGCCACTCTTTTCCAGCTCGAACTCGCCCGGAGTGGCTGACACGAACACGGTATTGCTCATGTACTTTTCGAACTCGTGAAACTGCAGGGGGCGGTTGTCCATCGCGCTAGGCAGTCGAAAGCCGTACTCGACTAAGTTTTCTTTTCGGGCTCGATCTCCCCTGTACATGGCCGCCACCTGGGGCACGGTCTGGTGCGATTCGTCCATGATCAGGAGGAAGTCGTCCGGGAAGTAGTCAATTAATGTGGGCGCGGGCTCGCCGGCTTTGCGCTCCGAAAGATGACGTGAGTAGTTTTCGATTCCTTGGACGAAGCCCATCTGCTCGAGCATCTCCAAATCGTAAGAAGTGCGTTGAGCGATGCGCTGCTTTTCCAAGAATCGTCCTTCGCGATCGAAGAACTCCATCCGTTCACGCAGTTCTTCGCGGATGCGGTCGATCGCCTTTCCGAGGTGTTCTTTGGGCGTGACGTAGTGAGAGCCGGGATAGATCGAATACTTGTTGATGCGTTTGAGCACCTTGCCGCGCAAGGGATCGACCTCGCTGATTTCGTCGATCTCGTCTCCGAAGAACTCGACGCGAATCGCCAGGTTCTCCTCGTAGGCAGGGAAGATTTCGACCACATCGCCCCGCACTCGAAAGGTGCCACGATGAAAGTCGACGTCGTTTCTTTCGTATTGGATGTCGACCAATTTGAGCAACAGCGCATCCCGTGCGAACTCTTCACCTTTGGTGAGGTTGATCTGAAGTCCTTCGTAGGACTCGCTCGAGCCGATGCCATAGATGCAGCTGACACTGGCTACGATAATCGTATCCGAGCGCGACAAGAGGGCGTGGGTGGCAGCGTGCCTCATGCGATCGATCTGATCATTGACGATCGCGTCTTTCTCGATGAAGGTATCGCTCGTCGGTAGATAGGCTTCCGGCTGGTAGTAGTCGTAATAGCTGACGAAGTAGGCAACGGCGTTGGCGGGAAACAGCTCTCTCATTTCCCCGTAGAGCTGGGCGGCCAAAGTCTTATTGGGAGCCATGATCAGCGTCGGCTTGCCGATGCGCTGGATCACGTTGGCGATGGTGAAGGTCTTACCGCTTCCGGTGATGCCGAGGAGGGTCTGGTATTTTTCACCGGACTCCAGTCCCGCAACGAGCTTCTCGATAGCTGCGGGTTGATCACCTTTAGGCTGGTATTCGCTTTTCAATCGGAAGGGAGAGGGCATGGGGAACGTTCATCATTTCCACGTTCAGGACGGGATCGCAAGGGGCTGAACTCAATGTTGCGAAAGGAGCCAGAAAAATCTGTTGCGATTCGAGACTCATTTTGGGACTCAACTGAGGACCAAGGACGCGCTCACGTGAGACAGGTGTCCGGCGAGGAAGAAGACAGTTTTGTCTACGTGGATGTATTCGTGTGTGCTCGCACCACGCGCGTCTCGACTAACGAGTTGTTCATCGATCCAATCGAGTGTCCAGCAACAGCTCGGATTCCGGGGCAATTCGATCGCGATGGGCCTCGCCTACGCCTAAGAAAACTTCCAGCTTTCAAATCTGAAATCCGGGCCGAGTTGTATCGGCTTTACTTCGCTCGAAAGTCGAAACAAGCGGACGTCTGTCCGCCGGAGCGGAAAAAGGGGGTCGACTGAAAGCTCGAGCGAGCGGGCGCTATCCGAGAAACGCCCAGGCCGTCTCTTCGAAACCGAGGCGGAAATCCGCTTTCGTTTAAGGAAACTGAGCCAAACGGGGGATCCCTGCGGTTTCTTTGAAGCCGCGCGAGACATTGAGGGCTGCCACCGCCTGAGACGACGCGCCTCGGGCGAGGTTGTCGATACTGCACATCGAAAGCAAGATGTCCGTCCGCTTGTCATAGGCGTAGGCGACTTGCGCGCGACCACTGCCGCGCACGTTCAGCGTGTCGGGCAACTGACCGTGAGGGAGCAATGAGATCAGCTCACCTGAGATGTGCTGATGAGCCGCCTCATAGCAGTGCTCCACCTCGACGCCCGGCTTGAGCGAAACATAACAAGTGCTGAGAATGCCTCGGATCATCGGAGCAAGCTGCGGAGTGAAGAGGACTTTTACGTCTTGTCCACAGGCAGCCTGGAGCTCTTGTTCCATCTCGGGGGTGTGACGGTGAGCTCCGACGATCTTGTAGGGACGAATTCCTTCGGCTGCTTCGGCGAGGGTCGTATTGGGGAGCGGCTTTCGACCCGCTCCGCTCACCCCCGTCTTGCTGTCGACAATGATCGGACGCCCAAGTTCGACTAGGCCTTCTCGAAAGAGTGGGACGAGGGGCAGAAGGGCGCTTGTGGGGTAACAGCCCGGTCCAGCGATGAGCTGAGCTCCTTTGAGTTGCTCTCGGTAGAGTTCAACTAGACCGTAGACGGCGCGTTCGATGAGTTCCGGCCTGGGATGGGGGCCGTACCAAGCCTCATAGACGCTCAGGTCGCGCAAGCGGAAGTCAGCCGACAGATCCACGACCTGTACGCCGGCATCCAGTAGTGCTCCCCCCAAGCGCGCGCTGGCGGCATGGGGGAGGGCCGTGAAGACAACGTCGACGCGGGAGGCGACCCCTTTTGCGTCCCCAGGCGCGAAGGCTTCGATGTCCCGATCGCCAATTCCTGACACGCCTTGGGTGAAGGGGAGAACCTGAGCGAGTTTCTGTCCGGCGTTGTCTTTGGCCGCGAGCCAGGATAGCTCAAGCTCGGGGTGGAGATCGATGAGTCGAATGAGTTCTGCGCCGGTGTATCCGGCGGCTCCGAGGATTCCAACACGTAATGTCATGGTCTTTTGATGGGCAAGGGAAGAGCGCTCGAGGTTTGAGGAAATGAGACGCTTCGAGCGTTAGCAGAGGTAGGGGGAGAGCCCAGCGTAGGGTGGGCTTGCGGCTTGGTGCAAGTCGACCGGGCTCTGACAACATGATGGATGCCCCCCAAAAATCGAAACAAAAAAGAAGACGCGCGACCGGGTATCCCTCGCCGCGCGCCTCTGGATGGAAAAAGCTCTGGTTTAGCGCTTGCTGAACTGGAACTTCTTACGAGCTGCCGGCTGACCGGGCTTCTTACGCTCTTTCTTGCGGCTGTTTCGGGTCAGGTGACCGGCGCGCTTGAGCGCTTTGCGACGCTCCTCGTCCTCGGCCACGAGGGCGCGTGCGACGCCATGGCGTACGGCTTCGGCCTGGGCGCTGTGTCCGCCGCCTGCGACGAATGCCTTGACGTCGTACTTGTCACCGAGCTCGAGAAGCTCAAGGGACTGACGGGCGATCATCACAGAGGTCTCACGCTCAAAGTAGTCGTCGATCGGACGACGATTGACGGTGTGCTGGCCGCTGCCAGGAGTAATCCAAACTCGAGCCACTGCGGTCTTGCGCTTGCCGGTGGCGTAGGTTGCTGCTTCAGTCATTTGTTATTCCTTAAACCTGCCTGGACTTAGAGCGAAAGCTGCTCGGGTTGTTGAGCTGCGTGCGGATGCTCGCTGCCTGCGTAAACCTTCAGCTTCTTGATGAGCTGACGGCCGAGAATGTTCTTGGGGAGCATGCCCTTAACGGCGTGCTTGATCGGCATCTCAGGGTTGCGGTCCAAAGCGTCGCGCAGAGTGGTCGACTTGAGGTGACCAATATAACCCGAGTGGGTGTAGTAGTTCTTTTGATCGAGCTTGTTGCCCGTTGCCTTGACCTTGGCCGCATTGATCACAACGACGAAGTCGCCGGTGTCGACGTGGGGGGTGAAGGTGGGCTTGTGCTTGCCGCGCAAGATGGTGGCGACTTTGCTGGCGACGCGACCGAGGGGCTGGCCTTCGGCGTCGACAACCCACCATTTGCGAGCTGCGAGAGCTTCGGCGGGTTTTGCGTTGTAGGTACGCATGTGTTGGGGTCCTTGAGTGTGGCCCATCTGATGGGCTGGTTTGAGATGAAAGGGTCCCCACCAAGCGGCCTTTTTGTGTTCTTTCGGGCAGAGGTTCTGCCGGAGTTCGAAAGAGAACTGTTCGAAAGAGACAAGAAGGCTCTGTTGGCTCGGGCCCCGGTCCCAGGAGCGCAGCCGTAGTCGACCTGCCCGCTGAGTGGGTCTCCCCCGGTGAGGCGATGCGGTCGTCCGACCACAACTCCCTTCCGAAAGGGGGTCGCTGAATTAGCTGCAGATAGCGGGAGCGTCAAGTTTGCCCACTTTTTTTGCGGGCGTGTAAATTGGCCACAGGGCCGGATTTGGGCCCTTGGCATGCCGAAACATTGAAACGAACTCGGTTTTTTTCGAGTGGGTCGGGTGGGGAATACGCCCACCTCGGAGCCGTAAGCCCTCTAAAATCATGGGGAAATCGTCCTGCTCTTGGCTCGCCACAGAGCTGAAATGGGCCTAGGATTTCCCCCGCCTACGCCGATGAAAGGGGTCCACAAGGGACGCCTTCCCTTTGCCGACGGGCGCAGGGTTTCGCATCCATTATGAATGCTCCACTGAATCAGAAGTTGCTCGACCGGATGGTCACCGATGGGCTGATATCCGCCGAACAACGTGAGGCGACGCTCAATCACGTGCAGGCCTTTGGGGATCGATTGGAAGAGGCCTTGATCGACAGCAACATGGTCACCGAGGCGGCTCTGCTCAAGTACCTGGCTAGTGTCTATCGGACTCGTTTCGTTTCGACCGAGAAGCTTTCCAAGGCGGATATCGACCGGGGAACCTTGGAAAAGGTTCCCAAGAAGCTAGCTGTCGCTCATGGCGTCTTTCCTGTTCTTTTTGATAAGGCGGCGGGGGTGCTCAGCATCGTTACCGCCGACCCCAACAACGAACAGGCGATTGACGAGATCAAGCTGGTATCGGGTGTGAAGCAGATTCGAACCTTTGTGGCTCGTCCCCGCGCCGTCAAAGCGGCTGTAGCAAAGGCTTATTCTGGGGATATCCATGCTTTCGCCAACCTCGACCGCGCAGCGCATGCTCAGTTTACGAGCATGCTGGATGTGTTCGAGAGAAACCTGGTCAGTGACGAAAGTATGAGCGTAGCGTTAGCTCGTGAAGATCGTCCTCGTGAGCGTGTACTGAGCGAGGATGAACTGCGCTCTGGGGGGGACTCCAAGAAGAAGGCTCTCAGCGATCAAGGCTACCTCGAAACGCTCAACGTGCTGGTCAGCTTGATCGAAAATTCTCGTCAAGATCTGCGCGGTCACTCGGCCCAGGTATCCCGCTTAATCAAGAAGCTTGCCGAGCGCATTGGACTGAGCGGCCCTCAGCTGAGTGGTCTACAAGTAGCCGCATTTTTGCACGATTTGGGCAAGGCTGGCGCTTATCACTTAACTGCCCTCAACGTGGCGGAATATGAAGGGCATGCGACTCAGGCTCGCAAGACTCTCACTTCACCGACTCGTCTGATGGAGGCCGTTGGTTTGGCTCCCGATACCGAGTCGGCGGTCGAGTGCATGTATGAGCGCTTTGACGGACAGGGGTTTCCTGCAGGCGTCAAGGGTAAGGACATTCCCCTCGGTGCCCGAATCCTCGCCATTGCAGATACCTATGCCGACCTCACCCAGAATCCGCGCAATCCTTTTCGTAAACGCTTGCGTCCGGTTGAAGCTTGTGAAGTTCTGGCTCGCTATCGAGGCTCGATTTTCGATCCGAACCTTGTCGACCTCTTTAAGCACACCGTTACCGGGGAAGACCTCAAAGCCCGACTCTTGGCGAACCGGCATCGGGCTTTGGTGGTGGATCCTGACCCCGAAGAGACGACAGTGCTCGAGTTGCGCATGGTTGAGCAAGGATTCGAGGTGCAGCAAGCTCACTCTGCGGAGCAGGCGCTGAAGTATCTCCAGTCCGGGGAGTTCGAGTTAGCCGTTGGTGAAATTGACTTGGGTCCCGGTCTCGATGGCTTCGCTTTGCTCAGTGAGGTGCGTAAGCACGATTGGGGAAAGAAAATCCCCTGGATTTTCGTTACCTCCCGCAGTGGCAGTGCAGATGCACGCCGCGCTTTTGAACTGGGAGCTGCTGATTACATGCAGAAGCCCATCGCTGCCGATCTACTTGTCGCCAAACTCAAACAGATCATAGAGCGAGAGGCGACCGCTGGCGGTGGTGCTTCGCGGGGCGTTTCTGGATCACTTACAGAGATGGGCCTGCCCGACATGGTGCAGGTACTTTGGCACGGTAGAAAGACCGGTTCGCTGAAGATTCGATCAGGCCAAGAACAAGGAGAAATTCATTTCGTCGACGGAATGATCTTCAATGCGCTCTGGATGAACTTGCGCGGTGAGGAAGCTTTCTACTCGATGCTCGGCCTGCAATCCGGCACTTTTGCCCTGGACCCCAACTTCCGGGCCGAATCCCAGGTGATTCAAGGCTCGCCGGAAGGCTTACTGCTGGAAGGAATGCGTCGTTTAGATGAAGGCGGCCATTGAGTCGGACTACTTTCGTGCAGGTAGGATAATGAAGTTTATTTTCGTGGTAGCGCCGCGCTTTATTCCGTTTCGATATCTTCGTGCCTAATACTCACTGATCAGTCATTCGGTTGATTCCCTTCGCATCGTGCCTAGGCGTGATACGATGAACCAGCGGCCCGTTTTCGCAAGTCTAATGCCTCCCCCCCCTCTTCTTGGATACAACAACAACGTTCGCCACCGAGGACGAATCTTCCACATTCAGACCGAAGACTCGGGCATGGCCAGCCCGCGGATTATGACCCATCTGTTTGCGGACGGCGGTCGGATCGTCAAATCCACCCGTACCGACTACTCGGAACACCTCGAGCGCGAGGATATGGCCGTTGTCGTGAAGAACATGATGAAGGAGCAGCACAAGGCGATGTTCGTGGCGCTGCGCTCCGGCGAACTCGACGAACTCATCGGTTTTGATGACGGCGACCCGGTCACAAAAGCTGGTATGGCTTTGAAGCCACTTTCCGAGCAGTTTCTTACTGAGGTCCAGACCCAGGCGGGCATAGGGCGGAAGGGAACCAAACCCGAAGAGCGCGAGCCGACTGGTCAGGACGAGCAAGCCGCCTCAGCCTCTAAGCTCAAAGTTGTGGAGCCAGAGGTCGCAGCTCAAGCCGATGGTACCCAAGGAGCCTCGCCGTCCCCTGGAGCAAAACCCTATGCTCCGTCGCGTCCCGCTTCGATTTTCTCCGTTCCGCCGCCCAATAGCGCAAGCATCTTTGGCGAAGTGGGTATCGACGAAAAGTCGCTCGACGACGCAATCCTCAGTTACCTTGCGGAGGATGAGGACACTGGTTCGTCCAAGAAGTAAGCCCGCCTCTAGAACCTGCCGCTCAAACCGATATTGGCCCAGCCGACTTCTGGACGAACTTCGATCCCGGGCGCGGGTTGAAGGAAGGCTTCGTCTGCGGCAGAGCTCTTGTTCTTGTTGAGCAGAAGAACGACGATTCCTCCGACGACTCCCGCTCCGCCTATGCCGAACGAAATGGTCGACAGGGTCGCCATGAGTCGAGCATCGTGCAGCTGACCTTCCTCGGACTTGGGGCAGGTCTGAGGCGTGGGACAGTCGAGATCGTTCTTTTTTTTCAGGGCAACGTAACCGAGAGCTCCGCCCCCGGCGAGGAAGGCTGCGCCTCCTCCGATCAAAGCCCAGCCCAGCGGGTTGTTGTCCGCGGATGGGCTAGGTGATGACGAGAAATCAACCGAGCCGTCATGAGTCGAAGCCGAAGTCGAAGTCGAAGCGGAAGCACTTCCGACGCGCTTGAGCGTAATCGTGACCGGGAGAGTTTCTCCCTCGTTGAGCACGAGTTCTACTTTTTCGCGCCGGTAGCCCGGCAAACTCACGGTGATCGAATGCTTTCCCGGGTCGGTGGGTCTTGGCGCGCCAACCAGCGCCAGCGCTAGTTGAGAGTCGTCGATCATGACGGCCAACTGGCCGGCGTTCTCGAGGGGGCCATCCGCGGTGGTCACCGATACGTTGAGCTTTCCAATGCGTGGCGCCGTTTGTTCGATGAGAGCCTGGGCGCGCTTCTGGGCATCGACGAATGCGTCGGGTGCGTCTTCTGCAAGTTGCTCGCGGACTACCTCGCGTAGGGTTTCGGTACCTTCTACGAGTTTCCCTGTCTGGATCTGACAGTCGCCGATCCAGGCGAGAATCGTGGGGGCGTGAAAGAGCTGCTCTGCGCGCGCCAGTGGGTCGATCGCCTGGGCGCATTTGCCGGCTTGAGCTAGTTGGACACCCTGAATTGCCAGTTCACGGGCGGCCGCCTTTTCTTCGGCTGTTGCGTCCCCACTCGACTGAGCCCAAGCGAGATTGCAGGTGCAGACGGCCGCAAGGGACAGAGCGGCGAGGGTGGTTCGAGTCGGGCGCTGAAAATTCATGAACAAGGCGGTCCCTCGGAGTCGGGTGGCCGTACTTTGGACACTAGTGCTGAGCTCCAGGGGAGACAACGTCTCTACTTAACGAAGAGGGCTCAAAATCCGAGATCAGGGGTACCCGGAGCTGGGCGAGGCGCGGGCGAAGCCTTGGGTTTGGGGTAGTAGCGGGGACGAAACTTGGGCCGTACCTTCTTCTTTTCGTCTTCGACGGGGAGGGAATCGAGTTCGAGAGGAGGTGCTTCCGCTTCCTTTCGACCGGTCTGTTCGCGGGTGTCGGATGCGCCCTGCGCGGTCGACTCCTGAACTGGTTCGGGAATTTCCAGGATAGCTGGTTGTTGAGCGCTCTTCGGTTCGTTTGAGGACAGACCCAGACCGATAGCGCTTGCTCCACCTAGACCGAACAGGACGAGCGCCGCGACAAGCAGGTTCCTGGAACGCTTGGGGGCCTCGTGAACGGTGACCGCCGAAGCACCTGCACTTTCCAGATGCGGAGTCGCCGAAGCGCGGGCTTCTGACCATTGGGCGCCAGGCGGAGGAGGCGGAGTGGGTGGGAGCGCCCAGGGAGAAGAAGCATGCGAGGTGACTGTGCCGGCCGATGGAGCGTGTCCCAGAGCCACCTGAAGGTCGTTCAGAAGATCTTCTGCAGACTCGAAGCGATCAGCCGGTTCGCGGGCGCATGCTCTTTGGAACCAGGGGCTCATCGCCGGCGGCAGCTGCGGTGCGAAGCGGCGGATATCCGGAAGCGGCTCGACACAGATAGATACAAGGAGATCGCCAAAAGACTGACCTTCGAAGGCGAAGGCAGCTGTCAGCATGTTGAAGACCACCATACCAAAGGAATAGAGGTCGGCTCGCGCATCAACCATGTTGGCTCCGCGGACCTGCTCTGGAGCCATAAACAGAGGGGTGCCGAGCACGGTCCCGGTTTGCGTCGTGGCTGCACGCTCTCGGTAGTCGTCCATTTTGGCGATCCCGAAATCAAGGATCTTGGCCGTCCAGTCACCTTCGTCCTCTTCGGCGTCGCTATGCGTAAGGAATATATTAGCCGGTTTGAGATCGCGATGTATGATGCCTTGGGCGTGAGCCTTGCTCAAAGCGCGCGCGAGGTGGCGCGCGATGCGCGTGACCTCGGGGATTGGGAGTGGACCGTCGCGAATGACGCGCTCTTCAAGGCTTTCTCCGTTGAGGAGCTCCATCACGATGAAGGGAAGGCCCGACTCGGTAATGCCGTTGTCGTAGACGCTGACCACGAAGCGCGAATTGAGCTTGGCGGCCGCGCGCGCCTCTGTCTCGAAACGCTCCCGGAGCTCTTGAGACCCGGCGTGCTCGGGAGAGATGATTTTGATCGCGACCGCTTGGTCCAGGTTTTCGTTCGTGGCGCGCCAAACGGTTCCCATCGCACCACGGCCGATCTCGGCTTGCAGGCGATACTTACCGGCGAGCAGCCGGCCGGCAGTTAGGTCTGAGGTTTGGTGTGACGCAACCATGGGGTGCAAGGGGAAGGGAGGGGAGGCGAGTCTGGTCGCCGCCGGGGTCGTTTCAGTTATTGATCTGCCCCGGCTGGAAGCCAATCCTAGCCAGCGCGGGCTCCTTTGTCGTTTGTTTTACTAGCAGCGCAAAGTGGGGGAGCCATCTGTCTGAACGGATCGGTGACCTGAGGTTTGAGCAATCAGGCAAATTTCCCTGGATTTGCCGGGTGGGCTTTCCGGGGGACTTATCCTACCGATTTTCGTTGGCCGGTTCGTAGACGAGAAAGTCATGCCACCCAAGCGAAAATATTCGACAAATACTGGTTTTTTTACCCCTTCAGGAAGCGTGGATCGAGCACAGGCAGTCTGGGAGCAGGTCTTATCAGCCCCAAGAGATTCCCTCTTGATTCGTTCGCATCACCATGCCAGGTTTCGCCCCCCGCCGGCGAGGTAGCCAAGCGGTTAGGCAACGGTTTGCAAAACCGTCACACGTCGGTTCGAATCCGATCCTCGCCTCCCATAAAGCCCAGTGTTTTCTGCCAAGAAGACGCTGGGCTTTTGGTTTTGTTCAGTTCGAGAATTGGACATATCGGGACGTATCGGGACGCTGGCCTTCCTCAGCGTCGGTAATAGCTGGGTAGTGGGGCATGGGGTCCTTATGGAGGATCCTTCGTAATTCTCAAGTTGAAGGGGTCGTACTGCTCGGCGTAATGCCGGCATGCCGCCAGCCATTCCTGCGTGACGGGCTCATCGGGCAGTCGTGTTTGACATTCAGCTAGGAACGCCCGGAACTGCTTGGCCATCGCCCAGCTTTCCGCCATCTCGTGGAGGTTCTTCGCGAGAAGCTGCTCGTACTTCTTCATTCTCTCAGAGTTCCCAGGCGAACTGCCTGTAGACATCGAATGGCCCTGGCAAAGCTTCTTGGTGACCTGCTCCGACCCGAGGGTGGGATTCTCGAAGCGCAACTACTTCACCAAGTACGGAGAGAAGGCTCGCAAGGTATTGGAAGCACTTTGGTTGAAACGCCTCCTCGAGAGCGGCCAAGAGCGTTTCTCTCGATCCCCCTTTTCCGCCCGCCGCATCTTGATGGGCGCGAACGGCTGAGCCGTCGACGATGGAGCCTTCTGGCTCATCCCCTTCTCGAAGAGCTTTGAAGATTTTCTCAAAGACTCCCGCAGAAGCCCAGTTGTCGAAACGATTGTAGACGGTTTTCCAAGGACCGAAGCGTTCCGGCAGATCGCGCCAGGGGATTCCCGTTTTCGCGCGATAGAGCACAGCGTCGATGAACAACCGATCACCGCGCTTCGAAACTGGACCTGTTCTCGCCTCGGGGATCACGTGTCGAATCCTCTCCCATTGTGCATCGCTCATCGCATGTCGCGCCATGAGTCGGTTCGATCATCAGCACGA
>JBNKYC010000008.1:0-4665 GCA_050300635.1 Polyangiaceae bacterium
GACGGGAGGAAACTGTGAAAGAAATAGCAGTGCGCGAGAAAGAGTTCGCTGCATTCATCGGTATCGATTGGGGCGACAAGAAGCATGACGTCTGCCTAAAAGCTGCCAACTCGGACAAGCTGGAGCTTTCGGTGGTTGAGCACTCGCCAGAGGCTCTGACGTCCTGGGCAAATGGGCTACGGGAGAGGTTTGGAGGTGGCGCTATCGCCGTCTGCCTCGAGACTTGGCGAGGACCTATCGTCTCCGCGCTACTCGCACATGACGTCTTCGTGCTCTTTCCCGTCAATCCGCAGTCACTCGCGCGCTACCGCCAGGCATGGAGCCCAAGTGGGGCGAAAGACGATCCGACGGATGCACAGCTGGCGCTCGACGTGCTGCTCAGGCACCGCGACAAGCTGAGGCCCCTTCGCCCGCAGAGCGTAGCGATGCGCTCGCTGACTCGTCTTGTGAAGGACCGGCGGCGCCTTGTTCAGGACCGCGTCCGCATTACCAATCGCCTCATCGCGTCGCTCAAGGCTTATTATCCGCACGTTTTGGACTGGTTTCAGGACAAGGATACGAAAGTCTTCTGCGATTTTATCGAGCGCTGGCCGACAATGGAGCTAGCACGCAAGGCACGGAAAACGACCCTTGAACGTTTCTTTCACGACCACAACGTCCGTCACGCCGAGCGAATCGAAGCTCGCATTTGCAAGATAAAGGCGGCGACTCCACTCACCAAGGACTTAGGTGACATTACGCCAGACCGTCTCATGGTCGTGTCTCTCATCCCGCAGCTCAAGGCATTGCTTGCGGCCATCGATACCTACGACAAGGAAATCGCATCAGTGGCCCCCAAGCTTACGGATTTCAAAATCTTCCGCAGCTTCCCCAGTGCGGCGGCTGTCTACGCACCGCGACTGCTCGTCGCTTTTGGCGAGGACCGCGAGCGATTCAAGAGCGCCAGCGAAGTCCAGAGATACGGCGGAGTGGCGCCAGTCACCGAGCGCAGTGGCAAGCAGAGTTGGATTCATTGGCGTTTCAAGTCTACAAAGTTTCTCCGCCAGACATTCGTCGAATGGGCAGCGCTCACCATCCCTCGCTCCTACTGGGCAGGGGAGTTCTACAAGCGAGCGCGCGCTCATGGGGCCACCCATCAAACAGCTCTCCGGGCCCTCGCTTTCAAGTGGGTCCGCATCCTCTTTCGCTGCTGGCAAGAAGGCACCACCTACGACGAGTCCCGCTATCTCAAACACCTGAAAAACCGCAACGCACCACTCATCACCGGAGATCAAGAATATGCGATTTCTACTTGACGGTCCCCCTCAGGGCCTGAGTTCGGCAGCGTTAGCTGATCGAAGAGGCTCAGCGCGCGAAGCCAGGCGAGATGCAAGCAAGGATTGCTGTCAATCGTTGAAACAGGCGCTTGTGCCTTGAGTGCTACGTCCGTCGGGGTTGCTCAAGCGAACCACGAACACCCCAAAGCGCCGGCCGTCAATCGCAAGTGCGCTGGCCGAAGCAAGACGCCGAGCACCATGAGGCCTGAGGTCCAAAATCACAGCTTCCCCGACACGATAGGGGCCCGCGACGGGATGCATGCAATCTCGAAGCATAGTGAGACCAAAACGCCGTCTATACGAGCGCGCGAAAAGGAGACGAGATTCAACAGGCTACTCGTTATCGTTGGCTAGGCGTGCACACTTGGGCAGCTATGCCAGGACGAACAGTAACAGCCCTACGATCCTCAGGATCCATCCAACGGTCCTTTGACCCTCATCCTCAATCATCTTCCCGCCTAGGTAAACGAGCAGGAACGCCACTCCACCCACTAGATAGACAGCATTGGTCGCAGTTGTCGCGAAACCAACGCACCCCGTCTGAGTGAGCAGTAGGGCTGTGAGCCCTGCGCGACGCTGCAGCTGTTTTAGTTCTCGCTCCATCACGTGTGATTGTCCTCCGTGGCAACACATAACATGGCCGCAACAGGTCCGAAATGGATGACGGCGAGTACTCTTGGACGTCGCACGGAGTTCGCTGTCATGGTCGCGCGCGAAACACCCAATCATCCAAACATTTCGACGTTGCACTGCGTCTCCGTCGCGGGCCAAGCCAAACCCCGTTTCAGAACGTGCTCATCAGTCATGAATCCCAGGGCAAGCGACCAAGGCTGCCGAACATCTCGTAATTCGGCTGCCGCATCAAACCCTGGCCGAACAAACAATAGGCCCGCTTCCCCAAAGGGGAAAGAGTGCGGGCCGTCGGCCTAGCGTCGGAGCGCAAGCCTAGCCGTATGCGGTCAGACGCAATTACTCGTTAGGGAGCAATGTCAGCATTTCGGTAGGGCCCACCATCTAAACGGTGGTCGACTCCTGTGTGCTTCCATCGGGATCACCCGCTGGGGGGTCATGTACATACCCTTCCTGCCCAGCCATGATCTGAACTCGAATGTCCTTCATTTTCGCGCTCGGATCTAACTCGGGAAGAAAGGTGTCTTGTCTCCGTAGAGTCGTCGGCCCATCTTCCGACGCACGGGCTCCTGTCCACTTTTCCTCCCAGCGCAAGTACGGACGAAGCTTCGGAGGGACAGCGTACCTGCCTTTCGGATCAACAATTCGAGCCCGAACCGTCTTGTGCTCAACGGTGCAGCCTGGACGGTCGTACGGGGTCGCGCGAAGCTTGCTGCGTCCGCTACTTCCGAGATTTATTTCATCGAGGATAACTTGCCGAATTCGGCGAGCCAGCGCGTCTCTTATCGGAGCCGCTTTCTCCATTACTCGGGCGAAATCCAGGAAGCCGTGCTCGAAACCATCGCTTGCCGACTTTGCATCCGAATAGAGGTCGGGCCCGATGATGCTCAGACGCCGAATTTCAGAATCTAGTACCTTTAGGTCTAGGCCAAGTGACGTGGCGAGGTCGGCAGGTGATCCGCAGTTCCAACGGTTTTGAACTCGCGATCTCACAAGCGGGGTGAGGATTTCGGCCGCGGTCCACAGGCTGGTCACCGCGATTGTTTCACTGCCAGGTTGCCAATTCTCCAACGCGCGATAGTACTGCCCGATTGCTCGCCTAATGCGGTCAGATCTGGGGTGTCGCAAGGTCATAGAGATGATGGCGAGAACGTCGTCGGCAGATATCGGGCGGGGTCTCACCAATGAGGGAAGCGTGGCCGGGATGAATAGTTGGAAGTACTCCCGTTCCAGAAGGTCAGGGCTAGCGTCCCACGCGACCTCGGGCATGAAGTCGTCGACGGCCGAGTTGCCCAGGAATGCGAGGAAGGGCGCAACCTGATTGACTGCGACGATCCCATTCTCCAGCATATCTTCGATCGAACCAGACGTTCCGACGATCGTCGCTTGCAATCCAGTTGGGATCGGCGGACCTGAACCCGCCAGCTTTTGTTGGCGCGTACCGATTCGGACGGAGAATAGCTTGCCGTTGGCCGGAACTTGGTTCACTTCGACTTCTGTAGCGCCGAGGGTCACTCCAGAAGTGGCCTGGGCCACTAGGACAAATTGGCGTGTCGAGGGTTGTTTGGTGGTCATCGTCAACTTGTGCGTCTCGTGCCCCTCGCTGTCTCCCTAACTACAAATTCTGCTGCGAACTTACAGCACAAACTACAAGTACCGCCATCGGCGCGACACATCAAAGTGCCCGTTCCTCTTGACCATTTTGGAGTAGATGAGCGTTCCAAGAAAGACGGCAAGGACCGTTCTAGGGGCATCCAAGCTCCCCAACGCTCTCCGAGAGGGGCGGGCGGGAAGAGCCCCCACGCGCTCAGTCACCTCCCATCCCAAGCAGGAGACCCAAAAAGCGGAGCCACAAATCACCCAGCTCAAGCCCATCCCTCGGACGACAAGTCACGCCTGGCGCCCCCCGAAGCGCGGCTCCTAAGACAACGCAGCGCAACACGCCCGGCCGCCAGCTGCACCAGCGACCGGGCGCAGGCCCCAATAGGCCGAGCCCCCTACCCGGCCGACAGCGCCGCCCGCACCATGACCACAGCATCATCCAACCGCCGGTCAACGACCGAGGCCGGAATGCGCAACACCGTGTAACCCGCCCGCACCAGCCGACGATCACGAGCCGCATCCGCCGAACGCCGAGCTGCATGATAGGCATCCCCATCCACCTCGACGACGAGCGACGCCGCAGGCGCCGCGAAATCGACGATGCTGGACCCAACGACGAATTGACGGCGAAAGGTGACCCCCAGCCGACGACCGCGCAACCGCGACCACAAGAGCGCCTCAGAAGAGGTAGGCGCAAAGCGCATGCCGTGGGCGCGGGCGGCGAGGAGAGATGAACGCGCAGAATGAAGATACAATGACATAACGGATACCTTGTTGAGAGAGCAGGCCGCTCGCCCCTGTGGCGAGCTTTGCCCTCCTCAGCGCAGCTTGTGTGACAGGGCGAACTGGGCTCCGTTAGTGAAACGAAAAGGTCAGTCCCGCTCAGGCGCGCTCGATTCGAGCGCCCTGGCGCACAAGGTGCGCGTCTGGTGAAGCTTGCCACAGGGGCGAGCGGATTCAGTCCACGTCAGCCAACGACATGCGCTTGCTTTTCTCGCACCATGAGGTCGTTGACGTGCAGGCCGAGTTCGAAACAGGTGTCGATGCTCACTTCATCCGCCATGCAGAAGAGGTGAGCCACGTAGCGTCCGTGCAAATCGGCCTTGATGGTTTTCAC
>JBNKYC010000009.1:0-121017 GCA_050300635.1 Polyangiaceae bacterium
GGCTTCGAAACCGCGCTCGCCCCTCTCTGTCTCCGCACTTTTCTCTTCCCATTTGTGCCGCGACCCTTCCTGAAAACCGAGCCGTCTCTCAACGCTGACTGACCAAGAAGCGCTCAAATTGAAACGCTCGCAGCACTAGTGCGATTCCACAGGGAGGGAGAATTAAACGCCCTCCCCCTTTTGTACAAGAACTTGCCGCTCTAGCCGGATTTTAGCTTCGAATCATCGCCCGCAATCCGCGCAGCACCCCACCTTTTCCATCTTGACGCCCAAAGCGCGCGCACATAGCGTCAACATGTCGCTCCAGGTGCGATAGGGGGGCGCAGATACACTCACCTTCTCTGCCACCTCACTAGACATCACATTCAAGACAGTCACTCGAAGAAGACCTTTCGTCCCTACTTCATCACATAAGGAAAACGTTTCATGAGCATCAACAGCATCCTCAGCAAAGCAACCGGCGCAGGACTAGGTCTGGCATTGCTCGGCATGAGCAGTGTCGCATCGGCAGAACTGGTCAGCTACGACTTCGTGGCTGACATCAATTGGGCTGATTCAGTCGAGCCCGCCACCGTTGGACTTGATGGACTGTCTCAATTGACCGGCTCATTCAGTTACGACTCAGACGTCTTCAGCTGGGGTTTCTTTGAGCAGAACAGCAACAGCATGGTCGATAGTTCTTTGGATCTGACGATCGATCAGCTGAGCGATCCCAGCGCCGTGAGCACCACCCTCAACGTCGACTACTGGGGTGAGAACGAGCTCACTATCGTCGACACCGACTCGCAATCGGGTCACCTTGTCCGAGCAGAACTCCAGTTGGACGGCGTCAACTTCGAAGGTTTTCACGATCTCCCAGCATCGCTTTCGCTCTCCGACGGAGATGGCTCACTCAAGCTCTTCATCAGTACTCACGACGACGCCTACCCCGATATCGTAGCCAGTATTTCGAGCCTGATCCGCACCTCGGGCGTCAGTACTCCCGAGCTGGATCCGGCCTCAGGAAGCGCAGCACTCGTGCTGCTTCTCGGCGGAGCCGCCCTCATGGCTGGGCGCCGCCGTCGCGAACTGGAAGCGCTCTAAGTCGTCTCGGCTCTTACGCACGAAAAAGGCCGACTCCCGTCGGCCTTTTTCTTTTTGTGAGTCATACTCGAAGCATCTCGCCCGATGAACCAAGCGATGCTCGGGCAAAACGATGCGAACGGCGCCCGAGCAAGTCGTGCTCAACCGAAACGCTGAGTCAGAGCGTCCACGACCTTGCCATAATCAGCTGGCAGCATCACGGCCTGGTTTTGATGGGTACTGCTTACCCCCTCAATCTGTCCTTCGTGGTACTTCACTTTGAACTCGGTGAACTTCAAACCGTTCGCCGTCGAGATACAAACGACCTTCTCCCCGCTCTTGATGGTATTTCGGGCCCGAAGCTTCTCAAGGACCGCAAGCCCAACCGCCGTATGAGGACAGGTGTACATGCCCGTCGCGTCTGCCCGAGCGGCGGCATCCGCAAGCTCTTGCTCGCTCGCTTGTTCCACAATGCCGTCCATGGCGTTGAGTGCCGCCATCGCGCGTGGCGCGGAGACGGGATTGCCGATTTGGATCGCCGTCGCCTGAGTCGGTTTGGCGGCGACAGGCTCGACCTCGGTTTTGCCCGCCTTCCAGGCAAGATACATGGGATTCGCGTTCTCGGCCTGCGCAACAACGAGACGGGGGTAGCGGTCAATCACCCCTAGTTCTTTCATCATCTTGAAGCCCGCATAGAGGGCCGAGGCGTTACCCAAGTTGCCGGAAGGTAGAATCACCCAATCGGGCACCTGCCAACCGAACTGTTGGACGATCTCGATGCCAACCGTCTTTTGGCCTTCCAGACGAAGGGGATTCATCGAGTTGGCTAGATAAACCAACCCTTCTTCGGCGAGGCGTTTTACAATCGCCATGCATCCATCAAAATCTGTATCCAAACCCAAGACCATGGCTCCGTGAGCCAACGGCTGAACGAGCTGGGCGGTAGAGATCTTGCCGCGCGGCAGCAGAACGACCACCGGTAATCCGGCCGCGGCGCCGTAGGCCGCTAGTGCCGCCGAAGTGTCGCCTGTCGAGGCACAAGCGACGGCTTTGATCTTGGTGCCCTCGCGAACCGCCTTGTTCACGACCGAGACCAGCACGGTCATCCCGAGATCTTTAAAAGACCCGCTGTGGCTGTTCCCGCAGAGTTTGACCCAGAGCTCGTCCAGGCCCAAGCCTTTGCCGTAGCGATCCGCCCAGAAGAGGTTCGTCCCCCCTTCATACATGGAAACGACTTCTTCATCCGCTACCGAGGGCATCACCCATTCGCGTTTACCCCACACACCCGAACCATAGGGCCACCGATTGTGGCGATAACGCTCATCGAAAAGCTTGGTCCACGCCGGGCCGCTGCGCTTCTTGAGCGCATCCATGTCGTGATGCACTTCCAACAGTCCCCCGCATGTGGGGCACGAATAGATGGCTTGGGTGACCGGCCAGCTACCTGCGCAACCGCGAAAACACCGAAATTCTGCACTGTACTCTACGGGAGATGCCACGGCGCCGACTATATTCTCAATCGCGGGTCAGGCCAGCCCTTTGTAGAACTCCGATCCATTGGCTACTTTGAGCCCCAGTCCGACCCATGGTGTCTATTTTAGCCCCCCAGCGCGCCGCTTTCATTCTTTCAACGCTGCTCCTCAGCTTGCCGCTCATCTCGTGCGATAAAAAAGAACCGGCGCAACCCGAGCCCACCGAACCGTGGCTCAAGGACGAGCGAAAAGAACAAGCCCCGGCAGCCCGAGTCGAATTTCGAGTTTCACCCGCGAGTTCTCTCGGACTGGCCCTTCCCACCAAACGTACGAAACCAGCAGGAACGCTGCGCGGACTTTCCGGTTCCGTTCACCTCGACCTCGACCAGCTCCAATTCGTCTCTGGCTCAGTTTCAGTCGATTTGCGGCAGCTCGCCTTGGACGAACAGGCGCAGCCTCCGGACCAGAGCAAGGTACTCAAGAGCCGACGCAAAATCGGCCCCGAACTGGAGGCGGAACTACTCGCCGTGCCTTGGACAACCCAAGCCAAACGTTGGCTCGGGTTGGGCGAGAAGGTCGCCGACCAAGAACACAATGCGAAGGCCGTTTTCACAATTGAGTCCGCCCGTGATTTGTCTCATCCGCGAGCCAACGCGGGAGCGGTACGCAAGGTCGATGAGGCGCACCAAGAGTTCAAACAGGTGCGTTTGGTCGATGCAACCGTAGTCGGCACCCTCACGCTCCGCCGCCTATCCGTAACGAGAACAATTCCCGTGCGCTTGCTCTTCTTCTATCGAGAAAGCGAAATCAACCGCGATACTGTTCCTGAGCTAATTGAGGTGCGTCTGCGAGGTAAACTGGCGATTCCTTTGCTCGAATACGAGGTCAAACCGCGGGACGAGGCAGGACACGTGATCGCAGAACATCTTCGCCTGCTCGACTACTGGGTCAATGATACAGCCCGAATTACAGGATCCGTTCAGTTGGAAAAAGTCGCTTTCTAGCCACGCCCCCCAAAGCTATCCTGGGCTCATGGTGAAGTCTGAAGCAACCAACCGGTCGTCAATTGCTCCCGCATCGCTGGCGCCACACACGCCGTGGCACCTCTTGTTCATCCTCGGCTCCCTCTTGGCAGGCGCCGCCTGCAACGCCACCCCGACTCCTGCGGAGCCGACCCCTGTTTATTCAGAGCCTCTCCCCCAGGCTTCTCCAGTGACAGTAGAGCGCCTGAGCATCAACGAACCCGAGGCTCGAGAGGTCTCTTCCCAAAAAGAACCCGAAGAGCCCGAAGCCACCGCGCCCAAGTCCATGGCATCAGATCAAGTCAAAAGCCCCGCCCCCGCGGAGCCGGTCGACGGCACGGCTTCGCAGGCCCAGTGATCTCGGGCTCAGTCATTGCCCGGTGATCAAGGGACGGCCTCGGTCCGCCCTCCGCTCACTGCATGATGCCTATACTGCGCCTCATCTCGAAGGCCTGCGGAGAAGACCAGAAGGCCAGCAAACGCTGGGCCAGATGTTGGCCTTGATGTTCGCTAAGACCCAAGACTTCAGCTCGACCCGAAAGCATCCTTTCGACCATCCCCAGATCATCAGCGAACACCAGCGCGACGCGGTAGGCGGACTCTGAAAGAGTGCGTCGAAGGCGCCCGACATCCAACTCTGGAGCTGCGGCATAGCGACGCGCCGCGTCCTCGATTCTCCCTTTCGACAACCAGGGAAGAGCCTTACTCAGCCGTCGAGTCGTATCAGCGAGTTGGTTCGCATCCACGTCCGCAACTTGAGATGCCGGATCAGCGATGCGGGCTCCTGCTCCCAGCAACAATCGCAGCTCCTCCAGGCTGAGCGCGTCGACCGCTTCAGCTCTGCGAGAAGCATTGACGAGCAAACGAGTCACGACGAAAAGCTGCTCGCTCTCGGAGAGATTTTGTATCGATGAGGGCAGAACCAAGCCAAGGGGATCGGTCAAAACCAAGGTCGCGCTGGGAGCAGAATCCGAAACATAGAGATCGACTTCCGGTCCTCCCAAGCAGTGGCTGGCCCGATCGACCACAGAGCGAAGAGGATGGTTCCCTCGAGGTCCAATCTTCGCTTTGGGGTTCACCCCCAAACTGCCCAACTGAGGGGGATAGACCTTGCTCACCAGGTTGCCGAGAGTTTCAAGTAGCGAGAGTGCGTCAAGAGAGATCCCCTCGGGCAAGGACTCGTTCAAGACTTCTGCGTGGATTCCTCCGGCAGGCACCTGAGTGAAACGCGGGCTTCTCGAGCGCCATGTCGTTTTCTGGTGTTCGCTTCCTCCGCCGAGAACCACAAGCGCACCTCGAGCGATATCTGCTTCCTGGATGGCCAGTAAAGTCTCCTGAACCACAACCAAGTCGTCCCAGCACTCGCTCTTGCTCGGTTCTTTCTGCACGAGGAGCAGGAGTTGGTCGCGCGCAGCTTCGAAGTTTTGTTGCTCTTTGAGCAGCTCCGAATACAGACGGCGCAACGCAAAATCTTCTTCGTTTTGGCGCAACCCTTCGGCCAACTTTTCGATCGCAAGAGGCACATCACTCAAGGCCAAAACTCGACCCAGCTCACGGAAAACCCGAGCTTGATGCTCTCCGCTTTCGGCCTTCTTCGCGAAGGCATAAAGGGCGCGCTCGTATCCCTTCCAACCGATCTTGGAACCAGCTGGGCTCCCCAGAATGCGACGCAGTTCCTCCGATGCGTCGACGGGACGCAGCCCCACCAGTTCGACCGCCTCACAAAACGAACCGACAGCCTCAGGCAGCTTGCGCACCCCGACTTGCAGGCGACCCAGGCTGAGCAGGGCTTCGGCCCTTTCCTTCCCTACCGACACAGCCACCAATCGCTGCGCCGTCTCGAGAGCAGAACCTGCCCCTTCTTTCATTTGGATGGCCAAAAGACGACGAAGGGCGCCTTGGTGTTCAGGGTTGACCTTGAGCACGTCCTTCAATTCGCGAGAGGCGTCGGCAAGGCGAGACAAGTGAGAATGGAACACTTCTGCAAGGCGCAAACGCAAAGTCAAAAGCGTGGCCGAGTCGGGGTTCAAGGTGACCGACTTCTGCATCTGGGCCACGGCTTTTTCCCACTGCCGATCGCGCAAGAACAGATCTCCCAGGGCGAGGGAGGAATGCAGGTTTCCCGTCCTACCTTTCTCCAACTTCTCTAGGACAAAGATGGCCTCTCCAAGATCGTTGCGTTTGTCGGCAGCGATCTTGGCCACCGAGATCCAGTGCTCGACGGCAACCTTCGGCTTGCGACTGTTTTCGGCCGCTTCTCGCAATACAGCGGCCAACTCGACATACTTCCCCTCGGCACCCAGTAAGTCATACAGGGCCTTGGCCGCACGGACACTATCGGGATAAATCGACAGCGCCCTACGCAAATGCTCGGCTGCTTTTCCGCCTTGCTGCTTTTGAGAGAGGAGCTCTGCGGCGCGAATCAGCAAGCGACAAGCCCTCTGATTGTCGACCACGACGCTCGCTTCCCTCTCGGCTGACTGAGCCAAAAGTTCAGCGTCATCCACGACTTCCGCAATACGCGTCAGCGTCCTCGCTGCGCCAATATTGGCACCATCTTGCCCCAGCGCTTCGGTCAGCAACTGAAGCGCTGTCACCGCGTTCTTTGACTCGAGGTATTCGGCCAACCGAGTTCGATGCGACGAAGCCAAAAGTTGAGCCGACCCGGCCTCCGAAACGGACAGAGCGGCTACGATCCAGCGGTCGACTTGAGCCAAGGCCTGTTCATCCCCTCGGGCGAGGGCGCCCAACTCGGCAGCCGCCATGGCGAAACGATCGTGTTCGGTAAGACTCAGAATGGCACCGACCAACTCATCCAGCTTTTCATCGGCCGTCTCATTCATCGAAAGACGCAGAAGTTCCCGCATGAGAGCGTGCCGGCTTGCCACATCCTTGAGCGAGGAAAGGGCCCTCTTCGTGACCTCTCCTGGCGCATCCCCAGGCGAGCGAAGTAGGGAAAGCACCGCCTGAGGCTGAGAGGACTGCGCATCAAGCAGCTCTCCATAGCGGACACCGCCTTGACCATCCTTGCTCGAAAGACTTTCGGACAGTTCAGCCGAACGCAAACGCCCCCAAAGGGCAAGAGCCGGGTCGCGCGTTCCCGCGCTCCAGCTTTCGAGGGCCGTTTCCGTCTTTTCGTGATCCGGGCGCTGCTCGAGCACACGAACCTGACCCGCATGGGCGCCCGCGTGATCCGGGACTTCGGAAAGGGCCGCATTGTAGGCACCGAGCGCCTGAGGCAGCCTCGATAGACCCCATTCGTAGAGCTCCCCGAGCTGCACGTAGCCGCTGGCCTTTTCTAACGGATCGGCAACCGCTTTGAGCTGTTCCTCCAGATGGGCAGCGAGTTCATCGAGTTTCTTCGTCTTGTGCAGCACGCGGGCGACCGCTTCGTTTGCCAAACGATTCTGTGGTTCGAGTTCGAAGGCACGCTTGAAGTACCCCAGAGCAAGCTCATTTTCGGCAAGATAGAACTCGGCGACTCGTCCCATTTGCACGAGCTCTTGGGCACGCCGGTGGGGGTCAGCCGTGACTTTGAGCAGTTTCTCCAAAGTATCGAGCTGATCCTTCCTTCGGCCGTGCTTTTCATAGTACCGCGCCAGGGCCATCAGAGTCTCTTTGCGCAGAGACTCCTCGCTCAGTACCTGCTCGTAGAGAACGAGCGCTCGGTCATGATCCGCCAGTTTTTCTTCGCATACCTGGGCGGCCGAATGCTGCAAGAAAAGCCGCTGCGCCTTGCTCGTTTGGACCCCGGCTTCGGCCAGATAGGCCTCAACGAGGACATCAAATTGGCCCGCGCGTTGCGCTGCCCTCTGGAGTCGAAAGAAAGCGCCTAGGTGATCGGGCTTTTTCTCGAGAACACGCCGATAGGTTGAGATGGCCCGCTCCGGTGCATTCAGCTGATGCTCAAGCAAGTCGCCGATCATGAACAACTCAGCAAAGAAGACTTCATCGTTAGCCGCGTGCTCGGCGACCCGCTCGTGGAGCTCGATGACTTCTTCCCAGCGATGGCGCTCCTCTAGCAAACGCACTAACTGACGGAAGGCCTCCTGATTGTCAGCGTCCAGACTGAGCACCGCCTGATAGTGAAAGATGGCCCGCTCCGGTTCGCTCAAGTACTGTTCGAGGATGCGAGCCAACTTGAGATGAATCTCGACCCGATACTCCAGACTCTCGCTCTTCTGTTCCGCCTGCATGAGCACGGCGACCACTTGCTCGAAATTACCCTCAGCTTCGTAGGCAATCACCAGCGCGTTCACCGACTGTTGGGTCGGTGGAGCCAAGGAAATGGCCTTCTCAAACCGTGCAACTGCATCGGCCGGCCGCCGCAGGGCCCCGGTGAGCAGTTGTCCCATGGCCACATTGAGTTCCGCGATTTCTTCCGAGTCGGTCGCGCTCGCCTCGAGACGCAACAAGGTACTCAGTTCACCCTCCGCGTTATTCAAATCCGAATAGGTTTGGCGAAGACGATAGAGAACAGAACGGTCGTCGGGGTACGCCGAAAACGCTGACTCAAGAAGCTGAGCCGCCTGCTCCAGACTGCCTCCGCTATGCAAGAGCAGCGCGCCGGCACACACGAGTTCGGTAGCGCGGGCCTGCTCGTCACTCATCAATCCGGCACGGGCCTGGAACAGCTGAACAAGCTGCTCCTGCATTCCCTTCTGTGAATACAGATGGAGCAATGCCTGGGCCGACGAAGTCACGCGCGGCGCGAGTTCAAAAGCACGCTCATAAAGCGGGAGCGCATCCTGCGACCTTTTCTTGAGGTGCTCCGTAACACGAGCCTGCTCGGCAATCAGCGCGGCCGCCCAGTCCCCGTCGTTTTCCGCAAGCCGAGACCAGCGGCCCAAGGCCTCGGCTACAGCCGTCCAATCCTGATCTCGACGCGCAGACCGATACACTTGAAACAAGAGAGCACCATCCTGAGGCGCCAGCTCCCAAGCCTTTTCGTACTCGCTCCTCGCCTCTTTCGGTTTCTTCAAATGCGTTTCAAGAACAAACGCTCGTAACGCATGAAGCGCGGCCTTTTCCTCTGGGCGCTCGGATAAAACGATCTGCTCTCTGAGTGGTCCCAAAACAGAATCCCACTGCGAGGCCTTGAATCGAACGCGAATGAGCCCGGCCAGGACGGGAGACGATGTCGAATGGAGAGAATGAGCTAACTGATAGTGCCTAAGCGACTGTTTGAGGTCGCCCAGGACGGTCTCATAGAGTCGGGCCTGCTCGAAGTGAAGTCGAGCCTTGCGTACCGGGTCCCGCTCACTAGCGACCTTCTTCTCGCACCAGGCGACGAAATCCGTGGCCGCCGTTGTGCGATCCGCTAAGTCCACGGCGGGTGCCTTCGGCTCGATCGTGATATGCGAGTAGGGCTGGCTATTGGAGCCCCGGGCCTCAGCGGGTATCCCCATCAAGGTAGAGTTGACATCATTCGAACTGCGGATCGGCACCTCGGGACGATCTGTCGCCGGACGAAGACGAACCGGCGAAGGAGCAACTGGTACAAGATCGTCCGAGAGCTCTTCGCTCAAATCCTCCTCGATTTCCGCTTCTTCTTCGACCAGCGGCAAGGCAGGTGTCGGTACCTTCTTCAGCTCGATTTCTGGGCTCGCCTTGAGCTTTGGCTCGGCCTTGGCCACGACCACTTCCTCGGCGGGACGGCTGACCACCGGACGGGGTGGTGGAGGAATCTGCTTGCGGGAAGGGGGGCTGGGCGGACCTCCCGCGGAAGGACCTCGACTCATTGTGGGCGGTGGCAGAGGAGATACTGCAGGAACACCCGATCTGGCACTCGGACGAGGAGGTGGAGCAGGCCTCCGACTTGGCGAGCTGGAGGGGAGTGCTCCAGCTCTCGGAATTGAAGGGATCCCAGGACGCACCCCCGCCACACTGGGTGGGCGCGAACTCGGTGGCGGCGGAGGCTGCGAACCGCCGACCCCACTCGGCCTCGCGCTCGGGGGTGATGGAGTCGGACCTTGGGGACCTGCGGGAGGCGACGACGGATTGGTCGATGGCCGACGGGGAGGCGAAGAGGGACGGGTCGAAACCCGAGGAGGCGGAGTCGAGGGAGCGGACGAGGTAGAGCTCGACTTGGATACCGGCTTCGACGGCGGGCGCGCCGGTTCACTGGTCAAGGCAGGATTGGGAGCCGCTGGCGGCGCTTCGAGAATAACCTCAGGAGCCGGATCTTGTTCCTCGGCAGGCTCCAACGACTCCTCACCATCGGTGGATGAACTCGCCTTTGAGTTTTGCGCCAAAGCAGCGGCTGAGCCAGCTTTCTTTGAACCCGCTCTTTTCCGAGCTCCAGAAGTCTTCTGATTGGAGGATTGTGAAGTGGACTTGCGCTTCGTCGCCATCGACTCGACTGTACCAAGAGTGTCTTCACATCCCAGGGCGAGACGCATTTTACGGCCAGATCTACGCGTCGCTCACCTACACTTGCCTGCTCTGCTGAGTCCGCCTATCGCCGCTCTCCCCACTCACCCCACCTTCCATGGTCGCTTCTCACCCCAGCTCGCCCGCTATGGGCAACGTGCGCTTTGAAAGCGTAGCCGCCCCCCTGGGCGACCACCGTCTGGATTCCTGGGATGCAGCTCGTCTAATAGCCACATTTGGCATCGTTTGGACCCACGTCTGCGACGCACATGGCATCGACGCCAGCATGGGGACGTTGGGAAGGTTTGGAACTTCTTACTATATCTTGGCAGCCGCTCTCTTCACAGTAAGAGGCTACCAACGTTCAGCTGTTCGCCAATTTTCTGTGGAGGCGGGACGGAGGGCTCGTCGACTCATGCTGCCCTTCCTCATCTGGTCCAGCATCTACTTCATCTACTACTACGGGCAATCTTTGCAGACGGGCAGGTCGTTTCGCTCGCTCACTATGTGGTGGGGGCCCGCCGCAGGAACCGCTCTCCACCTTTGGTTTCTCCCGTTTATCTATGTTTGGGGGCTGTTCGGGGTATGGCTCGTACCCAAGCTCATGAAGACAAGAACAGGGCTTCTCTTACTGCTGAGCCCCCTTGTCGTAGGCGGAATCTACTGGGTCTGCTTCCAAAAGATCTTCTTTGCCGTTTCCCGCCCTTGGCTGTGGTCCTGGCACTTACATCGACTTGACCGCTGGATCGTCGAAGTCCCGCTTTACGTCAGTGCTATTTGGGTCGGGTCGGCGTTTTACCACCTATCCTCAACGAGCAGAGAGCGCCTCACCCGCCACCATCGCACCATCGCTCTTTTAAGCATTGGTCTATTCGTAACCACGCAGATCGTCTACTCGGAACAAATTCACTTTATCCGCGAAACCACAGGCACCGATGGCAGACCGCTGTCGCACCTTGCGGGCCTCGCCTTGCTCTTCGGTAGCGCAGCTCTCGGTAAAACCAGAGTCGTTCGATTCATGGCCCCCTGGGGTCGCTTCACTTACGTCACGTTCTTGGTCCACGTCTTGGTGCTCGACTTGATGCGCGCTCCACTGAAGTCGCTTCCAGGCTACGGAACAGTAACGACCGCTTTGCTCAGCACGGGGTTCGTCTTCTTGATCAGCCTGGGGCTCTCCTGGCTGATCGCGCGATTCCGCATTTTTGCCTGGCTCCGACCGTAGGACACTACGCAACGGTATGTGTGGTGCTCAAGCTTCCTGTCGAGCTCCCTCACAACGGCTGAGCATCTAAGGATGAATGTAGACGAGAGTACCTTCGGTGGACAGAGCGCTATGCCAACGCAGAGGCACCGGGGGATCGGTGATCGAAAACAGGTGACGCGCATCGGGCGGCGAAAGATTCACACACCCATGACTTCGCGGCTGACCAAAACCGTCATGCCAAAATGCAGCGTGAAACGCATATCCGTCCTTGAAGAACTGAACGTAGGGAACGTCACGCAGATCGTACTCGTCGTCGGCCGCATCCCCGCTCATGCTCGAAGTGACATGCTTGGTGTGAATCAAGAAGGTTCCCTGCGGAGTCGAGTGTGTCGTCTCGGGATCGCCCAGTCCGTCTCTCCCGGTCGAAACCAGAGTCGCAAAGACTGGTTCTGTGCCTCGATAGGCGACTAAACTTTGCTTCAGAATTGAGACTTCAATCCAAGAGCGCCCAGCCTTTGCCCAACGGGGCATTTCTGTGCGGGCCTCGAGGCGAACCAGCTTGGGATGCTCCTTGATCAACTGTCCATCGCGCGTTTCCAAAAACTCGATGCCGCCGATCTTAATGCGTTGGCCCGAAAGATGGAAAGCTTCTCGAAATCCGATGGCCCGCACCGGTTTGACTCCTTGAGCCGGCGAACCGGAGTACAGGTACTGACCTTTGGTACGCATGAAGGCAATGGGAAGATCGGTAGCCCCTCGTAAGACAACGCCATAAAACTCGCTGGCCCTCACTGGTTCGAGTCGGTCCAGGGGCAAAACTGAAAGGTCCGCGGTGAGTCCCCAGCGCCGCTCCTCCGTCTCGAAGAGATCGATGAATGCAAAAGCGCTACTTGAAAGAGCACGCCCAGTCATGAAATCATGTTCGAGGTGCGGATAACCGTAGGGGCGAGGAACCCGCTCTCCGTGCGCAAGTAGCGAAGGAGGAGGAGTGTCGGCGGCTTCGGACCAAAGCTGTCCGAAGTTCTTTCGACGGTGCCCCACCAAGTCCTGCTCAGCTATTTGCTGCTCTTTTTTGCTGGGGATCTTCGTATAAAGAGGAGGAGTCGGGTATCGACTCGTCCCGTAAGGGTACGGAAGAGGAAGCGAACGATCCGGCTGTAATGAAGCCAAACGAACGATGGGGTGCTCGGGGTCGAGGGTCGCCGCCTTCCCCACACAGACATAACCGTCTGGTTCTACGCGATACCATCCGCCCGAGCAGCCTTTCTTCGACGCAGCCAGAGGAGCTCTCCTCAAGAGAGCTCCCGTACGAGCAAAGCCTATAATACGACTTTCGGGATCCGGTTCTTTTCGAACAATGGTCTGTTTGGAAAGAGCCGCCAAGTACAGTTCGGGATCCAAGACGTCCGCCCGCGGCTCTGGAGGCTGTAGAGGTTCGAAAGTCGGAGGGTCTTCGTCCGAGATCTCCTGCTGACTCTGGTCTCCTCCTCCCACAGGCACGGGACCCAATGCGGCAACGAGCTCACCTTCCTGCGATCCATCGTCATCCGTTGCGATCGCCTGCTCTTCGTCCGCCTCCTGCATGGAAGGAGACTCCATCTCTGTTTTCAGGGGCAAAAGCTCCTGTTGCTCCGGCGAGACCAGAGGACCGGAAGGCGTCGGCAACAGCTCAAGCAGCCACATCGGGGCGGTCGATTCCACCACCGAACGTGGAATCGTCAAAAACAGAGCGAAAACCGCGGCGGTGGCCCCGGCTGAAAGCCCTACAAATACCTGCCGGACAACCATGGACCGTCTGGGCATACGCGGCCGCTCCGAGTGGGGCCAAGTTTTGCGCAATCGCGATCAGTCCGCAGGCGACTCGGCAGCCGCGGAACCAGTCTCACTCGAGCTCGGCTCTTGAAAAGCGGCGGGATCAAAGCCCCCCAACTTCATTTCCTGGCCCACCAAGAACACTTCTTTACTGTTGGGGCGGACCCCAGCAGGCCGAACGACGCGGGTCTTCTTAAACACTTTTTTTGCCAGAGCGATGGCTTGGTCGAAGTCAGGTCCCATGAAGATCTTGACCACAAAAGCAGTAGAGCCTGCCTTACCGAAAGTCTGAGCGACTTCGAGCGCCCGCTCGAAGAGTTCAAAACTCAACGCCTGATCCCTCAACTTCACCCCGGTCGTCTTGGGCGCCATATCGCTGAGCACCACATCATAGGGCGCGAACTCGGCAAGAGTGGCGCTTTCGAGATCAAAAGCGTCACCCTCCACCACCTTTACGTTGGGTCCAAAACCCTGAGTGATTTTCTGTAAGTCGACCGCGAGTACCCGTCCCGCTGGACCGACCTTCTGGCTCGCATAGAGCGACCACGAACCGGGAGCGGCACCGAGATCAACAACGCGCATGCCCTTCTTGATCAGTTGAGTCTTGTGCTGGATTTCTTCCAGTTTGAAGACACTGCGCGCAGGATACCCCTTCTTCTTTGCCTCGATGGTCTTCGGATCGGGGCCAGAGTAAGGGTTAACTCGGCGGCGGCTCATAGGTCTACCTTGCTCGGTTCAGATCACAGTTGCAAGCACAGCCTTGCTCGGAAAGGGCCCCGAGGCGTGATCTGGACATTCTGGGGCACTCTTGACTGAGCGAAGTGAGTTGAGGCTCCGACCAGCCTCGCCGGCAGCCTCCTCCACGAGATTCTGAAACTGCCGTGGGCGCGTTTTCAGATGATTGGTCACACAAAGCAAACGACCGCCAGGAGCTAGCAGGCGAAAGCAGTCAGCCGCGGCCTCCAAATAGTGGGCCGTCACACTGAAGGTCGCTTTGCCCACCGTGGCAAAACTAGGTGGATCAAGAACAATCAACTCGAACTGATCGCCGCGACGCACCGCCTTCTTCAAATACTTCAGAGCATCTTCCTTGAAAAAACGATGGCGGGCTGGGTCCAAGCCGTTCAATTCAAAGTTGGCTCGTCCCCGTTGAAGCGCTCGCCCAGAAAGGTCGACACTCGTCGTGTGGGCCCCCGAAAGGGCGCCAGCCACGCTAAAGGAACAAGTATAACAGAAGAGATTGAGAACACGCGGCTCGGCATAACCGGACAGCCACTTTTCGACCTTGGCTCGACAATGACGCATGTCCACGAAGAGCCCCGTTGAAAGGCCGTCGTGCAGTTCGATTCCAAAGCGCATGCCCTGCTCCACAACAGTAAAGAGCTCCGGCGCCCTACGGCCGACCACCGGTTGTTCGGGAGCCAAACGCTGAGCATCTTGTTTCCTCAAGTCGGCGCGTACGCGTTGTTTAACGTAGACCCCAGCAAACCCCAGATCGGAAAGAACCGCGGCCATCCTGGACGTGATCGCGACATCAATCGACTCATCATAGGGATTGATGCAGGCAAAAGCTCCGTAAGCGTCCACGGTACAACCAGGTAGTCCGTCAGGTTCTCCGTTGACAAGCCGAAACACCTCCGAACGCCCGGCTATTTTCGCGCGTTTCATCGCAGCGTCAGCTAGGGCGTCAGCTATCTGTAAGTTGCTGAGACTCGAAAGAGCAGGGCTTTTATCAGCTCTATAGTGTTCAAACTCGAGAGGAACCGGCGCCTCGAAGCGACATGGTAAAGGCCCCCCCTCAATCGCCCGTGCATGGAGCATGAGTCGACAATAGGGCCGTCCGCCGTACAGGATGTCGCCCACGACGGGGGTCCCCAGATGGGCCAAGGTCGCGCGGATCTGATGCGGCCGGCCGGTGCTCAGTTTGACTTCGACAAGAGCGCGATGACCGTGACGCTCCAGCACACGATAATGGGTCAAGGCCCGCTTGCTTTGTGGAGTATCGGAGGAAACGACCCGAGAGCGACCCCGCTCATGGAGCAGGTAGAGTTCAATGTCGCCGTGCGTATCCAGGGGCCAGCGCGCTGGCTCCGGCCTGGACGCAAACTGAGATGAACGCTGACCTCGAAAGAAGCGGTGATCGCGCCCCCGCGGCGCGGGACGGGAGCCACGCGAAGAGCGCCGAGTGGCGAAGGCGCCTCCGACCGGGCTCTCGCTTCTGGATGCGAGCTCAACGACAACTAGATACTCACGAGTGATCGCATGCGCCTCCATTGCTTGAGCAAAAGGGGCGTTGAGCTTCTCGTCCGTAAGAAAGAAGAGGGCGCCGCTTGTCGGCTGATCGAGACGCTGATGAACGTAGAGTTCTCCACTCAAACCACTTTGCTTGCGCCACTGGCTTAAGCGGTGAATGCAATCGTCCTCGAGTTCTTCATCACCGCCGTGCACAACCAAACCAGCCGGCTTGTTTACGACCAAGAGGCCATCTTGATCGTACAAAACGCGTTCGACGCGCCAAGGAAGCAACTCTGGAGCTGCACCTGACGCGTCGACATCGCTCATGGTTTCAAAAGGGGAAGACCTACGATCGTTCCCCTACTCACTTCAGGCAGGCTTGCCTGCGTTCTTTTTCTTGACGGCTCCGCGCACGATGACCGTCGCGTTCTTGCCACCAGGAATGCCACCACGGACCAAGATGAGATTGTCATCGGCCACGATCTTGGCGATCTTCTGGTTCAGCACGCTCACCGTCTTGTTGCCCATCTGGCCCGGCATCTTGCGACCCTTGAAAACACGACCAGGAGTCATGTTCGTACCGATCGAACCGCCGTGACGGAAGTATTCGTGAGTACCGTGTGCCCCGGGAGCGCCGGCAAAGTTGTGACGCTTCATGACGCCGGCAAACCCCTTACCCTTGCTGGTCGCCTGCACGTCGACGAACTGACCTTCGACGAAGATGTCGCTTGCTTTGAGTGACGCGCCCACCTCAAGAGCAGCCGCTTCCTCTGCAGTGCAACGCAGCTCGATCAGCTCATGCTTGGGAGACACGCCAGATGCTTTATAAAACCCAGCGAGAGGTTTGTTAGTGTGCTTTTCGGTGCGTTCACCAAAGCCAACGATAACGGCATCGTAGCCGTCCTTCTCAGCCGTACGCTTGGCGACAACGGTCGAGTCGGTCAGAACAACGGTGACGGGAACCACAGTCCCGTCTTCTTCGATGATTTGGGTCATGCCTACTTTGCGACCGACCACACCTGGATTCGAATTCATCTGTCAAATTCTCCTGATTGGCTGAAACCGATCTCACACCTTTGCAAGCGCACCATGCGCAGCGACCAGAAAATGAGCCCGCTCCAGCTTCGAGGTGACGGAACGAAGGTCCCGTCGGAGGGAAGGCGCTCTTAGCTCCGCCTCCCTCTCGGGTCAAACGGTCCTGAAATTATGCTCACACTTAATTATGTCCATACCAACACAAGCTAAGTTCTCATTCGTCCCAAAAAGCTCCAAGCTCTCAAAAGCTCGCACTGGAGCGCCCAGGAGAGTGGCCGTTTCCTCTATTTCAGCTACGACAAGAATCATTAGACTCTCGCATATTGCGTGGGGTCCTGGTATTTGGTCGCCCCTCACTACCTCAAGCGGAGGGGCTTTCTTAGTTGAAGCGCCGAAGCGAATTCAAATCGGGTGGGTCCTACGGGAACCACCGCGCACAAAAATAGACTGGCATTACTTTGGGCTTGTTTGCGGTCCTGCCCGTCGATCGATGAGAAGGAACTAAAGTCACATGAAAAAGATCATCACCATCTTGGGCGCTCTCGGCGCCACCCTTTCGACCATGGCTTGCAGCAGCGACGATCCCACAACCGTTCCGGGAGGCACCACCGCTGGAACCACCACCGCTGGAACCACCACTGCTGGAACCACCACCGCTGGAACCACCACCGCTGGCACCACCACCGCTGGAACCACCACCGCTGGAACCACCACCGCCGGAACCACCACCGCCGGAACTGACTCCACTGGGATGACTGGCGCAGAAACAACCACCGGCGCAGGCGGAAACGAAATCATCTTCTCTGGCGAAGGAACTTGGGTCGACCTCACCGAAAACACCATAGGGATCCAGGGTGCCTTCTTTGTCCTCGAAGACAGCATGAAGGACGGCGTCTTGGTGGCAGACAGTCTCCCCCACACCGATCTGACCCCCGACGAATTTGACGACATGACGGCCATGCCGTGCGTAAGCGGCACCGTCGCTCAGGTAACCAACTCGGCCGGTGAGGTCGACTGTAACTGGGGAGACGCGACGGCGACCCCCGAGACGGTCTGCCAGTGGGACGCCCAGTGGGGCGGCGGCATCGGCTTCAACTTGTCCGAAACCGGTGGCGAAGGCAGCGTCAAGAGCCCCTGGGACGCCACCGCAGCAGGCGTGACGGGCTTCGTCGTGAAGACCTCCGGCAATGCAGAAGGCGCAACCATTCGATTTAAGGCCAAGGACACCACCGAGCAAGAGTTCTGCTACGAGATCGAACTCGGCGTTGAAGAGGCCGTCAGCTTCAGCGACTTCCAACACGAATGCTGGGGCACCAGCGGTACCGCCGTTCTCGATACAACTCAGCTCGTTCAGCTTGAGTGGCAGGTCGTTTCGAGCGAAACCGCCGGCTATGCCGTCAGCAACTTCTGCGTCGATGGTATCGCAGCTCTCAAGTAACGAAGAAGGTAGACAGCCAAAACCCGGCCGTCACTCCAAGCCCTCGCCTTCCCTCTGGGAGTCGGGGGCTTCTTCTTGTTCGCTCACACGCAGCGCAGGCACACTGATCCCCCACTGAAGCAACAACTGGGCTGCAAGATTAACCAGCCCGTAAAATCGCACGCAGATAATGCGAACTTTCAGGAGGCTATGAGTGGCGAAAGAAGCCCAAGTATCACACACTCAATGGAATCTTAACTGAAAGAAGGGTACATTGCCTCAATACTTACCTTTCTTTCCACACCTCACGCCCTTCTCACGAGCCTAGTTTAACTATGACCAGATTTCTTCCGGCCAGCTCCCTCTTGGCGGCCTTCTTTGGATTTGCATGTTCGGGAACGGCAACTCCCGTCATTTGTGCCGCCTACAATGATACCAACTGCGATGGCGTCCCCGATGATCTAGGCCAAGCGGTCCTGGACGAAAACGGCAAGTGGGCGATGATTGACCTCGACAACGATGGCATCGGCGATGGCCCAGCTGTGGATACGAATAGGGACGGCGTCCCAGACGCACGTATTCTCGACCTCGACGGGGATGGCCGGGGCGATGCCCTCGACACCAATAACGACACCTTGGCAGAAGTGATTTCCACCGGTTACCCCGGCGGGGGCGGGACCACCACAGGCGACGTCACCACCACTGCCGGCACAACTACCGCCGACCCAACGAGCACCGGGGGCGATTCGACCACTACGGACGCGTCAACCACGGACGCGTCAACGACCGAAGAGTCGACCACGGACGCATCAACCACGGACGAGTCGACCACCGGAGAATCCACCACCAGTATTTTCGGAGACGACCCCATCAACATGGGTGGTGGCTGTCTCGACGATGCCGGGACGAATCCCAACCTGAACGGCAAGACTTCGGATCAGTACAAGAAGCAAAAAGTCTCTCGAAACAACGTCCCCTACATGTTCATCACCAATGGCTGGGGCGAAAACTCATGGGGAGGACATACCATCAGTTTTGCCACCGGATGGACGGCCTTCAGAGTAGACGACTACACCTTCAAGGGCGGTACCCAAAACGGCGTACCCGCTGGTTATCCGGCTATTTTTTGCGGGCAGTATTCTACCGACAAGGTTGACGGCTGCGGTCTCGACTCACCGGTCGCCATCTCCTCGATCACCTCCCTTCCCACGGGACTCAAGTGGAGCCACCCCTCGGGAGCCGGTACCTACAACGTATCATACGACGTGTGGCTCTCCACGGGTGGGACGAATCTGAACTCCTACTTCATGGTCTGGTTCAAAGATCCCGGCGGCGCGCAACCCGCTGGAGGCAAGACCCAAGCGGGGGTCACCGTCGACGGTGTGCCGGGCACTTGGGACATCTGGGAAGGAAGCGTCAACGGTCATCCTATCGTCAGCTACGTGCGCCCCGAAAATTCACCGAGTCAGGAGCTATTCTACGACATGAAAGACTTCTTCGATCATGCCGCAAGCAACGGGATCAATCTCAATGGCACCCATATCCTCGGCATCGCCGTCGGCACTGAGGTCTGGTCAGGCCCACCGGTACAGGGGCTCTTCTTCGAAGACTTCTGCGTAGATATCCAAAAGTAGGCCCGCTTTTGCACCAAGGCCACCAGCTGCCCCTCGATGTTCAAACATCGAGGGGCGTCGTCTTTTTAGACCTAAAATTGAACGCGACTCAGTTCATCGTATAGGTGGACATTGGCCAAAATAGCCTTCTTGAAGATACCCAGGTGCAAGGACTCGTCCGGTCCATGGGCCCCAGTTTTCGGATCCATAACGCCATTTAAGATAAGCGGCAGATGCGCGTACCGCCGACCGAAGAGGGCAACGAAAGGGATCGATCCGCCGATTCCAATCTGGACGGGCGGTTGTCCCCAGGCGCGCTCATAAGCGCGATCCACCGCAGCGAAGGCCGGACCACTCGGCTCATAGAGCCAAGACTCCGCCCCTCCGGGGCGATCCGTCAGGCTGACCTTCACTCCGCCCGGAGGATCACAGAGCAACAAGCCCTCGAGTTCCGAACGAATCGCGCCTTGTTCTACCCCTGGAGGGATCCGAATCGAGAGGCTCGCCTTGGCTCGGGCTCGCAAGGCATTTTTGTGCTCTTCTGGTCGGGGAAGAGTCGTCGAAAGAACGGTGATTGCAGGTTGTCTCCACAACCACTCCGCCGGAGTGGCTCCCTTTCTGGGAAGAGGCTCAACACCATCCAAGAGATGCGCCCCGTCACGAATCACCGCTTCGTCCAAAGGCACCAACAGCGCCCCCGCCTTAAATCGCTCAGACACTTCTCTTCGCGCAAAAGTCGGCCGCCCCTCCTGGTCCGTCAGGCGCGCCAACAAATGAATCAACGCCGCGCTCACGTCTGGAGCCATATTGCCCCATAGCCCAGAGTGCACATCGCTCTTTAAAGACTCACACTCCAAGTCCACTTCGTAAAGGCCCCGGAGAGAGGTCGTGAGTCCAGGCAAGTTGATGGACGGATTCTCGCAGTCCGTCAGCACCATCACATCTGCATCGAAGTCACTAGGAAAGGCATCCATATAGCGCTCCAAGTTGGGTGAGCCTATTTCTTCCTCCCCTTCGATGATCAGCTTGATATGTAGAGGGAGGTCTCCCGTCTCTTGCAGAACGGCACGCATCGCTGCCAAGTGAGAAACCCACCCCCCCATGTCGTCGGCGGCCCCCCGTCCGTACAGCCGCTCACCGTCAGAGGTCATTTTGCGAGTGCCCACGTGCGGAGGTGTCGACCAGGCTTCTCCTTGCACGGGTTGCAAGTCGAGATGGCCGTAGATCAGCAGCGTTGGAGCTGCTTCATTTTTGCATCGACGCGCAGCAGCCACCAAGGGGAGTGCCCCCGAAAGCTCACGGATCTGCACATCGAAGCCAATCGCGACCAAACGCTCGCCCACAATGGAGCATAGACGCCCAACGTCGGGCGCGTGTTCGGCTTCACAGCTGATAGCCGGCACTGCCAAATATTGGCAAAGCTCCTCTAGGGTCGCCTCGAATTGTTCTTGGACACGGCCTTCAATCGACTTCAGCTCGCTCATGGTAGGTGCGTTCTACCACGAAGGGGGGGCGACCTTCTATGCCGCCGAGGGTGCGCTCTCGCTGTCGTGGCGACCCAGCCAGGCAACGATCCACAAGAGCCACAGGAGGTTCGCCAACGCCAAGTGCAGAACCTGCATCCACCCAGGAGCGAAAAGGTAAATGTTGACCACTCCCGCCACAATCTGAAGAGCTGCCGCAGCAACGATCCCCTGCCCCACACGACTCTCGAAGCGCACGGCGGCGCTGATCCAAAAAGTCACAGACAAGACTGCCAAGAGCGGATGCACCCCACGTAGGTGCTCTAAAAAATGACCGCCTCCAGAAGTCAGCTGGCGAGCCACCTCCAAGCTCGACCTATCTTCCACGGGATAGACTGTGTCCCCGAGCGCTGTGACGGCTCCTGCAGCAGAGATGATTAAAATCAAAGCGGCCCCGAACCAATAGGAGTGATCGCTCCAAAAGCGTTCGCCCCCCCTTTTGTTGACTCCCAACCGGCTTGCCCGCTCGAAGAGCCGGAAGGATACAAGGTGCTGCCATCGAACGGCCCAAGCCGTACCCACCATGGCGAAAAGCAAGGCCGAGGTGTTGAGCAAATGAAGGGCCATCACAACGGCTCGCGACACGGAATCGTTGTGCCCCACCAACTCCAAGAGAACCAGCCCGGCCCCGACGAGTGCCTCGGTGATCATTAGAGCCGAAGACCAAAGCGCTGAACGGCGAGCTACATGGCCAGTTGGGAGTATCCTCCAGCTTCGATAGCTGAGCCAGAAGACCCAAATCATAGCCATACCTGAGGTCAGGCGGTGCGTTTGCTCAATCAAGGTTTCGAGCGACCGCGGTAGATGGGCCACCTCACCATGGCAGGTGGGCCAGTGTTGTCCGCACCCGGCCCCACTGCCGCTGATGCGGACCACCGCACCAAAAAGAATCACGAAGATGGTGAAGAGCACTGCCAGGTTCCAGCTTCGAGCGAGCTTGGCTGGGGCTGAGGCGATACCGGCGCTAGAAAGCCGCGACGAAACCATAGGGGCCTGACTCATGACGGGGTAGCCCCGGTCTCGCACAAGGAAGCGCTCGAAGCCACCCAAACAAAAAAGGCCCCCGATTTCTCGGAGGCCTTCTGAGCTCGTCTGGAATCCTCCAGGCCTACTCTTCTGGGTTTACCTCTTCAACGGTGGTCGCCAAAGTCAAAACCAAGGGACCGCCAGTTTCTTGCTGAACTAGACCACCCAAGGAGAAGGTCGAAAGAACGGCGTCTCCATCAAAGTCGCCGTTAGCAATGGCTGTGAACGTATCATCCTTCTTAGGTGCCGTGAAGTCCGTGGATCCAAGCGCACCCTGTTGGGAGCTATCTACCGAGTAGGCAAAATAGGTGGGTGAGCTCCAACTCGTATTGAGACAACTCCAACCATCGTCACTGTTGAAGACGGTCGCCTCGGGCATTGCCTTGGCGCTCTTTGGAACGTCTTTGGGCACCCTCGTAGCGTCGGGACACAGGCCCTTATTTACTGCAGCTTTCTCGCCGAATTTCAACACTTTGTAGTTCTGCGCTTCGCCATCAAACACCGCCAGCATATCCTTGCTGATGCGGCCCAGCATCGTCTTTGCCTCGGCAGTCTTGGAGCTGGCCACGTAGCGTTGCACCCCGTAGATCGCCAGGGAGGCCAAAATGCCGATGATCACGACGACGATCATGAGTTCGATCAGGGTAAACCCGCGTTTGCTGAGCTTCTTAACTAGTGCCATTGATTCTCCTATCTCGTTGGGGTTGCGCCGGTCGGCGGCACACTACGATTCGAGTGGCTGTCCTGACCGCACCGACTAGTGGAAGTCGGCGTTCAAGAGAGCTAGTGCAGCTTCCGTGCCACCACCTGAGAGATGGGACGCCAGGTCAAGAATTCGCCCAGGGGCGGCTTTTATCGATGACTATGCGAGTAGGAGAAGTCGGCCCTTGTGCTGCAGCCCGCTACAAGCCCCGAGACAGGGGGTGACGCAATTTGTCAGCTCCGCGAGCTGGATGGACGATTTACGTCAAGATGTTGAAATATCTGTTTATTTTAGAGACGAGTTCTTCTCGATCTTGCTCGCACCTGCGACAGCAATTGCTCGACAAGGGCATAGTCACACATTCAGCGTCCCCAATAACTCAATCAGGGAGACTCTTCTTCTAGTTCTTCGAGCGACACAGGACGTGCAGCGGGCACTTGTCTTTGCTCGGTATGCGACGCGGAAGCCCCTTCCAGAGACGCATCCCGCGCTTTCTTCGTTCGGGACTCCAGAGGACTTTCTTTCACGTGTCGGGGCGAACGCTCCGCAGTGGGGGAGATGTGAGGTGAGACAGCGCTTCCATCTACGGAAGAAGCTGCATCGTCGTCCGACCCGGACTGCATGCGGGGCAAAAGTCCTCCAGCCAAAAGTCCTCCGGCAGCCACCGCAAGAGCACCAGCTAAGCCCCACCCCACGAACTGAAGAACCTTCTGACGGCGAATGGTCTTATGATGTACCTGTGCTTGCGCACGCAGTTCATCGATCTTGCGGGCACTGAGAATGCGAGTCGGCTCGGCGGCGCGGCGCCGGGAACTCACCCGCGAGCCAGAAGGCGGGATCTGCGAAATCGGATCCACAACCACAGTCGAGCTGGGAGGCGGTGACGAGGACACGCTTGGAGGGATCGAGGAGTCAGCGTGCCCTGAGGGCATCGCGTACGAGGCGTCTCTTCGCCTGGGAAGCGGCACCGCGGGTTCTAGTCCGTCGTCGTCCTTGCTCAATGACCAAACCATCTTGAAGTCCTCTGTCTTGATGTCCCCGCGCCAAAGGTGAGTGGATTATCTCAGTGTGGTTGGAGCTCCCGGGTATAGCCTTTCGGATTGAGCGACGCCAGCGTTCACCGCCTTTGTAGGCAAAGGGATCCCATAGTTCTGGACCACGGCATGTAGAGGCTCGACAGGAACCCGGGACACAATCAAGATGACTCAACTTTTCCGCATCTAAGGACAGACGCTCCTTTTCGTATGAACGATCCCGTCACCCTCTTCTTGCTCTCCATTGCTGGGATATTTCTCATCGGCTCAATTGGCGAGCTGATATTCCAGCGAACCAATATTCCGGACGTGATCTGGCTCATCCTCGCCGGGATCGCACTTGGTCCGGTAGCCGGATTGGTCACGCGCCCTCTGCTTGCGTCCATCGCTCCCTACTTCGCAGCCCTGACCCTGGTCGTGGTGCTCTTTGAAGGAGGCACGGCCCTCAAGCTAGAAGAACTACGCTCTGCCGCTTCACGCTCCTCGATACTGGCGGCGTGCAGTTTCACCCTGGCGTTGGTCGGCATCAGCCTATTGGGAGCTGCCCTCGGGCTCTTCAGCGAGCGGCTTCACGAATGGTTCGGCTTTGCTCGCTTCTTGCCAGAGCAATGGGGAATGATGCATGGCGTGCTCTTAGGCACGATCTTGGGCGGTTCGAGCTCGATCATCATCATGCCGGCCATGGCTGCAGCAAAGGTTGACGCGAAGATCAGTAGCCTCGTCGGCCTCGAGTCCGCGGTGACCGACGCACTCTGTGTTGTGGGAACAGCCGCCGTCGTCGATATCATGCTTGGCTCGTCAGAATCAGCCGGTCCACTCTTTGCCCTTGCCTCTTCCTTCGGGATCGGTGCGGGGATCGGCCTGGCCGCTGGGTTCGTCTGGCTGCTCTTCCTTCGCGCTCTTAAAGACGCACAACACGCCTATCCCTTCACCCTCGCAGCCCTCTTGGTTCTGTATGTGATCATCGACAAATCAGGAGGCAGCGCCGCCTTTGGGATCTTGTCCGTCGCCGTGATCCTCGGCAATGCTAAGCTGATCGGTAGAGTCATCGGGCTCCGAGACGACGTCGAACTGAATATGCACGTCCGAGGCTTCCATGCGCAGATGGCCTTCATCGTAAAGTCGTTCTTCTTCGTCTTCATTGGAGCGATGTTGGGTCCCCCGTGGGGAGGAGTGATTCTGGGCGTCCTGATGGGAGCTGCCTTGTACTTTCTGCGACTCCCGGCCGTGAAGCTCGCGCTCATGGGTGCCCAGTTGAACCGAGCGGAATCACAGATGATCACCGTGTCGATGCCACGAGGAATGGCCGCCGGTGTTCTTGCGACGCTCCCTGTGACTCAAGGGGTCGCCGGCACCGAGCCCTTACCAGTCATCGTCTTTTCCGCGGTGTTCGTCAGTATCCTTATTTTCGCAGTGGGATTCCCTATCGCAAAGAGGGGACTTCAGAAAGGGGGAGGAACCACGGTCGGAGTTGTACCGCCCACGCCCACCCCACCCGCTGGTGCAGACGCTCCGACCACACCACCACAAAACCCGATGGGGGGAAGCAGCTTCGAACTAATCCCCACGGAAAGTCCTCCTCCCGCACAGTCCACCCAAGACCCAGAATGAGCCCGGCTCCAGGGGGGGCACACGACTCAACCCACTTCGCCGACTCGTGCCGCGAGAAGGCGGCGCGCAACCCAGCGCTCGGCCTCTTCACGCGATGTCACCACAACGAAGTCATACGGTCGACGCGCGAACCAACTGACCGCAGTAAGCACGCGGCGCTGAAACGCAGTGTGTACTACCAGGGACATTCCGCGGCAGTACTTCCTGACCGAGGGCATATCGTTGATGCGTCGTTCGGTGCCGGTCACGATGGATCGCCCTTTGGGGCTGGAGTGGGTCATCTGCCCAAAGTCAATGATGAAGCCAAAGTGACAAGTTGCCCTTCTCGAAATCAGCTCCACATCTGCGCACACGGCCGCTAAGTCCTCAAGGGTATGGTCTGGCGGGAAGGTCACCGAGTAGACCAAGTCAGAGCTACACCGTATCCACGGGTGGTATTTCTTGTGTGCCTTCAAACGCCCCCCACCTGCAACCAAAGGGGACAAATCCCAACTGGTCACAGCGCCACACTAGCACAGCCCACGGCGAAGGACGAAGTCGAGCAGCCAAAGCGAGCTAGGGTTGAGACGGCGCCGGAGGCTCTAGACTAGAAGGCTCTCCGTCACCCCCACGGCGACGCAGCGCCAGTTCGCGCGAGTAGGCCTGCAAGAGGTCGTCATATGCAATCAGCCCTATCAAAGTCCGATTCGGTTCCGGGGATGGAGAGATCGCGTGACTCAAAACGGGCAGCTGCTGATAACGTGATTGAGCCATCTTCTCGAGCGCCAATGCCAGCGAATCCGTCACACATACACTGACAAAGGGAGACTCGCAGTCGGCGGCAATTGCCAACATGCCCACGTCCTCGTCGTAAAGATATGCCTTTATCGTATCCAAAGTGACGAGTCCCTCTGGTTGTCCATCTTCCCCACTGACTGGAAAGACGACCTGATTCGATTCGCTCGCTTGGCGAAGCAAAACGGCCAGGGGCAGCGAGCGCTGTACCACTGTGACCTCAACCGGCACAAAGACATCGCGCACGGTAAGATCTTGCAAAATATCGAGAACGTATTCGCCGCCATGGGCCGGAGAGTCGCGGCGGGTCGGCGCCTGCTCCCTGTACAGGCTCGAACTACGAATCAGAGTCACCGTGACGACTTCCGCAAGCATGGTGGGGACCAGAAGCTCATAACTCCCTGTCATCTCGCAGGACATGATCAGGGTCGATATTGGAGAACTCGTCACGCCGCCGATGAAACACGCCATCCCCACAAGCATGTACGAACTCGGATCGGCCACCACGTCGGGCGCCCACTCAGCGAAGGCGAGACCAAATGCGCCCCCCACCATGCCTCCGATCACAACAGAGGGACCGAACACGCCACCGGCGGCACCGCTGCCAGCCGACAAACTCGTGGCGACCACTTTGATGGCAGCGATCAACAGCATCGTCGCCACGCCAGCCCAACCTGTCGCGATCAGTCCTGTCGGCTCGAGGGCCTCCTGCATCCAACCATATCCCGCTCCGAGAGCAGAAGGATGGATCAACGAGAGCAGGCCCACTCCAAGACCCAAAGGCAACGCCAATAGCGGCGGCCAAAGCTTGCTCCGGTGCACGCGGTCGTGCACGAAGTGGTGAAATCGAACGAAGACGACGCCGACGATGCCGCAAGAGATCGCCATCAACGCGAAAAGCGGGAGCTCGCGCCAATCCAGGTGATAGCTCGGCGAGACCGAAAACAGAGCTCCCTCGCCAAAGATCGCAGTGAAAAGGGAGTAGGCGACAACAGACGAAAGAACGGAAGGGACAAGAGCCTCGGCTTCCAGATCGTCACGATAGAGCACCTCCACGACGAAGAGGGCCCCACCGAGGGGTGTGCGGAAGATCGCCCCAATGCCTCCTGCGGCGCCTGCTATCAACAAAAGACGGCGCTCGCGATCACTCAACTTGAGGACCCGCCCAACAAACGCCCCCAAGGCTGCTCCGACGTGGGCAATCGGCCCCTCACGTCCCGCGCTCGCGCCACCACCGAGATTGAGCGCCGAGGCGATGAGTTTGGTGAGCGCCACGCGAGGACGAATGCGACCGCGACCGTTGTGAAAGGAGCGAAGCCACCCCTCGTTGCCGCCCGCCGCTTCCTTGCAATAGGCATGGACCAGCCAAGCTGAGAGAAATGCCCCCAGCGCTGGAGCCACCACCAACACCCAGCGTCGGACGGTCGTCCCCACCGGAGCGTCACCGTGGCTCGGAAAAAGCGAAGTCTCGCCGGCGGGTTCTGGCAACACAGCGCCAGCGCCGACGTGCACCACCAGGTGGCGCACTGCTTCGAAGGCAACATAGAGCAGACACGCAGCCGTGCCTGAGAGTAAACCTACGGCCAGTCCTAGTCCGACCCATCGGGACACTGCTCGCAGTTCGATGTGTCGGGCAAGACCCGCTAGCTCAGCGATTCCTGGAAGCTCGGAGAGCCCCGGAATCATGGGGAGTCGTCGGCCGGAGCCCATGGGGGCGCTGATGCTAGACGGATCGAGGCCGCACGCAAGCGCTCTACCTACATCGGAGCTCATTGCTCACAACGAAACCCGGAGTGTACGGCTGTCCAGTTCTGCCCGAAGAAGGTCCGGTGCCCTGTTTGAGAGCGGACTACTCCTTTCTCGGGACGATGGTATCCTCAGAAAAATGACGAGCGAGAGTGAGGACCACCTTCCTGCAGCGAACCGGCGCCTGTCGACTTCGCGGCAAGAAGCCGATCTCGCAGCCTACATCGACTTGACGCGCTCGTTGGCGAGCCGGGACGATATCTTCGAAATCTTGTTTTCGGTGGTTTCGCGTTTGGCGGATCTGCTCGAGGTGGATCGCGGGAGCATCGTGCTCAAGCAGAGCAGTAGCGATACCGATCAGAAGAGCGCAGGCGAGCAACGAGCAACCGTGGTGGCCAGCAGCGACGATGCTTCCGTTCGCAACCACACATTTTCTTTGGACAAGTACCCCGAAATCAAGCAGGTGCTCGACTCAGGAGAGGTACTCGTCATTCGCGATGTGGACCAGAGTCCCATCCTCACCGACGTACTCAAAGCGGAAGGTAGTTTGGCGTTCTCCTCGATGGCGCTCCTGCCCATCGTAGTGAGAGGCACCCCCGAGGCCGTCCTTTGCCTCAAGCGAGGAGCGCGGGCCGACTTTGCTCCCCACGACATCATGCACGCCCAAGCCGTTGCCAATGCGACGGCCATCGCTCTGGACAACGCTCGGGTGTTGCGCGAGCTGCGAGACGAAGCGCGGGCACTTTTTTCGGCTCATACCCGCGACGAAAAGCGACTCAAAGAACTGTCACGCTATTTAGACATCTTCGAGAGCTCACGCGACGCGATGATGGTCATGAACCAGACCGGAAAGGTGCTTTTTGCCAATCCAATGGCCGCCCACCTCGCTCAACGAGAGCTGCAGAGACTCGTGGGCGTCGACTTGGTGGAGCTCGTCACCGAAAGTGACGTACCCGCAGTGCGCGAGGTGCTTGAGGGCTTCGCTCGGGGGCAATATCCGGCAGGTCTCGACTTTCATTTGCAGGCGCATCATCGCTCCCATCGGCGAAGCAGCACGACCGTATGCGTGAACTTCTCGGCCATGCCGGGCGAAAATCGTGCGGTCCTGGCCACTCTCCGAGACGTGACGGCGGAGCGCGCCATGGCGCGGGAACTCTCCCAGACCAAGGACTTTCTCGAACGAGTGATCGAAAGCTCGGTGGATGGCATCGTAAGCGCCGACCTGCGCGGCAACGTCCGCGTCTTCAATCGCGCGGCGTGCAAACTATTTGGTTACGATCGCGATAAAGTGATTGGGAAAATGCGAGTTGACCGCCTGTACCCGGACGGTGTCGCAAAAGACATCATGCGCCGCATCAAAAGCCCAGAAGGAGGCGGAACTGGCCGGCTCACAGAAGAACGAGTCGATCTACTGACTCGCGATGGTCAGTGTATCCCCGTTCACCTAACCGCCAGCCTCGTTCTAGACGGCGAGCGTCCCGTGGGCACGGTCGGAATCTTTACGGACATTCGAACGCGTCTCGCGATGGAAACAAGACTTGCCGAAGCTCAACGACAACTGCAAGATCGTCAACGTCAGGATGCCATCGCGGAGGTGGCCGGGGCAGCCGCCCACGAGCTCAACCAGCCCCTCACCAGCGTCATGGGTTACGCCGAGTATCTCAAGCGAGCGGTATCGGGTGACCCCACCCTGGCTCACGCTGTTGAAGTCATCATGGGCGAGACTCAGCGCATGGCCGACATCGTACGAAAGGTTGGCAAACTCACCCGCTACGAAACTAAACCTTACGTGGGCGGCACCAAGATCGTCGACATCGATCGCTCGAGTTCGCCCGATACTGATTCCACCTAATGCTACGACCACTTAGAAATGAGCGGTTTCGAAGCCCTCCCCAAGAAAGTGAGGTCGGCTTCGAAACCACGCTCGCCCCTCTCTGTCTCCGCACTTTTCTCTTCCCATTTGTGCCGCGACCCTTCCTGAAAACCAAGCCGGCTCTCAACGCTGACAGACCAAGAAGCCCTCAAATTTATACGGTCGCAGCACTAGCGACGTTTGAGCTGAACGGGCTTGAGCTGCAAGGTGAGCTTCTTGCCGCGGCGCACAACGTCTACGGGCGTCATTTGACCTATAGTTGCCAAGCTAGCGGCAAATCGAAGGGCCTCTGGGGATCGAATGGGCCGGCCATCGAGAGCAATCACAACGTCCCCGGGCAGCATCCCCCCGGCATGAGCAGGACCACCGGGAATCACCTCAACGATCAGCGCACCGTTTCGATCACTCAGGCCCAAGCGCTGCGCGTCTTCGGCGGCCACATCGTCGACTCGGACTCCAATGGCTGCTCGTACGATGCGGCCGTCCCTCAGCAGTCGCGGAAGCAGCTCCGAGATCATATTGACAGGAATAGCAAAGCCAATGTTGTTCGCCCCCTGATTGATCGCGGTGTTGATCCCCACAACGCGACCAGACAAATCCAAGAGAGGTCCACCGGAGTTGCCGGGATTGATGCTCGCATCCGTCTGGAGAAAACTATAGTAGGCGTCGGGATCGCCCAGATTTACATCCCGGCTGGTGCGTTCTTTTGCCGAAATAATTCCAGCCGAAACCGTATGCTCAAGACCAAACGGGTTACCGATGGCGATGACCCAGTCGCCCACGCGCAACTGATCTGAATCCCCCAAGGGTAAAGCAGGAAGCCCCTCAGTCGGAACCTGCAGCACGGCCAAATCGGTAAGGGGATCCGCCCCGATCACCTCGGCCAATAGGGAGCGTCCATCTTTGAACTCAACTGCAATCGCGTGGGCACCAGCGACCACATGGTGGTTCGTCAAGATCTTACCCGCCGAATCGAACACGAACCCCGAACCGCTGCCATCCCTGAGCACACGCCGAAAACCGCGCCGCTCGCTCTGGATCGTTCTGACATAGACGACGGCCGAATCCACCTTGCCAGCAAGATCGGCAAAACTCATCGGACTTCCCTGAGGAGGACTCGCTTGCAGCGGCGCTTTGACCACAGCTGGGGACGGCGACGAGACGGCTGGGGACGACGGAGGGGCTGGTGGGGACGGCGGAGCCTTTAGCCCGGAGGGAGGCCCCTTAGCGCCCGAAGCCGAATCGTCTCCCTGAGCGATGTGGCTCGCTTTCTTGACGAGGTCACAGCCCGGTAAAACAAAAAGCGCGGAGAACAGTAGAGCCCGTCCGAAAAGGTGCGAGCCTAGGGACAAGACGCGCGCCGGTCGGGCGCGATAGGAAGGGGTTCCGAGATCGTACATCGGGATGCACCTATCAGAGGCAATCTGAACGAAAAGGTCTACTTTGAAGCCTCTAGGTATTGAGAGCGAAGATCGTAGAGGAGCTGTTCCATCAATCGCTCTTCCTCACCACTGAGATTGCCTTTGGTTTTTTCCGCAAGAATCCCAATGAGGTCGATCGTCTGTTTGGCCAAGGGCAGATTGCGCTCAGCCCGGGCTCCTCCGAGGTCGGGAGCCACGCCCAAATGGACCAAAGCAGAATGCCCCAAGGACAAGATAAACGTAGAAAAGTCCACCTCAGGGAGTTCTTCCCCCAAAGTGGACCCTTGCTCTGTAGAAGAGTCGGTCACTTTTGACCTTCTCACTCAGCTTTCTGAAGACTGCGCACCAACCCCGGGAGGATCGAGCTCAATGATCTCGGACTGCTCGGCGACATCCCGGAGCGCTGCGAGACGTTGCTCAAGCTCTTCCTTTTGAACGGCACCCTTCTTCACCATGCGTTCTTGAATGCGAACGTCAAACCGAAATTCTTCTTCGATATTCATCTTTGATTTCTCCAGGGTTCGACTCGACGGCAACGGATGGCCGCCCAAGAAACCCGCTCTGCGAGGGGGGCGAACATAGTACGACACCGCTCAGTGACCAGAAAAATCGACAATATTGGCCAAAAGGCTCGTATTTCAAGCCTCGGGACGACGGCGCAGTAGGTCGACCGGCCTAACATCCGGCCGAGGGCCGTCCGGTTCTCCCCCTGAGGCCTCTTTCGTCGCTTGAGCTTCTTCAGCATCGTCCTGCAGGCACAAGAGAGCCGACTCGATTTCTTCGTGCGAGGCGGGGCGCACCTCAAGCACCTCGAGGGAGATTCCGACCTCCTGCCCCGAAAGAGGATGGTTCGTGTCGACAACGACCAGATCATCCTGCACGTCGAGCACATGAAGGACGAGAAGGCCCCCAGCTTCGTTTTCGACTTCAAATCGATCGCCGGCAGCTACGTCGGGCGGAAAGTCTCCGCGGTCGACTTCGAGAATCTTGCTGGCATCACGCGCCCCGTAGGCTTGCTTTTCATCGAGCTTCAGCTGCAAGCGATCGCCCTCGAGTTTTCCGTCCATCGCGCGTTCGACTTCCGGCAAAAGGCCGCCCATCCCAAAGACGCACCCCAGTACCTCGGCTTCCGAAGCCGCCTCGCCTTCTGCGTCGAAAACCTGATAGCGCAGCGTGACGAAGGTTTCGGGCCCGACTTGATATCCGCTCACGAAACCTGACGCTCCGCTCGAGCTCTGCGATCAACGAGAGCGAGGACCGCGGTCAACGCGATTTCGATTTCTTCGGCAGAGGGAGGCTCCGGACGAAGACGAATTCTCCGCTGTACCGCGCCTAGTTCCGCTCCGAAGTACCTCAGAGCGGCACGCTCTCTTTCAGTTTGGCTGTGCATTACCCATTCGGCCACGATGCGATGCAAATGGTCGAGTTCCCCGTCCATTTTTGGCGCGAGCTCACTTACAAGCGGATGCGTCATCTTAGGGGCAGCCTAGCAGGCCCTGCGCACAGATCACGAACCGAAAAAGAGCTTTGAGCAACAATAAGAAAATCCGCGGATGTATTTGATCCTCGGGCTTTTTCTAGCGAAAACCCCGCCATCTCATGATCCAAAGCTCACGAGCGCCCCTCTTCATCTTCTCCTTGACAGCTGCCTATTTGTCCTTGAGCGGATGTAGCCGCAAGGCCCCCCCTGAGCCGAGCGCGGCAGAAGGCAAGCGACCCGTCGAGCAGCCCGCCCCCGATCCTCCGGACGAGGTCGTCCACATCCCTATCGGAGAGTTCACGATTGGCAGTGATCCCGGAGAACCCGGACGGCACCCTTCCCTCGAACCTCTATCAACGAAGTTGCGCCTTGGCCCCTTTCGCATCGACAGTCAACTGGTTCGAACGAAGGAAGGCAAGCCTCGCTTGGGTGTTTCGCGTGACGAAGCAAGTACGATCTGCGCTCAAAAACAGGGCCGCCTTTGCAGCGAGGCGGAGTGGGAACGCGCCTGCCGTGGTGCCTCCTCCTCGCTCTATCCATCAGGAGAAACTCCCTGCAGCCTTGGGGAAAGTTGTCGTTCAGGTTTCGATACCCTAGAGATGACCCAATACTTCGAGTGGACGGCGAGTCACTTTGGCAAGGCAAGCGAACAACACACAGCCCCAGTCGTAAGAGGCGCTTCACGAGAGCAGGAGCCCAACGAAAAGCGATGCGCCACACGACGGTTCCCGTCCCCCAAAAAGGAACAAGGCGCGGCTCCAGCCGCACAGATCGGGTTTCGCTGCTGCTACGGAGCGCCGAACGCAGCGGCTATCAAAGAGCCCACTTTGGAGGCGCCCTACGAGGAAACCCAACTCTCGCTAGAAGAGCTACGCGCTCTGCTCAAGGAAGACCCTCGAACCCGGCCTCTCGCTGCCGAAGCTAAGTTCTTCAAGGAAGATGCCGCGGCCACCGTCTTGGCTCGAGGCCCAGGCGATACAAAAGGCTTCCAACTCACCACTTCACCAGTGATCTGGCACCCGGGACCAGGAAGCTCCTACTTGATCATTACCGCTCACGACTCGAAGCGCACAAGTTTCGTCCTCGCCTATTTCGAAAGTGCGACCAAACGCAAACTAGCAGGTTCGTTCATCATGAAGAACGAACCTGGTCCGATCGCCTTGGCCTATGCTTCGTCCATCCGTCCGCGCATCCATTTCAGCGGGTGTTGGGGCTGCCCTGGAGAAACAGGCAAGGTACTGTTTCGCGAACCGGAAGAGCTGGTCTTCCTCCAACCTTGAGCGATCAAACAGCCTGTTTGCAGACAAGCTCGATCGCGCTCCCAGTATCGCTCGATCCTACGCGAACGTGCGCCGCCGCGACCTCAGCAGATCTGGCAACAACGTAGAGCCCCAAACCACGACTGTACCGACCTGCCTTGGTGGTTTTGATTTCTACTTGCCCGGCAGCCGAAAGAGCTGCCTCGGCAAGGGCAGGATCGAGAGCTTCGCCCTCGTCAGTGACCCTAAAAATAAAGTCTTGCCCCTCAGCAAGGATGTTCAAGCGAACCATCGAGCGTGGAGGAGCAGCTGTAATTGCGTTGAGCAACAAGGCAGACAGGGCTCGTCCAAAGTAGACTTCCCCCACCAGGATCCGGTCTTCGTCGTGACCGTTGGTGGCAATCGCCAACTCAACTCCGTGGCTCGCGGCCGCTCGCTCGATTGGAGGAAGCAACGAGCGCAGTCGATCCGCGATACGCACGGACATCGGCGACATGGTCTCGAGCGGGCCCAAGTCATGAGCCAGCAGTTCGAGTGAATCGACGATCCGCGTTAGAGCCTCGATGGACAAATGAACGTCCTCGATCGCTTCTCTCACGTCGTCCGAAAAAGAATCGCCGACCATGTTGAGAAACCCGACATTGCTCGAAAGCGCAGCTAGTGGGTTTCGGAGGTCGTGGGTGAGAAGACCCAGAACACCACCAATGGTTTCAGCGCTCTCGTCTCGGAGAGGGGGGCGTTTTGGTGGGTCCTGGGTCAACGGGGATTCTCTCTACTCTTGCGGTTTAGTCTGAGCTCTGAAGTTGGGGCTTCAGCTGCTCTCGCCGCCATCATCCTCGTCAATGTCATTGACGCTCGGGATCTTTCGGATCTCAGTGCGAGCAAGCTTCCATGCGCGCTGCACGACCCATGACAGAGAACGATCGAGGCGAGCAGCCTCGTCCTTGATTTCCTGGAGCATAATCTCTGGAAAATAAAGGCTTTGTTTTCTCTTGTCACTGCCGGTTCGGTTCGGTGTGGAATCGTCTGCCACTTCTCTACCTCAAGCTAGGGAAAGAACTTGAAAATTTTCCGGGTCGGAAATCGGACATGAAAGTGAGACACCGCCCTAGTTTCGGCACCCCTGTCGCTCATGCAGGACCAGGGTAAATAATTGTCGCTGTGCTGGCAACGACGCAGGCCCGAGCGAGTGCGCAATTTGAGCGTTCCAGTTCAAATATTTGGCCCTAGTTAGTTAAGCAGACGTACACAGAGAAGGGGTAAGGTGCGTTGAAGGAATACTTTGTAGGAGCAGCCCCCAGGCCAATTGGTCGAAGCCGCCTGGCTCGGGTACGCTTTGCCCCACCCATGATTGGACACTTTGTTTCGAAAGCACCTTGGGTCTCGGTCAGTTGCTTGATCGCCACCTGCGTGTGCGGCCCCGCCTTCGCCGAAGCTCCCCGCACAAGCGGTAGCGCACGAACGGACCCCTACGAAGTGCTTTCACAAATCGGTCACGCCCTCCAAGTGGTCGAACACCAATACTACACGCCCCCCAATCAAGACCAGCTGGAAGACGGCGCCATCCGAGGCATGCTCGCTGGACTCGACCCTCACTCGACCTACTTCAACCGCCAAGATCTCGAACTCTTCGAGGGCAGTACCTCTGGAAAATTCGGCGGAATCGGAGTCGAAGTCGAGTTCTCGGACGGAGAAATCATCGTCATCGCTCCCATTGAAGGCTCGCCCGCAGACCGAGCCGGCGTGCGTTCGGGGGACGAAATTGTCGCCATCAACGGTCGTCCTCTCTTCGAGATGCCCTCGCACGAGGTGGTACGGCTCATGCGAGGCAAGATTGGCTCCAAGTTGAAGCTAACCATTCGCGCCGCAAAAACTCGACAACTACGTGAGGTCGGACTGGTCCGAGAGCAGATTGCCGTCGCCAGCGTACGACCCCAGTTCATGAAAGGAGGAGTGGGGTACTTCCGCATCAAGGCGTTTCAAGAAGGAACGCACCGCGAGTTCATTCAAGCGCTCGGCTTGATGCGCCGCGAACGCGGCTCCCTCCAAGGACTCATCTTGGATTTGAGAAACAATCCGGGCGGCTTGGTCCGAGAGGCAGCTGCACTCGCCGACGAGTTTCTGACGCATGGAGTCTTGTTCTCGACCCGACATCGCGGTCAAGTCGTCCGTATCGAGGAAGCGCGCCGCGGTGGGGCCTACAGCCAGGGTCCCTTGGTCGTCTTGGTCAACGAGTTCAGTGCCTCGGCTGCAGAGTTGGTCGCCGGAGCCCTTAAAGATCATCGGCGAGGCCAGCTCTACGGAGCCCAAACCTTTGGCAAGGGCAGCGTACAAACCCTGCTGCATCTCACCCGTGGTGGAGCTCTCAAATTAACCACCGCTTTATACTATACGCCCTCAGGCAAAACCACTCAGGCCCTGGGAATCACGCCTCACCACATCATCGATCCCGGCTACGAAACCGGTTCGGTACTCGGCGTCCTAAGAGAGAAGGATCTCAAAGGACACCTGGAAGATCCGACGAAGAAGGAAAAGGGCGCGGCTACGCCACCCCGAAAACCCCACGGCACTCCACCCACCAACAACGAACTACACCTGGGTGTCGCGCGCGTCGTCGATGAAGACCCCTCAAAGAGCGCCGACCTCACTTTACGCGCGGCCTACCGCGCGATCCTCGGTTTGCCCCCAAACGACCAACAGCGTGCGCCCTCTTCGACCGTCTCACCCCAGAACTAAAGCCCCTCACCCTGAAGGCGCACACGGCGTACCAGAGGACCATCTGCAACCCATAAGTAACTTGGCGTCCCCGCAAGCCCTTGGGGGCGAAGAAATGAACTCTCAAGGCCAGCGCCCTGGCGCTGGCCTGCCTGTCCCAGGCTCCCGACGACGAGTTCCAAAGAGGAGCCGGGTACGCCTCTTCGCACCACCGAGTTGCCCGTGTCCGTGACGAAAAGCACACCACCGACGGCGACCATTCCGGTGGGCGAATCGAGCTCCGCTTCCGTCCCACTGCCTTCCGAAAACCCCGCCTGGCCTGACCCCCACTCGGGATGAAGTCTGAGCGGGGGCGTCCCAGTGAGATCGGCGCTGCGCACAACGTGGTTCCCGGTCTCGCTGACAAAGACGGTATTGCCCACCAGGGCAAGACTATGCGGCTGATTGAGACGAACGGTATTGTGACCCGGCTCACCGTACTCTCCCAGAAGCACCCCAGGCGTGGGTGTCGAAGCGAAAAGGTCGATCTGTACAACGACATGCAGCACTGCATCGGCAACGAGAAGGTACTGGTTTTCGCCTTCTGGCCCCTCTCGGAGCAACAAGCCTTGAGGCGATGAAACCAAGGTCGAGACGAAGGGTGAGACCAATCCGGTGTCGAGATCGAGACGAACGATGCGTCGATTTCCCGAGTCGGACACGTACAGTCGGTTGTCAGCGAGAGCCAGTCCACCGGGAGAATCAAAGCGAGCTTCCTTGGCATCCCCGAGCCGGTTGCCTGGTTCGGATGAGCCGGCCACCTTCGAGGTCGCCCCCGAAACCAAGTCGGCGGCGAAAATCGCATGCTCATGAGCGAAGTAGAGGAATGCGTCCGAAAGGGCGAAACCTCTCACCTCCGAAAGTCGACTGTCGTCTCGAGCTCCCCAAGCGAAGCCCGATTCGTCTTCACTTCCGATCCAATTCACCGTGCAGTAGTTCTCATCGTCCTGACAGTAGCGCTCCTCGGGCGGGGCCTCCGCGCTGTCGCCGCCGCTAGCACCCGAAGCATCTTCCCCCGTTTCGCTTGCGCCCCCGCCACTTCCTGCAGCGGACCCCGTCTCGCTGGTCGCCCCAGTTTCGTCACCGTCTCCTTTCGGTTTGACCGCGATTTGATCCCCACAGCCCAACTCGCCCGCCCCTAGACAGCAAAGGAACCCCAAGAGCACCGAAGCTCGATCTCGAAGGAGAGAAAACGAAGGCATGCAGATAAAAACGACGAAGCACCCCGGCAACTAGCCCGGGGAGGAGGATAGAAGTCGCTCAGAAAACGCGAACGCAGCTGGAGACAACGGCCGCTCCCTCTTGGAGATGAGGGCCAATTGCCTCTCCACCTTAATGCCGCGCACCGATATTATCGGCGCCCCTTTGGCCCCCATTTCCGAGACAAAGGCCAAGTTGCCAGTAGTTTCGACCATTCGACGGATCGCGGAGATGCTGCGGAGCTCCATCACCACGTTGACAGAAACTCCGGATTCTCTCAGAGCAGCGTCGATAAGGTGACGGATCGCCGACCCCGCCTCAAACCCCACGACACTTTGCCCTTCTAGTTCTTGTACCGAGACACAACTCTTTTTGACGAAGGGGTGACTTCGCCCGGCGATCAAAACGATACTGTCAACAAGAAGCGGCCGTACCAACAGATCGCCCTGAAACAGTGGCAAGGTGACAACCCCTAGCTCCAAACGTTCGTCGTGCACCATCTGTTCGATCTCACGACTCCCCGCCTCGCGCACATCGAAGCGCACGTTCGGATAGGAGCGCCGATAGCGGGCAATGGCCTTAGGGAGCACGTGACTGACGGCGGTCGCCCCTCCGCCAATGCGCACAATCCCTGCATCGAGACGCAAGTGACGCGCCAGATCTTCTTTCATCGCGTCGTAGCGCTCGATGAGCGAACGACCCTCCTGGACCGCAAGACGTCCCATTTCGGTCAGCACCACCCCTCGACCGCTGCGCTGCAACAACTCAGCACCAAGTTCTTCTTCCAAAATACGAATGCGACGGCTCAGGGCGGGCTGCGAAAGCCCCAACGCCTGTGCGGCCTCGCCGATCGCGCCGTGGTCGGCGACGGCCACTAGGGAGCGCGTCAAGAGCAGATCCATAACCCATGCAAAATACTGAAACGGGCCGAGGGACCTGTCACTCCCCCCGGTTCTCACCAAAGGAAGTGACAAGCACCGAAGTCACCTCAGTCGGAAAGACTGCCACCGAACCCGCCAGCCCCGCCGAAGCTATAGGGTGTAGCCAAAGGCTCCCAGTCGTCGCGCCCGGTCACGTCAACATCGACCACTACGCGTCGCTGGCGGAAGGTGAACTCAAGCTCCGTTGTGCCAGCGGAGCGTCCCGCGACAATAAATTCGTTCGTGTGGTCGGCACCCTTGACCTCGCTGACCGTGACAAGACTGCGATTGTTCGAACGAGCGCTCACCTTCCACTTATCTTTGATGGTGCGCTTCTTAACCGCACTCACTCGTAGGTGAAGCACCTGCCCTTCGACGAGTGTGAGCTGACGGTTAGAAACCTCCTGACCGCTGCGCTGACTCCCGAGAAGGGTGATCTTGACGTGGCTTTCTTTCTGGCAGCCGACCAGTGTCAGAGCGAGCAGAACCATCACGGTGAAAAGGGCATTGAACCCCCAATTACGACGTTTCATCACTTCACCTCCACAAAGAATTCGACTCCAAGATCGCCAGAAGTGACGCGCACCTTGGTGACCCCTCGGCCTTCGGCATGGAGCGTCACGTCGCCCTCGTTCTTGACCTCATCGCTACCGCTCTTGGCGCCAAACCTGGAAAGGCTGACGATCGATTCGTCCAAGGAGACCCAACGATAAGGAAAAGCCCCCGCGAGCAGAGTTTCATCCTCATCTACCGGCACGACCGTCACGTCCAGCGACTGTGTACTGTCGTCCTCGACCCTGAGTCGGACATCGTCTATCACATCTTGCTCGGCCCAAAGCTGCAAGGCGATAGCCTCCCGGGCCACCAAAACGGTGTAGTCGGACGCCTCGTTGGTCCCCTCCATCGCTATGAAGCTGGCTTCGCCAGGTACACCAATCCTAAACTCATTCGTCGTTCTCTCGTCGTCATCGCTCGCGGGCGTGATGCGGTAAGCTTTGTCGACGCTACCGTTGGGGTCGAACGCCAGGCTAAACACCGAGTCGACCGCCACGGCCCCGGGGATGGCGCCCTTGGTTCCTAAGTCCTCGGACACGCGAAATTCGTCAATTGCTTTTGTCTTTGAACAAGCAGCATCACCCGAATTGGTACAGACGTAGTCGAAGGTGCCGTTTCCGACTTCTCCTGAGGTTCCACCCCCGAGCGAACTGTCACAACCAGAACCAAGCAAGAGCAAAGCAAGCAAAGCGCTGCCCCTGCACTGAATTGGGTTCGATATAGAACTCATCTTTTTCTCCCCTAATGAACGTGTAAGCAAAAATTAAGCTCCAAAAAGCAAGGCTTAGCTTGACACAAAAAAGAAGGGGGCAACAGCGCCAAAGCCCTGCTGCCCCGCTCTCGCCAACAAGCGGCACTAGCGAATCACATCCTCGCGATCTTTGCACTTCGGAGTGCAGGTAAGGCTACCATTGAGGCCATCGTCACACTGCTCGCCGTTGTCCTCATCGACCTTCCCGTCGCCACAATAGGGCGCCCTTGAACAATCGTCATTGCAACCGCCATAGCTGCCGTCGTTGTTCTCGGTGCCCTCATCGCACTGCTCGGGACCGTTGCGTACGCCGTCGCCGCAGTAAGGGCTCGGCTTGCAGTCGTAACCACAGCCTTGGCCATCCGGCGAATAGGCCACGTTGTCTTTGCCATCGTCACAAGCCTCAACCGGAGAATCGACGTTGCCGTCGCCACAGTAGGGGCCGAACTCGCACTTGGTAGTGCAACCGTCGTAAGTCGTGTCGTTGTTTTCTGATCCGTCATCACAGAACTCGAAAGCGTCTTGCACTTCCTTGTCCCCGCAAAAAGGAACAGACGTACACTCGGGTCCACAGGCGTCGCTCACACCTTCGAAAGCGTAAACGTCCTCGTTGAAACCATTGTCACACTCCTCATCGGCAAGAGGCTGATGAACGGCATCACCACAATGGGGACCACGCACGCATGCGTCAGTGCAACCGTCATATCCGCCCGTATTGAGCTCCGCTCCTTTGTCGCATTCTTCACCAGCCGCCATATCGACCATCGCATCGCCGCAAGTGGGGCCCGTCATACAATCATAGGTGCAGCCCTCGTACTTCGGCGTCTCACCCATCGAAGCGTTGTTCAAGCCGTGGTCGCACTGCTCGTCGTTGTTCTTGATACCGTCGCCGCAAACCGCGTCGTAGTCGCACTGGTCATTGCAAACCCGAGTCCCACTGACATCCGAACCATCACAGTTCTCGGATCCATTGCGGACATCGTCGCCGCAATAGGCCGAAGGCTGACAATCGTAGCCGCACCCCAACGCATTGACTGAGTAACTCTCGAACTCACCATTCGGACAGTTCGCAGAGTCGGCTCCCGGTCCGCAGTCGCAGGCCTCACCCGAACTGGTTTCGCCGTCGCCACAGTAGGCTGCCAAAGTACAGTCCGAGTTACATCCTCCGTACTCGCCGGTGTTGCCACCTTCGCCTTCGTCGCACTCTTCACCGTGGGCAAAGTCGATGACTCCGTCGCCACAGAAAGAGGGCAGCTTGCAACCGGGGGCGCACTCCCCCGAAGACTCCACTGAGGCAAAGGTCTTCTGGCTCGAATAGAGGTCGGTGTTTTTGCCGTTGTCACACGCTTCTGGATCGGAGTCGTCCTGCGCCTTCTTGTCGTCGTCGACCCCATCGCCGCAGTAAGCGAAGGTGCAGTCAGTACGACAGTGGCCGTACTCGTCATCACGATTGACGTCAGTGTCTGCGGTGTTGAAAATCGCGTTGTCACCCAGATCGCAGGTCTCGGGACCGCCCGCGCTTTCGTCGCCACAGGTCGTGTAGCAAGAAGAGCGCGGCGCAATGAAACCATCCAGGGTGAGCTGGTAGTTCGAATCCTTCGGCGAACGCTCGGCCTGGAAGACGACGATCTCATAGAGCTTGCCCTTTTCTAGACCAAAGCGCCCATCCGTCGGGTCGTCCATCTCGGTCTGGGAGTAGGAGTCGCACACCGGAAGAGTTCCGGCGCTCTGGCAATCGCCGCCGTCATCGTCGAAGCCATGAGCACTGCAACTGCTGTCCTCATCCCCCAGCACAACTCGACCCCACTCGCTGCAGTGGATGCCTCCGATATCGACAGCAAGGCGTCCGTTGATGAACACCCAGACATCGTCATCGCCAAGGAAGTTGAGTTCTTCTCCGCCTTGGTATTGGAAGAAGTAGCGCAACTCACTCGTAAAGTGCCAGTTGCGCTCGGTAACCCCGTCATTGTCCACGATCCGTCCGAAACCACGATCGGCGATCGCAGGATCCTCCTTAGACCCGAGTGGGTAGAAGGAGTTGTTACCGGTGCTCGCCTGACTGGAGAAGCGGTAGGTCGAGCCGGCCAACTGATCCAGCGTCAGAATATCGCCCCCCGCAGGGACCGGTGCCGGATTGGGGCTCATGTCGATGGCGGTATTCGTCCCTGCGTCCCCATCGGACTCTGTGAGGGCATCGTTGACCGAGTCCGCATTGGTATCGCGGTACCAGAGCTTGAACGCCTCCTGATGGTAGGCGGGGCTCAGGTCGTCTCCGGTTTGGTCGATAGTGACGTGCGTCCCGCTACCTACGTAGGTCGGCTTCCCCTCAGCGTCGAGACGACCGCAGGTATCGGTGTTCGCGGTCGTGCACACATCTCCCGTGATTCCTAGGTCGTTCCCGTAATTAGGGAAAGATCCATAGTACTTCATGTGAGGATGCCCACCAGTCACACCTCGGTCTTTGAAGTCTCGATAGGTGATCTTGAAGTCCGAAGCCGCAGGATAGAAGAAGGTCTCCTCGCAAGTCCACCCCTCCTCTTTTTCGCACTCGCTCGAGCATCCATCCCCATCTGTTCGGTTGCCGTCATCACAGACTTCGGGGCAATCGTCATTGTTGTCCGGATTTCCATCGCTGCAGTGCGCGCCGGCTGTACCTGTCTTAACGAGGATGCCATCACCACAAGTCGAGGTGACTTTCGGATTCGTTCCAACGGTGACTTCCGGCTCCAACTGACAAGTCGGTCCGCAACCGTCACCGGCGATGGTATTGCCATCATCGCAGCCTTCACCGTGCTCGGGGCGATCGTCTCCACCCACATCGTCGCCGTCGGCATCCGGATCATAGTTGCCACAAACCGCGGTGACGCACGGGCCTAGGCCATCTTCGCCACAGTCGTAGGACGTGCCGGTGGAGTCATTGCGCTCAATCTGGCACGCCGCTGAACAACCATCATCGTCTTGCGTGCCACCATCGTCGCATTGCTCCTTGCCGCGCAAACGCCCATCGCCGCACACAGGAACGCATGCCGCGGGTAATGCAGGCGAGCTCGGCGGGCAGGCCCAGCCCTCCTCTAGGGTGCAGGAGGCGCTACAACCGTCACCTCCGACCGCCGTGCCGGTGATAGATGCATCGTAGTCGCACTCTTCGGTCCCTTCGCGGATCCCGTTGCCGCAATCGGGGAGCTCACAGTCGCTCGGTGCGCCTACGCAGAAGTAGCCATCGACGATCTGACAATCGACACAACCCGCCAGCGAATATGGTCCAGTGTCGCAGGTTTCTCCCTTCTGGATCTTACCATCATTGCACTGGGGAACTTCGATACAGTAATCCACCGCATTGCATTCCCAACCCTCCGCAACCTGCTGGCAGTCGTTCAGGCAAGCGCCCGTCCCACCATCTCCGTCGCAGGCCTCACCGGGCTCGAGAACCCCGTTTCCACACTGAGGCGGTGGAACAATATCATCGAAGCCGCCGCAGGGTTTGGAACTGGTCCAATCGTAACAATCGGCCTGCGCAGGAACCGTGGGTGCCCCGTCTCGTCCCCCCGGATCGCACACCTCGCCCGGGTCAATCACACCGTTTCCGCAGATGATAGTACTGATGCAAGAGCTCGGCTCGCCAGTGCAATCGAAGTTTGGCTCAAGGCGACACGACGATGAACAACCGTCTAGGCTCTTCGGCGCTTCAAAGTTATCCGGATCGCCGTCATCGCACTCCTCGTCTCCAAGAATCTGGCCATCCCCACAGATCGCCCGGCACCCCGAGGCGCTGCAGCGAAATCCGTCTTCGACCTCGCAGAGGCTCGAACAGCCGTCTCCGTCCTGCTTGTCGCCATCGTCACACTCTTCGGTACGAGCACGTTCGCCATCGCCACACTCTACCGCCGAGCAAGCACCAGTCGGGGGACACTCCCAAACCGTCCCGGTTTCGTCCTCGAGCTGGCAATCCACACTACAGCCATCACCCGGCTCGGGAGGGTCCTGCGCGTCGTCACATTGCTCGCCCCGCTCACGCTTACCGTTGCCGCACACGGGCAGCTCGACACAGGGCTCGCCCGGTTTGACGCAGGCCCATCCCTCTTCGACTTCGCTACAGTCGGCACTGCAGCCGTCGTCGTCGCTCGTCTTTCCTTCGCCCTCGCCATCGTCGCAGGCCTCTGATCCCTCGATGACGCCATTGCCACAGGTCACAACTCTGATGCAGGGCTTGCCTTCTTCGAGGCAAAGATAGTTAGAGTCGACCTCGGTACAGTCGTCTGAGCAGCCCACTCCATCCGGATCACCGTCGTCACAGATCTCACCCACCTCTAACTTGCCGTTGTCGCACTCACCTTCGACAAGGCCACCGGTATCCGTATCACCGTCTCCGCTTCCGCTATCGGTATCGCCATCTCCGTCTCCGCTGGTCGTCATCGGAAGATCGAAACCGGTCGTCTCGTCACCGTCACCACTTCCAGAGCTGTCCCCAGTGTCACCATCGCCGGAAGAGCCGCTTCCGCCGTCCCCGGTTGTGGAGGTCGAATCTCCGTCACCTGAGCTGGAAACCGTTGGACTGGATTCACAGGCAAGAGTTGAAGCGAATACGAGCAGCGCAGTGCCGCCCCACGTTATGGAAATGGGGAGTGCTTTTCTCATGGGTCCTTCTAGGGAGGCACAGGGGGCAAACGCCCACCTCCCAAACTCATTTACTATTCTATTCCCACGCTCTGTTCAATCGGTGCATTTTTCCTACATTGTCTTGATTGAGCCTACTGTGTAGCCGGCCGAAAGGACCTACCCTCAACCCCGCCCATGCCTTGAGTCGAGGGACCAGGCAGGAGCTCTCGCCCTATCGTGCTTGGTCCGTATCTTGTCTTGCGAGCCGAATTCGCAGCCCCTTGGCCCGTTCGACCCGGGTTGATATGCAACTAACGAAAGCACCGGGCCTCCACCAGGATGCTCCACTGTCTCGTCTCCCCGCAAACGACTCTTTCCGCTGAGCCTACACTCCGCGTACCGGGGGAATATCTTTGCCCCAGCGCAAAAAAAAGCAGGGCACCAAGGTAGGGCCACGTGCTCCTTGCCCAAACCGGTGCTATTGGGCGCTGCCTCGGGCCAGTGAAGGCCCTTTGCCCCCCAAGTTCCCGTCCAAAGACGGGTCCCTTTCGCATCGAGAGACGCCAGTATCAACACTCGGCGTAAATAAAGTGAAAACAGAATCAAAACGCCATCTCCCCATCCGTCGGGCTCGTCCGCAAACGCCATCCCCCCGCCCCTCTACGAGCTCCTCCGGTGACCCTGAGTTCGCCAAAGAAGAGGGCCCCCGTCGACAGCGGCGTGCCCTCAGTCACGTTGGGGGCGAAGTCCAGTTTCAGATGGGTAGCGATGAAGAGCACGATGTCTTACTGCGCGCTCTCGACGTCTCTGCGGACGAAGATCAGGTCATGATCGACGTGCACGGATTCCACAGTTATCCGGCACGACTCCATCCAGTGACTGCCCGCCACTTGATTGAAGGCCTGACGCGCCCTGGAGCCACCGTTCTCGACCCCTTTTGCGGGAGCGGCACCGTCGTGGTTGAGGCCAAGGCTCTTGGACGCAAAGCAATCGGCAGTGATCTGAATCCCCTGGCGGTCGAACTCGCCTGGCTCAAGTCTCGGGCACCGACTCAAAAGTTGGTGGAAGAAATGTTGCGTTCGGCAGCTCATATTGCCGAAGTCGCCGAGGACCGTAGACAAGCCAAGGCGGACCCCTACTTTCGCTACGGCGAAGAGGACCGAGAACGCTACCCGATCCACCTCTTGCTCGAGCTCGATAGTTTGGCTCACGGGATCGGTTTGGTGAAGAAGAACGAGGTGGCACGTATGCTGCGGCTCGTCGTCTCCTCCGCTCTAACCAAGCTATCCCACTCGGAGGGCGACACCACACGCCGTAAAGCGCCCAGGCGTTTGCCGAGTGGCTTCGCGATTCGTCACTTCACCGAGAAGGCGCAAGAACTCGCCGAAAGATTAGCGGCCTACCGGTTCCGCGCCGGCGATCAATCCCCCAAGGCCTACGTCGGTTGCAACGATGCGCGAGAACTATCCAAGATCGAAAGCGACTCCGTCGACCTGATCGTGACGTCTCCGCCCTACCCGGGAGTCTACGATTATCTCGATCACCATCTCCATCGAATCCGCTGGCTTGGGCTCCGCGAGGGCGGTCTACGTCAGGGAGAAATCGGCGCCCGTCGAGAGTACCGACGGATGCGCGTCGATGAAGCCAAGCACAGGTGGCAGCAAGAAATCGGGGCCACACTCTACGAGATGCGGCGCACCTTGGCTCAGGACGGCCGTGGAGTCGTTGTCATCGCCGACTCGGTTATCGACCAACAACCCCTCCGCGCCGACGAACAGGTCAAGCAGGTGGCGGAACGAGCAGGCATCGATATCACCTGTATTGCTTCTCAGGAGCGCCCCCTCTTTCTCCACGGCGCAGAGCGCGTGTTTTCGGATCGGCCACGTATGGAACACGTCGTGGTATTTCGTCCGGGAGAGCGCCCGCATCGCCAGGACTACTTCACTAGAACCATCAACAAAGAGCTAGAAGCTCTGCGCGACCGCGAGCGACCCGAACGTTTTCAAACAGCAAAAGACCGTTCGGGCGAAGGTAGGCCACGGCGCGACTTCGGCGGACCGCGCAGCGAAGGTGGACCGCGGCGCGACTTCGATGGACCACGCGAACAACGGGGACCGCGGCGCGACTTCGGCGGACCTCCCCCCGGACGAGAATTTCAGCGGAACAGCCAGGACAAGACCTGGGGTTCCAAGCCGGGAGGCCCGGGCCGCTCCAAGTTGAAATCAGGACCAAAACCGAGATGACCTGCTTGGTCGTCCCAGTGGGTTTCTAACTTCGAACCATCAAGGTACGGCATCACCCCGGAAGCCCGCACCATGGGGTCAAAACTGGCGCCCACGTAGAGCGCCTCTGTCTTAAGCTGACGGAGGCGTGGACCTACGCTTTGACTTTCGTAGTAGTGCCGGGAACCCTCGAAGCCGAATCGTGGCGCGACAATCTTCTCGTCCCATTCCTGAATGTGACGGATCCGGCGCGCTTCTTCGGGTAAGAGCCCCCGCGGGTTGCGCTGGTAGGCAGCAGTGTAGATTTCCTTGAGGCCGTCCATGACGTGACCCCTATAGACGTTGAGCCGAGACGCATCGAAGTCTTCCGCGCTGGTACGCAAATGCAGAGGCGAGCAAATCGCTGCGATCCGATTCACGCGCGGATCGGGCTCCCGACAGCCATAACTCAGGGCAATGTGCCCGCCTATCGAGTAGCCGAAGAGTGCGATCTCTCGAACCGAGGCAAGCTCCGGGCTCTGAATCGTGGCGACAAGATCGTCGGTAAGTCCCGAGTGATAAATATCGCCAGCCACGCCGTCGCAACCGCGACAATTGAGCAATAGAGCCGAAAGCCCTGCTTCGGCTGCGGCCCGCAGAGCCAAAGCCATGTAGCCACTTTCAACGCTCCCGCCCAAGCCGTGGATGAAGATAGCGAGGCGCTCAGGGTCTCGACGCAGAAGACGCCCACTCACCCCAAGCGCCCCCAACTTCGCGTCCCTCACCTCGGCGTAAAAAACCTCCGTCTGCGGACGAACGGGAGGACGCAGCGAGCGCTCGAAGAAGGGCTTCACAGTGGCGAAGTGGCCCCGAGCCTGAGAAAAAAACCCGCCCGGCGTCGGTGCCGGTGTGGGGTTGGGTGAATCGGTAGGGCTCTGCCCGGCGTCAACTGCTCCCATGACGGTCTTCTAGGAGGCCCCGGGCCTAGAACCAAGGGCCTCAGCCAATCGAGCAAATCCATCGGAATGCCTCGTTTTCCTGGGCAGACCCTCCTCAGGTTCGGCGAAGAATCTGCCCCAGCTGGGGCAGATCAGCGAGGCGCTTTACACGGATTTGTGGGGGGCGTAACAAGCGGCCCATGTCGTTCAACAAGCTCAGCATTACGGACCTCGAACTAGCCGGCCAGCGCGTTCTCATGCGCGTTGACTTCAACGTGCCTCTCAAAGATGGCCAGATCACGAACAATGCTCGGATCGTCGCGGCTCTTCCGTCGATCAAGTACGCCCTCGACAAGGGCGCCAGCGTTGTCCTGATGAGCCACCTGGGTCGACCCAAAGGGGCAAAGAACCCCGAGTTCTCGATGGCCCCCGTTGCTAAAGAGCTCGAGAAGCTGCTCGAACGCCCCGTGACCTTCCTGGACGACTGTGTGGGCGAGAAGGTCGAAGCAACCTGCGCCAAGCTGGAAGCCGGCAGTGTCGTACTGCTTGAGAACCTGCGGTTCTACAAGGAAGAAGAAGGCAAAGGAGCCGAGGAAGCCGACGTCCAAAAGTTTCGCGCCTCTCTCACCAAGTTGGGTGATGTCTACGTCAACGACGCCTTCGGCACAGCGCACCGCGCTCACTCGTCCATGGTGGGAGTCGATCTCAAGCGCGCCGCTGGGTTTCTCATGCAGACTGAGCTCGACTATTTCGGCAAGGCTCTTTCCAACCCTGATCGTCCCTTCTTGGCGATCTTGGGTGGTGCCAAAGTCGCCGACAAGATCCAGCTCATTGAGAACCTGCTGGACAAGGTCAACATCATGATCATCGGCGGTGGGATGGCCTATACCTTCAAGAAGATCGTCTACGGCATGAGCATCGGAAACAGCCTATTTGACGAAGAGGGAGCCAAGATCGTCGAGGGCCTCGTCAAAAAGGCAAAAGAGAAGAACGTCGAGCTCGTCTTCCCCGTCGACTACGTCACGGGCGACAAATTCGGAGCCGATTCCAAGGTGGGCGCGGCTACAGACGAAAGCGGCATCTCTAACGGACTCGAAGGCTTCGATTGCGGCCCCAAGTCGCGGGAGCTCTTCGCCGCGGCCGTCGAGAAGTCGAAAACCATCGTCTGGAACGGTCCCGTCGGCGTCTTTGAGTTCGACATCTTCGCCGAAGGAACCAAGTCGGTTGCAGCTGCGGTTGTAGAGGCCACGAAGGCCGGCGCCACGACGATCATTGGTGGAGGCGACACAGCCACCGCAGCCAAGAACTTCGGCATCGTGGATGCAGTCAGCCATGTCTCAACGGGTGGCGGTGCGTCTCTTGAGCTGCTCGAGGGCAAGAACCTGCCTGGCGTTGCGGCTCTCACGGACAAGTAAGCTGAGCGAAAGTCCCCGGGATAGCACAGGGCCGCTGCCGGCGCCCAAACTGCTCGACCTCTTATGGAAAGAACTCACTGAATTTTTTCAGTGAGTTCTTTTTTTGTTCGTCCCAAACGATCCACTCCATTGCCACCCGCGCTTACAACACCACACGTTTGGGCCTCGATGCTCGACCCTTGGTTTTCCGTGCGAGAAACAAGACGTAAAATCACGAAAAATATTCACCATTTTGCGTATTTATGGGGCTCTCAACTAGGGACAAATGACGTAGTCATGACCAAGAGATCTTCCGAGTCACGCTAAATAATGAGCATGAGTTCTGCGCCAGAGGCAGCCCTGCCCTACCCACCTTCTAACGTCGAAGTCGCGCCCCGATTGGATCGGAACGATCCAAGAGAAAACCTCAACTGGGTGCTTTCGATTCCCTTCATTCTTCTGCACCTAGCTCCTCTGGGTATGCTCTTCTTTCCCCCATCCTGGGGAGACATCGTGGCTTGCATCGCCCTCTACTACGGGCGCATGTTCTTCATCACAGGGTGCTACCATCGCTACTTTGCGCACCGTGGCTACAAGATGAATCGCTTCATGACCTTCTTGGTGGCCTTCGGTGGTGGGACCAGCGCCCAAAAGGGTGCTCTGTGGTGGGCCAGCCACCACCGCTGGCACCATCGCTTCTCAGACACCGACCGTGATCCCCATAATTCCAACCGCGGTTTCTGGTGGAGCCACGTGGGTTGGATCCTCTGCAACAAGTACAACGAAACCCACTACGAAACGATCAAAGACTTCGCCAAGTACCCTGAGCTCGTTTGGCTCAACCGTTTTCACTTGATCCCGCCCGTGATCTTGGGTGTCGTCGTTTGGTTGTTCGGGGGTTGGTCGGCACTGTTTTGCAGCTTTTTCCTCTCGACCATCCTGCTCTATCACGGAACATTCAGCATCAATTCTTTGACCCACAAATGGGGTAAAGCACGGTACAAGACAGGCGAAACAAGTAAGAACTCGTTCATTTTGGCATTGGTGACTCTGGGGGAGGGTTGGCACAACAACCACCACTACTACGCATCGACCGCCAATCAGGGGTTCTTCTGGTGGGAGCTCGACATTAGCTATTACATCATCCGCCTGCTCGGCCTCTTTGGTCTCACCAAGGATATTCGTGTCCCGACCGATCGTGCCCGCTTCAAGAACTGGATCGATGAGGCCGCCCGCGATCGACTTCTTGCCCGCTACGGACTGCAGGCGCCCGAGCCTCACGTTCACGAGGACAAGGAGGGCTCCCCAGCGACTCCGTCCAGCCAACCCGCTCCGGCCGAATAACGGACCTCTCAGCAAATACAAACAGGCGAGTCGACCAGCGGCTCGCCTGTTTCGTTTGAGCCACTATTTTTTGAGACTGAGAATCATGTCTCCGAAGTCCGGAGGCGGTTCGCTCGTAAAATCGAGACGCCGCCCTTCTTCCAGTGGGTGTTCGAATCCGAGAATCCCGGCATGAAGCATTACCCGTGGAGCTTTGACAATCGGACCAGAAAAGCCCTTGGAGTAGACACGCTCCCCCAATAAAGGGTGACCCGCTTCGGAGAGATGAATGCGAATCTGATGGGTACGTCCCGTTTCGAGCTGACACTCAACCAAGCTGGCCGAACCGTACTTTTCGAGGACTCGAACATGAGTGATCGCTTCACGCCCCAACTTGGGGTTGCTTGTCGAACCGCGAAGCCCATCGCCACGGTCCTGCACCAGGCGACTCTTGATCGTTTGTGACTTGGGCTCACCATGGACCAGAGCCAAGTACTTGCGCTCCACGGTATGAAAACGGAACTGACTCTTGAGGCGCTCTTGAGCGTGCTGAGTACGAGCAAAAACCAAGAGCCCCGTTGTCTCCTTGTCGATTCGATGCACGAGTAAAATTTTGGGACGTTTGTTTCCGCGAGCCAACTGCCCCATGACACGGCGGTCTAGGGTATCGCGCTCATCGCGGTCGTAGGGCACTGTGGAGATACCACTCGGCTTTTCGACCACGACTACCTGAGAATCATAAAAGACCAACAGTTTTGGGACGGTGCTCGCCCGGCCGACTTGGCCCTTCTTCTTCTTCTTGTCGCCGGGCCGCGCGCTTACGCACACCTGCCGCCCTTGAGAAACGACCGCTGTTGGATCGGTCACGCTCTCGAACTCCACCAGCACGTTCCCTCCGCGAATCCAGGCTCGCACCTGGTTCCACGAGCACTCGGAAAAGACGCTGCGCACAACGCGGTCGAGATGAGCCCCGTCGAGTTCGACTGGCACGGTCCATTGTCCCTCGGGGGGGCTAGCTTGTCCGCTCACGCCGTGCCTTTACCAAACCAGCTCCCAGAGTCACTCGTTACTTTCTGACGGCCCTATGCCAAAGTGGCCTTCGTGATGGGAATTCGAAACAAATCCGCTGTAGACCTCGAAATCACCCCCCGGGGCAGAATGGCCCGCCAAGTCGTCCCCCGACTCTTCGGGCTGACCTTGGGATTCATCGCATTGGGCTGCTCGATGACGCCCCAGGGCGCCGAAAGAGGCCGCCGCCAAGACGATGCGGACAAACTGGCTCAGGCAAGCGCCTATGCCGGTCGGGACAAGAAGGACGGCTTCGTGGTTCCGAAGGCTCGGGGTCTCCATGAGCCAGCGGCCACACTCCAAAAGGCGGCCTCAACAAAAGCGAAAGCGTCCGACATCAAGCTCGGCCTGGCTACGATCACCTTCGGCGCGCAGCTTCCCTACCTTGCCCCCAAGACAGGTCCATTTGCTTCGGTGAGCGAACAAGCTCCTGCGGTAGCACCCGAGACGAGCTCCCCCAAATCCACTTGGCGCTTGCTGCGCACGCTCCGCGTGGGCGAGGGCTACCTATACAAAGCTGAGTTCACTCCTGACGGGAAACAGGTCGTCACGCTGAGCACCGATTCGGGCACGATTTACTACTTTGACGTGACCAGCGGAAAGTTGATCAGCAAAATCAAACTTCCGGACTTTACTCAGTTCGAAGATGCGGATTTCGCTATCATCACCGAGCTCCCAGATCGACCCCAATTGGTCATCAGCCGTGAATCAGGGGCATCGATCCTCGATCTTATGAGCGGCAAGTTCGACCCGCTCGACGAAATTCCGGCAGGCAATGGCGTCAACCACAGCAACGTCTACGGCCTCTACGGTACGACCATGCGACACATCAATCCCCAGTCGGGAACTCTTGATCTCTACTGGCTCACCGGCGAACGCTCCCTACACGCCAACTGCAACGAGCGCCCGGACATGTGGGAGCTCAGCTCAGACGGAAAGTGGCTCGTCATGAGCTACTATCCCTCACAGAACACCGAAGTCATCGATCTCGAAGCACGTGAGGTTGTCTTGACGCTGGCCAACCCAAAGTGGGAAACGGCGCTCGCGCTGTCTCCTAACAAAGAACTCCTCGCACTCGGGGGTGAGCAACTGGCTCTCGTCAAGACGAACACCGGTAGTCTCATCGCCGAGGACGCCACCTATGGGGGTAACCTGTCGGGCGCTGCCTTCACGCCCAGTGGCGATCTGCTCATCGTTTCGGCCTACGACTCCAAAATCCGCTCCTATGCATTGGACCGTGAGGCTCTCGAGTCGGGCAAACTCCCCGCGCCCCAACTGCTTTCTCATCAAAAAGGCACCAACGTCTACCAGGTGGCTTTGAGCTCCGACGGCCGCAAGATGGTGAGCCCCTCGGGAGATCAGACTCTGAAGATCTGGACGCGCTGAATCTCCCCAAGGCCAGTTGTGGATCGCCCTGGCGCGCGCAAATCTGCAATTCTAGGCGGAAATACATGAGCTATCGACTCACCGGCTGAGTCCCGCTAGCTTCCGCACCCGAAAGTTCCTGATCATGTCTGACAGCAAAGAATCTCACGCATCTGAAGCTCCCGCGACTCCCTCTCTCATGGAGCGAGTTGGATTTTTCGGCGTCCTCAAGATCGCTGCCACAGTTGGCGTCTTTTTGATGTTCTGCCTCTTTTACACGATCTTGCCTTTGGCAGGCCTGCAGCTTTTGCCGTTCCTCTTCTTCGGTACGGTGATGCTCATCGTTGGCGTCGCCGACGACATGGGCGCCTACTAAGTCCCTGACGCGGCCCTCTCGCCCAAGGAAAAAGAACGCCAGCCCACGTCGCTTCGTGGCCTGGCGTTCTTCATTGAGTGGAGTTCTTCGCGCAGAGCCCCCTGCGCGAAGATGCAACATCAACTGATTGCAAAGCTCAAGGCAGTGCCCGCGATGAAGTTAAAAAGCGGCTGAACGAGTGTACCACCGAAACGGAAGATGACGATCATCCCGATGATGCCTGCCATGGGGTTTTGCCGAAGCTTTTGAAAGAGAGAGCCCATCGTCTCGGGAAAAGCCCCCTCGAGCACCCCTGCCCCGTCCAAGGGTGGAATGGGCAGGAGATTAAAAAGCCCCAAGAAAAGGTTCAAGGTGAACATCACCGATAGAGTCATCGCAATCGCCCCCCAAGGGCCTCCCGCGTCGCTCGCACGTGCTTGGACAATATTGCCCAGTCCGCCATAGGGATTGAGCCCGAGAGTCCCATTTTTGAGCAGTACCATCATCACAACCAAAGCGATGAAGGAGAGCAGGAAGTTAGCGGCGGGGCCGGCAAAGGACATCCGAGCGTACTTTCCTGGATTGCGTTGAGCCCAGAAGGGATCGTAGGGGGCCGAAGCGAAACCAAACATGTAACCGCCCCCTGAAATGGCAAAGGTAATGATTGGGATGATGACCATACCAAAGGGCGAGCGGCGCACGTGGGGCATTGGATCGAGGGTCACTTGCCCGCCTTCGTAGGCCGTACGATCTCCTCCCAAGTAGGCCACCGCAGCGTGAGCGGCTTCGTGAGCCGTCGTGCTGAACACGAAGACCACATACCAAATCAAAAATGTAGCAAGGGTTGCACCGCTCATTCGTGTTGAGGCTCCTACCGGTCGGAGAACGCGGGGTAAAGCGCCCGCGGTCGTTGAATATGGGTTATCTGCTCTTTTCCCGGAGCAAAGCCTGCTGCAGACTGCACGCCGTGGACGACGATTCGATCCCTAGCGCAGAAAACGGCTGGGAAAAGCATTGGGCCAAAAACCATACCCCGTGGGACGCTGGCGCTTCAGCACCAGCTCTCGAAGCTTTGATGAAATCATCGCGCTGGAACGATAAAAAGCACTCGGGGCGTGCCCTTATCCCGGGTTGCGGTCGTGGGTATGATGTCGCGACCCTAGCCCGATACGGTTGGGAGGCATGGGGCGTGGATTTAGCCCCCAGTTTGAAACCCCACTTCGAGCAGCTCATGGCGCAGCAGCCGCGAGAGCTGGCTGGACGCTGCCACCTGGTGCTTGACGACTTCTTCGCGTCCAAAGTCAACGGACTTCCCGAGGCCTTCGATCTGATTTGGGACTACACCTTCCTCTGCGCTATCCCGCGCGAGCGCCGAATGGATTGGAAGAGGCAGGTACTACGACGACTTGCTCCTGACGGCACTCTCGTCACCTTGCTCTTCCCGGTCATTGAGGGGGCCGACCTCACTGTCGGGCCTCCGTATCCTCTCGACCCCGCGGAGATCGAGTCACTGCTTCGCCCCGAACTGCAGCTGGTAGAGCTCAAAGCCGTCGACAAATCGCATCCCGGACGCGAAGGCAAGGAGTGGATCGCTCTTTGGAAGCGCATCCCCTAACAGAACGTACGAATGCACAAGAATCGACGTACGCGGTTTGGGGCATCTAAAACGTACGTACGTAATGGTAATTTTTGTACGTATGCTACAGAAACGCGTACTTCTATAGGCGCCATGACGTCGGCAACGGAGCAACACGGACTCCGCGCTCAGGGTTCAGCGCTCCTCCCTCGGCGGCCTACCCACACAGCAACGCTAATCACGGCGACCAGTACACCCAAGCACTTGGCACAGCTAGCCACGGCGACCAGTTATCCACTGGGACCAGTTACCGAGCAGGAGACACAGACCCGATCAAACGGACTTATTTAAAACTGCCCTTATTCGTTTTGAACCTATTGAAATCTGGCCACGATCCGTAGTAATTTTAAGAGAAATTAGCCTCGTTCTTCTCTGGCGAATAGCGAATAGCTGGTTGAATAGCGCACCTCTAAGTCCTCGTTTTTACTTTGGGTCGACGCATTATTTTGCATGATGCATGCATCATGCAACAATGCTGCACTACGAAGGAAGGTCATGGGCTGGCTACGCGACTACATGCAAGCAGGAGATCCACCGATTTCCAGCTTTGGCCAGTTGGCCGATAGAGCACTGGCTCATGCGGGCTGGCCAGCGGACACCCGGCCCAAGCCTAGATCCCTTGCAACTTTGTTCAGTAAGCTCGACCGCGGCGAGCAGCTAGATTGGTTGAGAGATCGACTTGCCGTGCAGCAGGTCTTGGCCGACCTCCTGTCTCGCCCCCTCGGCGACCTTCGACAAGCGATTGGTGAAGTCTCTTATGTCGCTCACTCCAGATTTCTTCGCCTGAACGACATACGATATGGACGAGAGGTCGATCTCATCCACGAGCCATTGCCCCCAGGTATTCCCCGGGATGCATGCGATCCCCCGAGTTGGGGACCGAGTTGGTGGATCGCTGGTCGTGGAGCGGGCAAATCCTTGGTCGGAACATGGCTCCGAAGCCGTGGATTAGCGCACGTAGACACTATTTCGAGCCGCGATGACCTAAAACAGCTACCTAACCGCGGCCCGCTCTTTATCGAAGTTGAAGAAACCTTCCATCGGGACGGATTCCGATGGGAACGCAGCGATCTGGACCTGCTGCGCGCCCACGCTCGACCGCTGCTCATCGCTCACCCTGCACCCCCTCCTTCCGACCTCCCTGTTCAACGCCTGCGCAGCCCTGAGATCGACGACTATCTTCCCGATCTCGTCGACTGGGTCGCGCAGCGTCTCGATGGCACCGGCCACTTTCATCCTGACCGAGCCGAGCAGTGGATGAAGCGGGTGGCCTTGCGCGCGGGGGTCGTGGAAAGCTTTGGCGACGTCCTCGGGCTCTTGGGCATGATGGACGAAGTGGCTCCTCGCACACTATTGGCCAAGTCATTGGATGAAGTGGGTAGACACTTCGTCACAAGCCGCCTCAAAGAAGCCCTCGAACACTCCTCTCATGCGCCGCGTCTAGCTCAAGAAGGCTACGCGAGCCTGCTCGATTGCGCTGGCCGGGCTCTTGTGGCGGGCACTCACCCATTTGAAGGCTCTTACAGCACTGACGTCTGGACGCATTTACTCTCCGAGCGACAGGAAGACGATCCTCCGGACCCGAGCTGGTTCACCTCCGCGCTGAGTGGGGCGCTCGGCCACCAGATCACCAAACGCGATTTGAAACGAGCGGCTCAAAAGGTCAAACCTTCCGCTTTCGCCCTCGTACAAAGCCTTGTTGCCGGTGGACTCCTGCTCAAGAGCAATTCGGTCCCCGCCCGAGCCGAAAGCGGGGCACAGCGCGAACTCCATCCGAGATGGTTGACCAGCTTGCTACGAGCTCGCGCCGCACGACGAATCCTCGACTACTCCAGTTTGGAGTGGGGACAAGTTTTGCTCAACGGAACAGCCGCCGACCAGGTGATTTTGGCCTTGTTGCAAGACGCGACCCGCGAAGACTTCTCGCACTTCTTCCGAGCGATCGAGGACTTCGAGAGCGATCGTGCCGAAAGCGTCGCGGCGATCGAAGGGCTCGTGATCGCCGCAGGGCTTTCAGCTCTCGAAGGTCAAGAACTACCGGAGGAGCTCATCGAGGCACTGCTCGGCCTGATCGCTGAGACAGCCATGGTTTTAGACGGCGAACTTCTTTGTCGCACAACCCGATCTGCAGATTCGTCCCAGCTATTTTCGGAAAGCATTTACAGTTGCAGCATCACCGTCCTCTGCCGCTCAAGGCCCTTTCCCCTGCCCCACCTCGATCCCATCCGGACCTCAAACTCAGCGGCGCGCTCTCGTACAATCAGCAAGATTCAAGCTCTCGTTTCCAAGGCGACCAACCACATCAAGGATGAGGCTCGACAACCTTTTTTAAGCGAAAATCAAATAGTCGGCAGCCTGCTCGCTCTGCTGGAACTCTACCGCGCTGATACGGATAATCCGCCGCTTCCTGCCCCACTCTCCACTGCTCTTGCTTGGAACGATGCTGAGGCCCTGCATCGAGCACTGCGCATCTGTCCTCTCTCGGTTTTGATTGGCGTGTCCGAAAGGCTCGGGAGCGCGCGTAGGGAAGTCTTGATTCAGTTATGGAAACTTCTAGAGGCAGACGAAGCGCCCGATCGCTATCTGGACGCCGACACTTTAGGCACGGAGTTCTGGCAGGCCATGCCCAATCATGTGCTCCTCAGGCGGTTGAGGGACGAACTCTTCATCAACTGGGAAGCTTTGCTTCCCCACCAGTATGCCGACTACCTTGCTGCACCGACCGAAGTTCTTGTCCCTGTTGAAGCTCTCGAACACTGCCCGCTCGATACCGCCGAAAGAGCAATCGAGCGCTTCGGTGTCACGCACTTTGAGGCCGAAGGACTCGGGCTCTTGATGGCTCGAGCGCCAAGCCGATTCGCTGGCACTGTTGCTGCCTCTTTTCATGAGCCTCAACTGGTCGAAACACTACTTCAAGTCTGCCCTCCCCAAGCAACGAGCGAGGTTTCCGAGCGTCTCTTAGACACAAACCAACTTCTCCGGTTTCCACCCCGTACCGTCGACGCCGTGCGTCTCTTCCTCAGACGGGCAATCCTCGAGCGTCACCCCGACTTTGCCCGCTGCTACACCCAACTTGCCGAAATTGAGCGAGCATTGTGGCCTCTGAGGAGGGTACCTTGAGCCCCGGAGGCCACAGGACTACTGCTCATATATGACGACAGCATCGTGGAATTCCGGCTCGCGCTCTTTCTGGACCAACACGCTCATCGCGGGCTTGAGTGTGTTGACCTTGAGCGCCTGTGACAAAAAGAGCGCCTCAGACGAAAAGCCGAGCGCTTCCAAGGTAGAAAAGGTCGAAAAGAAGCCCGAGGCCAAGGCGACCTCCAAGGTGGATGAGCTCACGTTTCCCCAGCTTCCCACCATGCCCGTGCCCAAAGAAAACCCGCTCACAGAAGAGAAGGTGGCCCTCGGTGAAAAGCTTTTCTTCGACGCACGTCTGAGCGCAGACGGTAGCCTTTCTTGCTACTCCTGCCACCAAGATGAACAAGGTGGCGGCGGCAAGGATGCTCTGGCTATCGGTGCAAAGAAGAAACGACTCACGCGACATAGCCCCGTTCTCTGGAACGCCGGCCATCTATCCAAGTTGTATTGGGACGGTCGCGCCGACTCTCTGGAGGCTCAAGCCAAGGGCGCTTGGGGTGGTGGGAACATGGGGGTCGGCAAAGAAAACCTGGACAAGAAGGCGAAAGAAATTGCCGATCTTCCGGAGTACAAGGACGAATTTAAGAAAGTCTTCCCCGACGCAAAAGAGATCTCAGCCGATCATATCGCTCAGGCGATTTCTTCGTTCGAGCGCACCCTTGAATGCAAGGACACTGCCTATGACAAGTATGCGGCCGGAGACAAATCGGCACTCAGCGATGAACAGAAGGCTGGTCTCGACTTGTTCATGGGCAAGGCGATGTGCACCGCCTGCCATTCTCCGCCCTTCTTTTCGTCGGCGTACGCAAAAAATGGCGCCTTCTTCAACGTCGGAGTGGGAACCAAGGATGTGGCTGAAGACAAAGTCGATATCGGCCGCATGAAACTCACCGAGGACGAGAAGGACTGGGCCTCATTCAAGGTACCTTCTCTGCGCAACGTCACAAAAACCGCCCCTTACTTTCATGACGGCAGTGCAAAGACCCTCAAGGACGCCGTCGTCTTCATGGCCTCAGGAGGCCATGACAACAAGAACAAAAACCCTCTGATGAGCGACAAGAAGTTGAGCGACAAAGAAATCGACAGCCTCATCACCTTCCTCGGAGCCTTGGACTGCGAAAGCACGATCAAGAAAGCTAAGAGCGAATAGTTATTCTTCGCCAGCAAGGGACCTCAGAAAAGGTGCGGGCTCAAATCTGGGTCCGCATTTTTTCGTCAGTCGCTCCAAACGAGCCACGATTTCTTTCGCGCCCCGCTCTCGGATGAAGTGAAAGGGGCCTCCCAAAAAGGGAGGAAACCCTAGACCAAAGATCGCCCCCAAATCACCGGCATCTTCGGTGTCCAAAATGCCGTCATCGAGACAGTGCGCCGCTTCGTTGACCATCATCAAAAGACAGCGTTCGGCCACACTCGATGGTTCGTTCACGCCGCTCGCCGCGAGCGGTTTCGCATCCGGAATGCTGAGCCCTAACTCTTCGTAGACGCTGATATCGACGGGTCGGCGCTCCTTGTGGTCCGTGGCGTAAGAATAAAACCCTCGTCGTGCCTTCTTTCCGAGACGTCCTCTGGTGCTGAGTTGACTCAGATCCGCTGGTGGACACATGCGCTCGCCCAAAGCTTCATGGAGCGCCCTACCAACTTTATGACCTACGTCGATCCCGATTTGATCGAGTAGGGTGAAAGGACCAACTGGAAAACCCGCTTGGGTGAGTTGCTCGTCCACCAACTCGATGGGCATCCCCTCCACCAGGAGATGAGCTGCCTCGTTCAAATAAGGAGCCAATATTCGGGTAGTATAAAATCCCGGTCCGTCCTGAACGACGAGCACGGTCTTGCCCTGGCGCTTTCCCAGCTCAATGGCACGTCTGACGACCCACGGAGCCGTATGTTCGGTGGTGATGATCTCCAGCAACGGCATCTTCGTCACCGGAGAAAAATAGTGGAGACCGATCACACGTTCCCTCATTGGGCTGTGCTCCGCTATCTTCGAGATCGGAAGCGCCGAGGTATTGGAGGCGAAGATGAGGGATGAAGAGGCTTGTCCCTCCAGAGCTTTCAGGATGCGTTGCTTGAGGGGCAGATCTTCGAAAACGGCTTCAATGATCACATCGCAGGACTCGAGCCCACGGTCGTCGAGAGTAGTCGTAAGTCGTCCCAGATGTTCCAAGCGCTCCCACTTGCTCAAGCGACGACGCTGGACGCGTTGTTTGATGTATTCGTCCACGCCAACGACCGCACGAGTTAGGTTCTCGGGAGTCGTCTCTTTGAGGCGGACTCGAAGACCGGCCTGCTCCAGAGAAACGGCCGCGATTCCCTGACCCATCAAACCACCGCCAATCACACCCAGTCGCTCGAGCTTCCCCGGTGCCGGACCGGAGGGCGGCCCATCAAACTTCTTCGCAGCTTGTTGGCAGAAGAAGACGTGTCTGAGCGCACGGGCTTCGGGCGTCACAACAAGCTCACCAAAAGCTTCGGCCTCGGCCGCGAACCCAGCCGTTTCGCCCTTTTCCAATCCGTGGCGCACGACTCGAAGAATTCGCTCGGGCGCAGGATAGTTTCCCGAGGTTTTCTTTAACAGTTCTTTCTTCGCCTGATCAAATACAACCTTTCTTCCTAGGCGATTGTCAGACAGGGCCCTTTCCCTGACCGCCGCCGGATCGAGCGCTCCTAGTAGCGCCTGCCAAGGACTCGCACCCTTGTCGGTGGACGCCCTCAAGCGCCCCACCCAATCTAGGGCCGCATTGAACAAAACAGCAGGAGGAACCGTCTCTTGAACGAGACCCACTGACAGGGCTCGTCGAGCGGACAGTTGTCGCCCCGTGAGCAGTAAGTCGAGACCGAGGGACAGACCGACCCTTTCTACTACCCTAACGGTACCGCCCATTCCGGGAAGGATCCCCAGCTGAACTTCGGGTAGACCCAATTTCGTTTTGTCCGCATCGGTAGCAACACGAGCGTGGCACGCAAGGGCGATTTCTAGACCACCCCCGAGACATGCTCCGTGTATGGCAGCAACCACAGGAACCTTACAGTGAGCAATGCGGTGAGTCGCTTCTTGCCCCAAGGTCGAAAGCCGCTCTCCCTCGCTCGCATCAGAAATGTCCTTCAACATCGAGATGTCCGCACCGGCGATGAAATTGTCCCGCTTCTTGGAAACGAGAACGACCCCGCAGATCGATTCGTCGGCGGCGATTTCGTCGAAGACCCGATTGAATTCAGAAGCGGACTGAGCACGCAGCGTATTGACCGCTTCGCCCGGCATGTCGATCTCGACGACTGCAATGTCTTCTCCGTGTCGCCTCAGCGAAAGAAACCCCGACTTGTTCACGCCGCCTCCAATACGATGCTGACGCCCAAACCACCCGCGGCACAGGCCGTGCACAGCGCAAATTGACCGCCACGCAAGCGTAGCGCAGAAAGAGCCTGATGGACTTGCCGAGCTCCAGTTGCTGCGAACGGATGCCCCAAAGCTAAGGAGCCACCCCACACGTTCAACTTGTCCGGATCGACTTCACCGATCATTTCATCTTGACCGAGTTTGCTTTGTGCAAAACTCTTTGACGAAAATGCCTGGAGGTTGGACAAGACTTGAGCCGAAAAAGCCTCGTGCATATCGATGATATCCATGTCGTTCAAAGAAAGCCCCGCTCTGCGTAGCGCCACCGGGGTGGCGTAGGCCGGTCCAAGGAGGAGTTGCTCGCGAGGATTCAATGCCGAAAACGCGTAGCTCCTGATGTATCCCAGCGGCTTCATCCCAAGGGCAGCCGCCTTTTCCTCCTGCATCAACAGAACAGCCGCTGCACCATCCGTGAGGGCAGAACTATTGCCCGCGGTGACGGTGCCATGCTTCTTGTCAAAAGCAGGTTTGAGTCGAGCGTACGAATCGAGGGTCGATTCTCTTCTGAGCACGTTGTCCGAAACGACCATTTCGTGATCAGGCAATCGACTCACCGGCATGACAAGAGAGTCGAAATGTCCGTCCTCCCATGCCCGTGTCGCCCGACTATGACTCAGATGCGCAAACTCATCCTGCGCGCTGCGCGATATCTGGTTTTCTTGCGCCATCTTCTCGGCACTCTGCCCCATAGAAAGACCTGTAGAAAACTCCCTAACGGCGGGCGGTACAGGTAAAAGGTCAAGAGGTCGCAGCGGCGCAAATGCCGATAAACGATCCGCCAATGACTTCGCACGGCTCGCCAAAAGCAAAGCTGAGGCTAACTTCTTGCTCACAACAATGGGAACATCGCTGGCGCTATCAGCACCTCCCGCTATCGCGCATTGATTCGAACCGTCCCAGATTGACTGAGCCGCACTGATCGCCGACTGATAGCTCGTAGCGCAAGCGCGAGACACGCTGAAAGCATCGACCTTCGTACCTAAGCCCGCCGCAAGAACGACCTCGCGCGCAATATTCGGCGCTTCGATCGACGGCAGGACTTGTCCAAAAACGACCTGGTCGACCTCGGAGCCTCGCAGTCCGGACCGCGCGAGCAGCTCCGATACGACAGCTGTTCCCAGTTGCAGAGCGCTCATCTTGCCAAAGCCTGTTGCTTGCTTTTGGAACGGCGTGCGAACGCCATCCACCACAGCCACTCGATTCACGGTCGCTCCCCCTCGCCCGCGCTCCTGGATCTATCTGGAAAATTACGTTTCTTCGGCCGAGGTCCCATCACCCCAGTTTGCCACGAACTAGCCCAAATGGGCATGAACCAGGAAAACAGAGGTTTTTTTCGACAAGGGGGGTGACGTCAGAAAACGCGGTGCCACAATGCGCCCGCCCATGACGGAAGTAGCGTCACAGAGCCCACATACAGCTGCGCAAACTCCAGCCCAAAAGCTCGGAGGTCAGGGAACCTTTATTTGGGCTATTTTGGGCGTGACCATACTCCTGCTCCAGGCTCAACTCAGGCTGGGACAAATCGCTTGGGAAGCGTTGAGCTCAGGAACCCTGACCCCCTTCCAACTGGGAGTATGTGCCGTGTGGACAGCGATGAACGGCTACATGGAGGGTTATCGTGGGTTCCATCTGCGATTCGTTCCACGGGTCGTTGCTCGAGCCCATCACCTCGCGGTGAGCGAACCCGGATTTCCAAAGCTGCTCGGGCCTATCTACGCTATGGCGTACGTGCGCGCAGCCAAGAAGGCCAAGTACGCGGCCTGGGGAGTGACCATTGCCGTCGTCATCGCCATTGTCGTTGTCCGTCGACTTCCTCAACCCTGGCGAGGCATCATCGACGCAGGCGTGGTCACCGGATTGGGACTCGGGACTTTGTCGCTCTTGGCCGCAGCAGCAAAAAGGATCCTCGGCCACATTCCACCTGGAAGCCCCGATCTGCCTGCGAAAAAGGCAGACCCCTCGCCCAACTAATTCGACCTTTCTGTCTTGGGGAATTCAGCCGACCGACTCAGCCTTAGTGAGCGGCCCCATGCGGGGGAAGTCGGACGGGCGCGCACTCCGCAGTCGCGATGCATCGTAGCCGGCTTGGACTTGTCCCTTTGATGGACCGACCGCGCTTCGGATACCCGGTCGACTGAGCACAGCACCCGATCGACTGATAGGAGGAGCCGCGCGATTCGCCTGCTTGAGGGGCGCAGTTCGAAACACACCGCTCGTCTTCTCTTCTTGATCAAAACAAACCGAGACCGAAGCTCCCACCTTGAAATGGGACAGCTCGCCCCAGAGCTCAATCAATGACCCTCGCTCCAGACTATCGGCGTCCCAGTCACCGGCACCCATGAGAAGCTCGGGCTGACGACTAGAATCCAGAGCATCCAAAAGCAGCTTGCACGTCCGAGCTCGAAGCACCATCCGCTGCACTTCCGACGGAGCACACACGTAGCCGGCAGCAACAAGGCGCACTCTTTGCTCTTGCAGACGTCGCAAACGGCCGACGATCCGATCGGAGAACTCTTCAGAGTTCTCGTCCTCAGCCTGGACTTCGACCGCAGAGTGATTGGCACGGGCTCGGAGACTGCTCGCCCAACTGGGCCATGGGGCTCCCCGCTCCAATACCAGAAGGGTCATCTCCTCTGGTTCTCTGCTCATCTGAGTCAACTTGCTCTTGCTCCTGTAATACGAATTTGCACCCACGAGTGCTCTTTGAATCGTTCTTCTGTCACCTGTGGCCAAAAACCGTTAGGAGACACCGACTATTCCGGCCTCTCTCCAAGTTAGGTCGACAAACCCGACGTGAAAGCGAACCGATTAAGGTGAAACGAACGTTGTCGCCCCAAAACCCTACATTCTGAATGGCCGCAGTTTCGCTCAACAACCCCCGGAGCGCGCCGCCTGAATGACAGTGTGCAAACTCGCTCTGGGGAGTCAAGGCAAAACGAATGAAGGCATCTTTGTCCCCGCAGCAATCGCACTCACCTCGGTCGAACCGATCTGTGTGCTCCACCACAGGCTGAACTCGACCTGGAGTTGGGCTAGCCCAAATGAAGTCTCGCTCTACCTTATTCAACCTGGCGCAGTTCAACGGTCGGGTGGTCGATCTCTTAAGAGCTCAAATGGTCCATTGATATCGGCCACTCACAACCTTCCCACGGGTCGGCTTTCTTTTCAGAGATCGTTGGAGACTCCGGGAGAATCGGCCGTCACCCAAAAATCGCCCTCGCCCGCACCGTCCCATTTCGCAGCGTAAGATTGCCCAATTGCAGGACTGATATTCGACGGATAGAGAAAGTCGATCAGCACCCCATCCCCGTCCAGGTTCGAATCAAGAATGTAGATCTTCTCACCCAGCTCGAAGGCCTCTGAACACTGCTTGACGCACACGCTCTCCTCGGAGCAGCTGGTTCCCGAACGAATTTCGAGAAAGGCCTTGCCTTCCAAGGTTCCAACATCGGCAAGAGAACAAACAGCCGTCCACTTCGGCTCACCCGACGCTTCAACAGTTATCGAAATAGTAGAAAGGTCGAAGGCTTGATCGGACGGATTGTAGAGTTCAACGAAACCACCGGATCCTCCTCTGAGTTCGTTGACCACAATCCGCGCGGGCGGCACCCCCGTCCCCCCGGCGCCTGTCTCGGACCCGCTTCCTGCGACGCCGCCAGTGCTCGGGTCACCGCCCGAACCGGAATCACCGCCTGAGCTAGGAGCTCCGCCAGCGGAGCTCCCCCCCGCACCCCCGCTCGACGCGCCGCCGGAATCCGAACTGACTCCACCACTGGAGACATCCTGAGCACCTCCGGAAGCACTCTCGCTCCCCCCGCCCCCGGTATCGGAACCGCCCCCAGATGAACTGACCTCACCCCCACCCCCTGCCGACGGTTGGCCACCCGAACCTGCGTGCATCTTTCCGCCGGTGTCGTGGCTCCCGCCTTCACCCAACTCGCCGGTCGAACCAGCCTTTCCCCCAGCCGCCGACATCCCATCATCGGAGGGGCAGTCGGACAGTCCGAAACAAGCGTCGTAGGAGTTGTCAAAAAACACACACCCAGTCGTCCAAGCACAGCCCAGCAGAAGCACGGGAGACAAAGCTCTCCGTCGAATGCGTCGCGAAACTCGAGACTGGATTGGACGATCGCCTGACATGACTCGCTCTTTGACTCTCGGGGAAAGGGAATAGGTTAGGGACAGGGTATCGATTTAATGATGCGACCACAATTGCCAAGGGCACTTCCCGACCGAGCAGCAGTTCGGCCCAGGGTGAGGCGTATCGGGTCGCGGCGGGCCGGTTTGAGCCGACTCGCTGGGGCGCAAAAAGGCGAGAGTTTGGGCTCAATGCGGCGAGAACAGGTTGAATGACCGAATAGCAAACTCAACGGTTCCTCCTCCTGCGGTGGGATGCACCGAGACTTCAGTGGTATCGTTTTCGAACAAAAGGAGACTTCCTAAGGTGAGCCCCAAAGCCGCTACCGCTATACCACTGCCCATCAAGATTACAGCTGTGCGGCCTCGCCGACTCGCTTGGGCTCCGATCTTGTCGCAAGCCCCATCACTGCAATGGTCAGAATCTGTGGCTTTGGGAAGCTCCACACCAGTCCAGACCGCGCCAGCCACGCCAAGGGCGGCACCAGCCCCACCGACACTCAAAAGAGCGACGGGCCAAGCCTTTGATTTCTTGGATGGCGCATCGACAGAGGGTAGGTCCACGTCCACGGAGGCGATCACTGGTCCAAGTTTGAGGCGGGTCGCCTGCACCTGGCCCGGGACCAACTCGAGGCTCACGGTGTAGGCTTCGTGTCCGTCAGCTTCGACCACGATTTCGACCAGTCCCGGATCGAAAGGAAGTTCGACTCCCATCATCGTAGCCGAATAGCTCGTCCCGTTGACGGTCAAGGAAAACGTATCGCCGTCAGCGAGTTCTTCAGGCGGAGCAAAGTTAATCTTGGGAACCTGTCCCTCGAGCTCCCGGATCTTCGCCTCGGCGTAGGCAGTTCGGCGGTCCCTTTCAGGAAGCTTTTCGGCCGCCTCCTGGTAATAACGCCAGGCAGACGCCAGCTTGCCCTGCTCTTCGTTGCATCGAGCCAAGTTGAGCACTGTACCGGCAGCGGGATCGAGACGGTTGCTGTCCTCGAAAAGCTGGCAGGCTCTGGCCCAGTCGCCCTCCTCCACCGCCTCTTGAGCAGATCGAAAGAGCGCCTCGGCGGCCGCTGGATCCTGAGCCGATGCGAGGGACACGAAGAGAGAAAGAGCGAGACCAAGACCAAGGGCTTGGAAGCGAGGGGAAAGGCGAGTCACGATGAATGAGTCAGTGGCGAGCATCGAACAGCCCGCTTTCGTCGATAGGGGGGGGTGGGGGAGAAAGGTCGGAGACGGAGCCGGAAGTCGATTGCGCATCGCTCACCGGAAAACTCGCCTGGGGAGGCCCTGACCTAGAGCTCGCCCCTTGAGCGGCTGGCTGCACCTTGGGTAGGGGCGACTGTTGAAGTCGAGGCGGCGGGGCGGGGCGAGACGAGGCAGCACTACCTCGGACCGGAGCCGTCTCGACGGAGGGACTCGATGGCGCAACACGCTCAAGTCCCTCGCCTGCGGCCTTAGGCGCCTCGGCTTCGGAGGGGCTCGCCTCGACAGGGGCTTTCGCCTCGGTGCTCTCATCAGGCGAACTCGCCTCGGTTTGATGCTCTGTCTGAGCAGTCTTGATTTCGAGAGAGGTGGATTCACCGCTCATTATTTCATCAGTCACCTCAGCCCGGGAGCTCGGGTCTTCTTGATGAGCCAAGATAAGAAAGAAAGTAGCAAGCACGCCCGCCGCGAGGAGTCCAATCAGGATACGAACGGGCGGTTTGATCGAATAAAGAGAGGGCGGGTGATAACTATCTGCCTCCCCAGCAATGGTCGTGGCATCTGGGTCCAACAGCTTCCCCCCCAATTCCTCCGAATGAGCGCGCCTGGGCGGGGGGATGGTCACGTTCTTCAGGCCAGCGCGGACCTTCTGAATCGCCGCCTTCATGGCACGAGCCGACTGGAACCGATCATCCTTTTCGTAGGCCAGCGCTTTGTCTACGAATTCGACGAGTTCTTTGGGAGCGCCGGGGAGCGCTGAAGCGAGGGAGCGGGCTGTTGCGCCGATCGCCAGAGCCAGTTGCTCGCTCGACGTTTCTGCCGGATGAACGTGGTCACCGGTTATGGTTGTAAAAAGAGTAGCCGCGACCGAAAAGAGATCCGTCCGCGCGTCCACTTCATCCCAACGCCCGCGGGCTTGCTCGGGCGCACAGTAGGCTGGGGTTCCCATGAACGAACCGACGCGAGTAGACCGGGTATCCCCCTGATGGAGACGGGCGATCCCGAAATCGAGAACCTTGAGTCGGCCGTTCTCGGTAAGAAAGAGATTGTCGGGCTTGATGTCTCGATGAATCACCCCTTGGTCATGAGCCGCACACAGCACATCGAGCAGCTGCTCCGTCAGCTCAAGCGCTTCACCCACCTCGAGCGCTCCCCCCTTGCGCTCCATCCGATCCTCGACCGTTTCGCCTTGGAGGAGCTCCATGACGAGGAAGGCAACTCCTTCCTCCGTGAGGTCGTCATCAAGTATCTGTACGGCCCCCTCGTGACGAATGGTATTCGCCACATACCCCTCGCGTAGAAATCGATGGCGCGTCCCCTCGTCGAGAGAAAGGATCGGGTGAAGCAGTTTAATGGCCACTCGATTACGATTGCGATGGGTCGCTTCGTAGACCGCGGCCATCCCGCCGACCCCAATGACGCGGTCGAGGTGCCACTTGCCGCTGATGGTCTGGCCGATTCGCTTTTCGGCCTGGGCAATGACTTCTGGAGATAACATAGCGGTGAGTGAATGAAACGAACTCGGGGAGACTACCCGCTGACCGAGGTCAGGAGAAGAGTGCGACGGGCAACACGCACCACGCTTTCATCTGTCCCTACGCCCTCCGCCAATATCCCACCCTCCGACGAAACGAGCAGGTCGAGGGGAAACCAGCGGGCTTGAGCAACGCCGTCCCCCGCGTGGACTTCTATAGTGGTCGACTGAAAGAGGGATCGAAGATCGAAGTGCCGATGCTGGGGTTCTCGCGAGTTCGCAGGAATTTCGTGGATGTCGATGTCGACGAGCTCCCGCAAGAGGGTCAAATCGGTCAATCCGGTCTCTTCTTCCACCTCACGGCAAGCCGCCTGCTGCCAGCTCACGTCCTTTTCTTCTATATGTCCCCCAGGTTGCAACCAAAGCCCGAGCTTCTTGTGAAGAATAAGAAGAAGCTCACGACGGTCGGGAGAGAGGACGAATGCACTCGCAGTAAAATGGCCCGGGTCGAAAAACGAGCGTTCGAAAACAGCGGGGGACTGGCGAGCCAAAGCAATCATCCTTGCCCGCGTCCCATCACTACCCAACTCGTCGGCAGGCAGTTTCAGGCCCAAAAGGTCTTGTAGCAACGCGTTGCGTCGAGCTGCGCTCGAATTCATCGGACCCAAGACTCCGAAGTGAGAGAAAGAAGAATCCGAGCTAAGACAACCATAGGCAAAGTGCGGGGGCAAATAGTGGTTCGTAAAGCGGAACGCAAGGGAGGCCGGTGTCCCTCTCTTGGGACCCACGAACAAGAGACGGTGCTGATTCCGAAGAACCAGCTAGATTGACAGCGCTCGAAACTCTGCTTCTAACCACGCCACGTGCTGTCCAAGCTTGGATTCGATCAGTTTTTTCAGGAGCAGATGGAGACTCTGGACTCCGGACTGACTCCTGCGCGGGTCGTCGGTCAACATCGACGCGAGTGGGATGTTGCAACCGAAGAAGGGAGCGAAAGGGCGGTGCTCGCAGGACGACAGTGGGCGCAAGACCACGTGGTCCAACTCGACGACGCACAACCTGCGGTGGGAGACTGGGTCGCCCTCAAGAAAGGAGACGGGGACGGGGTCGCTCCCGTCATTGTTCAGATTCTTAAGAGAAAGACAGAGCTGTCCAGAAGCTCGATGGCTCGTCGGGGAGCGAGACAGACTCTTGTGGCGAACGTGGATCGCGTAGGCGTAGTAGCCGCCTTCTCTCGCGAAAGCGCGGGCGAAAACGTCAGCAAACGGAGTCTCCACGCCCGACGCATCGAGCGCTACTTGGCGGCCGTCGTCGCTGGCGGAGCAAAACCGATTGTCGTCATCAATAAGGCCGACCTGTGCACTGACCCCCAAACGGCAGCCCAAGAATTGTCCCGTCGACTATCGGGGGTCGATGTAGTGAGCGTCTCAACGCTCACCCCTTCCGGACTACGAGATTTTGAGCGGCTGATTTTCCCCGGTCAAACCGTGGCTTTGGTCGGCCTCTCGGGGGTAGGAAAATCGAGCATCATCAATCAGTTGCTGGGAAAAGAAGCGCAAAAGGTATCGGGAGAACGAGCTCATGATGGGCGAGGGAGACACACCACCACGCATCGAGAACTCTTCTTCACCCCGGAAGGATATTGCTTGATCGATACACCAGGTATGCGCGAGTTCGCCCTTGCGGAAGTCTCCCAGAGCGATTTGTTGGCCTTCTCGGACATCACCACCTGGGCCGAGCAGTGCCAGTTCCGCGATTGCGGGCACAAGGAGGAACCCGGCTGTGCCGTCGTGCAAGCGGTCGCTCGAAACGAGCTTCACCCCGACCGCCTCGAGGGCTACCTTGAGCTCCTTGTTGAACTGGCGCAGCTTCGGGAGCAGCCCACACGGCGAAAGCTGGTAAAAGCTGACCGGCGGCGATCCACCAAACGCCTGAAAAAGGGCCGTTTAGAAGACTGGGATGACGAGTAGAGCAGGAGATGTGAAGCTCCCGAACCTCAGGCCTTGCTGAACGAAGAATCCTCGTTTCAATTGGAAAACGATATCAGTTCGCTGGTTTACCGCCTTCGGACGACTCCGGCTCAACGTCGTCGTCTTCGAGCTCCTCGACTGGAGTCGCAACTGGAGCTACAAGCACCATCCCCGAGTGGATATCGGCGATGACTTTGTGCTTCGTGCCGGTCGCCGGCTTCTCAGAGCCCTCCTCTTCTTCCTTCTCCTCGTCCGCAACGATGGGAATGGTACCGGAGGGTTTTTCGTCGTCTGCCATCGCTCTCGTTCACCTTTCTTGAGAGAGAGGTACGGTCACCGAACACATCGCAAAATGGCATGCAGATCATATGCATTGAGAATTTGCTGAAAATCTGAGCGAAACAATCGGCCGGCGCCTCAAGCTGCTCGCGTCCAGACCGTTAGACTTAGTGAGTTGGACGAATGGAACCAGTCCAGCCCAGAGGTTGACGAATGACGAGACAAGTATTGTTTGTTGGAGGACAGGAGCAAACCCTGGTCCCACTGAAGGACGCCCTGCACAAGGAGCCGTACGAAATCGTGATGGTAGAGACGGCGATGCAGGCTCACGCCTATCTAGCGGATCGCAAGGCAAGCGTCGTCGTGGCCGATGAGAACTTGGGAGCGGTGCGAGGCGCCGACTTCCTAACAGAGGTGCAAAAACGCTATCCAGCAACAGTTCGCATCATGATCACCGGACACGGCGATCGCGCCGCCTTGATCGATGCGGTCAACCATGCCGAGATCTATCGCTTTCTTTCGCATCCGATAGCTGCCTCCCATTTGGCTCGGGTCTTGCGCGACGCGCTGACCATCGCCAGGGTAGCTGAGGCGCAAGAAGCTGTGTGGAGCGCCGCCAAACAACAACAAGATGCCATGCAACGCTTGCTCAGCCCGGATGCCCTGAGTAAGGACGAGGCGGACAACGCCGTCGTCGCCGCACGATTCGTCGGACTCCATCCGGATTCTGAAACTGGAAGCGAGAAAATTGGCGAACTCCCGCAAGAACACGCTCAGAGACTCAGTTCCCGAGAGAAAGAAATCGTCGAAGCGCTGGGTACAGGCCGTCGAGTGAAGGACATCGCCCAGGACTTGGTGATCTCAACGCACACGGTTCGAAATCACCTCAAAGCCATCTACCGCAAGCTCAACGTGCGCTCCCAGTTCGAATTGATCAGCCTCATGGCCCGTCATTCAAAAGAAAGTTAGCGCCCACAAATTTCGCGTCACAGCGCTGCGCCACCTGAACGAAGTACTAAACTTCGAGCCAGGTGGTCGACCAATTTGTCCTCCCACCTGAGCAGTCCGTCCAAGTCGCAGTGGCGCGAAGTCAGGTTTCCAGAGTTTCCGGGCAGTCTTCCATGACGCGCCACGACCAGGAAACATTAAAATTATTAACAACTTAGCTTTGCCGCCTCTCAATGCGTCGCTCAACGCCGAGTTGTGAGTTCGAGGTTCCGAAAAGCGAACACACTTTCTCACGGGTCACACATCACGTCACCTTTGAACAACTCTACTCACCGGTGCATCACTGCTCATCAATCAATGAGAAGCAACCGCCCGGCATCGCATCCAGATGGCAGGAAGGTGTCGAATCCTCGCCTCCCTTTGTCTGAGCATCATGTCTTGGCTGGACACGAGTGCTTAACAATTGATAATAAAGCGGCGGGCGGGCCACCAATGCGGATTGGATGGCTCGGCGGGGAGCCATCCAGAAAGCACCCCAAACGACTGATGTATCGGGAACCTACTCAAATCCTTCACCTTTTCGCGAATCGTGTACACAGAGATGTGTCTGGCGAGCATGAGGCCTAGACAAGCTCCCACACGGTCGCGCGGGCGGACATGGGGCCTTTGATTTGTTCCGTCAGAAGGGCACAGACCTCGTGCAAACACACGCAGGCGCCCGACTTGAGGCGCCTCACCGCCATCGCACTCGATGAGTTCGCAGCTACCACGAGCCTCAATCAACTGATCCTCAGAACAGACTCACTTCTTTCAGGCGCCAACTCCAACCTCTTGGGGGAGCCCCACTAAACGCAAACAATAATGGCGATTTGTGATATCAACAGAGCTATTAAAGTTTGACGGAAAAGCAGCTTCGAGTAGTCTAGGTGAGACCTAACTGGAAGCTGAGGTAATCCCATTCGGTGAACGTTGCGGAAGTAGGACGCGGAGAGCGATTTAGGCAGCGAGTGGGTATCTCAAATCATCAGGGACACTCAGAGCCTCTAGGAAAATCTGGATCACCCCGAAGGTTTAGTACCTCAGAAGCACCAGCAAACATTCAATGATGAAAGCCGACCAAAAAAGATTTTTGACCCGGGTCGTCATCACGAGAACCAAGTTCGGAATAAAGTAGAGAAAGGTAGATCATGGCAGCCAAGAAACGAGCCAAGAAAGTAGTGAAGAAGGCAGCTAAGAAGGCAGCTCCCAAAGCCGCGGCGAAGAAGTCCGTGAAGAAGACGGCCAAGAAAGTAGCCAAGAAACCCGCCAAGAAGACGGTGAAGAAAGCCGTTAAAAAGGCCCCGAAGGTCGTGCGTACCGCCGGCCCCGGAGTTCGCCAGGGTGACAAGGCAGCCTTCGTTCGAGAACTCGCCCGCAGCATGCCTGCGAGCGAAGTCGTCGAGCGCGCTGCCGAAAAGGGGATGATTATCTCCAAGGCCTACGTGCACAATATTCGCTCAGCGGCAAACAAGGCAGCTCGTGCCTTGATGGCCAAAGAGGGAAAGAAGTCCGTCAAGGGCAACAAAAAGCAGCAAGAGAGCCAGTTCCGTGAACTCGTGATCGCGCTCGGTCCCGCTCGCGCCAAGAAGCTCTTGAGCCAGGTCGAGACCTCGCTGTCGATCGCCGCCAAGAAGTAAGAGCATCTTGCTCCTGAGGGAGCTCGATCTAAAAAAGAACCCTCCAGTGTGACTGGAGGGTTCTTTTTTGTCCTCAGACTGAGCTGGTCAACTGGTTTCACCGAACGTTCACCCAACAGAACAGAATCAGGAAAGCCGCATACTTTTCGTTTTTGAAAATGATTGTCATTGTCGATAATTGGAGTTAAGAGACCCTCCAGAAGGACATCGAAGAAACCATGAACAAGACACGTCTCATCAGAATTTCTTATGCATTTTCAACACTTATCGCCTCAACATTACTTATGGGCTGTGATGAGGAAGACTCGGCGCCTCCCGATTCGTACAGCTTTGAAAGTCGTTTTCAGGAGGGAGAAAGCAGTGTGTCCTACAGCGGCCAGATCTTCCGACATGTGCTGATCAAGGACTTGGTAGAGATGGTCGAAGACCTCGACGAAGAAATCGTGTCCGATGCTGACTTCGACCCAAGCACCGTCGAAGAACGGCTCTTATCTTACTATGAGTTCGACAGTGATCTGACTGGCAACAACAAGATCAGGCTTTCCACGGACCTAGAGAAGCTACAAGAGACCTTCGACGATATCTCTCCGACAACAAAGAATCTCATGGGGAAAATCGCCGGCCAGGATAGTGGAGGCGAAAAGGACCACAAAGACTGGTCAAAAGACTTCGTCGGCTTCAGCGACGATGCACTTGCCGAATTTGGTGGAAACGTGAAAAGCCCCGACGGGCTCGTGCGGGCCATTTTCGCCCAGCTTCAACACAACGCAGAGTTGCAAAGCGCCGGGGATGAAAGTCGGGACGGTCTCAAAACGCATCAGACGGCCTCAGGCCTCGATCTGGCGGAACTTCTAGAAAAATTCCTGCTCGGGGCAGTCGCTTTCGCTCAAGCGAGCGATGATTACCTGGATGAAGGACTCGAGGCAGACAACAGCGAAGCCGACGAGGACAAGAGCTACACGGCGCTGGAACATGCCTGGGACGAGGGTTTCGGTTATTTTGGGGCCTCTCGCACGCTTCTGGACCAGAGCGACGAGGAAATCGCTAACGGCGAGATTTTGGACTCGGACAAAGACGGCAAAGTCGATCTCAAGACAGAGTACAATTTCGCAATTCCTGTCTATTGCGCCAAGCGGGACCTCGGCTCTGAGTCAGGAACGGATTTCACAAGTGAAGTTATGGAGGCGTTCATCCTGGGCCGCCATCTCATCGCAACCGAAGCAGCGCTCGACGAAATTCGGGAGCAGGCGCAAATCGCACTGATGACCTGGGAAAAGGCGGCGGCAGCCACGACCATTCACTACATGAATGACATCATCGCCTCCTACGGGGACTATGATAGCGACGATTTTGACTTCGATGGCCACGCTGCCCACTGGTCCGAGATGAAGGGCTTTGCCTTAGGCTTTCAATTCAATCCTCGCTCAGCTCTATCCGACGAAGATTTCGAAGAGCTGCACGGTCTCATTGGGAACGCGCCGAAACTGCCAGAAGGCGAGGACGCAGCCACGGAAGTGGACGACTATGTCGACTCACTCGTTAAGGCGCGTGACCTGCTGCGCGACGGCTATGGTTTTGACGAGGAAGACACCAAGAACTGGTAAGCCGCCGCATACTTTTGGCGTATTTTCTGTTTCGCTGGCTAAATTTCACCCCTAACCTCGGCCCCCTTCATGACTTACCGGACATCGCTACAGGCCCGATTTGTCGTTTTGGCCCTGGGATCGAGCTATTCCGCTCTGGGTTGGGCGCAAGACGCCGACTCTGAGCGAGGGGATGAGGAGTCGAGTCGTTCGGAAGAAGAAGTCCACGAGCTCGACGCCCTGGTAGTTGAAGACCAGTTAGTCAAGCGCCAGCAACCGGCGCCATCAAGTGTCTCCCAAATCGATGAAGAAGAGCTGAATCGCTACGAAAGTGACAATATTCAGCAGGTGCTCGCCCGAGTACCGGGTGTCCAAGTCAGGGGTGAGGATGGCCTGGGACTGCGACCCAATATTGGGATTCGAGGAACCAGCGCCAATCGCAGCGCGAAAGTGACTCTTCTAGAGGATGGGGTGCCCTTGGCGCCCGCCCCCTATGCCGCTCCTGCAGCGTATTATTTTCCCTTGGTGACTCGCATGCACCAGGTCATCGTCGAAAAGGGCGGAGCTTCTCTACGTTGGGGACCACGCGCCCAGGGAGGAATGGTCAATCTAAAAACAGCTCCTATCGACAACGATTGGAGCGCCCTGGGAGATGTCGCCTATGGTCAGTTTGGGTATTTCAAAGGGCACGGACGCATCAGCTACGGAACACCGACGACCGGCTTTCTGCTCGAAGGAGTTCGCATTGCGAGTTCTGGTTTTAAGGAGCTCGATGGAGGCGGCCCTACCGGCTTCGACAAGTCCGAATACATGGCCAAGTGGCGGCTCAACAGCTCGGCCGAAGCGCAGATCTATCAGCAGCTCGAAGCCAAGTTTGGGTATTCCTCCGAGGTTTCCCACGAAACCTACGTGGGTCTTTCTGAGGACGACTTCGAGACCTCGCCCTACCGGCGTTATGTCGCGACAGAACTCGATCGCATGAGTTGGCACCGTGGTCTAGCTCAATTGCGCTATACGGTACTTCCTTCAGACAACACCGAAATCACTGTAGTCGCCTACCGAAACCAGTTCACGCGCGACTGGTTCAAGCTCGATGGTTTCGAAGGGACGCCGATAGACGAGGTGCTTCGTAACCCCCAAAGCCCCTCAGGTCGCGTCTATTATGGTGTACTCACGGGGCGCGAAAATTCGAGTAATCCGGCAGAGAGTTTGCTCCTCGTCGACAATTACAGGTGGTTCATCAGCCAAGGGGTGCGTGCCCAACTAGCGCACGACTTTTCGACTGGACCGATCGAGCATACTTTTTCTTCCTCGCTTGGCTTCCACTACGACGAAGTGAATCGACGCCAGGTCCACAAGGCCTACGATATGGTCGGGGCCTCCAGCTCCGAACTGGGTCATCTGCAAGATAAAGGAGAGTCGGCGCGCCTGCTCGCTAGCAACCGAGGCCAGTCCTACGCAACGACGGCACACTTCGTCGACGAGATCAGTTGGGGCAAAGTGACGTTGACTCCTGGGGCGCGTCTCGAACTCGTGCTCAGTGAATTCACGGATCATAAGGAACCTGGTCTTTCTAATACGATGACTCAGGTAGGTGTAACTCCCGGCGCCGGCGCTCATTACGCTCTTTCAGAAAACTGGGGGCTTCTATGGGGGCTCTACCGAGGTTTTGGGCCGAGCTCCCCCCAGCCCCGCCCCCCTACGGCTCCAACACCGACGGCAGAATCAAGCACAACCTACGAATGGGGCACGCGCTGGTCAGACTCTTCGTTTTATTTCGAAGCCCTAGGTTATATCAACGACTTTCAGAATCTGACGGGCGAGTGCAGCGAATCGCGGAGCTGTCAGGCCCAAGACGCGGGCAAACAGTTCGACGGCGGCCGCGTTCTCGTGGGAGGCGCCGAACTGGCTGCTGAAACGCGCCTCAATCGGGGAGCCTTCGAATTTCCCCTTCGGGCAACGTACACTTTTACTCAAAGCAGTTTCTTGAGCAGCTTCTTTTCGGATAATCCCGAATGGGGCGCGGTCGACCGAGGCGATGAACTGCCCTACTTGCCCAAACACCAGGCCTCTCTCTCTCTCAACGCGACCCATAAACGTTGGGGTGAGCTCGGCGTTTCTTCCACCATGGTATCAGCAACGCGGGAAGTCGCCGGCTCGGGCAAGATGGATCCGGTGCAGCGCACCGACCCCTATGCGATCTTCAATCTGAACCTTCGAGTCAACATCATCGAACAGCTGGGGGTCTACCTGCTGGCGAACAATCTGTTCGGTGCCCGCTACCTAACTTCGCGCCGCCCACACGGGGCACGACCAGGTGCGCCCCGGTGGATCCAAATCGGCATGAAGTTCGAATACTGAATATCGGTGCAGGTTCACGTGGTAAGAGATGTACGAAATATGTGCGGCCACCACGGACGCTTCCCTTCGAATGGCTGTTTTTAGCCGTAGCTTTTTGCGCGCCCATGGACTCATATTGAATTCGCTTTTCGAATTTCATTATCTGAAGCTCTTCCCCTTGCTCGCACATCCTTTATGATCCAAAGGGAAAACAGCGAGGAGATTAAGAAGAGCGCTCATGCCGCCGTTTCTTGCATCGGACACCTCGCCTGCTTTTTGATTATCAGAGTCAATACCGACGCTCGAATCGATGAACACCCTCGCCAGCTCACAGACGCAAGCGATTCTCTCTGCCCCACAGACGAGAAAGTCGCAAAGCGGCATCTTGGAAGAGGCCCCCCGTCGTTCGAACTCCGTGTTGTTCATTCTTCTCTCCGCTGGCGTTCATCTAGGCGCACTGTCAGCCTTCGCCGCCACGCCTCAGCCAAAAGCTCGCCCCCTCAATCCGGCATCGGAGTTGGCTATCGAGTTCGAGCCGATTGTCGAGCTTCCCGAGCCCGAGTCCGTCCTGCCTTTAGGAGATCTGGACGCCCACCCTGAGGCGGAAACGCTCACGCCTCCCTCTCCGCAGGCACGACCAGCACAGACTCCTTCCGCCCGGCAACCCTCCGCGAGCCCGTCGGTGGACAAGGTAGGAGACGCCCCAAATATCGTCACCGTCGACAATCCCTATGCCACGGCGGACGCCGTTTTCTCCAAAGGCTCAGGAGATTTGGGTGCCAAGAAGGTGCGCGCTGTGGCACGAACCCGAGAAGCTCAGCCAGACACAGTCGGCTTCGGAGTACCAGATGGTCGCCGCGGGGCGACCGAAGAAGGCCGACGACAGCTCAGCGAATGGAAGAACAAGGTAAGCGCGCAACTCGCGCGGTCGGTATCGAGGAACTATCCGCGTCGTGCTCGCAAACTGGGGCAACAAGGGACGAGCAAGATTTCTGTCCGCATTAGCGCCACGGGAGAACTACAGGGCGCCTCGCTGCTCATTTCAAGCGGCCACGCGCTCTTGGATCAAGCGGCTCTTCGCGACATGAGACGAGCTGGACAAGTCGAAGCCCCCCCTCAAGGAGCGGGAACCATCACGCTCAACGTGCCCATCACCTATCGACTGAACTAGTGCTGCGACCGTTTCAATTTGAGCGCTTCTTGATCTGTCAGCGTTGAGAGACGGCTCGGCTTTCAGGAAGGGTCGCGGCACAAATGGGAAGAGAAAAGTGCGGAGATAGAGAGGGCCGAGCGCGGTTTCGAAGCCGACCTCACTTTCTTGGGGAGTGCTTCGAAACCGCTCATTTCTAAGTGGTCGTAGTGCTAGGGGGCGTCTGGTTCATCACCAAGCGACAAGGCCCACGTTTTGGGGTTCCACAAAAGAAGGGCCCCGCCGTCGTTCGGCGAGACCCTTGAACGAGCCGAAAGCAGAAGAGCTCTTAGAGCTCGCCTATCATCTGAGCTAGATAGTTTTCTTTACCGATCTCTTTGATCATCGAAAGCTGACTATCAAGCCAATCAACCGCTTCCTCTTCTTCGGTCAAGAGTCGCTCCAACAGAGCGCGGGTCCCGTTGTCGGCGGACTGGGTCGAAAGGGCGATACCGCGATTGAAGCGTTCGACCGCCGCTTTCTCAAGATCGAGGTCGAGTTCATGCATCTCTACTGGAGTCTCCCCCACCTTGACCGAGCCAAGGCGCTGCATATTAGGAACCCCTTCGAGATAGAGGATGCGCTCGATCACCTCATCGGCATGCTTCATCTCCTCAATGGATTCCTTGTGCTTGACCTGAGCTAGCCTCTTGTACCCCCAGTTTTCCAACATCTTGTAGTGGATGTAGTACTGGTTAATGGCCGTTAACTCCGAGGTCAGAACCTCGTTAAGAAATTCAATGATGCGTGGGTCGCCCTTCATGGGAATCATCCTAAGTCTTTTGAAAGACAACCGCACCATTCTCGTCGGCCGAAGATCCTTCCGCTGGGGTTGCAGTATCGCTCACCTTCCAGGCAAGAAAGTAATTGAAAGTCGATATCATCTTGCTACACCTAGAGGGAGCCAGGAGACCAAAGCGAGGAGTAAAGTGAGCCCCTCGCCGGCCGTCCAGAAGAGATACGTTCTTCATGTTGATCTGCCATTGCCAAGTCATCAACGACGCCAAAATTCGTTCAGCTATTTCTGCTGGGGCTCGCACGGTGGGCCAGGTTGGAAAAGCTTCCGGAGCTGGAACATGCTGTGGCGGCTGCGTACCGGCCATTGTTGAGCTCATTGATGGCAGCTCCAATGTCCGCGCTCTCCCTGTGGTGGGTCAAGCGCTGGCCAACCTGCGAGCAGAAGCCGCAGAGTAGGTCGGGGGGACACGCGAGCAGAAACCGACGCCTCTATGAGGCCCCGGTTCAACTGAAAATGACAATCACTTGACGGGTTGGCTCGGCCCCGATCGATGCGCTGGGCTTTGTGCTCAGTTGCTCACCCATTTTGACATTGGTCGGCGCCTGTCCGAGCTTCGGTTGCAATGAAAAGGACCATCTCTTGGGGGAGCCTTGTGATCTTGCTGGGGCTGACCAGCTGGGCCGGGGCAGAACCTCCTCCGTCGACCCAGTCATCCGCTTCGACTCCCGCTGAGTCGAGTTCTCCTCGCTCCTCGCTACCGGCACTTCCTATCACTCAATACCAGCTGAAGAACGGACTGACCGTGATGCTCAGCGAAGACCACTCTGTTCCCTCCGTGGCGACCGAGCTCGTCTATTTGGTCGGCTCCGGCCACGAGTCTCCAGGAAAAACGGGATTTGCTCACCTTTTCGAACATCTGATGTTCCAGGGGTCGAAGCATTTCGACCGCGACTACTTCGCGCCGTTTCAGCCCATCGGCGCCGAAGTCAACGGCAATACCAACTCGGACCGCACCGTCTACTACGAAGTCGTTCCAAGCCAATACGCCGAACTCGCTCTATGGATGGAATCCGACCGCATGCGAAGCCTATTGCCCGCTTTGAGCCAAGAAAAGTTGGATAACCAGCGGGAGGTCGTCAAGAACGAACGCCGACAGCGCTACGAAATCACCCCCTATGGAATGGCTTTCTGGCACCTCGGAAGCGCGCTCCATCCCGAGGGGCACCCCTACCATCATTCGACCATTGGCTCTCATGAAGACCTCAGTGGAGCATCCTTGGAAGATGTAAAGGCGTTCTTTTCCCGATATTATGTGCCAAAAAATACGGGTCTCGTCGTGGTCGGCGACTTCGAAACCGACGCAATGAAAGCCTCTATCGAAAAATACTTTTCGGATATCGCTCCCGGCACGCGAGCCAAGCGTCCTGAGGCTCAGCCCCCCATCCTCACCAAGAACAAACACTGGGTTGTAGAAGACGCCGTCCAACTGCCGCGAGTCTATCTTGCATGGATCACCCCGGCTCTCTTTGAAGCCGGAGATGCGGAACTTGATCTGTTGAGCAACGTTCTAAGCAACGGAAAGACCAGCAGGCTCTTCAACAGTCTCGTCTATGAAAAGAAGCTCGCCAAGGATGTGCACGCCTATCAGATCTCCGAGCGCTTGAGCGGAGCCTACGTGATTCAGGCAACCGCCGCCCCGGGAGTGAAGCTCGACACCCTCGTTGATGCCCTGCAGGTCGAACTCAAGCAAGCGCTTGCTACTCCACCCAAGGATTCGGAACTCACAAGGGCGCGCAACGACTACAAGAAAGGGTTCTTTCACCGGCTCGAGGGCTTCCAGTCAAGAGCCGATCTCATCGCATCCTACTTCTTACACACCAACCAAGGCGACTACGTCGAAACCGACTTTCAACGCTATCAAACGCCCAACGCAGCCGACGTCCAGGCGGCTGGAACGAAGTACCTACTCGAGAAGAAACACGTGCGACTTGATTTTATCCCCGGGAGCAAAAATGCCGCCGTCAAAAAACTGGAGGTGAAGTGATGATCACCAGACGCCTACCAAGAATAGGTCGCCAGACTTGGGTAAACCTCGCCGCAAGCAGTGCAAGCGTCATACTTTGCGTTGCCTGCTCGAGCCAGCAGCCTCAACCGTCCGCGCCTAAAACCGAAGCCCCCTCCCCTCCCCCGGCTGCGCCGGCCAAAGACGCTCGTTATGTTGAGCTACCCAAACCGGGACCCGCGCCTCAGTTTTCTCCTCCCGAAGCCACCAAGTCCCAACTCGAAAACGGGCTCGGGCTCTGGCAAATGAAGGCAGGAAACACGCCTCTAGTCTCCATTCATTTGATGCTCAATCTCGGCAGCGCCCAAGACCCTGTCGGAAAAGAAGGCCTGACGATGCTCGCCGCCGATCTACTCGACGAGGGCGCAGGAAAGCTCAACGCCTTGGAGCTCAGCGACAAACTGGGAGAGCTCGCCACGGATTATTCGTCCTCAGCGGGCATCGACTATGTCTTGCTTTCTATGAACGCGCTCGCGGAAAACCTCGAGCCCAGCTTGGAGCTTCTTTCGGATATTTTGCTCCGGCCTCAGCTGAAGGCGAGTGAATTTGAGCGAAGAAAAGAGCACCACATCGCCTCAGCGCTCACCTCACTCGACGATCCTCGGAGCGCTCGCAGCAGAGCCCTGGCCACAGCCTTGTTCGGCGGCGAGTATGCGGGTCGCCCCTCAAGCGGAACCGTCGACAGTCTCAAGGCCATTTCGCTTTGGGACGTCAAAGCCCAGCTCAAGAAGCTGGTTGTCCCTCAAGGTGCCCACCTGATCGTGGCAGGCAATGTCGAAACCCGTCTTCTGAAACAACTGGCTGAGAAGCACTTTGGTGGTTGGAAGGGAAGCCGCAACGTCCAGGAACCCAAACTCGCGGATGAACCCAATGGCAAGACCGCCTACATCGTCGATTTCAAAGATGCCGCCCAGTCTTCTCTGGTGGTGGCGCGACGCGCCGGGGCAAACGGCGACCCGAACTATTTTGCGGAGGAGGTCATGAATGATCGTCTCGGAGGGAGCTTCACTGGTCGCATCAACATGAACCTCAGAGAAGACAAGGGATACACCTACGGAGCTCAAAGTCTGTTTAGACGCTACCGTTACGCGGGCTACTTTGGCGTCTACAGCGACGTGATCAGCGAAGCGACCGCCGCGAGTGTTCGGGAAATCTTCCAAGAGCTCGAAGGGGTTTGCAAACAGCGTCCTCTCACAGAGGTCGAGCGCAACGAGGCAGTAGAGGGAATGCTCCTCGGTTTCGTCATGGACTTTGCAGAAACCGAGTCAGTCGGCATGCGACTCGCTTCCCTTCCCCTGCGGGAACGACCCGTCGATTACTGGACGAAGTGGCCGCAGAACATCGCGCAAGTTACGACCGAACGGGCCAACGAAGCGGCCCGCCCCTACTGTGATTCTAGCCAATTTTCGGTGGTGATTGCAGGGGACGAACAAAAACTACGGCCCGAACTCGAAAAACTCGGACTCCAGATCGTATCGATGGACCACGACGGTAAGCGAATCGATTCGTCGTCGACCAAGAAGTAGCCCCCCAGCTCCCCGGGAAGGCGATGAGTGCTTTCTGGGGGGCCTCCTCGTACGACCGCTCCCTCAGCCGTCCAGTTCGGTAGCCGCGCTCGGCAAGGTAGCATTGGTTCTTCGAGGCCAAATTTGCGCGAGTGCTGCGCAAAGAGTGGCCACACCGACGTTGGAAATGCGAGCAACGAGGGCGACGGTCATGGCCAAGGCGGGAAGCTGCATCAACCCTAGGACTTCCCTGAAGTACACGAAAGCGCCTTCGGTGACTCCGACTTGGTTGGGGATGAAATCACCCGCGCTTCGAGCGGCCATTTGGATGCCTTCCGCAACCCAGGCATGGCCAATCGAAGAGCTTCCTGTGACCGCCAATAAGATCACTCCGTATTGCGTCGTCTGAAGCCAGCGACCAAGAAAACAATAGCCGAGCGCCTTGGGGTGCCGACTCCGTGTCAGGGAAAAATAGCGGTCGAAGCCTGGCCCCGCCTGAGCCAGTCGTGCGAATCTGCGCCCCAGAAGTCCGCCCACCTTCACGTGACGAAGCACTAGATAGGCCGATATCCCCAACATGAACATGAGCGCCGCATTGCCCAATAACGCCCAGAGCAAAGTGTGAACGCCAACCAAGCTGGCAACGATTGCCGCCGATACCAAAGACGTCAGGCCGTTGCTGACCATAGTCAAGCTCTGCATCAAAGCCGCTCCCACAACGGCAAGATCTCGGTCGACGTACTTCTTGACGAGCGCAGCTCGCGTGACCTCAGCAGAGGCTCGCCCCATCGGAAGCAGCATGAAGGTTGTGTAGTGAACGAAGCTCACGTAGAGCCACGCGCTCAGGGGGATCTTTTTTCCTTGAGCGCCATAGATGGAGAGTAATCCCCCCCCCTCCAGGGCAACCCACGCGAAGTCGAGAAGGCAAATCAGGGGAAGCCAAGGGGCCGTGCCAGCTATTGCCGACAGGATCTGCTGACCGCCAACCTGTCGAATCATGGTCAACAGGGCGACGACGCCCAGAACAAACAGGAGCAGTCGTCCCGCACGCTTCCAACGAGTCGACCGAGAACCTGAGGAGTGAGGGCTCGCCCTTTCCGGAACGGAATCCTCCGGCGATGAATTCATAAGCCTGAGCTTAGGGGCGCAACGAGGGCTCGGGGAGATCTGTTTCGCCGTTTTTGAGAGCGGATACGATTGTCTTGTTTAGAGCATTATCCAACTGCACGCATTTCGAAGAGACCGAACCGCTAAAGGCTCCCCTGCACTCCTTACGTCTGGCAATATAGGCCTTCTTGACAGCGGGAACCTTAAGCAGGGCGTCCTCCATATCGTCCCCCAGGTAGCGCCAAGGAATACCGGTGTATTTAGGAGACGGAGGCGCCTGCATCCGCACTTCCGAGGCATCCAAGGTCACACAAGAACCGTCTAGACGTATAGCATCGAAGCCCCCCTCGGCTCCGCTCACCTGGATTCCTCCAGAGTTAGCCGAACGACTGTGGAGCAGCACGACTTCCTCGTCGAACTCAAGCCACTCAGTACCGCTGGTGGCCCCTCCAGAGGCATTCACCGCCTTGGTCTTGCGCGAAAGATAGGCGTGCGTAAATGGCATCGACGACTGAAAGAGATAGAGCGCCACAGCCGGGTAGACGTCCTGACACAGGGCCTTGACCCACTTGGGAGAAGGCGTACAGGTTGCGCCTGTATCGTGGCAGGTGCTCGGGATCTTGAGCTTTCCGTCAACCGCCCTGCTCTCATCACCCCCTGACTCTCCCGCCACGGAATCGGGGGCAGTGGGCCCCTCGACCTCACTCGCTGACTCAATCTGAGACTCGGGAGATGCGGCTGGCTCCTTTGAACCGCCACAGGCCGCGCACAGAAGTACGAGAGGAAGCAAAGTCGCCGAAAGATTAGGTCGAAGCATGACTCATTCGGACCATTGCAACGCGGTCTCTGTCAAGTCGGTAGTGTAAAAGCGGCGCGCACGACAAGCAGGAGGCAGACTTAAGAAGTTTCTGCCACAAGCCGTTCTTCTGGGATGGTGGAAGAGCCCAATGCTGCAACTTCGCCCTTGGAGGCCGAAAACGAAAATGACAGCGACCTGCTTGATCGTCTTCGTTCCACTGCCCTGGGTAATGGACGGGACGCAAAAAGTCGAAGAAGCGCTCAGTTGGCCTTCGACCCTGAGGTAGACCTAGAAAAGCGCATGCGGCACATCGCCGGTCTGACCGATGTCGACTCCCCAAAACCCACCGAAAAGAGCCCGAAGAAGCGCGCACTGAGCTGGTTACCTATTCCTCTAGGTATTCTTGCTGTGATGAGCCTGGGAGCCGCCATGGTCAGAAACAGCACGTCCGAACGACCTACGGTGTCGGCCGCAAAAAGAAAAGCGGCAATATCCCAGACTCTGTCGACCAGCGCCGCCAAAGCGCGCCCCGCCTCGAGCGCCCAGGCTCCTAGCAAAAGGACCGACACTCCGCCTGATAAGGAACACTTGGCCGGGTCCCCCCCTAGCCCGCCATAAACGCGCTCGACGAGAGTCGGACCTTTCGGTCTGACTCCATCCTGACCACCGTCATTCGACGGTAACAGTCTTGGCCAGGTTCCGCGGCTGATCGACGTCCGTCCCCTTGAGGTCAGCGATGTAGTAGGCCAAGAGCTGAAGTGGAACGCTCGTCACGAGGGGAAGAATCCAGCTGGGGACGTCAGGAACGCGCAGAACATCATCGGTGAGTTCATGGGCTCGGTCATCGCCCTCAGTCACAACAGCAATAACCCGTCCCTCCCGCGCTTTAACTTCCTGTAGATTGCTCAGAGTCTTCTCATAGTGTTCGTCCTTGGGCATGACGACGACCGTGGGCATATTTTCGTCGATCAAAGCGATCGGCCCGTGCTTCATCTCACCAGCGGCATAACCCTCTGCGTGAATGTAGCTGATCTCCTTGAGCTTGAGTGCGCCCTCCAAAGCAATGGGAAAGCCCAACCCACGCCCCAGATAAAGGATGTGATCGGTGCGATGCCAGCGGCGCGCAACAGCCAAAACGTCCTCTGAGAACTCAAGCGCTCGGCGCATCTCATTCGGCGCCTCAAGCAAGGACTGCAGTACTTCTCTTGCTTCCTCTTTTCTGAGGCTGCCCCGCACGCGCCCTAGGTAGGTCGCCAAGAGCAACATGGCCACAAGCTGGGTCGTGAATGCCTTGGTCGAAGCAACGCCGATTTCTGGTCCAGCGTGAGTATACAAGGCTCCATGAGCTGCGCGCGGAATCGCGCTTTCGAGAACATTCGACAGAGCGAGTATCGTCGCCCCTTGCTCTTTTGCAGCCTGAAGGGCTGCCAATGTATCGGCCGTTTCCCCTGACTGGCTCACGGCCACCACAAGATCTCTCTCGGTGAAGACGGGAGCCCGGTATCGGACTTCACTCGCCAACTCGGCTTGACCGACTACCCGAGCGAGCTGCTCGACCCAATGCCGACCCGCAAGTGAAGCGTGGTAGCTCGTTCCGCAAGCAACGAAGTAAACCCGATCAATCTTCTTGGCGATCTCTTCACTGATGCCCAAATCCGACGCCGGAAGTGAAGCGTCGGCAATGTTGATTCTGCCGCGGAGAGTGTCCTCAATGGCGCGAGGTTGCTCAAAAATTTCTTTGAGCATGAAGTGCTTGTATCCGCCCTTTTCTGCCTGGATGGGGCTCCATGCGATAGTCTTCTTCGGTCGCGATACCGAGCGGCCATCCACCGTTTCGAGCAAGACTGACGAGCGCGTGATCTCCGCAATCTCGTTGTCTTCCAAAAACAGCACATCCCGGGTAATGCTCAATAGAGCGGGAACGTCGGAAGCACATAGATTGGCATCTTTGCCCAAGCCAATCACCAGTGGCGACGCGTTTTTCGCAACGATAAATCTATCCGGATCGTCGCTGATCACCACCAGCGCGTAGGCACCACGGATCCGCCCCAGGGCATGGCGCACACTGTGACGGAGGGCCGCGGTTCCCAGATCGGACCTCGTCTTTTCGTACTCTCGCGACACCAGATGGGCAACGATCTCTGTATCGGTTTCACTCGAGAACTCAACTCCGTCTTCAATCAGCTCGCGACGGAGGTCCAGGTGGTTTTCGATGATACCGTTATGAACAACGGCAACACTTCCGGCCCGATGGGGGTGGGCATTCTGTTCGTTGGGGCGTCCGTGAGTTGCCCAACGAGTGTGACCAATCCCGAGTCGACCTGGAAAATGCGAGTCACCTATCGCTTGTCGAAGGTTTTCGAGCTTCCCCACGGCCCGGGCGATTCGAATCTGCTCGCCGTCATGCACGGCAACCCCAGCCGAGTCGTAGCCTCGGTACTCTAGGCGCCGAAGCCCATCGAGAAGAATGGAAGAAGCTTGCTCAGGTCCAATATATCCAACGATCCCACACATCGACTTAGCTTCCGATCAGTTCGCGATACAGTTCGACAGTTTGTGCAGCCACCTGCTGCCAACCAAAGGTGGACACCGCACGCTCGCGTCCCGCGGCCCCAAAACGTCGAGCCAGCTCTTGGTGCGTCGCCACGGCATTGACCTTCGCGGCAAAGTCCTGGGCAAACACCTCTGGCTTGAGAGGATTGCCCTGTTCATCCCCCTCATAACGCACAAGATGGCCGGTTTCCCCTTCGACCACCACTTCGACGATTCCACCTACCGCCGAAGCGACCACCGCAGTTCCACAGCCCATGGCCTCAACATTAACAATCCCAAATGGCTCATAGATGCTTGGACAGAGAAAGACAGTACTTGCGGAGAGAAGTTGGATGATCTCCGGCCGCGGCAACATATCTCGAATCCAGAAAACACCCTCTCGAGACTTCTTGAGCTCATCCACCAATCCAGCTACCTCCGTCTCGAGTTCTTTGGTGTCCGGTGCACCGGCACACAAGACCAGTTGAATATCGGGATCGAAGTAGCGAGCAGCGTGAAGTAAATGAACAACCCCTTTTTGCCGAGTGATTCGACCAACGAAAATGGCGATGGGTTTTTGAGGATCGATTCCGTGGCGGGCTAGGGCTCTATCGCCAGAGACAGGGGTGTACTCATCGGTGTCGATTCCGTTGTAGATCACCCGCACCTTTTCTGGATCAACCGATGGATAGGCCCTTAGAATGTCGCCCTTCATACCCGAACTCACGGCGATGATCCGGTCGCAGGTCAGCGCAGCTGTTTCTTCGACGTAGCGAGAAACTCGATACCCACCCCCGAGCTGCTCCTCTTTCCATGGGCGCAATGGCTCCAAACTATGAGATGTCATCACGTGAGGAATGCCATACATCAGCTTCGCGAGGTGACCGGCAAAGTTCCCGTACCATGTGTGGGAATGAACGAGCTGAGCCCCCTCGACAGCATTGGCCATTTGCAAATTGACGGCCAATGTACGCAGAGCGGCCTGGTGCGGCTTGTTCCCCTCGAGTTCGTCCCACCAGTCGTAGGCACCAGCGACTTCGGGCGAATCTCGGGGTTTGCCGAAACAATGGACTCGCAACTGAAGTAGCTTCTTGAGCTCCTTGCCGAGGTACTCCACGTGAACGCCTGCGCCGCCATAGATTTCGGGCGGATACTCTCGGGTGAGCAGTGCTATTTGCATCTCGCGCTACCCTAAATAAGCAAACCACGACTGTCGAGTATTCTTCGGGCCTCACAAAGAAGAGCCAGAAAGAAGCCTTTCGGCTCCTCCCTGGCTTTCTAGGTCGGGGCTCAGCGGCGCAACTCGTCCGAGCAGCTCCGATTCACACCGAACTGGCGACCCCCACTAGAGCGCATCTCATAACCCAAAGGGTGGCGAGATGCGCGCAACAAGACACACGTACATCGAACATACCATAAGAAAAAGGCTCCGCCGACGCTTGCCTCCCTCCTCTGGGGCGAGCGTCGGCAGAGCTTCTGCTGGTTGTGAGATGTATTCTAGAAGTCCCGCATCTGTTTACGGATCTTGCCAATGGCCTGCTCTTGCAGCTGGCGGATGCGTTCGCGGGATAAATTGTACTTGTCCCCGATTTCTTTGAGCGTCAGTTCATCCTCTTGGTCCAAACCGAAGCGCCAGCGAATAATATTCGATTCGATGGGGGTAAGCGTCGATAAGAGACGGCGCACCTCATCCGACCATCGATCGGCCGCCAACTGGTCGTGAGGAGACGGCGTGTTTTCGGCTTCAAGGAAGTCGACGAACTTGCGACCATCATCATCACCCACAGGTCGGTCGAGAGAGAAGGGAGTATCCGCATAGAGATCTTTGACCTTCTCCAACTTGTCCTTGGGGATACCCGTCTCTTTCTCCAGCTCCGCAGGAGTCGCCTCTCGGCCTGTTCGCGCCGAGATCGTTTGCTTGGCTCGAGTCACGCGATTGTAAGTATCCAGCATATGAACGGGGATACGTACGGCTCGTCCCTTGTCAGCCAGAGCACGACTGATCGAGTGACGAATCCACCAAGAAGCGTAGGTCGAAAACCGATAGCCGCGCGCGTGGTCGAATCGCTCGACTGCCTTGATCAAACCAATGTTCCCCTCTTGGATCAGATCAATGAGGGGAAGCCGACCGCGGTTGTACCGACGGGCGATGCTCACTACCAAGCGCAGGTTTGCTTTGACGAACTTGTTCTTGGCGTTGCGCTGACGGGCGTCAGCTTTTTCCACCGACTTCACGTAGGCGAGGTACTCGGGAGTGTTCGGTAACACGGGAGGCTGATCGACCCCGCCGTCCACCTCTACACTCATCGTCTTGGCAGACTTGACCGCTCGAACCATCCAGATTCGATCAGAATCGGGCATGCGCAGCTCTCGACCGAGTTGTGTGGATAGACGATCCCACTCCTCTTGCTGCTTGTCATCGAACCTACCTGCTGCGTCATGAATCGACAGAAGGAGACGTAGTCCTTCAATGGAGGACATGTCGGGTCGGTCCTCTTCACTGATCGCCATGAGGTCAGGTTCTAACTCATCGAGCAGACGCGGCGCCGCCGGCACGAAGGCAAGCAACTTGCACCAAATGTCAGCCTCGGCATTTTCGACGCGTTCTGCAGCCTTGAGTTCCTCGTCGGCCCCCATGACCTGGTGGCCCGCCATCTCACGAAAATAGCGAGAAAGAACCGAATCCCCGCCCTCTTCATCTCGGCGCGACGGAGCAATGCTAGACGCACGCGAGACCTCCCGAGTCGTCGGACGAGCCATGCCAAACTCGGAGGCGGAAGAACGCTGCATAGGAGCGGCGACCGTGCGAGCTTGTGCGGTGGTCTTTCTGATGGTTTGACGTTGGGTCATGATGATCTCACAGGGTTGGGGTTAAGAAGCGTGCGTGGGTAAGCGACTCGGATAAGCGGTGGGAATGGTCCCCATTAAAAACAACTTGCGAGGCGTGGCCTTATTCCCCGCTGGACCAAACAATCCACCGGCCAGCGCCACATGATAGACGATGCATATTTCGTTCCAGTCACTTCGACGACCATGCGGCCCCGCCTCGGAAGAGGTAGTTCACAAATTCGTTCCCTTTCCGTGCGCTTCCGCTCAACACTTTCGAACGACCAGGCGCGACTTGACTGGACACTTGTCTCTAAGCGAGGCAGGCGCGGACAGTTGTCCAACACCGGACTCCCTTGATCTACGCGGCAGGATGCCGCCGGGTTTCGTTCGCGGACCTATTGGCTTGACCCACTACTTCTACGTAAACGACGATCGAAAGAGAGAACTAAGACCCGTTCGACCAAAAGTTCTCAATTTGAGACACGTTGGCTACGGCCCTAGTGACTAGGCCTGGCGCGCCGGCACCAGGACACCCGATTCGGGGGCGCTCAGACTCGTATTGCCCCGGGAGCAGCCAACTGGCTGGCACAGTGTGACAATAATGCCATTGCTTTCGAAACTTTATGCGCACCAAGCTTCTGCTGGTAGCGCTTTCCCCGCGCGTGCCTCGGGAGAAATAAATGCCCACTTCATGGCTCGCGCGAGCGAAGGGCCTTTGTCAAAATTGGGCGAGAAATCTCGGATCGTTTTCGAAAAGTACCCGAATATCTGGAATGCCGTAGCGGAGCATGGCAATCCGTTCGACTCCCAACCCAAAGGCGAAACCTGAATAAACATCAGGATCAAGTCGACAGTGGCTGAGTACGTCTGGATGAATCATACCGCAACCCAAGACTTCTAGCCAGCCTGTGCTCTTGCAGACGCGACAAGTCGCTCGTGTACCGTCATCAGGCGAGCAGAACACACATCCGACATCTGCCTCTGCCCCCGGCTCGACAAAGGGAAAGTAGCTCGGACGGAATCGAACAGGCATGCCCTCGCCGTAGAGTCGCTGGATAAACTGGGTCAGCACTCCCTTGAGCTCTGCGAAGCTCACATCACGCGCAACATAGAAGCCCTCGACCTGATGAAACATCGGGGAGTGCGTCACGTCGTCGTCGCGACGGTAAACCGCCCCGCCTGTAACAATGGCGAGCGGAGGGTGGTGAGTGGACATTTCTCGCACCTGCACCGGACTTGTATGAGTGCGCATCAGCGCCCGAAGATCCGGAGGGGCACCTGCTACGTTTACCCAGAAGGTGTCCTGCATATCCGTCGCAGGGTGGTCGGCAGGAAAGGCGAGCTTTTCAAAGTTGTTCGACTCGGTCTCGACCTCAGGTCCCCACGAAATCTCGAAGCCCAAGGACTTGAAGATACCGAGAATCTCATCACGGACGATCATCACCGGGTGTCGATGACCGCGGCGAATGGGTCGAGCCGGCATCGACAGATCAAAGGGAGTTCCCTCCAAGTCGGCCTGACGCGCGGCCTGTTTGAGAGCGTCCAGGCGTGCCTGAAACATTCCCTCCAGCTCTTCACGCGCCTGGTTGACTTTTTCGCCGACTTCTCGGCGCAACTCTCCGGGAACATTCTTCATGCCCCGGAGCAGCGCCGTTAGATCCCCCTTCTTTCCCAAAAATTCGGCACGAGCGTTCCTCAATGAAGGCTCATCATGGCTTTCATTGAGGAGCTGCTCAAAGCGCTCTTTCAGGGACGAAAGACCGGCGACGATTTCGGATGCGGCGTTCGACACTCGACGTCAGGGGGATGGGTTCGTTTAGGATGCGGCCTGAGAGGCGAGCTCGGTCAGCTTCTTGAAAGCAGCAGCGTCGTTGACGGCAATATCGGCCAGAACCTTGCGGTCGAGTTCGATACCAGCGGTCTTCAACGCGCCCATGAAGCGCGAATAGGTCGTTCCGGCCTCGCGACAAGCAGCGTTGATGCGCTGAATCCACAGACGACGAAAATCGCGCTTGCGCAGCTTGCGGCCGGTATAGGCGTATACCCAGCTCTTGTAGAGACAGTTGATAGCCTGACGGAAACGGTTCTTGCGGCTGCCGTAAAACCCTTTGGTTTGCTTGAATACCCGCTTGTGGCGGCGACGAGGGATCGGTCCTCTTTTAACTCGTGACATCTAATAATTCCTTAACAATCGGTTGCAACTAGTGAGAGATCAACTCGACTCATGCGTAGGGGAGGAGGATCTTGATGCGCTTTTCGAACTCGGGGGCGACCATATCGTTGTCGCGCAAACGACGACGGCGCTTGCGACTCTTGCCCATAAAGCTGTGCTGGCCGCCCATCTTGGGACGACGAACGCGTCCGCTACCGGTGATCTTAAAGCGCTTTGCTGCGCCGCGATTGGTTTTCATTTTCGGCATGAGATTTCTCCTTGAGACGTCGTCGGTATTCTCATGACCGAACGCCGTCCGTTTGGGGTAAAACAACAGAGCTTTCCGATGAGCCCGTTGCGTCCCGTCGCGCACCACTGGGGGCGGGGGGACGCGTCTTATGACCGAAGCTCAAGAACTCGTCAAGATGTAGCCCTCGGAGCAGGCCATAGGCACAATATTCCAATCTAAAAGGAAAGCGCTTGCGCGCACGGCGGCCGAAATTCCACCCTGAACGAATACGCAAATCTCGCATTCGAGCGAGTCCCAGATCCCCACGGCTTGTGCTAGGGCGCTGCCCGTGCCCGCCCGCGACGATATCAAGAAAATCCTTCTCATCGGTTCCGGTCCCATTGTGATCGGACAGGCCTGCGAATTCGACTACTCGGGAACACAAGGGGCGAAGGCCCTGGTCGGCCTCGGCTACGACGTTGTTCTCGTGAATTCGAATCCCGCGACGATCATGACCGACCCCGAGTTGGTCAAGCGCACCTACATCGAACCCCTCGATGTACCGCACCTCACTGCCATCATAGAAAGAGAGCGTCCCGACGCCGTACTTCCGACCCTCGGAGGTCAAACCGCGCTCAACCTCGCCCTGGACCTCCACGATCAGGGAGTGCTCTCCAAGCACGGCGTCAAACTGATCGGAGCGCAGGTCGACGCGATTCGCAAGGCAGAGGATCGCAAACTCTTCAAGGAAGCAATGGCTAAGGTCGGACTTGAGTGCTGCAAGTCTGGCTACGCGCACTCGTTAGAAGATGCGTATGAAATTGTGAAAGAAACGGGATACCCCGTTATTCTCCGTCCCAGTTTCACTCTCGGCGGCCAGGGCGGCGGCATCGTGGAGACTCCCGATGAGTTCGAAGAAAAGGTTCTTTGGGCCCTCGATCAGTCGCCCACCAATGAGGTACTCGTAGAAGAAAGCATCTTGGGCTGGAAGGAATACGAGCTCGAGGTCATCCGCGACAAAAACAACAACTTCATCGTGATCTGCTCGATTGAGAACGTCGATCCGATGGGCGTCCACACAGGTGACTCCGTCACCGTGGCCCCGGCCATGACGCTGACGGACCGAGAATACCAGCGGCTCCGCGACCAGGCACGTACCGTGATGGAGGAGATCGGTGTCGAAACCGGTGGCTCCAACGTCCAGTTCGCCGTGGATCCCAAGACGGGTCGCGTCATCGTCATCGAAATGAACCCCCGTGTGTCGCGCTCCAGCGCTCTGGCGTCCAAAGCCACCGGCTATCCGATCGCCAAGATCGCAGCCAAGTTGGCCGTTGGACTGACCTTGGACGAACTACAGAACGACATCACCCGCACCAGCGCTGCGTTTGAGCCCACAATCGACTACTGCGTTGTGAAGTGGCCTCGATTTGCGTTTGAAAAGTTCCCCGGCGCCGACGATCGACTCGGCACTCAAATGAAGAGTGTCGGCGAGGTCATGAGTATCGGCCGTAGCTTCCCCGAGGCCTTTCAGAAGGCAGCCCGATCGCTCGAGACCGGCAAGACCGGCTTTCATTCTCTACACGACCGAGTCGACTACCGAGTGTTGGCTCAAAAGAAGGACGTCAAACGCGACCTGACTAACGAGGCCCCCCCCGCCAACAAACCGCGTCCCACCCTTCCTCCAGCGGCACCCGATGAGCTAGCCACGGCACTGCGCAAGGTGATCCAGCGCCCTGCCGCCGACCGCCTTTTTTATGTCGGCGACGCTCTCCGAGCAGGCATCTCGGCAGAAGAAGTCTACGAAATCACTGGCATCGATCCTTGGTGGATCGCCCAATTTCAGCGCATCTTGGCGCACGAAACCGCCCTCACTCAGGCGGCTGAACTCGACTACGATCTCCTGCGCGACGCGAAACGTCTGGGCTTTGGGGACGCACAGATCGCAACCTTGCGAGGGGTTTCCGAAGACGAAATTCGCGCCCAACGTCTCAAGCTAGAGATCCAGACCACCTACGGCCGGGTCGATACCTGCTCCGCTGAGTTCCCCGCGCTGACGCCATACCTTTACTCGAGTTTCGAAACGCAGTCCGAAAGTGATGTTTCTGAAAAGAAGAAGGTCATGATCCTTGGTGGCGGACCGAACCGCATCGGACAGGGCATTGAGTTCGACTATTGCTGCTGCCATGCGGTCTTCGCCCTACGCGAGCTGGGCTACGAGACCATCATGGTCAATTGCAATCCGGAGACCGTCTCTACGGACTACGATACGGCCGACCGCCTCTACTTCGAACCACTCACTCTCGAAGACGTTCTTTCGATCGTCGACGAAGAAAGAAAAAAGGGCGAACTTCTCGGTGTCATCGTCCAATTCGGTGGGCAGACGCCTCTCAAGCTGGCGGTTGCACTTCAAGAACGGGGCGTGAACCTGCTCGGAACGAGCGCTGACGCCATCGACCGCGCAGAGGATCGCAAGCGCTTCGACGCTTTGCTCAACAAACTCGGTCTCAAACGCCCTGCGGCTGGCATCGCCCAAGATCCCCAAGAAGCCAAACAAATCGCCAAAGAAGTCGGTTATCCCGTTCTCGTACGTCCCAGCTACGTGCTCGGTGGCCGCGCGATGATGATCTGCGAGAGTGAGGCTTCCCTGGAAAACTATGTTGGGATCGCAGTCGACGCAGCGAAGGACGAAGGCCTAGTGCCGACCTTACTTGTGGATCAATATCTCAAAAATGCGATCGAAGTGGACGTCGACTGCGTCGCTGATGGAAAACGTGCCGTCATCGGTGGAGTCATGCAACATATCGAGGAGGCTGGCGTTCATTCGGGCGACTCGACGAGCGTCTTGCCGCCCCACAGCCTGGGACCCGAAGTCATCGCTCAGATCGAAGCCAATACCCGGGCCCTGGCAGTAGAACTCGGCGTTGTAGGATTGATGAACGTTCAGTTCGCGATCAAAGACGACGAAGTTTACGTTATCGAGGTCAACCCCCGTGCCTCACGCACCGTACCCTTCGTGGCCAAAGCCACCGGACGACCGCTCGCAAAGATCGCAGCCAAAACAATGGTGGGCCGCACTCTCGACGAGCTCGGTGTAGTCGACCAGGCTATTCCAACCCACGTGGCCGTTAAAGAGTCTGTCTTCCCCTTCAACAAGTTCCCAGGAGTCGACACCATCTTGGGCCCCGAGATGCGATCAACGGGCGAAGTCATGGGAGTATCGCTGAACACTGCTCTTGCCTTCGGGAAGGCCGTTGCGTCGGCAGGCGACAAACTTCCGGCCCAGGGCCGCGCCTTCATTAGCGTGCAGAATGGAGACAAAGAAACGGCCTGCCATCTGGCACGACGTCTCCGCAATCTGGGGTTCACGATCATCGCCACTAGCGGCACCGCGGATACCCTCGCGCGCGCCAGGATTCCGGCCGAGAAGGTCAACAAAGTGCTCGAAGGTGGCCCCCATATCGTGGACAAGATTCGCGAGGGCGAGATCGCCCTTGTGATCAATACAACTCACGGAGAGCAGGCTATCAGGGATAGCTACTCGATTCGACGCAACGCACTGTTGGCTCGCGTCCCCTACTTCACCACCATCTCGGCTGGGGTGGCGGCCGTAGACGCGATGGAAGCCAATTCGCTAGTGGGTCGCGGCAAAGTCTCGGGTGTCCGTTCGATTCAGGAGTGGCACTACCGAAGCGCACAGGCAAGCGAGCTTTAGGAGAGCAGTCACCGAATAGAAGCAGGAACGGGTCGAGCTCGTTCCTGCTTCTTCGTTTTGTAAGCTCCTATTCTGAAAGATGGGCCCATTTGAGTACCGCTCGGTCCACCCGACGACGGACTTCAGCATGACTGGCTCGAACGCCCTGGACGATAATGCTGAAGGCAAGCGGGGAAGCACCGGCGGGTCGTCCAACGTACCCCGACAGCGCATCAACATCCCGCAGCGTCCCGGTTTTTGCCCGCACTCGCTCGGCAAGGGGGTCGCTGTTCATTCTCTTTTTCATGGTACCGTCGGTGGCTCCCATCGCCAAGTGACTTACAAAGTCATAATATACACGGGGGTTATCCTCGATGTGAGCGAGCACCGATACCAATGTTCCCGCTGTGTACCGGTTCGCATCGAACAGCCCGGACCCGTTCTTGACGATCGTACCTTGCGGATAGGCTCCCATTGTTTTGAGAAAGTCGACAAGCACGGCTGCCCCTCGAGTGGATGACCAGGGATTTTCGCTCGACTTATCTTTAGATTTTTTTGCTTCGTCCTCTATCTGGCTCAGGGCAACGAGAAGCATTTCGGCAAAAAAGTTATCGCTGTCCTTACCCAGAGCACGTACAAGCTCTGCCAAAGGTTCAGAGGACCAGAGAGCCAGACGAGGTTCGCGCTTTCGATGCCCCAACTCCACAGTCGACACTTCGATACCGGCATCCCCAAGTAAGCGGGAAAAGGCCAACCCCGGAGCAAGACGAGGATCCTCGAGCCGCCGAGCGTAGCGACGACGCCGCGCCTCGACGCCCAGACTGCCTCCCAAAGTAGAAGTCATACGCTGAGGATCGGCCTTGGGGTCCAGCGTCCACTGAACTCGGTCTCCGGCCCCCTTCTTGGCGGATCGGACTTTGCCTTTTTCCACGACCACCCCTGGTGGATCGTACCAAATCCGCGCAGGACGCCCCTCCTCTGTCGGGGCGACGTTCAAGCTGACGGCGTTCTGGTTGAGAGAAAGAGCGCTGATGTTGGCGCGAAAAGGCGCCCATTCTTTGGGCTGCTGCTCGAAGGCGGGCGGAACATACTGCTCGTCGAACAACGACTGATCAACCACGAGAGTCTCAACGGCGACAAGCCCCCTTCCTTTGAGCACAGTGACAAATCGATACAAGTCCGCAGTCTCCAGGCTTGGATCACCTCCCCCTCGCAGCACGAGACGCCTACAAGACCCTTCGCGGTCGAGCTCACCAAACACCTCAGTCTTGAACTGATAAGCGGGTCCGAGGAGGGTGAGTGCCGCCGCCGCGGTCGGAATCTTCGCGTTGGAAGCCACATTGACCGGTTCGTCATCGCGATGACGCACCAACCACTTGTCCGATTCCAAATCCACCAGTGCTACGAAGGCGTTGCCCTGATGCTTTTCAACCCAAGTGAACAGGGGTTCTACGGCTTTGGAATAGGCCGTCTCGGAAAGCGCCTCAAAACGCGGTCGCGGGGCCTTCGGCTCGTCCACCGCTTGAACGGGATCGGGCCCCTCGGAAATCTCTTCCTCAACGGCCACCTCCTTCGGGAAAGCGTTGGTGTCAGCTTCCTCTTGAGAGGGTTGGGGCTTCCCTTCTGACTCCTCAGCGGCAGGGGCCGGAGGGTTCTGCCGGGGAGGCCGCTCGCAGGCGAAGCTCAAGGCGACAAGCGGCAAGCAAAACCTAAGCCGAGATGGCAGGAAGAGGGGAGCGCACATGCCTTTCGGTGCCTAAAGTCTACTGTTTTGGCAAGCAACTGTTGCGAGTTGTCCAAAAAACCGCCACAAGCCTGCCCATGAAGCGCCTGGCATCCGCAGCCTTGCTCCTCTTGGGGCTCACATTTGCCACGCCCCCTGCTTATGCGGGCGAACCGGAACCGCTCCATCGTTACTCCGATGATCGGCTACCGCCTCCAAGCGCACGCGTGAATCTGTTTCTGACGAGCGCCACGATCTTCGGCCTGTCCTATGGCTCGGCGGTCGGTGCCTCCTATCTGTGGAAGGATTCGCCCGGAGCCTCGTCTTTGCGGGTACCTTTCGCCGGCCCCTGGATGAAGGTGGGCAGAACTCGCCTCTGCAACGCGGATCCCGATGCTCAAAACTGCCAAGATGCGCTGCGCGTTATCGGTGCTGTCTTTTCGGTGATTGATGGACTCGCTCAAACGGGAAGTTTGTTCTTTCTGATGGAAGGTCTCTGGATGAGCACAGCTCCGCTAGATCAACCAGCGTCCGCGGCCTTTTCGGCCCCAGTGGGTTTCAGGAGTGGTGCCCACCGCAATCACCACGCCCATCCGAGACGAGGGACGCTGCTCAGCGATGGAGATTTCGAACTTCGAGCGCTGCCCTATTCGAATGAGTCCGTCGACCTTGGACTCGGATTTGTGGGGACCTTCTGAACCAGGCAAGCCCCTCGCCGGCTTGCCAAGTCAACCCCAAATGAGCCGACTTTTTTAGTCACGGCTCTTGGCCGCTCACACCCCACGCGCCCACTCGAACAAGAACTCTGGCGCGATGCGGCTGAAACACGCCCCTGAGATTTTCTCGTTGTGGGCCGCCTTGAAATATGTTGAAGAGAAACGGGCCGGCGCGGCCCGATGACACAGTGACAACCGGGGATGCGTTCCCTGCCTGGAGAAATCGTGACAAATAATACCGCCGGACCCCGCAGCACCAATCGCCGGACCAAGTTTGTTCTTGTTACTGGCGGCGTCGTATCGTCCATCGGCAAGGGCCTGAGTGCAGCCTCCATCGGCGCGCTCATGGAAGCTCGTGGCCTGACGGTCACGCACATGAAACTCGATCCGTATATCAACGTTGATCCGGGCACCATGTCGCCCTACCAGCACGGGGAAGTTTATGTCACCGATGACGGCGCCGAAACTGATCTCGATTTAGGTCACTATGAGCGGTTTACGCACTGCTCCCTGACCAGAAATCACAATCTGACCACGGGACGCATCTACCAAACGGTGATTTCGAAGGAGCGCCGCGGAGAGTATCTCGGCGCAACCGTGCAGGTGATTCCTCACATCACCGACGAGATCAAAAAGCGCGTCTACGAAGCCACTGACGGATGCGACATCGCCATCGTCGAAGTCGGGGGAACAGTCGGTGATATCGAGTCGCTGCCCTTCCTCGAAGCGCTGCGCCAGCTCAAGATCGAGTGCGGTCCCGAAAACGCCATGAGCGTTCACGTCACCTTAGTGCCCCACATTCCCACGGCTGGAGAAATGAAAACCAAGCCGACCCAACACTCGGTGCGTGAAATGCGCGAGATTGGTATCCAGCCGGACTTGCTCGTCTGTCGCTGTGACCGAAACATCACCCAGAGTTTGAAAGAAAAGATCGCTCTGTTTTCGAACGTGCGGGTTGACCGCGTTATCCCTGCCGTCGATGTCAGCTGCATCTACGAACTGCCTATTGCCCTTCACATGGAAGGTATCGATGAGCAAATCGCAGAGCGGCTCAACATCTGGTCGCGGCAGCCGGACATCAGCACTTGGGAGCGCACCGTGGACCGCTTCAAGAACCCACCCCAGGGTCGGGTCAAGATCGGACTCATCGGCAAGTACGTTCACCTCAAGGACAGCTACAAGTCCCTGCATGAAGCACTGGTTCATGGCGCTCTCGCTGCTGGTGTCTCGGTCGAGCTCGAATACATCGATTCCGAACACCTGGAGCGAGATGACATTTCTCTCTCCTCGCAACTGGAACACCTCGACGCGATTCTAGTGCCCGGAGGTTTTGGTGATCGAGGCGTCGAAGGCAAGATTGCTGCGATCCGCTACGCACGCGAGCACAGGATCCCCTTCTTCGGCATTTGTCTGGGAATGCAGCTCTCGGTTGTAGAGTATGCGCGGAACGTTTGCGGTCTGGAAAGCGCCAACTCCGTGGAGTTCGGGGGCAGTCCCAATCATCCCGTCATCGATCTCATGCCTGACCAAAGAGGAGTCGAGGCAAAGGGCGGAACGATGCGTTTGGGAGCCTACCCCTGCAAACTGGTCTTAAACAGTCGCGCTCACGAGATCTACGGCAAGAAGGACATCAGCGAACGTCACCGCCATCGCTTTGAGTTCAACAACGACTACCGCGAGCAGCTCCAGCAGGCTGGTCTGGTACTCAGCGGCACAAGCCCCGACGAACGTCTAGTCGAAATCGTCGAGCTGCCAGACCACCCCCACTTTGTAGCTTGCCAGTTCCACCCCGAATTCAAGAGCCGTCCCTCCACGCCGCACCCGCTCTTCCAGTCTTTCGTGCAGGCGGCGATCGTCCGACGCGAAGCTTCCGGGCGAAGTTCCGGGCCTCAAGCCGAGCGAAGCAGCGGCACCCACGTCCATTGAGAAGAGCTAGCTTGATTCGAGCGCTCGACTCAAATACGCGGCGCTCGGTTCAAGCCTGGCGGTCGGTGCGCAGGTGCTGGGCCACCTTGCCGAAAGTCTCAATCCAGAGATCCGAGCGCTCGGCAAGCTTGCTGAGAAACTCGAAGTGGACCTTGGCTTCAGTCACTAGCCATCCACTTCCGATTCCGTGAAAACCAAGCACCAGCCAGTCGCCACGCCCAACAGCCAACTCAACTGCAGCCCATAAATCGGCCGTCGTACTCAATCTAAAAACAGCCGGAACCCGAAATAGATCAAGATCGTCGATCCACTGATCTCTTTGAGCTCCACGGGCTGCAGCAAACCGCTCTCTTACATGCGGGACATAACTTGTTCCATCACCTACCCACTCAACTCCGCAAGGGTAGGCGAACGAAAAGGGGGGCTTCTGACCCAGACGATGAAGCTGCTCGACGTCGGCATCGAGCTCCGCAACCAACTCGCTCTCGTCATAATCTTCACTGGCTTTGGCGTTTAGTTGAAGAGCTTGAGGGCAAGGATGGTGCTGAGTGTGAGCGCCAAGTTCGTGGCCCTGCTCTGCAAGAGCAACCCAAGGTTCGTCCATGGTCACCCGATTGAGGAAGAACGTTCCCCTCAATCCGAACTCGTTGAGCTGGACCGCCGCCAGCTGGTAGTGCGACGGCATCGAATCATCGTAAGTCAAAGAAAGCGCGGCACGAGCTGAATGAGGCCAGCGAAAACGAGCACGCGGTGATCCGTCCTCCCTGCTCTGGCTCGCTGAATTTCGCACCATCTAGGTCTACACTTTACCCAAAAGCCCACACCTGATGAAGTTCGCTCATGCTTTTTCGGCCTCAGAGAGCCTGCGCTGGCACGCGGCGCACTTCAATCGGCACCTTGTCGCCCATCCTGGGCGCCCTACTCATCTTCGGCTGCGCCTCCCACCCAGCGGCGAAGCATGCACGGGACGGCGACTTCGGAGAACTGCGAAGTGCAGTCGACGCCCGGCCACCCACCGCACAGCAGGCCCGGAGCCTGGCGCGGAAGGTCTTGAGCTATGAAATCCAACACGCGGACAACAAGAAAGATCGCTCCTTCATCAAAACGATCCGGGGCTGCTCCGCAGAAACTTTGCCGGCACTTCGGGAGCGAGCGAAAACGAAGGATGGTGCAGGAGCTGAGGCCGCCCTCGTCCTGTTGGAGCTGAAACAGCTATCCGACCCAGAGGACTTCGCCCAGGAGACGGACGGCGCGTGGAGGGCCCTTGCAGCTCGCGCAAGCGTGGACTCCGCAAAGGCTCGCGCCAAGTATTATTTGGACCCCGACGAACGGGTCCGCCAAGCGGCTCTGGATGCGGCGCGAGACGCGCGTTCGGACAAAGATATCGACGCTCTACTGGAGATAGCTCGACTCGATCCGGACCCAGTGACTCGGAGCCGTGCTCTTTTGACTTTGGGCTACTTCGAGAGTTCGAAGATCAGCTCTGCTCTGCGAGATCTCTACCCCAAACTCGATCAACCCCTCAAACTAGCCGTAGTGCAGACTTGGAGCGCTCCTCCCCTCTATCGGCACGGCGGACGACGAGAACTAGAAAGACTTATTTCTCAGAAGAACGGCCTGGACGTCGTTGCCGCCGCAAGCATATTGGCCCGCGATACCGACAAGAAGGTGAGCAACCCCGCCTTGGCTCGACTCACTCGTTTCATGACGGCAGGAACAACGGAGGAAAGAAGGCTCGCCCTGGTGACGATGCCCGTCCATCACCCACAAACCACACGGCTGCTCCTCGACGAGGCGCACGCCGAAGACAATGAAGTCGCCGTGATCGCCTGGTCCCGACTCTTGTCGCACACCAAATACAAGAAAGCCGCCGAAGACAAGCTGCTCGAACTACGAAGCGCGCACGACAACTCGTCCCTCGCGTTACAAGCAGAGGCTGCCCTCGCTGCCAGTGGCAGCATCGCCGTTTTGGAGCTACTGAGCCAGCGGCTCTCGGATGAAAACCCAAAGGCGCGCAAGTTGGCGGCGCTCGGTTTGATTCGCTTGGGGGAACTCTCTCAAGCGGCACCGCTCATCGCCGATCCTGACCAGCAGGTGAGGCGAACTGTAGCCTGCAGAATTTCAGGCGCTCCCTTTCTTAGACTCAAAGATGAATAGCCCCCCACAGAAACCGATGAACCACGATCTCGTTGGCCGGATCCATCAGCTTCGTGTCCTCCGGCAGACGAAGTTGGGCTGGGTCCTCGACGGAGGAAGTGAAGAGATACTTCTTCCGGTCTCGCAGGTTCAAAGCGGCGAAGTCGTGGAGGAAACGGTGTCAGCGTTCATCTATACGGACTCCGAAGATCGTGTCGTGGCCACCCTTCGACAACCGCTAGGGCAGGTCGGAGAGTTTTCTTGCCTAAAGGTAGTCGATCAGACGCCTCAAGGATCGTTCTTGGACTGGGGGCTGGACAAAGACCTCTTCTGTCCGCTGAACGAACAACACTCACCTCTCAAGGTCGGACAAAGCTACGTCTTCGCTATCTACCTGGACAACTTCACCGGACGAGTAGCAGCCGCAAGTCGCCTATCGCAGTTCTTTGACTACGATCTCAGCAATCTTCGAGTCGATCAAGAAGTGGACCTACTGGTCTTTGGGGTCAACGATCGCGGTGCGCAAGTCATCGTGGGTGATCGATACTGTGGCCTCGTCTACCATGACCGCAACTTCAAGAACTTCGCCGTTGGTCAGAGGTTAAGCGGGTATGTCGACCAAATTCGCAGCGACAATAAGCTCGACATACGACTTCGACAAGAAGCGCACCTCGAAGGAGCAACGAAACTCAAGGACGCGCGCTCAGTCATATTAGCCACCCTACGTGACAACGGCGGGAGCATCGCCGTGGGGGACAAATCCCCCCCAGAAGAAATCTACGCGGTACTCGGATTAAGCAAGAAAGCCTTCAAGGCAGGCGTCGGGCAACTCTACAAGCAGGGACTCGTCGAACCCTCGGACTTCGAAACCCGCCAGACAATCCAAACCGACAAGAACTGACCCGGGGCAACTCCCCTTCGTCCCTCCCAACCAAGTGTCTCAGTCACCGTCGGCATCATTGAAGATCTGACTGAGGGAAAGCGCGCCGATCACTCGCACTTGATAAAAAAGCTGCAGATTGAGCAAGGCATCGTCAAGCGCCGCTACCCGCTCGGGTTGACCAACCAGAGCTTTTTCAAGCGAAGGTTCCAAGGCTTCGATCGCCTCATCCACCTCGCGAAACCGCTTCTTTAACTCATCCTCGATTTCCACGTCGAGGGAAAGAGCGAAGTGCGTCAACCCTGCCGCATCCGGTCCGGCAACGGAAAGTAAACGCACACCGAAAACGGTATCGCGTAGATCGTCAAGGCTCTGGCCACTCACCCGAGAAACAATCAGCTCTGGACGGAGCCCCTCCTCTCCTATTGGGGCGGAGAGGTCTCGGTCGCGTAGATTTTCGATCACGTAGCCAAGACGATTGACGATCGCACTCAGGGCATCGTGAGAGCTGTCGAACACATCCGAGGAGCCACCTTCGGCGTTGAGAACTGCCACGAAGTTGTCGCCCTCCGGTGACCAGGCCTGGTAAAGACGTGCAGCGTTTCGGGCCAAATCGCCCGCCAACAAGGAGAGGTACTCGCAGGAGCGACTCTCCGGCGCAAGCCCCTCGGCCCTGTTCCCAAAGAGCAGATATTCGATCGGAGAAAAGCCACGCAACTGGGCTCCGAGCAGTGAGGCGTCTTCGAGAGCATCTTCGCTCTCCAACACAAGCTCGATGTCCTTGTGTCGCGGGGGCTGCCAGTCGATTTTGGGGCCCAGCCGGAGAGGAACGTCCGTCTCCGGACCGAAAGCAAAAGTGCGATTGAGAAGCCAGTGGGCTCGAGCATCGCGGTAGGCGTCTTGAACGTCGCTCAGTGTCTCTTCAAACTGAGCATCCGAAGCACCAAGCGCGCAGAGCTCGCCCACAACATCCGAGAGCCTGCTCGCCTCCTCATTGAGTCCCAAGTAGTGGCTGAGTGCATGGTCTCCCCATGACTGCAAGGTCTGATAGCCCTGCTGAGGAAAAACATCCTTAGCTTGCCTCTGCTCGCGACACCCCCCCGTTGTCGCCCCCGCGATGAGCGTCGATCCGGCCAGACCAAGCAGGGCCGAAATCTTTACAAGCTGTCGCATTAGAGCGACTCCACGAAAGAGATGACCTGCTGTCGTTCGTTTGACGAAAGCGACATGAAGGCGTCACGGGCGTTTTCACCTTCACCCCCATGCCACAGAATGGCCTCCTCGACACCGCGTGCTCTACCGTCATGAAGCAAGCGGTCATGTCCATTCACCGTGGGGTAGAAGCGAAGCGCCCACAGGGGTGCAGTACGCCATTCGCGGTCCACTTCGGACTTTCCTTCACCGTCCGCAAGCTCCTTCCCCATGTCGTGCAGGAGCAGATCAGTATAGGGAAAGATGAGTTGGCCGGAGAGTTCTTCGAGTTCGGACATGCCAGTTTCGTGTGAAGGCGTATGACAGTCCGAGCAACCTGTCGCATCAAATAGCGCCTTACCTCTTAGAATATCCTCGTCCTTTGCGTTACTTCGCATCGGCACCGCGATAGTTCTCGAGTACAAGACCACACGCTCCAAAATCGTGTCGCTGACTTCCGGCTCTCCCTCGTTGGCTCCGTAGGCGGCGGCGATACAATCCAGTTGCACATCAGTGCATTCCAACTCTGAGGGCGAAGCGTCCAGAAAGAGGCTGGTGACCAGACCCATATCTCCCAAGAACGCACCGGCCGTTTGTTGAAACACCGTGGGTTGTTCGTTTTTCCAACCGAATCGTCCAGGGCTCAACCCACCATCCAGCAAGTTGGGGACCCAACGAACGCGCCCTGAAACTCCGTCGCCGTCTTCGTCGTCCTCATCGGCCAGCTCTTCGAGACGCCCCTCGGGTATGGCTTCGAGCAGGCCAAGTCCGTGCATTGCGGGAGCCACACGTGGCGAGAGCACTATCCCATCATCTGGATCACCGTAGGCCGTATCGACGAGTCGATAGCTGGGAACGAGGAGCTGATACGCCCCACCATCTGGGTAGCTCCCTGGTTGTACTTCGTATTCGATCTCTATCTGAGCTTCGGTGGTCACGCCCAAAATAGCATAAGGTTGAACTTGCCCCCCGTAGACCGGGTCGGCGATCGGCATTCCATCGGCATCCTCACCGATACTGAGACGAAATAGCATGCTCAGAAGCGCCTCCCCCTCCTCAAGAGGAGGCGCCCCTCGTCCGTCGTCGGAATGACAGCCAGAACAACTCCGGGCATTGAAAAGGGGCCCCAATCCGTCTGAAGCGTCAGTACTGGCCGGCGCTGTTACCCAGGGTTGGTTGAAGAAACCGTTTCCCGAAAAGAATTGGATTTCGTGCTCATCGCTCAAGTTCTCGGCGTGACGGGACAAGGCCAGGGAACCAAAGAGAAAGGTATTCGTGCCCGCGCCTCCGGGAAGCTCCTCTCCTGTTTGATACCCTGTGGCAGACGTCTCAGCCCCGCAAGCCGTGCCTAAAAGAACAAGAAGAGCCCATGCACCACGAATACCCCACGACATATCAATTCATCCTTATTCAATAACAGGAACGCTTAGTTCAAGCAGACGAAATACGTCTTCGAGAGTGCCTTCTTGCTTCTGAAGCGAAGCGACGAGCGCCTCGACCTTGCTGCGCCCCATCTCGTTGTCGAGAGCGATGCTTTGATCAAAAGGCACGTCGAGTTTGTTCGCCAGCTGCAGACTCTTTTCAATCTGATCGCGCAGCTCATTTGCCAATCCTTGGTCTTGCTGGGCTACCAACTCATAGAGTGATGAGCCCGAAAACTCTTTTCCGGAAAGGTCTTCGTACGTTCCCTCGTAGACGTTCTTGACGCCCTGAATGTCTTGGATCATGTCGCGATGGGTATTGTCCGAGAAACAGGAATGTTCTTGTTCCTGGCTCCCCGAGTCGAGTGCCGCCACCAAACGCTCTCCCCCTGTTTCGAAACCACTCAGCACGATCATGCCTGTCAGCATGTTGGTGATGGCCACTTTGGCATCAGCCTCGAAGTCTCTTCGGTAGTTGTCTTCGCCTGCTTCCCATTCGACGGCCACCGACTCGAGGTGAGAAACTAGCAACGAGGAGAGAACCTTGAGCATTTCCCCGCGCCGTTCCTGGTTCTTGGCAGTCGCATCCTCCGTCGTCACATAATCTGTATACGGTCGCTCCCCCGGACCATCGTCGTTCTGATCCTGACCCCACAAGAGAAACTCGATGGCGTGATAGCCGGTTGCAACGTTTTCGTCGACGCCGTCTTTTCCGTTGAGCCCATCGAGGACGTCAGCTTCTAAATCGACATCTGGATCATTCACGATGCCCGCTTCGTCACCACCTTTGACGTAGTCAATGTAAGCTTCATCGAGGGGCCAAGCGTTGATTGATCCCTCGGGCCCGTCCTCATCATCGATCGGTCCCCCATAGAAACGGAAGACTTCTGTTTGAAGATAGGGTTCACGCGCTTCGAGCCAAGCGTCTCGAGCGGCGCGTAGCGTCTCTTCGCTCGGGCCGTTCACAAAGTCAGAAGTCGCCTCATTCAGTCGCCGTGCCGCCTGAAGCGCATCTTCGTAGTTCCGATGCGCGATCTCGGCGTAGACAGAAACGACCGACTCCTGCAGTTTGCTGTCAACGCCATCCAACCCGGAAGCCGCAGCATCCCCAGACGAGCAGCCAATCAAGCAAGTGCCCGTGAGCAGCAGCCCGAGAGGAAGCATTGCTCGAACCTCGTTCTTCGTTTTGTTCATGCTCTCTCACTACAGATGTTGATATTCATTTGCAACAACCGTCATTCCAATAGGATATTTTGCGAAATATATGAATATTATAGATATTGACTTTCATTATCTATAATATTCAAGAACAGCAATGAGCGACAACAGGTACTGGACCGTCCCATGGCACGAGGCGCCGCATGCCGACTGGGTTCAGCTATTGCTCGCGCCCGTCGTCTTGGTGCTCGATCCCCGATCCCGACTTTTCGTTGGCTATCTGCTCAGTGCCTTCTTGCTCGCCTGGTTTCACGGTCGGCACCACTGGACTTGCTGGTCTTCAGACTTCAAGACCAGCCAGACCACCCTCGACTTGCAACTACTCATGATCTCGAGCTGGATGAAAGCGGCGCTTGCACCCTTGGCTCTCGCCTGGACGAGCAGCTGCTCGATCTGGCTAGCACTCTCCTGGTCCCACTATCTCTCCTCAGGCGGCCATGCGGCCCAAGCTTGGTCCACGTTGGAACTCAACCTGCTGTACGGCTGCGTCTTTTTTTTGCTCGACGATTTCAGTCGATATCTACTGCATCGCGCTCTTCACAAGTTTCCGCTGCTCTATCGCTTTCATCAGGTACACCACTCAGCATCCGTCCTATCTCCCCTCACCTTTCACCGCGTCCATCCCATCGAGGTGGCGCTGTACTGGTGGAGACATCTGATCGTCGCGACGATAATAAACGGCGCATTCTTGGCGCTCTTTCGCGGGCAGTTCTCACAACTCCAGCCACTTGCGTATTATGCCTACATTCTGCCGTTCCTGATCGTCGGGGCCAATCTTCGCCACAGCTCCGTTTGGCTCAGCTTTGGTCAAACAATGGAGCGATGGTTCATCAGTCCAGCACAACATCAACTCCATCACAGTCGCGAGCGCAGTGAACAACAAAGCAACTACGGTTCGGTGCTCGCCATTTGGGATCGCCTCGCTTCCACACTGATTTCGGCTGCAGACAGAACCAGGCCACAGCCGGGCATCGATGCCTCGCTCGTCAACCACCGTCCTACACTTGCCTCCGCTCTGTTCGCCCCCCTCTTCGGCACCTTTGAGCCTCGGCGGCCCTCTCCGGACGTATCACGGCAAAAAAAACGGGGCCCTAGTGGGCCCCGCTCCTTACCGCATCGATCCAGACCTCAAACCACGTCGAAGGTGCGAACCTGAACAGCCTCGATATGCTCGGGGCCCGACTTGATGTCGCTCACGACCACGACCGGATCGCCGGGCAGCAAGCGGTTGCGGCGCTGGAGTTCACGCATAGCGCGGTGAACCGCTTCCTCAGGATCGTTGGGATTAAAGGAAGTCAGCAGGGGCACCACGCTGCGTACGCTCCACAGCTGGCGCAGTACCTTCGGATCATCGGTGAACCCATAAATGATGGCCGTCGAAGGACGGAAAGACGCTACGGCCTCAACTAAACGACCCGAGTGGCTCGTCACCACAATCGCATGAGATCCCAAAGAGTCAGCCAACTTGCACGCGGCGCGTGCGAGATGCTCGCCGACCGCATGCACCTTGCGATCCAGGTGAAAACCAATGCTCTTTTCTTTCTCCATGCGGCGGGCGATGGAGTCCATCACCTCAACGCAACGAATAGGGTACTTGCCCGCGCTTGTTTCACCGCTGAGCATGATGGCATCCGCACCCTCGAAAACTGCGTTGGCGACGTCGCTCACCTCAGCGCGGGTAGGCGTGGGGTTTTCAATCATCGACTCAAGCAGATGGGTTGCCACGATAACCGGTTTGCCTTTCAGAGCACACTGGCGAACCATTTCGCGCTGGTGAACAGGAAGGTCGCGAATCTGGATTTCTACACCGAGATCGCCACGCGCCACCATGATGCCATCAGCCTCATCCACGATCTGATCGAAGAACTCGACACCTTCGTGGTTCTCGATCTTGGCGTAGATACGTGCAGTCTTACCAGTTTTTTCGAAGAGCTTGCGGCATTGTCGGATATCGTCGGGGTGACGCACGAAGGAAAGCGCGATGAAGTCGATGTCTTGCTCAAGACCAAACGCGATGTCCGCCGCGTCCTTCTCGGTAATCGAGGGCAAGTTCACGCGCACCCCCGGCAGATTCACGTGACGACGTGAACCGACCTTGCCACCGTCCAGAACCTCAGTCACCATCCGCTGTCCGTCGATCTCGACGACTTTGACGTTGATGATGCCGTTGTCGACCGTGATGCGATCGCCCTCTTTGAGATCATTGACCAGATCCTTGTAGTTGACGAAGATCAGGCTCTCGTCCTTCATGTCGGCAGGATCAACCGAAAGAGTCACCTTCTGACCACGCTCGAGGAAAATTGGGTTTTCACGCTCCCCAGTTCGGATTTCTGGACCCTGAGTATCCAGAAGGATCGCGATGGGGTGATTGAGGGTGGCGTTGAGCTCTTTGATGGTCTGCATCAACTTGCCATGGGACTCGTGGTTCCCGTGAGACATGTTGAAGCGGGCGATATTCATGCCGGCGGCGGCCATCTCAGAAAGAACTTCTTTACTGGCACTGGCCGGTCCCAGGGTGCATACAATCTTGGTGTGGCGAAAATCGCGGCGCGTAGGCTGATCGGACATGGAATTCCTTGTTGGTAATTGCGAGGACAGGGCCTTTAGCATCCAACCTCCGCGACAAGAAAGGGGGGTACTGCCCTCGGTCTCGAGTCTGGCCGAGTTCCTCGGACATCAAATGGAAATAGGGGAGGCCGATTTGCCATGGAAGCGACAAATCTAGTTTCAATTGTGTCACCAGAAGCAAGAAACATCAGAAACCGTCGAGAACTACCCCAAATAACTGCACAATTTCTTCAAAATCCACGAAAGCTCGTGCGGTGATATTCGGTCCGAAGCGCGGTTGCTTATGATAAAATAGTGCCCATGCCGGAATGCAAGGTGTGTGGCGACGAAGTGGATGAGTTGGTGGTGGTCCGCGTCGACGGAAAGAAGAAGAAAATGTGTGAGGAATGTGCCGAGGAAGCCTCGCATGACGAACAGATGGCCGAAGAAGCCGAATCAGCCGTCCAGCAGATGATGGGCTTCAAAGGCCGGCGGTAGGACTCCCGCTCTCCGTCCAAGGGAGCTCGTGGCAGACTGGCTAGCTCATCCGGAGAGAAACAGCCCGATAGGCCGGTGGAGATTGCGGTCCACAACAAGACAAGGCTCGAAAAATGCGGCGCCCTCCGTCATAGTGCGCCCCCCATGTCGCTCATCGAAACCCAAGTCGCTCGTCGCCGCACCTTCGCGATCATCTCTCACCCTGATGCCGGTAAGACGACGCTGACCGAAAAACTCTTGCTCATGGGCGGCGCCATTCAGGCCGCGGGGGCGGTCAAGGCTCGCGGGGACGCGCGACGTGCTCGATCAGACTGGATGAAAGTCGAACAAGAGCGCGGCATTTCGGTGACCGCCTCCGCCATGACTTTCGACTACGGAGACTGCACCTTCAATCTGGTGGACACCCCCGGTCACCAAGATTTCTCTGAGGATACCTACCGCACGCTCACCGCTGTGGATTCGGCGGTGATGGTGATTGACGCGGCCAAGGGTATCGAAGAGCAAACTCGCAAGTTGTTCGAGGTGTGCAGGCTCAGGGATATTCCTATCATCACCTTCGTCAACAAACTCGACCGCGAAGGCCGCGACCCCTTCGAGCTCATGGACCAAATCGAACAGGAGCTCGCCTTAGACGTGACTCCCGCGAGCTGGCCTATCGGGATGGGGCGCGAATTCCTGGGCAGCTACGATCTCAGGCGCGATCGACTCCTGCTCATGGCGAGAAGCAAAGAAACCATCGTGGACCACGCCGAAGAAGTCAACGGCCTCGATGACCCCAAGCTGGACCAACTTCTGCCGGAATCTCGTGCAGCGGCTCTCCGGGAAGAGGCAGAAATGGCCCGCGCGTTGTGCCCAGAATTCGACCTGCAATCTTTCCGGGAAGGGCACCTTTCCCCCGTATTCTTCGGCAGCGCTTTGCAGTCTTTCGGCGTATCGGAGCTTCTCTCCGGCATCGCCGAGCTCTGCCCACCGCCTCGTCCCCAGAAAGCCAGAGAACGCAGCGTTGAGGCCACCGAATCCAAAGTGAGCGCCTTTGTATTCAAGATCCAGGCAAACATGGACCCTAAGCATCGCGATCGTATCGCCTTCGTCCGCTTGTGTTCCGGGCACTTCAAGCGAGGAGCCAAGCTTCATCACGTCGGTACCGGCGGCACCTTCACGGTGCACAACCCCGTCTTGTTCTTGGCGCAAGATCGTGGTCTGGCTGAAGAGGCGTTTGCCGGCGATATCCTGGGCCTTCCCAACCACGGAAAGCTTCGAATCGGCGACACGTTGACCGAAGGCGAACAACTTCACTTTACGGGCATCCCGCACTTCGCCCCCGAGCTCCTACAGCGTGTTCGAGCCACCGATCCCCTTCGAGCGAAACATTTGGGTAAGGCCCTGGAGCAAATCGCCGAAGAAGGTGCCGCGCGCGTGTTCAAACCCAGTTTCGGCTCGGATTGGGTCGTTGGAGTCGTGGGCGCACTTCAATTCGAGGTGCTCGCGGACCGTATCCGGACCGAATACGACGTACCCGTCGTATTCGAAGGTTCAGGGCTCTATACGGCTCGATGGATCGAATACGAGGATCAGAAGTCCTTCGAAAAATTCAAGGCTGGCAACGAGGGCTACTTGGCCGTGGACCATACCAAGACCCCCGTGTTCCTAGCGCGCAACGCTTGGCACCTCGAAACGACCGAAAAAGACTGGCCTGATCTCAAGTTCCTCAAGACGAAGGAACAGTGAGGTGTCCCGAGTTCGACAGTCAGGATCGAACGAAATGACTGGGGAGTAGGGTGTGCAACAGACTTGTGAGTTCGGAAACCGAGAAAGGTTTGGCCAAGAAGGTACACTTACCGCGGGCTACACCCTCGAGCGCCAAGTCTTCTTCGAGGTATCCCGAGCAGAGAATCACTGGTGCTCCACGAAACTGATAGGAGAACTCTTGGATAAACCCTCCGACGCCTCCATCAGGAACCACCCCATCGCTGAGAAGGAGGCGAAAAGAGGTCCGGCGACAGGCCTGACGGGCTTCTTCGACAGTCCCTGCCTCGACAACCTCGAAACCCAGGTGGACGAAGATGCGGCGAAGAGCCGAGCGCACAGGCGGTTCGTCCTCGAGAATCAGAACGCGCGCCCCCTGGCTGGAACCGAGCGTTACAGAAGCCGGTGACGGAGTGTCCGGAGTCGATGCGGTTTCCGAGACAGCTGGGAGATAAAGATGGACACGTGTCCCTCGTCCAGGCTCGGTATCGAGGCTCAGTTCACCACCATGCCTCCGAATAATGCCCCATACTGTAGCTAGCCCGAGACCGGCGCCCTGATCTCCTTTGGTCGTAAAGAAGGGTTCAAAGGCTTGGTCAGCCACTTCTACATCCATACCGGGCCCATCGTCAGCAACGGTGAGGTGCAATCCGCCCGTTTGTCGATCGGTCCGGGCAGTCACATCGATCGTCCCGGGTGTGTCAGATAGAGCATCGCGCGCATTCTGAACAAGATTGAGCACCAACTGCTCCAGTGCCGGTGCGGCAATGGCTATATCCGGGGTCGCGTCGATTTCCATACTCAGCTGAATGTGAGCGGGCACCAGTCGAGTTGATTCGGCTCGCAATCGACTGAGCACCTCCAACGGAGAGCATTGACCGAGCTCCTCCACGTTGCGCTTGGCGAAAGAAAGCAACTGCCGCGCCGTTCCTCCCGCACGCTCCACCGCTTCAGCAAGTTCCCGAATGATTTCCCGCTTTTCCTTGGTCACCAGGCTAGGGTCGTCCAGGGATTCGATACCACACTGAAGCACAACCAAAGCATTGTTGAAGTCGTGAGCGATACCTCCGGCGAGGCGACCGAGGCTTTCCAAGCGTTGCAAGCTCGCGGCCCTACGCACGACCTTCTCTCGCTCCGCGACAAGCTGTCGTTCGCGAATGCGTGAGGCGACCTCTTTTGAGAAGGCCTTCCACTGATCGGTCTGCATCTTCTCAAAAATCAGCCCAATGCCCCCCAGACCAACTAGCGTCACCGCGCTCAAACGCAGCCAATCAGGTCCCGAAAGTCCCATCCGGGCAGAGGCAAACGACAGAGGGTCCACCTCCAGAAAGGCAAAACAGGTAGTCAGCCCCATCGCCCCCAGCAGCAAGGAAATCACGATGATCCCCCCCATCCTTCCGAGCAACAACGAGGCAATGAGTTGCGCCGCGACGAATATCAGTCCCGAGCCCAACAAAGGACCTAAATGCCATAAACCGCCCACCGCGAGCAGAGATATGCCAAGCGTGGTGAGCCAGCGACGCCCACGAAGAGAGAAGTAGGACGAGGTACTCCCCACCGTCGCCGTGAGCAGCGCCATGCCTTCGAAAAAGTACCAAATCCCCGAGGAATGCCTTGGGTTCGAAGTGAGGAGGATCAGCAGATAGATGGGAATGCCGCCGAAGAGCAAAAGCCGACTCACCATGCGCAGTACTCGAGCGCGGCTCAGCTCTTTGGCCGTCTCTGTCGCCATCTCGACCTGACCGCGTTCCGAAGAAGTCGATGGAGGAGTGCGCGGCGCGTCTGCCTCGAACTGGCTCAATCTGAGGTCAAAATTGAAAGGGACCGGCGCACGGGTTTCGGTACCCCGAGGCTCTGGGCTCATCACTGGGGAAGTACCGGGCTCCCCATGAAGCAATGCACTCTCACCGCCGCTCACCCCCTTTGCCGCCTCCCCTCGTGGGGATCTAACACAGGGCTACCTTGAAAGCGACGAAAGCGCTTAGTCTCTGAGCCAACACCGCTGGCGATTCTTGTCTTGAGGAAATTTGCAGGCGGAGCGTTAGGCGGGACTGGTGATAGGTTCAGCATCCACCCCGGCGGAACACTCCGTCTGGGGCTCAGCACTTTCAAGCGGAACGGCCATAGTAGGAGCGTCTGTTCCGCCCAAGTCCTCCACCTTCTCCTTCTGAACCACGGCATTGAGGGAGAAAATCATGGTGGTGATCAACAGCGACTCTCCCGAGTCGCGTCCGACAATACTAGTACGCACACGGGTGGCCCCGCGCAACGAACACGCTTCGCCTCTTCCGAAGCGATAATAACCACTCTTCGTCGAACGGCGATCAAGTAGTTGGAGCACCTTGTCGGTGATCTTCGTATCCACACTAGGGAGACGATAAAATAGAGTCACACTCGCCTGTCCCTGAGCGCGTCGCGGCGAGAAGGCTGCCTCAACAACCACTCGATCGTCGAGGCCGGGCCGCACCGTGCCCTGGGTCAGATCCCATATGGCCTCAGGCATTTTCTCGAGGGAGGGATCATCGCAGGAGAAAAACTCAGAGAGCACCTTCTCCACGCGGCATCCGAAGAAGCGACTGGGGCGAAAGTCGAGACTGCACACGCGCCCTCCAACTTCTCCGACGAAGGAGGGGCGACTTGGTCGATAAGTCGAAGTCGATCGGGCCATCACAATCAGAAGACGGCCAATCCCGCGCCTCGATAACGGGTGAGTGTTGATCTTCTTTAACTACAGTATCACTAAAGGCCGGCGCTCTTGCGTCACGGCTTTGACAGCAACTTCTGATTGTAGCGGACGCAGTCGTCGTAGGACACAAGGTGCCCCCCAAATAGATCCAAAGCAGATCCGAAGGTCAGGTCAACCCTCCCTCGACTCAACTCCTTGACCCGCTCTAGGTCAGAAAACGCGCGGGCGCCGCCAGCGTAGGTACAAGGTAGGGGACAGTCCTCACCCAATATCTCAAGAACGCACTCGTCTATTCCACCACACAACCCCTCCACGTCCGCGGCATGTACGAGAAACTCCGAGCAAAAAGGGGCGAGTTGATCGAACAGCGCGGCACCGAGTTGCGTACGCGTGATGGTTTGCCAGCGATTGGTGGTCACAAAGTAGCCGTCCGCGGTCTGGCGACAACTGAGGTCAATCACCAGTCGTTCCGCCCCCACGGTGGCCGCTACTTCTTTCACTCGATTCATCGAAAGCTCACCTGACTCGAAAAGAAAGCTGGTAACAATGACGTGGCTTGCACCACGAGACAGCCAAAGTTCGGCGTTTTCAGAGTTGATTCCGCCGCCGACCTGCAGCCCACCGGGATAGGCTGCAAGCGCCTCGGTAGCAGCCTGCTCGTTTCCTCCCCCAAGTTGAATCACGTGTCCGCCGACGAGCCCGTCTTGCTTATAACGCCGGGCAAACCAAACGGCCGAATGATTGGATACGTGGTTTTCTAGAGCACCATCGTCGGTGAGTGAACCGCCAACGATCTGCTTGACCTGACCTTGGTGGAGGTCGATGCATGGACGAAAGATAGTCATGGTTCGTTCAACAGCCCTATCTCAGTGTTCTTCGTGCGGGAGAAAAATCAACTAGAAAACCCTCGATGCTCCAGTTCATGTTTGAGCTCTGTGATACGATTGCGAGTCAGCTCCTTGAGTCGGGGTAGATCAGCCATAGTGCAACCCACGGTGGAAATGGGCTCCCCTACAAGGCAGGTCCCCCGTGCCAGGGAGGGCTTCCAATCCCCCTTCCGCAGTGCGGTCGAGGTGCCTAAGAGCGCTATTGGGAGCAAATCCGCTTGCTGATCGACGGCGAGACGAAAAGCGCCGTCCTTGAAGGAAAGGAGCTCGCCCTCTTTTGAGCGCGTTCCTTCCGGAAAGATCAGCACCGGCATCCCTCTCTCGACGTAGGCCGCTGCCTTCTGCATCGCTTTACGGATGCTCCGTGAAGAGCCACGCACGAGGGATATGTCGCCGGCGATTTTCATTCCCCAGCCAATGAAGGGGATCTTAAATAGCGTCGATTTGGCCAAAAACTTCATTTCCCAAGGGAGATGAATCAACAAAAATGGATCGATGTTGGAGCAGTGATTGCTGACACAAACGCACTTCTTGGGCAGGCGCCTCGGGACCGGCTTCTGGTAGCTGAGCTTCCACATCGGTACTGCCGCGCACATAAGGCGGCCCACGACGCGGATGCACCTGCCCGTCAGCCAGCGATTCTTGTCGAAAGGAAAACTAAACAAGAAGGCGACAAGGCAAACAAAATAGCCAGTGCTCGAAATGAGCGTAAAGGCCAACCAAGTCCAGATTCCGTACAATGCACCCATAGATACGCCTGACTCATGCAGCCAGCGGGCAACTCTGTACAACTTCCCGCTCGGTCTGTCGTCGGAGATCGGGCTCGAAAACGATTTTGTAGCCACAGGAGTAAAAACTGCGCCGCAATTTAAGCGAAACCGCTGAAACCGCTAGCGTTGAGGCCAAAAGCTGTGCCAAACCGGGGACATGCCTAGCGCCGAGTTACGTTCAGAAGATCAACCTTTGCAAGATGACATGCGATGGCTCGCTGCCGCTCTGGGGCGCGTCATCCTCCGACTCGAAGGTCAAACCGTTTTCGACGCCGTTGAGAGTTTGCGCATCGCCTCGCGCGACCGTCGACGTGGTGCCGACGGTGCCCCCTCTCTCCGCACCTTGCTCAAGCAGGTCGAAGAAATGCCCACCGAAGTTGCCGCGCCCGTGGCGCGCGCCTTCACGCTCTTCTTCCTCCTCATCAACACAGCAGAGCAGGTCCATCGTGTGCGTCGCCGCCGTGCCTACCATTTGGACAAGTCTCCCCAGCGCGCCAGTTTGAAGTGGGCTTTCGAGGAGCTTAAGAAGGACGGACGCACTCCTGAAGAAGTCCGCGGAACGGTGAAAAATTTGCGCGTCCGCCCCGTACTGACCGCCCATCCTACTGAAGCAACGCGACGCACCATCCTCAATCTCCAGGCACGACTCGCCGACGCACTCTTAACCCGTGACGAGTGCTCCAGCGGCGAAAGGGCCAAGCTGGAGGAACGCCTCGAAGGGGATATCGAACTGCTTTGGTTGACGGATGAAGTCCGCAAGAACCGTCCCAGCGTGATGGACGAAGTCAGCACCGTGATCTGGTATTTGGAGGATCGCCTGCTCGACGCGAGCAATCATGTGCACGAAAGCTGCGCAAACGCCTTCCGTGAGACCTTCGGAGAAGAACTCGATGTGGACGTGCCCCTGACCCTGGGAAGCTGGGTAGCGGGCGACCGCGACGGCAATCCCTTTGTGACTCCTGAGCTGACCATCGCGGCAGCGCGACGCCACGCCCACGCGCTCTTGGGCCACTATCAAAAGCGGATCATGCTCTTGATCGAACGATTGAGCATTTCGAGTCGCATCGTCCCGGCGAGCCCTGCGCTTCGAGACTCTGTGGAGCAGGACAAGCAGCGACTTCCTGATGTTTGGGACGAAAATAGCCGCCGTGATGCGGAAGAGCCTCTTCGCCTCAAGCTCTCCTTCATTCTTGGTCGCCTTGACGCGACCCGCAAAGAAATTGCATCGCGCGATGCAGGGCGACCCGAGTCGCATGCCGGCACCTATCGAGGCCCCAGCGAGCTGATCGCAGACCTCCAACTGGTGCACGACGTCGTATTCAAGTCCAAAGCCATGCATGCCGCACGCAGCCTCGTCTCCCCGCTCCTAGCAGAAGTGCGGATGCTGGGCCTGCACGGCTACAACCTCGACGTCCGCGAGGATTCGGACCAACACACCAAAGCCCTCGATAGCGTCGGTGAATCGGTAGGCATCGGTAAGCTCGACAGCGCCGCCATCCGGCGCGAACTGCTCGGCAGGCGTCCTCTGACGTCCCCGAACCTCAAGCTGGGCGAAACAACAGAAAAGGTACTCGCGGTCTTCGAGGCGATTCGTACCGTGCAGGACGAGCTCGGTGAAGGCGTCGCCAATACCTACATCATCTCGATGTGTCACAGCGCCGAAGACATGCTTCGGGTCGCCCTTCTCGCACGCGAACGGGGACTGCTCGATCTTTCCAGCGAAGAAGCCACCAGCCGCATCGACATCGTGCCTCTCTTCGAAACGCGCGACGACCTAGCTGGCTCGGCCAAGGTCATGCGCGACCTCTTCAAGGACGAAGTGTACCTGCGCCAATTGAAGGCCAGAGGCATGCGCCAAGAAATCATGCTCGGCTATTCTGACTCGGCAAAAGACGTTGGAGTCGTGGCGGCTGCGTGGGAACTCTACCTCGCCCAAGAAGAGCTCGCTGAAGTCGCCCGCGAAGCGGGCGTGGAACTGACCCTCTTCCACGGTCGAGGTGGAACAGTCGGTCGCGGAGGCGGCTCTCCCGTGTATCGCGCCTTGACCGCCCTACCTCCTAAATCCCTCACCGGAAGCATCAAAATCACCGAGCAGGGTGAGACCATCAGCCAAAAGTTCGGTATTCCATCGATCGCCGAGCGAACGATGGAAGTGATGATGGCCGGTACCCTCATGGCCACCTACGCCGATTGGCGCAAGGACGTCAGTGAAGAAGACCAAAAGAAGTATCGGGATCTTGTAACGACGCTCGCCGAAAAAGCGCGCCTCGCTTTTAGAAAAGTCGTTCACCAAGACACCACCCTCTTCAACCTCTTCTTGACGGCCACTCCCGTCAAAGAGCTTGGCCACGTCCACTTTGGTTCCAGGCCCGCTTACCGCGACAAGGGAGCAGGAACCATGTCCGGTATCCGAGCGATCCCCTACAACTTTGGTTGGACGCAAACCCGCCTCATGCTGACCGCATGGCTCGGAGCGGGCAATGCCTTGGCCGAGGCCGCCAGTACTCCCGAGGGCCTTTCGATGATGCAGACCATGGCCAAGACCTGGCCATTCTTCGACGACCTGCTCGGCAAGATCGAAATGGTGTGCGCCAAGGCCGATCTGGAAATCTCGGAGCTCTACCTCACGGAACTCGGCGACTACGGTGAAATGTTCAAGAAGCTCAAGAGCGAATACGAGCTCATGGTCAAGACACTGCTTGCCATCCGCGGTCGGGAGAGCCTGATGGAAGGTCACCGCTTCTTGGGCGAATCGATGGGTCTGCGCAATCCCTACGTGGATCCGCTCAACCTGCTTCAGGTCGCCTTGCTCAAGCGAAAACGCGCCCTGGACCCGAACTCACCTGATCTCAAACTGCTCGACCAAGCCCTGGGCACAAGTTTGAACGGAATCGCTCAGGGCATGAGAAATACGGGCTGAGCAAGATCGCGTTCGTCGAACCGGCCGGCCGTGTGGGTCACCCTTGGCTCAGATCAGTTAGTCTGTTTTAGAGCTCAAATTATCCTTAAGGAACTATGGAGTGGGGTCGTTCTTCTTCCTCGGAGAACGACCCCATGACTGATTTTTCCTGGCTATCTACCAAGACGCAAAAGAACTGCTCTCACTGCGGCGAAGAACTGGTGCTCATCGATCCAACAGATGTGCTGGCGTCACGCCCAGTGGAGGTAGATCTCATCTGCCCTAGTTGCAGCTGCCAGACCAAGGCGAACTTGACCGTTGAGCAGCTATTTCGCTCGATCTACCCGCAGCTCTTGAGCGTGACATCCGAGGTCGAGGCAAGCAACGACAACGCACTTTTTGCTCGCTCACAACGCCCGAGCGAGTTCCCGCCTCCAAGTGGCGGACTTTTGCATTGAAGAACTGATTCAATATCAGTGAAACCCAGGAAGAAGAGTCTCGTGTTCTTCTTCCCTATTTTTGTTGTGGTTCCCGAGCGCGCAGACTAACTTTTCGCTCATGCCCCGACCGCAACAAGTCGTCGATAGCTTCGAAACCGACGAAGGTCTTCTTGAGCTAAGAAAACGCGGCGAGAAGGATTTTATGATCCTAATCGACTCGCGCGTGCTCATGACAAGCTACATTACTAGTTCGGAACTCTTTCTCTCCGAGTCGGGCTGCGCTCGTGTGGCAGCGCTGCCTCAACCACGCGTCCTGATCGGCGGTCTAGGTCTAGGTTTTACGTTGCGCGCCGCTCTCGACGCGTTGCCTCGAAAAGCAAGTGTCACCGTAGCAGAACTCAACCCGCGCGTGATCGAGTGGTGTCAGGGTCCAGTTGCTGAGGCGAACGGCAAAGCCGCCCTGGATCGTCGCGTCCGCTTCTTCGAAGGAGACGTGATGGACCTAATCCGAAAGGTCGGACGCGACCCCAAGACACCTCGCTTCGACGCCGTTCTGTGGGACCTCTACGTAGGGCCAACTCGCAAGGGTGGTGAGACTGATCCCCTCTACGGTGATCAAAGCGTTCGACAAGTGGCCCAGGCTCTGTCTTTGGGCGGAACCTACGGCATCTGGGGAGAAACCCCGAGCCCTGCCTTTGAGGAACGACTCAAGAAATCGGGGTTCTCCCCTGAGCTGCACCGGCCGGGTGGTGGGGGTCTCAAACACGCCGTATATCTGGCCGAAAAACGTAGGGAGCCCAAGGTCGATTCCCCAGTGACCCCATCGCGAAGCCCGCGAGCTGGTCGAGCCACCCCGGGAAGAGTACCTTCCTCCCAGGTAGCCAAGAGGAAGAGAAAATGACCCACACATCTTCGTCAATCGTACATCTGAACCCCTGGCTGATCGCAGCGTCACTCACGCTCGCGGCATGCCAAAGCAAATCGGAAGCCCCCGCTCAACACGCCGCCGAACAGACTCAATCCACTCAAGGCTCCGTGAGCACCGCCGACTCGGCCCAGGCTCATGCCTTGGTTCAAGCCGGAGCTCAGCTGCTCGACGTCCGATCTCCAAAAGAGTACTCGGAGTCACACATCGAGGGCTCGATAAACATCCCTGTGGGGGACCTCGAAAGTCGACTCCCCGAACTCGACGCAGACAAGGCCGTGGTCGTTTATTGTCGAAGCGGTCGGCGAGCAAGTACCGCCGCCCAGATCCTTGCCAAAGAAGGGTTCGAAGTGCACAACTTAGGTGGCATGGCTACCTGGGAAGACTAAAGCACTTCTCGTAAGCTGCAGAAGCGCCGCCTCCGCTGACTAGGGGGTGTCCCCAATTGGCGCCACACAGCATTGCGCAAGCGAGATGGACGAGCGCCAGATAGTTCTGCGCTGACTTCTCGTATCGGGTGGCCACCGCGCGGAATCTCTTGATGTCGTGAAAGAAGCACTCCACGCGATACCGGATCGCGTAGAACTTTCGCGCGAGACGCCTCTTCTTCTTGCGACAGGGGTGCGGATGAATCACAGGTCTGAGCTTCTTGGCGCGGATTTCTGCAATGAACGCGTCCGAG
>JBNKYC010000010.1:0-173257 GCA_050300635.1 Polyangiaceae bacterium
CGAAGCGCCGCCGGTCGAAGCGCCGCCGGTCGAAGCGCCGCCGGTCGAAGCGCCGCCGGTCGAAGCGCCGCCGGTCGAAGCGCCGCCGGTCGAAGCGCCGCCGGTCGAAGCGCCGCCGCTCGCGCCACCACTCCCTGAGCCGCCCGAAGCGAGAAAGCCTCCGGTTCCGCTTCCACCGCCCCCTACCGGAGCCGCCCCACCCGAGGAGTTGTGATCTCCACGATATTCTTCGCACAGATTGCTAGCGCATTCAGGCCCTTCGTCTTCGCCGTCACTGCAGTCTTCTTCGGTATCACAACGGTACCCAACGGGCAGGCGCTCCCCATCGTCGCACTCGAAGAAGAATTCGTCGCATTCGACTTCGTCCTCCCCGTCATCACAATCAGGCTCGAGGTCACAACGATAGATCGCAGAAATCTTCCTCCCGTCATCACAGACAAAGGACTCGGCCTCGCTCTCACATTCATCGACGCAAGAAGAAAAGTCGTCGAGCTCATCGCGTGAGCCACCGCCGCAAAGCAACGCACCCACCACAGAGCAACTTTCTTCGAGCAGGCAGACTTGAACGCATTGGCCCGCAACCGACGGCCCGGCTGATCCGATGCGCCCTCGAGTGATCACGTTACACTGACGCAACCGGTCAGCCAGCTCTGAGTTGTATTCCACTTCGCCAGCACCTGAAGTCGCATCGACAGCACCAGAGGTCGCATCGCTAGCACCCGAAGCCTCATCCTCGTTCGGCCCTTCGTCAGAACTGGAACCACAAGAAACAAGAAAAAGTGGAGTGGCCAAGCCCACACGAAAAAGAGTCCAACTGGCACTTCGCATCGACAAACCCTATCAAAAGCAGAGGCCAATCACGAACCACCCCAGGCTCGTGCATATTGCGCAGCTTGCTCGTCAGGCGACGGGGTGCTCAGAGCCCGTGCCCGCCCCAAGAATGAGCCTTCGCAGAATTTTCGGCTTCCAGTCGTGGTGCAAAGGCAAGACTCAAGGCTCCACACAGCATTATATTCAAGCAAAAACGTTCGTCGGCCTGAGGCGTTCTCTGTCTGAGAGAAAGTCCCCCCCACCGCGTGGACCCCTGAGGTATTTCGCCCCGGCGTGCATCCTGTATCCTGCCCCGTCCCCTGATTCGCGTCCGGACCTGGAGCTCTATGATACACTTGAAGTTGAACGCCTCGCACCCGCTGACCTTCATCACCCTCTGCACGCTGCTCACCATGAGCGGATGCAAAGGAGACAAAAATAGCTCCAGCGATGGTCTGGGTGGTGCGGGAGGACAAGACGGTGGCGCCGAAACCTCCATCGGCGATCAATCCATTGCCTGTGAGACCAGCAGTGAGTGCGACGACGCTCTTTTTTGCAACGGCAAAGAAGTCTGCAGGGATGGCTTCTGTCGTCCTGGCAAGCCCCCGACCTGTGACGACGGTATCGAATGTACCCTCGACGGATGCGACGAAGAAGAACGACGCTGCACCCACGAAGGTCCCGATGAGGACGAAGATGGGCATGTTGATGCTCTATGCGTCGATGACGCAGGAGCTCCACTTGGGGACGATTGCGACGACCAGGACGCCCTTTCCTATCCAGGAAACGTCGAGGTCTGTGATCCCGAACACCGGGACGAAGACTGCGACCCCACAACCTTCGGTAAGCGGGACGCCGACCGGGACGGATACTACGACGCATTTTGCTGCAACCAGCAAGACGATGGCGAGATGCTCTGCGGCCGCGACTGCGACGATCACAAAACGAACGTCAATCCGCAGGGCGTCGAAGTCTGCGACTTTCTCGACAACGACTGCAATGGCGAAGTCGATGAGGGGGTGGCGATCGTCATGTACCCCGATACCGACCACGATGGCCACGGCGACGACTCGAAAGCCCCTGTCAACACCTGCGCTGGGGCGGTCGGTTACGCGGGGATCAACGATGACTGCGACGACAGTGACCCAGAGGTCTTCAAGGGGCAGTTTGAAATCTGCGACGGCAAAGACAACAACTGCGACCCCGAGCGCCTCGCCGACGAAATCAAAGAGCAGGCCCCCTGGTATCTCGACCAAGATGGCGACACCTACGGAGACGCGGGGTCGACCCCGGTCTTTTCGTGCTACCGCCCCACAGGTCGAGTGCTCTCGCAGAACGATTGCGACGACGGCGACAAGACAGTCAACCCCAACGCCACCGAAATCTGCGACGCCAAGGACAACGACTGCAACGGTTGGGCGGACGCCAAAGCGATGGGCGTCAACAACTTCGAGGACGACGACGGCGATCTCGTCGCCGACGCCGACTGCGGCGGTGATGACTGCGACGACAACGACCCCCGCACCGCAGGAGGAGCCGAAGAGGTCTGCGACCACATCGACAACAACTGCAACGGTGAAGTCGACGAACAGACGGTGCAAAACATCTGGTATGTCGACAAGGATGGCGACGGGTGGGGCGTCGTCATAGGTAGCGCCCTAGCCAGCTGCGATCCTATCCCCAATCGCGCTAGCAAGTTCGGCGACTGCGACGACAGCGACGGCGCGGTGCACCCCGACGTCACCGAAACCTGCGATGGCATCGACAATGATTGTGACGGCAAGGCAGATGAGGGGGCGAGCGCCTTCTGCAAGGCGGAAAACGCCGTGAGCGCCTGCGCCCAAGGCTTCTGCCAAATCTTCAGCTGCCTGCCTGGGTTCTCGGATGCGAACAATGAGTACGGCGACGGGTGCGAAAAAGTGGTCGACCCCGTCTTTACCGAGCAAGTGTGCACCGCGCACTCCGAGTGCAACAACGGAAACATCTGCGACGGCCTAGAAACCTGCTTCGAGGGCAAGTGTCGTCTTGGTTCTCCCATCAACTGCGATCTGGGCAACACAGTCATTGACGGGGATGTGGTTCTTGCAAGCGGTCTCGACCTGAAGACCGTCGAGGGAGCACAAACCATCACGGGTGATCTCATCATCGACAGCACTCAGCTCACCTCGCTCATTGGGCTCGAATCTCTGACGACTCTCGGAGGTTCGCTTATTGTGCGGGACAACCAGTTCTTGACGCGACTCTCGGGCTCGGCACTGTCCAACCTCGAGACCGTCGGAGGCGACATCGAGATCACGGGCAATGCCGCTTTGACCAACGCTGATCTCCCCTCATTGCTCTACGCGGACAGCATCACCATTGCCAACAATCCAGCTCTCGTGAACCTTGGGGGCTACGCGAGCCTGGTGGAAGTGGGCACCTCCATCAATATCACCGACAACTCCGCTCTTGAGGCCATCACCGGGTTCGATGCCCTGGGAACGATCGATGGTTCCTACTCATTTTATTATGGCGAGGGGCACAACGGCTGTCGGGGCACGGGCGGCCTGCTCATCGAGAGCAATTTTTCTCTTATCGAGCTGAGTGCCTTCTCACACCTGCAGGTCAATCGCGGAGACCTTTGTGTATCCACCCTGAACTACACTGGTCAAACACGTGTGCCGCCACCGAACGAGGCGGCGACCATGACAACTACCCTCGCGTTTCCAGAACTCCGAGAATTAGGCGGAGCTTTGGTCGTTCCCTCCACCACCCTCGTAGGCGCCATCCAGCTTCCCCAGTTGGAGTCGGCACCCTACGTCGCAATCTCCGGGGGCAGCGACGGGGAGACGGATGCTCTGATGGGTGTTTCTATCCCCGTCCTGGAAAGCAGCGGCTATCTGATCATTCGGAACACGGGCTGCAACCTGGCTACCGTGGACTTGTCCAGCCTGAAGAGCGCCGACATCCTCCAACTCTTCCTAAGTTGCGGGAGAGCCGGAGGCAACGATGTCGAAGTCAACCTCGAAGCCCTCGAGAAGGTCGACTCTGACTTTTGGCTCACCGGAGAAGATCCCAAGAGCTATTTCGCAGGAGCCAATGATCGGGACGTCGTGCTCAGGGTTCCCTCGTGGACGGAGGCACGTTCTATTAACATCAGTCTGGGTAGCGATGCCCTATCTGATCTCACCTTCCCCGCGCTCAAGCAGGTCGACTACAGGATGGCCCTGAACATCTACTCGCTTTCGCTCAAGAGTATTGCGGCCCCGGCGCTCGAGTCGGTCGGCAGCGACCTGGAGATAAACGCACCGGTGACCGGAGCACTGGAACTCATCGACTTCCCTTCCTTGCTCAGCGTCGGAAGTCAGCTGAACATCAATGCTGAAATGCCTGTCGTCTCGACGGGCTCAGGACTAAAAACGCCCCAATTGGCCGTCGTAGGAGATGCCGACTCTGATGAGGATTTGGAGCCCGACAACAACGGGACCGTGACTCTTTGCACCGGCGTTTTCAACCAGCAAACGAATACCTTCGACAACGCCGCCTGCCCTTCGGTAAACGATCTGATCGAGCGCGGCTACGTTGGACAGGCCGATACCTGTGACGAATGCAATCAGAACCCCTTGCCCACCGGGCCCGATGTGGTGCAGGTGGTCCCGAGTGAGCAGCACACCTGTGCCCTGCTGAGCGATAGCACCGTCCATTGCTGGGGGGCCAATAGATCGGGCGTCCTGGGGCCCAATGCGGTGGGAGGCTCACACTTTCCAGTCCAGGTCACCGGCTTGTCCTTCATAAAACAAATCGCGGGCGGCGACGGACACGTGTGCGCGCTCGACGTGGAAGGTGTTGTCCATTGTTGGGGAGACAATACCTACGGTCAGCTTGGAAACGCCGATGCGGGCACTTCTTCTGCAGTACCGGTGTCGGTCGATGGCGTTTTCGACGTAACCGCCATCACCTCCGGCCGTGACCATATGTGCGCTCTGTCAGGCACTGATCTCTACTGCTGGGGGCGCAACGACTTCGGACAATTGGGGACAGGCCAAACGAGCGCCGGCGCTCAACCCGCCCCTCAAGGCCCGACGACAGCCACCGCCTTCGTTTCGGCGGCTTCCCACTACACTTGTGCGCTCAACCAAATCGACGGTGACCGTTTGCTGTGCTGGGGTTACGGCCCACAAGGACAACTAGGCTACGATCCCGTCCAGGTATGTCCTGCACAATCAGCAACCTCCCCATGTCCCACCCCCTACGCTGTGGCCGTTCCCACAACGCCCAGTGAACTCTTCACCTCTGCGACCCACGCTTGCGTCACCACAACAAACAACGAACTTTATTGTTGGGGCAGCGATGTATTGGGCGAAATCGGAGCGGGAGGCGGGAACCACTTCGCACCCCAACTCGTCTCTAGCGACGCCTACACAAGCTACGGCCTTGGCACCAACTTCTCCTGTGGTGTCCAAAACGATGCGGGATATTGTTGGGGGGCCAACCTTCAGCTCCAGTGCAGCGACCCGAGCAACCCGCGCATTGATATAGAATCCGGGAAAGCCATTTTCGCAAACGTGCCCGCCCCCCAATTGGTTCCAGGACTTCCTCCTGTCGCTAGTATCAAAGGCGGAGGAGGGCATGCTTGCGCTATCACCACCGACAAGAAACTCTACTGCTGGGGCGACAATCGATGGGGACAGCTAGGTCACAGCAACCCCTACTCTGTCACAATCGACAACGAACTTGTCGCTTCGGATTCGGTCCCCGTGATGCCCGTCGAGTGGACGGGTGGTGGTGAAGTCATCTTCCACTGAAGCAATCGAAGATGAGCGGTTCAATCACCGCAGCAAAAAGACCCCGGGGGCCCTTCCGCAGAGGCGCTTCACTCGATCGCCTGCTCTACTTTGCACCCCGAAGGTGGCGCCCATGCTGGGCGCACAAAGAAAAAGGCGCTCCCGGAGGAACGCCCTTTCTATTGCTTACGACTCAGATTCAACCGATCTCGAACTTGCCGGTTGCGCCCAGATCGCTGAACGCCTGGACGAGGCGAGCAGTCATGCCCTTTTCACCCAGGTGGGTCCAACCACGGGGATCGATGTACTTCTTGTTGGGCTTATCGTCACCCTCGGGGTTACCAATCTGGGACTTCAGATAGCCGTCTTTTTCGTCCATGTAGTCCTTGATGGGCTTAGTGAAGGCCCACTGGGTGTCTGTATCAATGTTCATCTTGATCACACCGTAAGATACCGCCTCGGCAATCTCTTCTTTGGTCGACCCGCTGCCGCCGTGGAAAACGAAGTCGACGGGCTGCTCGGAGGTCTTGCGCTCGGCTTTGATATGCGCCTGGCTGTCGCGCAAGATCTTGGGGGTGAGCTTGACGTTGCCGGGCTTGTAGACGCCATGAGTGTTGCCAAAAGAAGCAGCACAGGTGAAGTGACCTAAGCTGTTGAGCTTGTCGTAAGACTGCAGCACCTCGCTGGGCTGCGTGTAGAGCTTGCTGTGATCAACACCGCTGTTGTCCACGCCGTCTTCCTCGCCACCGGTGACGCCTAGCTCGATCTCGAGAGCCATACCGATCTTGTTCATTCGCTCAAGGTACTTGGCGCAGATGTCGAGGTTTTCGCTGAGGGGTTCTTCGGAAAGGTCCAGCATGTGCGAGCTGAACAAGGGAGAACCGTTAGCCTTGAAGTACGCTTCACCGGCATCGAGCAGGCCGTCGATCCAGGGGAGCAGTTTTTTGGCAGCATGGTCCGTATGGATGATGACCGGAACACCATAGGACTCGGCCATGAGGCGAACGTGATGTGCACCTGCAATGCCACCGGCGATGGCGGCCTTCTGACCGTCGTTGCTCAGAAACTTGCCGCCGTAAAAGTGAGCGCCGCCGTTGGAGAGCTGGACGATGATGGGACAACCTGCCTCTTTTGCGGCCTGCAGCGCCGCGTTGGCGCTGTGTGAACCGATCACGTTGACCGCAGGGAGGGCAGCCTGCACCTCTTTCATCTGGGCAAAGAGTTCTTTGAGTGCACCACCAGAAATGATGCCGGGCTTCAGCTTAATTTTGCTCATAAATATTTTCTCGGGCTGGGGCGAAGGTCTGAGGACCGCACTTGGGATCCGAATTCAGCCTCGCGGGTGTCCAGTTAGCAACAAACTAGGGAATCAGCGAGGGGGATCGAGACGATTCCACCCCAATTCACCAATTTTTTGGCGGGCGAATCCACCCAGAATGCATCTCACAACCAGCAGAAGCTCTGTCGCCGCTCGCCCCAGAGGGGTGAGGCAAGCGTCGGCGGAGCCTTTTCTCGTGGTCTGTTCGATGTACGTGTGTCTTGTTGCGCGCATCTCGCCACCCTTGGGGTTATGAGATGCGCCGTTGGAGGAAGAGCCGTCACCCGGGCGGCGGGTTCACGAGCCTGAAACAAAAGGGCCCCAAATGAATTACTGGAACCAGCCCACTTCGAAATTGACCGTACCTTCGAAACGGCGCGACGTCTCTTCACACTCGATTTCTGTCTTGCACAGCTCCTTGTCCCCACCAAACGTTCCCACAAAGACGGGGTAACGCAGTGCCAGCGTCGGCCCAAAGGCAAGAGCGAAGTGGTCGAAGACCCAGCGATAACCAAATTCGCCGTAAGGCGCGACGGCATGACGCAGCTGACTCAGGTCAGTCTCCCCACGACTTCGGATCAGGTTCACCGAGTAGTCGAGCCCCCCGCCCACATAAAACCCACGCAAGTTCCCCCAGCTGGATTCGTAGTGCCGATAGCCGACGCTCGCTCCGAATCCCCAATCAAAGTACTCGTTCTCGTTTTCGACAAACACCGCGTGGCTCATCACGCCCGTATTCAGAAAGTGGAGCCTGAACAGGACCGAATCCAGGTCGCCGTACTCGAGCCCCGGACGCACTCCAAAACCGATGAGTCCCCCCAGATCAGCGAAAACGAGCCACTTCGAATCGCTAGACGGCAATCCCGAGAGGCGCTGACGCTCAGCCTCCGTCAAAATCGCATGGCTGGGTTGCGAGCTAGCTTCGCAGGTGCCAGCCGGCGTACAATGGGTGCCCTCGCGACAATCGGGACGACACATGTCAACACAACGATGTTGGACACAAGCCTGATGCTGCGCGCACACCACAGGACATCCGTCCTGGTACGCCTGAGCGGCCCTTCGCTCTGCCCTAGTGCGCGGAGGGCTGGATGGTTCGTCGGCTCTCGGTTCCTGAGCTGAAGCATCCGATAGGAACTGTGAACCCGAAAGGGCCAACATCCACGCCCAAATCGGTCGCCGCTTCATGGCCGTCTCCCCGACGAATCATCGTCGTCCCCGGAAAGGGGGTCGGCTGCACGATTGGCCGCTTCGACCACAGTGCGGAAGTTGATTTGACCAGAGATGACCAAAGAAAGAGACCAAAGGGTCTGAGGCAGCGCCACGAAGCGGGGGATTTCTAGGGAGGGGTCGGCGACCGAAACCTCTCCCCACGAGTACTCACCCAGAACGCCCAACAGCAACCGTCCTCGACGGCCATAAGAACTGACACCGACGGACGCTCGCACGCTGTCTCGGCGCTGACGAAAGAGAACATCTCCCAAAGATTGATCGAGGCGGGGATGCAGCCCCGAAAAATCGGTACCGACGCCTCCAAGCAGGGAAAAGTCGCGAGAAAGAAAGAACTCTGAGCCTAGTGAGAAGTTCGTCACCGCACGACCCTTTTCAACCACGCTGCTTCGTCCGACCAGCGTCTGAGGCTCGTCGCCCCCTGGCTCGAAGGTAATGAGACGACGATTGAAATTGCCGCGCGCGCGCTGCTCTTGAGGTCCATAGAAGGTCCCGTTGGCCTCGATCGTAAACCGGGGCCACGAAAACCCAAGACCAAGGCGCAGACTCCCCGGATGGTTATAACGAAAGTCCCCGTCGTCTTGGAACACGCCCGTCCCTCGATTCACCCCCAGCGACACGATAGAATGCGCCGAGTACTTTCCGACAATATGCTGAGATGGCGTCGTGAGGGCTGCTCCCAATGTCACAACGCGCGAAATATTCGAAGTGATCCCAATCACCAAACTCGTGTCCCAGCTCCAGGTTTCGCGCGACATTCCAAGAGACTGGAAGGGATCGTCCTGGACCACCGAGTCGAAGGCACTCGTCGTAGAATGGTCTTGGAAACGGGTATTGTCGGTTCGAAAAGTCACCCCAAGGCTCGTCTTCTGATCGAGAGAAATACCCCAGCTGAGCGCCATCGTACTGCGCACGAAGTCAAGTTCGGTCGATTGACTCAGCCCCTGGACCCGGCCTGAAGCGAACTGTTTGAAGCGATTTTGAGTGAAGTTGAGACGTTCTCGCTCCGTAGCTGCAGCACAGAGCGAGTACTTGTGCCGACTGCGGCCGCTAAACTTGTCCTTCGGTGGCCCATCGAGAAACAAGCAGAAGGTATTGGGAATGATGCGCAGGTTCGGCTTTCCCACATCCGCTGATTCGATATCAAACGCGCCGCTCGGGTCCAAAGGACTTTTGATATGCCGAAAACTGGAGCTTACCGCGAAAGTAGAAAACGAAAACGACTGCCCCGGAATTCGCGTGATACCAGCCGGGTTCATGAAAGGCGTCGCCTCGTCCGCCCCGGTAGCCACAGCCGCGCCCCCCATCAACGAGGTTCGGCCGCCGATCTGCGCTCCTTCGAAGTTAGACTGGGCGAGCGCCGGGTCCGCGGTCAGAAGCACGACTAAAGCCAGAACCCATCTCATCTGCGCCGACCCTATCGCGGTCGGCTCTGTCCTGGAAGTCTTCAAACGTCGCGATTTCCGCGGAAGTAGCGACAAGACCTGTCTAGTTCATCGCCGGACCGGGCTTCAGCGGGGCCCGCGAACCCATGCCAGAAAAAGCAAAGGCGGCTCCCATCGTGAGATGGATTCTAACTTCGAGTTTCAGCAAGAGCCGAACCACTGATTTCCCACGCCCCCCCGTGGGCCCCCAGGTCGAGGCTCTCCTCATCGACGTCTCCAAAACTACGCTCGAGAAAGTCCATGAGTTCGGCCATAGTCTGCGTACGCAGACCATGGTGCTGGAGCTCCCGCGCAGGGTCCAGGGCACGAAGCAGATAGCGAGCCTGCTCTTTCAACAGTCCAAGCAGTGCCTTTCCGGGATACATTTTACCCCACATTTCGGTCATCGCCTTTACGTAGCTCAGCACGTCTATTCCGCGGGGCCGAAAGGGGCGCTGGCCCGCTTCAAGCTGAGCGATTTGAGAGAAGATCCAAGGGTTACGTAGGGCGGGGCGACCAATCATCACGGCGGCACATCCGGTCTCCATCCGCATCCGAAGCGCGTCTGCCGCGTACCAAACGTCCCCGTTTCCGACCACAGGAATCGGAAGTTCCTGGGCCAGCAATTTGATGATGCGCCAATCGGCGACCCCTTGATAAAAGTCAACGCGGCGACGGGGATGTACCGTGATGAAATCCACTCCCGCGTCCACCACGGTTCGCGCGACATCCATGACCCCCGAGGCATCGTCGAACCCCGCCCGAATTTTAGCCGAAAACGGCAGGTGAGTGGCCTTGCGCATCGCAGCAAGCACCTGGCCAAGAAGTTGAAGATCTTTCAGCATTGCCGACCCCACCCCCTTGCGCACCACGCGGGGAGCTGGACAACCAAGGTTGATATCAATGATATCTGCCCCGGCGTCGCTCATCAGGGCAGTCGCTTCGGCCATTTGCCGAATATCGTTACCCATGACCTGCACGCTGAGCGCCGCATGATTAGACTTGATGACGTGCTTTTCGACCGTACGCGCCCCCATCTTGGACGAGGTCACCCGGACGAATTCTGTGCACACAATCCCGACCCCACCACGACTTGCCATCAAGTCACGCATCGGCCCGTGCGAAATCCCTTCCATCGGAGCAAAAAGAGTCCGGGGAGACCACGGAAAGGAACGCTGAGAGCTCACTCTTCTTCGTTCTGACGATCGTGGAGACGATCCATCTTCCGCCTGTGTTGGGACGCTCCCCGCTCGGCAGGAGTCATGTTGAGTTCCTCCATCCCGGATTGCTGGTCTGCCATCATTCTTTCCGATTTACGCTGTGTTGACTGGGGCACCCAGGTGTCCTCTTCGTCGGGGTGCTGCGCCGTCTTCTGACTGCTGCAAGCACAAAGAAAGCCAACGAGAACAAGAAGAGATTGCCGTGAAGGGCGCGAAAAGAAACGGGGGCAAATCATGGGGCTGAACTCTCTTTGGCAGGCAACATAGCAACGAACTGGCCTTTCGCTAGCGATTTACCCACGTTGAGCTATGGCAGGCCCCGGTCATGAGTCGCACCATCAGCTCCCGATATTCCGATCCTCTCGATCTGATTTGGACGAATACAGCCCAGGCCATGGGGCTGACCATCGCGCGCACCGAGGACGCCTACGCCTCAACTGATGGTCGAGGGACTCTCTTTGTCGGCGCTGGGCCAACGATGGACGAAGACGACTGTCTGGCCCAAATGATCTTCCACGAAATTTGCCATTGGATGGTGCAAGGGCCTCAGAGCCTTCACTGGGTGGATTGGGGGCTTGATAACGAAGAACGCGTCGATGACGAAAAGGAGCACGCCTGCCTGCGTCTTCAGGCGGCCCTGCTTTCACCTTACGGCTTGAGAACGGTGCTCGCGCCCACGACGGACTTTCGCGCGTATTATGATGCACTACCCCTAGACCCCTTCGAGCTCAGGGTTGAGACCGAAAGAGAAAGCATCACGCGCGCCCTGTCCGCCTACGCGCGACGTAATCAAAGCCCTTTTCGCAGCACCTTGAAGCAGGCTCTTCAAGCCACAGAATCCGTAGTTCGAGCCGCAACTACAACGCACCGGAGCCATGCTCCCTCGCGCGAGCTCTGCTACCGAATCGAAGCCCCGCTCCCCCTGCACCGGACAGGTCTGCCCAAGTACACCGACGAACAGCATAGCTGCGGCGCCTGCGCCTGGTATTACGAATCAGGAAAAAAGCGCTTGGGAAGGTGTCGACAAAGTGGCGGCAAGCGCACGGACGACCGCGAAACGGCCTGCTCTCATTTTGAAGCCCCCTTCGACTGCCTATCCTGCGGAGCCTGCTGCCGGGAAGCCTACGACACAGTCGAAGTGTCGCCGCGGGACCCGGCAAGAAGGCTCCATCTTGAGCTCTTGGTCGAACGGACCGGCGGTTACGATATGGGCAGGACTCGGGGGCGCTGCCGCTGCCTCCGCGGCGGAATCGCTCTCAAGCCGCCACGGCCGAGTATTTCGGGCGGTCTGGCTCCAGATGACGCTGCCGAGCGTTTGCCTCCCTTGGCAATGCCAGGGAACGAGCCCTTCACCTGTGAAATCTACGAAACGCGCCCCAAGACTTGTCGAGATTTCACGATATTCTCGGGACACTGTCTCTATGCCCGACAGCGTGTGGGCTTGAGTCGCTGACGAACCAGAAGTCTTGACCACAGCCCAGAGGCAAGTCCAAGCTGAGATTTCGGCACCCAGAAACCGGCAAGTATTGCGCCTCAGAAACCACCTCACTAACGTCCGGAACCTCACAACCCCTGTAATTCGACCTGAAATGGATTTTGGTCGGCAATAACAAGGAAGGAAAGAAAAATGGGCGTATTGGTAGGCCGTCAGGCTCCTGATTTTACATCTCCCGCTGTTCTCGGAAGCGGCGAAATCGTTGATAGCTACACCTTTTCTGAAGCAACGAAAGGTAAGTACTCGGTCGTATTCTTCTACCCGCTCGACTTCACTTTCGTTTGCCCCTCTGAGCTCATCGCTTTCGATCATCGCCTCGAAGAGTTCAAGAAGCGCAACGTCGAGGTCATCGGCGTTTCGATTGATTCACAGTTTACGCACAACGCTTGGCGGAGCACTCCCGTCGAAAAGGGCGGCATTGGCCCCGTTGGCTATACCCTCGTCGCAGACACCAACCACGAAATCTGCCGCGCTTACGACGTGGAGATTCCGGACGGTCGCGTCGCTTTCCGCGGTTCGTTCTTGATCGACAAGAGCGGAGTGGTGCAGCACCAAGTAGTCAACAACCTCCCCCTCGGTCGCAACATCGACGAAATGCTCCGCATGGTCGACGCCCTTCAGTTCACCGAGGAGCACGGCGAGGTTTGCCCTGCCGGCTGGAACAAGGGTGCCAAGGGGATGACCGCATCCCCGGACGGAGTTGCCAACTACCTGGCAGAAAACGCTAAGGGGCTCTAAGTTGAAAGAAAAAGGAGGGGGCGCACCCCTCCTTTTTTTTGCCCGAGTGCGGGCCTAGTGAGCGAGCTAAACGCTCCAGCGCGAGTTGGGAGGCAATTGCCCGCCACTGGGCGCCTTCTTCTTGAAGCTCCCCTTGATGAAGTCGATGAGGCCCCGTACCGCGGGTGAAATCAGCGTTTTGCTGGGATGAATGATCCACAGCCCTGTCGACTGAGTCACGATGTCCGGCAGCACCCGAACCAGGCGCCCGCTACTCAACCAAGGTTGGATGAAGCCTTCAGGAAAAAGCCCGACTCCTAGTCCCCTGCAGCAACCTTCTACCGCCGTGATGAAACTGTTGACAGCCACTCGGCCCGAAACGCTCACCCTTTCGGGAGCATCACTCGATCCCAATTGCCAAGTCGCAGCAGTAGTCGTCGTGCCAAGAATCACGCACTCATGATTGCGTAGATCGCTAACGGATTCAGGCGCTCCTCGCGTTTCCACATAGCCAGGAGACGCCACAAGAATCGGCCCCGACGAGAGCAGCTTGTGCGCCACTAGAGAAGAATCGGCAAGAACCCCTGCACGGATTGCGAGATCGTAGCCCTCGGCTACCAGATCCACGTTTCGATGCGACTTGTCGATTTCGAGCGAAACTTCCGGAAAGCTCTCCAAGAACTCGAAGAGAACCTCCTCGATGAACGGCTCCTCCACCGTACTCAATCGAATGAGCCCCCGAGGAGCCCCCTGCACTTGACGCAGACTGGCTTCGGCACCCTGGATTTGTCGCAAGGCAAGACTGATCTGTTCGAAGTAGGTCCGCCCTGCCTCGGTCAGGTGCATCTTGCGCGTCGTACGCTGAAGTAGCCGCACCCCGAGTGCGTCCTCAAGTCGGGAAACGCGACGCGAAACCGTCGATGCAGGTACACCCAACTCTTGCGCCGCGCGAGAGAAGCCCGACTTTTCAACCACCCGAGCGAATACCTCCAGATCGTTCAAATCAGTGAGCGCGGAGAGGCCGCGGCTGGGCAAAGGCGGAAGCCCACTTTCAGTCTTGGACCGAGTGTCGGCCGAATCAGTCACCTGGCCAGGCTAGAAGCAGCGAGGCCATTTGTCCAAACCACCAAGACTCCGCTAAACACTTGCCGTGACCGCTCATCATTTAAGCCAGTTTTGCCCCCAGAAACTCATGCTTGGGCTACTTCTTCTCTCCTCAGCCGGTGGTTGCGCCACGGCGGCCCCGTGCCCCGCCCACGCTCATTCTCACGAACCTTCGGACCAGGTCGCTCTGAGCGGCGGCACGAAAACAACTGAACGAGCACGCGTCGTTCCTCACAGTCAGCTCAAGAGCTTCGAAAACAATGGCAACCAACTGGTCGGCATCGCGACCCCAAGTATGGGAGTCAAGTCATCTGAGGTTTGGCGAACGAGCGTCGCTCCTGGATCGGCAACCCCACCTCATACGCACGCGTCGGAGGAAATCTTCATTTTTCTTCGAGGTCAGGGTCGTGCCACAGTCGGCTCCGAGACGATTGAATTCGAGGCGCCAGCAACAGTCATTGCTCCCGCAGGCGTGATGCACCGGTTCGAAAACACGGGCACAGAGCCAACTGACGCCATCGTCGTCGTGGGCGCCGGATCGAAAATCACAAACCAAGAAGGGCAGGTCATGAACCTGCCCTGGAGAAAGTAAGGCGCCGCCCTTGATCAGATGCGTGCAGCGTTCGTACCCGCTTCGCCGAAGCCGACTTCTGCCGTCGAAATGTCGAGCTGCTGTTCTTCGGTATCGAAGGGGGCCCGACCGATCTGCTTCGTTCCCAGGCTCGGGACGAAAGGGGTCAGGCAGTACTGCTTGAACCAGTACCACCACAAGCTCTTCTGTTTTAGATCAGGGTGAATATGGGGAGCCAGCTCAGCATGAAGCTGCGGCAGCTCGCTCCAGTGAAGTCCTGCTCTTTCGTGGTGAGCCGTATGAAGGCCGTTGTTGAAGAGCAAAAAATTGAGCAACTTCCCTTCGAAGTTGCGCGAATGATTGTAGCGCGACCAGGGGTCGGTGTGGACGTGTTGATCGTAGTTGAAGGTCATGATGGTCCAAAGCGACACCAACGCGGGAAGCCCCATCGTAAAGCCCCAGAGGAAGAGGCCCGATTTGAAACCATAGAGGTAAATAGCCAGGCCACACATGGCCGCCTGTGCCCCGTAGACCACTGCGTACTGCCCCATATAGGCCCAGAACTGAGCCGGGTTCTTCTTCTTCGTTCTCGCCAAGAACTCTTTGATGGGCCCGGACTGAAAATACGAGGACACGAAAAAGTAAGTGGAGGCCACAAGGTAATTGTGGCTATTCGTGTAGCGCCAAGTAATCGTCGCGTCCCCCGCCTTGTTCACATACTTATGATGATTGAGGTTGTGCGTGGGGATCCATGCGAAGGTGGGAAAACCATAAAAAATGGCAATCCAAAAACCGAACAACTCGCTGAGCTTCTTGCTCTTGAAGGTGGGGGCATGGAGATGGTTGTGGGCGATGACGCCGGCTGCAATCGCGAAGTAAAAGCTGAGCCAGCTGAGGTAGGGAACTGTCTCGGGGTGCACGTACTGGTAGGCGACCAGTGAGGGCATCAAGACAAGAGTCCATAAGAGTGTGCGATAATCGGCGGCGTAACGAAGCATAGAGTCGGTCGACGGAGGTGGTCCTCCCCCTTTCCTTTGCGGACCAGCCTATATCACGCCAGTGTACGTGTTCGAGGGAAGAATTGGCGCGAATTTCAAACAAATGGAACGCAAGCCAGGCAAATTGTGCGATTTCTGTCATAATCCGGTCATGGCGCCCTCGACTCTCAGTGCCGGGTCGAAGATGCGCCCCCAGCCAGTTCGCCCTTGAATCGAAGGCTTTTCAGCCGCGTATCGCGGTGCACGGCGCGGGGGTCCCCGTTTTTCTTCCTCGCCCGAAGTAGGTTTCCCTTTTCCCACCATCGCAGGATATTCTCGTCCTGATGAATTCACCGGCACCGAAAGCCGAAAGTGGGGTGGATGACCTTTCGCCCACCTCCACCGAGCCGACCAAGAAGAAGGGCGTGAATTCACTCCAACAAAGCTTGTCCAAGCAAAGGGCACGCTTGACCCTGCTCATGTTTAGGTTGGCGGCAGTCGCGGTGGGGCTGTCCTGGTTCGCTCGCATGCTGAACCCCAAACCGATGACTGTCGGGTCGACTGCGCCCGTCTTGGCTTCGCTCTTGGGCTTAGTTGGGGTCTACGTACTCTTAAAAAAAAACAGGGTCCTGTGGGCGGCTTATCTGTTCACTTATCCCACACTGATCATAATCCCGTGGGTCATGGTGCAACAGGGCGGGCTCCAGACTGGAGTGGCTGTCTTCTTCTTGCCCGTGATCATCTTCTCCAGCGCGACTCTGGGTCATCGCGGCCTATTCGCTTTCGCTTCCGCTGTCATGACCGTGCTCCTGGGTATCGCTGCGCTGGACATCGGTGGATACCTTTCCGTGTCTCCCCTCGCCGAGCCCAAGTCCACACTTTGGTTGAAATTCATCCTCGCCCTGGGCATGTCCGCCTGGCTTCTCAAAGCAATCTTGGACGCCCTGCAAACCGCGCAAAGCGAGTTGGCTCAGGCAAGCAAGGAGCAAAAAGATGCACAGACGAGGTACTTTAAGGCACAAAAGCTCGAACCCGTAGCCCAGCTCGCCAGCGGCATTGCCCACGACTTCAACAATCTTCTTGGCGTCATCGCCAACGTGGCATCATCCCTGCGCGTCGAGATGAAGCAAGACGATTCTTCACAAGAGCTTCTCGATGACCTGGACGAGGCGACCGCCCGAGCCAGTTTGATGACAGGACAGCTTCTCGCTTTCAGCCGCCGTCGGGCTCTCAAGATGGAGATCATCGATGTGGATGAGTTCGTCCAATCGCTGACTCCGCTCCTCGGACGTCTGATCGGTGACGAAATCGTCGTCAGCTGTCACGGAACCGCTGGCGGGCTCACCGTACGAGCCGACCGGGGACAGCTAGAACAGGTGATGTTGAACCTCGTGGTCAACGCCCGCGACGCGATGTCGCGAGGCGGTCAACTCGCCATCGAACTTGGTGTCACCCCATCCAAGCACGTCTATCTCAGTGTGTCCGACACTGGAGTCGGCATCCCCGAAACAGTGCGCTCCAACATCTTCAAGGCGTTCTTCACCACCAAGTCGACGGGCACGGGATTGGGATTGGCCACGGTAGCCGACATCGTTGGACGTCTCGGAGGCCGAATCGAACTAGAAAGCGAAGAAGGCAAGGGGTCGACGTTTCGAGTTATTCTTCCTGGATCCGAGCTCCCTGCTTCCGAAGTGCGCAAGAGCCTAAGTCGGTTTCGAACCCAGCAAAGTAGTGCCCGCGTCTTGTTAGCAGAAGACCACGAACTCATGCGGCGAGGCACCCAGCGCGTGCTCGAACAGGCTGGCTACACTGTAACGAGTGTGGTCAACGGCCTAGAAGCTCTTGCCTTGATTCAAGGGGGAGCCACCTTCGACGTTTTGGTATCCGACGTCAGCATGCCTCATCTTTCGGGCTTCGATCTCATCGAACGACTGTCCGAGTTTCATCTGGGGCTCCCTACTTTGTTCATCAGTGGCCATGCACGGCGACTACCCGAACACTTTGAAGAGCTCCCCTTCCGAACTCGGTTTCTCGCCAAGCCCTTCGCACAAGAAGATCTGATGGCAGGACTCGAAAAATGTTTGGCCCCCCCCGAACGAGTAGCGATTTCCGAGGGCTCATCCCGATGAATATCAGGCCGGCGACTTTGAGCGACTTGCCCCGGATCACACCGCTTTACTATCATGCGAACAGCAAGACCCAAGCGTCCGATGCCGAGAGTATTTTGCGCGCGATGCTTGAACGCCCCCAAGCCGAAGACCATCTGCTCATCGCCGAAGACGAAAACCAGCAGTTGCTGGGTCTTGCCGTAAGCGGAGCTGACCCACAGAAGCTCTCCGGCGCCGCACTTCATTTGTTGTCCGTGAGTCCTGATGCCTTTGGACGGAGGCTAGCTGGGCATTTACTCAAAAACCTGAAGTCGAGACTTTTCACCTCACGGGTGTCTGCCCTCTGGGTGCGCGCCGAAGAAACGTCCCTTTCGCCCTTTCTTCGACACGGGGCCGTTCCTGTGGGCCGCGTTCCACAAGGTACGCCGGGTCGACGTGAGTCATCCCCGCGTCTGCTGCTCCGCCTGGCTACCGGAACCCAGCCTACAGAGCTCCAGACTCAGCGCCTGCGGCTGCGGGCGTGGCGCCCCGAAGACTACGCGCCATTTCGCGTTTTAAACGCCGATCCACAAGTCAACGCGCACCTGCCTGGCCCCCTCTCTTCCGAACAAAGCGACGCATTGGCCGACCGCCTTCACACGAAAATGTGTGAAGCGGGCTTTGGCTATTGGGCGGTAGAATGCAAGGAATTCTCCGCGGAGCCCCAAGCGCGCTTCCTCGGGTTTGTCGGCCTCCAAAGCCTGCGGGAGCTACCCCTACTGGAGCGTTACCTCGGTGGCCCGGCATTCGAAGTGGCTTGGAGATTAGCGCCTCGTTTTTGGAACCGGGGCTACGCGACCGAAGCTGCGCAAGAAACGCTCCGCTTCGCTTTTGAGACCCTGAACGTCGAAGAAGTCGTCTCATTCACAACTCCGTACAATCTGGCCTCCCAGCGTGTAATGGTCAAACTGGGAATGAAACGCGACCTGAAGGGTGACTTCGAGCACCCTCGACTACCAGCAGGTCACCCCTTGCGCCCTCATCAGCTTTACCGATTGTCTCGTTCGCGTTGGGAAGACACCCGCTGATTTCCAGAGGCGAAAGTTCCTGCCGGATCAATCGCGCGACTGATTTTATCCACCCAAGTCAGAGCCGCTTCCGACTTAATCCGCTCCAAGTAGGGTGCCCACAGCTTTCCAACCCCGTGGTGGTGAGAAAGAGCACCGCCGGCGTCCAAAATCGCCACGCGGGCTTCATGCTCGATACGTTTGAACGCCTTAAGAGGTTGGACGCACGTCTTGTAGTGAAACCCGATATAAAAATAGACGCAGCAGCCTGTCGGATAAATCTGACTCACGCGAGCGGTCACGAAGGGATGCCCCTGTAGAGACTCTTCTCGATGCGCTCGAATGACCGCTGCCTTAGTCTGCTCCATGACATCATTTACCTTTCCCCACGGAACGGAAGTCTCGAAGCTGTCCCCCAGCGTCCAGTATTGGAGCAGGAAGTCGCGAATGTAGGCGATACCAAAGGTCAGATTGTAGCCATCCTTGCCTGCCGCCCCGCCCGCCGAGAAACCACCAAAGGACTTGGAAAGCTCGGCCACTTGGGCCGAAAGGGCGGCCTGTTCGCTCGCCCGCCCTTCATAGACGATGGTGCACGCGACCATCTGCTCTAGGTCGATACCTTTTATCTTTGAAACGAAAAACTTCTGAAGCGCAGCCCCTAGGCTCGAACCTGAGTCCGGTTTGAGAGCCCGACCGAACTGAAACTGCATATTGTCCACCAGACGAACACTGGCGGGCGTCGCTTGATGAGATGCCAGGGCGCGCATGAAGGATAAACCGGCTTGCCAAGTCGGAAAAACGAGGGATCCGTACTTCTTGACCTCGGGCAAAGAGTGGACCGCTACCACCGCCTGGCTGATCACGCCGAGCAGACCTTCGGACCCGAAAACGAGGCGACGCACATCAAGACCGTGGCTTGAGCGAGGAACGACGCACGGATGATGCACAGCGCCGTCGCGCGTGACCACGGTCACATCTTGCACGATGTCTTCAATGTTGCCGTACTTGTTCTTCTTCATGCCGCTGGCATTGGTCGCAATCCAGCCACCGAGCGTCGAAAACTCGATGCTGTCTGGTTCATGACCCAGGGTGTATCCCTCTGCGTTGAGCTGAGCTTCGAGCACCCGCCCCACCGCACCAGCTTGAATGCAAGCTGTCTTCGATTCGGGATCGAGCCAAAGGATTCGGTTCATTCGGCTCAAGTCCAGAGAAACGACGGGGCGTTCTTCATCTTCGCAGCAAAGAGCCTTGGTCACACAGGTTCCGCCCCCAAAGGGCACGACCAGTGCGTGGTGTTCCTCGGAAATACGCAAGAGACTTTCGATCTCAGCCTCGTTCTCCGGGAAGACGACAAGATCGGGAACGCGCTTCAACTCACCGAAGAGCACCTCGTAGATTTCTTCGAGATGGTGACCATGGCCGTGCCGCAGGCGGAGCTCATCGTCTTGTGAGCATCGTTGCTGTCCCAAGAGAGCCTTCAGCGCCTGAACCAAGGGTTCACATGGTAGCGCTGGGGGAAACCGAGGCTCAACCGGCTCATGACGGTCGGCTGGGTCAAAGGCAACACCCACGGCCTTCTCCACGAAGGGCGCGAAATGAACAAGAGGCTGCCCCCCATTTTGATAACGTCGACTTTGCAGAACAACGGTCCCGTCACGGACCACAAACCCGGAATCGGCAAAGCCCCACATGCTTCTGTGGGGAGCATCGCCAGCATGCTGGGCCGGAGCAGGAAAACGTATCAGCGGCGATGTGCGGCGATTACCCATGGCGAGTTGGGAGATCTCACATTGACAGCCTTCCCGCCAGGGCGGACTTAATTATCTCGACCAGTTCTTCGACCGCAGCCGGCTTGGGGTTGCCCCCTAGAGCGGCATCCGCCCGAGCGATGGACCCCAGCTCCGTCGCCTTTTGCTCTGACATTCCCGCAATCGCTTCGAGAGTATGGGGGATGCCTAGGTCGGTACGCATCTTCAGCGTCCACTCGAGCAACGTTTCGAAGGACGGGCTTTCAAGACAAAGGTGCCGCGCGATGATGGTACAGCGCTCGGTGATGGCATCACGGTTGAAGACCATACAGTAGGGGAGCAAGATCGAATTGAGCAAGCCGTGATGCCCGCCCAGGTTTCCTCCCAAAGCGTGGGCGATGGCGTGAACGACCCCGAGCCCCTTCTGGAAAGCCGTGGCCCCCATGCTCGACGCCAGAATCATGTGAGTCCGAGCAGCGATGTCGTCTCCGTGGGAAACAGCGCGAGGAAGATAATCCTTAATGAGACGCATCCCCTCAAGCGCGATCCCATCCGCCATGGGATGGTACCCCTGGGCACAAAAAGCCTCGAAGCAGTGTACGTAGGCGTCCATACCAGTGTAGGCGGTCAAGGGAGCAGGCAAACCCACCGTCAATTCTGGATCGGCGATCACGTCCTGTGGCTGCATCTTCGGGTGAAAGATGATCTTCTTTTCTTTCTCTTCGTTGATGATCACCGAGGCTCGCCCCACCTCCGATCCCGTGCCAGCGGTAGTCGGCAAAGCAATCATCGGTGCGATCTTACTAGGATCGGCCTTCTTGAAGTTGTCGCCCACATCTTCGTAATCAAAGACGCTGCCCCCGTTGTGCGCCAAAAGCGCCACGCACTTTCCCGCGTCCATCGCCGAGCCGCCGCCGAGGAGAACAACACCATGACAGCCGTGCTTTCGGTAAAGAGCGACGCCGGCTTCAACGTCCGCACCTACGGGGTTAGGGTGAACGTCCGAAAAAACCACGGGACACAGACCGGCATCTTCGAGCGATCGCACGATCTTGACGAACCAGGACAGAGACGAAAGGTGCGGGTCGCCCACCACAAGGGGTTTCGAAAGCCCACGTTCCTTGCACAGCTCAGGCAGCTCTGCCGCACGCCCCGCACCGAGCCGATAGGAGGCGGGATAGTTGAAGTTGCAATTGATCGATTGTGACATAAAAAACCCTTCTCAGCGCGCCGGTCGAGTTTAGATGATCTCGAAGTAGCGCTTCAAATCCCAGTCACTCACTGCTTGTCGATGCTGCCGATCTTCCCAGTCCCGCGACGCCGCGAAGTGATCGACAAAAACGTCGCCAAAAAGACCGCGCGCCGCTGTGGATGCCGAAAAGGCGCGAGTCGCCTCCCCTAGCGTGCCGGGCAAAGCCACAGCATTCGGACCGGGGTTTTCGTAAGCATTGCCGCTGACAGGATCAATGAGCAGACGATGTTCGATACCGTAGAGTCCACTCGCCAGAGCCGCAGCGATGGCGAGATGCGGATTCGCGTCCGCTGGACCGATTCGGTATTCGCTCCTCGAAGCTGCACCGGCCACGATGGCTCGGATCGCAGTCGTCCTGTTTTCGATACCCCACGCAGAGTGAGTTGGCGCCCAAAATCCAGGGACCAAGCGCCGGTAGGCATTGACCGTCGAACAGACCATCGGAAGCAGCTCGGGCAGAAGCGCCACCTGACCGGCAACGAAGTGACGAAACAAGTCGCTCATTCCGTCCCCTTCATTGGAGAAGAAGGCGTTTTTGCCATCTCTTTCAAGGGAAAGATGGATATGACCGCTTTGACCGGGGTACTCGTTACTCCACTTGGCCATAAACGTCGCCATGAGCTCACGACGCTCAAACAAGACCTTCGTAAATGTCTTGAACAACGCCGCGCGATCGGCCGCCTCAAGAACCGGAGCGTGACAGAGCGCCGCTTCAATCACACCTGGACCGGTTTCGGTATGAATGCCCTCAATGGGTACTTCCAAGGCGTTCATTTGACTCAGCAGCTCATGGTAAATGTCCGCATGAACGCTATTTCGGAGGACCGAATAGCCGAACATTCCTGGAGTCAGAGGTTTGAGATTGCGGTACCCCTTTTCACGAGCCGAGTGAGGCGTCTCGTCAAATACAAAAAACTCATACTCGACAGCGGCCCTGGCAGAAAAACCAAGCGACTCGGCTTTTTGCTCCACTCGTCGCAGCACCGTTCGAGAGCACGCATCAGCGTACGAATCGGCGAACTGTCCAAACAGGAAGATCGTATCCTTCTCGAAAGGAAGGATGCGAACAGTGGATAGGTCGAGCGAAACGGGGGCATCTCGATACCCTGTATGCCAACCGGACAAATGTGCGTTGTCATAGAGTTGATCGTGGCTATCCCAGCCCAAAACCACGTCGCAGAACCCAAGGCCCTTGCGGAGAGCCGAGCTCAATTTTGTGCGATCAATATATTTGCCGCGGAGCACACCATCGATATCGACGACGGCTATCTTGTGAAATCCAATACGTTGAGAATCGAGAAACTCCTCAAGCGCCTCGGGGGATTCGAACCTCATCTGACCTCCCTGATCCTTCTCTTCTGCCTACAATCTATCAGCGAAGACAGGCCCGCCCTAGGGCCCGCGACCGACGAGGGAAAATGCGGGAGGGAAACGATATGCCCCAAAGCTACCTCGGTCGAAAGCTCATCCAATCTTGAAGTTGAAGCTCTTGGGTCGCGTCAAACTAAGGATACCCAAGTGGGAAAGAGTGTGACCCAAACCAGAGTCTTTAACGCCAACCCACGGCAGGTCCGGGTCGACCGCGTCGCAGCGATTCATGTAGACAGTGCCGACCTCCAAGCGGTCTGCCAGCTCATAGGCTTTCTCTTCGTCTTTCGTCCAAATCGAGCCAGTAAGACCGTAACGACTATCGTTGGCCAGGCGGACCGCTTCGATCTCGGTATCGTAAGGCATGATGCCAATCGCTGGGCCAAAGGTTTCCTGGGACATGATGTCCATCGAGTGATCAACCCCAATGAGCACGCGAGGAGCGAGATAACACGAACCATGAGGACTCGGTTTGAACATCGAATCGTCGCTGACGACTTTCGCCCCCTGCGCCACGGCGGCGTCAACCTGAGTACCAATGCGCTCAGCAGCAGCCGAACCTACGACCGGGCCGAGCGTGGTCCCCGCTTCGAGCGGATTGCCCAACTTGAGTCGATGAGTTTCGGCCACGAAAGCCTCAACGAAATCACCCATCTTCTTCTTGGAGACATAAATGCGTTCAACAGCGCAGCAGCTTTGCCCCGCGTTGTAGAACGCGCCATCGCAAAGTTGAACGGCGACCTCTCGAACATCGACATCATCCAAGACGATGGCCGCATCCTTGCCCCCCATTTCCAGGCCGCAGCTCGCAAAACCAGCGGCGGCGACGCGAGAGTAGACTTCCCGCCCTCCCCGTACCGAACCCGTGAACCCTACATGAGCGATTCTTCGCGTCTTGAAGAGTTCTTCAGCGATCTCATGCTCGACCATGAGATCCTGAACCAGTCCTACCGGGGCACCCGCATCGGCGAAAGCTCGCTCGAACTGACGCCCCACCCAAGCTGTCTGGGGAGCGTGTTTAATCAATACAGCATTGCCAGCGAGAAGAGCGGGCGCCACTACGTTAATCGCCACCACGTAGGGATAGTTCCAGGCGGCGATATCCAAGACTACGCCGAGGGGTTCACGACGAATGAATCGCCGTACTCCTGGTTTCTCGTCAAGCACCTGGTCCGCAAGCGTCATCGGAGCCTGCCAACAGAGCGCCTCCGTCCGCGCTCTCATGCCAACGATCTCGCTCTTCGCCTGAGCTATCGGCTTTCCCATCGCCACGCTCACTTGCCGTGCGTTTTCCTCCGCTCGAGCGTCAAAGGCATCGAGAAATCGACGGAGCAGAGCAACCCGCTCACCAACCGAGGTGGAGCGCCACTTCTGTTGTGCCTTTTCGGCACGAAGCAATCGCTCGTTCGCCTCAAAAAAAGTAAGGTAGTTGCCGACCTCAATAGTGGAGCCGTCGACGGGACTGATGATTGAAAGCGGTGTTCCCACGCGGCTAGGCTATCTACCTCGGCCGGAAACTGACCAGGGGATAAGAAATGCTCGTTGTTTCAAAGGTGTTTCGAAACATTCCCTCGAAGACGTCCTTGTGCCAAGACAGGATATTGGCCTTGTTTACAGACACTTTCCTACAGTGTCACACAGGCTACTCCGAGCACCGCGAAGGCAATTGATTTTTGCCGATCACAGCGCGGATGTCGCCAATCACCTCAGCTATCGCTTTGCCTTCCTTCGAAGCCGCATCACACAGGTCGAAGCCCTTCATGTACTCCATGGACCGTTTTTCAAATCCTTCTTTGCCCAGCGCCTCACAACAAGACAACAGTTGCTCTTGGTCCGATTGAGCGACCTTCTTTTTTTCGGCTTCTTCGGCCGCTTTCTGAGCCTCGACTTTTTCGGCCGCTTTCTTGAGAGCTTCCGCCTCTATCGCCCGCTTCTTTTCTTGCTCGGCAAGTGCGCGAGCCAGAGCTTGCTCATCGGGCTTGTCGTCTTTCTTCATCAGGTCGCGGGGATCACAAGCAATCGTGCCCAAAAACACGATACCAAAAAGAAAGGCGCGGCCAGCGATGGTGACAGCCCAGGAGTGGCTTCGAAAGCTCATTATTTGCTTGCAGCACGATTGTGAAGCATTTTCAAACCCCACCTCTGAGCGGCGACGTGTCCGCCTTTGGGCAGGTTCACCGCCTTCTGGATTCACCCCCGAAAAAAAGCCCTTAGGAGACCAACTGAGCCGGGTTGGAGCCCAAGATGCGCTGCAGATAGCTCACCATCTGCAGCGCAGATGTGAAACGGGACTCAGGATCGGGATGAAACGCGGTGAAGAACCAACTGTTGAGGGTCGGTGCGCTATCGCCACGGATGGGCCGAAACCGGCCAGAGCGAGCCGCTTCCGTCCATTCGCCTGCGGACTCCCCCGCGGCGCTTTCGTAGGGAAGATGCCCGGTGAGACAACGGTAGATGATCACGGCGAAAGCCCAGAGATCGACTCGACGATCGAGTCCCTCCAAAGGCCGCCGACTCAGATTCGGCTCCCGATAGGCAGAGTCGCTTTCTTGTCCAAGCCAGTGGCGCATCGGAGTCAAAATTCGACAATAGACGTCCCTGGGAATGCTACTGAGAAACAAAAGCGGGGGAGCTAACTGACCATGAACTCGACCCGCGCGATGGATAGCCTCAAGTCCCGACGCAACCGAGTGCGCAAGAGACAGCACCCGCCGAGGCCCGAGGTGAGATTCGGCCAATTCGGCGGCAAGACTATGGCCGTGCAGGTAGTCGGTCACCAAGAACGAGTAACCACCGGAGTCGCCCCGATCATGCCCCCTTTCCACAAAGGGGCAGTCGATGCCACACGCCGCCTCGGCCACCGCCTGAAACGCCGCCTGTTGATCCGAGTCGGTCGCCATGCATATGGAGACCACCGTAGGGTTACCTCGGGGCCGGTCGTGAGCCAGCCACGACTGAAGAACATCACCGTTGTCGATCAGGCGCTTCAATTGGTAGCGCTGAGCAATGACATCTTGAGACCGAAACATAGAACGCGACTCCCGGGACCGCGAAACCGACCCACACCCCCACTCTTAGCCAAAAGTTTAAACCCAATTAACCGTGAAAGCGAACAAATAAGGACCAAACGAAAGCTTGGAATATCCGCACCTTGCAGAAGAGCCTCCCACCTTCAGGTAGCTCATCGAGACTCCACACGCCCTGATCTCCGAGCCGATCCTAAGTTGGGTCAATCAAGCCGCGCCCGAATCCAGTCCGCGCTCAAGATGCAGGCACGTAAACCGTGGTAGGGCGTTTTCCAGATTTCACCCTTGTGCGGCCCACGAGGTCCCGGTCTTCCCTGCGAGTCGACGCCCCAAAAAAACTCGCCCCCTACCTCGTCCCAACTCTTGGTAGAAAAGAAGTCGAAGGTCTGCTCGAGCACCGTAAGAAGCTGCATATCACCCGTTCGCAAGTGCAATTGGGTCAGCGCGGCGAGCGTCTCGGCTTGGGCCCACCACACTTTTTCGGTACCGCACACCTCGGAGGCCCGTCCCCCAACAGCGGCGCGACCAAAGTCGTAGACACCTCCGGCAGGATCTCGACCCCAGAGTAAAGACTGACGAGCCATGGTCTCTGCTGCAACTTCGATTCGCGCCCGCAACCCGGTCTCGATCTTTTCTGACTCTTCGAGAGCATCGACAGCGTCGACAAGCAGCCACGAGGTTTCCAGATCGTGACCATAACTCAGCTCAGCGCCTCCGACGGGAGCGCCGGTTTCGGAAAAGAAACGGTGCACGTAGCCGCTGGGCTGTAAGAAACGAAACGCGATCAGCGAAACTAGACCGAGGAGAGACTCCCGGAGCGCGACGTCGCCGGGAAGGGCACGCACCAGGGGCACCAGTGCTTCGAGAAGGTGTATATGCGTGTTCGTACACATAGCCGCCCCAGATGGAGCCGAAACATAAGCGAGCCATCCGCCGTCTTCGGCTTGCCGAAAACCGCGTCCCGGCCCTAAAGAGCGCCGCTGCTCCAAAGAAAGGAACAAACTTCTGGCGCGAAGCAACGCCGGCTTGTGATCAAAGACTGCACCATAGTTAGCGAAAGAATAGATAGCGAATGCCTGAGAGTAGAGCTGCACCGCAAGGGGATGCGAAGGATCGCTTTGTGACCAATCCTGAGCTGTGGCGTGAGTTGGAGTTGGATTCGAACCCGAAGAACTCGGGCCCGCTGGGATACAATGAAGAAGAGGTGCGCCAAGATCACAGGCGTCCCGCGCAAAACGATCGATAAGATGCTCATAAATAGCCTTCGAAAAAAGCGGCAGACGGCTGTCACTCGGCCGACGGGCGTGCATGAAAGAATAAGAAAACAGATGTCGTGCCTGTTGAACAAGAGACTGACTCCCCCGCTTCTCTCCGCTCGGCCCCAGCCCCACCTCGACATCAGGGCTTCCGCCAATCGGCACGAAATGCCTGTCCAAAAAACCATAGGCTCCTCCCGTCGGAGCAAGACCCACATCAAGCCAAGGCTCAAGGGAACGCCGCGCAAGATCATCGAGGCGATCTGCGAGTCGGTTGAGTCGGGCCACAACGGAAGGGGGTCGCATCATAGGGGGCGTGGATGCTAGTAAAAACGAGGAAAGATGGCGACGCATCGCTTCCCTTCGGTCAGGCTGTGGCAGTATCAACCCGCCATGCTTCAAAGCTTCGAAACCCGTCGTAAAGAGCTACTGCGCGAGCACGCCGATCTGATTGAGCGCCCGAATCTTCCGGTGCTTCCCGGCAACGGGATCTTCACTCGTTACAGACACCCTGTACTGACGGCCGAGCACACACCGCTATCGTGGCGCTACGACCTAGACAAGAGGACCAATCCTTTCTTTCAGGAGCGCTTGGGCATCAACGCCGTATTCAACGCTGGAGCTCTCCTCCATCAAGGGCGCTACTTGGTCATGGCTCGGGTGGAAGGATGGGACCGAAAGAGCTTCTTTGCCATCGCCGAGTCTCCGAACGGAACGGATCGCTTCCGTTTTTGGCGGGAACCGGTTCTGCTAGAAGAAAGCGTCATCCCCGCGACCAATATCTACGACGCTCGCCTGACGGCTCATGAGGACGGCTACATCTACGCCGTCTTTTGTGCCGAACGCAGGGACCCCCAAGCTCCAGCATTCGACACGAGTGCCGCGATCGCGACAGCGGGGATCGCCCGAACGCGTGATCTCAAGACATGGGAGCGGTTGCCCGATCTTCAAACGGAAAGCCTTCAACAACGCAACGTCACCCTCCACCCGCGCTTTGTCCGCGGTCAGTACCTGCTTTACACGCGCCCCCAAGACGGCTTCATCGAAACGGGCTCCGGCGGAGGTATCTCTTGGGGACTCACTCCGAGCATGGATCAGGCGCGCGTCCTCGAAGAACGACTCCTCGATCCACGCGTGTATCATACTGTCAAAGAACTCAAAAATGGCGCAGGTGCTCCCCCGCTCGAAACCGAGGAGGGTTGGCTACACATTGCCCATGGTGTCCGCAACACTGCGGCCGGGCTCCGCTACGTGCTCTATGCCTTCCTCTGTGATCGGGACGAGCCGTGGCGTATCACCCATCAACCTGGTGGGCATCTCCTGGGCCCGCTGGGAGAAGAACGCGTCGGCGATGTTTCGAACGTTGTGTTTTCGAACGGCATCATTCAGGAACCCAGCGGACGGGTGCTCATCTATTATGGGTCGAGCGACACGCGTCTTCATGTCGCAGAAAGCACCATCGGACAGCTCTTGAACTACGTACGCAACACCCCTTCTGACGCGCTCACGAGCCGAGGGTCCGTCCTGACACGCCTCGAACTGATTCGCAAAAACGCGCAGCTAGAAGACGACCCTGCCCTTCGATGATGGGGCGTTAAGTCCAATCTCGACTGCCGGGCGGGCCGGACGAACGACGACTGGGCTGCAGACTGCGCCCCATTGGCCAAGAAAAAACAACCGAAAGGCCGCGCGGCAGAGCGTCTTCGAGACGCACTTCTCCGCCGAAGGACTCCACGCGCTTTTTTACCAGCGGAAGCCCCAAGCCCACCCCTCCCTTTTCGTTGTCCTTGGCCAAGCGACGAAACACCGAAAAGACTTCGGACTTGAACTCGTCAGGCACGCCGGGACCGTCGTCGGTGACGCGTATTCTGACCATGGCGTCCACCACGCGCCCGCCCACTAGTAGAGTGCCGCCTTCCCGATCATGATGGCGCACGGCGTTGGCGATCAGATTGAACACCACCTGGAAGAGGGCTGCCCGAACGGTCAGAAGAGGGGGCACGTCAAGTTCGGTTTGAAGTCGAAACGTCTCAGGTGCGCTCACCAAACTGAAGGCCTCACGAACCAAGAGTTCCACATCAACTTGCTCGGCCTGCTCATCACTTGCCCCCATACGCGCAAGTTCGAGCAAACCGTCAACCATAGACAAAGCCGAACTCCCCCGGTGGCGAATCATACGGAGGTGCTCCCGACTTTCTTCACTCAGTCGCTCCCCGTCGTCTTCTTGAATAAAACTGGCCAAGGTCGACATTCCTCGGATCGGAGCGCGGAGATCATGCGACAAGGCGGAAGAAAACCGTTTCAACTCCTCGTTGGCCGCCGAAAGCTCATCCGTGCGCGCGGCAAGCGACGCTTCCGCCTGAACCCGACTCTCGATATCGGAAATAGCACAGAGCACAAAGTCCACTCCCGCGATACGGACCGGTCCAATGCCGAGCTCCACGTGAATCAACGAACCGTCGCGCCGACGGAGCTGAACCTGCCCGTCGGGTCCCATCAGTCGTGCTCCCGACTGATTAACAAAGCCGACTCGATGGGCAAGATGTTCTTTTCGTTTCGCTTTTGGAACCCAAGACTCCACCATCGAACCGCACACCTCGTCCCGTGAAGCGGCAAAGACATCGAGTGCGCGTCGGTTGACTCGTCGGATCCGGCCTTCGCGGTCCACCAAGAACAGTCCCAAGGGGGCGCCCTCGGTCCAGGCGTTGAGTTCGCGAGCTCGAGCCCGAGATAGCTGCAGCCCCGCGACAAAGAGCGAACTCGCCGCAGCTGCAAGCAGACCGAGCAAGAGCGCGAGAGTTGTCGCAGCCGTATGGCCTAGACGTTCGGACCACACTCGCACCCGAAGCGGAAGCCCCTTCCATCTGAAGTCGGCACTCGCAAGTCCCAACCGGGAAAGGTTGGAGTGCCCACGACCAAAGATCAGGCACTCCTCGGAGACTTCGATGCTGTAGCCCATATGCGCATGTTCAAAGACAAAGTCACCGAGAACATCGTCCCCAACGATAGGGGCCCACCAACGCGCTCCCCCTGCGCGCACCCCCATCCACAACGCTCCCTCCTCGAGTCCGCAGGAGCAAACCACGGCGCGACGAGCCTCGCTCGTCGCCATTTTGCCGTTTTCCTGAGAACGAGAAAATGGGTACTCGTCCAAAGCGGTGCGCGTCGGCGCCCTTGCTGGCTCTTCCTTGGGGGCACCACCTTCTCCGAGGCGAGCTGCCGTAAGTTCCAACGCCTCAATGGTTTCGTGGCCGAGGAGCTCCGCCAACAGACCTGCTTCGCGCTGCAGTTCACGCTCGCGATCCCCAATCAACGCACCCCACAAGACGACTGTAAAAAAAGCTAAACTCAGTCCAAGCGCGACAGGAAACCAGCTCACCGCTTGGCCTTGAAAATGTCGCGACTGCGCAATACGCGAATTCTGAAAGGCGACCAAGGATAACAAGAGCATGCCCAGCGCCGTGGTCAGCGCCATTGCCGTGAGATTGCGAAACCCCGTGTCCGTAGGGAGTCCAAGGGCGTAGATCAGTAAGGTGACCAAAGAAGTAGCCGCCACCATCGAAGACAGAACGCCAGCGCTAGCCAAGGCGCCCAGTCGACAGCTGTGACGCAGAAACACCGACGTCGAAAGAGCAAGAAAACAAAGCCCCGTATTGGGCGACATGCGCCCCGGATGTGAGGTAGAATCTATGACAAAAGGCTCTGCAAAGAGCTGGTCAATTCCCCAGTTCAAACCGGTGAGGTACTGGATCAGAGTCACTAGAACCAGCGCTGCCAAGACAGCTGCGGTCCACTGAGCGCTCTTGCGACGACAGAGAAGCTCGGCCCCCAGAGCAAGCCCCCCCAGGACGAAAGAGAGAGCCGTATTGAACTGCATGGGCGCCCAGCCCGAGCGCAACTGAACTAAGGGCGCAATCCGAAACCACCACCCGACCATGGTGAGGCCGGCAAGTAGGAAAACAATGCCGCACAACAGAAGAGCAATGAGGCCCAAGCCCTTCTGTTGGTCATGGCCTACGTGTCCGTCCTGGTCGGCTCTCAAGGTGTCCCCCCAATCCCCAGCAGGTCTATCATCACCGAGACGCCAAGCCTATTGACGCTGGCAACCTGACAACAATGCCGGAGCCGCGGATAACCCGCAGCAACACTTGAGCGATTCCGGCCGTTCCCGAGACGGATGGCTCCTACTTCTGGAATGATGCGGGATGAGGGTTCTCAGTCGCCGTCCGCCCGTTTTCACTTCAAATTTACAACAAAGAAAGAACTCACGAAGAGCGAGTGCCTCGACTTGGCCGCAGCATTTTCCGAAATGAGATGAAATGCGAGTTTTTAGGCTCGATTCCGAATTTTGGAGTGGAACACATGTAGTAGGATGGACTATATGCCCTACCGCGGACCTTTCGTTCAGCCCGTCGGGTCTTGAGTTTTGACCCAAGGGCCGAGGACCAGTCCGGAGCCGAATCGGCGGTCTACGTTTTCGGACGCCTTTACCTTCACACCCTCTCGCGTCTGTAAACAACTTCACCTGGAGAAATAATTCGATGATTAGTGTGCGTTCCTTGTCCCTTATTGCCCTCGGCGTTGTCGCAGTTGGCGCAGCGTGTAGCCCCACCGAATCGACAACGACCCTTCCGATCGACGAGACCTCTGGGTCTGACGTGGGAAGCGGTGGTAGTGCTACCTCAAGCGGCGCGGGTGGCGGCCAAGTTGCCACGGCTTCAGGTGGAGCAATGGGTACAGCGGCGGGCGGCGCAGCAACATCTGGTGCGGGCGGCTCAACCACAATGACAGCAGCAGGTGGCGCTGACGCGGGCGGCGGCACCGTCACTTGCGCCGGAACCGGCATTTCGGGTGGGTACGTCGACAACGGGACCATCTGCGGCTTCGCCTGGACCGGTGCTTTCGGCGACTCCCCCACCATCGATCCCCCTTGCGGTACCGGCGACTGCTTCATGGGTGCAGACCTCTGCGCTTCCGGCACCCTTTCGGCGACCGATGAAGCCACCGAAAACTACACCGGTGTCATGATCGGGGTGAACGCCCAGACGAGCGCGGATGGCGCCACGGAATCGACTTGGTCGGCTGCCGGATCCATTGCAGTCGAATTCACCACAGGCGGCCTCACCGGTGAGGCCCGCATCTTGCTCCAATCGGGCGGAAGCGACTACTGCGTACCTGCGGCAGTTTCGGGGACGGCCTACCCCATCACCGACTTTGCTACCGAGTGCTGGGGCAGCGCAGGCACGCCTTTGGCAGCCGGTACCCCCATCGACTCCGTCATCGTTCAGGTCAACGGTGGTGCCGCCGACGAGACCTTCACCGACTTCTGCGTCACGGGAATCACCAATATGTGATCTCGTCCTGGGCGCCTTCTTCCAGGCGTTCAGTTCTTCCGGGCGCTTTTCCGCCCAGAACGACAAGAGCCACCCCGGGGGGGTGGCTCTTGTCGTTCTGGGCTCTGCATTTTCCATGAGTCACGCGACTCACGGAAAAGAACTCAGTGGGTCGCCCCGGTGAGCCAGGCGAAAGCCGGCACGAGGACTTCCTCCGGAGAAGCACCACCTTGCTTCACCTCCTCGGTGGTACCAGCAGCTCGCGGGTCCAACGCAAAACCGTGGTCACCAAATACAACCACCATCGTGCGCTCGGGCAGCTTCTCGATATGAGCCGTGATTGCCTCGGCAGTTGCATCTGCAATGTCTTCCATCCGATCGAGAACGGGGCACCCTGGTTCACGCAGGAGGTCCTCCACCACATCTAACTTGAGGATTTCAAGACTACCCGTGCGCACCCGGCGGGGCGTGCGCGCTGCACGCCCACGCGCGACCAACGCCGGAGATTCGTCCAGCTGAGTGGCCTCTTTGAGTCCATCCGGACCGCGCCCCAAAAGTTCGATTTGATGACTCGTAACCGAAGGCAGCGCCGACCAAAGAAGCAGACGTTCTGTCAAGGCAGCCGCAGCACACTTGCGCATGCGCTCCTGAACCATGAGGCCAAGATCGAATCGCATCCCGTCGACGAGAAAGAGCTGCACGCGCTTGGCCCCTTGCAGACGTCCCAATCGCTTAGCTAGCTCTGGAAGGTCGAGCACCATTGTGGGTCTCTTGCCCCGCACTCGAAGCGCATCATAAGCATCCGCGTAGCTGCTCGTGAAAGAATCACGCCACTCGTCCAAGATCGCCACAGCGCTCTGGTCCGCCACCCCACGACGCACCGCTTCACGCAAGCGCGTGTAATCAGTCACGAACATCCGCTCGATCACCGAAAGAGGTTTAGGTCCGCGGGCAGCGACAAGATTGCTCACCCAAGACTGCCATTTTTGAGCAGCCAACTGATTGAAGGGGTCGTTAGGATCCGGGACGGGACGAGAAGCAGGCTCCGCACGCGGAGCTGCCTGCTCAGACTCATTGTCGCCAAGCTCTGTAGGGATGGGGGGCTTTACGGGAGTCTCGACCTTGACTTGTTCCTGCTCTGAGAAAGAGTCCTCACCTCCAGCGATTTCGACCGCTGGAGGCATCTCGCTTTGGCTCGAAATAATGGGGCGTTGCTTGCGCTTGACTTGCGGCACTTTCGGACGCGACGAGACGGTCTCATGTCGGGGCGACGCGCCTGGATCGGCTTCGACTCGGTCCTCTACCGGGGACGGCGGATGGACAGGCGCAGAGGCAGATTCCTGCACGTCAGCCAATCGAATAAATGGCTTCCGGGTTGGCTCTTGAATACCTTCAACCTGGGTCGAGCCCTCCGGGCCACCTACCTTGGGAACGCGCGCCGAGTCTTCTTCCAAAGTGCGCAAGAATTCTTCTGAATCGAGCTCGTCGTCCTCCGCCGTCGAGGCATCGATTGGTTTGGCCGGAGGGGCCGGCGTCGCAATGAGAGTCTGCGCCCGGGGGGGCATCGGGGATTCATAGTCGAGGGAGAGTTGATCGGAAGCTGCCTTCCGCTCTTCATTCGTCTCGGCTTCGATCTCGCTCAAGTCCGCTTGAGCGGAGCTCTCTTCGCTCTCGACAGATACCTCGGGGGGCGTTAGGCCCAAAGCTTGGTCCAGGGCGGAAAGTTCGATCGAGCTTTCGCTCAAGCGATAGTCCTCGTCCACATCGGTGGGCTCTTCCTCGGAAGAAAGCGCCCCCTCGGGCTCGAGCTCCACCACTTCAGTACCAAAGACATTCGTCTCTGCAGCCTCCACCTGAGGCGGTAGGTCCGAAAGCTCCATCGAAGCAGAACTCTCCGCCATGCCCACCGAAGGAGGACGAGGCGATACGGGACCGGGCGCGGACTCGAAGAGCGAATCGAAGAAAACAGGTGCCGGATACACACGCAGCTTCGTGTTCTGGTTGCTAATCAGGAGCCGGACCGGTCGATCCGAGGTTGCAGCCATCCACCAGCGCAGCACCGAGCTATCATCTGCATCCAAAGTACGACCCAGGTTGGTGATGCCCTCCAAGGACGGGATCCCCAAGGCGATCCCGCGCATCTCGATGAGCCGCGCCCGATAAAGTTGGTCACTGACGGATGCATCCAGGCCGGTGCTCGCCACAATACCCGGTGGAAGAGCGCCTCGTTCCTCAAGCTCGTTTTCGATGGTTTCTTCGATGAACAGGCCCAAACGACCTCGATGGGCCGGCCCCGGAGCGGCGAGCTGGATCCACATGTACCCACGGGCCGCAGCCGCTTGCCCCAAAGCAGAAAGAGCATCCGGCTCGACAAGCGCAACCGGTTCCTCCGAAAACGATAGCTCCTCAGCGTCCGACTGCGCCGAAAGGGCTTCTCGTCCGCCCGATGCAGGTGGCTCTTGGTCCGCAGCCTTCGATGCCTCAGCAGTGGGGATCTCTGACTCCGCTGCCACCGAGAGAGGCGAATTGGCCGAGCCGACCGCACTTGTCCCTTCAAAGCTCATGATTCAGGCCATGCCCTGAATCGAGCCAAACGGGCAAATTTCTGTAAGTAGGTCGATGAGTCGTAGCACTAGTCCTTGCCGCGCTCCAGGTAACGGAAGATCGTGCGGGGGTCGACGCCCAGGTCACGGGCAGTTTGAGTTCGGTTGCCGTTGTTGCGCTCGAGAGCCGCCAGCACATAGTTGCGCTGAAACTCTTCCTTGGCTCGCTCGAGGGGGAGCAAGGGCTCGGTGGAGCCCTCTTCCAGATCCATATCGGCGGCTCCCAAGAGCGATTGATCGCAAAGGACTAGTGCCTTTTTGATGCGATTTTCCAGCTGGCGAATATTGCCCGGCCAGGGATACTTCTTGATGGCCGAAAGTGCTGAAGGCGCAAAACCTTTGACCGGACTGTTCAGCTCATCGGCATACTTGCTCAGTAGCGCCTTGGCGATAATAAAGGCGTCGTCCCCGCGTTCGCGCAGGGGCGGGAGCCACAGGTTGACCACATTGAGACGGTAGTAGAGGTCCTCGCGAAATGTGCCCTCGGCGATCATGTCCTCCAAATTCCGATTGGTCGCCGCCACCACCCGGATGTCGACCTTCTCGGCCCGACTGTCCCCCACCCGAGTCACCATATGTTCTTGCAAAGCACGCAGGAGCTTGACCTGGAGCTGAGGGTTGAGTTCCCCCACCTCGTCGAGAAACAAAGTCCCGCCGTCAGCAGCTTGAAATTTACCGCCGCGGCTGGCAACAGCTCCCGTAAACGCCCCCCTTACATGGCCAAACATCTCGCTTTCCATGAGATTTTCGGGGATCGCACCGCAATTAACCGTCACAAAAGGTCCATCTTTGCGCTCGCTTCGACGATGTATTTCACGAGCAATGAGCTCCTTACCTGTTCCGGTTTCTCCGGAAATGAGCACGCTGATGCCCGTCGCCGCTACCTTCTGGAGCTTTCTAAAAACCTCGAGCATCGATGCACAAGATCCAATGATCTCACCGAAACGGCGATCAACGAGCTCGGATTCAAGCTTCTCGTTGTCGGCGCGTAAGGCGTTGAGCAACATCGCGTTCGTCAATAGCAAAGACGCTTGTCCGGCGAAGACCGTCAGCACATCGAGCTGGCGTCGATCGAAAAGGCTCTTGATCTCGTCATTCGCCACGTAGAGGGCACCGATCACCTCGCCGCGACTCGAGAGCGGCGCGCACATGACGCTCGAAAGTTTCAAAGCGATCACGCTCTCGGACTGGCTGAAGGTCGTATCCGTCAAAGCGTCGCTCACGATCACTGCCCGCCTCGTTTCCAGCACTTGGCGCAGGATACTGTCGCTGACGCCCCCATCCTCGCCCGACTTGAGCTCCTGACTGTTGACGTTGCGTGAAGCCTTCACCTCGATCTGAAGCCCAGACTCGTCGCTGTTTTCCACCATGAGCACAAGGCCGCGCGCGGCGCCGGTGAGCTCGAGAACACTATCGAGCAGGACTTCGAGTAGCTCTTCGAGGCCCTGCGAGGACATCAAACGCTCAGAAAACTCGTACAGGCGACGAAAACCAGCAATTTCGCTGTGCTCGGTCTCATCGCCCGCGGTCAAACCCTGAGGCAGCTCGCTGAACATGCTGAACGAAAACTGAGCCTCGCCCAACGCGATGCGGTCGCCGTTGACCAGTCGCGCGCGACGTTTCTTCTTACCGTTGATGGCAATCAACGCATCGCGGTCGTTTTCTTCGAGCTGAAAGTCGCGTCCGTTGAATACGATCTGTGCGTGATGATGAAGCAGTGAGGCATCCTGAACGACAACATCGTTGCCCAGAGCGCGCCCGATCGTGGAAATCGGCTTGTGTAATGTCCACATCTGAGGCGAACCGCTGGGCGGGAAGTATCGAAGGATTGCCATAAGTGAGTCGGGACCCTACCAAACCTCCCCCCGGGTTCAAACCTCAACCCGCTTCAAACGCCGCTTCCCATTCAGCCTTAAGGGGACGGCTGAGCAGATCGGCTAGGGCCTCGGCCGCACTCTTGCCAGCATACAGAACCGAGTAGACGGCATCGCAAATAGGGAGCTCTACCCCCAACTGGGCACCCAGGTTGTGCACGCTCTTGGCAGACACATAACCCTCGGCCACGCCATCGCTGGAGCCCAGAGCCGCTTCAACCGCACTCCCGGCGCCGATCTTGAAGCCCAAAGTACGATTGCGTGATAACTCTCCCGTACAGGTGAGCACAAGGTCGCCTAGGCCCGAAAGTCCGGCGAGAGTTAAGGGTGAGCCTCCCAGACGCATCACGAGTCGGGACATTTCGGCGATCCCCCGGGTAATGAGAGCCGCTCGAGTATTTGCCCCCAGCCCCAGCCCATCGCACGCTCCCGCCGCTACGGCGATGACGTTCTTGAGAGCGCCTCCCACTTCCACACCGATCGGATCGGAACTGGTATAAACGCGAAGCCAAGTCGTCGAAAAGGTCGACTGGATCACCGACGCGAACTCGGGGTCCTTGGATGCGCCGACGAGATTCGTGGGAACCCGGCGGGCGACTTCGCGAGCAAAGCTTGGCCCAGAAAGCACCCCCACCCCTTGCGGCAGGGCGAAAGCTGAAGCCCCATCCGAAACACCAAGCTCCTCCTCGATGACTTGTCCCATCAACTGTAAAGTCCCTTGTTCTATCCCCTTGCTCGCACACACCACTCCCCGACACGCGCCGAGAAATGGACGCGCCTGTCGAATCGTCTCGCGCACGGCGCTGGAGGGAACGACCAGCACAAGTAACTCTGCCTCCGCAACGGCCTCCTCGATACGGGCAGTTGTGGAAAGAGAGTGCGGGAGGGCAAGCCCAGGCAGAAACTCGTTCTCCCTCGAGGCACGCATGCGTCGATCATGTTCCTGCTGCCAGGTCCATAGTGTGGTCTGGTGCTCATTTTCGCACAAAACTCCGGCCAGGGCGGTGCCCCAGGCACCAGCACCAAGTACAGCTGCTCGCATTGGCCCCAGCGTAGTCCGCTCGGCACAGGCGGCAAGCACCCCGCTTTCCGTGACCTCTTGTTGTACTCCTTTAGGTATTTTAGCTTTGACGCGTGAGACCACTGATTCTGTTCTTTGTCCTTTTGCTCTGCAGCTCCTGCCAGGTCGACGCAAAAACGGGCAAGGGCGCGGCCAGCATCATCGGCCGGGGCGTCGTCAATGACCCATCGAATAAGTCGCTCCGTTTCGACATGCTGAAGTTCGGTCTCAAAGAGTTCTGCCAAGAGCTGCTGAGCAGCGGGACGCCGCTCCGCCTGGCCGACGGTCAACCGGTCATGGGGCGTTTTTTTGGCCAAAGCTGCGAAGCCAAAAGCGTGAAGGAAATGGAAAAGAGCTCCATCTTCGTCCATTTCTCCGGTGAAGGTTATGCCTGGACTGCGGGAACAGGTCGTATGGGCTTTCGTGCCCAAGGATTACTTGAGCTGGCTCCCGATTTTAGAATCCACAAGGAGGCAATGTACGTCTATTTTCGCCCAATCCAGGTCGATACGAGCGACTTCGAACTCCTGATGACCGAGCGTCCTTTTTCGCAAGCCGCGGCGAGTGTGATGGGATTGAGCGAAAAGGAAATAGGCCAAGCCATCATCAGCGCTCAGCTAGGCCGCGGTTTCACAGCGATTCGCTACGATGCCGACGGCGACACGGATTTCGCACTGGGACTGGTAGCCGCTGGTCAGGCTCCTTTTCGACATTTTCACGTTCTTTCGTCTCCTCGACATACGATCACCAATGGCCGCACCGAATTCTTCGCCCACCAGATCGATTTCTTGGGCAAGATCCACGTAGCGCCCAACGAGGAAGTCGTCATCACCCTTCATCTCGAGGGGACTGAGCAAATCGACTTTGCACTGCTGAGCGAAGCAGCAGCCGGCCCTTACCTTCAAAGCTATATGAATCAGGCTGGACTCAAACGCCTCCCCGTCGTGCCCAGCTTTCTTTCGGTAGCGCAGAACAACGCCCCGACCCGCGCCCAAGTCCGCGTCGCCGAAGGCGATTACTACTTGGTGCTGGACCACTCATCCGCCATCGGAAGGACGAATCCCCTCCAGGGAGCTCTGCCAGCCCGCGTGGACTACCTGGTTCAAACCGGCCCGGCCCACTGACTTTGGCCTAATGTCCCTTCAATGCTAGAGCGGTGCCGCTCTCGACACCCCGACGGGTTTCGGAAACCAGAGGTTTTTTCGTCAGAAAGCAAAAGGATAGCAACGAGTGAAGAATAAGATATCCCGCCTAGCATTCGTGCTCGTCTGGTTCATTCTGGTTCCTCTTGGTCTAACCATCATCGCGATTTCGAGCCTCAGCGATCCCTACGCATCCATGTCTAGTGGGATGCTGGGTAGTCTCCGCTGGTTTGTGACCGAGCAAAAGGTTCCCGCCCTGATCGTCTTCTTCGTCGTTTTCGAGACGATCATCTACAGCATGCGCTACGTCCTACCCTTTGCCGCCGCCGTCGGTGTTGCCGGTCGAGTTGGACTGCCCAAAGAATGTCGTCAAGAGTATGAAGCGGCGGGCCAACTTCTAGACGAAGTGGCCCGCGTCATGAAAGCGAATGGCGAGGCTATCCGCAAAGAAGTCGCCGCTTCGAAACGCAAAGAGATCGACGAAGCCTTAGGCGCGCTCTCCCGCGAAATGGAGGCACCCGAGTTCAGCAAGGAAAGCTTTCGCGGCGCCTATGACCGAGCTTCGGAACTCACGGCAAAACACCTATCCCCGTGGCAACGTGGTGAAGTCCGCGAGTATACCGAATCGATTCTCATCGCCGTCGGAGTGGCTCTGTTGCTGCGCGCCTTCGTAGTCGAAGCCTTCAAGATCCCAAGCGGCTCGATGCTCCCTACCCTGCAGATCAGCGACCACATCTTCGTGAACAAGTTGAGTTACGGTCCTACCGTTCCCTTCAGCGGAACACGACTGCTGAGTGATTTGCCCCCCGAGCGTGGCGACGTCGTGGTCTTCGAATACCCCGATGAGAACCCCGACAACCCTCGTCAAAACTTCATCAAGAGGGCGATCGCCTTGCCCGGCGATATTTTGGAAACCCGCGGAGGACACCCCGTCATCAACGGTTGGGAAGTCCCATCTTGTCGTGTTGGGTCCTATAGCTTCAACGAAACATCGGGATATCCCACCACGGGCGAACTCTTCGTCGAGTTCTTGGGGCCTTACTCCTACCTAACCCTCTTTGAGCACTACCGACCCGAAAGCGAAGACGAACGAGAAGGCCCTTACCACGTCGGAGAAGACGAGTTCTGGGTGATGGGTGACAACCGAAACAGCTCGAGCGACTCACGGCGCTGGCGCAACGGCAGGGGCGCGGGCGTGCCCTACGGAAACGTCAAAGGCAAAGCGATGTTCGTTTGGCTCAGCTTCAACCAGACCGGTCAGGACACCCTGGGCGTCACCTGGGATCGACTCCTGACGAATGTGATGGGCAGCCCTCGTCTGCCCAAGGAAGCGGATCCTGAACTCACGACGAAAATCCAAGAGTGCCTGAAGAAACGCCCCAGCGATACGACACCTCCCCCTCCCGATCAGGCGAAGCTGCAGGCGCGACGTGAGTCCACTCGGGGAGCCCCAATTGGGTTCCTCCGAACCAGAGGGAAACAGAAGCGCAATCGTCCAATAGGCCACTAGAATCCTGACTGCTAGACACCTTCTTTTTTGCACAACGAGCTGAAAGTAGGGTGAGAAGAATATTCGTGTTTGAGGTCACCAGCTGAGTACGGTGGGACGCGAGTCGGACTTCCCTGTCACACCCAAGCAGATCCCAGCTCAAGTCTCTCGCGCGGTAAGCGACTGTTCCGCGCAGAGGCGCAGCTCTAGAGCCACTCGGTCGACAAGCGATTCCAAGTCGCCGAGTTCCTGCTCAGCCTGGTCCCAAGCCCCCCTACCTGTCGACTTCTCAAGCCGAGCGGCAAGATCCGCCGCTTGATTCGCACAGATATTGCGAAGCATTCCCTTGATCGTGTGAGCCGCGGCGCTTTTCTCGGGCGAGCTGCGGGACTGGATCTGCTCTCTCAGCTCGACCAAGTGACGAGAGGTGTCGCGCTCGAAGAGCGAACACAACTTCAAGATCGCTTCTCCGTTTTCGCCGATGCGCTCGCGGAACAGGGAGAAATTCACGCAAGTATCTTGGTGGACCTTGTTCTTCATCGTGCTTGGAGGCCCGGACGCGGGCATCGCCGGTGCCGCTTCGTCACAATATTTCTTGAGCACACCTGACAGCGCCGCCATCTCAAGAGGTTTGCTCAAGTAATCGTCCATTCCGGCCTCTTGACACGCCAGCCGGTCGTCCGCCATCGCTTGAGCGGTCAGAGCCACAACCGGAAGGTGGTGGGAGGTTCCTCTTTCACGATCCCGAATGGCGCGCGCCGCTTCGAGCCCCCCCATGACCGGCATCTGAAGATCCATCAAAACCAAGTCGTATGATCGCGCCGCGCAGCGATTCAAAGCTTCCTGACCGTTTTCAACGATGTCCACATGATGTCCCAACCGATCAAGCATCGAAGAGACAACCAGCTGATTGGTCGCATTGTCCTCAGCCACCAAGATACGGAGAGCTCGCTGAGTCGGTTCGTCGAGCGGCATGGGAATGAGGGAAGCTCTCATTCTTTCCGAGATCGGGGCGTCGGCTTGAGCAATCGCATGTCGAAGCTGCTCCGGTGTAAACGGTTTTAGCTGATAGACGACGGCTTCCATTCCGGGAGTCGGGTCAAGACCTGGAGCATCCGAGAGGCAAACGGTCGGAACAGGCCCCGTAAGTAGCCCCAAACGTTCAATGAAAGCTCCCCCCCTTTCTTCCCACTCCGGCACATCGACGACGGCCACGCCCAAAGTTCCACCAGCAGCACAGAGAACCCTTATCGCATCAACCGCCTCGGAAAGGTTCGGAGCGTCGATCGGATAATAGCCGAGACGACGAAGGATCGAACAGTGGACCTCCCGGCGAACCCGATGCGGATCCACAACCAGAGCTACGCCCATGTCGATTCGTAGTCCGGACGAAACAGGATACTCGTGAGCGATTGGATCAACACGAAGAGCGACAGTTACATGAAAGGTACTCCCCTTCCCGAGCTCGCTCTGAAGCCAGATCTCGCCATCCATCAGTTCGACGAGCTGTGAGCAGATCGACAAACCCAAGCCGGTACCCCCGAAACGTCGTGCGATGCCGTTTTCTTCCTGTACGAAGGCGCGAAAGATACGTTGCTGTTCCTCTGGCGCGACGCCTGGACCGCTGTCCTGGACCGCCAGATAGAGTGTCGTCTTTTCCTCTGCCGCATCATTGGCAAAAGCCACATCGACAATAATCTCGCCGCTATCGGTGAACTTGACCGCATTGCTCACCAGGTTAACCACGATCTGTCCCAAACGGTGCGGATCTCCAATCACGCGGCGAGGGGAATCCGGCTCCACACGCAGAATCAAAGGAACCCCCTTTTGATTCGCCGCGTGGCTCGGGCCACGCAGACAAGTCACCAAGACCTCGTTCAAGTCAAAGGGTATGGTCTCGAGCGTGAGTCGCCGCGCCTCGACGCGAGAAAAATCGAGAATATCGTTAATCAGGTGAAGTAGAGCCTTTCCTGATTGCTGAGACACCTCAAGGTAGCGCCTTTGGTCGGAAGAAAGTGGTGTCCCCAGCAAGAGCTCAGTCATGCCCAAGACGCTGTTCATCGGTGTGCGAATTTCGTGACTCATTTTCGCCAGGAACTCGGCCTTAGCAATCGATGCGTGTTCGGCCCTTTCCTTCGCTTCGACAAGCTCACGGTTGCGTCGCAATCGCTCGGTGATATCGACGGCGACATTGACGTAGCCGAAGGTTTCACCGGCGGCGTCTTTCATTTCGCTCACAGAAAGGTCAACCGGAACGGTGTGTCCGTCTTTGCACCGATAGAGCCACTCGCAGCTCGAATTCGCAGCGCTGTCGAGCCAGAGGTCGGTCGACCCTTCTCCTTCGCTGTTCGCCTCGACTCCCACGTCCAAGGTATCCGAAACCGGTCGCCCAATGAGGTCAGCACTTTCGTATCCCAAAAGGGAGCAGGCACCACGGTTGACTTGAGTGATCTCGCCGTTTTCGTTCGTGGCGATGACGCTCAAAGGGGCACTATCGAGTATGTTTCTCAAGAGTGTGGAGGTTCGCTGGAGAGAAACTTCCGCGGTGTGGCGATCTGTCACATCCGCCACCGTTCCAAGATAACCGATGAGCGTACCATCGGCCTCAAAAATAGGAGCGGCCCGACCTGCGACCCAGACAACGGATTCGTCAGGGCGAGCGAAGCGAAACTCCATGGAGAACTCTCTCTGGCTACCGCAAGCTTCGGACCAACGACGCATCACATCGGTTCGATCTTCGGTGTGGACGCTTGCCATCCAGCCTGGTCCGATCGCTTGAGTGTAGGTAAGCCCCGAAAGAGAGCACCACTTGTCATTCACGTAACGGCACGCTCCGCCCACGTTAGTTTCAAAAATCCCCACCGGAGCCTGGGCAAGGAGCTCCTCGAAACGGCGCTCCGAACGCCGGAGTTCGGCTTCTGTCGCCTTTCGGGAGCGAATGTCCGTGGCATGAAGAGCATAGCCCTGAACCTTCCCGTCTTCGTCGCTGATCACCGCCAGGCTGAGGGAGATCCAAATCACCTCTCCCGATTTGTCCAGAAGCTGCACTTCTTCGTCCTGGTTCTGACAACCGCCGCCTCTTAGAAACGAGAGCATCTCGCAGACGGTGGCACGATACTCGGTCGCGATGAGCTTTTCGAGATTAAGTTGAGTCAATTCACTGAGTTCATACCCACACAAACTTTTCAGCGCGGGGTTGGCTCGAAGAATATCTCCCTGAGGTCCCAAAAGGGCCATGGCCACCGCCGCGAAATCAAAAAAGCCACGTATTTGCAGCTGACGCTCCTTGCGCACTCTCTCGGCAACGAGAGCAGCTTCTTGAGCGGCCCTCACCTGTTGTTTATAGAAACCTCGCCGAACCGCCCCACTAATTGACTGCCGCAGCGTTCTGGCATCCAGATGCCTCACAGAAAGATAATCGCTTGCCCCCTCTCTCATGACACCAACGGCGGCCTGCGGGTGATCAGACTCACCAAGCACCACTACTGGAAGTAGCGGCGCCGCACTTTGAAGCTGAGCGACAGTCTGCTCAACGGCTATGGAGTCATCACCCATCGGCAGCAGAACACAGTCGTAGTGACGCATAGCAAGGCGACTCGACAGCTCTTCAATCTTCTCAAGCAGCTCGACTTTTAGATCTCCACCCTCGAACCCCTGCGCTTCGTCGTCACCAACGAGCTGGGAGACTACTTTCTGCGCCTGGACCGATGCTACACCGGCAAAGAGGACTCGGGCTGTCGCGTCATTTGGCATGTATATTCCTGACCCAACTGAGTGGACGGTCTCCCCTCCCGAAAACCTAAGCCACCGGCTCGATAGCCAACAATTCGGTCATAACGAACAAATTCTAGTAAAAACAAAACCACCACTTCCCTCAAACTGATTACTTGGTCCTGGCTAGTGATACGGTTTTTTGCTCCAGGCCGTGAGGAAAACCCCAGGGAGCACTCTAGTTCGACTCAAGTTGTCCGTTCGTGTCTTTGAGAGATGGAATTAACCCCCACACGGAAGATCCTCATCGTCGACGACGAACCCGCTCAGCGCAGCGGACTGTCGAGGTGTTGTCGAGCCTGGGGATTCGAGCCCGACGTGGCCGCATCCGCGGAAGAGGCCCTCGCACTCACTGATTCAACGGATTACACCTACATCCTCACCGATCTCAATATGCCAGGGATCGGAGGGCAGAGCCTTCTCGAACGTCTACTGCACTCGTGCCCAACAACTCCCTGCATCGTCATCACGGGTGATGCTTCGTTGGTCGATAGCACTCAGATGCTTCCCAACGTGATTCACCAGCTCAAGAAGCCGGTCTCACCCGACCTGTTGCATCGTTTACTTTCGGAGGAACCGGTCTCGATTCCTCCGCCGCACTTGTCGCGAGACTTCAAACGAGCACCCCTCGCCCAGGTCCGTGTACTACTGGTGGAGGATAGCGCGACGGACGCCATGATTCTGGATCTCGCGATCCAGGCAACAGGCTTCTGTTCTTCGACGCGCACGGCCTCAACAGTGCGCGAAGCCCGCGACCTGCTCCGCTCAGAAGAGTTCGATGTCGTGGTCACCGACCTCCGTCTTCCCGACTCGGACGGGATACGTACAGTACGCGAGCTGCTTTGGGTCGCATCTTCAGTTCCGCTCGTCGTCGTATCAGCCAACGACGACGACTCTTTGGCCGAACAAGCCATTCAGGCCGGTGCTCAGGACTATCTCGTAAAAGGACAGTACGCTCGGGCAGCTCTGGGACGCATCGTTCGCCACTCGGTCGAACGGAAAAAGACCGAAAAACGCTTGCTTCGTCTGGCCATGCGCGACCAGCTGACGGGGTTAGTCAACCGCGTGTTCTTCCGCGAACGAGTTGCCTCTGCTCTCGCGGGGGCGCGGCGCAGCAGCAAGCCCTTCGCTGTCATGTACGTTGACCTCGACGGATTCAAGGGCATCAACGACTCTCTCGGCCATGATGCAGGCGACGCATTGATTCAGCAAGCCGCTACTCGCCTGCAGCGTGCGGTCCGCGAGGAAGACACCGTCGCTCGTCTCGGCGGCGATGAATTCGCCATCCTGATCGACGACGCTGGGGCACCCCAGGACGTACTCCGTATCGCCGAGCGCTGTCGCCAGCAGTTGGCGCGACCTTTCGAGCTTGACCTCCAAGAGGCCAAAATCTCTGGAAGCATGGGACTCGCCTTCTATCCAGAGGCGGGAGATTCGGTGGATGCGATGCTCAGCGCCGCAGACGCCGCCATGTATCGAGCCAAGCGGGAAGGGCGCAACGGGGTCTGCATCTTCAGTCCGCTGATTCATGAACAGTCTCTTGAGCGCTACCGTATGGAGCAGCGACTCAAGACCGCGATCGCGCGGGAGGAGTTCCACCTCGTCTATCAACCGCAGGTTGCCGCCGACGGGAGTGTCGCTGGGGCAGAAGCGCTGCTGCGCTGGAGCATGAACGGAACCCCCGTATCCCCCGGTGTGTTTATTCCCATTCTGGAGGAATCAGGAGAAATTCTAGAGGTCGGCATGTGGGTCATGGAAGAGGCATGTCGCCAGTTTGCTGAGTTCAGAGAACAGAAAACCCCACTGCCTCGAGTCAGCGTCAATGTCAGCGGGCGTCAGTTCGAACAATCTGGATTCGTCGAAAGGGTACGTCAGGTGGTGATCAAACATCACATGGAGCCCGACGAATTGGAGCTGGAACTCACCGAGGCCACTCTGGTCAAGGACCCCGCCCGCGCCGAGGCGATCTTGGATAGTCTACGCGAAATGGGGATCCGATTGGCCCTCGACGACTTCGGCACCGGGTTTTCTTCGCTCAGCTATCTTGACCGATTTCGTGTCGACACCTTGAAGGTCGATCGTTCCTTCGTCACCAAGATGGTCAAGAGCCCGCGCACCCAAGTACTCGCGGAAGCGATCTTCAATATCGGGCGTGGATTGGGCCTAGAGCTGGTCGCCGAAGGTGTCGAGACCCACGAACAGCTCCGCACGGTGACGAGTCGAGGCGCTCAACTCATCCAAGGTTATCTCACGGGGCGGCCCTGCAAGCCCCAAGAGCTCCAGAAGCGGCTTGCCGCCGAGAAGGAGCAAGCAGAAGAACTGTCGAGTGAAGGCGGCACCCCTACGTCATCGCACCCCGAGAACGACAACGGCTCAGAGGCGACGGAAAAGGTCACCAAAAAAAACTCTCTCAAGAAGGCTGAAGTTGCCTAAGTCTCGGACGTAAGCTGGGCGTCCGGGCAGGATCAGGCCTCAGAAGAGCCTGTCTCCTGCGTGCGGAGTTCTTCAAGAGCTTCCTGAGGTTGTCTGAGGGATGGATCGATTTCGAGACTCTCGACGAACGCGTCCTTCGCCTCATCGATACGCCCTTGTCGACGATAACACTCGCCCATATAGTAAATGGCTACGCCTCTGAGAGATTCATCGGCATCCAGCGCGATCTGTTTGAGGTGGTACTCGGCTCGCTCATATTCGGCAGCGTTGATTTCCGCAATGGCGTCTTTGAGTTCCTTGGAGAGTCCACTCTCATCGGCCACGACAAACCCGCCGAGCACGATACGCAGCTTGGCTCGCAAGAGAGCAAGTCGGTACCCCGATACGAGAACAAAAATTGTAATCAAGAACCAGGGAATATCGATAGCCGCACCGAGGAAGCGCCACGAGGCACCAGCCATGTTGGCCATTTGGGAGGAAGTCACAACCACTTTGGCCACCACCTTGCCAAAGCAACTCATCATGCCGACCGAATAGACGAAGGTCTCGCGACGTCGCCAGGCCAAGAACTCGTCGCGGTCCACATGGGCGAACTCTTCAGGTTCCCGGCGTTGGGCATCCAGCTTTCGGATCGTGAAGATCACGCCCAAAATGACTGCAACGATATCGAATACGTCTAGGCCCATAGCTGGCGCAGCCTTAGGACCGGCGCGTCCCTGGCGCAAGCGCCGAGTGGACTATTTCTTCGCGTTCTCTTCTGCGGCGCGCCTCTTTTATTCAAGAGCGAGGCGCAGCAGCACGACCCAGGCGGTCGTTGATGGCGACTCCAATCCCCTCAAGTTGAGCGAAAGGCGAGAGGATGAGTTCACAGCCTTGCTCATCAAGAAAGCGCAGTCCCGCGTAGAGTTCGTGAGCGGCTTGTGCCAAGTCGCCCGTAACTCGATACAACTCACCTTCAAAATCCGCCGGGGGCTCGTTGCCCAAGAGCGCTAGCACCCCAACACGACAGCCCCTGGCTTCACGAAGAGCAACCGGCCAGAGCACATCCGCGTCGACCAAGACAACGCGCGCACTGGGCGCGTAGTGAGACGCCAAGGTACCCGGAGCGGCTGGCCCCTTTCCATCGTCCGTCAAGACGGTTTCGCCCAGCACTTCGGACAACTGAACTATGGAGACAGCCCCTGGTCGAAGCAAATAGGGGGACTCGCGGCTCAAGTCGACAATGGTTGATTCGAGTCCGATTCGGCATGGTCCGCCCTCCAAGACCAAAGGAACAGCCTGTCCCAAGTCGGCCAGAACGTGCTCTTTAGTGGTAGGACTGACGCCACCAAATCGATTCGCGGAGGGAGCTGCGAGCGGACGGCCCAACCCCAAAATCACCTCCCGCGCGACGGGATGGTCAGGAACGCGAACCCCAACCGTATCGAGGCCGCCGGTCACTTCATCAGGCACAGTTTGGGCTTTTCGGGGCAAGATGAGCGTCAGAGGTCCAGGCCAAAACTGAGAAGCCAAACGTTGGGCCCGCTCCCAGGGCCCGGCGCAATAGCGCGGCAGCCAGGATGCTTCACCCAAATGCAAAATCAACGGATGCCCAGAGGGTCGACCTTTGATCTTGAAAATTTTCGAAACCGCGGCTGCTTGAGTTCCGTCCGCCGCCAAGCCATAGACAGTTTCAGTGGGCAGACCGACAACCTCACCGTCATCAAGCAAACGGATCGCTCGGTCAACGTCGTTCATGCGCTTCGGCTTCGTAATTCGTCGATCAGCCAATTGACGTGGCGCGCAGGCGCGCCCTCCGCGCAATGAGCCTTGAGCATGTCCGTTTCGAGCACGTCGATATGATCGGCAAGATTCGTCTCGAACGGTCGATCCTCAAGAACTTTGCCATTGGGAAGCACCTGACGCCCCACAATCGTCATCTTAGAAAGCACTCCCAACGAAGCTAAACGCAACAGTTCGAATGCTTCGGCTTGCTTCTTCTTGTCTACGGCCACCGCAACGATCAATTTGCCGAAAGTCGGGTCCTTGTTGAGCAGCACATCACCGGCGTCAAATCCAGTATCATAGCGCACGACAAGCTCCGAGATCCCTTCCACTCCCGAGCCCTTGAGGCTCGCGAGGACATCGTCTCCTGAAGGAACCTCGATCTCATCAAAGACTCCCGCATTCGGCAAAAAGAGTCCCAACTTTCCATCACGCGGGTCCTTGATGTTCGGCTTGAACGACTCGGCATTGATACGAAATTCGCGCGCAACGTGAGTACAAACAATGTCCGCTTGTTCGAAAGTGAGAGGCAACCCCGAGGCCACACGCATCTGTTGCTGGACCAAGTTGAGAGGCAACAGTTGCTCTCCTTTCTTGATGCGGTGCGCTTCCTCCGTCACGGGGTGTTCGACCTGAATGCGAGTGTTCATCTCGAGTAGATAGAAGTGGCCGTCTTTGTACATGAGCTCGACGGTGCATGCGCCAACGTAATCGACGGAATCAGCAATACGCACGGCAATGTCGCACATCTGGGCTTCGAGCTCGGGCGATCTTCGCAACAGCGCGGGGGGAGCTTCTTCTTGAATTTTTTGAGACGCTCGCTGTTCGGTACAATCTCTCATGCCAAAGTGTCGAGTATTGCCAAAACGATCGCGCAGCACCTGGACTTCAAGGTGCGTTGTCTCCGCAATGTTCTGCTCGAACATAACACCTTGATCCCAGCCATTGGCTTTGATTTCGCTCAGCACCTTAGTTACCGCAGCCGAAACGCCCTCCATCTCACCAATCACGACCTGACCACGGCCTCCACCGCCGTTGGCGGCCTTGAGGCGACCAGGAAATACGAACTTCTTGGCACGAGCGCCTTCCTCAATCTGCGAAATAATCTTTTGAGGATCGGACTCGTCCATCACGATACCCGGCGTCACGCGCTTTTCATCGATAGACTGTGCAATCAGTCTAAACTTGCGCTTGTCGCCCGCTCGTTCCACTACGTCCTGCATGGGACCAATGAAGGCGATTTGATTGCGACGGAAGAGCTCAATTGCGGCAGTGTTCTCAGCAAGCGGGCCGTACCCCGGATAAAGAGCCGATTGCTCCAACTTGCTTTCCCAGTCTTGAGCAAATTCCTCTTGGTAGAAGGCCAGGACTTTCTCGGCGATTTGGCCGGGGTTTGCGTAGCTTTCTCTGAAGTTCCCCTGGAGCGGGATGCTAAACCCTCCGCCCGCCTCAGCAACGCGCACCTGGAGCGAGCCGTCGTCGTCCTGTTTGCTAAACAGCACGACCGGAACCAGACCGAGGGCCAAAGCCTCGCGAACCGCTCGGGTCCCCATTTCGCCCTTGTCTGCCACAATGACATAACGAAGCGCGCCCGCTCTGGTGGTAGTGGACGGAAAGCGCGATAAGTCTTGAGTCAGAAGAAACAGCAGGTCGACAAACTCCGGTTCGCTCTCGACTAGGGCCTGGCCTTCCTGGAGCACTCGCGCGCGCAGGGCCAGACGCTGCTCATCGTCGTGGTGGATCAAGCCAATCAACTCCAGAGCCGACTGCGCACCCAGGTCGCTCAACCTTTCTTTGAGCTCAATGAGCTTGCCTTCATGTAGCTGCTTTGAAAGCGTCGTATACATGGCGGCAGCTGATCGAGCCTCGACGAGTCGCTCCAGCAAGGGTGGCGCGAGCGCAACAGATTCTGAGCTCAACTTGGCCAGCGGCTTTTGCCAGGAGAAGTACTTGAGCCAGACGCCACCGTTTTCCAAAAGATAGCGCAGCGCGAGCAACTGGTGCCCTTTCTGGAAAGGAACGGACTTCAGCTCGGTCAAGCGGACGGGTGCCCCGACCGCCGCTGCGAGACACTCGGCGCAACTGATGTTCCCCGAGCCTGGACGACGCAGAGACCGCATGGCAGAGGTCACGTCTGTCGAAACGTCGCCATAGTGGGCGGGAGGAAGAGAAATGGCTTCGTGTGGAGTAGAAGAGGCCGACATGGGGAGCGCGGAGTTTAGAGCGCATTTTCAGCTCTGCAACTCCCTAAAGGCTTCTCATTCGGCCGGATCGCTCAAATAGGAGCCGACTTGCACCATCCGGCTCTTGATCGAAGAAAATGCGTGTTTGATGTCTTCAGCCACGGCATAGATCGCTGGCACCAGGACCAGCATGATCACCGTAGCCACCAAGACCCCAAACCCCAGAGAAACAGCCATCGGAATCAAAAAACGCGCCTGTACACTGGTTTCGAAAATCATGGGAACGAGCCCGAAAAAGGTCGTCAGCGAAGTGAGCACGATGGGCCGAAACCGCCGCATTCCGCCAGCCACGATCGCTTCGTACTCGCCCATTCCTTCTTTTCGAAAGTTGTTGATCGCATCAATCAAAATCAGCGAATCGTTCACCACTACACCCGATAGGGCGACCACCCCCATCATACTGATTAAGCTGAGTTCGAAACCGAGAAGCAGGTGGCCCAAAACAGCGCCCACAATGCCGAAGGGGATCACCGTCATGATGATGATGGGCTGGAAGTAGCTACGGAAAGCTACGGCTAAAATGGCGAAGATCCCGATGAGCGAAAGTTGAAAACCACGCCCGAGGGACGCCATGGATTTCGCTTGTTCTTTTTGCTCGCCACCATACTTGAAGCGAAGCCCGTCGTACTTGTCCACCAGGGCAGGCAAAACCCGCGTCTCCAGATCAGCCACCACATCGTTGGCATTCGCTCCGATCCCATCCACGTCGGCGGTGACGTTGACGACCCGGCGAGCCTCCCGCCTCTTAATGGCCGTATACGAACGCCCCCGGTCCAGATCGACCGCTTCAAGGAGGGGAACCTCTCCGCCCCCTGGAGCTCGGAGCATCAATGACTCTAGATCAAACTCACTTTCACGCTGCTCGTCCGGCAGCCGAACATAAACGCGTAACTCGTCGCGCCCCCTTTGTTGGCGTACGGCTTCTACTCCGTAGAAGGACGAACGTAGCTGCTGCGCCAAACTAGCATCGGTCAGACCAATGGCTTGAGCCGACGGCTTGAGCGTCATGTTCAGCTGCTCTTTACCGGGCGAAAAACCACTATCAATTGCATACACTCCAGAATACACCCGCAGTTTCTCTGCGAGTTCGGTAGCCGCCGTCTCTAGAACTGAAAGGTCGGAGTGCTCCAGCTCGATATCAATGGGAGCTCCGACTCCTGGCCCCATGTTGAACGAAAACTTGAGGGATTCGACCCCAGGGATCTCACCGATCTTTTCACGCCACTCTTCCGAAAACGCTCTCGAACTGAAGCTTCGATCGTCGGAGGGAACCAAATAAACAGCGACTTCACCGACGTGCCCCCCCTCGGCCCCGCTCGCTCGAGCCATACCGCCTCCCCTGAGGATCCCCCGATCGCCCAGTTGAGAAAACATGCCTCGCACGGCGGTGTCTCCCCCTTCGTATTCGGAAACAGTCTGCTCGGCCAAGCGTTGGATGCGTGCCAGAATCTCGCGGGTTTCTGAAGGCGGGGTTCCGAAAGGCATGCGGAGGTCGGCCACCACCACATCCCCGTCGACTTTGGGCATAAACGAAAACTTCACGTGGCCGCCCCCAATCAGTCCCAAAGTCGAAAGCAGCACGAACACACACACCGCCACGGTCAAGTACCGGGCCTGTACCGCCCGAATCAGCGAAGGCTGATAGATCTTCTCGGTGAATCGTTCGACTCCCAAGGCGAAACGACCTTGATACTCGGCCACAAGTTCGGGGGCCCGTCTTGCCCACCCCGGATGGACCACCCAGAGGGGCGAAAGCAGGACTCGTCCCAAAAGGCGCGGTAGCCCCCCCGGATGACTCAGATGCGCGGGCAGGACGAAAAGCGATTCGACGAGCGAGATCAGAAGGACACTGATGACGACGATGGGGATCAGTCGGAAGAACTTCCCTGAAGGGCCAGGAACGAAGAGCATCGGAGCGAAAGCGACGATCGTCGTCGATATAGCGAAGACCACAGGCAAGGCGACTTCTCGCACTCCTGCGACCGCCGCCTTGAGGAAGGGCATACCCTGACTGCGTCGTGCATAGATAGCCTCGCCCACCACGATCGCATCGTCGACCACCATGCCCAGGGTTACGATAAAAGCGAAGAGGCTGATCATGTTGATCGAGGCATCAAATCCAGGCATGAGCAGCAACGAACCAGCAAAACTGATGGGAATGCCCATAGTCACCCAAAAGGCGAGACCCACCTCGAGGAAGAGCCCCAGGATGACCATCACGAGAACTAGACCCATGATGCCGTTACGCCGTAGCAAGTCGACGCGCTGCGAATACATCTCCGACATGTCGGCCCAAGTCGAAAGGGTAATGCCTTCTGGGACTCGCCCGGCGCTTTGGTCCAAGTAGTCATGCACGGCCGCGGACACGCCAATCGGCGTCTGCTCCCCGATGCGAAAAACCTTCACCATGATCGCTCGCTGGCCGTTGAAGAAAGCTTCCTGGTCGGTGTCTCGAAAACCGTCATCGATTCGCGCGATGTCGCCGAGCAGGACCTGAGAACCGTCAGCTCGACTCACGATCGGGATCGTCGCGAATTCGGGCCCGTAGTCTTTTCTTGCAGAAGTTCGGACCAAGATCTCACCACCAGACGTCTTGACTCCGCCTCCAGGTGTCTCCACCGAAGCTGCGCCCACGCGCGAGGCAACCTGGTCTAAGGTCAAGCCATAGCGTCGCAACTCTTCTCGCGGTACCTCAATGCTGATTTCGTAGGGACGCGCTCCGTAGAGTTCGACGACGTCGATCTCGTCCAGCGCCAGCAGGTCATCGCGTACCCGCTCTGCCATGGTTCGAATACCACGCTCGTCAGTATCCCCGTGCACGATCAGACTCAGTACTTCCTTGCGGTTTTGAGCCAAGCTCACCACGGGACGTTCGATATCCTTGGGAAAGGACTGGATCCGATCGACGGCGCTCTTGATGTCCGAAAGGGCACGGGCCTGGTTGGTGCCCATAAGCAGCTCGACGCTCACCACACCCTGGCTTTCGGCAGCGGTCGACCGAACTTCCTCCACACCTTCCACCTCACGCACGGCTTCTTCGATGGAAAGCAGGACCCCCTTTTCGACATCAGAAGGAGAGGCACCCGGATAGGCGACGTTGATCATCACCAGGTCGAGTTCGAACTCGGGGAAGACCTCTTGCTTGATCGAGGGCAACATGAATAGCCCCCCGACTACAAGGGCGAGCATGATCAGGTTGGCGGCCACGGGATTGCGAGCCATCCACGAAAGGGCGCCCCGACGAGAAGTCGAAGTTGTGGGGACGTTTTCCCGAATCGTTTTCCGCGTGCCAGTATGTCCGCGTGGCGGCGGCCGGGAAGAAGAGCTCATTGAGCAGTCTCCGGGGTTGCCCCCAGTTCGTTGTGGACCATCGGTCCATCAGGAGGCTCTTTAGGGTTCACCTGTCCGTGCATCTGGGGCTGAGGGGTGGCTTTTTTCGAGGTCTCGTCAGGACCATTGGTTCGTCTGAGTTTTAGGCCATCCACGGGAGTGCCTAGCCGGCTGACAACAATTTCTTCACCTGAAGAAAGCCCCGACTTGAGAAGGTAGGTTTCGGGCTTGCGCCAGGCGATCTTGACCTCGCGCACGTTCAGGCGACCATCTTTGCCAAAAACATAGACGTAGCGCCCGGCATGAACCGCCGAACGAGGAACTTCGATCACATCCGCCATCTCGTGTCCTTCAATGTCGACGTGCACGTAGGAACCCAAAAGCAAGGGTACCCCGCGCTCCTTCTCTTCGATCGCCAAAGAAAGCGGATCGTCGATAGCGACGAGAACGCGCGACAGCCTTCCCATCGGGTCCACGTCCCCGTAGAGACGCACAACCTTACCTTTGCGCACCACGCGCTCTTCGCCCAGCTCCTGCCAGACGGTCACCTCTGAGCCTTCGCCCTCGGGAGCATTGAACCCCGGGACGAAGATATCTCTGAGCTGTTCCACCGGAACCGAAACCTGGACCCAGTATTCGTCGCTCCCCACCAGCGTTCCTAGGGGAAGGCTCGGACTGACATATTGCCCCACCTGGACCTGGCCACTTTTAACCAGACCGTTGAAGGGCGCCCGTAAGGTGGTGCGCCCCACGTTGAGTTGGGCCAAGTCCCTTGCCTGCTGAGCAAGCGCAATCCGAGCTTCAGCTTCTTTCATCTGAGGACGACGCAGCGCCACTTCTCTCCCCGACTCAGAAGCACTTGCGTCCTGTCCAATCAAAGACCATTCGCGCTCGGCCACTACACCACGACTCTGCTCCAACTTCAGCTCCTCAAGCGCGCGCTCCACTTCAGTCGCCGACTGTTGAGCACGAAGCCGATACTCGCTCGGATCGATGCGCAGAAGCACCTCACCCTTCTTGAAGGTACCACCAGGAACGAGTGCCGAAGAGCGATAGACGACTCGCCCCTGCACCTCGGGCTGCAAAGAAATCTCGCGCGCAGGAACCACAGTTCCTTGTGCAGCAACATTGACCAACTGCCGGACCGAGCTGACCTTCTGGGTTCGGACAACGACCCCTTCCTCCTGAGCAGCCTTGGCTTCAGCGGGTTTCTTCATCGACACCAAGGCTTTTTGGGTCATAACACCAGCGGCTACCACTCCCAGCGGGAGCGCGATTCTGATGAGGAGTCGAGCGAGTGAATTCATGGAGTTCTAATCTTGCTGGGCGAAATGCGTAATGGTTTCGAGTCCGAGTAGCCGGTCAATCAAGTTGGTGGTCATCCCTTGCAGCTCGGGGAGCCCCGACACCCGCCGTTCCAGCTCATTGCTGCTGTGTTCGACAAGAAGCACACCGAGCGCTGCCCCCCAGATTTGCAAGGCCACGCGCCTGGGGTCGCCAGGCCAAGCAAGACTTCCGTCCTCTTGCCCGTGAGCGACAGCCTGAGCGCAGCAGCTGAGGGCACGCTCAATAAGACCGCGATAGAGAGGAAACCGAGCGCAGTGCTCGTCAACAGCGTAGTTGGTCGTCAACCAACCGATCCCCGCGGAAAATCGTCCCCTATCGGAAACCGCGCAATCGACATAGGCGAGGACTAACTCTCGGAGACGTTGAGCGCCCGTCGGTATCGCTTGGCCCAGGGTGGCCTCCATTTTCTCCACGACTTGGCTCAAAGTCGATATCGCTATCTCCAAATAGAGCTCGTCTTTGCTCTCGAAGTACAAGTAGAGCGCCCCTTTGGAGACACCGGCTTCGCGCGCCACCTCATCCATGGTCGCCGCCGCCAACCCTCGATCCGAGAAGATACGAGTCGCCGCAGCGAGGATCGAAGCGCGCCGCTCTTGTTTGGCCAGAAGACGTCTTTGGGCGGCAACGCTGCTCATGGGAAGGGGAGGAAAGCGGGGTGAGGGTCCGACCTTTCCCTGGATGTGCCATATTATGACCGTGCGGTCACTGACTGAATGGTCGTTTCTTCGAGCGGCCTACTTTTTATCCAACTGCAGGGATTTGAGGCAAATGTGGAGCCCAACCGATTCATCTTGCCGACGAGACCAGCTGTGGCTACTTGGCGCCAAGTGAAACACAGCTGGTCCGATCGTCTTTCCCTGCTTTTGGGGCAGTGGTTCCTTTCTGGGCGCTCCAAGTACGCCCCAGGAACATGCGGCTCAGCCGCAGCGATCCCTTTTTTTTTCGCGCTACGCGAAATCCCACTCCCTCTCTACTGGGCGGTCACCGCGCTCGTTTCGTTGGGGGGAATAGGCATCAGCAATCGCTGCGCCGCCCTACTCGGAGAAAAAGACCCTTCTTCCGTAGTGATCGACGAAGTCGCCGGAGTGTTCATCGCAATGGGTTGCGTGATGCATGGGCCGCTCTGGGTCCTTGGCCTGGCCTGGGGACTGTTTCGGCTATTCGACATCACAAAGCCCTGGATCATCGATCGCGTCCAATACCTGCAACCGCCCGGACTCGGCATCATGGCCGACGATCTGCTCGCTGGTGCTTGCGCGGGAGGAATCTGTTGGGGCCTGATTCAGGTGCTCTAGCTAAATAACAACCGCACGCTCGAGGCGTAACCATCTTTTAAGTTCTGGGCGACAAGGACGTACTTGGGCATTGATGAAAGCCCTGATTGTGGAGGACGATCATGTGGCCCAGTCGGTACTCACCCGACTGTTGGACGCCTATGCTCAGGTGACTACCGCGAGCAACGCCGCTGACGCGATAGCCCAAATCGAAGCCGCTTCAAATGCGGACGCCTGGTTCGATCTCATTTGCCTCGACATCTGTCTCAAAGACGGAGACGGCAAAGATATCCTGCAGCGCGTCCGTGAACTCGAGGACGACGCCGGTCGGTTTCGACGCCACGAAAGGGCTCGAGTCGTGATGACCACGGGCAACTCTGACCCCAAGGACATCTTTAGCGCCTTCAAAAAGAACTGCGACGGCTATCTGATCAAACCCATCGGTCGGAAGATGTTGCAGGACGAGTTAAAGCGCCTCGAGCTACTCTGAACCTAGCTTCTTGTCCGTTGCCCCCTTGGGCTTCCCCCCTTCTGGTGCCACGGTCTCCGACTTCTTTTTCTGGGACGGCTCAGAGGAAGGCTCTTGAAAGTCCTCACCGAGCAGTGTCCCGCAGAAAGTGCGACACTTCGTCGTCTTGCAACCACAGGTCGGATCCGTCTTCTTCTTCTCTAGCAGAACCTTCATTTCTTCGACGGTGATGCCCGCTGTCCTCTCCACCCGCTTCATATCCCAGCCTCGCTCCTTCTGCTTGGGAGTCAGAGGCTCCACCTCTTTCGCGCCGGCATCCGCGCAACAACGAAAGCTGAGAAAGTAATAATAAAACCCCTCATCATGGGTGTAGATTTTGGGACGGCACTGATTGCGAACGCCCTTGTACCAAGGTCCCCCGGTGTGAACGCTGTCGTACTTGCCCCGCCAACCTGATTCGAAAGTTTCGCTCGCGACCACTTCGTCTGTGTTCGCTGGAAGATCGTAAACGCCGAAGTCGCTTCTGCACTGCTCTTGTCCGCTCGGCTTTCCTTTATAGAGCCGCCTCAGCTCTTTCTTGTTGCGTTGAGCGACCTTCATCATGTTTGGGCTGTCCCACTCCTCGTCGCCGTGGCACTTGTTAGCATCCCTCACATAACCGTAGGGAAAGGGTTTCATTTGCTCCCCTTCACAGGAAAAGGTCCATTCGCTCTCGGTGCAAAGGCGCTTGTTCACCGCCGCGCACTTGATCTGGGCTTGGTGAAAACGATTCATTACCTCGGGTTTGAAGCCCTTCTTGTTGGGCCAAGCGTAGCGATCGATACAAAACCGCTTCTTCACCATCTTTCCGGTACAGGCGCCCTTGGTGGAAAACTCCTCGCAGACCCTTTTCTTATTTTGCGGAGCGTACCACTCTTTGATGCACTCCCGCTCGACTACCTCGATATCCTTCCCTCCAGCTCCCGGCGTATTTCCGTACTCATCAACGGAATGATTGTTATCGATCGATGTGCAGTACTCACCTTCGACCAAAACCATATCCAAGGGACAGACATCGGGCCCCTCATCGATATTAGCCAGCGCCCCTTCTCCATCAGTCGCCGTAGACAGGGGTCCCTTTTTCTCGTCCGAGTTGAGACTTTGAGGAGGAACGGCCCTCGGAGTCGGGGCTGACTCTTTCTGAGCACCTTCGGACTCGGTCGCCTTCTGAGCCGTCTCTGCGAGAGCCGATCCAGGGGCCAATGGAGCGCATGCTCCCAGGAGCGATAGCCCAAGCACAGAAAACAAGACCGCAAGCGAACACCTCGTCGACATGGTGGGGGCTTAGCGAAGCCAGCTCCCTGACGAAAGGCCCTACGAGAACTGCGAACTAAAGCGCACCTCATAACCCGCAGGGTGGCGAGATACGCAAAGCGAGGCGCACGCACATCGAACATGCCACGAAGAAAAGCTCCGCCGAGACGCGTGCACCACTCCTTTGGGCAAGCGGCGGCGGAGCTTCTGCCGGCCGCAAGAAGTATTCTAAGTCGGTTCCGCCATCGATTCGACGACGTGTTCGGCCAACATCGGAATGAAACCCAAAAGGTCCAAGAGCGGGGGACTCATCTGCACCTGCAGAGCCGGGTACTTGGCCGCAGCCTCGAAAACGAGACGGGGCACGTCTTCGGTCACATGTCGCCCGCGAGAAAGAAAGCACGGAACCACAAAGATGGTGTCGGCGCCCGCCTGCACGCAGCGCTCAACCCCCTCAAGAATGGAAGGGCTAGCAATCTCCATATGAGCCACTTCGACCAATAGAGCACTTCCCCGCTCTTGCAATTGTTGCGCTAGCTTTTCGCCCGCACTCATGAGCTCTTCATGAGCGCTCTTGCGGCGACTACCGTGATCAACAAGCAAAACCGCCTTGCTCATACCTTTGCCTACCAGAGGTAGCGCGCGCGGCAACCCCCCAAAGCAACGCTGACAGACCAAGAAACGCTCAAATTGAAACGGTCGCAGCACTAGCTCCGACCAAGGGGCGCCCGCGTCACTGCTACCTACATGTCTACCGTCGTCCACCTTTTATCGTACCAAAACGAGATAGACCCGAAACTTCTCGGTCTTTCAGCCGATTACTTATGTTAGGTTTTCTTAACGCGTAGCAAGCGCTACGCAGGCGCTCCATCAGCGAGCGGAAAGTTCTGACAGATCATGCAGCGTACAACTTTCTCCTTCTTCACCCTCGCCACTCTCGTCCTCGGCTGCAGCCAAACTCCCCCAAGTCAGGTCGCCGCTGAGCCCAGGGTCGAACGCGAAGAAGTCGCCGCGAGTACGCCCGACGGCATGGACGAGAGCGAGGCCGCGGGAGAAGAGGCTTCGGGACCGGCTCCCAATCCGCAAGAAATCCAAGCCGCGATCGGCCGCCACAGCGACGAAATCAGACAATGTTACGTGATGGGCACCTTTCGCGAGCCACAACTCGCCGGAACAGTCCACGTACGCTTTACCATCAACTCAACGGGCAAAGTGAGCGAGACCACCGACGGAGGCTCAAACATGCCCGATCCGCAAGTCGTTGAATGCGTCTTGGGTGTTTTTGCCAACCTTGAGTTCCGCGCGGGCAAATACTTCCCTACCGAAGTCGAATACCCCATTAGTTTTGGCAAATCTTGATCGTTCGTGCGGTTAGCTGACTAATCGGCAAGCGCAAAACACATCGACGAACTACGACCAGAGAGCCGGCGATCAGCTTCCTCGCGGAAGAGCTTCGCTTGTTTTCACGTGGGTACATGTAGGCCTACACCCCACTTTCCCGAGCGTCCAAGACGTTGCATGCTTGGACCATGGCGGGGGTTCAATCCGAGGTGATCAGCACACCCAAGATATCCGAGCGAGACGAGGGTCCGCTCATCGCAATTTTGCTCGATCACATCGAGTCAGATTATCACGTAGAGATCATCGAGAGCGCGATGAGAGTCGCAGAAAGGCGTGGTGCGCGCACGATTGTGGTCCCCGGGGGAGCGCTCAACAAGGATGGACACCCTGGCCGCTCGCGTGGCTTCATCTACAAACACCTAGCAACTGCGCAGATAGACGGACTGATGTTGCTCGGTGGTGCTCTGAGCAACTACTGCGGAATCGAAGGGTTCGAGCTCTTCTACCGGAGTTTGCCGCGCGTTCCTGCGGTCGTCGTCGGTTTGGATACCCCAGCGGCCATGTGTGTAGCGGTGAACAACCATCACGGCATCTCGCAGGTGATGGATCACCTGGTGAAGAAGCACAAACGCCAGAAGATCGCCTACATTGATGGGCCGGTGGGCAGTACAGAGTCGAGAATTCGTCGCCAGGCGTACCTCGACTCTGTCCAGCGTCACCAGCTCCCTGTTGACCAAAAGTTCCTCATCCCCGGGGGCCTCGCGCGCGAAACCGGGATCGATGCCGTCGTGACCCTCTTCGAAGACCGACACCTCGATGAAGACGACTTGGACGCCATCGTGTGCGTCAACGATGATACGGCCCTCGGCGTTCTAGAAGAACTAAAGCGTCGCAACATCAAGGTACCCGAGCAGATTTCCGTGGTGGGCTTCGACGACGCCCCTCACGCGCACACCGCTCTCCCACCACTCACAACCGTATCACAAAGAGTTTACGAACAAGCCGAAATAGCCACAAATCGGCTCCTTGACGGTATCAAATCCGGGGCCATTCTCAGTCGCGATGAGGTTCTACCTGACTTCATCGCCCGCCAATCTTGCGGGTGTACACCCAAGATGCACAACGACTCGACGAGTTGGCGCGGCGCAGCGTCTTCGGTTCACAGCCTCGAAGACGAAAAACTCCCCATTGCCGATTCGATCTTGCATGTCGCTCGCGGGCGCCTGTCAGCTGAAGCCGATTGGGCAGAGTCCTTGGTTCAGTCGGTCTTGGACGAGTACCGGGGAAACAAAGGCGCCTTCGTCAGCAAGATCTCTCACTTGAGTCGAAGTTCGGGCGAGACAGCCATTGACGTTTGCCACGAAGTGCTCACACGACTTCGCCTGCGCGTTCTCAAATGCCTCACACCCCACGACCCGATGACCATCGCCTTGGAAGACGCGTTCCAAGAAGGCCGCCTTGCCCTTGCCAACCGCTCCTTGTTTTCGGAAAGAGCTCGCCACACCGAGCAGGCCCATCACTTGCGCGCCGTCGCTCGAGCTTGCCTAGACCGCGCTCACGGCGCTGAACTCAGCGAACTTGCTGTAGCCTTAGATGAACAGCTCCCCATGTTCGGAATCAATAAGTTCGTGGTCTCCCAAGGAAGCCAAAACGAATTACGCGTGGTAGCTCGCTCTTCAAGTCGCGCCGAAAGTCGGGAAGTCGTTTCGATACAGAACCTGGGACGAGACTCGGCCATGATGGGCGAAACCCACGTGGTTTTGCTGCCTCTCAGTTCTCAGAAACGCCAAGTCGGATTGGCCGTGCTCAGCTACGGAACAGTCGACCCTTTTGTACTGGAGCAGCTCCGGGATCTCCTCGGCATGGCCCTCGCCATGCGTGGAACGCCCACCATCAAACAGATTGCCTAAAGCGCATCGTATAACCGGCAGGGTGGCGACAATACGCGCAGCAAGGCACGCGTACATCGAACACGCAACTTCCGGTTGGTTGTGAGAGGTATTTTAGAAGATCAGGTCGCCACAACAAGCAACCGTCGCTAGGAAGAGCCCCGTGAACGACGCGGTCGAAAATCAGCTACTTCAGGCTCTCGGCCTAGGCCCCTTCGAAAAGCTCTTCGAAGCATCCTCCCTTCCGCCCTACCGAAATAGCTGCCGAAAGGGCGTCGAGCATTTGATGAGTCACGGACAGTTCGAAAGCTGGTGGAGCCTGCTTCTGTCCCATCCTCACAGCGCCAGCGAAGTCGACTTCAATCGCCCTGCCCCATGGGCCAAGGTCGAAACCAGAGCCGAGGACGAAACGTTCCTGCGCGCCTTTGGTCCATGGAAGAAGGGCCCTTTTCAACTCGGCTCCCTGTTCCTCGACGCCGAATGGCGATCCGATCTCAAATGGGCCCGGGTCATGAATCTCAATCTCGACTGGACGGGTCGCTCCGTGCTCGATGTGGGCACAGGCAACGGCTACTTCCTCTTTCGTGCTTTGGGAAGTGGCGCCACCTCAGTGCTTGGGCTTGAGCCTAGTCCGCATTACGTGGCGCAGTTCTTGGCCTTGCGCCATTTCTTTCCAGGGTCATCACTCGGCATGATACCCGTTACGGCAGAGCAGTTTCCTCTCAACTGTCGCGCCTTCGACCTCGTCTCTTCGATGGGGGTGCTCTACCATCGACGGAACCCACTTGAACACATCGAACAACTGATGAGCTTCGTGCGTCCAGGCGGAAAACTTTTGCTCGAAACCATCGTGGTGCAGGGCCCCCCAGGGTGGAGTCTTTGTCCTCCCGGACGCTACGCCAACATGCGCAACGTGTGGTTTTTGCCCACTCTCGAGACTCTTCTTCTTTGGATGCGGCGCCTTGGCCTCACTGAGCTATTTCACGACGAACCGATTGCGACGACACCCGAGGAGCAGCGGAGCACCCCATGGAGCGGCCCCGTTTCGCTGCGTGACGCGCTCCATCCGAAAGACCCATCAAGGACACTCGAAGATCACCCGGCACCTCAGCGAGTGATCGTGACCGCTACCGTTCGCTAACGAAAGGACAAGCCCCCATGACCCAACGAAAAGTATACGTTGTCGGAGCCGCTCTCATCGTCGGAAACCGATGTCTGGTCGGAAAGCGTGCGAAAGGCGGCTCAAGCAGCGAGAAGTGGGAGTTTCCCGGAGGGAAGATCGAAGAGAACGAAACGGCTGAGCAGGCGCTGAAACGCGAGCTCGACGAGGAGCTGGGCGTGCAAGCCCTTATCGGGCCTCACCTAGGTCGAGGCGTCCACAATACCCCCGGGTACACTGTCATACTCGATGTCTATGCAGCCTCCCTGGCCGATGCGCAGTCCAGCATCGAAAGAAGGGACCATTTAGCGCTCCGCTTCATTGGAGCCGAGGACATCGAGGATCTGGACTGGGCCGAACCCGATCTACCCGCTCTACCGGCGCTCAGAACGCGCCTTGATGCGGCAGCTCAGAAGCCGCTTCCCCAGCTAGTCGACCCAACCCCCTCCCCCTGAATGCCGCCCGGGTGTTTTCCGTCGCCCCGAACCTGCTAGAAGGATCGCAGCAGGAAAGCACGTCACGAGGGAGATGGACGGACAGCAGCAGAGACCAGAAGGTCGCGCCCGGCGCGTCGTCGTTCTAACGGGGGCAGGAATTTCGGCCGAATCTGGTATTCAAACCTTCCGCGCCGCGGATGGGCTGTGGGAAGAACACCGGGTCGAAGATGTCGCAACGCCGGAGGGATTCGAACGCGATCCTCATCTCGTCCACCGCTTTTACAACGCCCGCCGCCGCCAACTCACAGGACACGAGCCAACTCCCGGAGTGCAGCCCAACGCGGCCCATCAAGCGCTGGGAGCTTTCGAGGCTCACGTCATGGAGCAAGGAGACGAGGCCGAATTTCTTCTCGTAACCCAAAACGTAGACGACCTCCACGAGCGAGCAGGAAGCCAAGGCGTCCGGCACATGCACGGCGAACTACTCAAGATGCGCTGCATGAAGTCCGGCCTGGTGACCCCATGGGAGCTTGACTGCGATCCCACAGTGCTCTGTCCCTGTTGCAACCTGAGGGGAACCTTGCGTCCGCACATCGTCTGGTTTGGCGAAGTCCCATTTTTTATGGACGAAATCGCGCAGCGCCTTCGTTGCTGCGATCTTTTTGTCTCCATAGGAACATCGGGGAACGTCTACCCCGCAGCCGGGTTCTTTCAAATGGCCCAGGCCGCTGGCGCTCATACGGTAGAGCTCAATCTCGACCCCTCCAAAAACGCGGTACTGTTCGACGAGGCCCACTACGGTCCCGCGAGCGAAGTTGTGCCCCGCTTCTTCGAAGAGCTAGCTCAAGCTCCCGCGGGCAGAAACCATGATTAAGCCGCGAGACTCGACCCCAATCGGAGCTTCTGAGCAAAGGCCCACACGAGCCCGGGACAATACACCCCCAAAGCCCGCTTTTGAGTCAAAGAAGGCGCCAGAGCAAGCGCCCATGAATACGATCACCCTGGTCGATCAACCTGGTCTACCCCCCGCGTCACCCCCCTCGCGATGGAGCAACATAATAGGCTCGCCGCGCGGCGTTATGTTGATGGTCCCGCTACTGGTCATGATCGTGGGAGTCACACTCACTCTGATAGGACAGCTTGCACTCAGCGCGACAAGCAAGACGATGGTCAAGGAACGTTTCGTCGAACAAACGGCGACCTCGACTTTGCGCGTCGAATCAGCGCTGGCCCAAGCCGATCCTCTCCTTCAGGAACTCGAAGCGCTGGCTCGCCTCACGGAGGGCAAAGAAACCGATCTACCAGCCGTGGCCGCACAAATGCGCGACCTTCTGATCGCGCGTCGGGCCATCTCTCAGGCCTACATCGCCTTTGAAGACGGTCAATTTTGGGGAGTGGGCCCATCGTCATCGAGCGACGGACAGCTTGAGTTTCAACGAGCGGCCAACGGCACTTCGACGAGTTACGCGATCTTGGGAGGTCAACTCACCAAGACCTCTTCACGCAGCTCGGCCTTTGATCCCCGCACGCGCGGTTGGTACATCAAAGCCAAGGAAACCCGAGCGGAAGTCTGGAGCAATCCGTACGTCTTCTACTTCAATCATCACCCAGGGGTGACCCGGGCCTTACCTCTGTACCAGGACGAAGAACGTCAGCAGCTCATTGGGGTCGTGGGCGTCGACTTCGATGTGCAAGCACTCACGGCGTTTATGGCGGCCGGCGAATCAGGAAAGGAAGGCGCCCATTCGGTCGTCTTTTCACCGGAAGGGGTCGTGTTGGCCTATCCCTTCGGCGCCGACAAACTCGCAGCCCTACCTCGAACACGACAAGTCATCACCCACAAGTCCTTGGGCGATCCCGAGCTCAGCGCCCTTATCGCAAGTATCGTTCAACGCCCGCGCCCCGAGCGAAATATCGAGCTCCATCGCTTTACTGCAGGCAAGACCAAGATGCTGGCTTCGGTGCGGCGAGTCGAAAGTGGCGGCCCCGAGTGGTACGTGGCAAGCTTTTCGGACGAATCGAGCATACTCCACGAGCTCCACACACACCGCGCTCGTAGTTTGTACATTGGGGGATTCGCCCTCGCCTTCTCGGTGGCCTTGGGCTGGTGGCTCGCCCACAATATCCTCAAGGTAAAACACCAGGCTAGCCAAGCACAGGCTGCGGCTGAGCGAGCCCAAGAACAGGTCCGCGACTTGGGAAGCTACCGGCTCATCTCGATGCTGGGTGAAGGCGGCATGGGCGAGGTCTGGCGCGCGCGCCATCGGTTGCTCGCGCGAGAAGCTGCCATCAAGCTGATCAAACTTGGAGAAAACAACGACGACAAGCGCGAAGAGCAACGCGAGCGATTTCGACGTGAAGCGCGCGCCATCGCCGGCTTGCGCTCGCGCAATACAGTCGCCCTTTTCGACTACGGTGTGACTCCGTCAGGGACGTTGTTTTATGTGATGGAGCTCCTAGATGGCATCGATCTGAGCCGCCTTGTCACCCGTCATGGTCGCCAGTCGCCCGATCGAGTGCGGCAGATCATGCTCCAAGCCTGCGGTAGCCTGAGCGAGGCCCACGAAGCTCAACTCATTCATCGCGACATCAAACCAGCAAACCTGTTTCTGTGCCGCGAGGCCGAAGAAGTAGACATCGTCAAAGTGCTCGACTTTGGCCTTGTTTTCCAGGCCCCAATTTATGCCGAACCCAGCCGACCGGCCCTGGACGCCACAGTACCCGATCCCGATGCGCCGACTGTGCGTAAACCCATAGAGGCCAAGAAGTACTCCTCGTTGCCTGCCGACCCGCTAGGACGCATCACCAATCCGGAGCATCAACTGGGCACTCCTGCCTTCATGTCACCCGAGCAGGCCATGGGCCATTCGCTCGACTTGCGCACTGATCTCTACTCACTGGGATGCGTGGCGTGGTGGCTCCTGACGGGACGTCCCCCTTTCCGCGCAGACACCCAGCTGGGCTATATGGTGCAGCACATCGAAGGCAAACTCCCCATGCTGTCGCAAGAAGCCCCTTTGGTGAGCCCGGAGTTTGAACGCCTCATCGCCCAATGTCTGAGCAAAGAACCCGCCGAGCGCCCGAACTCCGCGCGCGAGCTCTCCGAAAGCCTGCGCTCAGTTCATGCGGGGGGAGAACCCTGGACGCGCGACGAGGCAGAGAAGTGGTGGGACAAGCACCGTCCCCCCAAACGTGACCTCGAGCCCAACTTCAGCCTCGCACCTTTCCGGGATGTCGAAATCGTACACCCCGAGCCACAAACAACCCGAAAGAGGGTCAACGAAGCCTAAAACGTTTTTCGTAACCCACAGGGTGGCGAGATGCGCGCAACGAGGCACAGGTACATCGAACATACGACGAGGAAAAGCTCCGCAACGCTTGCTTCACTCCTGCGGTGAGCCGGAGCGGAGCTACTTCCGGTGTGAGACGTATCCTAGGCCTCCACGGGCAGCCCGGCATCCTTTGTCATGCCGAGTTGGTCGTTGTTCTGCCCAACGGCGACATCAGCAACATCGTTGGAGCTCGCCTCCTGCGACGGACGCTCCATCCCGACTTCATTTTGGCCAGCAGCACTAGCGAGACGGCGCGCCTCTTCAGAAATATCGAGCTTCACCGCAGGCGGACCTTCACCGGCCGGGGCAGTGCGCTCCTGCCTCGGCGAGTTCAAATCGGCATCCATCCTTTGGACAGGAGCCACCTCGGCGACCTTGGTCTCTGAGGGGGACATGCCAGGCGACTGATTCACGCGGACGTTGGTATTGAGTGGGTCCAGCATTTTTGCCTCCTTCGACGGGCATTTCGATAGAACGGATCGGTGCTGCGAGACTTAAATGAAAAAAAACCGAGTCGTAAAACGACTCGGTTTTTGCTGACGGAACTGGGCCAGGTCAGCTTCGAATGCCTCAAGTGGCCGCTACGGAAAGATCCGCCTCACCATCCCGAGGGAAGGCCTTCGGTTGCCCTTCGCCCTCATGAACCGGAGCCGGATACCGCATTTTTTGAGTCGAAGTGATCTCGACGATTCCGACCATATCCAAGAGTTTGATCACGTACCAAGCCGGATCGATTTCGAACCAACGGGCGGCGAATTTGGGAGCCATGCCAAATTTGTGGTGATTGTTTTGAAACAACTCACCCAGGGTCAAAAAATCGATAAACAAGGCGTTGCGCGAAGCATCGCCATTGTTGAAATTCTGATAGCCGTACTTATGGCCGCCCCAGTTGACGATCGCTCCGTGGATAGGGCCCATGATAAAGTGAGCGAGCAAAAGCACATACCACCCGGCGCTGGGCGCGAAGGCGACGTAGAAGCCCACATAGACGGCGCACCAAGCAATCCGGAAGAACCAGTTCTGTCCGATGCGGTCAAGGGCGTCCCACTGCGGAACGCCGCCATCGAAACGAGCCTCAGGCTCCACGCGGTTATAAGCGAAGTCATCGTATCTCGCCTTCGTTTTCCACATCATCGTGCCGACGTTGGAGTAGAAAAGGGGTGAGTGCGGGTCCTTCTCGGTATCGCTATAGGCATGATGCATGCGGTGCAAAATCGCATACGCACGCGGGTCGAGAAAGCTCGGTCCCTGAGCGATATAGGTCAGGAAGTAGAAGAATCGCTCCCAAAACTTATTCATCGAAAACATACGGTGCGCGCCGTAGCGATGAAGGAAGAAGGTTTGACAAAAAACGCTCAGCATCCAGTGAGCGATGAAAAACGTGAGAATGTACGCCATTTGTGCGGCCTTTGTTTAGCCGACTCAGGGCAAACCCGGCGTCACCATTGCGTCATTTGTGGCCCGCTCGACCAGAATATCACCCAATGCCTGTCGAATTTTCATCACCACCCGGCCCGCGGCCTCGAGTTCCTCTTCCGTAAGTATTCCGGAGGCAGGAGCTTCTCCCCGTGGGCCGATTCCGAGCTGCACGGTAGGAATGCCGGCCTCGCTCATAGCGAGGCTATCGCTCTTCGATGTGTGAAGGGGGATCGACGACGTACGCATCGCCTCATCGCTCATGACCTTGGATAACAAAGATTCGAACTTCCACGCGGCGGTATCCAAACTGAGAGGAACCTCAAGCATATCAGGCTGGGCAGCCTCAGGTGACCTAAGGGGCCTTAGAGCCTGCAGGGTCAAAGCGCCGAAATTTTCGACTTCCGAGGCCTTGCGCACAGCTTCCGGGAGCCCCTCGTCAGCAGGCTTTGTCGCTTCGAGCGCGGCTCGACGGGCAAAATGCCAGGCTCCTCGACCTTGGTCGTCCCCCGTCGAGCTCGTGCCCGTGGCAAAGAAGACAAGTTTCAAAGTACGCTCCAACCGCGCCCCCTTCATCAGTCGAGCCAGCTCGAGCAAAGCGGCGGTGGTCAAAGCCGTGTCCACGCCTCTCATCGAGGGAGGTGAGTCATAGTGAGTGCCTACGTAAAAGACCTGATAGCCGCGGCTTCCGCCTCGAATCGTAACAGTGAGGTTCTGGGCAGAAGCCGCCCCCACCTCGTAGCCCTGGCGCTCAATATGATAGCCCAACCCCTCCAATTGGGTCGCCACGTAGTCGGCCGTCTCTGCGAGTTCCCAGGCTTTGCCTCCGTTACGCTCGCCAATTTCAAAAGCAACGGCTTGGACGTGTCGCCGCAGTCCATCGACAATCATGACTTCGTCGACCGAAAGCTCGACTGCTTCGATTGAGGTTGCGAAGGAAGGGGACGAAACCGAAGCTGGCGGCGGTGTCGTGGATGCAGCAAGCGGTGGCGCCCCACAGGCCACCACGCTCAGAGACAGCAAAGACCCGACAGCGGCAACCGTGAGTTCATCCACGTAAGGGCCCATATCACAGCTGAAGGAGGCGGTCACCGGGAAGAACTTGAGCCCGTCGGCTCCGGAAGCTAGGGTCACACGTCCCTTGGCAGACGAAAATCACCCTCTAGTCGGAATCATCATGGGCTCCAAAAGTGATTGGCCGACCATGGCTCCCGCTTACGAGCAACTTCAGGCATTAGGTGTTCATTGTGAGGTGCGAGTTGTATCAGCCCATCGGACGCCCGACCTACTCTTCGAATACGCGAAGTCAGCGCGTTCGCGCGGGCTCCGGGTCATCATCGCAGGTGCCGGCGGCGCCGCCCACCTTCCTGGCATGGTCGCCGCACAAACCATTGTTCCTGTCCTCGGGGTCCCCGTTCAAAGCAAGGCACTCAGTGGTCTCGACTCGCTATTGTCAATTGTACAAATGCCCGGGGGGATCCCCGTCGGCACCCTTGCTATTGGCCAGGCAGGGGCAAAAAACGCGGCCCTCCTTGCCGCCTCGATCCTAGCGCTCACGGACCCAGATCTGGCGGAGCGCCTGGACGGCTTTCGAAACGAGCAAACTCAAAGCGTGCTCGACGTCCCTGATCCGCGACTTGAAGCCTAGAAGAACGCCGTCTTTTTTGATGATACGATCATGAGCAAGCGACTTGGCATATTAGGAGGAGGCCAGCTCGGCCAAATGTTGGCCTTGGCGGCCCATCCCTTGGGGATCGACGTAGCGGTTGTCGACCCAAATGAAGAAGCCCCGGCACGGCACGTCGCGAAGCACATTTGTACGCCCTTCGATGACCCAAACGGACTACAAGGACTTGCTGATTGCGATTGGGTCACTTTCGAGTTCGAAAACGTCCCCGACACAGCCGCCGCCCAACTCGCCCAACAGGGACCAGTGTACCCTCCGGTTGAAGCTCTTCGTGTTTCACAAGATCGCTGGACCGAAAAAAACACCTTCCTGTCGCTGGGTATCGAAACGGCTCGCTTCCTGTCGGTCAATCACCTGGCCGATGCACGCACCGCCTTCACCCAGCTAGGACCGATGGTGCTCAAGACGCGCCGTTTCGGCTACGACGGGAAGGGACAGGCGGTCGTTTTAGACGAAGCGGAGCTCGAAAAAAAATACGCAACACTGGCGGGTGCTCCTGCAATTGCCGAGCAGCTCATTCATTTCGACCGAGAGCTGAGCATTGTGGCTTGCCGCGGGGCTCAGGGTGAGTTCGTCAACTACCCTGTGGTTCAGAACATTCACCGCGAGGGGATCTTGCGAACCACCCTCGCCCCTGCCCCCGATTTGGACGAACGAGTCGAGCAATCTGCCCAGCGGTTCATCTCGACTTTGATGAATCACTTGAACTACGTCGGAGTCCTGGCCCTGGAACTCTTCGAGGTTTCGGGAAAGTTGATCGCCAATGAGTTCGCCCCCCGAGTCCACAACAGCGGGCATTGGACTATCGAAGGCGCGGTCACCAGCCAGTTCGAAAACCACGTGCGGGCCGTATGCGGCTTCCCTCTTGGCAGTACCGAAGCGCGCGGAAGCTCCGTGATGACCAATTTGATCGGCTCGGTACCCAAAGCCGCGCAGATTTTAGCGCTAACGGGCGCCCATCTGCACGACTACGGCAAGTCGCCCCGTGAAGGACGCAAGGTCGGCCACGTCACCGTAGTCGGCCGTGACCTCACCGAGGCGCGCGCACGAACGAATCAGCTTGAAATGCTTATATAGGTCGTGATGGGGCCACCTGAGGGCCGAGTCGCGAATGAGAGGTAGCGGGCGACGAGTCGCCCCCCAAGACGGCCCCCCCCCCACCGACATTTTGCCCTGGAATTCGTAGAGCCACGGCCTGGATTTTATGCTAGCCGAGAGCCCCCGCGGTGAGCGTGGAATGAACCTGACCCCTGAGCGGTTCTTGCCGTCTAGCTTCCCCTAACTCAAGAGGACCTGAATCTATGCATCTTGTCGAATGGCTCCAACGGCTCATGACCAACTTCGGAGCAGCCTGGGTAATGTGGCTACTCATTGGTCTCAGTGTGGTGTCCGTAGCGATCATGCTCGAACGAGGCTGGTTTTACCTGTCCTTGCGCGATGACCTCAGCGCGCTGCAGTCCCGCTTCCGAGAAGCGCTGCGCAAGGGCGACTTCGACAAGGCCCGGAAGTCTTTGCAAGATTCGCCCAGTGCTGAGGCCGCGGTCGTTCTCGCCGGAATGGACGAAGCGGACCGCGGTTCTCAGGCGGCCGAAGAAGCCATGCTGGGCGCAAAGGCTTTGCAGAAAATGCGACTGGAAAGACGATTGGCCTTTCTCGGTACCCTGGGCAACAACGCACCCTTTATCGGTCTCTTCGGCACGGTCATCGGCGTGGTTCAGGCCTTCGAAGGACTCGCGTCCGAATCGACGGAAGCCGCTCAGGCCAGCAGCGGCGCGCCCCAGGTGGTCATGGCAGCCATTGCCGAAGCGCTCGTTGCCACCGCGGTCGGCCTCGCCGTGGCAATCCCAGCGGTTGTGGCCTTCAACTATTATCAACGCCACTCCCGCGCTATCCTTGCAAATACCGAGGCTCTCAGCCGCGTCCTCATGAGCTATTTAGTGGGCGAGGGTGCTTCGTTGCCCCAGGCCGCTGAGGCGAAGGACTAATCATGGCGGGTGGAGCCTCAAGCGACGATGACGACGGCTTGATTTCGGCCATTAACGTCACACCTTTGGTGGACGTCGTGCTCGTGTTGCTCATCATCTTCATGGTGACGGCACGCATCATTCATTCCCAAGGACTGCCCATGGATCTGCCCCAGGCCGCCAAGGGTGACGCCATTCAGACCATTTTTAGCGTCGAACTGAGTGCCGACGGTAAAACGGCAGTCGATTCAGAGTTTGTGGACACGGATAACGCCATTACCGAGCTAGCGAAAAAAGGCAGGGCCAAAAACCCCGATCTTCGCGCGGTAATTCGGGCCGACAAGAAAGTCGAGCACGGCCGGGTGATTCACGTGCTCGACCTGCTCAAACGTGCTGGAATAGCCAAGATCGCGTTTGCGGTTTCCCCTACGGGCGCCACTCAGGAAGCGGACACCACACCTGCTCCCGCCGCCCCCTAGCTCTCTCCCCTTTCTTTTTCACGCCCACCTTGTCGAAGATGAGCTCGTCCCTCGAACCGGTCTCTACCTCAAAGCCCCGGGCATTGAGTACTAGCGAAGGGACAATGAAGCAGGGTCCCTTTGAAAGAATGGCCTCTTTGGGGCGCGGAGCCGAGCGCGCCTGGTGGCTGTCCTGGCTTGCCGCCCTTTTGGTGCACGCATCGGGAGCGAGCACGGCTTCGCTCGGCTCATTCGAAATCAGTAGCTTCGTCGAGCTCGTGCAACTCCGCACGGCTCAGCGGCTCGACGCCACCATCGATATTGAGGAAGAACCTCAACCCGAAGAAGAACCCGAGCCCCAGCCAGAACCTGAGCCTAAGCCCGAAGAAGAACCCGAGTCCCAGCCAGAAACACCGCCCGAACCGCCCCCACCCTTGCCGACAGAGGAGCCGCTCGAGGACACTCAACCTGAGGAAGCGCCCCCGCCAGCTGCTGCAGAAGCAGCGAAGGTCCTCACTGCCGAGCCAACCGAGGACGCCCCGCTCGACCTCACTGAACAAGGCTTTATTTCAGGCACGGGAACCCGATTTGCCGGGGGCGTCACGGCCAGCGCCGGAACTTCGACAAGGGCGGTCCGCAATCCCAACGCCCAGGCTGGCGGCGTCTCTGGAGGTACCGGCACCAAACCTGCTCCTTCAGTCAAGCAACCGGCCATCGACAAGTCACGTCCAGCAAGCAGAGGCAACAACGACGCCTACTGGAGCTCATGTCCCTTCCCTCCAGAGGCGGATGTCGAAAATCAGCACCAGGCGCGTGTTCAGCTCGTGGTCAACGTCTCCAAAGAGGGCAAACCCACTAGCGTAACCATCCTCTCCGATCCGGGATACGGCTTCGCTCGAGCAACAATTCAGTGCGCGATGCGGTACCGCGGCTACCAAGTCGCTTTAGACAAGTGGGGCAACCCCGTCGCGAGCGCAACTCGTCCGTTCACCCTTCGCTACACCCGCTGAGCCTTGCTCGGTTCTGACCGACCAAGGACATCCTTAGTGAGCAGACTGGGGGTCGCACCACGCGTCCGTTTATTCGCCAAAGAACAGGATTCAATATAAATTGAAGACCTCATGAACGATCGCCTCGAGCAGCTCAAAGGGATCCAACTCTTTTCTGGGCTAAAACAGCCCGCTCTTGAGCTCATTGCCCGCATTTCTCACGAGGAAAACCACAAGAAGGGCTCCAAAATCTTCCGACACGGCGAGCCGGGCGAAAAGTTGTACCTCATCTTGGAAGGCAAGGTCCGCATCAGCCGCGAGGTCCCAGGCATGGGCGAAGAAGCGCTGGCGGTACTCGGACCGGGTCAAATGTTCGGAGAAATGGCCCTCTTGGACGAATCGCCCCGATCCGCGGACGCCAATGTGCACGAGACTTGTCGTCTTCTGGCCGTCCCCCGAGACGGTTTCGATGACCTGCTCTTCATCAACAAGGATCTTGCCTACGAGGTTTTGTGGTCGATCGTGCGTCTGCTCGTCACCCGTCTGCGCGAAACCAACGACAAACTGACTTTCCTGTCGACTTCGAACAAATTCGGATGAAGCGAGCCTCAACTCGCTAGTGCTACGACCATTTGTGCCGCGCCCCTTCCTGAACACCGAGCCGTCTCTCAACGCTGACAGACCAAGAAGCGCTCAAATCTAAACGGTCGCAGCACTAGGCCTCTTCACCAGGCGTCCCACCGGCCGGGCTCTTCTCCGGTCCCGCTTGTCTGTATTCCTCCTCCTGGATGGAGGTGTCAGACGAACTTGCTCTTTTTTTGGCCATTCTGGCTCGAGTACTGCACATCTGGTGACGGTTATCCGAAAAGTCAACAGAAAGTTTGACTAGCTTACACCCGTTCAGTACCATAAGGTCCAAATGCAAGGTCTCACCAAACGTCAAGAGCAAACGCTCGACTTCATTCGCGAGTCGATTCGAGGTCGGGGATACCCTCCCACTCTAAGGGAAATCGGAGAGCACATGGGCATCCGTTCTACGAACGGAGTCAACGACCATCTCCGCGCCTTGGAGCGCAAGGGATATCTACGTCGCGAAGACATGAAGAGTCGTGCTCTTCGTCTAGTCGACGAAGAAGAGTCGAAAGCAGAAGCTGATGCGGCTGCGGCGGGTGAGGACGTGGTCTCTGTTCAGGTTTTGGGACGCGTCGCTGCTGGCTTACCCATCATGGCCGAAGAAAACGTGATCGATACGGTTCACGTTGACCGAATGATGGTCAAAGGCGGACGAGACGTATTTGGGCTAAAAGTCCAAGGCGACTCGATGATTGAGGCCGGTATCTTGAACGGCGACTACATCTTCGTGCGCAAGCAGTCGAGCGCGGAGCGCGGCGAAATCGTCGTGGCGCTCATCGGAGACGAAGCCACAGTTAAGTACTACTATCCCGAGAAAGAGTACGTACGCTTCGAGCCGGCGAATTCAGCCATGGCGCCGATTCTAGTGCGCGCTACCGACTTCCGCTCGACAATGCTGCTCGGGAAAGTGGTCGGCGTCTATCGTCGGCTCTGAAGCCATAGACTTGGGTCTGCTCTGGCCATTTGGAGGCCGCCACGCAGTGCGGGCTTTCGGTGGATCCCTGCTATCGAGACGGTGACCTTGCCCCGACTCGATCTCGCAAACGCCTCTTCCTACGGAAGGGGCGTTTTTCGTTGGCGCGTGACTGATCTGGGGGGATACGATGCGCGGAAAGAGATTGTCCAAAGATGGGCCAGTTGGGAAACATTCACTACAATGTATTCCATCTAACCACATGGTGAGCCAAAACTGCGGTTACACTGCAAGGGCCGGTTGACGGACAGTCTGCCAAATTGGTACTTTTTTCACAGGTTTCGGCCTTCCGGCAATCATTCAGACCATGAAAATCTCTCTCCCTACTTCTTCTCCCGGAATCCGAAACGAGGCATCAGCCGACGTGCAAGAGCTCCGCCTAGGCCAAGCGCGCGGAACGCGATTTGCTTTCTTGATGGGCCTTTCGTTGGTGGCCTCAGGATGCGGCAACACGCTCTACCTGGTGAAGGTCAACCAAGCCGAGAAGGACTTCCGCGAAGCCCAAGAGCTTGGCGCAGAGCAGCACGCACCCTACGAGTACTACTCCGCCAAAGCGCGACTCCAAGAGGCAAAGGTTCAGGCAGCCCAAGCCGAGTATGGTCCAGCCGCCGAATTGTCGGACGAAGCCGACGACTTCGCGATCAAGGCGGTCAATGTAGCCAAGACAAAGAGGGCGGGGGCAAAGCAGTGAATCCTACTTCGATGCGAGGCGCTGTTGCGCTCGCGCTCATGACCACCGCGCTGATCGGATGCGATAAGGCTCCCCAACTTCGAGGGCGCATCGCGGGACTGCACGAGCTCAACAATCAGGCAGAAAAGAACGGAGCGATGAAGTGCGCTCCCCGCGAGCTCGCCTTGGCACGGGCTTATACTCAATTTGCGGATCTTGAATTGCGCAAGGGCTCGGTGATGCGCGCGGAAGCTCACGTCAAACGCGCCGAACTCAATGCCGAGGCTGCACAGCTTCAGTCTCCTCCCGAGTATTGCACGGGGCAACCACCCGCGACGGAACCCCTTCCGGGAGATCGAGACGGCGATGGCTACCTGGATCCGGACGACCAGTGCCCGGAAGTGCCAGAAATCTACAACGGCTTCGAGGACTTGGATGGCTGCCCGGATGATCCGGATACGGACGGCGACGGGATCGTCGACTCTCTGGACGCCTGCGTGGTCCTTGCAGAGGACGTCGACGAGTACCTGGACGAAGACGGCTGCCCCGAACCCGACAACGACTTCGACCTGGTGCTGGATGCTGATGACAAGTGCATCAATGATCCCGAAGATCCTGACGGCTACGAGGATCAGGACGGCTGCCCCGACCTCGACAATGATCGGGACACCGTGGCCGATTTGCAGGACGAGTGCCCCAATACTCCGGGCCAAGCCGAAAAGGCGCCTCTCGGTTGTCCTGTCAAACCAGCGCTGGTCGTGGTCACCGACTGCGAGGTCAAGATCACCCAACAGATCCACTTCGCGTACAACAAAGCGGTCATCAAGCGCGAAAGCTATCCTATCTTGGATGCCGTGCTTGAGGTGCTCAACAGCAACGAAAGCATCAAGCTCGAGATCCAGGGTCACACCGACAGCAGGGGCAGCGACGCATATAACAAGTCTCTCAGCGAACGCCGTGCAGCTGCGGTACGCAAGTATCTCGTATCTCACGGCACCTCTCCCTCCCGGCTCGAGTCGAAGGGATATGGTGAAGAAAGACCGATTGTCGACAACGACACGGCAGACAATCGGGCGCTGAATCGCCGCGTGCAATTCATGCGCACCGAAGGCCAAAAGGCTGGGTGCACAGAGCCAGCGTCTCGGTCGCCCAAGTCAGAGTAGGCCGATAAACAATACGGCAAAACTGCAATAATTCCATCTCATCGCCATTCCCCCAAATGGCGCTTAACAGCGGTCCGCTCGACCGCAGCCCCCTCACAAACCACCCCGTCCGGAGAACAAACGTGAAAATCGGAGTCATCCACAGATTGCTAGCAGCCTCGGTCATCGGGCTGTTTTCGATCCCCGCCATCGCGCAGTATACACGCGACACATCGGCGAATCAGAAAATCGACGAAGCCATCAATAACCATTACCTCATGATGGAACTTGATAAGGCCGAGAACCTCCTGACCGGGACGATCAGCGCCTGTGAAGACAAGTGCGCTCCCCAGACCAAAGCAAAAGCGTGGATGTACGTAGGCATCGTCCGCGGCAGCGGCAAGCAAGACCAAGCAGGCGCGGCTGATGCCTTCGCCCAAGCCAAAGGCATCGATCCGAGCGTTCAGCTCGACGCCGACCTGGCTAGCGAAGAAACCAAGGTGACTTTCGATTCCGCAGCAGGGTCTGCCCCCGCGGAAGAGACCTACGAAGAACCCGCTGATATGCCGGAAATGCCGGAGGAAACCGCCTCGTCGGCAGCCCCCCCCGGACCTGCACCTCCGCCAGCAGGATCCCCCGGAGACATGTTGTGCAGCCCCCAAGGCGCTCCCATTGGGATAAACATGCCCATCCCGGTCAGCTGCACGTCAAACGCCAGTGTGGCCGAGGGCTTCCTCAAGTTCCAAGAGCCCGGTAGTTCCGAATGGAAGAAGATCTCCCTCGACGAAAACGCGGGTCAGTGGCAGACGACGGTCCCTTGCGAGTACACGAAAACGGCCGGTGAGCTCAAGTTCTACATCGGCGTCAAGGACAGCTCCGGAGAGTACGTCGACCAGTTCGGTAGCAAAAACGCGCCCGCCACAATCACGCTCTCCCCCGGCGGCGCTGCCCCCGCCTTTCCCGGCGAAACGCCTGTTTCGGCCTGTGCGGCAGATGGTAGTTCTGCGAGCGACTGCCCTCCCGACTTTCCTGGATGTAACTCGGGAAGCGAAGCCGTGTGCGGCGACCTCGATTGGGGCGCAGCCTGCAACAACTCATCCCAATGCAAGTGCGGACTGCTTTGCGAAGCGGGCCAATGCGAAACGGCCCCCACCTGCACCACAAACGAAGAGTGCGATACTGGAGCTTGCGTAGACGGCTATTGCTCAGCTCTGGCCGATCCCGGCGGCGATAGTGCCAATCAGTTCAAAAAACATTGGCTCAGCCTCACCGCAGGTATGGACTTCGTCACCTACGGCGGCGAGCAACTCTGCACGGACGCCCGAGCCGACACCTATGGCACCAAGTGTTACGCCTACGATCCGGTCAGCCGCTACAAAGGCAACGACATCGGAACGGCCGGAGGCGGCGTCGGTTTCGCCGCGGGGCAACTTCGTATCAAGCTGGGTTACGACTACGCCATCACGCATCATCTCACGGCGGGCGTGCGGCTCGGCGTCGCCTTCTTGAACACCCGTCCAAAGGTGGAGGGTGAGTCCCCCTTCATTCCCCTGCACGCAGCGGCTCGCCTCGGTTGGACTTTTACCTCTCTTTCCCACTCTGGCTTTCGGCCCACGATCTACCTAGAGGCTGGTTACGGCGAATCCGACGGTCACTCCAAGGCAACCAGTAACGGCGGGCTCGAAGTCGATCTCTACAAGCTCAATGGTCTGATCTTCGCCGCTCCCGGGGTTCAGCTGGGATACGCGGTCAGCGACAATCTGGCGATCAACCTCGACGCTCAGTTCATGTTGATGTTCCCCACAGGGGGGCTGGGCCAGACCATCCACCCCGCCCTCAACCTCACCTACGGCCTCTAAGGTCGCAGGGGGCGAAAAACCGATGAGCGGCACCTGGCAAGGTGCCGCTTTTTCTTTGCGCAACCGAGAATTAGTGAGCGACAAGCTTGCCAGCCAGCCCCGTCCGGTTAAGTTTCGGGCCATGACTACGCCTCACCATCGCGTCCTAATCATCGGTTCTGGCCCCGCGGGCCTCACGGCGAGCATTTATGCTGCCCGCGCCAATTTGAATCCCCTCTGCGTGGAAGGCTTCAACGCCGGTGGCTTGATTCCTGGCGGTCAGCTCATGTTCACCACCGATGTAGAAAACTATCCAGGGTATCCCGATGGCATCACGGGTCAGCAGATGATGCAAAACTTCCGTGACCAGGCTGAGCGTCAGGGAACGACCTTCATCACAGCGGATGTTCAGAAGGTGGACTTTTCGGAGCGGCCCTTCAAGGTCTGGGTGGGCGAGGACGAAAACGAACTCCACACCGCCGACGCGATCATCATCTCGACCGGAGCACGCGCCAACTACTTGGGATTGCCCAGCGAAGAAAAGCTCAAAAACCGAGGGGTCAGCGCCTGCGCGGTTTGCGACGGGGCGCTCTACCGCAACAAGGCAGTCGCGATCGTGGGCGGCGGCGATACCGCCATGGAAGAAGCGACCTACTTGGCCGGCCTCTGCGAGAGTGTCACCCTTCTTCACCGCCGGGATGAGTTCCGGGCAAGCAAGGCCATGCAGGATCGTGTCCTTTCAAACCCCAAGATCAAGGTCTTGTTCTCCCATACCATCGAGGAAGTGCTCGGTGTAGATAAGGAGGAGGTAACCGGACTGGTGGCGAAAAACGCAAACACGGGCGAAACCACGAAGATTGATGTGGCCGCGTTGTTTGTAGCCATCGGTCACACTCCCATGACCGAACTTTTCAAAGGCCAACTCGAGACTCACCCCAATGGTTACCTCAAGGTCTCCCCAGGAACATCAAAGACGAGCGTCGAAGGTGTTTTTGCGGCGGGTGATGTGGCCGACTGGGTTTATCGACAGGCGGTGACCGCGGCGGGAACGGGTTGCATGGCGGCTCTCGACGCGGAACGTTGGTTGTCCGAGCAGGAAGACTAAGCTCAACTCTTCTCCTGTCTATGGACGGTGCTCAGGAAGAAGAAGCCGATCTCGTCGATGAACTCGGCGAGATCGTTGCCCAGTTGCGGGCCTATCTGAGCTGGCAGCAAGCCGGAGGCGCGTCCGGCATTCCTCGGGATCCGCGCCCCGCTTCCGAACTCAAACAAGCCGTCACGGCATCCCTGCAGAAGTACCGCGGCTCGCTCGTCAAGAGCGATAACAGCGATGGCGACCGCGTGACGCAGGACGCCCAGCCTTTGGTTGCCCCCCCGTCCTCCCCCTCCGTCACCGAACAGACCGCGTCAGATTTTGCGCCGCCCTTCGATGCTCCCCCGCTCCAGGCATCGCCCCGACACCCGGCGACGCCCGCGCCTACACCTAATAAAACCGGCCTTCCGGTCCTGGGGGATACCTTAGAGGAGCTGCAGGCACTCGTGCGCGACTGCACTCAATGCGGCCTGCACGAAACACGAAAACAAACGGTCTTCGCGCGCGGTAAGGGAACGAGCGGTCTGTGCTTCGTTGGCGAAGGCCCGGGTGCCGATGAGGATGAGCAAGGTTATCCCTTTGTGGGCGCGGCCGGCCAGCTCCTCGACAAGATGATCTTGGCCATGGGGTTTGAACGCGACGACGTCTACGTCTGCAATATCGTAAAGTGCCGCCCCCCCAACAATCGCAAGCCCAACGACGAAGAAATGACCAAATGCTCGCCCTTTCTCAAAAGGCAGCTCGAATTAATTCGTCCCGAGGTCATCGTTGCTCTCGGTGGGACAGCTACCCAGGGTCTCTTGGGAGACACCCGAGGTATCACCAAGATCCGTGGAAAGTTTCGGCTCTATGAAGGGCGCATCGCGGTCATGCCGACCTTCCACCCCGCCTACCTACTGCGCAACCCCTCGGCCAAGAAGGAAGTCTGGACCGATCTCAAACAAGTGCTCAAGCACATCGGACGCACCTTGCCTCAAAAGTAGCATCCACGACGCCTCGTCTTTTCAAGACAGCTTCGCCAGCTTCGAAAAAAGCCCGCACGACCAAGGAAGTGCGGGCTTTTCAGTTCGGAGCCCAAGCGGACTCAAGGTTCCAGACCCTAGAGTGACTCTAGAGCGGTCCTCGCAGCCTCTAGACTCGAGTCCGTCGAAAGAGCCCGTTCGAACATCTGCTTTGCCTTCGGAATCTCACCTAGCTGCTTGTGAACCTCTCCCAGCTTGCAGAACACTTCGGCCTTGGTGATCGGGCTCTTATCATCGAGACGCTGCAACAATAGCGCTCGAAACATCTGTTGCGCTTTCTTCATATCTCCCGATGCGATGGCTACCTCACCCAATTGCTTGAGCACGAAAATGTTGCCCGGTTCGATGCGGAAAGCCCGGTCGAGTTCGGCTAAGGCCTTTTCGTTGTCGCCATTGGACAAGTAGGCGGTCGCTAGGCGACGATGAATTTCGCCAAGCTCTTTGGATCGTTTCCCTCCGTAGCTTTCGACAATCTTCTCGAGCACCTCGGCCGCTTCGCCGCCACGCCCACTGGCGCTGTAGGCGTCGCAAAGCTCAAGTAGGACCTCTCGGTTCTCTGGAGCGACCCCTGCTGCCTTCTCCAAAGTGACAACGGCAGCGGCCGCATCCTTTTGTTTGAGAGCCTGGATCGACGCCGCCTCCCGATAAAGTTCCAGGCGCACTTCGTCCGAGCCAGCGGCATCCGCTTGAGCGACAATTGTCGCCGCAACGCGATCCCACATTCCAGCCTGTTCGTACTCCTTGCGCAGCAAGGCGCTCAGTTCCTCGTTGTCCGGCGCCAGCGCCAGAGAGCCCTCAACGGTTCGAATCAACGACTCGGTGTCTCCCATCGTGCGATAGAGCTCTCTCAGCTCGGCCCGCCGTTCAAGGGCAGCTTCTCCCTCGAGTCCATCGCAGATAGCTTCGAGCAAAGTGGCGGCCTGCTCAGATTGCTCAGCCGAAAGGAGCAATCTGAGCAGTTCTTCCCGGTTCACCGAGGAGTCGTCCAAGGACCGAATCTGACTCCAACACCGAATGGCCTGAGACAAATCGCCCAGCTTCGACGCGGCGACCTCAGCGATGCGGTGAAGCAACGCCAGGTTGAACTCCTCATCTCCCACAGTGAGCGCATACTGTCGGCGACGCTCGAGCAGATCGGAGAGTTCAGCGAATTTCTCACCTTCGGTGTAGATGAGCTCAAGGAACTCGGCTGCCTCCGAATGATCCGGAGCCGACGTATATACTTCTTCGAGAAGCTGTATCGCCCCTGCATCGTCCTGAAACTGCTCCCGTCGCAAACGAGCCAAGCCAACCTTGAGAGCCGAGATAACATCGGGATCGGAGCTCGCTTCGAGTTGATTGTTAATCAGATTGCTCAGATCCTCATACCGTCCGCTGGCGTCATAGGCCGCCTGAAGGGAACTGATCACTTGAGCAGACTGGGAATCCTCGCTCAGGAGTTCTTCCAAAATGTCGATGGCATCGTCCAAACGTCCAAGCTGAATCCTCGCGATTTCTGCGGCGTCGAACTTAAGCGCTCGAAGTTGATCAGGATCGTCTTGGAGGACAATCGAACGCTGGAGCAGCTCGAACACTTCTTCATGATCCGAAGCGGCTCGTCGAACCTCGGTCAAACGACCGAGGGCTTCGATATCCTGATCGTCGATAGCCAAGATATCGCGCACGCACGTTTCGGCGACGTCAGGTTTTTCGAGATCATGAGCGAGGGTAAAGCAGCGGCGCAAGAACTCGATTTTGCTCCCGTCGTCAACGGCGACTCGCGCACGTTCACATAGCGTTACCAGTAATCCCTCTTCTTTTCCGGGCACGGATTGAAGCGCTTCGAGCTGCTCGAGAATTTCGTCGCTGTCAGGCTCGTAGTCCAAAGCGATGGAAAGAGCCCTCTCCGCTCCTTCCGCGTCGGACGCGCGGTCTCGCAGCCATTCGGCGGCCCGCTGAGCCATACGCATACCGACTTCGTCCTCAATATCTTTTTCATTTTTGAGAACAGAAAGTATAGCGTCGGCGGCGGCGCCCCACTGATCTGTGATGGCCACCAAACGTTCCAACTCGTCTCTGAGCCCCTCGTCAGTGGGATCGTCGGCAAGGGATTGTTGAAGCACCGCCTGCGCCGCAGCCGGATCCTTGCAGTCGTCTTCTAGTACCTGAGCAAGAGACCGACGCATGTCGAGACGTTCCTCGGGAGAGGCCGCTCGCGCCACGCGCATCTGGTGCAGCTGAGCTAGCGCACTCCCGGCGGGACGGTCGCGATAAACCCCATCGAGAATATCGAACACTTCTTCGAAGTGCTCCTCTGACTCGAGCAAGCGCGCCAAAAGCACGCTTGCCTCTTCGTTGTGCAAGTCGAGCTCCAAGGCTTGGCGCAAAGACGCAATCGCATCAACCGGAGCATCTTGCTTGTTCAGCTGCAACTGACCTTGGCGGCACAAAAGCCGCGACTGATCGGCGTCCGACTCGACCAAGCTCATCCGACGGTCCAGCAAGGCAACCACCGCTTCCGTGTCGTCCGCCTGGGTATAGAGTCGATCCAGGGCATCTAGCAGATCGATGCGGTCACCGGTCTGCTCGGCTGCCATTTGGTACGCGTCAATCGCTTCTTGTGTGTCCCCCAGCTTCTCTTCGAAAACCACGGCCGCGCGAACCCAGAGTCGACCCGCCAGCTCCGAGTCGAAGATCTCCGCGGCCTTCGTTTTGAGCACCGCCGAGTAGCGCTCCCATTGAGACGTTAGTCCCGCCAAGCGCTCAACATCCTCGTAGAGCTCCTCGGCGTCTGGTGTCTCGGAAACAGCTTCAAGCATAGCGTCCAATGCCGATTGAGGATTCTGTAAATCCGACTCGTGGACTTGAGCGATTGTCCGCAAGGTTTCAACACGGGCCACAGGTTCATGCTCATCGCGGAGTCTCAGGCGAAGCGCCTGAATGAGTTTTTCTCTCAAGTCGGTCTGACGAAGAGCAGGCACCAGAAGATCGGAGGCAATTCGACAGAGGTGGTCTTCGACTTCGACCAGCGCAAATACGGCATCAAGCGCGGGTTCGTCATCGGGCTTTTCGTCCAGAATGACCCCGTACGCTTCAAGGGCTTCTTCGTAGGAGGACATCTTGTCCGAAAGGATGTGAGCTATCTTGTGACGCACAGCGACCCTCTCCTCGGTAGAAACCGCAGTGCCAGCCTCCAAGCGAAGATTGTCCAAGAGCTCAGGCCACATCCCTTCGCTCTCATAGAGGCGATTGATCTCGGCCAAAGACGCCTGGTCGCTCGGATTGGCCATCAAAGCTCGAGACAGACAATCAATCGCTCGCCTCGGATCCCCGAGGTCGGTTTCAAGGATCCTCGCGGCCTTCGTCAGCAGTTCGAACCGCAAATCAAGGTCCGCAGAGCCTCCATCCACTCGAGACAAGTAGAGTTCGACCAGTCTCTCCTGTTCATCTCGCCCGGTATAGAGTTGGATGAGGCGATCGCAAACGACCGCATTCGATTCGTCGAGCTCAAAGGCCTTCTCATAGGATTCGATCGCTCCCTGAGCATCGTCGAGAGTACGTTCGCGCAATTCACCCAGGCGGCTGAGCAAATCAATCTGCTCAACATCGTCGTATACCATCTCGCTCTTCGCGACCAAGGCCGTCTGCCAAACTGGCCAGTCTCCCAAGAGCAGGGCTAAGCGCAGCATCTGATCGACCGTGTGTTCTTCGGTAGAGTCGATTTCGTGCAGCTCACAATAGCGGGTGAGCGCTTCGCGAAGTTGATCGAGTTTTTCGTCGAGGAGCTCCGCGAGGCGAGCCACGACTTCCGGACGGGCCGGAAGATCCGGGTTTTCTGCCAGCACGTCCTGGTAAAGCTCGCTCAAGTCGAGCCAAGACTCTGTCATGACGGAGAGTCTTTCGAGCTCCGAACGGAGCTCCTCATCCTCTGGCTGGATACGGAAAGCCTCGATCAAAACCCGACGAGCCCGATCAACGTCCTCTCCGCGTGTTTCCCAAAATTCGGCAGTTTCGCGAAGAACCGTAACTTGGTCCATCGGATCGTCAGCCAAACGGAAACGGTCCTCATTGAGCGAAATCAGACGGCGCCAGTCATCGTTCGCTTCATAGATTGGTCGCAAAAGATCAACGACACGTCGCAGCAAAGCCTCACTCCCGCGCATCGCCTCCAGGCGCTCAAGTGCGGGGGCAAAATCCGGCTGATCGCGCACAACTTCCTCGAGTTGATCAAGGGCAGGCTCGTGCTCTCCCAGCTTGCGCATGTGAAGATCGGCGAGCGCGATTCGGTACTTCGCGCCGTCGACCGGTCCCTCACTCTCGGCGCGCATGAGGTAGAGCTCGGCCAGCTCGTGCCACTGCTCCTTCTGAGTATAGAGTCGCGTCAGGGCATCCAATGAAGCCTGATTCGTTTCGTCGGTTTCGACGGCCTTTCGGTGCGCAGCGATAGCTTCGTCGAGGTTACCCAGCTTGGTTTCCTGCAGCTCCGCGATAACCGCCAGCAACTTCTGCTGTTCATCGGAGTCGAACCGGTGCTCCAGAGCCGCCGTATATAGCTCGACTCGTTCCTCGGCTGTACCCACTTTGCGAAGCAGAAAGTCAACGCTGTCGAAGAGACCAACGCTGTCGGGCTCAAAAGCCAGAGCACGACGGAATAGAGCCAGGGCTTCATCGTTTTTCTCGTGAGCCGCGAGGATTTCCCCTGCTCGTCGACACAAGTAGGCCGAGCTGTCGTCTTCGGTCTCGATACCATCAACCAGTTCTTTCAGGAGCTCTCCTAGACGCAGCTCGGTACCCGCCACCTTGGCCAAGCGCTCCATTTCAGAAAGGGTGAGCTCGTCAGAAGGCTCGTCCTTGAGCAAAAGCGCGGTTACCTCGAGAGCCGAAGTATAGTCCTCCTTTTGCTCCTCATAGATCTGCGCCAGACGGGTGACGAGCTCACGCCGCTCGTCCAGCTCTTCCGCTCCTTCAAGACGGAGGAGCAGCACGTTCAGCACGCTGTCGTAGTCGGCCCGCACCATGTAGACGGGCTCAAGCAGAGCAGCCACTCTCCCCCGTAGGGCCGGGTCGCTCAAGTCGTCGCGCAATCGCTCAAGAACTCCAACGGCTCCTTGATGCTGAGAATCCTCGTTCAGTGCCTGCTCTAGCTCATCGAGTCCGCGCTCAACGTCTCCTTGTTTTTCGGCTAAGACCCCGGCCATCTGAACTCGAAGGTCAGAAGACTCACCCGAGCCCGAATCGATGCGACGCTGAATGAGGGCAACGAGATCATCGAAACGCTCGGTCTGTTCGTAGAGTGTCTCGAGGCGTTCAATCGCGCGGAGATCAAGCTCTAGATCCAAAATCCCCTCGTAGGCTGTGATGGCCGCGTCGGTGTCCTTGAGCGTGTCGGCAAGCAAGTCTGCCTTGCGGAACGAAATTTCCCGGCGCTCGATGTCCGAGTCGGCTGAATCGATCCGCCGTCCCAACACATCCAGCAAGGCGCCATAATCCTCTTGTTGAGAGTGAAGGTCTTCGAGAGCGGACAGAGACTCCCGATCGTCGGCAGCGATATCCAGAGCGCTCTGGTAGGCCGAAATAGCACCCTTGAGGTCCCCCAGTTCGCTTCGAAGGAGCTCCGCTATGCGACGTTGGATACTTAGCTGCTGATCAGCATCGAAAATCTCAGAAACTATCTTCCGCAGGACCTCGACCTGCTCCTCTCGCCGTGATGTCGCCGCCGAAAGCCGCTCGAGTGCCTCCAGCCAGCTCGATACATCTCCCAAGGGTGCTGCCTCCACTACGCCGAGAAGGACAAACGAAAACGCCAGCGGGGCATCGCGGAGCGAATCTTCAGCGATAGCCATGGCGTCGCGATACCGTTCCATACGGTACTGTGGATCGTCCGTCGCCTCGGCCTCTGCCTTGAGGACGACTATCAACCGCTTGTGGTCGCCGTCAGCCTCATAGATGGGATGCAGGATCTCGGCAGCCTCGAGCTTCGTATCTTTGTCCTCGTGACCAAGCAGATCGGCCAAGGCCGCACGGCTGCGCTCATGAGTGATATCGATCGAAAGAGCACGGCGATAGACCTCCAGGGCGCCAGGCAAGTCCTCGAGCTTGTCACTGCGCAGTTGCCCCAGATCAGCGAGGGCCTGCAGACGTTCGACCTCGTCCTCCACTGTATCCGCCTGCCGAGAGAGAACGTCTCCCAACTCCTGCCATCTTTCCGTCTTAGTAAAGAGACGCTCCAAAGCAGAAAGTGCGTCATAGGCCGGCCCCCCTTCATCGAGGAGCGACTGGTAGGTCTCGATGGCCTCGGTGAGTTGTCCCAAGTGGCGTTCCTGCACATCAGCTAAGCTGCGCCCCAAACTCAATCGATCCTTGGTTTCTAGAGCCGCATCACGCCGCTGCTCGAGCACCTTGGCCATATCTGAAAAACGCGACTCTTTTTCGTACAGTTCGGTCAGGTTGCGCAGGGCCTCCGAATCGTCTGGGTCGTCCGCGATTCGGAGTTCCCATGTTTCGACCGCGGCTCCAACTTGCCCCAAAACGTCCGACTGGAGTTTCGCCAAGCGAGCAATCAAATCAGAACGACGTTCAGGCTCATCATCGAGCTGAACCTGAACGGAAAGGTTGAGAGCCAAGTCTTGGTAGCGTTCGGTACCCACCAACATGGTTTCAATAGCCCGGGCGGCCTTCAAGGCGTCACGTGGTTCCTCGTCACGAAGTTCAACCACTCGGCGGTAGGTCTGCTCTGCCCCTTCTTGATCATCAAGGGTTTCGGCTTGAACGCCTGCGGCTTGAAGCAAGATCTCAGCTTGGATTGGTGGCTCTTCGCTTGCTGCGGCACAGCTCAAGAGCACCTCCACGACCTTCTCGCTGCGACCCAGCCGACGTCCCGAGTCGATCAATCGACCTCGAAGATCCGCGTCCACAGGATCGAGGGGCGATAGCTCAGCGAAAACGTCGAATGATCCCACGTCGTCGTGCAAGCGATCATCACGAAGAGTCGCGATTCTGCGCAGTAAGTCGCGCCGGTCGTTTTCGCGTTCGAGGGCCTCGGCCTCAGGAAGGTCCTCACCCTCCTTGGGACGAAGAGCTTCCACCCGAACGCCCAATATACGCACCAACTCACGGATCTCGTCCTTGGCCTCGTAGACCATCTCCAGCGCTATCGCCGCCCGAATGCGGACGCGACCGATCTGAAGCAGCTCCTCCGCGATGTCGCGGGCTTCGTAGTTCCCCGGATCATCCTGCAGAACTCGTTCGACGCCGGTGATGGCAATGTCCGGTTTGAGCAGGCTCAGAGCGATCCGAGATGCACGGACCAAGTGTCGGTTCTGCTCTTCAGCGAACGAGAGCTCCGCTCGCTTCTGCAAAAGAGGCAAGAGTTCTTCCGTCTTTTCGAGGCGAGTCAGGAGTCGGTCGAGTCCATCAAGAGAACCTGCGTTCTCTTCGTCGAGCTCCAAAATGCGACGATGGAAGCCGATGGCTCGTCCGGGGTCTCCGATGATGTCCTCGGCGAGCAGCGCCATTTCCGAAAGCATTTCAATCTTGCGCTCGTCGGAGTCGAGTCGTTGGATTTCTTGATCGTAGAGTCGCTCGAGTTCACGCCATCGTTCTCCTGCAGTCAGGATTTCTTTGAGTCGACTGAACGCCGCTTCGTCGTCGGGTACGAGGCCGAGCACCTTCTCCCAATAGGGGGTCGAGCCCTGGGCATCGTTCAACACAAACTCGTGGAGCTCGGCTGCACGACGAGCTAGGTCCAAAGTGAGTTCTTCACTCAGTTCACCACGCAAAGCGTTGCGATAGGCATCAGCTAGATCCGTAGGACGCCCCGCCTGACCAGCGAGTGGCCCAGCTCGGTCCCAGAGCTCCATCTCCGACGGAAACAACTGCAAGCCCTCCAAAACCACGCTCAAGGCGGCCCCCGGCTCCTTCAACTTGCCTTCATATATGTCGGCGAGTTTCTTGTAGAGTTCGACTTTCTCGTCGGCATCCGACGTTTCTGAGATAAGCGCGCGGACCGCGTCTGCCTCTTGGCGAGAGTCACCACCCGCTTCGTACTGTTCGCTCAAGATCCGCGCCGCGTCCCCGCGCACGGCGGGAATATCCACCAGACGTCTCAACACCGGAATCACGACGCCGCTTTCAGCCCCTCCGTCCAGGGCACGTCGGGCCGCCTCGAGAGCCTCCTTTGGCTCTCCCAAACGATCGGCCAAAAGCTCCGCCAACAGGGCTTCCTTCTGGGCACGCTCCAGTCCATCGAGAAGGTCACGATGGGCCGAAATCGCTTTGACAGCCACCTCGGGTTTCTCGAGCGATAGCGCCAGACGGGCCACGCTTTCAAGCGCAGAAGTATTGTCGGGTTGAGCGGCAACGGCTTCCTCAAAGTGTTGAAGCGCATCCTTGTTTGAGCCGAGTACTGTTTCCTCATAAACAGCCCATTCCGTTAATATGGCCGAACGTTCCGTCGAGTCCGCGGCATGTTTTTGCCGATGGTTAAGCAGCCAACGCATGTCGTCTGGACGGCTTTCTTGCCGCAACAGCTTCTCCAGCTCGGCCAAAACTTCGGCGTCGTCGGGTGAGCTTGTGGCAAGAGCTTGCAAACGGGCAATCGCTTCTTCGCCCCTTGCGAGTTCTTCGCCTAAGACCCTTGCGATTCTCAAAGCTATCTCGCGCGCTTCCGGATTGAGGGATTGCGAAACGGGCGATGAATCGAGCTCTGCCGCGTTTTCGGGGGGCTTGGTAGGAGCCACCGATGCCTGCTTACCGCCCTTGCGCTTTCTGCGGCGGCTTCGCTTGGGCTTGGCGCCCGCCTCAGGGGGCTCGGAAGCCTTCTTTGCCGGCCCGCTGCCGTCTTTCTCGGGCTCGGATTGAGGGGGAGCAAACGAGCCGCCCAAAGCCGTAAACCTCTCACCCAGGACGACAAGGACGTCCTCCCACTCTCCAGCAGCGCGCGCCGCCGAATCGAGAAGCTCAACCGTACCTTCCATGTCGGGCGCCAGTTGGAAGGCTGCACGGGCATGAGAGTATGCGGCTTTTTTGTCTCCGAGGCGGTTCGAGAAAATGGTCACCAGTTGGCCGTACATTCTCACCTTCTCGGAAACGTCTTCCGTGAGCTCAATGAGAGACTCCAAAAGGGGCGGGATGCGCCCCCACTTTTCGTCCTCCTCATAGAGGGGCAACAATCGCTCGATTGCGCGACGCTCCTGAGGATTGATACTCAGGATCCGCTCATAAGAGCGGATGGCACGAGCCGCCTGAGCGAGCTGATTTTCGTACACACTGGCTGCGCGGAAAGAAAGGTCGAGTTTTTCTTTGGCGTCCTTGTTGCGGTCGGCCGCCGTCGACAAAACTTCGGCGAGTCCCTCCAGATCGTTCTGCGATTTGTAGAGCAGCTCCAGCTCGTCAAAAAGTGAGTCGCGCAGAAAATTGTCACGCAGAACGCGCATGGCGCGGGGATTGCCCGGGTGAATATCGACCACCCGAAGCCAGGTGCGATTGGCTTCATCGGTGCGCTCCAGGTGATCCCCGTAAACAGCACCCAACTTTTGCAAGATCGGGAGTTGGATTTCGTTCTTTTCCATCAACTCGAGCCGCTTCTCGAGCACCTCGGCCAAAACGCTCCACTCTTTTGCCCGCTCAGCCAGTTTCTCGAGACGTTCGAGCACATCTTGACGACTGGGGTCGATCTCCAAAACTTCTCGGTAAAGGCCAATTGCTTCGTCGACGCGCGACAATCGCTCGGCCGCCAGTTGCGCCATCTCGCGTAACAAGGGAACGCGAGCGCTACCTTCTTTTGTCTTGAGTTGATTTTCATACAGCGAAAACAACTCTTTCCATGCGCGGCGCTTTCGGTAGAGGTCCTCTAGGCGTTCAAGGGCCTCGGCATCCTCCGAATCAAGCTCATACAGAGCGGCGAATGCCTCCATCGCATGCTGCGCGTTCGAAAATTGCTCCAGCCACCGGCGCCCCACCTGACGGTAGAGAGAAATCTTTTCGGCCTTCTCAGGAACGATTTCCGCGAGCAGTTTTTGAGCCGCGAGTAGATCGCGGGGCCGACCCAGCTTCTCGTAGAGGAACGCTAGCTCTCGGACCTCAGCAATGTCCTGCTCATCGAGTTGGCCATCCAGGTGAACGATCTGATTCAATACAGCCACAAGAGCTGTATCGCTTTTGATGTACTGGCGATAGACGGCGGCAATCTCACGCAAGATCGTCAGGCGAGCTTCATAGTCCGAGTCAGCTGTGCGCTCGAGCTCCTGGCGCAGCAGTTCCACGAGGGCGTTGTGTCCCTGAGTCTGCTTGTAGAGCACTTTAAGGGCAGCGCGAGCTTCAGCATCCTCTGGATCGCTGCGCAGGGCAGCCTTGTGTTTTTCGATGGCCTTCTGGGCCTTGTCCTGATCGCTCTGGCGCGACTCGATTTCGGCGTCGAGTTCTGCGGCCCGGGGATCGTCGCTGGGGATTTGGCGACGAGCATCTTCAAGGATCTGAACCAGGCCCGCGTCATCATCGAGGGTCGCTTTATACTCTCGGAAGAACATGAGCACGCCTTCATGGGCAGGCTCGATCGCCCTGATCTTCTCGAACCAAATCTCTGCATCCGCAAGCTGCTGGCGTTTCTTCCAGTGAAGCATCGCCACCTGGAACATATCCCCCAACTTGGTCTCATCACTCACCTGACCCGCCTTGAGAGGTCGCTCATAGGCACGGACCAATTCATCCCATCTTTCCACTTTGGAATAGTATTCAGTCACATATTCCATCGCGTCGGATTGGGTGGGATCCGACGCGAGCACTCGGTCATAGGCACCTGCCGCGCGCTCAGAATCGTCGAAGTGATGCTGATAAAGCCGGGCCAGTCGAATCCCCGCCGCGACCCGATCCGCGTGGCTGAGTGCGCGGTCAGCGGTTCGCTCCAGCACTTTGACGACCCCTTCCCAGTTGGCTTGCCTTCGATAGATGACTTCAAGGAGGCGCGAAGCCGGAAGGTTGGAAGCGTCGAGTCGAAGAGCCCGCTCTAGATTCTCAATGATTTTAGGGAAGTCCGGCTCTGGCGCAAAACAGACTTCCACCTCGGCGGCGCGCATGAGCATGGCGCTGCGATACTCATCGTCACTGCCCCCTTCCGCCTCATTGAGATAGGAGCGCGCCTGGGTCTCATAACGTTCCCCCTTGCTCAGGAGCTCTTCGCGTAATTGAAGTGCAGCGGTATTTTCGGTGTCGATTTCAAGGGCTTTGTCCAAAACCGAAAGTGCCCGCGCGCTAGCGAAAAGTTCGTGGACAAGCACGTCCGCCAGCTCGGCATAGAGTTCGACCTTCTCTGAACTCTGTTCTGCAAGGCGCACCGCGAGATCTAACAAACGCGCCACTGCGTCAAACTCGCATCGAGCAGCGTGCCGCTCACGAGCGGCCTGCAACAAGTTGAGAGCCTCGACCTTGTCCAAATCCCCGCCGGCGTCTAGCACCTCGTCGTGCAGACTTTGCCAAGCCTCCTCGTCGTTGGGGTTGCTCTGAATCATCCCGAGTGCGGTGCGAACCGTCTGTCCATCCATTTCTTGTGTCTCTTCCCCTCAGCGCCACTCGCCACACTGGCAGGCGTCTTGAGGCGCCGAGAGAGTAGCGTCGGGGGTCCCACGCGAACAAGCCTTGAGGCTCCTAAGCAACGGCAATCTTGAAGTTAAATCCTTGCGCTCGGCACCAAGAGGCGCTCAGCTCGACAGAGATGCGCGCACTAAGCCGATGTAGGAGAAAGTCCACCGATGTAGTGACGAGGCGCCGGAAGTTAGCGAAGTTCGGCCACCGGGAAGGGCCGTTTTGGGCCCGAGGCGCCAGCCTCTTGCTCCTGAGTCTCGGACCATTCATGGGCGGCTGCGAAGAGGAAAAGCCTTATACACCGTTCCAGGTCGCGACGAGTCTTCCCACCGAGCCGGGTGTTCCAGCTCCTAAAACTAAGGAAAACATGCCATCCCCCCACCGGGCCGATGGACGACAGGCCCCTTCGAGCAAAAACAAATGGAAGTGGGGCGCGAGGGAGCTCAAGGCGCCGCGGGGCCTCGTATTTTCAAGCGGGATCGAAGTGAGCATTAACGACGCTCCAAGAATCCTGGCGTGGCTTGTCCCCGAAACCAAGGAAAAGAAGCCGGTTCGAGTCGAGCCTGGGCTTTATCGGTTTGACGAGAAAGGCCAACCCGACGAGCTACTGCAGCCCCTGTCGACTCGCCTCCCCAGCGGTGCAGATTGTCGGTACACGACCCACCTCAAAAGCACGGGGCAGCAAACGCTCACATCTATCGCTCGGGCACAATGTAAGGAAAGCTCCCTCCCGGACACACCAGAACAGAGCCTCACCATTCTTCGGCCACAAGACGGAAAGAAAATTTTCGAATTATTTTTTTCATCCCCCTCACCCGGAGAGTCAATTTCAACTGAGGTTAATTCATCCGACAGGGACGGAGATGGCCTCGATGACATCGAGTTGGTCGTTTCTCTTACAGCTCCCGGCGGGAGCAGTGAGAAGCTGCCCCTGAGGTTTCTATCCCGCACGGCCGGCCCATCTCGCCAAGCGGACGCTCCCCTTGCCGATTTGGCTCGTCGGGTGTCTCAACTTTCAACTTGGTCCGTCCAAAAAGCACACCGACAAAAAGTCCCCGCCCAAGTCAACGCACTGAGAAGATTACTCACCAGTCTATGCGAAGAGTTAGGGACGCCGAAGCTTTCACTCGAAAACGGAACCAAGCTCAGTTGTGGAAACATTTGGCCGCAGCTTACACGTTTGGCTCATGCTTCGATTCAGGCCCACGTGGGGCTCAAGAATCTGCCAGCAGCCCTCGGCGAAATCGCGCGGGCCGAGTGGTTCACCCACAAGCTGGACGAAAAAGAACTCAAAGCAATGGCCCAGCTCGTCATGGGCGACCTCAAAGCCAAAAAGGCGCGTCAGCTCGCCCGCTTTGACGTGAAGTTGAAAGAGGAGCCTACGCCTCACAAGAGCCAGCTCTTCTTCACCCAAGACGCCCAGCTCTTCGCGCAGCTGCAGGACGGAAAGACCAAACGCCTCACTATGCGTGGTGATCCCCCCCTCAATCGACCTGATCCAGAAGACAAAGCGAATTCGACCGAGGGCTCAAGCTACCTGCCCCAATGGGAGCTCATCCCCCAAGGCCCGGGCGGGCATTACCTCGTCGCTGCCGTCCCCTCCTGCGAGCGCTCCGAGCTGCAACTTGCCTTTGGACGCAAATCAGGCGCTCCCCTGCCCTCCGTTCCCTTACCTTTACTCGCCCCTCGACCCGGAAATTGTCGCAAGTACGCCGGCCTTCAACTCACCCCCGAGGTACTGAAGTGGCAAGGTGGACAGCTGGCCCTCATCCTGGGCGGCCAGTTGATCTGGTCCAACGGCAAAGAGCGTGATCTAGAGGAACCAGTCGCCTGGGGGTCTGAGCTCGGGCTCATCCTGCGTGACGGCAGCGAGTTGATCCGCCTGGATCTACCCGACGCTCACCGATTGCATCACTGCCAAGTGGCAGCAAATAAGAAGAAGATCGCCTGCGTCAAGGGACCGTCTGTGTTTGTGTACGAACCACAATAACTTTTGACCGGCGCCTAGAACTGACCATTCGCAGTAGAGCGGGCTGTATCAAGAGAGCACCAAAGAGACAGTTGATGACTGTGACCGCTATTAGTTCGCCGAACTGACGAACAGAGACAAAGGCGCTCAGCATCAGCACACCGAAACCGAGAGAAAGGGAGATAGCCGTGATCACAATCGCCGTTCCCGTCCCTCGAAGGGCGCGCAAAAGGGCGACGCGTTTCGAACTGAGGCGAGCGGATTCTTCGCGAAATCGGGCGACGACGTGAACCGTATCATCCACGGCCAAACCAATGCCGATCGAAAAGGTAATGACCGTCGTGAGGTTGAGCTGGATCCCCCTCGCCATCATGTAGGCGCCGGTCGCCAGCAACGGAATGACGTTGGGAGGCATCGCGGCCAGACCAAGCGGAAGGCTCCTGAACAACAGAGTGAGTAGGGCAAAGATCGTGAGCAGTGCCACGGCCAAGCCCGTGAGCAAGTCGCCCAACACGTGCTGCCTTCCGAGAGAACCAGTGTAGGCCTCGCCCATCATCGTCCACTTAATTTGATGATCGCGACCTAAAGGTTCACGGAGTTCTCGTTCGAGACGGTCCACCACGGAAAGCGTATGGCGCACCCCAGAGTCCCTAAAGAACACCGTCATTCGGGCAACACTCTTGTCCTGACTCAGGTATGGCGACGCGCCATCGCTCTTGAGCGCCATCAAGTCGATCAACCCCTCCACCTGTTTCTTCGAGTTGAAGGGCGTATCGAGATCCACCGCACCCAAAGCAAGTGAGCCGCGTAGATGACGAATGGGGTCGAGATAAGAAGCAACAGTGATCACCTCGGGGTCACTCTGCAGCCAGGACTCGACCTGAGCGATTTTCTCGAGCACCTCTGGCTCCAGCAGCTCACCCCGCGAACTTGAAAGGAGGATTTCAAGAGGGCGGATCCCCCCCAGTTTGTCTTCGAAGGTCCGGGTAACCTGACTGATTTCCTCGTCGGGATCGAACGCATCCAGTAGGCGAGCATCAGCTTGTACTTGGGATGCGAGATAAGAAAGGCCCGCCGTCGAAACGAGGGCGAGGAAAGCCACCCACTTGAAATGCCGCATCGTCCAAAGAGCGAGCCCCGCGATCCAGAGTTCGAGCCGAGAAGTGTGTGCGCGCGCTTCGGGGTGGCTCAACCAGCCTCTGGGCACCTTGAAATAGCCAATGAATGCGGGAACACAAAACACCGTGGCCAGGTAAGCGAGCATGACCCCAAACGACGCCGCAAAACCAAAGCGCTGCAGTTCATCCGTCTTTGCAGAAGCCATCGACCCAAAACCGACGGCCGTGGTCAAAGAGGTCAGAAAGCAGGCAGCAACCATAGCGATTGTCGCTTTGCGAATCGCAGCCGAACGATTCGGAGTCTGTCCGACTTCTTCTCGATAACGCCCAAGCAGATGCACCGAGTCGCTGAGACCCACGATGAGCAGGAGCGGCGGAATGATATTCGTTAGGATCGTCAGAGGCTGGTCCAGAAGTGCCATTGCGCCCATCACTCCGAGACAAGCGACTCCAACCGCGAGGAGAGGGGCCACAACGGCAGGCCACCAGCGGAAAGTAAACACTAAGACAAGAAGACACAAAATCCCCATCGCCGGATTGAGCGTTAGTCGGTCTTGTTCCAACTTGTCGAGAATCGCTTCACCCAGCACGGGAGAGCCTCCGTAGTGAACTCTCAGACTCGCAGGAGCATCTATTGAGGCGACGGTCTTGCGGACGAGATCGAGCGCCGCCATACGCGTCTGCTCGTCAAAGACGTGATACTTGTCGAGATGAACGATGAGGGCAGTGGCACTCTCGTCCTCACTGAGGAGCAACGGCCTCAACCATGGGGCACGACGAATTCCTTCAACGTAACTCTTGTAGTCCTCCTGAGGCCAATCGTCTTCTTGGATAGGAGCTGCCGAATGGGCTTCCAAGAGTCGTGCTGTCAGCGTCTTTTCCGCGTCGGGATAGGCACCCTCGTCCCCTGCCACAATGTCTTCGAGCGTATGCTGTTCTGGAAACTTCCCGTCCTTGCGCGCCTGATCAATGAGTGCCGCCACCTTCTTTTGATGCAGGGCAAGAACCTCGGGAGAGCCTGCATCTTGAGAAGCTGGCTCCTCGATCCGATCCGGAAGAGCCACGTCAGTGATTCCCTCGACCCGAGAGACCACCTTCAAGTCGGCCAAGGCGCGATGAACCCGGTATTGATAGGTGAGCGCTTCTTGGGACAGAACATAGGTGCCGTCGATGGCCACCAAGATCTGCGTCTCAGATCGCTCGAAGTGTTCTTCGAACAGGGCCTCTGCCTCGTCTTGCCCAGCTATCTCCGAAACCAAAGCCTCTGGCGAGGTGTCGACCTTGAGTCGGGGCAGCTGCGAAGCGAACCCCAAAGTCAAAAGCAAAAACAGGAGTAGGATCGCCCCCCGCCTCTCAACGGCCAGGCGGGCAAGCTCGGCGATCAATCTCTGAATCATGGCGGCGGAGCATAGGGGAGGAGGAGCTAGCGCCAAGATGATGCCGTCCAGGTTCTTTGACCTCTTGAAACCGACGATATTATTGCTAGGTTCGCCGCCCCAACACGGAGTCCGCCCACTCCTGGGATTATCTTTTCTTAAAAATTCTAATAACTTAGCCTACAATTCGCCAATTTAGCTCAGTTGGTAGAGCAGCGCATTCGTAACGCGCAGGTCATCAGTTCAAGTCTGATAATTGGCTCCAATCATTTCAACTACTTGGGAGTGCCGATTCACAAATGTGGATCCGGCCTCGGTTCCGAGCGAAATCAAGAAACCCCGCCCGAAGCGGCCCCGTGAGGCCCTTGGTAGATATCGGCTCCCCCTGAGGCTCCTCACTCAAGGGGCCCCCAGAAACGCAGCCGACGACCTCTCTGGCATGCGACAGCGGCAAATCACATGCTGGCGTATACACGGATCACGGAGGCGCTCCTTCAGGCAGGAGGAGAACTTTTGCCCCTACATCAACTGCGCTCTGGATGCTATTTGTCGGTCAGTAGCTACTTCGACAACGGCAGCGGGATCCTCAGGCGGATGCCCACTTTGAGCCGACTGGGACGAAGAAACGCAAACGAGATCAGGGTAGAACATGGCAAAAATCATATCTTCGGGCAGGTCATGGACCTTCTTTTTCTTCAGTTTTCTCGTTCAAGCAGCCTGCACTGATGCCGGGGACGGCACAGTCCCCGATGCGACAGGAGGCAGCGTCGGTGTTCCAAGTGGTGGAACGGACGGCGACCTGACCGGTAGCGGCGGGAGCGAGGCCGCGGGCGGCGCCAACTCAACCGGCGGGATGAGTTTTATGGGAGCATCCGGGGGAACACTTGTATCGAGCGGCGGAATGAATGCTGCCGGATCAGGTGGAAGCGCAGCGAGCGGGGGTGCGGCAAACGGGGGCGCGGCGAGCGGGGGCGCCCCTCCAGCTATCCTAGGGGCCACGCCACCCATGGGATGGAACTCATGGAACACCTTTGCCTGTGATGGCCTGAACGAGGACGTGGTCAAGGCCACGGCGGATGCTTTCGTCTCCAGCGGCATGAAGGACGTCGGCTACGAGTACGTCAATATGGACGATTGTTGGATGGACGGTCGGGGGAGCGACGGTAAGTTCAAATGGAACACTACAAGGTTCCCCTCCGGGATCCCGGCACTGGTGGACTACGTGCACAACTTGGGCCTCAAGATCGGGATCTACACCACCCCGAACAACTTGACCTGCACGGGACTCTACGGGAATCGTCCCGAAATGGTGGGCACGCTTGGGCACGAGGTGGTCGACGCTCAAACCTTTGCCGAATGGGGCATTGACTACCTCAAGTATGATTTGTGCGCCGGCAATATGGAGAGCTTCTTCGTCATGCGCGACGCGCTTAAAGATACGGGCCGAGACATCTTCTACAGCATCAATCCCGCCAATCAGGGGCCTTTCTGCACGCCGCTCGACTGCGCGAACGCGCCAGGAAATCTTGATTTCAAGGTAAACGAGGTGGCCAACATGTGGCGCATCGAGATGGATATTTGGGACAGCTGGAACGAAATCCTTCGCTGCATTGATGCCAACAAAGACCTGTACGTCGGAGCCGGCCCTGGACATTGGAACGATCCTGATATGCTTGAGGTCGGCAATGCTGGTCTGAGCGATACGGAAAGTCGCGCGCATTTCAGCATGTGGGCCATCATGGCCTCACCGCTCATCACCGGAAACGACCTCACCACGATGAGCGAGACCACCAAGGAAACGCTCACCAACGTCGAAGTCATCGCCGTCAACCAAGACCCACTCGGCTATCAAGGTCGGGTCGTGGCCACGCCAAGCGCGAACCTCGAGGTATGGTCGAAGAACCTCGAAGGAACGAATCGGCGCGCGGTGGCTCTGTTCAATCGAGGAAATGGGAGCCAAGCCATGACAGTTCAATGGAGCGACATTGGTATTCCCGCCGGTGCTGCGACGGTGCGCGACCTGTGGGCCCATCAGGACCTTGGATCGTTCACTGGCTCCTACACCGCCGACAACGTCGAGGGGCATAGCGTAGTGATGCTCGAAATCGAAAGTACGCCCTGACTTTCCACGCGGATTTCCACGCGGAGAGTTCCGAAGTTTTTTCGGCATCAACAGAGAGGGCCGAGCGCGGTTTCGAAGCCGACCTCACTTTCTTGGGGAGAGCTTCGAAACCACTCATTTCTAAGTGGTCGTAGCACTTAGTGGCCGGAGCGCACCCGCTCTTTGGAATTGCGGTTCGCTGTATGGGAGCGCAGTTTTGCCGTCTGCTCCGAGGTAAACAACTTAAGGGCGCGCAATGCTTCGGGCTGCTTGTCGCAGTCCTGCGGCTTCTTCTCGCGTCGGTCCGCATGGAGATCAAAGGCCTCGCAGCGGTTCAGCCTTGAGTTTCGAATGATCTTCCGACCGTCCATCGAGTAGACCACCTGCGCCCGCTCGTTTCCCACCGCGAACGTGTATTTGCGGTGGCGCTCACGACGTAGAATGGATTCACCCTGAATCAGAGACTCGTCGTAGTCGACCTGCAAAATATCTAGCACAGTGGGCACGATGTCTACGTGGCTTGTGAGCTCCGTAGTGGAAAACGGTGGCGCCCCCGGGACATGCACCAACCAAGGGGTCTTGAGCTGTTCTTCGTGGCTATCGTTGGCGTGAGTGGAGCGCCCGTGTTGGCCAAAGGCCTCACCGTGGTCACCCATAATGACAAGTACTGTGTGATCGTAGCGACCGCTCTCCTTGAGCCCTTCGACTACCTTCTCGAGCACCCCGTCCAGAGCGCGGAGACAGTTGAGATATCGACTCTTCTTGTCCCTGTCTGTTGGCGCAATGCGATACTTTTTGCCGTGATCCATGTACGGATAATGGGGAGTAAGACTGTAATAGCTCGCAAAGAAGGGCTCCTTGGCCGTTTTGACCCGCTTGATGAACTGGCGACTCATCAAGGCATCGGCTCGCACCTTGGGGATCCCTTTGCCACGTTGCTTCGCGTACGCAGGACGATCCAAAAGGTCGCTCAACCCCGTGCGTTGGAAGAGCTTGGTCGGAAAGTAGGTTTCGATGCTGCCAGCCGTGACTAAAAAGGAGTCTCGCTGTCTATCGAGTAGTTCCGGCAAGGTGGCCACGTTGAGTTGGTCTGTCGTCGCAAGAATCTTACCGCCAAAGGAAGGGTAAAGCCCCGTGTATATCGAGAACAGACTACGATGACTCGAGTTGGACGTGCTGTGGTGGTTCTTCATCCACCAACTCGAACGAGCCAGTTTCCTAAGGAAGGGCATCGCGACTTCCTTCTTGTTCTCCTTCGATGCTTTCTGGAAGACATACTGAAAACCAGTACTTTCCATCACAATAAAGAGGACATTCCAAGACTTATCCGGAACGACCTCGCCAAGTCGGGGTGTGGCGCGCCGACTTGGCCCCACAAATATCGGGTCAGTCCACGTCATCCGAAACCGCCCCTCACCCCCAACAGAGCCCGACTCCTCCGTCGCTATTGGTGACGAAACACAAGCGGCATCGACTACCGTAGCCATCGCGTATTGGAGAGGGTTGTGAACCAGCGCCGCTGGGGCACGCCCAGTCCACGGAAGAAAAAGTCCGAGTGATAAGAAGATGAGAACGGCCGCTCGCGTGATCTTCGCCCAGCGCTCGGAAGTCAGCGTCCATTTGAACCAGACCACGAGTGGGACCAAGCAGCTCACGCCGAAAAGAACGAGATCAATCGGATCGCCATACTCCCACATCTCACTCAAATTGAGCCCACCACCGTTTTGAATGTCCTCCACTAAGGACACACCTAAGGTGTCACCACGAGCCACCATCAGGCGGAGATGGAGGAACGAAAGGAACGAAGCGGTGACGATGGTCGGAAGCATGTAGACCCACGCCCAACGCCAACTCGAAGGCCGAAGGCACGCCGCCGCCATCAGCGGCGAACTAAGAAGGACCGCAACCAGAAAATCCCAGAACACAGAAGCCACGAGGGCCATTGCTGGTGGAAGAGAAAACTCGGCATTGGAAGGTGCGACGAGTTGTTGAATGAGTGCACAGCGGTAGAGCAAGAAGACGAAAGCTAGACTTTCGAACAACCACCAGGCGGGCCGAAAACGACGATCCGCCAGCCAGCTGGACACCCTGGATAGACCTACCGAAATACGCGTCACACTGGACTGGAACATGAAGGCGAGGGGCTATCACACCCGCCGAGGGGGTGGAACCGGTTTTTTCTCCCTGACGCGCGAGTTTCACACGAATCAGAACACCCGCTTGTCTTGAAAAGATCTCGCGTTATGAAACCTACCCGAGCCGGGGAAGCTGTTCTCCTCCGGCTACGCTCAAAGGTAAATCATGACGAAGGTACTCGGGTTCAAGTTCTCAGGAATCGCGGCTGGCATCAAAAAGAAGCCAGGTGTCCGCGACTTCGGGTTGGTCGCAGCAGATGCACCCTGCCCCGCCGCAGCCGTATTCACACGCAACCTGGTACGCGCCAGCCCGGTCCACCTCGCCGAAGAACGCGTTCTTACAGGACAGGCGCAAGCACTTCTCGTCAACTCGGGGAACGCCAACGCATGCAATGGGCCAGGTGGAATGGAGGCCGCCCTACTCACGACTTCCAAGGTTGCCGAAGCGCTTTCGATCGATCCGAGTTTGGTCCTCCCCGCCTCCACTGGAGTCATCGGCCAGCCACTGCCTAGTGAAAAAATGGTTGCTCGGGTTGGCGAACTGGTGGGGCACCTGAGTGAAGACGGAGCTGAAGACTTCGCCGAAGCGATCTGCACAACCGATCGCTGGAAGAAGATAGCCTCGACCCATATCACCGCTGGAGACAAGACGGCAACAGTCCTTGCCATTGGCAAAGGCGCCGGCATGTTTCACCCGGATCTGGCGCCGGCTGGACAGCTCCCCCAGCCCAACGGAAGCGGTTTTCTTGACGCCGATCTGAGCGGACTGCACGCGACCATGTTGGTCTATATCGTCACCGATGCGGAAGCGGATGTTGAAACGCTGCAAGAAGCTCTCTTTGCTGCAGCAGACCAGACCTTCAGCGCAGCAACAGTCGACGGAGACACCAGCACCAATGACTCGGTTTTTCTCATGGCTTCAGGAGCTTCGAGTCTCAAACCTACCCGCAAAGAGCTCACAACCGCGTTAGTCAAAGTGTGCGGTCAACTTGCCAAAGAGATGGTTCGGGATGGAGAAGGAGCGAACCATGCCGTCACCATTCTGGTCAAAGGACTACAAAATGACGCAGAGGCCAGGGATCTCGCCCGCTGCGTCGCCACCTCTCCTCTCGTCAAAACGGCCTTCACCGGCAAGGACGCCAATTGGGGCAGGCTATTGATGGCGGCTGGTCGCTCCGGCGTCCCCTTCGATCCGACCAGGGCCAAAATTTCCATCGGAGGCGTCTGCATCTGCGATAACGGTCAACTCACCAGCCCGGAAGCGGATCTTGCCGCGAGCGCTGAAATGCAGAAGGAAGAATACGTGGTCGAACTCGAGCTGGGAGACGGCCCGGGCACCTTCTCGTATCTGACATCGGACATGGGGCACGGCTACATCGACGTCAATGCAGGCTACCGCTCGTAGGGCCGGCTTGAGGGCACCGAGCCTCAAACTCGACCACGGACGCAGAAGAGTCCTGGTCAGTTGCATGCTCGCCTCGCTCGGCGCGGCCCTCACGGCCTGCACAATGGGGCGGCGCGGCACGATCGGAGCCATCCTTAGTCGAAGCTCAAACGGCCGAACTCATGTCCGGGATGCTCCGCAGCACCTCGGAGCACACGAAGCCGGTCTTCGCCCGGGCGATGAGGTACTCTTCGTCGAAGGGCGCGATGTACGGACTATCAGCGACCTACAGCTCAGCAGACTCCTTCAAGGTCCAGTAGGTAGCAAAGTGCAGCTCACCGTCGCTCGCGGCCCGAATTCAGTGCTCCACCTCGAGGTGACCCGATCTGCGGCACAACGCTACCTGCAGTCAGCCTCGGATCGAAAAGAATAGGACTTTCCCCCTTTTGAACCGAAAAACTATCGCGTACAAGCACGGTCACATCTGCCCAACTATACCTTTTGCAGGATAGGACTCCTCTATGAAGAATTATGTGTTTTCGTCTGAATCAGTCACCGAAGGACATCCCGACAAGATCTGCGACAACGTCTCTGACGCAATCCTCGACGCCGCTCTAGCCGGCGACAAGAACAGCCGAGTCGCTTGTGAGACTGCTGTTAAAACAGGGTTCGTTCTTCTCGCAGGCGAGATCACCACGAAAACCAATATCGACTACACGAAGGTAGTTCGCGAGACGATCAAGGATATCGGCTACACCGACAGCGACATGGGCTTTGACGCCGCAACTTGCGGCATCCTCAACGCAGTCGAAGCACAATCCCCAGACATCTCGCAGGGCGTCACCGCCGGCCAGGGTTTGTTCAAAGAGCAAGGAGCTGGTGACCAGGGGTTGATGTTTGGTTTCGCGTGCAACGAAACCCCCGAGCTGATGCCCGCTCCCATCGTCTACAGCCATAAGTTGGCCGCGCAGCTGACGAAAGTGCGCAAGACCAAGAAGGTGGACTTTCTCCGTCCCGACGGAAAGAGCCAAGTGACCGTCGCCTACGAAAACGGCAAACCGAGCCACATTACGCATGTCGTCATGTCCACCCAGCACGCCGAAGGCGTTGCGCACAAGAAGATTGTCGACGCATTGATGGAGCTGGTGGTCAAAAAAGCTCTCCCAGCGAAGCTGCTCACCAAAGACACCCAGTACTGGATCAACCCGACCGGTCGCTTCGTCGTGGGCGGACCATGTGGTGACGCGGGACTCACCGGTCGAAAGATTATCGTCGACACTTACGGCGGCATGGGCCGCCACGGCGGAGGGGCCTTCTCTGGAAAGGATCCCTCGAAGGTCGACCGTTCCGCCTGCTACTACGCCCGCTACGTCGCCAAGAACATCGTAGCTGCCAAAATAGCAACCCGCTGCGAGGTACAAGTCGCCTACGCAATCGGCGTCGCCAAGCCCATGGGAGTTTTCGTCGACACCTTCGGAACAGGCCTAGTTGATGATGAGGTTCTAGCCGCCTACGTGGAGAAGAACTTCGACTTCCGCCCCGCGGCTCTCATCAAGGAACTCGACTTATTGCGCCCCATCTACCGCCCCACAGCGGCTTACGGTCACTTCGGACGCAAGCAATTCCCCTGGGAAAACACAGCTCGAGCCGCCAAGGTCGCCTCCGATCTGCTCGGCAAACCTGCAAAGGCAAAGCGCGCCAAATAATCGCCAGAGAACTCTTTGTTGGCGCCCTTTTGACTCATGTTCAGGGCGCACGAAGAAGAGCGAACGGCTGAAGACAAACGAGGAAAGGGCTCCTGCTTCGCGCAGCGAGCCCTTTCGAACGTTCAGACTGCCCCCCCTCAAGCTCCCCCACGTTGGAAGGGACTCAGGAAGGAGAGGTTTAAACTTAAATAGCTTCGTCGCCTTTTTCGCCGGTACGAATACGCACCGATTCATCCACGGGAGAGACGAAGATCTTGCCGTCACCGATACGTCCCGTCTTGGCGCTCTTTTCGATCGCGTCGATCACAGAGTGAGTCAGATCGTCACTGACAACGATTTCGAGTTTGACCTTGGGTACAAAATCCACGACGTACGCGGACCCACGGTAGACTTCCTTCTTGCCACCTGTGCGACCAAAGCCCTTCACCTCAGTCACAGTCATACCTTGGACGCCTACCTCAGATAGCGCATCCTTTACCTCGTCGAGTTTAAAGGGTTTGATGATCGCTTCGACCTTCTTCATTGCGTTTCTCCCGCATATTGACTCCCCAAGAAGTTGGGGAGGTTTGCATTGTTCCGTGCGCCAAGTCTGAACACACGCTTTGGTTGGCTGGTTGCTTCTGGTTGGCTCAAGTGGGCCCACTGCGACGATGCGCTTTTCAGCCTAACTTAAATCCAGACCAGGGCGAGCCAGTTGGAACCGGTGAATTGATGTGAACTTTGAGACCATATTCGCTGGCCTCAAGTAAGAGGTAACGGGCTCCTCGTTTCCGAAATGTTTCCTGAGCGCTTCCCTGCAAAATCTGATGAGAATTCCGGAAACCTGAAGCGGAAAGCCTATGAATACTCGGGTCTGGAGCCGTTATGACCTCCCTAGTCCTCTCAGCACGCCAGGGTTTCCCGGCCTGACGACCCTGCCCAGCGGCCTGATCGGGGAAATCCAGCAGAGCTTGCGCGGAAAACCCGCTCGACTCAACATGGGCTTGGATTGAACTGGAGGTACGTCTAGTGTCGGGGAGGGATTGCAAGCTTCCGATTCGATGACAGACGCACAAAGATCGCAAGTGCCGATCGGAACCGTCCTTGAGGGCAAGTTTCGTGTCACTCAAGAGATCGGTCGTGGCGGTATGGCTACCGTCTACGAAGCCGAGAACATCGATATTGGCAAGCGCGTAGCTGTTAAAATCCTCAGCGCCGAGCTGATCACGTCGCGCATCGTCAGAGAGCGCTTCATCCGAGAAGCTCGTGCCGCCGCCGCGATCAGAAGTCCCTACATCTGCGAAGTGTACGATTCTGGCATGTACCAGGATCGACCTTTCCTGGTGATGGAGCTCCTCGACGGAGAAAGCTTATATGATCGCATGACTCGGGTGCGACAGCTCAAGGTCTCCACGACGCTCAAGGTCATGCGTCATGTGGTGCGAGGTCTTGCAAAAGCGCACCAGGCAGGCGTCGTCCACCGTGACCTGAAACCCGAGAACATCTTCCTCACTCGCGATACAGACGGCCGCCTCCTCGCCAAAATTGTCGATTTTGGACTCGCCAAGTTCTACGAAAGCCGCGACGGACACGACGATCGCAACGTTCGACTGACCCGCGAGGGCGCTCTCTTTGGAACGCCGGCGTATATGAGCCCTGAACAAGCGAAAGGTCAGGGCGAAGTGGACCACCGCGCCGATCTATGGGCGTTAGGGTGCATCACATACGAGTGTTTGACGGGACGCACAGTATGGGACGTTCAGCAGGGGGTTGCCATGATCCTTGCTCAGATCGCTCGCGGTCAACTTCCCGATCCGCGCGAGTTTCGACCGGATTTGCCCGTCGAGTTCGTGCGGTGGTTTCATCGTGCGTTGCACCCCAACCTGAACGAACGCTTTCAGTCTTCGCGTGAATTCCTCGAAGCGCTTGAGTTAGTGCTGGTGGACGACAACGAACCGGTTTCGAGCATGAACCCCCTGCTCCTATCGGCAAATCGCAATGCGGACATCCCCGATCCCCCACTCGTTACTACCGCCCCTCCCAAGCGGGTCCCGAGCTCGAGTCCACAAGAAGGGACGTCAGGACGCGCGGTCGCTTGGCTCGCAGTCGCAGCCGTGTGTGCCCTCAGTGGCTATGCGTTTTGGCTCTACGTGCTCAACCCGGCCGCGCCTCAGCTGACCGAAGCCGCCGCCCAAAGCGCTACCGAGATCGAACCCGAAGTGACCGCCCCTTCCGTCCCCATCGAGGAGGGCCCCGGCGCAGAGCTCATCAACAAAGCCCAACTTCAGTTTCGCAACGATCAACACGAAGAAGCGCTTGCCACCTTGGAACTGGCTCGGGGAGAAAACCCTAATATCGCGCTTTCATTGATTCGCCACGCAAATGTCGCCACGAACGACTCCGGGGATTGTCGCCTCGCCGGAATAGGCCGACCGCGCCCCTTTGACGTAAGTATTCCCGCCTCGCATCCAAGAATTGCCGTCGGGCAAACAGGCTTGTTGGCTATTTGGAGCGACACCCACCAGGACCCCAAGCGACGCAACGTCTATTCCGCAGTGCTCGACGATGCCTTGCGGCGCCTTTCGCCTGTCCGAAACATCACCCCCGAGGCCAGCTCCGCGATCCATCCGGCGTTGACTCCTGTGACGCTAGGTTATGCGGCGTTGTATTGGGATTCTGGTGACGCGAACCCCGGGGTGTACGTGAGGGCCATTTCTTCTGATGGGAAGATCAAGACGCCCACCCGCTTGCTCTCAAGCGAACAAAAGGAAAAGTACTTTCCTAACTTGACGACCTTGCCGAACGGCGATCTGCTCGCCACTTGGAGCGAGAAACAGGGGCCTCACAATGCCATTGTCGTCCGTCGGCTCGGCCCTGACCTCGAACCCAAGGAAGAACCCGTCACCCTCACAGCGCTGCAGCACGGGGACGCGACTCAACCCTACGCTGTCGTGCTCGGCAATACTCTCTACCTGACGTACGTCTATGATCGACGCCGGGGAAACGACGAAATTCGTCTACTGCGGGTCCAGCTCGACTCTGAGGTTTTCAACGGCGGGGTGCTCCCCACCGTTTTGGATGAGGGCAGCTGGGCAGGCAAGAGCGTAACCATTCGCTCAGCTCCCAAACAGGCGGAGCCCTCGATGGTGTGTGATGAAAGAGGGTGTTTGGTCGTTTGGGACGATGAATCGGCCGGCGCGTTCGCCGGCTATGTGCCGCACGGCCAGGATGCAGCCCTCTGGCACCGAGAATTTTCTACCAAGGGCAAGCGCCCAGCCATCGCCCAAGACAAGAGCGGCGCAGTTTCGGTCGCCTACTTCGCAGGAGACCGCTTGTTCCTGGCCCCAGCGACCGAGGACGGCATGGGCAGTCCCTCGATCATTAGCCGAGTGAGCGGTTTTCAGCCGACCCCTACACTCGCTCCCGGGCGAAACAAGGGCGCTTGGTTGCTCGCTTGGCGCGATTTCGAGGCGGGCCATTTAGAAATATTCGTAGCACGGGCGCAATGCAGCCCCGCGACGAACGAATGATCGGGAGGCTGATTCGATGAGCGAACGCGCCATCAAATTGAAACTCCCTCCTCGCATAAAACTCCTCCGGAGTCCGATCGAAAGCGCGCGCCTGCATCTACGCCCTATCACGACGCACCTGTCGGCTTCATTCTTCGCTGCGGTCGAAGAGTCGCGCTCAGCCATCCAGCCGTGGTTGCCATGGGTGCACCTAAACAAGACGCAAGACGACAGCCATCGCTACGCAGAAGCCTGTCAGCGCGATTGGGACAACGGAAGCGCAGCGCGATTTTTCGTCCAACCTCGAGACACAAACCAAGTGATTGGTGTCGTCAGCCTAGAAAACTGCACCCCAACCCACCGCAACTGCTACCTTGGTTACTGGCTCCATGTAGACCAATGGGGTAAGGGTCTCATGACCGAAGCTGCCGCCGCTGCTCTGGAATTTGCCTACGAACAGATGCTAGCGCATCGGGTAACTTGTGCGGCGGGGCAGGAAAACATCCGAAGCCTCAGGGTGATCGAGCGTCTCGGGTTCGAGTTCGAGGGGACAGCCCGCGATGCCGAATGGATCGACCGCCGTTGGATCAGTCATTCGGTCTACTCTCTCCTCGCTCACGAGTGGCGCACCTCAGCCGCGCGTCGTGAGTGGATAGGTACTGGGACCTAAGCTGACCATGCGGGCTATTCCTTTTTCGGTAGTCGCTCCGGCGACAATTCTTTTCTTCGGGGCCAGCGTTGCTTTTCTGACCATTGTGCTCGGAGCACAGGAGCTACACAACAAGGCAGAAGAAGCGAGCCTGAAGCAGGCAGAGGAGCTCTCTGCGAGCTTTACTCCTCGTCTCGAAGCCAGTCCCCGCGACGAGTGGCCTACGCTTTTGTCGCGAGCAAGTACCGCGTGCGTCTGCACCTTGATGATTCGCAACGAGCAAGGGACGGTTACCCTAGCCGCGCCGGAACAGCCGCTTTCCATCGATGAGCTCGCTCGATTGAGCCAAAACTCAGGGATCTTGCGATCTGAGTTTCGACCCTTTTCATACGCGCATCATCCCCTCGCCGTGCAACAGATGCGAGGGGACACAGCGGCAAAGAAACCGACCTATAGATTGCTCGTTCTCGTCCCGCAACTCGACGTGGAAGAAAAAACTGGGGCGTTGATATCGTCGGTGACCACCTTTGCCGTGCTACTGCTGGTCCTCGCAGGCTCGGTAGGGTGGGCTCTAGCTCGGGATGTACATGCCGACGTCTTGTTCGTAACGCGGCGCATCGCCGCGATGGCCAAAGAGTCGGATGTGCCGAATATGGAGGCGGTTCCCGTCCGCACTATCGATCAAGTGGGGCAACTGACCTCTTCCTTCAACGTGTTGCTCGCCCGGTTTAGAGCGGCAGAAAGAGCCTACCGTCAAGATCTCGAAGAAGCGCGCAACTTCGATCAAGATCGAACCGCTTTCCTTTCGGCCCTGAGCCACGAGCTGCGCACTCCCCTCAACGCGATCCTAGGCTTCGCGGACGTACTGCTCCATGAAATCGATGGACCACTTTCGGCCGACGCCCGAGAAAACCTCACCATCGTCCGCACGAGCGGAGAGCACCTCCGCTCGCTGATTGACGACATTCTCGCACTGAGCGCCCTAGAATCGGGTGAATTTCGTTTGAGCCGTGAAGAGCTCGATATCTACCAGACCGCTCAAGACGTCGTCACCGAGGCCCGTCTCGCGGGAGTTCAAAAAGGAGTCGCTGTTCTGCTGCAGCCGGCTCAGGGGAACACCCTTGCCGAAGCGGATCGAAGACGAGTACGACAGATCTTGGGCAACGTGATTGGAAACGCAGTTAAGTTCACCTCCGAAGGAGAAGTCTCCGTCCGCGTCGAGGGCAACGATGAGTGGGTCATCACAACGGTCACTGACACAGGCCCGGGCATCCCCGACGCCCAGCTCGACGCTATCTTCGAGGAGTTCAAGCAGGCCGACTCTAGAAAGGCGCAGCGAATGGGCACAGGTCTCGGCCTGTCCATCACACGACGCCTCACACAGATGCATGGCGGGACGGTTCGGGTGGAAAGCAAGCTGGGCGAGGGATCAACCTTTACGATCCGCCTACCCGTGCGAGAACCACAGACCAGAACCTCCAACCCGAACATCGTTCCCCGCGCATCCAATCCCATCATTGTCGAAGGATGAACTGTTCGAGGCTTTTCGGGTAATGGTGTCTAAAAGAGCCGGCCCTGGCCCGGAGCGCCCTTTTCAGACTTCATCGAAGGTTCGGCACCCAAATGCTCGTAGGCTTTGCGTGTGGCGATGCGACCGCGCGGGGTGCGCCCCAAAAAACCCTGCTGCAAGAGATAGGGCTCATAGACATCTTCAACGGTATCCCGTGGCTCTGCGAGTGCCGCAGCGATCGTTTCGACTCCCACAGGCCCCCCGTCATAATGTTCGATGATCACCGAAAGCAAGCGACGATCCATGATGTCGAGACCGGCCTCGTCGACTTCAAGGCGATCACAGGTCAGCTCGACAATGGAGCGGTCAATCGTGCCGCTGCCTTGTACGTCCGCAAAATCGCGCACTCGCCGTATGAGTCGATTGGCGACACGGGGAGTGCCACGGGAACGCTCGGCGAGACTTTGAGCGCCTTCGTCGTCGCAAGGAACCCCAAGAAGCGAGGCGCTCCTCCGGATGATCTTGGCCAAATCGCGGGGCGGATAAAAGTCGAGTCGCAAAGTCACGCCAAAACGCTCCTGCAGAGGTTTGGTGAGTAGGCCGGTGCGCGTCGTCGCCCCAACCAAAGTGAAGGGCTTGAGGTCCAGAGGGATACTTTCGGAAAAGGCGCCTTCTCCCATCATGACGTCGATGCGAAAGTCCTCGATCGCAGGATAGAGAGCCTCCTCCACTGGCGCACTCATGCGATGGATCTCATCGATGAAGAGTACGTCGTTCTTCTCGAGTCTGGTGAGCAACCCCGATAGTACTCCCTTGTGTTCAATCGAAGGCCCACTGGACAAGTGCAGATTGACGCCCATTTCCGCGGCGAGGATGTACGCCAGGGTCGTCTTCCCCAACCCCGGGGGTCCACACAAAAGAATGTGATCCAAAGGTTCTCCTCGTCGTTTGGCGGCTTCGACGAACACCTTCAAATTATCCTTGTGCTTGTCCTGACCAACGAAGTCCGCGAGCTGCGCAGGACGAAAGATCCGGTCGAATCTCTGATCTTCGGGAAGTCGCTGCGCTTCCAAGAGGCGCTCTTCGTCCTGTGCAGGCATGGTCTGGTGTTACCGAGAGCGCAAGCCGGCAACAAGGCTAAAGGCACGCTTGAAGCCCCGGGCCGAGATCCCCTAAGCTCACGACGTGGAGCCTCCTCCAAACAAGCAGTTTCGCTCCTATCGGGCCCTTTTCGGGCTCCTCTCGGCCGGTATCACCGTCCTGTCCTTCACCGCGACCGAGGAGGCAAAAGGGCAAGCCTCCCCCAGCGAGACTTCACCCACGGCTTCTCGCATTTACGCCGACGGTTTCCTCGCCTGGATCTACAAGCACCCCAAGCGAGACCCCGCTCCCATCGGAGTGCTCCGGGCGGGACAGTCTGTAAGCCTGCGCAGCGAAGGTCAGTTCGCCGCCGGCGAGCCTGTGAAGAAGGGCTGTGGTCGAGGCTGGTTCGCCGTCGAACCAGCGGGCTACATTTGTCTCGATCGTCGAGCGAGCCTCAAACCGACTCGCTACTCGCGCAGTATGGCCCAGCTTTTACCCAAGCCGGGGGCCTATCCGTTTGAGTTCGCTCTTTCGATGGGCACGCCTTCCTACAGACGCATCCCCCTCCCCCAAGAATGGGAGCGCAAGGAGCGTAGGTTTGGTGCCGCGCAGCGGCGTGAACTCCCCCCCCATTGGCGAGGCCACGAAGAACTCGCAACGAACCCTCCCTTGCCCGTCCGGGACGCCTTTGACTTCTTGCGGGAAGGCTCTTCCGTGGCTCGTTCGCCAGAAAACCGTCTCGTGCGACGCGATGTGCCTTTCGGTTCGATGCTCGCTCTGACTGGCACCTTCGAGAGCGAAGGACGTGTCTTCGGTCAAAGTGCAGACGGCACGCTCGTGCCGATGGATCGAATGGTCGCCTTCAAGCATTCTGAATTCGAAGGAGTGGAACTCGGTCAGCCTGGCGGGTATCAACTGCCCCTCGCCTGGCCCAAGAAGCCCACTCGCTTCTACGACGTCGTGGAGTCGTCCTCCTGCGCGGCGCGGTTGGCCCCGCCCCGTAATCCTTCAAACGGTACCCTCGCCCCGCACGCCACGAAGCTCGACCAAGTCTGCCTCGTGGTTCGGTCTGACGTTGCTCCTCCCCGCAAACCGCTTGAGCTCAGCGGTCGATCCATCGAGATCGCGGGCACACGCTTCGTGGAACTCGCAAACCAAAACGCCTGGCTTCCGTATGGCTATCTCCACCTCGCCGAACGGCGCGCAGTCCCCCGAAGGGTCGATATCGAAGCAGACGAACGCTGGATCGATTTTTCGATCAGCGACGGCACATTGACGAGCTACGAAGGTACGAAGGCCCTGTTCAGCACTCTCGCCTCTCCGGGGATCGGCGGAGTTCCTGTCCGAGGAGCCGACCCACTGTCTACGAGAACGACTCCAGTGGGAACCTATCGCATCACCTTCAAGTACCGAAGCGACGATATGAGCCCGGAACACGGTGAGCACCGGAAGTTCTGGATTGCCGACGTGCCTTTCACCTTGTACTTCAACCAGCCTTTCGCGATTCACGTGGCCTACTGGCACGAGTCCTTCGGACAGCCGATGAGCGGGGGTTGCATCAACGTCTCTCCCCGAGACGGCGCTCGACTCTTCGAGTGGACCTCACCACACGTCCCCGAAGACTGGTATGGAGCGGGCCCCGCGCCGGAGCTCGGGCGCGGCACGCTGGTTCGAATTCGCCGTTAGTTCGAAGCCAGCCTACGAAAGCCGGGAAATGAGCTCGATACCGGTCAGCAAGAACGCCGTGCCAACAATAGCTCCCCCGAAGAAGAGGGTAGCCTGACGTCTCGCCTTTTCGAGCTGAACCTGAGCCTCAAAAATACGGCGCGCCCGGGTAGCCCCTCGAGTACGTGAAGCGGGAAAAGGAATGATCACGGCCATGTCTTCAATATGAAGTCGATTGAGCAATGTGACAAGTGCGTGACAACAAAGAATGCCTTGCTCACTCCCTTTTGTGGGCAAATGTCTCACCTTGTTCAAATTTAGCCTAAATATAGGTCGAGCATCGGTATCGTCGCTCACCTCAGCTCATGCTTCTGTGACAATTCCGTGAAGCAGCGCCTATTTCAGACGCGCATAGAAGAATAAACGATAGCTACAAAAAAAACGGCCCCCGTTGAAGGGGACCGCTTTTTGTTCGAAATGGGCTCGCTTACTCGGCGGCTGCAGGCTCTGCGGAGATCGGACGACCGATCCCTGCAGTTCCACCAAGATCGTAGGCGTGCATCTCGTGCTCGCCATAATCGAGACCTTCGACTTCTTCTTCTTCGCTGACACGAAGACCCATGGTGGCCTTCACGGCGAAGAAGATGATGGCCGAGCAAACCAGGGTAAACCCACCGTAGACGGCGGCACCGATGGCCTGAACGCCAAAGCTGTGGTCAGCGTTGGTCGAGAAGATACCCACGGCGAGGGTACCCCAGATGCCACATGCCAAGTGCACCGAGGTGGCACCAACGGGATCGTCCAGCTTGAGCTTGTCAAAGAAGACAACCGAGCCAACGACCAGAGCACCGGCAATGAGACCAACGATGATCGCGTTCATTGGCATGATGACGTCAGCGCCAGCGGTGATGCCAACGAGACCAGCAAGGATACCGTTGAGCGCCATCGAAAGATCAGGCTTACGACTGATGAAGTTGTAAGTGATCATAGCGCCGATACCACCAGCGGCAGCAGCCAGACTCGTCGTGACCAGAACGAAGGAGGTCAGTTCGGGGTCGGCGGAAAGAACCGAACCACCGTTGAAGCCGAACCAACCGAGCCATAGCACGAGGACACCGATGGTGGCCAAGGGCATGCTGCTACCGGGAATGGGGGTCATTTCACCCTTCTTGCTGTACTTGCCCAAACGGGGTCCAAGCAGCCAGATACCGACGAGGGCACCCCAACCACCGACCGAGTGAACGAGGGTAGAGCCTGCGAAGTCGTAGAAACCCATTTCGTCGAGGAAGCCGCCGCCCCATTTCCAAGAGCCGGCGATGGGATAAACGAGCGCCACGAAGGGGATGGCAAAGACCATGAAGCTGCCCAGCTTGATACGCTCGGCTACGGCGCCCGAAACGATCGTCGCACAGGTCGCTGCGAACATTCCCTGGAAGAGGAAGTCCGTCCAGTAGGTATAACCTCCGTCGGCGTACGCAACGGTCATACCGTCCGCGCCGGGATCGAGGCCGAAACCTGCGAAACCAAAGTATCCGTTGAAGTCGCCGGGATACATGAGATTAAATCCGCAAACGTAGTAGGTCAGAAGACCAATGCAGATGATGAAGGTGTTCTTGAAAAGAACGTTGACGGTGTTCTTGGAGCGAGTGAGTCCCGACTCCAGGGTGGCAAAACCCATGTGCATGATGAACACGAGGGCAGTGGCCAACATCATCCAAACGTTGTTAGCGGTAAATAGGGCGTTCGTTGCTGCTTCTGTAGCTGAAGCGGCCGTGGGAGCGGCTTCTTCTGCTGCCTCTTCAGCAAATGCGAGAGCCGGGGCCAGTAGGGCGGCTGCGCTTGCTGTTAATGCGGCGAGTTTCTTCATGACTCTGGTTTCTCCTTGATGTGGCTGGGCGGCGGCGCGCGCTAGGCGCCGCCGGACCGACCAGAAACTTGGTGAGTCCACCAATACGAGTGCGCATGTTTCTCGGTTGTTTCGAACCATTGACCTCGCGATGAAACATGAAGATTTAGGTCGAATAAGCGAAATTAGTTCGTAATATCAATGGTTTGAGAGACATTTATGCCGAAAACCATGTTTCGAGATAGAAACAATTGTAGTTTTTACGGGATTTTTGTGCCCATTTGTTGGCACCTTCCAGACGAGAGAACAGATCAGATGACCAAAAGTTCGCTCCCGGCCCAAGGGATAGCTACGATTTGGAAATCAATTTCCCATGCGTATCCGAGCAACAGCCTCAGGAAATCAGCACAGCAACGCCATCGGCCAGGTAGAGCTCAGCTGTACCCCCGCCGGTCTTTCGGTGGGGCTGTTTGGAGTCGGCCCCTATGCCGAAGGATATGCCACCGGCGCTCTGGCGAAGGGAACTCGATTCACCGTCTCCTATCAGAGCGTTGTGGCAGCCCGCGCCTATGGGGATCAGCTCCAGCTCCAGTTTGATTCTCCGGGCTTCCCTCATGATCGTCTCACGCTCACTCGTTTCTCTGCCGGGCCCGGGGTTCCAATGGAGGAACTCAGGAGACGTCGGCTCATTCTGCACCTGGGCGCGCTCTCCTTTGCTGCCTTGGCAGCGCTTTCCGCTGTCTTCCTGGCCCCAGTGCTCAGTCGTTCCGGACTAGCTTGGTCCGCCGCAGGATATGGCTTCTGCGCTGGCGCCATCGTCCTCGCTTTCGGCTACGCGCTGGACCACACCTTCTTCGTCCGGCCCCCGGGAGAAGATGCTACACGCCAGGCATTCGTGCGGGAGCTCGCCGCCTACGTCCCCAGTCTGGTCTCCACTGACGGCGTTTTTGAGCCGAAACGAGAGAAAAAAACCATCGATTTCACTCAACTCATGCCGAAGACGGCAGTGGTGACGGGCATCGTCATGGCCGCTACCATTCTATCAGCTTTGGTCCTGGGACAGAGCATGTTCATGAGTCCATCCCGCCAGCGTTATGCCGAACGGACTCCGGCCGCAGAAGTGTCCCCCGATCTACCCACTGCGCCTAGCCCCCCTCCCGTTCCCACCGAGGCCCCCCCCGAACCGACGCCGGCACCGGTCGAGCCAGCGCCCACCGAGGCGCCTCTTCCTCAGGAGCCCGCCTCTAACGCTCAGGCAGAAGTGGAACGCAGATGTCTCTGTGACCGCGCCGATTCAGAACTGTGGAAAAACCCCATTCCTCGACTCAGCGCGCTGTTGATCGAAAAACGTCGAATTCCTACCAAGACGCATCTGCGCACCCAGGTTCAGGTCGCGGTGATCAACAACAGTGATACACCCATGAAAGAACTGACCATTCACGTCCAGTTCTACGAAACACGTGGCTCCAAACGACGCGCCACCAAGGAACGTCCCCTCTATTTCGAAGGTCCGTTGCGCCCCGGGCACGCGATCAAGTGGACTGCCGAAGCTCGCGGAGATTCCTACGAGATACTCGTACCCGACTTCGGCCAACTAGGACCCAACGGAGACGGTTCGGCGAGTGCGGAAAACTTCGTGGAGCTGCTTGAGGCCAACCACCGCCCCGTTCGCCTGCACGCCGCCCGTATGTTGAGCTACCTCGGCGACCCACGTGCGCGTGAAGCCGCTCTGCACCTCAAGGACGCAATGCGCGCCGCAGAGGGGCCGTACCTTCGACGCGTCCTCATGGCTACGGGGGACTTTCGTGTATGCGACACGGAGCTACGCAAGCAGGATGCCGTCAGCTTGGGAGCTTGCGTCTACAACGCCACGGATCAAAAGCAAAAAGAACTCGGCATTCAACTCAACGCCCTGAGCGGAAGCCTGGATGTGCAGCAACCCTTGGCTGATCCACCCGAGCTGCGCGACAATCAAAAGTGGAGCATTCCAGGGGACTTCCCCCCCCAGTCGGGCCAGTACGTCCGCGTACCGGTCCCGTCGGCTTTTCTGGCAGAAAAGGGAGCGACTCTCGAAGTTCTCGCCGATCGCTACGACTTGCTCGATTAGACAGATGCTTGACGAATGCACGGCCCTCCAAGTGGCAGGACGGCCCGCCAAGCAAACTGACGCTGCTCCAACTTTGACTAACGTCGAGCTGGTGGATACGAGCTTGGTGGGCGCACAGAAGGAAGCGGGTTGGGGATCAAGAACTGCGCCGCCTCCAAGACCTCCAGCTGAACTTCACGGGCGGCAGGAAGCCCCAACACAGTCACGAGATCTCCAAGCTCACCCAACGACTCGCCCTGAGAAACACTTTCCCATCCGGGGCTGAAGAGCCAACCAACGCGCTGCTTGAGCCCTAAAGGCAAAGCCGAGTAACCGGGCTCTGCCAGAAGAGCCAACAACAGGACGCGTTGCACAGCGCGAGCGTGGCGAGGGGAGCTGCAATTGGGCAAAGAAAGCGATCCTGTCTTTAGCCAGCTTTTAGCCAGGTCGCGAAGATGAGACGGGAATTCGATTCGACTCTTCAGAGGGTTGGCCCGAGACGCGACGGAAGCACGAGCATCCGTGAGCGATTCTAGATCCAGGGGCGGAGGGGCGGGAGGAATGGTCACATCAGCTACACCTGATCGATTCGCCTTTGGCCGAAGGGAGGTGTTGCCGACGTGTTCTGGAGCGGGTCGTGCCGAATAAACGCCGGCGGCCGATCTGGGTGTACGGGCGGTCCGCGCATGCGACTGAGCTTTGCGCGCCTTTGTTGATGGCTGGCGAGGTGGAGGCTCATCGACCCCCAACAACGACTTCCAGGAGAGGCTAGTGTCCGCCGAGCTCAAAGGAGAAGTTTCGTCTTCTGCGAGCACGCCAGCCAGCCGCGCTTCAAGTGACAGCGGTTGCGGCGAACCTGAGACTTCAGGCGCGGCTTCGGAGAGGGGGGTTGGCTTCTTGATTCCCGAGTTCAAGGTGAAACTACCTAGAGATAGGTGGGCACTCGAAGTGCGTGAGTGGACTGATGTGTAGTTACATGTGCCACCGAAGCCGTCAATCGGATTCGTGGCCGAGCCACCAACTTTTATAGAAGTCCAGGTGCCGAATCTCCCCGGTGCTTACGGCTGGCGGCTTCCCTCTCTTAAGCCTCCTCCCCCTTCTTCGCCCTCAATAAAAAAGGCGTCCGCTCCATGAGCACGCTCACAAAGAGCGGAGCACCACCCATTGTCATTTCTTGGACGTTTCGAAGAGAGCTTCGTGGGTCTCAAGCAACATCTCTTTGAGAGGAATACCAGGGGGAACCTTCGAGAGATCGATGCGCTCAACATTTTCGGCTGACGCAAATGCACCAGGGAACCAATGGCCCTTTTCTTGAAACATGTTGTAGCGGTACTTGCCGAAATCTACCATGTCGTAACACTTGAGCATCCGCCTGAAGCGCAGCACTTCGGGGATGTTGATACCGCTCGGATCACCGCTCAACTCCAGGCCGTCATAGGCGCTCAAGGGATCAATCTGGAGCCGCTCATCGAGTCTGCTCTGAATTTTCAAGTCACGCGCCGATAGCGGAATACTGGTGGGAAATATCCCCTCCATCTCGTCAAAGTGAGCGTCTTCGGTCATACCGAAGGAAAGGGTGTGCACAGAAGGCAGGCGAAGGCAGAAACGCGCACCCCATTGAATCGGCGTCAGCGGTGCCGTGAGCTGGCGCAGGGTCTCGGGGGGATTGAAGAGATGGCCGCCTTTATCGTTGGGCGAGATGATAAACACCCCCAAGTCGAGAGACTGGGCCAGCTGAATCGCCGCAAAGTTGCGCTGCCAGAAGTAGTAGTAGTGGAGGTTCACAAAGTCGAAGCGATCGCTGAGGATAGCGCGGCAGATGACGTCCAATGGTCCATGGGTCGAAAACCCAATACTTCCAATCACCCTTTGCCTCTTATACTCCTCTAACACATCCAGCGCTCCTCCAGGAGAAAGAACGCGCTCCAAGATTTCGGGAGTATTGATGCCGTGATAGCCATAAAGATCGATACGGTCTGTGCGCAGGCCCTCGAGCTGCTCGCCAATCACGCGTTTCATCTCTTCGCCCGTGTCTCCCGTCCCTTTCGTCATCAGGATAAACGAGTCGCGTTTCAGTCCGAGTTCAGCGATGGCGGCGCCATAGGCGTACTCGCTCTTTCCGTACCCGTACGCGGTCTCAATGTGATTGATCCCCCGTTTGAGCGCTGTATCGAGAGTACGGGCGCAGTGATCAATCATCTCACGATGAGGCTGATCGCGCGGTTTCGACCAGCCGTCGTGATAACGCATGCCTCCCAGTGTGATGACGCTCAGTTTTTGATTGGTACGACCAAATCGTCGGTACTCCATGGCGGGGTCGGCCTATCACGGGGGGCCCCTTGAGCACCAGAAGCAAGCTAGCTCGTTGGGGAAAACGAAATATTGGCTTGGCGGAACATCGCTTGCAGCGTCGTTTTCTCGATAGATTTGGAAAGAGCCTCTTCGGGATCGACCTTTCCACTCTTGACCAATTCAAAGAGACTATCGTTCATCATGCGCATTCCGATGTTTTTCGAAGTCTGCATGATCGAAGGGATCTGGAAGATCTTCCCCTCGCGAATCAGATTGGAAATCGCCGGAACGCCCATCATCACCTCTAGCGCCGCAGCGCGCCCGCCGCCTTTCTTCTTGCACAACATCTGTGCGATCACGCCCTTAAGACTGGTCGACAGCATAGTGCGGACCTGGTTTTGTTGGTCAGTGGGAAACTGATCGATGATGCGATCAATTGTACTCGGAGCCGAAGAGGTATGTAGGGTGCCGAAAACCAAGTGGCCGGTTTCGGCGGTCTCCATCGCAATGGCGATGGTTTCCAGATCGCGCATTTCGCCGAGCAGCACGATGTCAGGATCTTCGCGCAATGCCGCTTTGAGAGCGGCCTTGAAACTCTTGGTGTGGACTCCCACCTCTCGCTGGTTGATCAAGCTCTGCTTGTTGGGATGCACGAATTCGACCGGGTCCTCGATGGTGATGATGTGCTTCTTCTGAGTGCTGTTGATGTAGTCGATCAAAGCCGCCAAGGTCGTCGACTTACCCGAGCCGGTCGGCCCAGTCACTACGACGAGCCCCTTGGACAAGTTGGTGAGACCGAGCAAGTTCGTGGGAAGCCCGAGCTGCTCGACGCTCAGGATCTTGGTCGGAATCACACGAAAGACTCCGCCAACACCCCCTAAATCTCGAAACACGTTGGAGCGAAATCGAGCGATGCCAGAGATCTCGTGGGCGAAGTCCGTATCATTGGTACTATCGAACTGGTCCACATTGCGCTTCGGCATCATCGGCCGAAGAAGAGCCTCGGTATCTTCTTCACGCAAAACAGAGGCCCCCTGTACGGGAACCACGTCACCGTCCAGCCGTAGGATAGGGGGAGAGCCCACCGAAATATGCAAATCTGATGCACCCATTTCGACCATCTTGCGAAGCAGTCGATCAATAGCCTCGGTCGAGCCTGTCGGCCCTTCTTCGACGCGCCGGGAAGGTGGAGGCGATTGGGACTCCTCCCGCACCTGCCTCATCGAGGGTTGGGTCGGGTTGAAGGTCGGGGGAGCAGCCGGCTTGGTCGCCACTTGGGGAGCCGTCACAGGACGGTGAGGCACCGCCGGCGATACCGGTCTCGGTTCGGGCGCAGTCGGAGGAACGACGGCTTTTTTCGTCAAATCGAAATGGGCGTGCACCATGCCCATCTTCAGCTCAGCAGTCGCTTGGACTTGCCCATGGCCGGGCAGATCAAACTGCCAGGAGGCCCAGCCTCCGTTGAGGGCACGGCGCGCATCAGGCGTCATCACGGGTTCAATCATAGCGTTGATCCGCTCGGGAGTCTGGGTGTCTCCGCGCACTTCGTTTTCGCCCGCTGCCGTAATGACGATCGTACGTCGCCCGGGAACGAGACGCACTTCTCGAGCGTCCACCATCAACGCTCGCTTGAGCAAATCCTTCAAATTGAGCTTGACCACGGCAGTAGCAAACTATCGTTTCCCTCATCTGGTCAAGAGCTTGTCGAGCGCCGGGTGCTAGCAGGTAAGCGCAAGTACGACTCGACCCTGCTTCTGAGCTCGAAACCGGCGGGCGGTTCAAGCAAACAAAAGTGCCAACTAATAGCGAATATGAACCACCGTTCCCCGTTGCTTGTTCAGGGCAGCATGCCAGTCGGCCGGAACCTGCGGATCAGTCCACTCAAATAACCAGGCAGCGTCTCGCGGCGCTAAGTTGACACATCCGTGGCTTCTCTTCTTACCAAACTCGTCATGCCAGTAGGCACCATGAAGAGCAAAACCCCGATGAAAATATTGGACATGAGGAACATCCTGGAGCTCGTAGGAGTCTGCCCGGTCCTCATCGCCGTCCATCGTCCCGCTGATCGTCTTTTCGTGAATCATGAAAGTGCCCCGAACGGTTTTTTCACCGTCGGGGTTGGTGTCCCCCTTTTTGCCGAGGCCGCCACGGCCAGCGCTGATCAATGTAACGAAGACGGGACGCTGCCCCTCATAAGCAACTAAGTATTGATCTCGAATCGACACATCGATCCACTTGCGACGCCCCGTCGCCACACTCGGAAACCCGTCACGTAGAGGCACAACCCGCACTGTGGACTCCGCCAACCAAAGCCCCTCCGTTGTTTCGATCATCCCACCGGTGGCCTTCTGTCCTGTCAGCGCAAAGCCCTTCCTTTGTCGTTGCTCCTTATCGGGCAAAAACTGACCGGAATCGGTGCGCTTCCAGAGAGTGTTGCTCCCTTTTACGTGGAAGGCGACAGGCAAAGTTCTCTCCTCGTCCAAGTGGACCGAAAAGTCGGGGCTCGGCTTGATGAGGGTAAGGCGATCCAGTGGAAGGATATCGAGCTCCGAGCTGAGACCAAAAGCGCGGCCCTCATGAAAGAAGGTTTGCAGCAGGGCGAATCCGCTATCTGTACTCGCCCTGCCCGCGTGGACCTGGCGACGCAGATGAGTTTTGACGCCATAAGGCTTGGGTAGGGCCTGCCCGTTCACCAGAAAGTCGGGTGGTTCATCGGCGATATCGAGGTACGAAAGGAAGCCACTGCGCTCGGCCCGCATCCTAAAGCTCGGACCTCGATCAATCACCTTACGCCCCTCCACCTCGATCATCTGCGCGCGGGTAGGTAGACGAAAGTACCGGTCCGGCGGGCGCTCCTTACTCTTGCCATACTTGTAGGGAAACCCTTCCCCCCGCACGGGACGCACGGCTGCCGCTCGAGCCACAGGATGCTCCAAATCGAGACTCGCCCCTTTGCCAAGGCAGATAAACCCCCTCGGGTTGACACGCCACCAACCCGCACCGCAACCGTCGTTTTTGATCTCCGGGCCGCGAACGTCGACCACTTGCCCGGCTCGCAGATAGCCAAGGCGCGTTCTCCGTGGCCCCGTGTCGGTATAGATCCACGTACGCCAAGCGACGCTGACGGCTTTCTGACCTTGGGGAACGAAAGGCAGATTGTCGTCCACCGATCCGATTTGAGGCGCCGCAGCTCCTGGCCCCTGCCAAGAAGACGGCGCGCCATCTTTCAGGTCCACCTCAGCCGCAGGCCCCACGCTCAGCCGAAGAACCGGAGGCCCATCGACCTCCCCCTTAGGTTCAGCACCGGGAGGCTCCGCTGTTTGACACGCTAACGCTGTACAGGCCACCGGAAGAAGTCGCGAAGCAAGCGCCCATTGGCTCGCTATTTTCTCCAATACCTGCATGACGAGAAGACTGAATAGTCGAGGTCGCGAAGTTGTCGAGGCCCCTTCCCTGGGGAGAGGAACTGGGGCATCGTCCAATGGTGTTCAAAATTCCGGTCGGACTATTTCGAGTACTCAAGGAAATTCTCAGGCACTTGTTGAAAAGACCAGTGGTCGGGGTGTCCGTGTTGGCGACGACCGAAGACGGACGGATCCTGCTGATCAAGCGCGGCGACACGCACCTCTGGGCTCTACCGGGGGGAACAGTCGAATGGGGGGAAACCTTACGCAGCACAGCTATTCGAGAACTACTGGAAGAAGCGGGAGTCAGCGAGGTTGAGCTCGGCGATCTGACCGGCGTCTACTCTCATCCTGATCGTGATCCACGATTTCATGCCGTCACGGTTTTGGTCCAGGCACGGGTCGCAACGCCAAGCCGTCCGCCCGAAAACCCAGCCGAAATCTTGGACGTCGCTCTTTTTGCCCCCACTGAGCTTCCGGCGGAGCTTTCACACGGAAACAGAGAAATGTTAGATCGGGCGCGCAATCAAGAACTCGTATGGGAATGACAAAAATGGCGAGATACGCGTTACTCCTTTTGCTCTCACTCTCGCTTTCCGGTTGCGGGGTCAGCCAGCTCTTCGGCGTGAACGTTGAGTCCCACGCCACTTTTGCCACCCCCCCTAACCACGTAAACGTCGTGGTCACGGTAAGAGACGGAAAGGAGCCAGTAGACCACCTCGACGCAAACGCATTTCAAGTTTCCGAAGACGACGTCGTCCTCGATAACAAAAAAATCGACCTGACTCTGCTCCCCAAAGACGAGCATACTCAAGAGCTAGCAGTGCTCCTGCTCGACTTGAGTGGCCCACCAAGCGATAGCGAACTTGCCCGGATCAGACGAGGCGCAGCGCACTTCGTCGAGAAAGTAAGCGTTACTCAGCCCATCATCGTCGTGGCCTTTGACGGAAACCAAAGACCGCGGGAGGTCGCCCGTTACTCAAGAGTCGACCGCGCCACAGAACGCACTGTTCCCGAGCTTTCCGCGTTCTTGAGCGAAGACTCCTCACGCGATGCTGCAAGCGCCCTCGTCAGCACGATCAAAGGCTTGAGCCAAGAGCTTTCCGAGGAGCTACCGACCTTCGGGACCGTGGTCACCGTCTTGCGTGGTCCTGACCTCGCAGGCCGCACCGACATCAAGGACGTGAAAAGGGCCGTCGACGAGTCCGGCTTCTCCTTCTACAGCCTGTCACCCGAGAATCGCCCCTTCAAAGAGCTGAGTGTGTACGGTCGGAGCGAGCAACACACCTTTGCAACGATCGACACCCTTCCGATGCGACTTTCCGATCTGGGGGCCCGCGTACGCTCAGCCGCCGCCAGCCACTACGTCCTGTCCTATTGCTCGCCCGCACGATCGGGAGAACGAAAACTCAAAGTTCGGGTCACAGTGCCGGGAGATGACGGTTCAGAAAGGAACGGAAGCGCGAGTAGCTGGTTCAACTCAACCGGATTTCAAGGTGGTTGTGACAGAAGCGCTCCGACACCATCTTCCGTCCACGTAGCAGAAGTCGAGCCACCCCAAAGCAATCAAACTGACGCGAACGAGCCCCCTCCATCCCCCGAATCGGCCACCCCAAACCAAGAATTCGACGCTAGCTCCAACGATATCGTGCCGCCTCCCGATACGGGAAAGTACGAGTAGCCCTTTAGGACCTCCCAGATTGCACCGTTCCTACCAAACATGATGGAACACTTGCAGGGAGGGAAGGACGTTCGCTCCCCGGATGGGGCGCCCCGGGAGGCGGCAGCCCCTTTCGCCGAAGGACCTGCCGACGACGGCGAGCGATCTGGTCTTCGCAGTGGCCCCATCAGTATCCTACTGGTCGACGATGACCCCGAAACGGCACGCGGCCTGGCTCGCTCTCTCCGTTCTTTAGGACATGATGTAACGGCCTTGCAGAACGGACAGGACGCGCTCAACATCCTGCAGTCGACACAATACGATGTGGTCCTTTCCGATATTCGGATGCCGGGCATGAATGGCTTCGACCTGCTCGACGCCGTCCGGAATAGAGACGGGCAGATTCCTATCGTTCTGCTCACTGGAGACCCCACCGTCAGCACCGCTGCGCGCGCTCTCGAAGTCGGTGCCTTCCGCTACGTCACCAAACCGGTCGAACTGCCGAAGCTTTCGGCGGTCGTCGAAAAGGCCGCGCGGATGTACCGCATGGCGCTGGTCAAAGAGCAAGCCGCTCGCCTATTGGGACAACAAGTCGAGGTGGGCACGGATCACGAACACCTCAACCTAAGCTTTGATCGGTGTTTGGACCGACTGTGGGTAGCGTTTCAGCCGATCGTGGACGTGCCCAAAAAGCGGATTTTCGGGTACGAGGCGTTGATGAGAAGTCGAGAACCCGAGCTTCCCCATCCGGGGGCCGTGCTCGACGCCGCAGAGCGACTTTCCCGCCTCACCGAACTCGGGCGAAAGATGCGCAGTTTAATTTCTCACGACATACCCAATGCTCCAGACGACACGGCCATCTTCGTCAATCTCCACGTCCGCGATCTTCTCGACGACTTGCTTCTCAGCGAAAAAGCGCCCTGGGCGCCCTACGCTCACCGCATCGTCCTCGAGGTCACAGAAAGGGCAAGTCTGGCGGAAGTCCCTGATGTAAAGCAACGTATATCGATTCTACGCGAACAGGGATTCCGCATCGCGGTCGATGACCTCGGGGCTGGCTACGCTGGTTTGACCAGCTTCGCGCTGCTCGAACCGGAGATCGTCAAACTCGATATGAGCTTGGTGCGCGACGTTCACAAGAGCAAGACCAAGTCAAAAGTAGTCCGCTCCATGATCAACCTGGCGAAGGACATGGGGATGACCGTGGTAGGCGAAGGGATCGAATGCCAAGAAGAGGCTGATGCTCTGGTTGAACTCGACTGCGACTATCTTCAAGGCTTCTTTTACGCCAAACCGGCCGAACCGTTTGTCGGAGTCACGTTTTGACTCACTCGTCCGTCCCCGGGCGCGAGCCAAAACAACCCCAGGAGGCGCCGCCAGTTCGCGAAGGCGCCAGTCATCGTACGAGCGCAAAGGGCTCCGGGGCAATCCGTTTGAACAACCTAAACCAGAGCAGCCCGACGGCAGTCACACGCCCTGAAATGAAGGCGGTTCGCCCATCGCGCCCGGAGATTCTAGACGCCATAGAAAGCACCGGTACACAATCGGCACCTCTCTCGCCCCCTCTTCCAAGTATCCCGTCCGCCCAGCCTTCTTGGAGAGACGCCCCCACACTTGATCCAATCACTGAACAAACAGGTCGAGCAACCGAACTGAGCTTGATCCCTGTCGTCGTGCAAAAGCGGGACCGAGCTCTCTTGCTTCGCATGGATGGAGTGCACGCCGGTCAAGTGATCTCCCTCGACAAGGCGAACATGACCGTGGGGCGTCACCCAGAAAACTTGATCGTCATCGACGACACAGGGGTCAGCCGCCACCACGCGGAGATTCGGGTCGAATCGGGACGCGTTCTACTCATCGATCAAGGGGCACGCAACGGCACCCTCGTCCAAGGGGTCGCTGTGAGCGGCACCGTCGAGCTGCAGGATGGAGATTTCATCCAGCTGGGACCCCGAGTCGGGTTTCGGTTTTCGCTCACGGACACCAAACAGGAGCGACTCTTGCAAAGGCTCTATGAGTCCAGCAATCGAGACGCCCTCACTGGGGCGTACAATCGAAAACACTTCGACGAACGGTTTCTTGCAGAACTCGCCTACGCAGCACGCAACCGTTGTAACACCGCACTATTGCTCTTCGACATCGACTTCTTCAAAAAGGTGAACGACACCTATGGGCATGCGGCCGGTGACGCTGTGTTGCGCCAAGTCGCCGGAGTCACGATGACTCGCCTCAGAACCGAAGATGTTTTTGCGCGAATTGGAGGCGAGGAATTCGCCGTTCTCCTGCGTGGCGTCACCGTGCAGGGTGCCGCTCGACTCGGAGAACGGTTGCGCACCAGTATCTCGGCGGTGCCGACACTATTCGAAGGACGGCCCATCCCTATTACGATCAGCGTCGGATGCGCAGCCCTCAAGGCCACCGACGATCCGAGCAAGAACGAGACCTTGATACGCCTGGCCGACGAACGCCTCTATCGGGCAAAAAACGGCGGACGCAACCGAGTGGTATTTGATTGATCAGCGAAAAATCGCCGGTAGCTCGCCTCACTCGGCCGGATTTGTGGCCGGAGGTCACCTGCCCTACCCTCCTCAGACTCAACCATTCAAAAGAGGTATAGGGATTGTCACTATCTGTCGGAACGCTCAACGAGGAACGCGATTCACTCAAGGCTCGACTTCGCGAGCTCGAGGCACAGCAACGTAAGATTGAAGCCGAGCTCAAAGTCGTGCGTCAGGAAGAGCTGCGTACGAAACGCGAAATCGAGGCGCTCTCAACGCTCATCGAAATAGCCGAAACGAAAGCAGCGAAAGAGGGCTAACCCTCGCTGAGGCTTCCCTAGTGCTGCGACCGTTTCAATTTGAGCGCTTCTTGGTCAGTCAGCGTTGAGAGACGGCTCGTTTTTCAGGAAGGGTCGCGGCACAAATGGGAAGAGAAAAGTGCGGAGACAGAGAGGGGCGAGCGCGGTTGCGAAGCCGACCTCACTTTCTTGGTGAGAGCTTCGAAACCGCTCATTTCTAAGGGGTCGTAGCACTAGCTGGGCTCAATCCTGGTTGTTGCGGACGAGCTTGGGGGCATCTTTGGCAAAGTAACCCACTGTGAGGGGTTCGACCTGCGGCCGGGAAAGCTCCCCTCCAGGGCCAAAACTGCGCACCACGTTCTTGAGCGTCTCTTCCGAGTGAGGGGCAGGAACCTGCCCGACTTTTCCAGCTTCGTGCATAGCTTGGACGTGCAGGGTTTGAGTCGGAAACGCAAACTCTACTCCCAAATTGGAAGCCAGTCGCAAGATTTCCATGAGGACATTGTGCCGCTCCTGCAGCTCTTCCGTCCAACTCGACACCTTGAAGAAGATATAGACCATCACATCGAGGCTGTGCGCTCCAAAGTTGGAAAAATGAATCTCGTAGTAGTCTTTGCGTGACTTGGGGTTAGCTACGATGATCGCTCGAATCCCCTCGACAAACGCCTCCATTTGCTCGGGCGTCGTATCGTAAGTGAGGTTGAGTACGGTGCTGTAGCGGCGATACTCGCGAAGACCCATGTTGTCGATCGCTGCCTCGGTGAAATGCGCGTTGGGGACGGTCACGAGCGAGTTGTAGAAAGTACGCACCCGCGTGGAGCGAAAGCCGACTTCTTCGACGATGCCTTCGGTGTCTCCGATACGCACCCAATCGCCGATCTGAAAAGGGCGGTCGACGAAGATCATCACACTGCCGAAGAAGTTAGCGATCGTGTCTTTGGCTGCCAGAGCAATGGCCACCCCGCCAATCCCCAAGCCGGCAACCAAGGATCCGACGTTGACGTCAAAGTTTTGGAGCAGGATCAGGATACCTGAGACGATCACTATAATCTTGAGAGCGCGGCGCACCAAAGGCACGAGCTGGTCGTCCAGTTTGGACTCCGTACTCTCGGCACGAACGCTCATTTGATCGGCGATGACGTCCGTAAGACGGTAGGCAGACAGCACTACTGCGACAAGGATGAGCCCTCGCACCACTTCGGAGATCAGTCTTTCCCCCGACTCGCTCAGCAAAAGCTGAGGGTGAACGACTCCGAGAAGGCCCGATACAACGAGAATCGAACCGGGGCCAGCAAAGACATCGACAATATGGTCCACCGATTTGGAGCCAAGGCGTTTCGCGACCGGGGCCAGGCGAGAACGGACGACGTACTGGAAGATCTTGCGCAAAAGCAAACCGAAGAAGAAGACGATAAGGAGGGTCAGCACCTTCCAAATGGCTATCCCAAGGACTTGAGCACGGAGGGGGGCTGGCAGACTCTGGGCGATAGTAGACAGTACGGTTTCTTCAATCATGGTGGCTTCTATCCAAAAGGATGGGAGGTCTCCCCCAGTTTCAAAATGTGCGCAAACGCTTCTGAGCTAACGGGTTGAACGCTAAGACGCGGGCTTTTCACCAACAACATATCCGAAAGCTCCGGCGTCGACTTGATCTCGGCGAGAGTGACGGGACGAGAGAGGGGATACAAGGGTTTCACGTCGACACAGCTGAAGTCAGCTCCATGGGCCGTAGGATCTGGGTAGTGCTCGGCAACGATTTCGACGACGCCCACCACCCGGCGCTCTTTACCGGTATGGTAAAAGAAGGCCCAGTCGCCGCATTTCATCGAACGCAGATGATTACGAGCCAAATAATTGCGCACCCCGTCCCAGCGGCCCGTTCCCTGACTCAAGAGTAAATCCCAACCGTACTCGTCAGGCTCGGTCTTCAAAAGAAAGTAGCTTCGACTCACTGATGTCGACGCTGGCCGCTCCCGCGCCCAAAATCAACACCGGAGCGGAGACGGGCGCGCAAGCCCTCCCCGCCCCCGCCTCTGCGCGCGTTCACGAGGCCCCAGGAGCTGCTTCGGAGCTCTTTCGAGCGTTCGCAAGAGCTTCGATCCCAAAGACAGCGACTAGACCGAGGGCCATCAGACCGAGCACAGCAATCGAAAATTCGCCGGGAAAGTAGGGCGTCGCAGCAACAACCTTCTCCTTTCCTCGAACGAGTTCAACCGTCGTATGCTGGTAGGGCCAAATGCGCCACAGGCTGCCAAGCAAGAGGCCACAAAGGCTGGCCACGACCGGGGCGTGATAGTGAGCCAAAAGCCAGGCCAGGACTCGCGAAAAGGCTCCAATCCCCACCAAGCAGCCCACCCCGAAAGGGACCACGATGGCGAGGGCTGAAAACTCGAGGTGAATGAGGGATTCGATAGCACCGATCACGCGCTCGTACTGTCCGAGCATGAGCAAGATGAAGCTCCCGCTGATACCCGGAAGTAGCATCGCGCAGATCGCAACCGTGCCGTAGAAGAACATGTAAAGAGGACTCCCCGGCATGTCCATCGGCACAAGCGTCACGATCAGCCAGCCGAAAAGCGCCCCTGCGACAAAAGTTCCGATCTGCTTTCCTCCCCAAGGGATCGTTTTGCCGAGAAGAAAGATGCTGGCCAGAACCAAACCGAAAAACACGGCGTAGACGTAGGTCGGCTGAGAGATCAGCAGCTTGGGAAGACCCACGATCTTGACCATCACCACGACTGCGCTGAGGATCCCGGCAAAGAGGCAAGCCAAAAATCTAAAGTGCACAATCTGAACGAGCAACTTGAAGTCGCCTCGCAGCAGCGACGCAATGCTCTTATTGTTGATGGAGCTGATCGCGACGAGCAGCCTCTCGTAGACGCCACAAGCGACGGCCATGGTGCCGCCTGAAACCCCCGGTACGACATCCGCGCTTCCCATGGCAAAGCCCGCACCCACAGTCTTGACGATCTCGTTCGGCGTCAGGGAAATATCATCTAGAGGAAGTAAGAATCGGTCGTCCTTCATCGCGGCCGAGGCTAGAACCAGCAAGGCTCCAGGACCACCCCTATTTGAGCGTTCCCGGGAGTCAAGTGGTGAGCACTCGAGGCTCAAACGACAAGGGCGGCTTCTTTACGAGCACGCCTCACCGCGGCCCAGCCTTCCAGCACCACCCAGACCTCCAAGGCAAGCACCAAAGCCCCCACCACGAGCAGAAGGTAATTGCCCTGCCTGAAGTATTGGACAATGTTGCCTGCCATCGAAAGCGCGGCGATCAGGCAAACGAAGATCATGGGGATCCCCGTAAACAGCCACGGCCGCCCCGTGTTCTTGAGCCAGACCGTGACCACGATCAAGCTCAGCCCAGCGAGCAACTGGTTGGTAGCGCCAAAAAGGGGCCAAAGTGCCCTTTCCGTCCCGGTAAGGTAGAGGACGAGGGGCAAGGATACGGCCAATAACCCCGCCACATAGCGTCCCTGTATGAATTGGATACCGTAGATCTCGCCTAGCTCGCTCAGAATGTAGCGCTGGATCCGCACTCCCGTATCGAGGCTCGTGGCAGCAAACGAAATCACCATCACTGCCACGAGGACCTGAGCCGCAGATTGAGGAATGCCCAGGGCCGATACGAATGTCGAGGCGCCCTGCACGAAAGCTCCAATGCCTCCCTGAGCAGCTGCAGCAAAGGAGTGGTAGTGGCTGGCCCAATCGGCAAGCCCCGCGCTGACGGCCAATGTCGCCAGTAGCGCCACCAACCCCTCACCAAGCATGGCCCCATAGCCGATAGACGGCGCGTCTTTTGCGCATTCGATCTGTTTGCTCGTAGTACCGGACGAGACGAGACCATGAAAGCCACTGATGGCCCCACAAGCGATCGTCACGAACAAGAAGGGAAGCAAGCTCGGCGCGTCATCGGGGGGCACGGCAATCGCCGGGGCCTGAATCTGCGGATGAGCGACGAAGATTCCACCGATGATCAGGGTAAGGCCAACAAAAAGCTGATGAGAATTGATGTAGTCGCGTGGCTGCAGCAGCACCCAAACCGGAATCACACTGGCAACGAACGAATAGATCAAAAGCAGGACTACCCAGACGGTGCCCTCGTTTTTTACGCCAATGAGCCCCGAAAGAGGCATGGGGAGCTCTGCACCGACGAAGGTCATTCCGTAGAGGGAAAGCAAGGCGATGATGGACGGCCACAAGAGCGGCAATCCCTTCTTGTAGCTCAGCCACCCGATCAAGATCGCGACGATGATTTGGAAATTGACCGGAAGCACCGACCCGGGAAAGGCCACGAAAAGCTTGGCAATGGCATCGGCAAAGACGGCGATCACCACCATCACCAAAACGAACACGACTAAAAGAAAGAGGGGGCGAGTGCGCGGTCCAAGTATATCGGCGCTGACTTGCCCGACGCTTTTACCGCCGTGACGCATGGAGAGCACCAGTACAGAAAAGTCGTGCACCGCACCCATGAAGACCGAGCCGACCACGATCCAAATGACCGCGGGCAACCAGCCCCACACCACAGCGATCGCAGGTCCGATGATAGGCGCAGCGCCAGCGATTGAGGCGTAGTGGTGCCCAAAGAGGACGGCCTTCTTGGTCGGCACATAGTCGATGCCATCCGCCTGCTCCTTGGACGGCACGGGCTCATCCGCGCGCAGATTGAATACCTTGGTGGCCAGGATCTTCGAGTAGAAGAAATAGCCCAGACCCAAGAAGACAAGGCCAAAGAGGCACACCGTGGCGGCATTCATGGGCGCCGAGCATAGTGGCGCTTCGGCCCCGCATTCAAGGCGCGAGACGCCTCGGAGGCGCGAGCGCCCCCGAAAAAACGTCGCTCAGGTCATGCCCCGTCGCGACGAGGCCGACCTTGTCCACGTAGATGCTTTTTGCGCAAGCGAATTGCATCGGGGGTGACCTCGACGAGCTCATCACGATCGATCCACTCCAGAGCCTCATCGATGGTCATGATCTTGGGCGGAGTGAGGATGACGTTCTCATCCTTGCCCGAAGCGCGCATATTGGTCAGCTTCTTCTCTTTGGTGATGTTCACATCCAGGTCGCTGGCGCGATTGTGCTCGCCGATGATCATCCCCTCATAGACCTCGGTGTTCTCTTTGATGAACATGATCCCGCGAGGTTGCAGGCCAAAGATGGCGTAGGGTCGACTTGAGCCAGCGCGATCGGCCACCATCGCGCCATTACTGCGACGCAGCATGGGGCCGCTGTAGTTTTCCCAACCATCAAACATGGTGTTGAGCAGTCCCAAACCACGGGTCTCTGTCAAGAACTCCGACCGAAAGCCGATGAGCCCACGAGAGGGGATCCGGAACTCAACGCGAGAGCGGCCGGCTCCCAAGTTGAGCATGTTCGTCATTTGACCGCGACGCTCACCCAGCCGAGTGGTCACCGCACCGACATACTCTTCGGGTACGTCCACGATGACCTTTTCGACCGGCTCCATCTTCTGGCCGTCCACCTCTTTGACCACGACTTCGGGCATGCCGAGACAGAACTCGTACCCTTCGCGGCGCATGGTTTCTGCCAACACGGCGAGCATCAGTTCGCCTCGCCCATAGACCATGAAGGTGTCAGGTTCTTCGGTGGCTTCAACGCGCAAAGCCAGGTTCTTCATCGCCTCTTTCTCGAGACGCGCTTTGATGTGACGGGAAGTCACCCACTTTCCGACTTTGCCCGCAAAGGGTGAGTTGGACACCATGAAGCGGATCTTGATCGTCGGTTCTTCGACAGAAATACGCTCAAGCGCCTCGGGCGTTTCGCGATCAGCGAGAGTATCGCCGATGGTCACGTCTTCGAGCCCAGCCACAGCGACGATATCGCCAGCATCCGCGGACTCGACCTTGACGCGCTCCGTTCCGACGTAGCGATAAACAGCGCTCAAGCGCTGATGCTTCGTCTCGCTTTCGGCGATCCAGGCAACGGTATCACCCACTTTGATGCGCCCTCGCCAAACGCGACCGACGGCGAGGCGACCGACATACTCATCGTGCTCGGTATTGTGTACCAGAAACTGCAAGGGAGCTTCGGAATCGAGTTTAGGGGGAGGCACACGCTCGATGATGGTTTCGAAGAGCGGAGTCAGGTCGCTCCCCATTTCTTCCAAGTTGCGCGAAGCCACACCATCTTTGCCGATCGCATAAATGGTGGGAAAGTCAGCCTGCCACTCGGCCGCATCGAGCTCGCAAAAGAGGTCGAAGGTTTCGCTGAGAACATCATCAGCACGAGCATCCTGGCGGTCGATCTTGTTGATGACCACAATAATAGGAAGCCCCAAATCGATGGACTTGCCGAGCACGAAGCGAGTCTGAGGAAGTGGCCCCTCGGCAGCATCCACGAGCAGAAGTACTCCGTCGGCCATCTTGAGCGTGCGCTCAACCTCGCCACCGAAGTCGGCGTGGCCGGGAGTGTCGATGATGTTGATGGTGGTACCTTCAAAGTCGACACTACAATGCTTGGCGAGAATGGTGATGCCACGCTCCTTCTCCAAGTCGTTGGAGTCCATCACGCGATCAGCTACCGCCTCGTTCTGGCGGAAGACTCCGGTCTGGCGGAGCATGGCGTCGACGAGGGTCGTCTTGCCGTGGTCAACGTGGGCGATGATCGCGATGTTGCGCATATTTGCTGTCATGGGCAGCGCCCTGCTAGCTTGCGCGCTGGCAGCTGTCCACTTTTATCTACTGGTCACCAGGTAGAGCACCCCTCCATTTTGGGTGACGCAATCGCAGTCGGTGCGTATTCTGGCGACGGCTTCCACTGGTAGTGGATATTCGCCACCGGCAGCGATCAAGGAAAAATCCCCTTTCTCGACGCAGAGCAAGGCCGGAGCATGACCGCTTGCCACAATGGAAAGGCGGCTGCCCGCTTTGATGACCACCCGTTCCAAGGTTGGGTCACGAAACATTCCAGAAGCAAAAAGTTGCACCCGCCGTATGCGACTTGTTTTCTGTACGGGCAAAGTACGCGTCCCCAAAACGACAATGGCGGCCTCTTCGGGCTGCACCAACTCGTCCACGCCCACGCCAAGAGCAGCCGCAACCTTGAGCACAACGGTCAACGTCGGATTCGCCTGCCCCGATTCGAGATGGGCGATGGTTGGGCGCGGCACACCAGATTGTTCAGCCAAAGCCTTCTGGCTAAACCCCACGTCCTCCCGCAGCCGCTTCATGTTGGCGGAGAGGATGGTTGATGTACCGTCCGTCATGTCGAGATATTAGCACTACTTGGGGGCCCAGGGGGACCCGTGAACTGGTCTTACCTACAAAACCGGGGCCACTTTTAAGAGAGAGCCAAAGCCTCAGCCCCGGGGGGCGGCGGCGAAACAACTGTCCAGGGCGGTCCGCCAGGCAGGCCCCCCATCCCTCCTAGGGGGTGACCACAATCCGCGAAACCGGAATCACCTCGTCCCAGGCAGTCTCGTGGCCATCATAGTGAATGCGTAGTTCTTGAGACGAAACGATTTCAAGAACTGTGGCCCGATAGTCGCTATCCCGCCACCGCACCTTGATCTTGTCCCCTTCTTTGAAGGGACTCACGGGGCTGTCCCCCTTCTTTTTCGGGTCAATCCCCCGTGCCAAGCGAACTCGCTTTGGAGGTGGTGGATGAGCGACTTCCCCTTCGACGCGGCCCTTAATGCGCGGCAAAGCCACGTCTTCGTCCCAACGTGAAGGATACCCCTCGTAGTGAACTCGAAACTTAGACTTGCTCTTCTTGTCGACGATGTACGCCGGATACTGCAGGTTGTCCTCGCCCCATTCGACCAAGACGTGATCGCCGACCCGGTAAGGGCGCGAACATGCCGAAAGTGATGCCACAATCGCTATCGCCGTGAGCCGCAAACAGGCGCGACGACTCAGCGCCGCTGACTGAAGAACCCGAGCGTTCCTCACCCCCGACCCTCGACTTCGACGGCTAAAACTGGCTGAGCTTCTTCCTCACGCCCCCGGCCGGCAAGTTTCGATCGCGAAGCAATCACGATGAACCCCACGACGCAAAACAGAAGCCCGGCGGCAATTGCCGCACGGTGCTGGTGGGACCACGGCTCAAAGGCCTCCCATCGATTCATCACCGAGACAACGGGGACAGCATTAAAGACCATATGAGCGACCAAGGAGGGGTAAAGTGAGCCTGAGCTTGCCCGCAAAACGCCAAAGATAGTGGCAACAAACCCTATCGGAAGCAGCAACTGGGCGTTGACGTGGCATAACGTGAAACCAATCGCGGAGATGATGGCCGCCGCACGTGCGGAGTATTGAGAGCGACGCAGAGCCCCGAATATCGCTCCTCGAAAGAAGACTTCTTCGGCTAAGGGCACCAGACCCACGAGCACGACGACCAAAGCCGCCGACTCAAGCTGAGAGTGAGCGGCCAGAGTGACTCCCGCCGGGGCTGCACCGTCCGCGGGAGGCAACAGACGATGAAGAAAATCCCTGATTTCTTCGGCGGGTGATTGGGCCAAAAAGCCGATGGCCCCAGCCAAGGGCAGAAGCACCGGATGCGCCGGCCGCGCGCCTATCGCCTCGCGCAGCTGGTTCCCCCCAGGATGGCGCCCCAACAACAAGCTGGTCACAATCAGAAAACTCACGGCGCTCAAAGCGCCGAGCGACACCTGGTCCTCGATGATGTCCGGATTGAGCGAAGTCGCGAGCCCCAGCATGAGCACCATGCAAAAGAGCGCGCCCATCATCCAAAGGGCTGCGTGAGTCGGTGTAAAACTGGGCCGTGTCTGCTGCATCATGAATTCAAGAGGCCCCCGCTCCAGGGGGAATCGAATCTCCCATCGACGACTGGTCAATACGGGGCGGATGCCGAAGGTGAGGCACGACACCCAACTTAGTGACGGTGTCGAGCGCCCATTCGGCCTTGGTCTCTCGGTGATCGATGGTGAAGTGAAGCCCCCGACTTTCCTTGCGAGTGGAAGCCGAAGCGATAACGAGTTCTGCCACCGTTTGAATGTTGCGCAACTCCAACAAATCGCGTGTAAGCAAATGCTTCCAGTAGTATTCGATAATTTCCTCCCGCAGGAGCTCAACCCGGCGGCGTGCGCGTTTGAGCCGGGAGTCGCTGCGGACGATTCCTACATAGTTCCACATCAAGCGCCGAAGCTCGTCCCAATTTTGAGTGATGATCACAGCTTCCTCGCTGGGACAGGCCGATCCGACTTCCCACGGGGGAACGTCGGGGATCTCGCGAGAGCGCAGGTCATCCATGGATGAGCCGATCTTTTCCACGGCCGCCTCGGCAAAGACAAGACCTTCGAGGAGCGAATTACTCGCCAATCGGTTGGCGCCATGCAGGCCGGTGCACGCCGTCTCACCAATCGCCCACAAACCAGGCACGCTACTGCGCCCGTGTCGATCGGCGAGAACTCCGCCACACATGTAGTGGGCCGCAGGAACGACCGGGATGGGATCGCTCGTCATATCGATGCCATAGGCTTTGCATCTTTCATAGATGTTAGGAAAGCGATCTTTGACGAAGGAAGCCGGCTTGTCCGTGATATCGAGCAATACGTGCTCGCTCCCTGTACGTTTCATCTCATAGTCGATCGCTCGGGCCACCACATCACGCGGCGCCAAATCGGCCATCGAATGGTGCCCGGGCATAAAGGCCGAACCGTCAGGCAAACGGAGCACGGCGCCTTCCCCACGTAGGGCCTCACTGATCAAGAAGCTCTTAGCGCGCGGCTCGTAGAGCACCGTCGGATGAAACTGAAAGAACTCCATGTTCGCCAGGTCCGCTCCCGCGCGGTAGGCCATGGCCACTCCATCACCGGTGGCAACATCGGGATTGGAGGTATAAAGATAGACTTTGCCCGCACCTCCGGTGGCCAATACCGTCGCATGGGCGCGCAGGGCCAAGACTTGGCCCGTTTGCTCTTCGAGGACGTAGGCACCGACGCAGCGCGGAGGTTTGCCGAGGCGACTGTGCATGATGAGATCCACCCCCATCGTCCACTCTTTGATCTGAATGTTGGGATGAGAAAGGACCTTGGCCACCAGGGCTCGTTGGATCTCCGCGCCCGTGATGTCGCCAGCATGGGCGACTCGCCTCTCGCTGTGCCCGCCTTCGCGCCCCAAGTCGAGGCCCCCGTTTTCGTCAACCGTAAACTCGGCCCCGAGATCCATGAGCCACTTGAGCACATGGGGCCCGCGGCGGACGCATAGGTCGACAGTCTCGTTGCGACACATGCCCGCTCCGGCATTATGAGTATCGGAGGCGTGCTTCTCGAAAGAATCGACCGGATCCAACACAGCCGCGACTCCCCCCTGAGCCCACTCGGTCGCCGACTGATTGATGGCACGCTTAGTGACCACCAAGACACTGCCGAGCTCCGCCGCGCGCAGAGCAAAAGAAAGACCAGCGATACCGCTGCCGAGCACCAAGAAATCCGTCGACTCCGACATGAGGCGCCTCTCATACCGCGCAGCCGCTGACGATGGAAAGCCTTCCCACACTTGGGACCTCCACTCCCCCCGATTTCCCCACCCCGGCGCCCCCTATCGCCCTCGGTCGAAAGGCAAGTAATGCTGAAATTTCAATCGCTTAGAAGCACTACCACCTTGACGAAACCTAAATGAAGCATAAGTTTAAGTGAGCTAGCGATTTTCAACCTACTCACTCGGAGGTTCTGTGAAGATATTGGTCGCACTCAAACGGGTCGCTGATCCCGACAACGCCAACAAGGTCAAGGTGAGTGCAGATGGCACAGCCGTCGATACCACCGGTCTCGAATGGAAGATGAATCCCTTCGACGAATACGCATTAGAGGCGGCCCTCCGTTTGACCGAAAACGGCGCTAGCCCCAAGACCCGCGAAGGCGAGGTTGTGGTGGTCACCCTGGGACCAAAAGAGACAGAATCCAATCTACGCTCAGCACTGGCGACCGGAGCAGATCGCGCGATTCGGGTCGAGGCTGAAGATGCCGATCTCGATGGTCGAATTGTCGCCCACGCCCTTAAAACAATCGTAGAAGAAGAGAAGCCCGACGTAGTCCTACTCGGCAAACAAGCTGTCGATGGTGACTCCAATCAAGTGGGACAGGCCTTGGCCGAGCTGCTCGACTTTCCGATGGCGACCTTCGCCGCGACGATCACCGAAGAGGCGGCAGGAACATTGTTGGTTGGTCGAGAAGTCGACGGCGGGGTACTTTCCTTGCGCCTGACTCCTCCCTGCCTCATCACCGTCGATCTGCGAGTGGTGGCCCCGAGGAGCGTCTACTCGAACAAAACGGATGCGAGCTTCAGCTACAACGAGGGAGTACGCTTTGCCCCGCTCCCCGCAATCATGAAGGCCAAAAAGAAGCCCTTGGACGTCAAATCGCTCAGTGACGTCACCAGCGTCGAAAAGAGCGCGACCTACTCCAAGTTCGAGCCACCAAAGGGTCGAAAGGCCGGCGTGCTCGTCAAGGACGTGGGTGAGCTCGTCGACAAACTCCAAAACGAAGCACGCGCCCTCTAACCCCGCCGAAAGGAACTCCATAGTATGCCCAATGTATTAGTTGTTGCGGAGCTAGGTGGTGGCGAGACGCTCAAGAACGCAACCCTAGCCGCCATCAGTTTTGCCAAACAAGCGGCCCCAGCCTTAGGCGGAGCTTTCGACATTCTCGTTCTGGGCTCAAGCACCCAGGCCGCGGCCCAGGCCCTCGCTGCCCATGGAGCCGGCAAAGTCTTGAGCTGCGAGGATGCGAGTCTCAAGGATTACGTCGCCGAACATTACGCCCCCACAGTGGCTCAAGTCGCCCAGGGCTATAGCTTGGTCGTCGCTACGGCGAGCACCTTTGGCAAAGATCTATTGCCACGGGTCGCCGCCCGGCTCGACGCGGGCTACGCAGGGGACTGCGCAGCCGTATCTGCAGACGGTGGAAAACTTACGTACAAGCGTCCGATGTTTGCGGGCAATACTTTTGGGTACTGTCAGCTCTCGACGGGTATTCAGGTCGCCACCGTGCGCCAGAGTGAGGTCGAACCCGATGCACCGGGTGGCGGAAGCTCACCCATCGAAGCCGTCGCCAAGGTGGCCCCCAGCGGTGCGGCTGGACGAGTCGAGTTTGTCTCCTTGGACGCGGTCAAGTCTGAGCGTCCCGAACTGACGGACGCATCCACCATCGTCTCGGGAGGGCGAGCCTTGAAGGAGAAGTTCTTTGAGGTGCTCGAACCGCTTGCAGACAAACTCGGCGCCGCCATGGGCGCGAGTCGAGCGGCCGTGGACGCGGGGTATTGCCCGGGTGACTTTCAGGTGGGTCAGACGGGAAAGATCGTCGCACCCCAGCTCTATTTTGCCATCGGCATCTCGGGAGCCATCCAGCATATTGCTGGAATGAAAAGCTCAAAAGTGATCGTGGCGATCAACAAAGATCCGGATGCTCCAATCTTTCAACTCGCTGACTACGGTCTAGTACAAGATCTATTCGTCGCTGTTCCCGAGTTGGTCGAAAAACTGCCGGCGAAGTAGATCAAGATCTTAAGCAGCCACCGGGTGTTTGGGGTAAGCGGCTGCGGTCAGGTTCTTCGAAAGAAGGACCTGACTTTGTTTTTTGTGTTCAGTCCTTCTTTTGCCGACGCTTGATCAGGTACGCCACACCGCCTAGGCCCAAGAGGGAGGGGAACAGCGCGTTGAGCCCCGAGGCCAAGAGATAGGCTTTGAGCAGAGCTTCGGGCGAGGATGCGGATTGAGCCCTGTCGAAGGTCAACCAAGTGAGCATCAGATTCGCGGCGGTGCCCAATACGACGTGCAGCCCCGCGAAGCTCAACATCTTCTTGAGACCAGCGAGGGACGCGCTGCGGTCCTGTCGATTGACCTCTCGAAATGCAAGGCTCACCAAGAACATACTGATGATGAGGAAGACCCCAGTCGGCATGGAGCTCGCGTGGACGGTGGTCGCCTGAACTGCATCGGGGGTCGCTTCCATCTTCTTTCAAACACCTTTTCCTTCGCCCCTGTGGACTCCACCCGGGGCCCTCAGTTGTACCCCACCTGAATCCGGATTGAAGAGGGCACCCGTCTGAGCCAAGAAGAACAGAAAGGCCAGCGATAACCCGTGTTTTCTTCTAGGCTGACGCCATGGCAACCGAGATACACGAATACCCCATGAAGATCGTCGAATCTCATCTGGATACCTTCGGTCATGTCAACAACGCGACCTATCTGCAAATCCTGGAAGAGGCACGCTGGGATTGGATCACCCAGGGAGGTTACGGTCTCGACGAGATCAGAAGGCGTGGTCAAGGTCCAACGATCCTCGAGATCAACCTCAAGTTTCGCCGGGAACTGATCAATCGCGAAACCATCCTGATCCGATCTTGGGCCGAAAATTACACAGGCAAAATTGCCGTAGTTCGCCAAGAGATCGAAAAATCAGACGGCGTGCTCGCCTGTGAGGCGGATTTCACAATAGGCCTCTTCGATGTCAAAGAACGCCGCCTCATTGACCCCACCGACGCCTGGCTGGCCTGCGTAGGCTGGACGCGCAATGAGTGGAAGGCAATGAGCTGAGCGACACGCCCCCGTTCAGCCCAAGGGCCCTGCGGGAAGGATGCCTTGTTCGAGCGCCTTTCGTTGGGGATCCGAAAATGGCTGTTTGAACCAGCTGTGATCCTTTTGCTCCACCCGAAAAAGCTCGCCGATGAAACGCATTCGATCCCCGAGTTTGACCCAGTCGACTGCGGCGCTGCCTTTGGTGGAGTTCAAGTCCTTGTCGTAGGTCGAGAGCAGTTCGATCAGCTCCCGCAGGTTCAAAGTCACTAGCTCTGGAGCAAATTCACCCGGGGGTAGATCCTTACCCAACGATATCTGACCTCCGTTGGGCGCCGAGAGCTTCATCATAAATCGAGTGGCGATTCGTTGCCAGTCATCCTTGAACTCGCCGGCAAAGAGCCGCACAGCGCCACGCGCGAGCCATCGAAGGACCACCCGCAAGAAGAAGCGACTTTCAGAGAAGAAGTGCTCATAGACAGCGTCGCTGAACGGCGCATTGATGCCTCCAGCAATATTCTTTTGCAGCCGAGTCTGTTCGTGGAGTCCGATTAAGACGTTGCCATACAAGATCAGCTGCGCTTTTTGCTTCGGCTCCTCCTCGACCGATGCCTGTAGGTACGCAACGAACGCTTTCTTCAAGTCACCCTGACCGCCCGTCGAAGCAGGCCCCGGCTTGAGCTGATCGATAAACGCCTGCGACTGCTCTGGCGTCCTCGAAGCCGGATCTGCAAAATAACTCACAAACTTGGCGAACAGGGGCGCGAGCTCGGCGTACACGCGTAGGTTTCCTTCCGCGATTTGCGAAGCCACTTCTGTGATGATGCATCGCGCCAAGTCGAAGGGAGTGAGTCGCGGCAACAAGGAACGCGTCACCGGCCCCAGGGCATCATAAAAACGATTCACCTTCTGTTCAAGCTGAGCCTCGTCGCGAAGAAACTCGACGAGTTCTTTCGGGATCTCCTCTTTACGGATCGACTGGCCGGCCGTTTTCGAAGCCCAGCACGCAAAGGTCGACCAATTGGCATTGTCCTTTCCCAAAACGCGAGTGAGCTCCTGGGAAAGATCGTGATAGCGCTGAGTGATCAGCAGATTCCGCAGTACGGGATCACCCATCTCGGCAATCCTGTCCAGGTCGGCAAGTTGTTCGTCGAGAGTCTTGTCGTTTAAAAAACCCGAGTCTGGTAAATTATCGGCCATACTGAATAAGTACGCCTCGACCACAAAACCTTCAAACGACGCTGATCAATGCTGCGTTTTTTAAGCAAGCTCTCTCGAGCGGTGCGTCCCGGTACGCCCAAGGCCTCGAGCTCGAGCCGAAAGCCCCGATCAACTACCCACACCCTGACTTACCTTACCTCACATCATCCAGAGCGGCGCCCTCCCCGGGCGATCGGCCGTCGTCCTAGGTGACTCAAGAAGCCGAGTTTAGGACGGAGGTTCGATGGCCAAGTAGGTTTTTTTGAACTCAGCCAGAGCGGAGAGACGACCGAGCCAGGCCTGCAAAGACGGGACTTCTTCCAGCTGAACCATGTCCGGATTGGCTTCAATCGCGAAACACAGAGCCGTGCCCACCATGATGTCGGCGTGAGAAAGTCGCGCCCCAAAAAGGAACCCCGAACTCGGCGCGTGTTGTTCGAGCCAAGCCAGAGAATCAGCGACTTGGCCTCGCATACGCGTGAGCAGTGCGGCGCTCTGGTTGGGCACATCATGAAAGGTCCTTTCGTAGAGGGCGCTCACAGATTTATCTGCAACACCAGAGGCAATGCCAACGACTTGTCGGCAAAGAAGCCTCTCTTCCGTAGAAGAGGGAAGAAGCGACGCTCCTGGTGGGACCGTTTCGTCCAAGTGGTCCACAATCAGATGGCTGTCAAAAAGAGCCGCTCCCGAAGGCATGATCAAAGTTGGAGCCCGCTTGAGGGGAGAATAGGCGGCGAACTGCTCGACGTTTCCCATCGTCTTGAGGGGCAGGTTCTCGTAGGAGTAGCCGTACCTTTCGAGCACGACTGCTACCCGCCTGACGAACGGCGAATCCAGCATACCAACCAGGGTATAGGTACCTTCCATGAGAGAATGAGTACCACGACCCGCCCAGGCTACAATATCCCAATTCGGCAGGCGGTTTGACCTCATCCCAGAGCCGCTGTAGCCGAACGGCAGGCCTCAATGCGCTGAACTTACGTCCAGAAGTCCTCCCCCATGCCCAAAAGTCCCTTCCCCGTCACCAACGCCATTCGAGAGCTACGCGCTGCCAAGATCGAGTATGAGCCCTTTGTCTACGACTACGTAGAGCGTGGAGGAACAGCGGCAAGCGCTCGAGCTCTGGGTGTCTCTGAGCATCAAGTCATCAAGACTCTCGTCCTCGAAGACGAGCAAAAAAGGCCGCTCATCGCCCTAATGCACGGGGATCACGAGGTATCGACCAAAGCATTGGCGCGACATCTCGGAGTTAAATCAATCGCGCCCTGCGTTCCACCAGTCGCGGACCGCCATAGCGGTTATCAGGTGGGCGGGACTTCGCCCTTTGGCACCAAGAAGAAGATGCCAGTTTATGCCCAAATCACGATCCGTGACCTCGACCACATCTACATCAACGGAGGAAAGAGGGGGTTTTTGGTCAAGCTGACTCCGAAGGACGCGCTCGGGCTCCTCCAAGCAGAGCTAGTCGCCATTCAAGCCTAAAGCCACGGGGGCTAAACCGAACGACCGGACAAAATATCTTCGTAGAGGCGTGCGATGGCCTCAGCGTGAGGCTCAACTTGAAACTCTGAAAGCACCCGAGTCCGCGCAGCACGGCCCATCGCCTTGCATCGCTCGGGTTCGGCAAGCAGCCCCACAATCCCCGAAGCCAAGGCAGAAACGTCTCGGGGAGGCACCAAGAGCCCCGTCTCTTGATCCACAATCGCATCCACGCACCCAGTCACACGACTCGCGATGGCGGGTACCTCCATGGCAGCCGCCTCGAGCAACACCTGGGGAAACCCTTCGCGATAGGTGGGGAGTACAAGCAAGTCGAGGGCCTCGTAGGTAGGTGGGGTTTCCATCTGAAAGCCCAGGAGGTGAACCCGTGGAAGAGCCAGAAGCGCTTCAATGGACACCGGATCGGTCTCATCTCGTTCGCCCACCAGGACCAGATGAAGATCCGATCGCTGTCGACTCAAGCGAGCCCAGGTTTGGGTGAGTTCTTCGATGCCCTTGTCCCGCGCCAAGCGACCGACAAACCCGATCAGATGTTCGCCAGAACCGACGCCGAGTCGACGCCGCAGTGCAAGCGCCTCCTCTCGATGTTCGAGGGGCCGAAATCGCGACCGAGCATCAACCCCCGCGACGCTTCCGTGCAACATGAGCGAGAGCTGTGCTGACCTCAGATGCCAATCCGTAAGCGCTTTTTGACGCACCGATTCACTCACGCAAAGCGCCCGGTGTGCCAGGCGGACCGAAAGCGATTCGAGGGCAATCAGCACCCTGCGCGTCGGCATCGGCAAAGTCTCGTGGCGGAGTCCGTGAATCGTATAGAGGCGCCCGGGCACGCGCGCGGCAGTAGCAGCTAGCATGCTCAAGAGCCCCGCCTTGGGCCCATGGCCGTGAACGATATGAGGACCAATGCGGAGCAAGAGGCGCGTCATTTGAGCGAGACAATAGAGGTCGACCCCGGGGGCGGCGCTCCTGCGCAGGGGCACAGTGTAGAACCGGTGGGGCGAAGCTCGAGTATCGAGCATCCAACTTGGCACCTCTTCACCACATACGATGTGGGTCTCATGCCCGCGTCGGGCCATTTCGTCCCAAATAGGCAAGAAGAAGCGAATGAAGTGGGCTGTTGAACAAACAGCCAGCAAACGACGCGGAGCTGAAGTCAAAGTGCCGCGTCCCTAAAAAATCGTTCGATCTCGCCGCAGACTCGATCCACCAGATCGATCTGCAGAGCCGGATGGCAAGGCAGAGCCAGCACACGCCGACAGGCTCGCTCCGTCCGGGGAAAGCTTCCCGGCGCCGCCTGGTCCTCTTTGAGCAGGGGTTGAAGGTGCAGACCCTCCGGGTAATAGATCGCGGAATCAATCCCCTTGGCAGCCAGATGGGCTTTCAAATCGTCTCGCCGATCACTTTCGATCACAAACTGATTGTAGCTGTGACCCGGGGTACTCCACTTGGGGAAGGTCAAGCGCTGCTCGGAAACCCCCAAAGCGGTGAGACGTTCTTGATAGCGTCGAGCGTTGGCCTTTCGACGTTCGAGCAGGCTGGGCAAAGTCTTGAGCTTGACGGATAAAAGAGCCGCTTGCAGAGCATCCAAGCGGAAATTCCCACCCACTTCGCTGTGATGGTATTTTGAAGCGGCACCGTGCGCCCGCAGTCGACGTAGGCGCTCGGCCCATGCGAGGTCATCTGTGCTCACGAGACCGCCATCGCCGAATCCGCCGAGGTTCTTGGAGGGAAAGAACGAAAAACAAGTCGCAGCGGCCAGATGCCCGACTCGACCTTCCCTCCCCTCGGCGCCAAAAGCCTGAGCAGCGTCTTCGATGATGGTCACGCCTCGCTCCGCCAGCTCGGGGCGCAAGGCCGAAAGGTCGAGAGCTTCGCCAAAAAGGTGCACCGGCAAAAAGGCCTTCGTCTTATTCGTTACCGCCGCAAGCACCGCGTGGCGCTCGAGCAAGAACGAACCACGCCCCAAGTCAACGAAACGGGGTATCGCCCCCAAACGCAAGATGGCCTCGACCCCAGCCACGAACGAAAATGGCGTGGTCAACACTTCGTCGCCGCGTCCGACTCCTGCCGCCATGAGCGCCACGAGCACTGCATCGCTCCCGCTCGAAACACCGACGGCATATTTTGCCCCCAAAAACTCGGCGCACTCGTTTTCAAATTTTTCGACTGTCTCGCCCAGGATAAATCGTCCCGAACGCAGCAAGCTCAAAGCCGTCTCTTCGAGTTCGGATTGGATCGATGCGTTTTCGCTAGAAGGGTCGAGCAAGCAGATCCGTTGGGGCGGGCCAGCTGCGTCGCCTGCATCACTTGAGAAGCTCGGGGCCGCCGGACGATGCTGACTCGCCCTGCCCTCTTCGTCCACCCAGCCCACCTGTCGCGCCGGATTACCAACGACTTGTCCGTAGGCAGGGACGTCTTGAGTCACAACCGCCCCCGCTCCGATCAACGCACCTTCACCGATGGTCACCCCGCACAGAATCGTCGCATTGGCCCCCAGAGAGGCTCGACGACGAATGGTGGTCGGCGCAAACTCCTCGCGCCGATCGATAAACGCCCGAGGTGTCCTGATATTGGTAAAGACAACACTCGGACCGACGAAGACTTCGTCCTCGATCCGAACGCCAGCATAGACCGAGACGTTGTTCTGTATCTTGACTCCTCGCCCTATCTCGACACTAGGCGCAACGAAGACATTCTGGCCCAAAGAACTGCCCTCACCGATCTTGGCGTTCTCCGAGATATGGCAAAAATGCCAGATCTTCACAGCCGCCCCAATCTGCACGGGCTCATCAACAACAGCCGTAGGATGAATTGAGCTATCCGCCGCAATAAGGTGAGGTTGGGCCACGTCGTTCGCGATGGTCCGGGGCTCGGGGTGGCTCGTCAAGCGACAACCCAACCCAGGGGGTCCGCCCGCAGTATTCCTGCCCAACAAGAGCCGCTGGCTCGCTCGGCCAGAGGGATGGGGATATGACTCGCCCATGACGAACTTTGCCCTGATCGGCTGCGCTGGATTCGTCGCGCCCCGTCATCTCCAAGCAATCGCTGACGTGGGCGGCCGTCTGGTTGCCGCCGTCGACCCCCATGATTCGGTGGGCATACTGGATCGATACTTTCCTGACGCGAAGTTCTTCACCGAGATCGAGCGATTCGATCGTTTCTTGGACAAGCAACGGCGTGCCCAGTCCAACGAGCGAGTCGACTACGTGTCCGTTTGCTCGCCCAACTACCTGCATGACGCCCACGTGCGTCTCGCCCTGCGCAACCACGCCCATGCCATCTGCGAAAAGCCGCTCGTGCTTTCGCCGTGGAACTTGGACGCCTTGGCCGAGCTCGAGCGCGAATACGACCGCCGGGTGTACGTGGTGCTCCAGCTGCGGCTCCTGCCCCAAGTCATCGAACTCAAGAAGCAGTTCTCCCAACCAGGCGTGGCTCGCGCGCGAGTCGACCTCAAGTACATCACCCCGCGCGGCCCCTGGTACCACAGCTCATGGAAGGGCAACCCCGAGCGCTCGGGAGGTCTAGCCATGAATATCGGGTTTCACTTCTTCGACCTCTTGCTGTGGATTTTCGGAGGTGTCAGTCAATCGACCTTGCTCGAAAATACGCCCCAAACCATGCGCGGCGAGCTCGTCCTGGACCAGGCCGATGTCAGCTGGGAACTTTCGGTCGACCGGGGTCGATTGCCTCCAGGTCCGCCCAGCGCAACAGCCAATCAAGCGTTCAGACGGCTCATTGTGGATGAGCGCGAACTCGATCTTTCCCCCTCTTTTGGAGCAATGCACTCGCGCGTCTACGAAGAGGTACTGTCAGGGCGAGGCTGGGGAATTGACGATGTGCGGGGGGTGACGGGGCTGGGGTATGATTGCCCTAGGTAGTTCGCCATTCGATATAGACTGCTCGATCCGTCTCAATAAGTCAGAATCTGCCTGCGTCAAACGAAACGCTAACCGCAAGGCTGCCTCCGCCTCGGCGGTTCGATTCAGACGAAAAGCTAACCTCGCGACTTCGTAGTAGTCCTCAGCGGAATGAAGCTGGGCCGCCTTCTTCATCATAAGAACCAACGCCCGGTCATGGCGTTTGCGCTGGCGGGATCTGGAAACAAGCCAGGAATATGCGCGTTCGCACACGTCCAACGTGGATCGCGAGCAGGCGGCGATAAGGAACTGGTCCTCAGCTTCGTCCTGCAAGGCAGAGGATGCTTTCCCAGCCACTATGACAAGATCCTGATAACACCCGACCTCGTGGTTGCGACAATACGGACAGAGCGTCTGCAACTCTGAGAATGCTTTAGTCGGGTCGCCGCGCTCAGCATGAATCCGAGCGTCTATCCGTCCAAATTCGCACGAGCTACCGAACCGTGCTGCTCCCTCCCGCAACCGCTTCTCAATCTTGATCAATTCTTCAATTTGGTTCTCGCAGACTGAAGACGTGCACGATGACGTCGTCGCCTCAATTCTATCGAGCAAGAGCCTATTTCTCATAGAAAAAAACTCTTCAACCTGCGGAAACACAGATTCGCCGTGAACCAAAATTTCGGAGTACAAGTCGTCTTTTTTGAGTTCCTTGGAAACGCGTGCACAATCAAGCAAGAAAGCGCGGCCCGTCGCCCCATTCGGCATACTCAGTAAAAGGTCATCGAGAGTACTTGATGACGCAACAGCGATCCGCGAGGCACCCGATACGATGTTTGCGTCGAGGTCCATCGCTCTTCGTAAGTGGAGAGAAGATTGCTTCGGACGCCCCTGTCGTATGAGAGCTGCACCTGCGGCAAGATGCGCACGGGCGTTGGTGTCTTGTCGACGCAACGAAGCACCGATCCATGGCAAGGAATTCTCACCGGTGCTCTCAGCGAGGAGGCCACGAACAAGCGGATAGTAGGACTCCGCGGGCTGTTGCCGCATAAGCAGCTCAAGGCGTTCAACTGCTTCTCGCGCATTGAGTTCTCCTATGACAAATGACGAATAAACATCATGCGCACGCTTTCTTCCCTCCTCTTGACCCACTCCCACCGAAAACGACAACCCGAAAGCAAGAACTACGACAAGTGGGCCCGCAAAATAGACAGCAAGAGAAATTCGAGCGCGTATGCCCTTCGATACCTGTTTGACCGAGCGTTTCGACAAGGCCCCAAGCAACAGACATAGGACAGCTACCAAACCGGGTACTTCAAAACCAAGGTCCGCAAGGTTGTGGAGAAGCATCCCCAAAAGAGCGACCCATGGCCAACGAGTCACTGCCGCCGGTCGCGCCTGATAAGTCGTCACTCCCCACCAAATGAGAAATCCAAGCCCCAGTCCGCCAAAAACCACACCCCATTCTATAAGCCAAGAGAGAGGGAAGTTCTCGACGTGTACGGCGGTGACGTTGGCTCCCTGCGTTAGGTAGCTCAAAGAAGCCGAACCGAACGCCCCTCGCCCCGTCCCCGCCCTCCAGAAATCTGGAAGCATCTGGATGCTGCTGACGATCACCTGAAGCTTGTGCAGCTCAAAACTAAAAAGTCGGCTTCGAACAATTGGTGGTGAAAAAAAGAATCCTAGGGCCCCAACGACTACTACTCCCAAAATTACCGACCAGTCTCGCCGTCTCCAGGCGGACCAGTGCGAGCGTCTACCTCGATCCCAAAACACGACCGCAACGGATACTGCAGACGAGACGAAACCGGCCCGTGAACCGGACGCCATAACCCCCATCAAACAGAGGCCGCTGCCGCTGAGCAATACTACGGGAATAAGCGTTTTACGCGGCGAATGGGCTAACCACACCCCAGCAGACGCGCCAACGGTCAGAAGGCACGCGAGGTTGTTGGGATTGAGGAGAGGAGCCAGTCCCCATTCTGGAATGCCGTTTCTCCGAGGCACCCAACCGAGCATGGTTCCGGGGTTTACGGCGACATGCAAGAGGGACACGGCCGCAAACACGGACGCCGCCCCCCAGATGGAAACAGCAATCGGCGTCGTGCCGTACTTTGACGCCCAAACCGCTCCCGCTCTGACTAGCAGGCCGTATGAAATCCAAAGTGCCCCTTGGATGCGGCTGGCGCCCCCATCCAAGCTGAGGGGAATCCACTGCGATCCGGCCGACAATTGGGGAAAGTCCAAACGCCATTCAGCCGACTTTGGGGAAAGAAAACCCACAATTTGTTCGGGCAGAGGAAGGCCTTGCAACAGAGACCACAGCCCGAAAAGCAGGAAAAGAATGGACGGTGGAGGCCACGACGGATTCCGATGCTCCCGAGTCAAGAAATGCACGCCGGCGATCGTCGCGCAAACGACAGCCTTCCCCCAGATAGGGGCCCCACCAAGGGGCAGCAAGCAAAGCGCCAAGAGACATATGATTGATGCCACCGGACGAAGTAGCGACGCCTGTGTTCCCCCTCGGCCACCTCGACGGCGGTTGCCTGAAGGTTGCCCTGCGGCCTTTTTCACGGTAACGCGAGGCATAAATTCGCTAGGGGTGAACTCTACGGTACGACGGGAGTGGGCAGGAAACGACGCCAAGGGTCACGGGCTCTCGATTCGTTTCTGAACATAGGGCAGCGAGCTGGCGTCATTGAATTGAAACATGAACACGGCAAGAAAAGAAGATACTTCGCCTTCTCCGAAGGGGGAAGACAGCCTTGACCATGTGGTGGCAGTCCTGCGTCATCACTGGTTCTTGGTCCTTTTGGTGACGCTAGCGGGAAGCACGTTGAGCGGCGTCTGGGCCAAAGGCCAAACTCCGATTTATAGGGCGGAAGCGACGATTCAACTCGACCCTAAGCCCCCCACACCATTGGGTAAGGGCGTGGACGCGGTGGTTGAACTAGGTTCCAATAGCTACTGGGCCAATAGAGAGTACTTCTCGACAGAATACCGTGTGATTTCTTCCCGCCGCATTTCGGAAGCCGTAGTGAGACAGTTAGGGCTAGATCGGGACGAGGGCTTTCTAAGAAACCAGAAGCTTCCCGCCGGAAATGCCGGCTCGAAACAGGTAACCGTGCACGCCGCCGCAGAAGAGCTTCGAAAGCGACTGCAGGTCATGCCGGTCAAGGAGAGTCGCCTCGTTGACCTGGCCTATGACGACGCCGACCCTGACCGTGCTCGACGCGTCTTGGAAACGCTGGTGGAGAAGTTTCTGTCGAACAATGTCGAAAACGCTTTAACATCAACGGCCACGGCGCTGGATTGGTTGTCAAGACAACTTGAGACACTCAGGGAGGAGCTGCATGAAAGCGAGGCAGCCCTGCACGCGTACAAGACCGATAAACAAATCTCCTCAATCGGAATCGACGAACAGGCAACAATCCTGCGCAAAGAGGTTGAACAACTTAGTTTTTCACGTACCAGCGCTCGGTCAGAAATACAAAAGGCGCGCTCACATGTGGCGCAGCTTCGCCAAATCGATTCCGATCATCCAGAGACCATCCCACTCATGTCGGACTTTGGGGCGTCTGCCCTTAGGGAACTCCATATGGCACACCTGGAGGCCATTCGAGTTAGGGAGTCGCTTACGGGGAGCGGCAAGGGTGAACAACATCCCGAGGTATTGGCCGCCACTTCACAAGTTCGGTCCACCAAGGAAGCTCTCAGAATTGAATTGGATCGAGTCAAGAAAGGAGCAGAAGCGGACTTAGCTGCACTCGAACAAGAGGAGAGCGGCCTTTCCAACCTTTTGAAAGAACGAGAGAAGGCCGCCCTTGACCTGAATCTAATGCAGATCGAGTACGGAAGGCTCAAGCGTACTCAAGTTAACAACGAGAAACTCTACAACCTGGTACTTGAGCGCAGCAAGGAAGCCAATCTGACCCGAATGCTAGAGGTAAACAACATCCATATGGTTGACGCCCCAATCACCAGAGACGATCCGGTACGTCCCCGGGTGGCCCTTTCCGCCGCCTTGGGAGCAGCTCTCGGGTTGGGCCTCGGCATAGGCTTGGCGTTCTGGAGAGAGCGTAGCGACCTAACGCTAAAGACCGTTGCTGATATCGAAAACAATCTCCACTTGACGCCCCTCGGAGTGGTACCGAGATTGGACAGCCCTGGGAAAAAAACGCGCCGGAGGCAGCTCTCGACCGTAACTCCCGATTTCTTCAAGGAAACCACGGGTCCGGTGGCCGAGGCAATTCGCGCGATTCGTACGAATTTGCTATTCATGTCCCCCGATAAACCATTCAAGACCCTCGTCACGACCAGCGCTGGCCCGGCCGAAGGTAAGACCACGGTGTCTTGCTGTCTGGGGATCGCGATGGCGCAAGCGGGACTGCGGGTGCTACTGGTCGATGCTGACATGAGGCGCCCAAGACTTGCCGAATTATTCCACCGCGAAGATTCAGGCGGTGGAGCCCTATCGACCGGTCTTCTGGATCCATCGACTGTACTGCCCGAGCTTCTTGGGACCGACATCCCGAATCTGAGCATGCTACCAGCAGGACCAATTCCCCCAAATCCCTCCGAGTTGCTTCAAGGGGCCAACTTCAATCGACTCAAAGCGCGGCTTTCTTCCGCCTACGATGTAGTCCTCTTCGATAGTCCACCCCTCCTGGTAACTGATGCAGCAATACTCTCCACCCATGTCGATGGGTGCATCTTGGTGGTTCGCGCGGATTCCACCGAAATCGCGGCGGCATCGAGGGCTTCGAGAGCTCTGGTTGACGTAGGAGGACGAATTGCGGGCGTAGTACTGAATGCGGTGCAACGGGGAAGCAACGGCTATGGCTATGGCTATGGCTATGGCTATGACAGCAAACAGGCAGAAAGCCCGAGCTCCACTGTATCCTCATGAGTTAAACGGGGAACAGTTACCAAATGATTCCACCAAGTCATGAGTCTCTCGCAACTATCGCGTTTCTCGGCATAGGCGCCGCTCTTACCGCCGCAGCGCTCACGCCGCTGGTCAGGATCTTGGCAGTCCGACTTGGGGCAATAGACTATCCAGCCAATCGAAGAGTGAACATAACCGCGATTCCGCGAATGGGCGGGCTGGCAATCGTTGTTTCCTTCAGCGCTTTTCTCCTACTGGGGCTCGGTCAAAACGTCGTAGCTCTGGACTCAACGAGATCACTGCGACTCTATGCCTTTTTGGCCGGCGGGACGCTGATTGCCGTGGCAGGAGCCACGGACGACTTGAAGGGAATTCGACCTAAAACCAAACTTACCGCACAGTTCCTGGCCGCCAACGTCGCGTGGTTTGGCGGAGCTCAAGTTCAGTCAACGGTCGAATTGCCATGGATAGGAGCTCTGGATCTCGGGGTATTCTTTAGCTACGTGGCAACGGTCACATGGATTCTAGCCATTACGAATGCAGTCAACCTGATTGATGGACTCGACGGGCTCGCGGGCGGCCTCGTGTTATTTTCCGCTCTCACGAACCTCGCGGTCGCGGTGCTCACATCCAATGATATTGGCATCCTAGTCAACACATGCATCGCAGGCGCAGTACTGGGGTTCCTGTTTTTCAACTTCAACCCTGCACGCATTTTTATGGGAGATACGGGTAGCCTATTCCTGGGCTACATCCTCTCGGCTGGCGCCTTGATGAGTGCGAGACAGAAGGAGAGTACCCTTGCATCGCTCACGGTTCCTATTATCGCGCTGGGTATACCTCTCACTGATACACTGTTGGCGATGCTTCGGAGATTTCTGAAGAAGCAATCGTTGTTTGCGCCAGATCGTTCACATCTGCACCACCTTCTGCTCGACCTTGGACTTACCCATCGACGGGCAGTCCTTCTACTGTACATCTGCACAATAACCCTATGCGTCGCTTCGATCACAATCGCTTTCGGAAAGAATTGGCAGGTAGGCGTCGCCATTCTCGCGGCAGCGGCCGTGCTAGTGAGCATAGTTAGGTTTGCTGGAGCACTAGACCCCAAAATTTGGCGCCATCGCCCGGCAGTTGAAACATATGGCGTAAGTGACCGGACCAGAGAGCTGGTGCAGCGAGCCCTGGTGGGACTCAACCCGGGCTTCCCTTTCGCCAAAGCAGAGGAGAATCTCATTCCGGCGTTGCTGGCCCTCAAGGTACGCAAGGCACTCTTAACCGCGCAGATAGGTCACCCCCCCGTGTGGGAGTGGTCGGACAAAGTTGATTCAAGGAGCGATACTAGAGTGCTGCAAAAGGTTCATAGCGTCACCCGCGAAGGGCCCTCTACCCCCTCAGCCATCTTGGAGGTAGAGGTAGAGGACGGTTGGAAAGCCGAGATCATTATCGCCCAAATTCTTGCAGATCTGATGGTGGCGAGCCGAGAGGGGAACAACCAGTGAAAATGTGGCAAGAAGTCATCGACCAACTATTTTATCCCAATTTCCGAGATAATTGGGACGACCTAATATTCAGGAAGCAGATTCTCTCGCGTCTCAAAAATGGCAGGCAGTCTGTCCTCGACCTTGGTGCTGGGGCCGGGATCGTTGAGCAAATGGACTTCCGCGGACATGCCGAGCGTATTTGTGGAGTGGATTTGGATCCCCGTGTAGTTGAAAATCCGTTCATCGACGAGGGCAAAGTAGGTACCGCCGAGCGAATCCCGTACCCTGATCAGACCTTCGATCTCGTCTTTGCCGACAACGTACTTGAGCACATTGATGAACCTGTCCCAGTCTTCCACGAGGTCTATCGAGTTCTAAAGGTAGGAGGGGCTTTTCTCGCGAAAACTCCCAACAGGAGCCACTACGTAGCCACAATCGCCAGGCTTACCCCACATCGCTTTCATCAGTGGGTGAACCAGAAGCGCGGTCGAAGCAGCGCTGATACGTTTCCGACTCGGTATAAAGCCAACAGTCCCCAAGATATCTTGCAACTTGGACAATTGGCCGGGTTCGGAAAAGTCTCGACCGAGCTTTTCGAAGGAAGGCCTGAATACTTGAGAGGACATCTCGCGACTTATCTCGCTGGCCTGGCGTACGAGCGTGCTGTGAACAAGCTAGAATCGCTAGCCAAGTTCAGAGTTGTGCTAATCGCACAGCTAGAAAAGAATTGAGTTTCGTGAGCTCTCTAGCACCAACCCCACCACGACTTGGGAGACAGGGTGGCTCACCAAGGTTTGCACTAGACTCTGCAATACAATCCGTCTTTACCTACCTGCTAACAGTTTTCGCGGTAGCGGGGGGCGCGACCCTGATAGTTGGGTACAAGGAAACTCCTTACGTAGGAGTTTCCTTCGGCCTGATCCTGTTTACCTCGTGTATCATGTTGGCACGCGAGTCGGCAAAGCACGCATACTCTCTATATGGTGTGCACCTCCTATTCATCATGATCTACTTTGGCGTTGCTGGTCCGTTCCAGTACTACCAAGGTCGGCTACCATATATCTTCGGATTCTCGATCACGGATGAAGATGTGATTCGGGTCAATATTCTAATCCTGGCATGGCTGGGAGCAGTTTCGCTCGGACGCCGACTCGCGTTACACGCCAACATAAGCCCACCAAAATTACTAGCTGGGCACATCAGTTCCAACGGCAGCTTGATCCTAACAGTACTCACACTCGTAGCATTCGTCGTACTTGCGAGTCTCGGTTTTTTCGGAAAGCTCACACGGGGTGCCTCCGAGGAGCTCATCGCCGATCAGTCAGTTAGTACTTCGCTGTTGGTTCGTGTTGTAAGCCGAGGTATTCCATTGGTGTGCCTGGCTAGTCACCTACTGCTCTTAGAGGAGAGGCCATCAAAACTACGAAGGCTAATTGTCTGGGGTGTGGGCCTCGGCATACTACTTGTGGCAAATCCACTCGCCGCCGCCAGGTACTGGTTGGCAATGGCTCTGATTGCATTCTGGATCCTTTTTTGGCTTCGGAAACGCCGCACCGGAGCATGGCTATACGGAGCTCTCATCGTAGGGGTACTCGTCGCCATGCCACTACTCGATGCTGGTCGAAATGCTCGCGATCCTTCCGCGTATTTGGAGGCTGGTATCTCAAGCACAAGTGATGCTCTATCCGACGGTGACTCGGAAAGCTTCAGTGCGATGCTGCGAGTTGCCTTCTTCGCACTGGACCACGATGGGCTACAGGGAGGGCGCCAAATCATGGGAGCTCTTCTTGGTTGGATTCCAAGAAGCATCTGGATCGACAAGCCAATCGGGTCCGGCGCCTTTGTAGGCACAAAGTTCAATTACTCGTTCACCAACATTGGGTGTCCCATCATGGGAGAATTCCTGCTTGATTTTGGGATAACCGGTATGGTGCTCGGAGGAATTCTTTGGGGATTTGTTCTTGCGCAAATCGACGTCTGGGGACACTTTGACACCACCTACTCACGCCCACTCGACGTGGTCTACCCCTTTTGGATAGGTCTCATTTTCTTCGTCTCTCGCGGTGATTTACTGTCCTCATTGAACTATTCCACGGGACTGACCTTATGCGCGTTGCCTTTGCTCCTTCCCCGAACGCGCGAAGCGTAGGCTCTGGTGGCCTCATTGAGGACGCCAAGCATCGCTTCTGCCAAGTGATCGCGGGAAAACCTTGAGGCCCCCTTCAAGCCGTTTGAGGACAAAAGATGGTAGAACGAGGGGTCCCTGCTCAATCGGAGAATCGCCTCTGCAAGTTTGTCAGGTTTCTCCGGCTCGATACATACGCCACAACCCATCCTGTCAACCAGTTCTGTTGCTTCACCTCTAGGTATACTTGCCAACACCGGTTTGCCCATTGCCATCGCTTCAAAAATTTTTGAAGGAATAACCGTTCGAAACACTTCTTGGTCGCGAAGTGGAACCAACGCGACATCGCATGCACCCCACAATTTGGGCATCTCCTCCTTGGGCTGCCGGGGTAGCAAGACTACATTTCTCAACGCTTCTTCGGAAACTCTCGCCTCGACTGCGGCGCGTTGGGCCCCCGCTCCCGCGAACAGAAATCGAATTCTGTTGTCAGACTCAAGTAGCTTGGCCGCGTCGAGTACACGATCGAGTCCGTGCGCCATCCCATGAGTCCCCACATATGCAGCGACAAACTTGTCCGCCAAACCAAGCGCAAGCCGCCGAGAATCATCGAGCGATTGGGGGTTATACGCGTCCAAGTCGACACCGTTGAGAACGACCGCAATTTTCTCCGTTGGTATCCCTCGCATAACCAGATCTCGTTTGAAAGATTCGGTCACCACTACGACACGTGACGCCAAGCGATACAGACTCAACTCCAGAAGCTCTAGAGCACGTATCATCGGACTCTCTTTCAACGCGCCAACCGCAACGATAGAAGCTGGCCAAAGGTCCCGAATTTCAAGAACGAAGGGCTTTCGAAAACGTCTAGCTAACATGTAGCCCGCTGGCGCAGCAAAAAATTGCGGTGAGGAGGCAACAACGACGTCAGGTGCTTCTTCAAAGGCACCCATCACCGTGCTTGTCACCATGAAGCTGAGATAGTCGAGAATTCGCCGCACGCTTCCTTCATTCGCGGAGATATAGGTCTTCACACGCACCACGCGAATCCCAGAAAGGTACTCGACGGTTCTCCAAGCATTGCGGTACCCATCTAGGACACGCCCTTCGGGAAAGTTCGGAGCGCAAGTTAGAACGGTCACCCGATGACCTTGAGCAACCCAATACTTGGCGTGTTCCCAAAGCCGCGTTGCTGGAGCGTTTCCTTCTGGCGGAAAGTTGTCACTAACAAATACGATATTCATTCCTTGACCCATGTTACCTGTAGCTCGACTTCCCCGCCTAAATTGTCAAGAACCAAGACTATGTGCGAAACCCGTACCCCGAAAGCAACCGCAATTTCGGTGCGCATCACGCGCCAGCTACGTGCACGCACGACACGAATATGAATCTTGCTACCACCCAATTCGCAAGACACACCCCAGTCAAGAGTTTCCGCCTCTACTCCGGGGGCGAGGTGAAAGTACGACGTAGCGGAACCGAATGTTCCACGAACCCAGTCGCGGACAACGAGGGAAGATTCGCTCAGGCACCACTCTCGCCACACAGTTGCCCCGTGTCGAACGCGACAATATCCATCGTGGTGAGCCGAAACTCTAACGCCGTCGGAGGTCGTGGATAAATCTTGCACTACCACAGCCGCTCGCCGTCCTACCCTGAAGCTTCCCCAGACGTCTGAAGAATTCTCTCCATCCACTTCCAGGCAGTTGTGACTCCTCGATGCTCGCTCTAATTCTCGGCGTTCATTTACGGCGTAGGTTGAGCAACCTCCGTTCACAAATAGGCGGGATGAGAAAACTGATAGCTCGAAACTCAACGTATCCGCATGCGCGTGACCGGGAATGTACGGAGCTCCGACTTGGGCAAGGTCACAAAAAAGAACAGCTACTCCTACTTCGGCACGCAAGTATCCCGATGATGACCGCCACACCAACTTGCGTTTGGGTCGCTGAATCTGGCGGAGACCGGAATCATTTGCCTTCTTGCTCAATTGAAGAAAGGTTGGAGCATGCCCGTATGCACAATCGTTGAAGAATGCGATTTCGCCGTCGGGATGAATCATTCCCCCAAGCCATTCCAACATCGCGTCAGCGGCAAGTGAAAGGCTCGCGGCCTCCTGCCTGGAGAAGATGTTTGGATAGGCGCTCCCAAGTTGGATTAGATCCAGCAGATCATCTGCAAGAGTCGCATGGTACATTGGAGACAGTTCGAAGTGTCCGCCATCGGGCAACAGCTGCTCCTTCAATTCTCGGAAGAAAAGAGCCTTTGCCCTTTCAAGTATTGAGTCGATACGTTCTTGCGAAAAGTAGGCGCCCGCGAAAATCAGAGCTTTGGCATTTGCCCACAAGTGGTTCCCGAGCAGGTGTCGCTCCAAGCGGTTGGCAAGGGAAAGAGATTGTAAGTGCAGGTTTGCTCTAGCGACTTCCGATAGTCGGCCAAAGTTCACATCCCACTTTATCCAGTTCACAATCCTGAGTGACGTTGGGTAGGGCTCCCAGCCCACCCCCTTCCCCACCGGGTTTTCTTCAATCCACCTCTTGAGCAGTGCGACGTGTGTATCCGTTCTGAGACTCGCTCCCTCCCGACATAGGTCGTCAAAATAGTGGAGATGATATAGCCAAAGTCTAGGAAGGGCGGGATTGTCCCAATCTCCGGGAAACTTGGGACGATGCCTAAGCCCAAGCATGTCAAAGCCACCGTCGTCGCGAAGAATGGAAGGCAGCTCCCCAGAACTGAATCGCCCTTCAGCTTTTCGAGCGGCCACGCCAGCTCTCGTTCGAAGAGTTCGAGGGGGCAACTTGCGAAGCAAACGATAAATTATTTGCTCATGCTTCAGGTGCGAAACAGTTTCGAAAAACCTGAGCACTAGCGCAAGGTCAGGTATCATCCTACAATTTGTCTCTGCGCCTCGATACTAATCCGACTTACGTGGAGCAGCTCTCCGATGGGGATCGGCGACGCCCCCGCTCCCTCTATGGCGGCGACAAACGCCTTAACGCATTCAACCTGGCCCTTATCCTGACGCCACTCTCGATGCGTTCTTGTCTCTGAACCGAAGACTTCAAGCTTCTTGAAGTTGTCAATGCGGGCAACCGCGCCCTCCGAAAAAACTTCTACTCGCTCTTTCGGGAATGAGTTGTGTCCGGTGGATAGATAAACCACAGTTCCGATGGAACCGTCTTCCATCTCCAACACTATTGTGGCCCTGTCTGAGCCAAGCACCCTACCATCATTCCCCTTTTCGTTAAAAACGGTGCACTTTTTTACCAGCGCCCCGCAAAAGAAAACCACAAGATCAATAAAGTGACAGGCCTCGCCCACGATACGCCCACCCCCAACTCTTGGGTCCTGCGTCCAGTGGCTGAGGGGAATCTGACCTGCATTTACCGTCACAAGAACATGTTTTTGACCAGGGCGTCCGTCCAGGAACGCCTTCATCTTGATCGAAGCCGTCGCGAAGCGTCGATTGAATCCAACCATGAGCATTTGATGAGGTCGACGATCCGCCTCTGCCTGGATTTCGTCAAGCTCTACCAAGTCAAGACAAAGCGGCTTCTCGCAGAACACGTGTTTTCCTGCCTTCATCGAGGCAAGCACCTGCGAGGCATGTTGATTGTGACGTGTCGCAACCACAACAGCGTCGACATCCGGCGCTGCTATCGCAGCCTTCCAATCGGTCGACGCGCTCTCGAATTGGTTCTTTCGACCATGAAAGAGTGAGCTTACCCCTCCCGCGCTGACGAGAGTGTGAAGCCGCGCACCGCTCTCCCTGAATGCGGGAACCAGAACGCGACTCGAATAGTTCCCTGCCCCCACGACGACCACGCTCGGGGCGCCTGGAGGCGATGGGAAGGGGCTCGCCGTTTGAGGCAGCCGGACGGTGCGGACCGGAACCTGCCCAGGCGGCTGGTCATACCGGAGCAAGATTCCAAGAGACGGCGATCGGTCAGCGATCATGTCGTATGCGATCGTCGCTTCCTTGATCTCGAATTCATGGGAAATGAGGCGATCGACCACAAGCTTCTTCTGATCCAGCAGATCAAGAACGGCTTCGAAGTTCCTCTGCTCGGTCCACCTCACGAAACCAATCGGGTAGTCGATACCCTTCTGCTCGTACTCCGAATCGTACCGCCCCGGACCGTACGAACAACTCACCTGGAACGTAAGCTCTTTCTCATAAAAGTCAGCACGTGACAAGTCTAACCCCGTCACGCCAACAAGTACGATTCGACCTCTCTTGCGACACATGTTAGCGGCCTGAGAAACCGGCTTCGAACTCTGCGTCGCGGCAGAAAGAATCACCCCGTCAACCCCGCGACCGCGGGAAAATTCATTCGCGACTGATTGAAGTTCATCGTCGCTGCTCGGACTAGCAGTCACTGCACCAAACGAACGAGCCAGAGCCAGGCGCTCCCTATCGAAATCGACAGCTAAGACGCGACAACCATGAGCAATTAATAGTTGGACGGTCAACAAGCCGATAAGCCCCAAACCACTAACCACAACCGCCTCGCCCAATGTCGGTTGCAACAAGCGAACTCCCTGGAGGCCGATCGCCGTAAGAACAGTGAACACGGCCGAAGCGTCGGAAACCCCAGACGGGATCTTGGCGCAAAGATTATGCGGAACTGAAACTATCCCAGCATGGGCCCCATTTGAAACAACCCGGTCCCCGGGAAAGAATGACGAACTGCCGCCGGTATCAATCACAGTTCCGACATTGCAATATCCAAGACTGACAGGTTGTCCAAGCTTATCCCGGACGTTCTGAAGTGTAGTGAGCACGCCGTCCGTTCGAGCTTTGTCAAGAACGACCCTCACCTTGTCCGGTTGCTGTCGGGCCTTCTGAATCAGACCGGAACGTCCAAAGTCCAACAGCATGCGCTCCGTTCCAGGAGAAATCATGGTGTACGAAGTTCGAATAAGCAGCCGTCCTTCACATGGACCCGGCTCTGGAACCTCAGCTACCTCTGTTTCGCCATTGCCGAGATTCTGTAAGATTTGTTTCATTTCAGTGGGACTTTCGTCGTTGTCTAATAGGTAACAGAGGGGACGCGAGTAAACTGCTTTAGCCAGAGCTCCATCAACATTGCAGCCAATAGCGGATAGCTGGCATCGACGAGCCCGCTTTCATTTTCATCTACAAGGTTTCTAAGATTGCCCATGTTTACATGAGCCCCCAGCTCGGCACTTGGACTCAAAATGTCTCGGAACGGTTCCCTCAGTGATCCCAAGAGCCACTGCCTTACGGGTGCGCCGAATCCTGTCTTGGGCCGATAGATGACCTGGTTCGGAAGGTACCTTTCCATGATCTTCTTGAGAATCCACTTCCCTTCCGTGCCGCGTTGCTTCAGCTCCATCGGTACTCTCGACGCAGCGCGGACAATTTCGAGATCGATAAGCGGAACTCGAACCTCCACCCCATATCGCATGCTCATCTTGTCGGTATAATTGAGGTTATGATCTGCAAGAAAAAATCTCGATTCTAGAAATAGTGCCCGCTCGAGACCCGACAACCGAAGAGGCAGCTCCGCCAACGCGCCAAGAAGAGGATCTGGGTCGCCGTTAGCCCCAAGCAGCTCGTCGACCGTTTCGGGGGAAAGCCACCGAAAGTATCGAACCAAACGCTCGTCGCCATCAGCTTCGAATGCGTAAGCAAGCTTCTTAAGTTTTCTCAGGAGAGGCTTGCGGGTCTTGAGACTGGCGAGCGGACGCGAGAGTCGGGCACGCATTCCACGCGGAATCCAACTCCAATACTTTTCAGCTTCGATGGCTTGATGACGACGATAACCCGTCAGCAAGTCGTCCCCCCCTGCCCCTGACAAGAGGACTTTCACTCCGAGCTCTTGGGCGGCAGCGGCAATTTTTGACACGTAAAGAGGAGCTACATCTGCCTGGGGTTCATCGAGAGTCCACACCATATCTGAAAGGGCTTCAATCGACGCGGGTTTGACGTGAACCTCATGAAGGTCGACGCGCAGATGCTTCGCCACTTCGCGAGCATACTGGAGGTCCCGAACCATTCCCTCTTTCTGAGCGTCAGCTTCGGCGTAGTCCACAGTGAAACAGGGCAAAGGCTTCTCGGTGTGGCCCCTAGCGAATGTCACTATCGTGCTAGAATCGAGTCCACCGGACAAAAAGGCACCCACGGGGACATCGGCAACCATCTGCCGTTCTACCGCTGCCCGAAGAGCGATCTCAAACCCGCGCGTGGCCTCCTCCTGACCGGCCCAACTCGGTGTTACGACTGGGAGCGAAAAGAACGTCTGCTCCGCAGGGAGGCGGTCGTGGAAACTGAAGGTCAGGCAGGTTCCGGGCTCTACTTTTCGAACCGAACTGAACATCGTCGTCGGGCCGGCAGACCAGAGATATGTGAGATGATTTCGCACTCCCTTTGAGTCGACAGTGCGGTCGAGATCCTTCGCGACACAAAAGGCTTTCAATTCGCTCGCGAACAAAAGTCCTCGAGGTGTTGTCGTTAAGTACAAAGGCTTAACACCCATCTGATCCCTTGCTAGCATGAGCCGAGCCGACCGAGGGTCCCAAATGGCGAGGGCAAAGATGCCATCGAATCGTCGAAAGCACTCGGTCCCCCACTCGACGTACGCTTTGAGGACTACCTCAGTGTCCGACAACCCATGGAAGACTTGCCCCAGATCAACGAGCTCATCCCTTAACTGTCGATAATTGTACAGCTCACCGTTGTACGAAAGAACAACTCTAGACCTCGAATCAATCATCGGTTGTGCACCCGCATCGCTTAAGTCGATGATTGATAGGCGCCGATGGGCTAGACCAATGCCGTGTGTTTGGTCAAACCAGCATCCCTGTGAATCAGGGCCTCTGAATCGAATTTCGTGGCTCATGGCGACAAGCAACGCTTCCGGAAAGTGCCCCCAACAACCCGCTATTCCACACATTTTACGTCCTTGTCGACTCCCTCGCGAACGTTCGCACAGTTGGCAGAATATGTGAACTCGTGAAAAGGAAAACCTTTTCTTTTTGCGATCTCCTGGCAGCCTCCTCGCAGATGAAGCGAAGTTCCGAAACGGGTAGATTCAGGTTCGCTGCCTTGAATACCGTTGCACTACAGAGCCTGGCACTCGTCAGTCAACTGGGAGTCGTCGGCCTCGTAAGCCAACAGGGGGGGGCCGAGGCTCTGGGTAAATACGCATTGCTCCTCACTTCGGGGCAGCTTGCAGCAGTTGTGGCTTCATGTGGATTTGCCACTGCCACGCCCTATTTATTGGCCGGACGTCGCGAGCACGCCAATGCGCTGGCCAAGAATGCTCTGGTCTGTTCTGCTCTACTGTCATGCCTAATACTCTTAGGCTCCCACGGTCTTTATCGCCTGGGATTCGGGCCAGCCTCGTTGGCACACACTGGCATGTGGATTGGGTATGGCTTCGGTCTCTCGCTCAATCTGTTTTTCTCGCGACTCGCAATTTCTCTTGGTCGCGTTGTCGTATCCGGCTTGATCAATGCTGCACCTCCTGCAGGAACCTTGCTGTGCGGGTTGGGAGCACTGGCGCTAGACTACCGCCTTTCACCCGTGACCATTTTTCACTTCGGGACCCTCTTTCAGCTCGGCATCTGTGCCATTGCAGCTGTTGCTCTTCTGGAATGGAAGCAAATGAACAGACTAGCCTTAGGCAAAGTTGGTCTCAGGGAGCACTTTCGAGTTGCCAAACTTGGCTTTGCCTCGACGGGTTTGGCGATGCTCGCCAACCGGGTGGACCTCTTTCTGATCGATTCAATGATCGGATTGGGCGCCGTTGGCGTCTATTCACTGGCGGTTCAACTCGCCGAAGTCGCTACTCGTATTCCCAATTGGCTCTCAAGCCTTATCGCGCCACGCGCAGCGGAAGACCCAAAGGGAAGTTCTCGTTTTACCGCGCTACTTACGTTGCTCAACGCTCTTCTTGCCTTATGTGTGTGTGTATCCTTAGTGGGCCTAGGGCTTTTCCTTGGTGATTTTCACTGGACGATGGGTCTTCGGCTGGAAGAAGTGACGCACCTCGTTGCGGCGCTAACACCGAAGTCGGTTCTGCTGGTCAGTGCATCGACGCTCGGTGCATACCTCATCGGCAGGGGAATATCCCTCTACCATCCCGTAACAGCAGGGTTGACCGTTCTCGCAACGGCAGTTCTTGATGTTCTGCTCCTACCAAGGTGGGGCCTAATGGGTGCAGCATTCGCGGTCAGCGTTTCGCATGTCATTCTCTTCGCCGGGCTACTATTAGGTTTCGCCAGAATGACCGAGACAACTATCTCTCAGATAATTAGACTGGCTCTGAATGACTTATCTTCTATCTGGGATAAAGCCGTGGCGCGGATGCGCAGCGGGCAGAACTTCTAACTTGTTACGCTGTGCAACACAGGATAAGTTGACCCGAGAACAGGGCAGGGCAGCAGCTTGAATAACGAAGAGCAAAGACTATTCAGCGGACAGCGTGTACTGATTACTGGGGCCGCGGGCACAATAGGACGGGAGCTGCTTGGTCAGCTCGCTCAGATTGACTGTAGGGAGCTTCGGGCGTTGGACAATGGCGAATCAGAGCTGTTCTATCTCAAAGAAGACTATCGTAGCGACCCGAGAGTCAACGCGTTTTTCGCTGACATTCGGGACATGGATCGCCTGAGATATTTGTTCCGAGATGTCGACATCGTCATTCACACCGCTGCCCTCAAGCATGTGACGATCAGCGAACTCAGCCCGCTCGACGCGGTCTGCACGAACGTCAACGGTACCGCCAACGTGATTCAAGCAGCGCTTGACGCGACGCAAGTGCATCGGGTGATCTACACAAGCAGCGACAAGGCTGTTAACCCGACGAACGTGATGGGAACCACCAAACTACTGGGAGAGAGGTTGATGACTTCCGCCCTGAACTTGCGTGGTGAGCGCAATATTGTCTTTTCGAGCACAAGGTTCGGAAACGTCATTGGCTCCAAAGGATCAGTCCTCCCTATTTTTTATCGGCAAATTCAGAATGGCGAACCGATCACCCTCACAGACGAACGGATGACCCGCTTTATCATGACTATTCCACAGGCCGCTAGTCTGGTGCTAGCTGCCGCCTCCCGCGCCAAAGGTGGGGAAGTCTTCGTAACGAAGATGCCAGTTGTACGGATAAAGGATCTCGCACATGCCATGATAGATCTCGTAGCCCCGCGATTCGGGAGGGACCCACAGTCCATCGAGATACGCTTGGTCGGAGCGAAGCCGGGCGAAAAGTTCTACGAGGAATTGATGACCAGCGAGGAGACCTCACGTGCGACGGAACTCGAAGATATGTTTATGGTTCGTCCGGCCATTCCTCCGCTTTACGCTGAGATCGACTACGGCTCGTATGAAGGAATCGTAACGGAGAACGTCACCAACCCGTACATCAGCAAGGATGAGCGGTGCCTGACTTTGGATGAACTAAAGAAATTTCTGGCGCAGAATCGAGTCATCGAGACGATGACCATTTGAGACTTGGAGCAAGATTTGGCGAAGATACTAATTTTGGGAGGAGACGGGTACCTTGGCTGGCCGACAGCCATGCACCTGTCGAAGCTTGGACACGAAGTCGTTGCGGTAGACTCGTACTTTAGAAGACAGGCATGTAACGAGCTCGATGTAAGCCTTCTCTACGAAGTACCCACTTTGCAACAACGCGCCAAGATCTGGCACGAATTGACGGGACGTGAGGTCAAAGTTGTTGTGGGAGATCTCGCTGATGCGCAGATAATGCGCGGCCTCTTCGACGGGCAAACAAGCTATAATTGGTGTGTCGACCGTTCGTTCATGGGCACCCCTGATGTGGTCATCCATTATGCAGAGCAGCCTTCTGCGCCCTATTCACTCATCGATTACGCGCACGCCAATTTTACGCTGACGAACAACCTATTGGTCACAAACAACCTGATGTTTGCGCTGAGGGATTTTTCGAGAGAGACGCACCTGATCAAACTGGGAACGATGGGCGAGTACGGCACGCCGCCGATCGATATCGAGGAGGGCTGGATTGACATCGAACACAAGGGTCGAAGTGGGCGGTTCCTTTTTCCGCGGGCTGCGGGCTCGCTGTACCACACCACAAAAATTATGGACACGGACCTCCTTTGGTTTGGGGTCCGCATGTGGAATCTGCGCGTCACAGATCTTATGCAGGGACCAGTCTATGGCTACTCCACCGAGGACAGTGAACTCGACGACCGGTTGAGGACTCTCTTCAACTACGACGAAGTATTTGGTACCATAATCAACCGATTCGTCACTCAGGCTGTGGTGGGCTACCCCTTAACAGTCTACGGGAAAGGTGGACAAACAAGAGGGTACTTGAATATCCGCGATACACTCCAGTGCATTGAGAAGTCCATCATCACACCTGCGGAAGCGGGAGAAATGAGAATCTTCAATCAATTCATGGAGACTTTTTCTGCGAACCAGATCGCGGAACAGGTACAACGAGTAGCTCAAGCTGAGGGTTTCCGCGTGCAGATCAACCACCTGGATAACCCAAGGAAGGAGGCTGAGGAGCACTACTACAATCCGGTGCATCAGGGGCTTGAAGGTATTGGCGTTATCCCTCACCTATTGACCGATGACGTGATGGCAGATCTCATCGCCACCGTTGCGAAGCACAAGGATCGAGTGAGGCATGACACGTTCTTTAGGGGAATTAGCTGGGGCTAGAGAAAGTACCCCAATGCGAGTTGCGAACGTCATCGAGGAAGCTCGCGTCGGCGGACCACAAGTGCGAATAGCTAGCGTAGGAAGACAACTCAAAGTTAGAGGGGTTTCTACAACGGTCTTCATTCCGAGCGTAGACAATGGCACGTTTACTGAGCTCCTTGACGATGCGGGACTTCAGTACCGCATCGTCAAACTTCACCGCCCAGGAAGAAGAGCTGCCTTGCTCCTTAAGTCGTTGGCGATGCTCGGTCCGGACGTTGTCGGCCTTGCAAGAGCCTTTAGGCGAGAACGATTCGACTTAGTACACGTGAGTGGTGGGGCATGGCAAATCCGAGGCGTGCTTGCCGCAAGGTTGTCACGTACTCCGTGCCTCTGGCATCTCAATGATACATCCGCGCCCTGGATTGTTCGTGGAGCGTTTTACTTGGTTGCTTGTACCGGGAAATGTGGGTTCGTCGTGTCTGCGGACCGGGTTCGCAGATACTATCTTACCGCTTATCCGTTGAGCTCGCGACAAGTCTATCTGGCGCGGCCACCTGTGGATGTGAAACTCTTTGACCCAAAGACCGCTCAACCCAACGCGGAAATAGCGAAAACACCGGGCCCCAATGTGATAACCGTCGCAAACATAAATCCTCTCAAGGGACTGGAAACGTTACTTGAGGCTGTGGCTAAGACCAATATCCACATACCTCAGGCCCACTATTGGATCGTTGGACCAGTCTACGAGACACAACGAACATACTTCGAAACCCTCCTGCGAAGACGCGACGCACTCGGATTGAACAACGTCCACTTTGTTGGTCCGACAAAAGATACCCGACCGTACCTTGCTGCCGCCGATCTCTTCGTTTGCTCTTCGACCTCAGAGGCAGGCCCAATGTCAATATGGGAGGCAGCTTCCATGGACGTCCCAATCGTGTCTACGGATGTTGGAGACGTTGCCCAACTCTTCGGGGACTTGGCTCAGATTGTCCCCATTCGAGATCCTGACCGACTTAGCTCCGCCATCATCCTAGCCCTACAACGGGCCAAGATCCCTGGGGCGGTGAGAAATCGAGCGATTCAGGAAGTTTCACTTGAGGCAGTATCCGAGCAACATCACAACATGTACGCGGCCTTCCTTGTATCACACGCTCGTTGCGTTACGGATGATTGAAGGTCTCCAAGGCGTGCACAATCCTGACGCTTGCCTTACCGTCTCCGTAAGGATTTTTTGCCTGCGCCATCGCCGCGTACGCCGACTCGTCCCGGAGAAGTTCACTCACTTCCTCTACAATTCGCAAGTGGTGGGGACCGACGAGACGCACCGTTCCAGCCTCAACTCCTTCAGGTCGTTCAGTACTGTCGCGCATTACGATAACGGGTTTACCTAGACTTGGAGCCTCCTCCTGGACCCCTCCAGAGTCGGTAAGAACCAGCTTGCACCGGGACATCAGCGCCACAAAATCCGAGTAATTCAGGGGAGGGACGAGGCGAACGTTCTTGAAGCCATCGAGCAATTCCCTTACTGGTCCCTGAACGTTAGGGTTGAGATGAACTGGATATACGAAAAGGACGTCCAGGAATTTCTCTGCCAAATCTGCTATCGCCTTGCAGATTTCTCTGAATCCCTGACCAAAGTTTTCACGGCGGTGGCCGGTGATCAATACATAGGGCGCATCAAAAACCTCGACTCCTAACAGTTTTCTAATACGATCGGATATCACTTCAACCATATCGGGATGCCGCTGTCGTGCAAGCTCAAGCTCAAGTGCATCGATAACGGTATTGCCAGTGACCAGCACACTGGCCGGAGGCACGCCTTCAGCCAGTAAATTTTCCTGCGCCCGTGTTGTCGGAGCAAAATGCAGGGTGGCCAACCGAGACGCGAGCACCCTATTTGCCTCTTCGGGAAAGGGTGAGTGGATGTTGCCCGTGCGCAACCCCGCCTCGACATGACCGAAGGTCACCCCACGGTAGAAACAACAAAGAGACGCGGCGAGTACAGTCGATGTATCGCCCTGGACCAGCGCAAAATCTGGTCGCACTTGATCCAAAGCACGATCTATCTCTGTCACCAGTCGACTAGTGAGACTCGACAGAGTTTGGGATGGTTCCATCACACTCAGCGAAATGTGGACAGGCAGGTTGAACAGCTCAAACACCTGCTGCAGCATCTCTCGATGCTGTCCGGTAGATATGACCACAGCTTCCATCCCCGCCGTCTCCGACAACACTCGGACGACAGGTGCCAACTTGATCGCTTCGGGTCTGGTTCCGATAAAAATCGCCACCTTCATAATTCAACCCACTAGCGCTCCACAAGCGTCAATTACATTCTTTCCGGCAAGTTGCTCGGGAGGAATGCTCCTGAATTTGGAATGCGCGACCAAGATTAAAATTAAGTCGCTCTCCGAAATGGCCTCGTCTAACGAGCTCAATTCGTACTTGTGATGCGAGCTGAGATTCGGCTCCACAACTCTGAGTTCAATTCCTGGTACTTTCTGGAGTCTGTCGACGATTTCAACGGCGGGAGATTCGCGAAGGTCGTCAATATCTGGCTTGTACGCAAGCCCCAGGCACGCCACCGACTTGCCGGAAGTTTCTCGGAGTAGACCTATGACTTTCTCAGCAACAATTTCGGGCTTGCCTCGATTGACGCGTCGCGCTGCCTGCATCAGCGGAGTCTGTTCCCGCGCACGATCGATGATAAAATACGGGTCCACCGCAATGCAGTGTCCCCCGACACCCGGCCCCGGCGATAGAATGTTCACACGCGGATGCCGATTAGCGAGTCGAATAACCTCCCAAACGTCCAAACCAAGAGTCTCGCACACCAACGAAAGTTCGTTTGCGAAAGCGATATTTACGTCCCGAAACGCGTTCTCCACTAGCTTGCAAGTCTCGGCCGCAACGGAGTTGGTTAGATGGAGCGCACCGGAAACGAACGTCTTATAAAACTCGGCGCAAGCGGATGTAGCTTTATCTGTGAGCCCCCCAATGATTCGGTCATTCTCGACAACCTCGCGAAGAATCTTCCCAGGTAAGACGCGCTCTGGTGCATGCGCAAAGAGCACCTTATTATGATCGAGCCCGGATTCCTTCAAGATTATGTCTGCCACCATCTGGGTGGTGCCCGGCGGGCTAGTTGATTCAAGTATCACCAAGTTCCCGGCCCTGACGTGGGGGGCTATAGAACGCGCAGCCTCTTCAACGTAAGACGAATCGGGAGCATCGTCGTCGCGAAGGGGTGTGGGCACACAAATCATGAAGACATCGGCAGGGGCAGGATGCGGGTTCGCTCGCAGCCTGCCAGTGCTCACAACGCCCTGGACCAAAATATCAAGGTCCGGCTCGACAATATGCGCTCGCCCTGAGTTTATGGTCTCCGCAGCTCTCGGATCGACTTCAACGCCATGGACCCAATAACCCCGACTGCCCAATACAGCTGCGGTGGGAAGCCCGATATAGCCAAGTCCAAGTACACATACGCGCCTATCGCCATCGCCTTTCATCGGCACCCTGTTACCATAAATTTCAGGGCGACACATCGATAATAGCTCTGTATTGAGACGGCGCTTCATCATTGGAGACGAAGCAAGCGTGTGGCCGTTGCAATTACGCTCGCGCTTGGTTCTGCTCTCGACCTCGATCGAATCGACCTCCCCCGAGCAAATTGGCATCAGCTTTCTGCCGTTTCAGTTCATGTAGTTCCAGTTGATCGCCCTTGGGGCAAGTCCAGTAGCGCGACGAGACGATCCAGTGGCTCGATCATGTATCGACACCAGTCCCAGTCTGCCCGGACAAAGTCATGCCACGTGTGGCCGGAAAGCGGTACAACGAGAACCAACAGGGCGCCGGTCACCGGCTGGTGCCTAACGGACTCGCTCCAGATTCGCGTCTACCAGATAGGCCCTGTCTGCTACATGGCCGTTCACATGACAACATGTACCCTGTACAAAGAATTTCGCGACAGAACGCACGATGAGTAAGCCAATATTGCCCTACGAGGACGCATCTCATATGGCTGTTGTAGGCCTAGGTCAGGTTGGTTTTCCTTTGGCTTCAAAGCTCGGTGAGCGATACCCGACGGTTGGTTACGATAGCTCCGCAACGCGACTGCGCTGGTGCGCAGAGGTAACACGAAGCGTGACGGACCTACAGGTCATCTGGACTGCCGAGCCCAAACAACTAGCCCAAGCCGATATCTTTTTCCTGGCGCTCCCCACCTCGCTTGACGCTAACCAATCGCCAGATCTGAGCGCACTTGAGGCTGGTTGCGAGATGGTCGGGGCGCACATGAAGCGGGGCAGTACCGTCGTCATCGAATCCACAGTGTATCCTGGCGCAACCGAGGGGGTATGTATTCCGACTTTGGAGTCGGTCTCAGGGTACAAATGGCAACGCGACTTTACGGTGGCGTACAGTCCGGAGAGAGTCAGTCCCGGTGACGCAGAGCATTCGCTGTACAACACGCCGAAATTGGTCGCAGCAGATTCTCCCTCGACACTGGCGCGCATAGCGGCAATCTATAGTTCGATCATCAAGGCAACCGTCTACGAGGTCAGCTCGATACGCGTCGCTGAGGCCGCCAAGTTGATCGAAAACGCGCAAAGGGACGCAAGTATAGCGGTAACGAACGAGTTCAGTACAATCTTGAGAGGCCTCGGACTCGACACCAATGAGGTCTTGGAAGCGGCATCTACGAAATGGAATTTCGTACGATTCTCACCAGGACTGGTTGGTGGCCCCTGCCTCAGGTTGGCAACCCATTATTTGCATCGTTCAACAGACATCCTTACTCGAAACTCCTCCGTCCTACTGGCCGGTCGCGCCACCAACGAGAACCTGGCGCGACAAATTGCCGAAGAGATTATCCTCCGCTCTCACCAACAGCAGTACTCCGCCATAGATGTCATTGTTCTTGGTATTTCCTTCAAGGAAGACTGGCCAGAGTTGGAGAATTCCGGAGCCGTTCGTCTGGCGCAGGAACTTCAACGTATGGGTTGCCGCGTGTACGTGCATGACCCGATCGTTGACGACATCGCCGCCAATCTTGGTGGACTTAGAATGCATCAATGGGACGATCTCCCTGATGGTGTGCCTGTATGCGTGTTGGCAGTCCCACATAAGGAGTATCGCACAACTCCGATCCCTCAACTCCTGGCACCCCTCAAACCAGGGGGAACTTGTTTCGATCTTAGAGGAGTGCTGGCACCGGACCTTGTTAGGGAGTGTGGGTATGAGCTTTGGCGTCTATGAGCTGCTTGGAATCTAGCGCTTGGACGAGACTGGAGGACACCCGACTCCTCGAACCGAGCGGTTCACGCCCCCCCGCGCCCCTTTCCACAACCCTAGCCCGAAGCGCTAGCTTTACGCGACGGCCTTCTCGGAGCGATGATGAGTCGGGAGTCACTCGTTCATGCCCATGACCACACCCATCGCTACCGAAACCTCTCATCATCCACTCCCTGACGGTCAAGTCCATCTGCTGGGCGCGGTGTCTTCGGTCACGGGAGCGATGACTCGGGTCGAAACGGGTGGCGCGTGCTTGCTGGTAGATTGTGGCATTGCCCAGAGGCGCGAGGCGCGACACTGGGTCTTTCCCGAGGCGGCTCTGGATGTCGATGCTGTCCTGTTGACCCATGGGCACAACGACCACGTGGGGAGCCTCCCTGCCCTGCTCGAAGGCGGATTTGATCGCCCCTTGCTCGCCACACGCGCTACCTTTGAAATAGCCGAGATCGTGCTGCGGGATGGGCTGAGTCTGCAGGGAGCGAGCAGCAAGGACATCGCGCAATTTGTTCGGCGCTTTTCGCAGCTGAAGCGCGTGGTTCCCTATGATTAAGTGGCACAACTCGATGGTCTATCCGGTACCATCTTGTTTCGCGAAGCAGGACACATCTTGGGTTCGGCGAGCGTCGATGTGCAGAGCAAGGCGGTCCGCGTGATTGTTAGCGGTGATTTAGATCGCCCCGACTCCCCCATTTTGCGCGACTACTGCGAGACCTGGGGTGAGCGTCCCGTCGATGTGGCGATCATGGAGAGCACCTATGGTGATCGAGAACATCGTTACTCTCACGACGATGTGGAAGTCGAGCTGGCTCGCATCGTGCGCCGCGCCGTGGATCGCAAGGAACACATCTTGGTCCCCGCCTTTGCCATCGGTCGCACGCAAACGCTCCTCTACCATCTCAATACCTTGATCGAGAGCCGCACCATCCCCGAAATCCCGGTCGCGATCGATACCCCCATGGGCCTACGGGTGACAGAAACCTACGCTCAAAGCCGGCGGCTCTTTGATCGCGAAGCCCTCGAACGCATGGCGCAAGGTGATGATCCGCTCGACTTCGAGAACCTCTATGCCGTTTGGAAGGGGCGCGATTCGGCCCGCTTGCGCGATCTCCCCGGACCGATGCTCATCATCGCTGGCAACGGCATGTGCAGCGGCGGACGCATTGTGGGGCACCTTCAAGAGCTCTTGCCTGAAGAAACGACCACCGTGCTCTTTGTGGACTTTCAAGCCCCCGGCACTCCGGGCCGCGCCATCCAAGAGGCCTCACGACTTTTTCATCAGGGCACCACTGGCGCAGGCCACGTCCGTCTTGGTCATGAGGAGATCACCGTGCGAGCCCGCATCGAGACCTTGAGTGGACTATCTGCCCATGCAGATCAGGGCGAGTTGGCTCGTTGGTTGCGCGCTGTGCCCGCCCCACGCTGCGTGGGCTTGCACCATGGAGAGCCCGAAGCCCAACGGGGTTTTGCCGACTTCGTTCGTGGACTCGCGCCCGCCCGAGATGACATTTCCGCCCCGGATGCGCTGCGCGATAGCTGAGCTCTTGCCTCAAATAAGTCGATCAAAGGCCCCCCAAACCCGCCGACCCGCGCTGAGCCATGAGTCAGAGGCAATTTCAACCGAAAGCACAGGGGTGCGGCCCCCCACGACCAAGCGTTTTGTGTTCCACACAAGTTCACAATATTATGGCTCTTAGCAACTTTTATTTGCAACGCTTCGGTTCAGGGGCCGAAAATGTCCGTGACCGATGCCGGCCATTCTCCTTGACTTGTCGGTCCACCTTTTTCTTGTAGTCCGTCGGAATCCTACTCTATGAAACCCACGCGCCATCCTGTTTTCCTTGTTTCCTTAGGCAGCATTCTGTCCTCGCTCATCGCATGCGACCAACTCAGCGAATGTGAGGAACGCCTCACCTGCACTACCGACGCCACCGGCGGGTCCGCTACAAGCAGCGGCGACGGTGACGGCAGCGGCGGCAGCAACACCGGGGGCGATACCGGAAGCGGCGCCAGCGCAAGCGGCGG
>JBNKYC010000011.1:0-84427 GCA_050300635.1 Polyangiaceae bacterium
CTTGTGGCTTCATTCTCTGAAGAACAGACCGAAGGCCCCACTGCTGGGCGTGAAAATCGCTTCTAGTGCTACGACCATTTAGAAATGAGCGGTTTCGAAGCTCTCCCCAAGAAAGTGAGGTCGGCTTCGAAACCGCGCTCGACCTCGACCTCGAGAACAAGGCTCGAGCTTCATTCAACTCGGGCACTGACACCATCCAACACCGGACGGTAGTCAGTACCAACTCGATCTTCCTTGATCACCTTCGATACCGAGCTGCCGAGAAGAGCCAGGCCTGCCGCAGTCATAGCTCCGTACCCAACTCGCGCAAAAACCCGATATGGGACCTTTTTGAGGAGAGACTTGAGCAAAAACGAGAAGAGGACTGCTGCCAAGGCCACTGTGGTCCCCGTCCACAACGTGGGCCATTCAATGAGCCCCATCGTTGAGTCGACTCCCAGCTTGGCCATGTGGATCAGGACCTGCGCGAGACGGAACTTGCGCCTGTCCCAATCGAAAGAGCGGCTGGAATCGACGCCGCAGGCAGGCGTTGGGCCGGCAACAGAACCAAGAGTAGACTCGCACCGCCCCCTGAAATCGCACTGATGGCAAATGCGAGAAGCGCAGCGAAGAAAAGTATCATAAACAAAGTGTACTGGGCGGGCTTCTGAACAGGACGCTGAGCACTCCCATCCGGCGCGGTCCACGCGACTCATCTCGGCGCCACGTCGACTTCGCTTCCGTCCTGAAACGCCCTATCTGCCGTCAAGGGTGTGCGTGCTGGGTGGCGCGTGCTGGGCGACGCGTTGCGGACGCGCTGCCTCGAAGTGAGCCCTGAGCTCCGAAGGATCGATACCGCTTTCTTCTGCAACCCATGTGATGGCGTCACTTGGACGCGCGAAGGCACGGGTTTCTCGACACATCGTGACTTCTCGACCTGCCGCGTGGAGCAGACCGCAAGCAAACAAAGTGGCGGCAGCCATTTTGCGCGAGCACAACGACCTGACGCAATTTTTACCGTAAGTGACGCCATGGCCTTGGGTGCAACCCAGGCCGTGAAAGCCAAGCGCAAGCAAGGACGCCTCTTTGTGGTCGGTCTGGACGAGACGAAAGAAGCCCTTGAATCTATTCGGAAAGGCGAATTGACGGCAACTCTCGACACTAATCCCAAAGAAATGGGAAGAATCCTCCTGAGGACCATCGTTCGAAGCCTCATTCAAGAAGAAAAAGTGGCGCGGCAAATCAACTCGCCGATCACGATCGTCACAGCTGAAAATGTCGACCACGTTCTCAACATGTAGCGCGTTCTCGACGCGTAAATTGCGGCCGGGGGCACGACTCTACCCCTAGTAAGACCCGCTGCTCCCCTGGTACACTTAGCCGTCATGAACGGTTTATCTGTGCTCCCACCCGAGGCAAGTCGTCCGAGGACAAGGCTCCGTCGACCGAGTCGACGCGCGCCACAAATCGCTCTGCTGATGATTCTTTCATTGTGTTCGGCGTCGAACGCTCTCGCAGCGCAAACCGATATGACGATTTCGATGGATGCACCAGCGAGTACTCCTCATGTCAACGGGGCAAGAATCCTGGGTTGGCTCCCCAACACCCCCTTCCTCTACCGCATTCCCGCCACAGGAAGTGCCCCGCTTGCGTTCGAGGCCACAGGCCTACCCGACGGACTCGACTTGGATCAGGCAACTGGCATTTTGACAGGAACTTCGCCCGAACAGGGCTCCTTCGATGTGCACGTGACCGTCAGCAATGACTCAGGCGAGGCTCACGCCAACATCAAGCTGGTCGTGGGCGACACTCTTGCTCTCACCCCACCGATGGGCTGGAACAGCTACGATTCGTTCTATGAAAATGTAACAGAGCAACAAGTGCTGTCGGCTGCCCAGGCCATGGCCGAGATCCTTCAGCCCTATGGCTGGAACACAGTCGTTATCGACTACCTTTGGTACGATCCAGAAAAGATCGTCGATGAATGGGGCCGCTGGCTACCGTCGACAAGCAAGTACCCCACCTCGAATGGAGCGACTGGATTTACGCCCCTGGCTCAGCAGGTCCACGAACTCGGCCTTTCTTTCGGGATTCACTTGATGCGCGGGGTCCCTCGAAAGTCCTTCGACCAGAATACGCCCATCAACGACTCCAACTTCAGCGCTCAGGACGCTGGCAATTCGGGTGACGTCTGCGCATGGGACGACCACATGTACGGCGTGCGGGGGGACACTGCTGCTGGCCAAGCCTGGTACGACTCGATCTACGGTCAATATGCGTCTTGGGGCGTCGACTTCGTGAAAGTCGACGACATGATGAATCCTTACACCAACGGCAACCCTACCCACAGCTCGGAGGTCATCGCCGTTCATCGTGCCCTCGAAAAGAGTGGCCGTTCGATTGTGTTTAGCCTCTCGCCCGGACCCCATCAAACCCGTGACGTGGAAGTACTGAACGCCAACGCTAATATGTGGCGCACGGTCAATGACTTTTGGGACACCAACGGTCTGAGCACCATTGATGATGAATTTGATACAGCCTACGAATGGTCCACCGTCGACGGGATCACTCCGGGGCACTGGCCCGACGCGGACATGCTTCCATTGGGAACCATTGGCAATCGGCCCTGTGCTTTTTCACACAATGAGCAAGTCACAGTCATGACCCTGTGGTCGATGATGCCCTCGCCCCTGATGTTCGGAGGCATGCCGGTCAAGCTCGACGGCGACGATTGGACCGTAGCACTTTTGACCAACGAAGAGGTCCTTGCGGTCAATCAGGACTCGCTGGGAAGCCGGGGTCGCCGGATCGCACAAAACGGCTCGACAGAGGTTTGGGCCCGAGATCTCTCGGGCGGCAGAACGGCGGTAGCACTGTTCAACCGAGGGACGGAGGATGCAGAGGTGACCGTCAACTTCGCCGACTTGGCAGTGGATGGGACACCAGTCGTCCGCGATCTCTGGCACAAACAAGACGTGCCTGATGCGACCACATCGATCACCGCCACCGTGCCCCACGAGGCCGCCCTGATGTATACCTTGACGCCAGCCGACTACATCGACCCGGATAGCCAGGGTGGAAGCGGAGGTTCCGGCGACGGCTCTGGAGGCGGCATGGACGGCTCCGGAGCAAGCCCAGGTTCAGGGGGAGGATCTTTCGGAAGTGGGTCGACGACATCCAGCGGCGGATCACTCAACCCGGGCGACGGGACCACCACAGGGGGTGCTCCTTCTACCGGCGGCGTGAGCGCATCAGGTGGGATCGGTGCCGCTGCGGGAGGGGCGCCGGCCGGAGACGACCCAAACCAGCTCACCAACGCGGATCAAGCTGGTTGTTCCTGTGACTTGGCGTCTCCACAAGGCCAACCCCACCTCTGGTCTTTCGGCCTTTTACTTGGACTTGCGGCAATGCGCCGCCGAAGGCACCTCAAGCGCGGTTAGCGACGCCTGCACAAGCGGTCCCCAAGGTCTTTCGGCGCGACTGCTTGCTGCCTTCGGCGAACGGCGCGAGCGTTTTCCCACGGCAGTTGCCCTACAAAAGTACGTAGGCGTAGCTCCTGTCACCGTGCGCAGTGGAGCATCGCATCGCGTGCACTGGCGTTGGGCCTGCCCCAAGTTTCAGCGCCAAACTTTCATTGAGTGGACCGCCCAGACCATCCCCAAGTCGTTCTGGACAAAGAATTTCTACGATAAACAAAAGGAAGGTGAAGCATCGCACAACATTGCGATCAGAGTCACGGTTTACGGTTTACCGGCTTAACACTGAGCTTTGGTTCGACAAGACACTGACTCGTAGCCCCCGGCTCGAGGCTAAGGCTGAAGTCACTCGGGAATGGAGCGAAGCGAGAGAACCAAGTAAGTGGGCGTGTTTGCTTGTGGTTGAGCAGCGCGATCTGGATGGGGACGGTTTGCTGGATGTGGTGGCAGTCGGGCAGCGCGTTTTTGATGTACGTCTGCCGAGCCGCAAAGGAGAGCGCCGAAATCGCCACAGCCGCCATCCGAAACCAGAATGTCCTGGATCGATGCCGACGTACTCGTCCGCATTTCGCGAGTCACACAGAGCTCCGAATCTTAAACAAACAGCCTACTCCGAGACCTTTGACATATCGAATACGGAAAACGCTCCTTCCTGAAATACGGCTTCGTCGAGCATCTCCTGAGGCCAACGCACCTGACTCCCTCGCTGCAAGATAAAGTAACGCAAACCAAATACGCCCGCCGTCGCCTTGACCAACTTGGGTAGGTTGAGAGTCATCAGACGATCCACAGCATCGGAGCGCCTTTCGACCATGTCGGCTCGGTAGGGCATCAGGGTGAGAGGATGAGCCACGAATGATCTTCGTTCAGATAAAGCTGCGATGATGTAGTACCGGTCAAACTGGCTGTCCTGAATGACTTCACCAGGCTGACTGTGCGTGAGCAAGTAGTCCGTCATGTGAAGCAAGGCATGTGGCACGCGGATTGGTGAAATCGCGTGCATGACCCACATCAACTGAACCCCACGTCCCAATGAGGCGGGAACCAGCAGAGCGATGGCAACAAGACAGAGCATCAACTGGCGGCGCAATCCGCCGCTCTTCTGCCCTTGGAAGGTCAACCAGCCGAGCGCCCCTCCCAGCCAAGTGACCACGAAGAAGTAGACGATCATGAGCGGCCTGTGAGATAGCTCATCGGGAGTACTGCTCGAAAAATCGAGAGCCAATCCGAAAAACATCAGCAAGAAATTGACAAGCAGCAGGAGCGGAAAGGCGAGGTAAATCGGCTCGATGCGCTTGCGCAGGGCCACCAGCACAGTCAAAAACAAAGGCAAGGTGACGCCAAAGACCGTCATCAGAACGTAGGGCACACCAAGGCCCAGATTGTGGAGGACGGAAACCTCACGTCCCGTGTGGGACTGCGCATATTCACTGATCGAACCAGGACGCCCAAAAGTACCAATGAGGTGAAGGATCTCACCCACGCCCGATCCGTCGAATCGGATGAGGGGAACCCCAGGGATCTTCTGACCCAAAACCAAGGCAGCCCCATAAAATGCGCAGGCCGAAAGTGCCCAAAGACTGCGCTTGAGCTTTCCCAGTTCTGCGCGAAAAAATAGCGCCGGGACCAAGAGCAAGAGCAGCGAACTGGCGATGACGTAATGCAACTTGTAGGCCACCAAAATGGCCGAGATGATCCAGCCCAGAAGGAGTTGCCATCGATTGCCCCGAACGCAGCCCTGAATCACGAACAGCCACGCCACGGCCAACAACGCGAGACCGTAGGTAGCGCTCGGCGAGATCTGCGTAAGCCAGTGATAAGACATGAAGGGATTGTCCATCCCTTGCTGAGCGCCATCGGGAAGCACCATCAATGCTGCCGTTGCGGCCACCGCGGGCCAAGGTCCCCACATCGCGCCGACGAATGAATAGGCTGCAAATCCGGTGAAGAGCACCCCCACCGGGGCCAAAATGCCCGTAAAGGCGGTATAAGAATGGAGCCCGGACACGTTCTTGATGAAGGCGGGCAGCAAGTAGACCCCGTAGTGATAGAGTCGAGCTGGTACCCCCGAGAGCCGAAAATCCTCAATCGTCGCCGCGCCATGGCTGTCGGCGAAAATGCGGATGTGGATCGCGTGGTAGAAGCTATCGACCCAAGGTTTGAACACCACACCTTGTGGAAATTGCACCGTTGGATCCAGCGAGTCCTGACACCAAAGGGTCGCACCCACAAAACAAATAGCCATCGCCCAATAGCTCGCTGTCGATGCGTGCTTCTTCACGCGGTGGCGCAGCTTCCCCTGAGCAAGGAGCAGAAGTGCAACCACGCTTAGAAAATTGCCGGTCATGCCGAGCGGGGAAACCCACGCCAACACCAGCATAGTGGTGTTGATTGCCGCATAGCCAAGTATCAATCGCAGAGGCAGTTCGAAGAGTATCCCCGCTCCAATGGCGGGTAGAGCGGAAAGGAGCGAACCGGCGGCGTAGTAGGCAAAGAGGGATACCTCACAAGCAAGCAAAACCAAAAACGAAAAGGAACCACCGGCCCGCGCCGCCCAGAGGGCAACGAGTAGACCAAGAACGAAAACAGTCACTAAGTCCGGAACGTTATGCGTGACTGTCAAACGACTGAGAAACCATGGCCTCTTCTTCGTGGCAGCTCTGTTTTTATCCATTTTCTGTTCTCTGCTTCCGCTTTGGGCTCATAGCTATAACTTGTGGGGAGCCGTCTCGCGGCCTCTTCTGTCGCCTCACTTCGCCGGAGAGGGTCTTTCGACCACGAAACAGCGAAGGAATCAGGCTTTGCGCAAGCCCCATCCCTAAATACAGAGGCACCGCTCGAAAGGGAAAAAAGAGCCTCGGCCGCTTGGTTTTGGCAAATTGAGCGATCGCCTGTGCCGTCTCAGCCGCGGTGGTCGAAAACAACTCCTTCATATTCACCATCCACCGGGGCAGCTGTTCCTCCATCGTGAAGATCCCGGTGCTTACAGGACCCAGCATCACTTGCTGAAATACCAGATCCGTGTCTGCGAACATTTTCGACCAAACGTCGAAACAGGCCGAAAGCGCCTTCTTGCTCGTGTGATACCCTAGCCCGTAAGGATTGCCGATGTAGCTGGCCATCGAGCTGATCGCCACGACGTGGATCTGATGATCGCGCCGCGGCAAAGAGGAAATCGCTTCGACGAAGTGCAAGACACCGTAGAGATTGGTTTCCACCACTGACTTGTATTGTGCCATTACGAATTGTTGATCGTTATCGATGAGGTTGATTCCTGCGTTGAGCACGAAGAGATCAGGAATCCGATTGGCTTGGAAGAGCTCATTCATGAAAGCTGAGACGCCAACTGGGTCGCGCACGTCGAGGTGCTCAAAGCGGACCCCTGGGTATTCGCTTTCGAGTTCGGGTAGTCGACGGCGATTGACAGCGATCACCTCGGCTCCCTCTCGAAAATAATGGTGCAACACGGCGCGTCCTACCCCTGAGGTCGCTCCGGTGATCAGAACTCGCTTGATTTGTTCGTCGTGCCGCGCCGCCACTGCCCTGTATCCGACCTAACGCATGCCTCTGGCTGCAATTTTTGACGAGGTCATAGCACTGAGAACTTCGGTGTTGCGCCGCTTCCTCTGCTGAACGAATTGCTCGATCTCGGCAGCATCAAGTAGGTGTTGGTCCCCGTGGCGTACAGCTTTCCGGATGAACTTGGGGCGCTGTTTAGACTCCTCCAAGATCTTGATCACATATTCGCCCAGCAGACCAAGGGCTAGCAACTGCAAGCTGCCAAACCACGCGACCAAGGCAATGAGCCATCCCGCTATATGAGAGACTTCGGGTCGTCGAATTGTATCGATCAACTGGTAGAAGATGCCCATTGTCGACAGTGCAGTCATGATGGCCCCCGTATAACCAACCAGCTCAATGGGAAGCGACGAAAACGAAAAAATCCCCTTCTTCGCCCACCAGATATTCTTGAAGAAACTGTGCGTAGAGCGCCCAAAAGCTCGTTCGGGACGCAAGTAATCCACTCCCACCTGCTTGAATCCGGACCAAGCGCGCAATCCGCGGACGAACTGGTCCCGCTCAGGAAAGGCGAGCAGAATATTCACGACTTTGCGGTCGATCAGCGAAAAGTCGCCCGCGTCCAGCGGCATCGGCACCTCAGAGAGACGGCGGAAAACCCGATAGAAGCTGCGCGCAAAGAACTGAAGAAGACGCGACCCCTCGCGTTTTTCTCGGCAACCGTAAACCACGTCGTAGCCGTCGCGCCACCTAGCGAAGAATTGAGCGATCAGTTCTGGAGGGTCTTGCAAATCGCCGTCCAGCAAAACGACAGCGTCACCCGTCGCTACTTCCATACCGCTGATGAATGCGTTTTGCGATCCGAAGTTGCGCGAGTGCTCAATGGCAATCACGTGCTGATCACCAGCGGTGAGCGATGCCAACTTGAGGTCCGCGTCGTCGGGGCTCGCATCGTTGACGAAGATGATCTCGTATTCGACGCCCAAGGCGCAAAAGACCTGTGTCAGACGCCCGTACATCGACTCAATCGCCGGTCCATCCTTATAACAGGTCACTACAGCCGAAAGGATGGTTTCAGGCACGGAGCAGCTCCTCGATTTTGGAGATCAAAGCTGCGCCTCGTAAGGAGCTCTCTTCTTGATGAAACCCCTGACTTCCGTAGCGCCCGGAAGGATAACCGGCAGCGTAAAGGCTACGAAACACGCCCGGACACAGCCCCTGCTCCAGCAATCGATGCGCCAGCGCCTCGGCGAGCCCTCCGGAAAGACGATGCTCCTCCATCGTCATCACACGTCCGATCGTCGATAGACCGTCCACCAACTCCTTCGGCATGGGCGCCAAAGGAAAGACACCCACGCTCCAAATCTCGAGCGCGTCCAACAGATCGGGCCGAGCCATATCGTAAAGAGCCTGCATCACCGGTCCTGTCGATATCACAAGAGCGCCCCTCCCTTTCTTGATGCGGCGCCAAGGGGAAAAGGGCGGAATTTCCACCTTGATGTCAGCTGGCCGGTTGAGTCGAAGATAGTTCGGATGTGGGTCTCGACTCATTTGCTCGACCACTCCAGGCAAATCCTGAGCCACGAGAGGCACGTACACCCTCATGTTGGGAAGCACCCGCATCACGGCAATGTCCTCCAGGGCGTGGTGAGTCGCACCCATGATCCCGTAACCATACCCTCCTCCATTGCCCACAAGCTTGACGGGAAGGTCATGCAAGCACACGTTATCGCGAATCTGAGCGTAGGGTCGTAGAGTCGCAAACGTCGACATGCTGTATACCCAGGGCAGCTGTCCTTGCTGAGCCAAGCCGGCTGCGACAGAAACGGCGTTTTGTTCTGCAACACCGGCATTGATGAAGCGCGGGCCCCACGCCTCCGCGATGCCCTCCACTGCCATGTACCCCAAGTCGGCGGTGATGAAGATGAGGTCATCGCGCTGAGCCCCCAGCGCCACCATGGTCTGGGCAAACTCAGTCCTCATGATCCATTACTCTCGACTGAGAGGGATGAGGTTGTTGAGAGAGGTGTGATTGGGTCAGCTCGGACAGAGCTTGCTCGTATTGGGAAGGACTCATCGGCTGGTAATGGCTGTCCACCGTATTGTGCATGAAGCTGATGCCATTGCCTTTGACGGTGTGGGCAATGATGACGACCGGCCCCGCTCCGTCCGCCAACAGGCGCTCGCACTCATCACGAGTCGCGAGCAGCTCTTCAAAGTTGTGTCCGTCCGCCTCCAGCACATGAAAACCGAATGCTCGCAACTTTTGATCGAGCGGCTCCAAAGCCAAGACATCTTCGGTACGACCAATGGCCTGAATGCGATTTCTATCGATGAGCCACACCACATTTTGCAGAGATCGATGACGGATGAAGAGCGCGGCCTCCCACACGCTTCCCTCGTTCAGCTCACCATCGGAGGTCACGCAAAAGAAGCGTTTGGATTCTCCTTTGAGCTGAGCCCCCAGTGCCATACCGGCACATAGGGATAGACCATAACCCAAGGCACCTGTCGCGAAAGGGATCCCCTCGATGGCATTGAAGGGCGGTAAAGCGGGCAGATACGTGCCTTCGTCATAAAAGGTATCCAGCTGTGCTTGGCTCAAGACCCCCAACTCGGCCAGCAAGGAGTAAAGGGCCCCCGCCGCGTGCCCCTTCGAGAGCACAAAAGTGTCCGAAGCACCCATCCAACTAAAATGCAAAAGCACGAGCATCTCGGTGCACGACAGGGAGCTCCCAATATGGCCCGCGTGGGCGCGATGATACATCGCCAAGAAACGCTTCTTGATCGAAAATGCTCGGCGATATAGTTCCGGGCATTCATTCCTGTCGGTGTCACGTTTCATTGCAGTTCCTGGACGGAGATCGATGCCCGGTAGTCATCAGAAACTACCGGTCCGACACGAAACGAGCAACGGCTGAGAAGTCGATGAATGGAGATAGCACACAGGGCCACGCCCCCACGCCGACAGGTTTCGACAAATGACAATGGGGCGAACCTTTGCTTGGTCCGCCCCACTCTCTAGACAGGATCTTACCTACTACTGCTTACTTGCCTTCGACCAAACACTGACCACGTTCTCGTGAACTGCTTGGTCAGTTTCCGTGCTCGGATAGCCGTCGACAACGGCTCCTTCATAGAAGGTGCCTTCGCTGGCGTTGTTGTTGCTGTAGCAACAGTCACCCCCTGCCCCGAGTAGAATCGCGCCTTGACGCTGCATCGGCTTCTTGCTCCCTGGAAGGGGACCATCCCACATGGTTTGGAGAGTTGGCTGAGTCGCATCCGCTCCCTTGAGCGCGAAGGTGTCCGTGCCGTTGTTCTTCTCCATCGCGGTGACGAACTCGAAAGGCAGGCTTTTGTTTTCTTGGACTCCTTTGACGCCGGGCGTGCCGTTGGCCAACATACCGTCTTCCATATCGGCCATCACCCATGGCCCCTCGCCTTCCCCATGGCTCCACTGCTTACTTGAGCCGAAGTAGACGGTGTCCATCTGCGGTCCGCCATTGTAGTTTCGGTCGAGCTGCCCGTTGCCATAGTCATAGCAACAGCCGGAATTGAAATGGGTTCCGCTCGTGACCATGTAGATCCCTTGTGGATCTGCCCCGAGGGGCATGCCGTTCTCGGAACCATCGTTCCAGTAGGCTTGACTCGAACGAGTGTAGAGCGAGTATACCTCGTTTCCGTCGATAACGAGCTTTTCCTTCTTGGCGTCGGCGGCATCCATGCCGGCGTGGCCCGCATTGTCAAAAGGACCTCTGACGACCTCAGGTGTTTGAGCGATGAGGTAATTGTCGTGTCCACTTTGGTCGTAGACGATCCAAATCTTGCAGCCCTGACCTTCACAGAATGAATCCTGGACCGACGCGTCGGCATACCCTCCCGGGCTCTTGACCGGGATGTCCTGAAACATCCCGTCCGCGCGCTTCACCTGGTAAAGATTTCCATCGTAAGTCGAAAAAAGTGCACGAACGGTACTGTGCGCCGCCACACAGGGCGTTCCTGCTGCTTCGTAGATGTCACAAGGTCCTTCCGGGCCGGGATTGCCGTCGCCGCCGGTTCCTACAGCACCGCCGGTTCCTACAGCACCGCCAGTTCCTACATTACCACCGGACGCTCCACCAGAACCCATGGGGACGGTCCCGTCGCGCTGCAAGATCAACTGCCCCACAAGACCAGACATCGTCGGGGTGACAGTCAGGGTGTCCCCCTGGGCGCAGTAGTCGTAATTGGCATTGGATGCCGTCAGCACATTGTCTGCCGTCGAGTAGTAGCCAGTTGCCTCAACATAGGGCAGGACCTGCCCCATGCCGCCTTCTTGATCGACAGTCAGCTCGCAGTTGCACTGTCCTGCGGTATCAATACAGCTGGAGGTGCTCCAACCCAGCGCCTCAAACACATTTCCAATCGATGAGCAGTCCACGTCGACTGATGAAACGCTGAGACACGATGGGTCCAACGGAAAGCTCACAGAACCAGTGGTCTTCGTATGGTCCGAGTAGGATCCGTCTGCATTCAGTTCGATGCTGCCACTCGTCTCCAGGGTTCCCGTCACGGGCACCGTGGGACAACCGAGACTGGACAAGGTCATGTCCATTTCGCCGGTGAGCGTCAAACAAGAACCAGCTACGTTCCACGAGCCGGTCACGTCTCCGCCGCAGGCAACAATGTTCTCGTCCTTGCACTCGATCATCACAAGCGCGCCGCCGGAGCCTGTCATGTCGCCCGAACCGCCAGAGCCGCCTGCCATCGAACCAGTACCCCCAGGAACACCACCCGATCCATTCGCGCCACCGGTGTTAGCGCTCTCATTTCCGCTCGAACCAGTGCCGTTATTGGGCCCCGAAGAGCCGTCCCCACAACCTGTACCTGCAGCAACCATGATAGCTACGAAGGCGCCGAAATATTTAAGATGTTCGTTTCGCATAACTGGCGCTTCATAAGTAGCACCCCTCACCTTGACATCCAAACCAAAACGGACTTACCCACGCCAGATTTTCGGGAAGACTAAGGGCAGTGACGGGGCGTTTGTGGGGCATACTTTCACCCCCCAGTTTTGCAATAGTCCACGCTGGCTGCCTGATGGCCGAATTGGGCGGCCCAGTCCGAAACTATGCCTGATCCATGATGAATTTGTTACTAACGCGAGCGCAGCGATCACGTACGGGCGACCAACCCGAGTCTTGAGGAACCCAGCTCGGCGCGTTTTTCGTCACTTGCTCGGCTGCAATGCACGCTCAGCGGACGATCTGGTCCGATGGCAAGATCTCGCCACAACCTGTGAAACTCAAAGTCGTTTCCAATCGAAAGTTGGAGTCAGACGGCTGACGTTCTGCCTGAAATAGATCAAAAGTGTAACTCTCCCCCACTTCAATTCCAAACTCGGCCGCCATCTCGTCCAAGTCTACCGAACCTTCTTGGGCGATGTGCACCCCGCTCAGGTTAACGGCAATATAACCGTTGATGAAAACAAACACATCATCATCTCCTCGAAAGGTAAAGACTTCTCCGCCTTGATATTCGAAGTTGGTATGGAGCTCCGTAGTAAATAGGTACGTGTCCATGTTGCCCAGATCTTTGATCGGAAAGAACGCAGCCGAATCAAAAACGTAGGTTTCGCCCACCGGTTCCAGCCACAGATCGATGGCAAATGGAATATTGACATCCTCAACATTTTGGTACCACTGCTCGAAATGCAGGGGACCGGTTTCTACTGATTTTTCTGGCTTTCGCGTGTCGCCGATGGGACTCACAACGTCATAATAGTTCCAGTCTGTGGCGTTTTCAAAGTCATCGTGAGTGCCCTTGAAGTCACGCACAATGATGCGCAGTATGTTCCCACATTCCCCTTCAGGAATGTCGACTTCGGCCAATGGGCCAAGCACTTGAAATCCGCCCCGACTCGTATCGGGATGGTCCGTATCAGCGGGAGTGAATCCCTCTGGTAAGGAATCATAAATAGTAACCATGCTGACGTACTCGCCTGAGCTAGCGCCACCGTCCCCGCTCAGGTCTGGTGCCTCGAAGACGATATCGCCGACTCCATCACTCGCCGCGGACGCGCCCCCGGTGGCCGCACCCATCGAGCTTCCCCCTGATTCGGGAGCTGACGGTTGGTCGGTCGCTACATTCTCTGTGGGACTCAGAGAACAAGCCGACAAGGCGCTCGGAAGAAACGCGAGGAAAAGAAATGCGAAGAAAAGTGGGGGTCGGGAAGACATGAGCCGAAGTTTGCCTTCTCATTTCCGGTCCGCCAAACCGGGCGAAATACGACCACCTACAGTGTAATATTATTCTTTTATCGGAATTCAGGAACCGCATCCCAGGCTGCTCCCCTGCATCCAGTCCGTCCCCGGGCTGACCACAAGATTGCGATCCATCCCAACTGGGTGAACTACCGGGCTTGGCCACGTCTCATCGCGATCGCTCTTCATCCCTCCAGTCGAACAAAGCGCATCCCGCCATCAAGGATGGCATGAAAAACGAGCCACGTTTTTCGTGTAATCGAACCAACGGCCGGTAGAAAAACGGTGCGTTCGAGTTCCTGACAGCCACGATGACCGGTACCGTAGGGAGAAGAGTGGAGAAGTTGGCGAAGGATGGGGTGGTTCGGTCGAAGCCTTTGACGGCGTTCGATTCGGTCGAGCGACAAATACTCGAAGACGTAGCGCGCGGGGTTGACCTCCGTGCGATTCTGACTGCGACGATTCAACTCATCGAGCGCCAAGGCGACGACATGTGGTGCTCGGTGCTGCTGCTCGATGCCGAGCGTGGTGTCTTGCATTCGGGTGTCGCTCCTCAGTTGCCCGATGAATACGTCCAACTGATCAACGGAGCAGCCATTGGCCCGCGCGAAGGCTCGTGCGGTGCTGCTGCTTCACTTGGAGAAGTGGTCGTGGTCGCGGATATTGCGACCCATCCCAACTGGGTGAACTACAAAGACATCGCGCTCAAGTTCGACTTGAAGGCCTGTTGGTCGAGTCCGATCTTTTCGTCTCAAGGAAGCGTTCTTGGTACCTTTGCCATGTACTATCGCACCTGCCGTGCCCCGACCGAAAACGAGACCGAATGGGTGAAAGCCGCGACTCATTTGGTAGCTCTGGCCCTCGAACGAGACAGAAACATCAGTGCTCTACGCGCGAGCGAGCAGCGCGCCAACCAGCTGGCGCGGCTCTACGCTGTTTCGAGTAGCGTCAACGAGGCAATAGCTCGCGAACGCGAGGCAAAGGCCTTGTATCAACTCGCTTGCCAAATTCCGGTCGAACAGGGCTTGGCTCGTCTTGCTTGCGTGGCAAAGCTTGAGGGCACACGAGTCGTGCCGATCTTTCGTTTCGGTACGGGGCTTTCTTACCTTGATTCCATTTCGCTCAACATCGGTGACCCAGGTTTTGCTGAGGGTCCGGCGGCCCGAGCGTTTCGTTCCGGTGCGCCAGCGATTTCGAACGACATTGCCGACGACCCTGGGTTCACCTTCAAACAAGAAGCCGTCGCGGCGGGTCTGCGCGCCTGTGCCGCTTTTCCGATGAGTTCGGCGAGGAGCTCCGGCGAGTTCTTGCTGATCTACAGTGCTGAAGTGGGCTTCTTTCGAGACGAAGAGATGCGCGTCTTTGCTGCGCTGGCGGATGACATCGCGTTCGCCCTTGAATCTTCGCACAAGGAAAGCGAACGTCGAGGGCTCGTCCACGCTCTCAATGAGCGAATCAAGGAGCTTTCTCTTCTGCACCGCGTCTCTAGGCTTCTTCAAGCGAATCGACGCTTGGACAAACATCTCTTAGACAGCTTGATTCGTCTCATACCAGAAGCTTTTCGCTATCCCGATCTCTGCGGTGCGCAGATGATCTGGTCGAAATGGAACGTACAAACCCCCGGCTTTCGAGACTCACCCTGGTCTTTAGAGATCACGCTTGGTCCAAAAACGGGGAACGGCCTTCTTCGAGTGGTTTATCTCGAAAATCCGGAGTCGGCCGGTGATCCGTTTCTCCCCGAGGAGCGGGAGGTTCTGTTCTCAGTAGTGGAGATGTTTTCGGCGTTCGTGCGAAGCGTTCGAGCTGAGTGCGCTTTGAAAGAAAGTGAGGGGTTACTTCGCATAGCAGGGCAAGTAGCGCGCCTAGGCGCGTGGCGGATCGACTTGAACAAGCCACGCGTCGTGTGGAGCGACGAACTCAAAGCGATCTACGAACTACCCGTCGAGGCCGAACCGTCCCTGGAGGATGCTCTTTTGGCCTATGCTCCAGAATTCAGAGACCTGGTTCGAGAGCGCATCGAAGCCTGTGCTCGAGACGGCACCCCTTTCGATTTTGAAGCCCAGCTCGTGACGGCGAAACACAGGCGCATTTGGGTCCGCGGGGTTGGCCGAGCGGTGCGAGATGAAGGCGGGTCGATTGTGCGAGTTCATGGCTCGCTGCAGGACATCAGCAGTCGGCGGCGACTCGAAGAGCAGCTGCGCCAGGCGCAGAAGATGGAGGCCGTCGGAAAGCTTGCTGGTGGAGTTGCCCACGACTTCAACAATTTGTTGATGGTCATCTTGGGCTACACTCAGATGGCGACTCAAGCGCTGTCACCAGATGACCCTTTGCGTTCCGACATTGCCGAGATCGATGGCGCTGCTCAACGTGCACGAGACTTGACGAAGCAGCTGTTGGCTTTCAGTCGTCGACAGGTGCTGAGCCCGCAAGCCACAAACTGGAACACCGTGGTGAACGGACTACAGAAGATGCTGGGGCGGCTCGTCCGTGCCGATATCGAGCTTTGCTATTATCTGGGGCAGACGGGTCAGGTCTTCGCCGATCCGGCACAACTCGACCAAATCGTCATGAACTTGGTCGTCAACGCTAGGGACGCGATGCCTCTGGGTGGCAGCATCACTGTCGAGACGAACGACGTCACTCTCACCGAGGAATACTCGAAGACGCACCATGGTGTCACACCTGGCCCCTATGTCCTGCTCGCGGTGACAGATACGGGCGAGGGCATGGACCCAGACACGCGTGCACGGGTGTTCGAACCGTTCTTTACCACCAAGAAGATAGGCGAAGGGACCGGTCTCGGGTTGTCCACTGTTTGGGGGATCGTTGCCCAGAGCGGCGGGCACATTTGGGTCTACAGCGAGCCCGGAACTGGCACGACGTTCAAGGTTTATCTTCCACGCATCGACGACGCAGAGGAGGAGGAACGCCCCTCAACCTTGCCAGAAATGACCACCCAGGGAACAGAAACTGTGCTCGTCGTCGAAGACGACGAGCAGTTGCGGAACCTCATGGGTCGAGTTCTGACACGCAAGGGCTATCACGTACTTTCGGCGCCCAATGGGGGGGAGGCGATTTTGATCTGCGAGCAGTACGGCGCAAAGATCGACCTGATGATCACCGATGTGGTAATGCCTCGAATGAGTGGACGTGAGCTCGCCGAACGGGTGGCGTCCGTACGCCCGGCGATGCGCGTACTTTATGTGTCAGGGTACACGGAGAACTCGATCGTGCATCATGGAGTGCTTGACAGCGGTATCGAATTTTTGGCGAAGCCGGTAGCTCCGGATACTTTGTTACGAAAAGTACGGGCCATTTTGGACCAGCCAAAGTAGCCAACTTGCCAGCCGCACATTGAAACCGGTGTACTCGACCACCTTCACCCAAGACCTGCTTCTTGATGACGCCGGCCTTCAGGTTGACGCCCTCGCTTCGCTCGGGCTTCGCCCAAAGTGGGCCCCGAAGCGGCGCGCCATATGAGACGGATCAGAAAATCCGCACACATACGCGATCTCGGTGATCGTGAACTCCGAATGCCTCAGGAGTCTCATAGCTTCCTCGAGCCGCGTTTCGTCAACCACTTTGGAGAAACTCGTTTCGTGTTCTTTGAGACGACGCTGCAAGGAACGGGTCGAAGACGAAAGCTTTTGGGCCACTTCGGCGATGCCCCAGGTGCGGCCGAGATCGGACCCGAGTACGCCCTCTACCTGAATGACAATTTCAGGCTTCTCGCTGAGTTCGGGCCGCTCTTCTCGCGCCAGAAGGACTTGGTCGAGCCCAGGCATGGGACGGCGCGTCGGTTGGAACGAATCCCATCGAAACTCCCATACACAAAGCCCAATCCCTTCGGGCACCGCCCGATAGGTACCCCTCTCGTAGACCCACGTTGTCGGGCTTTCGGATTCTGGAAATCGGAGGCGCAGCCCCTGGTAGCCGAGCTGCTCCAACAGGCAAATGTGTTGGCCGGCGGAAGCCAGATTTTCCTCCGGCCAAGCAGGTTCCGCGGCTTGCGAAGAGTGTTCACAACGAACCCAGTCTGAGCCTTCCGCCACCAGACGCACAACGTGGCGAGAATGAATGAACCGCGCCAGCCGACCTTCCTTTTCTATTAGGACCCGAACGTTTTCGCTGTTGAGTAAGACGAACAGGAGGGGATCGGCCCAAGCTTCAAGCACTCGACCAGCTTGGAGCAATACTCTCCCCCCTTCTGTGAACCTTACTGTTCGAAGAAGACGACGGTAGCCATCGAGGGGAACTCCCAGCTCGCCCCGCGCCGCCTCAAGAAGAGCTTCGTCCCCCGGAACGTTGCGACCAATCGCCTTTCGGATACCCCGCAGAACGACCTGAACCACAACGCCACTGATCCGACCAGCCATCGCTACCGATGATAGGCGCCCCAAAGCGGCAAGCTAGGCAGCGGCAACGACAATCGCCCGAAACTATACCTTCGGCTCCGGTCAACCTCTCTACTTTGTGGCGACGATCCGCTCGGCCCAGCCCGGAAACAACCGTACAAGCCAGTCGAGCGCCCGAGTGTGCCCCACTAAGAGCCTCTTCTTGTCTCTTTCTAGTCCTCGAACGATACGCTCAGCCATCTCGTGAGGCTCCATCGCCGCCGCACTGCGACCACCGTTCATCTCGGTGCGGACCACGGGAGGGAGGACTTCCAGAACATGAACATCGGCTTCTGCGAGGCTCATACGCAGGCTCCTGGTATAACTCGCCAGCGCCGCTTTGGACGCCGAGTAGATCGGCGCGCGCGGTGTCGGTGAGAGCGCCAACCCCGAGGTGACATTGACGACCGCCGCCTGTGGGGAGCTGAGCAAGGTCGAACGGAGGAGATCTGTCAAAAGGACTGGGGCCATAAAATTGACGAACATCTCACGCTCGACGACTTCCGGCTCCACGCCTTGGAACAGATCGCGCTCGAACTGAACTCCCGCGTTGTTGATGAGAATGTCCAGCCCAGCCATCTCGGCCCGGACAGCCCGCGCGAGGCTCTCGACTCCTTCGCGCGACGAAAGATCGCAAACAAGGGTGCGCACCCCTAGATCTGCCTGAACCTGGGCAGCCCGCTCGGGCCGTCTTCCGCAAACGAAGACTTCCGCTCCTCGCCGAACGAGAATTTCGGTAAGAGCCCGGCCGATACCGCTCGTACCACCAGTGATGAGGACTTTTTTCTGTGAGAGTTCCATTCCCCGAGAATGAAATGGCTCGGCTCACCCTGCTGGCACCTCCGCGCCACGCCCTGGAATGATTGCGCCAATGTCGACGCCGCCCTTTCGTTCTTGAGCCTGGCGCCAAGATCCTGGTGTTTGGCACGACCATTCAGGCGGCGTTCGGCCCGCGCGGGCACAACTGTCGTCATGAAACACACCGTAATATTCCTCGCAACGTTCCTGTTCAGTTCCGTCGCAGCGGCCGAAAGCCCGGTAAAAAGCGGAGCCTTTCACATAGGTGTGAACCTCGGCGAACTCCCCTGGGGAGGTTCATTCAAACCCGGCCTCATGGTGGGCTATCACTTCAATGACCTGATCTACGTCGGCGCCACCTACCAGCTGTCAGACTCCATCCGACGTGATGGAAACTCCTTCAATGCTAAGGGTCTCGGACGAGAAGGCATCGTTTCTTCGCGGGAGTCAGTAGCCTCGCGCTTTTTGATCCACGCACGGGTACGCCCCCACCGCTTCTCGCCCTTCCTCTCGCTGGGCATTGTAGGAAACGGGCGAGACTCTGAAACCACTGTCTTCGACGATGGTGTCGAGATCACCCAGTCGCGCCCCGGTGCGGTACGCCCCAGCTTGGGGACTGGCTACTCGTACACCTTCAATTTTGGCCTCGAGCTTTCCACCGAATGGTCCGGCTGGCTATTCGAAAAGCCAAAACCGGAGTTCGAGTTCCGCGGCACCCCCCTTTCCCAGTCGGAAAGGACCGAACTCGTAGCCGCCGCCACCAATTCGTTCCGGCGCCAGCTCACGAACAAGTACCACCTCTTCATGCTGTCCGGGGGGTACTCTTTCCGATGAAAACGCTCTTCCTCTTCTGGTTGGCGATCTTCGCCCTCATCTTTCTGGTCGATTGGTATCTGGGGCCCATCGCTGAACACCTCAACGCGTACGAACTCGTCCGCCGGAGCTTGATCCCTGTCCTGCCGCACAGTTCCGACCGGTTTCTCGTCGGGCAAGACACCCTGGGACAGTGGGCGCTCGTGGTCGGATGGCTTGCCTGGGGGCTCGAAGCGTTCGTCGTCGAAGTGTTCCTCTTCTGGCTCGGAAGTTTCCTTGTTTGAGTAGCCCTCGTTCCTTCTTCCCGCGAAAGGCGCCAAGACTTCGCTCGCTTCCTATGCAGAAGCTCGATCGTTCGACTCCACCCAGACGCACCAAAGTCTTCGTTGTCTTGTTGCCTGAGCTCGATAGTAGGCAGAAGATAGACCATGCGCTGGCAAAGGATATTGCTCGCTCCGGCGGGATTGATCTGCGTCCTGTTTTGCCTGGCCTGTGCAGGGCATCCGCGTTCCAAGGATTTGCCTGCCGGCACCCAGCCGTCAATCTCCTCACACGAAGTGAATGAGCCAAGATTCGAGAGACGATTGCCGGAGAATCACCCTCAGTCTCCGCCAAAACAAGTCGCAAAGCCTCGGAGTCATGCGAGTCGCGCGGTAAAGTCGACGTCAAAGCAGCGTCCAAGTCAGTTGAAACAAGCCGAATGCGGCTCGGCCCGACCGGCTTTGCACGCCGTGTGTTTCATGCCCTGGACAGTGGACAATCGCGCGCCGCCTCATGAGACCTATCCTCGGGAGAGGTATCTGGAAGCCATTGATGGGCATCGTGCCGCGCTCGTCGCCGAGACGAATCAGGAGCGACGTTCGCGACGGTCTATGCACCTCGTCAGTCTTCTGGATCAGTTCTCCCTTCAGCGCCGGTTGGATTGTGAGGAGGCGCTCGTCGCCGAGCGTACGATCGATGTTGACGCCGCGCGGGAGGACTTCTTGCGCGGTCAACGGGAAGCGAACAACTTCGCGATTGAGTTTTTATCGAGTTGGACTACGCGAGAAGACGTCTCTCCCATTCTAGAATACTGGATCGCGGTACGCGCCTACGTCCTCGGTGACTATGACGTTTCTCTCGAATACTTCGACCGGGTGATTGGAAAACTAACGCCAAGCCACCGATTTTGGGTACGGGCGCACGTGAACGCAGCCAAGGTTGCCCTTCTACTGGGCGCCGATGATGTGGAATCAAAGTTGGAAGGCATCGAAATGCCTTCCAAAAACGAGCCGTTTGAGCGGTGGCTTCCACGAACTCAGGGATATGCCGTATCGCAATGCATCCGCGCAGAGAGGGCCGAGGCTCGCGGGGCGACGGAAGAAGCGCTGCGGCTTCATCGAGAGTTTCTCTATTGGCTAGGAAAAACCGGCTTTTTTGGGTCCAAGGATGATCTCAGAAAACTTTCTGAACGCGCCGTCCGCCGGTTGTCATTATGAACGCTCCTCCAACTGGGTTGACCATCAGCGAGATGCGCCGAACCAAGCCAAACATCGCCGACGCGCCGACCAGACCGAGCATTTCCTCCTCCGCGAAAGCAGCTCCACCGTGGACTCTAACGCCGAGAGCGAAACCCGGGCTTCTTGACGGCAGGCCAACACCAACAACGACCCTTGAACGCGGCCCAGGCCTTGCGTCACAGTTTTGAAGTCTCGTAGAACGGATTCTCGTATTCAAAGAGATGAAGAAGATGCACTTGGGCCGAAGGGCATGTTCGCCAACCAATACTCAGCCGGCAAACTTCGCCGTCGCTTCACCATCGGTCATCTCGTGCGAGGCTTCGGGCTGGAGGACTGAATGGCGTCCTCGTCCTGCTAGCTTTCGTGGTGTGCTGACCCCGAGATAGCGTGAACCGCTCGATTCGTAGCTGACACGCAATACAGATATTCCGTGTTCGTTGCGGACTTTCTCGTCGATATCTGTCAGCTCTAAATTATGGCTGACACAGAAGATGGCCCCACTTGGGAAAAGCAAATCGATAAAAAGGGCGAATTTGTCAGGCGAGACAGCCGCTTTCGTCAAGCGGTGAGTGCAGCGAGCGATGCGCCTTTTCCGGCGGAATCTGGGCGCTACCATCTTTACGTTTCCCTAGCTTGTCCCTGGGCCCATCGCACCCTCATTGTAAGAGGTCTCAAAGGACTTGAAGGCCACATTACTGTGGATGTGAGCGATTGGTTTCTGCCTACCGACGGTTGGACCTTCACTGCCGGTAGCGAGGGCGCCACCTTGGACACGGTGGAAGGTGAGCGCCGCCTACGCGACATCTATGAAAAGGCCTCACCTGGCTATCGAGGCAGTGTGACTGTGCCCACGCTGTGGGATAAAAAGAAGCACACGATAGTCAATAACGAGTCGTCCGAGATCTTGCGGATGTTGGGTAGCGAGTTTAACGCCCTGGCTCAAAACCCGGATATGGACCTCTATCCAGCGGAGCTCCGCGCCGAAATCGACGCCATCAACGAATGGGTCTACCCCAGCATCAACAACGGCGTGTACCGCTGTGGCTTCGCCCGCAGTCAGTCGGCTTACGATCGCGCTGTCACCGAGCTGTTTGATGCCCTCGACCGAGCCGAAGCGTTATTGAGCAAGCGCAGATACCTGACAGGAGACCGCTTCACCGAAACGGACGTGCGCCTGTGGACGACGTTGATTCGTTTTGACCCGGTTTATGCAACGCACTTCAAATGCAACGTCCGACGTATCGTCGACTATCCAAACTTGTGGGGTTACACCAAGGAGCTGTATGCGCATCCTGTCTTTCGCCAAACGACAGACTTCACGCACATCAAACGGCACTATTTCGAATCCCACGAGTCCCTGAACCCTCATCGAATCGTTCCGGCGGGCCCGGCGCTCGACTACCAAACACCCCACGGTCGGGACCATCTACGAGCGTCCTGGTTTCCTCCCAGTTGAATCACACCTCGCCGATACCCAGACAGATGACCACAATGCTGTCGACCCAGGAGATAACCCAAGTGCAAGCTGAGATGGTTTAACTTCCTTTCAGACACGTTGCCCTTTCAGACACAAGGCGGAATCTCCCCAGGTAAGAACGCCACCCTTCTCCACACAACCGCCAGATTTACGTCGCCTGACCTTGACGAGCGCACAAGAGAAAAGCCGGAAGCAGCGAACTTCCGGCTTTCTCTTCGCCGTTTCAAGCTCACGGCGATGGAGTATGTTGCAGAATCCTATTCACTGCACTTGCAGTACTCCATGTTGTTCCCGTTGCCAGTGGCTGGATCCGACGTATAGGTATTCCAAACGCCTGTTGGCACACCGGAATCGTTATTCATGTAGATGTTACGGCCATCCGCGTTGAGGTTCGTTGTGGGGTAGTTCGTGGAGCAATTGGTGTTCACCTCTACATAGTCCATCGCCAAGGCCTCACACACGGCGGTGCAAGTTGCCACTCCATTGTTGTTGCCACAGCCCGAATGGAGTCCGTGCCAGTAACCATCGGTGGGAGTGCCTACTCCCGACCAGGAAGCGTTGTCCACAAAGGCGACGGGCCACCCTATTGTCCAAATACCGGCATCATAGGACGCGGACCAGTACTTGATGCGTTCGATCCCGTAGGCACCATTAGTGAAGACAATGAAGGAATACTCCCATTGCCCAATCAGGATGCTACCGCCCGACGTGCACACGTAGGAGGTAGAGTCCACCTCACTGGGGTCCAGAACGTTGTTTCGATTGTCATCGACTCCGGCTTCTAACTTGCTTCCCCCGTTGGAGCAGTTCTCTCCCGGCGGTTCTGAGCTGACCAAAAGCAAGGAGCTCAACCCCGGATCCCCTTGGGCCCCTTCCGGTCCGGCACCGCCCATCGGTCCAGCGTCACCTTGCGGTCCAGCGTCACCTTGCGGTCCAGCATCACCTTGCGGTCCGGCATCACCCCTGGGCCCGGCGACGACGCAAAGATAGTTGTCTCCTTCGACTTCGTCATCATCCAGAGAACCGTCTCCGTTGGTATCCGCACCGTACTTGACGTGGATACCCCCGTCGGCGCAGTCGTCTCCCGGACCGACCTCGGACGTCGAAATCAAAGCCGACGCTCCAGTTTCACCGTCACCGCCACAGGCAATCGCCACCAACCCACAGATTCCGAGCGTCCCGATAGCACGCAGGCGCTTTTCACTAGTTATATTCACTGCGAAGTCCCCTTTTCTTGTAGAATATTGGGCAAACAAAGCCCAAACCATGCGCACCAACGGTCAGGTTTGCTCCACCGTAAGTGTGAACTAACTCTAGCTCCGATTCGTAGGCAAACAGCAAAGCAAAGGCTTGACCAAGCCCAGGTAACGAGGGCTGACGACCGGTCGTTCAGCTGATCTCTTCGTTCTCCCCCGGGCCTTCAACGCACGCACCCCATTCGCTGGATGAAACGCGCGACACTGCTCTGTGTTGTGCCCTCGTTCTCTCAACTGCCGTTGAACCGAACCATTGAGCGGCCGTTGAAGGATGGGGCGAGACTATCGAGCCCCTTGTACTCAGCGATTTTCGGCGACAGATTGGAGCGCGCGCTCTTCAAGGTAACGCGCTCTTCGTCTTTTAAAGTCTTGATGGGGTAAACATAGGTACGCGTGAGGAAGAGACACTCGCTGTCGGTGCCGAGCTTGAAGAGGCCAGGGCTCATTTTCAAGAGCTCGGGTCGAACGATGAAGTATTTCGGGGGAGCGCGTAGTGCCATTTTCGCGCTAGACTTAACACCCTCTGGGCCCCCTCCCCCCGAGGCAGGAAGCTCTGAAGTACGAAAAACTATAAACGATGCGGCTTAATTGAAACGAGTTGCCCGGAAAACGCGTATGTTCGGACATGCCCGTCCGGAGCCGCCCGTACCAATTCTACGATACCGCGATTTCTCTCTGTTCCAGCTGCCTCAGAAGGGTGGATGCAAAGATCGTCTTCCAGGAAGGTGGCGTGTGGATGCTCAAGCGTTGTCCTCACCATGGCCCCGAGCAAGTCCTGCTCGCTGACGACATCGACTACTACAAGCTCTGCCGAGAAGTCTTCGTCAAGGAACCGGAGCAAGTTCAGAAGTACAACACCCAGTCACACTACGGCTGCCCCTACGACTGCGGAATTTGCCCCGACCACGAGCAACACGGGTGCAACCTCATTTTGGAAGTGACCGACCTGTGTAACCTACGCTGTCCGACTTGTTACGCCGAGAGCGGTCCGGAACGCACGACACATCGCTCGCTCAGTCAGATCGAAAAAATGCTCGACCTTGCCGTGCAGAACGAAGGAGAGGTTGAGATCTTGCAACTCTCCGGCGGGGAGCCCACTCTTCATCCCGACTTCTTTCGCATTCTCGACCTGGTCAAGGAGCGTCCCATTCGGCATGTGATGTTGAACACCAACGGCATCCGTATCGCCCAAGAGCCCGACTTCGCCGAACAACTGAAAGAGTACGAACCTGGGTTCGAGATCTATTTGCAGTTCGACTCGTTCAAACGGGAGGCGCTCATGGACCTACGCTCCGCAGATCTACGTATCACGAGAGAGAAGGCTATCAGGACTCTGAATCGGCTCAACTTGTCGACAACGCTGGTCGTGACGGTCCGTCGTGGGTCCAACGACAATGAATTGGGCGAGATCATCGAATTCGCCAAAGATCAGCCCTGCATCCGCGGTGTCACCTTCCAGCCGGTTCAAGCCGCGGGACGCCTCGAACGCTACGAAAATGGCTTTGAACCACAGCGCGATCGGCTCACGCTCACCGAAGTGCGCCGAAAAATCCTGCGTCAAACCGACCTTTTCGCGCCCGAAGACATTATTCCTGTTCCGTGTCACGCCGATTCGGTTGCTATGGCCTACGCCCTGAAGAAAGAAGGAAGATTCCTCCCTCTCACAGGCATGGTGGAGCCACGCATGTTGATGAACGCCGGGCGAAATACAATCAGCTACGAAGGTGACGCTGGCATCCGAGAGAAGTTCTTCGATCTGTTCTCCACACGTCATGGGGCTGGTTCCCAAGCATCAGCGCTTTTTGACTTCGTCAGCGCCAGCTCGACCACATTCGAACCAGCCGCACTCAATCGGGAGGACGTATTTCGGGTTCTCATCGTGCAGTTCATTGACGCTCACTCGTTCGATCTACGATCCATCCGCAAGACCTGTGTTCACATCATTCACCCAGACGGGGACCGAGTGATCCCTTTTGATACCTACAACCTCCTGTACCGGGACAACCTGGAGAAGACGGTGTTGGAACCGCTGCGCAGCGAACGCCCCGTCGGCGCGCGCTCGGGTCCCCTGCCCTTGGTCCCGCTAAGAAAGGCGCCACCTATCGCGTCGACGGTCAGTACGGGGGCTCCGACGAATACAACGGGTGGAAGTCAGTGAACCGGAGGCTCAGGAGCGTGCTTTGGGTCATTCTCGGGCTAGCGGCCCTCACCGTCTTCTCTTTGGGGTTTTGGACGATCAAACCCATCGTATCCCGACCCAACTCGGATTTGCCGGCAGATTTCCCGAGCGAGACATTCGATCACTCGAGCTTCGAGAGCCTTCTTAAAAAGTACGCGGGACAAGACGGTGGGGTCGACTATGAGAGCTGGCACCAGCGTACCGAAGACCGTGAACGACTGCGCCGCTACCTCGCAGCGGTCGCTCGTTTCAGTCCCGAAAACGCACCGGAGCGTTTCCAATCCAAGGAAGATCGCGTCGCGTACTGGATGTACGCCTACAACGCGATGGTGGTCGACGCCATCTTGGAGAGATGGCCACTGAAGAGCGTGCTCGAAGTGAAAGCGCCGATCGAAGTCGTCAAGGGGCTCGGCTTTTTCTACAAGTTGAAGTTCACCGCAGGCGAAAGGACGATGTCGCTTTACGAAATCGAGCACGATCGGGTCATCGCTCTGGCCGAAGATCCCCGCGTGCACTTCGTACTCAATTGTGGAAGCGGAGGATGCCCCGTCATGCGCCCCGAGCTACCGACAGGAAAGGACTTGGAACCCTTCCTCCGCAAGTCCGCCGCCGATTTCGTCAGCCAAGAAGAAAACGTATCCATCGATCACCAGGCCCGCACCGTGACCGTGTCGAAAATCTTCGACTGGTATGAGGAGGACTTTTACAATGACTTGAGGCGACGAGGTGTCTCCACAAAAGAAGGAATCTTGGCCTACCTGCCTCTTGTCGCCGAAGGGAACAAGCGCAAGGAACTCATGCGTGCAAAAGACTATCGCCTGGTCGTGCGTCCCTACGACTGGTCAGTCAATTCCTCACCGAAAGGTCACCCATGAACTCTCCCAAGGTCACAAGTTGCTGCGCCGGCTTGTATGAGCTTCCCCTGACCGAATTATTGCTGGGCAGTAGCTTCCACCCAGGAGGAATTGCGCTCACCGACCGCTTGGCGCAGGCGGTTGCTTTAGGCCCAGAGGACCGGGTCCTCGATTTGGCAAGTGGACGAGGTGAAACGGCCTTCCACCTCGCACGAAGGTATGGGTCCCAAGTGGTGGGCATCGACTACTCACAGACGCAGGTCGAGGAAGCCAACCTTCGGGTCGAAGAGGAAGACCATCTCAGCAATAGGCTTGAGTTCCTGACGGCCGACGCCCATGCCCTCCCCATTTCCTCACATCAATTCGACGTGGTCTTCTGCGAATGCGCGCTGTGTACTTTCCCCGACCAACACAAGGCCCTCAGTGAGGTCCGTCGAGTTCTTGCGCCAGGCGGCTTTCTGGCGCTCTCTGACGTCGTCCTAAACGCTCCTGTCCCAGCGGAGCTCGCCGGGCTCTTCGGTGTAGCCCTGTGTGTCGGGGGAGCGCTCTCAAGAGATGGATACCAAGGCGCACTTGAGGAAGGTGGATTCGAAAACATCCGCTTTCGTAACGAAGACCAGTGTCTCCATCGGTTGGTCGACCAAGTCGAGTCGCGACTCGCGAAGATGGGGGACACGGGGGCGTTTCAAAAGGAAACCGAACTATCCTTCGACGAGATCAAGAAGGTGCTTCAAGCGGCTCGACAGTTCGTCCACGATGGCGGCCTTGGTTACGCCACGTTCACGGCACGATCTCCTCGAAGGAAGGAAGCATACCAGCCGGCCGGCCTGGCACCCTCGAACATGTGAGTCTTCAGTGATGGCGCACATCCTAAAATTATGGCCAACTTTGACCCAATTACTGTCGACTCATCTTGTTATTGACCGAAACGCGCGTAAGGCTCCGTCGAATGAAGCGCGCTACTCTACTCTCAGCTCTGTGTTGTACCCTTGCTCTTTCAACGGCCGCCACGCTGGTCGCTCCGCAGTCGGCAGATGCCTCGCCTACGTGTCAGCGAAATCTACCTGACGAGTACTCTTTGCCCGAGGGGATCTCCCCCGAGGGAATCGCTCGCAAAGGGCATAGCTCAGAGTTTTTCGTGGGTTCCATTTCGAACGGCGGGATTTACCAATTCGACGCCAAAACGGGTGAAGGCGAGTACGTCGTGGCGGGCGGTGAGGGACGTATGGCGATCGGTCTCAGTTACGACGCACGGTCGGGGTTGCTCTATGTAGCAGGGGGGCGGCAGGGCATGATCTATGTCTACAATCCTGAAGACGGAGAGCTTGTAGCCGAGTTAGATGCCTCGGGTGGTGTGGCGAGTTTCGTCAACGATGTGATCGTGACCAAACATGCGGTGCTGGTCACGGACTCCATCCGAGATCAATTCTACCGGATCCCCTTGAGTTCATGGGGCACCCTCCCCGACGACGTCGAAGTGGAAACGATTCAGTTGGGGGGCGATTATGAGTTTGTAGAAGGCGAAGGCGTGTTCAACGCCAATGGCATCGAAGCCCCATTTTATGGTCGACACTTCTTGCTCATCAATAGTCAAACGGGGTTACTCTACCGTGTAAACTCTCGTACCGGCATCGCCACAGAGGTTGACACCGGCGACACTTTCATAAATGGCGACGGCTTGCTGCTCCAGGGACGTCGACTATACATCGTGCAGAACTTCTTCAATCAAATTTCCGTCGTGAACTTGAGCGCCAACCTACTCCGGGGCGAACTGGTCGACCTTTTGGTAGATGATGACTTCGACATACCGACCACCACCGCTCGTTATGGTTCAAGTCTACTCAGCGTCAACGCACGCTTTGCAACACCAGACGCAACTGAGTTCACTGTGGTGACCACTCCCCTGCGTTGAGTCACATTGACTGCCGAACATGCTCCTAGTGCTACGACCACTTAGAAATGAGCGGTTTCGAAGCTCTCCCCAAGAAAGTGAGGTCGGCTTCGAAACCGCGCTCGGCCCTCTCTGTCTCCGCACTTTTCTCTTCCCATTTGTGCTGCGACCCTTCCTGAAACCCGAGCCGTCTCTCAACGCTGACAGACCAAGAAGCGCTCAAATTGAAACGGTCGCAGTGTTAGGCGAGCGCCCTTGTTTGGCTCTTTTCGAACCTGAAGGAGCCATCTTGGGGCTCAGGGGCGGCTTCGCACTTCCAAAGAAGAAACGGTTGGGCTCAATGTTCGCGGCACATATGTGCCTGTCGCTGTCTCTTCCCTGGTTTTTGGCAAGCAGGCACCGTCGTTTTTTCCGCCGGCTTCAGGAAAGATTTCGCCGGCCGTAGCGACATCTATGGGTCTTAGCTTGACGGAGAGCCGGATCTTGATCGTCGATGACGAACCATCGGCGATTCAGCTGCTCCAGAAAGCATTAACCAGTTTTCGTCAACTTCAGTTCGCCACAAATGGCCGTGATGCCCTTCGATTGGCAGAAGCAGACCCCCCGGACTTAATCCTGCTCGACGCCGACATGCCCGGCGAAAACGGCTTTCAGGTTTGTACCAAGCTCAAAGAGCACGAAAAGCTTGGTCACATCCCGGTGATTTTCGTCACGTCCTTCAACGATTTGCGTTTCGAAGCACAAGCTCTGGCCGTGGGCGCGGCGGACTTCATCCCCAAGCCCATTAGCGGGCCCCGCGTGCAACTGAGAGTTCAGCTCCACCTGCAGCTTAAACAGCGTATCGATGAGCTCCATGCCCTGTCCACAATCGACGGTCTCACGGGGCTGCACAATAGACGACAACTCGATCATTGCCTCGAGGCCGAGTGGCGTCGAGCCCGTCGCAGCCAAAGACCTCTATCGTTTCTTCTCATCGATGTGGACTTCTTCAAACCCTACAACGACACCTACGGACACCAGGCTGGCGACTCTTGTCTACGTGAAGTGGCTTCGCTCGTTGCCGGAGCTGCTCGGCGACCATCGGACACAGCAGCCCGTTTCGGTGGAGAGGAATTCGCAGTGGTGCTCCCAGAAACTGCCATAGATGGGGCAAGCAAGGTGGCTCAACGACTGCGATCCGCCGTTGCCAACGCCCATATCAATCACGGCGCCTCCTCCGTGGCCCACCATGTCACCGTGAGCGTGGGGGCCGCCAGCTGCGTCCCAGACATTGCTGCCGAGATTGGTAAGCAGGGTGACCTGATCAAACAAGCAGACGAGGCCCTTTATCGGGCCAAAGCCCAGGGCCGCAACCGCGTCGTCGTCGCCGAGGCGCGGGAACTTCCCGAGAAAGCCTCATGACTCAGTCAAGCAAACCCGCAAGTCCCGGTCATTACCGCCAAATCGTCGAGACACTGCAGCATCTGGTGTGGACCTGTAACGCGGAGACCGGTGCGTGCGAGTACCTCAGCCCTCAGTGGGTCGAATACACAGGCATTCCCGCCGAGGAACAGCTCGGCTACGCTTGGCTTGAGCAACTCCATCCCGACGATGTCGAGCAAACCCAAAAGCGCTGGGCCGAGGCAGCCCAATCAGGGACGCCCTTCGACACAGAGTTTCGCATCCGACGCCACGACGGGGTCTATCGCTGGTTCAAGACCCGAGCCGTATTGACCGAGGACCCAAACGACAACACCAAGCGATGGGTGGGAACCAACACGGACGTCGCTCAACTCTACGACGCTCAGGAGTCGACTCTTCGTGTCAATCGCGAGCTTGAGCAACGGGTCAACGACCGAACCCTAGAGCTACAACGTTCGAACTTTCAACTGGAAACAGTCGCCAAGCAACTAGGCGCCGCGCAACGGATCGCCGAACTGGGAAGCTGGGAGTTGGACGTGGCAACGAATCGCGTCACCTGGTCGGACGAGCTATTTCGCGTCTTCGGGCTCGATCCGTCGAAGGAGCCCCCCTCTTACGACATCCAGCAACCGCTGTTTCTACCCGAGTCCTGGGATCGCCTGACCCGCGCCATAGCAGGCAGCATCGAATCGGGCAAAGGCTACAGTTTGACCTTGCACATCGTTCGCGTCGACGGTGAGCACCGCACAGCGGTTGCACGAGCCGAGACCCTAAGAAACGAACGCGGCGAGGTCTCCCGCCTGGTCGGAACTTTTCAAGACATCAGCCGAGTGGAAGAGACCCGCGCTCAACTTCAAAGTCTGACAGAACGCCTACAGTTGGCGGCCGCCGCAGCTGGCATGGGGGTTTGGGATTGGAACGTCGCAGAAAACGAGCTGGTCTGGGATGAGGGCATGCATCGACTCTACGGCACCACACACGATACCTTTCCCGGTGCCTACCAGGCTTGGTCCTCTTCGCTCCACCCCGACGACGCTGAGCGAGCCGTTTCCGCGATCAATGACACCGTAAAAAACGGCACGCCCTTTGACATCGTGTTTCGCATCATTCGCACCGACGGGGCCACCCGTTACATGCGAGCGCTAGCCAAAGTGTATCAAAGCCAGGAGGGGAAGGCGCAGCGTGTCGTCGGCATCAACTTGGACGTAACCGACCAGCAGGTCGCCGAGCTCACGCTCCGACAGCAGGAACGCCGTTTACGCGAGTTGAATGAACTTCTGCAAAGCAGGACACAACAAGCCGAGTCGGCCAATACGGCCAAAAGTCGATTCGTTGCGAGCGTCAGCCACGAGATCCGCACCCCCCTGGGGGCCATCCTGGGGGTAATCTACCTGATAAAAAAGACCTCCCTCAGTGGAGACCAGGGCGAGCTCCTGGCGACAATCGAGCGCTCGGCAAAAACTCTGCTTGGCATGATCAACGACATTTTGGATTTATCGAAGATAGAAGCAGGGCAGCTCTCCCTCGATTCGAGTTCCTTCTGTATTCAGGGCGTGGGCGAAGAACTGAGTGGATTGATGGCAGGATACGCCCTGGACAAGCCGATCAAGATCTGCGTCGAAATCGACCCGCAATTGCCAGAGTTCGCAATCGGAGACCGGGTGCGGCTCATGCAAGTGCTGACCAACCTAGCGGGCAACGCCATCAAATTCACCGAGCGGGGCAAGGTCACCATTCGCCTGAAGGCCACGGCTACTGGAGAAGCACAGGCAGAAAACGACAATGGGCGCTCTACTTTCCGCCTCCGTTGTGAGGTGCAGGACACAGGGCGAGGTATCGAGCCCCACCAACTCTCTCGGGTGTTCGACCCGTTTGCTCAAGCCGAACATACAAACGCAACAGCAGGAACGGGACTCGGTCTGGCCATCGTAAGGGAACTTGTCACCTTGATGGGCGGAGAAGTCGGAGTAGAGAGTGAACCGGGCGTGGGAAGCACCTTCTCTTGCGAGGTTCTACTTTCTGCCATGAGCCGAGGAGAGGCCAATACCGACGGCGACACCTTCTGCGTGGCAGTCGTCGATGAACACGAGCAGCAGCGCATATCGCTTGTTGCTGCAGCGCAGCGATTGGGCTGGCAGGCAGAAGCCGCCGCTTCTGCCCAAGAAGTCTTGAGCTTGTTTGGCGAACGCGCTCGGACGAGGCGTCCCCTGCACGCCGCTATCGTGAATTGGAAAATGCCCGGGATGGACGGTCTGCAAGTGATTCAAGAGTTGCGAGGACGCCCCGGCGGCGACCGGCTTGCGGTGGTGATGGCGACAGCCCACGCCCCCGACACCCTGCGGGCTCATCCCCAGGCGGCATTGGCGGACGCTTTCCTTCAAAAATCTGTAGCGCCCGCACGGTTGTTCGATGCAGTCGCGCAAGCCCTACTGAGTCGAACGAGCTCGACTGAAATGCTGTCGAACGCCCTCCGATACGCGCAAGGCGTCAAGCGGTTGCCGGGAGTGTCGCTCCTGGTCGTCGATGACAATGAGGTCAATCTCGAAATCGCAGAAAAAGTCCTCACGCATGAGGCTGCACAGGTAGAAAAAGCCCAAAGTGGCCATGAAGCGCTGAAGGTTCTGATGGCAGAACGAAAATTCGATGCAGTGCTCATGGACGTCCAGATGCCAGAGATGGATGGCATCGAAACGGTTCGACGCATTCGCGAAGATCTGGGACTCAAATCAATACCCGTCATTGCTCTGACCGCGGGCGCTTTGGCTACTGATCGCCAGCGCGCCTTGGAAGCCGGAATGACGGACTTCATCACCAAACCGTTCGAGCCAGAACAGCTCGTCTCCAAGGTGCGGCGCCGCATCGAAAACGATCGCAAAACACCGCTTTCCATCAGCGTGGTCTCCCATGAAAATCCGTCGGGCAAATCCTGGCCGCGCATCGCCGGATTCGACGCAGAGGGCGCTCGCGCCCGCCTCAACGGAGATCTCAAGCTCTATCGCCGCCTCCTCGGGTCCCTCCGAGATGAAGTTCATTTGATGTTGGATGTGCTGGACCAAGAAGAGTCGCCCACCTCGCTAGCTTCTGGCGTCCATCGCGCTCGTGGCGTAGCGGCGAACGTCGGGGCACGCGCCCTGAGCGAGGCAGCGGGCAGGGCCGAAGTCGCAATCCGGCAGAAGCTCAGCACAGAAGCGAAAGAGATCGCTTCACTACGCGAAGAAGCGGCGAAGACGCTGGAAGCACTTAAAGTACAAGTCGCGACAGACTCCTCACCAAAAGTCTTGGCCGACCTCGAACCGCTCCCTGAAGAAAAGCGTCAACGACTTACCGAAATGCTTCGCACACACGACCTGCAAGCACTCGACCTAGTCGAGCAAAATCAGGGGGGGTTGGCGCACCACCTCGGTTCCTCCCGATTTTCCGAATTTTCGGGAGCAGTTCAGCGATTGGACTTTGCCCATGCGCTCCAGCTTCTCGACGAGCAAAGGAGCGCCTAGACGGCTGCTGAAAGCCGACTCTACTATTGAAAGACGCCGTCACCGAAGCTGACTGGAATATCTACACACCACACGCTCATCGAATCGACCTCGTCTAAGGTATGCCCCTCGGGCAAAGTGAGAACGAAATCTTCATCAACATATGGCGTGGAGCGAACGAGGTCATCGGTCAGCGAAAGCCCGTGTACGAAATCGCCCGCCAGGCCCGTGTAAATCTCAACATCAAGCCCCTGTCCGTCGAAATTGAAGTTCGAAAGCTCGATGGTGCAGTCATCAACAATCGTCGCCGTACCTGTGACTCCATGAAAATGAGTTTCGAGGGTCGCGGTCTTACCGATTGATGGATGAGTACTCCCGCACGCTCCTGCCCCGGTGCTTGAGGACGAATCTCCCCCGAAGCCAGTCTCCTCCCCGCTTGAAGACGAATCCCCCTCAGAACCAGTCTCCTCCCCGCTCGTTCCACTACCGGTCGGATCGCTCGAATCGGCACCGCTTGAACCCTCCCCACTCGTTCCACTACCGGTCGGACCGCTCGAATCGACACCGCTTGAACCCTCCCCGCTCGTTCCACTACCGGTCGGATCGCTCGAATCGACACCGCTTGAACCCTCCCCACTCGTTCCACTACCGGTCGGATCGCTCGAACCTGCACCGCTTGAACCCTCCCCGCTCGCTCCACTACCGGTCGGATCGCTCGAAGTGCAGGCGAACTGCGCAAGAGCGCACGCCCCCAACAGAGTCATTCGAAATTTACACCAATACACAGAACTCATCATTTTCGCCCTTCTCTGTTGCATCTCAACCCAGGTACGCAGAAAGGCCGGACGTGGTTACACCAAAAGGCCAAACCGTGGACGTCTTCGATGAGAAGGATCGAAAGCAGGATAGATGGATCCGAATCCCCACGGATGGGGCTGCGGTTTCCACACGCAACCCCATCCGCACCCACACGGAGTGCGCGCAAGGCGACCGCAGTAGGTTCAATCGCCTTGCTCGACCACGGGACAATTTACAGCGGCAACGCCGGACGCCAACAGATTTGCCTCCTGAACGGTCGATAGATCCTTCACCGCTTCAAAATCAGTGTTGTCGTAGACGCTGACCAGCCAGAGCGGCGAGTAAGCGTCATCTTCGGGTACCGTCGCGACAACATTGTGCGTTTGAGGCGAGTCTTCCTCGGTCACGAATCCTGAAGGAGGACCGCTCATCGGGTCCGAGTCGTCGGGGTTTACGTTGAAGGACACGAAGATCGGAGAGCTCGGAACTCGTTCGGATTCGCCAGCTTGACTCGATTTCAGTGCCTTTTCGGCAAAGTGAAAATAGTAGACAAGTTGATCCTCGTACCAACCCTGGACCAAATCCGAATCGGCATCGTCAAAACGCAACTCCGCCGTGGAGCCGTAGGGCACAACCGGGCAGTTGACGATCCTATCAGTGGACTCGATCGCGTACCCCAAAGAAAACAGCTCCTCAACGCTGGTCACCGAGTTCGCCTCGTAATCCTCCGGAACGGTCACCTTTTGAACTTGCCAAAAGTCGCTGTAGCCGTCGTCCCCGGGCACAACCCCCACAATATTGAGTTGCCCCTCCACGGGACTGTCCTCCCCTTTTCGAAACAAGGCATAGATGGGGGCGGTTTCGGTCGGTTGCACGTCGAAATTGTAGTACTTGACCGTCTGCCCCTTGGGACCAAAGCCCTGAGTGATGAACGGACCTTGATCGAAATCGATGGGCTCGCCGGGCTCAGGAAGACCGTTTTCTTGGTTCCGCACCATAAGGGTGCCAGCCTCCTCGCTAAACCGGTCAATGACGACCTCAGTTGCGCTCGAAGGATCGACGGGTTCTCCCGCCGACGTCTCGCCAGGACCGCCGCCGGCCTCAGAGCACGCTAGAGTCAACAAGCCGAAGGGGATCGCGATAAGTAGCCAAGTACGTCGAAACATGATGGACCTTTCCTGTGTCGTCAGCATGGCGAGGGGGCCGCGCTGACAGATAAACGAGAGAACCACGTCGTTCCCGGTTCTCGATTGAATGTACTAGGGAGTCTTACGCGCTCTTCAGCGAGTTAGTTTCTGAGCTCGGAAGGTTTGTTGCCAAGCGGGATTTGCGTGACGTGGACGTCGCTAGCGCACGCCAAGGCCCGCGTAAGGGGAGTCATCCGCAAGCCGTACGTCATCCGCAGGTGCGGGAAGTTCTTCCCAGTCGCTCGGATTCTCATTCGGCGCCTTGCCCTGATTCTCGGTCCTGGCTCGATAAAGCGTGCCTTCGTGCATCACGAAGAAACCTACCGGATAGACAACCGGAGCATCAGTCGGGTGCAGTGTCGCGGTGGCGGTCCACCACTCGAGGTTGCGATAATTGTTGTCGAGCTCCTCGCCCATGAAGTCCCGAAAAATGACCGGCTCCACATCCGTCTCGACGTTATCCTGATCGGTTACGCTATCGAACATCCAACGAATGAACGGCCAAGGCGCCTCGTACTGGTTGCCCTTCAAGAGATGAGGGTTTTCCGTGTTGGAGCCTACGCCGAACACCGCGACTGGCTCATTCGCGTCCGGGTAGACCTCGGGATAGTTGTACTCAAACCCACGAAAGACATTTCGTTCAAAAACGACGCTCACATCGTTCGCGTCGGCGTGAGTGTAGACCCCGGTCGATGAGGTATCCGAAAAATAGTTATCGCTGAACGAAACAGTGTCGTCGTTCCCCCTCGGGTCGCCAGAAACCGGCTGAGGAAAAAACTCAACAAAGAGGTCTCCTGCGCCAATCACAACGTTGTGGTGAAACGAGGAACTCCCGTAGCGCTGCCCATATTGTACGTTGCCGTTTTGATAGTTAGCAAAAGCGCTGCGCCAGCGAATGGCAGCTGGCCCAATTACATTGTGATGAATTTCGCAACCATCGCCGAGCTGACCCACCTGAAGAGCTTCGGTGCCCGTTCGAAGAAAGCGATTGTCGTGAATTTGTAGATTTTCGAAACTGTGTTGGGGCTGAGACTGCGTACTGCCAAAGTAAATACCCTCTGAACCAACGTCGTGAATGTAGACATCGTGCAGATGCACGTTCCTCATCGTAGCGTCGCCATCGTCGTCGGTCTTGGCTGAGATACCGGCAAACTCCGCACGCGTGACTTCGACTGCATCGATTTCGAAATCGCTCGCGCCGCTTCCGACGTAAATTCCCGAAAGGCCCTCCTTGCTGAACTCGTCATCGATGAAAATACCGTAACTGCCCTGACTGTGTGCGTAGTCACCCTCCGCGTGGCCACGAAACCCTTCGTGACCGGTCTCCGATTCGGGATCGTAACGACCGGTCAGTGTCCAGTTCGTTCCCCCCTGCAGCTTGAGATTGTAGCCAAATCCGCCGCCACCTATTCGCACCTGTCCGCCAATATTCGTGATAACCAGGCGCCGCTCAGGACTGCGCTCAGGAAGATTGCCGAGAAGCACGCTGCCATAATGGTTAGCTGGAATGTAGAGCCGGTCGAGAGTCTCCCAATCGACCTCGGGGAAGGCGTCTTGGACGTCTTGGTACGCCAGGCGAGGCAGGTCGCCACTCATTTCCGGGAAGGTGAAGGTGGTCTCTGCATCACCAAATACCCCATAGCCGACCACGACATCGGGATCCGGTCCCTGAGCGTCGCCATCCGAAGAGCTATCGCCTTCCGTGGTGTTCGTAGAATCACCGTCACCGCTGCTCGGGTCGCCCCCTTTCCCACACCCCCACACAATGAGAGCGGTCAGTGCAGCTGTCCCCAAGAAAAGTCGTCGCATCATCACAACATATCACCGCTTCTCACCCCGATGCTAGAGCTACGACCCCTTAGAAATGAGCGGTTTCGAAGCTCTCCCCACTCGGACGGATCAAAGCCCAGATCCTAACCTGGACCTGGGCCTTGTTCACTTGGATCTTCGCTCGGACGCTACTTCTTTACATCAAAGCGATCAGCCATCATCACTTTGACCCAGGCTGCAACGAAGTCTTTCAGGAACTTCTCTTTGGCATCGTCAGCTGCATAGACTTCGGCAACCGCTCGCAATTGGGAGTTCGACCCGATCACGAGATCCACAGACGTCCCGGTCCACACAATACTTCCTTTGCTGTCAACTGCTTCATAGAGATCGTCGCCCGACTTCGCCTTCCGCCAAGCGACTTTCGAATCAATCAGATTGACGAAGAAATCGTTGCTCAGCGTTCCTGGTCGCTTGGTGAGAACCCCATGCTTTTTGTCACCGTGATTGGTGCCGAGCACGCGCAGGCCGCCCACGAGAACCACCATTTCAGGAGCGGTGAGCTTCAAGAATTGAGCCTTATCGACGAGCAGTTCAGGCGCCGTGCGGCTGCTTCCCTTGCCCAGGTAATTGCGAAACCCGTCCGCCACCGGTTCGAGAACCTCGAAGGCTACGGCGTCGGTCATTTCTGCCGTGGCATCCGTCCGGCCAGGAACGAACGGCACCTCGACGGAAGAGCCTGCCTTCTTGGCCGCTTCTTCGATTGCCGCGGCTCCGCCGAGGACGATCAAGTCGGCGAGGGAAACCTTCGTTTTCCCATGGCTCGAGTTGAACTTCTTCTGAATGCTTTCGAGCTTTCCAATGACTCCAGCCAGCTCCTTCGGTTGATTCACTTCCCAGTCCTTCTGGGGCGCGAGGCGAATGCGCGCACCGTTCGCACCGCCGCGCATGTCCGTGTCGCGATAGGTGGATGCGGAAGCCCAAGCCGTCTCCACGAGCTGAGAGATACTGAGTTCAGACCCCAAGATCTCCTTTTTGAGATCGACAATCTCGGCCTTACCCACAAGGGGGTGGTCAACATCCGGGACCGGGTCTTGCCAAAGTTGTGTGTCGGGCACTTCCTCCCCCAGCAGGCGTGATCTCGGTCCCATGTCGCGGTGAGTCAGCTTGAACCATGCCTGGGCGAAGGCCTTCTCGAACTCCTTCGGGTTTTCGTAGAAGCGCTTGGAGATCTCGTGGTATTTGGGATCGGTGGCGAGTGCCAAGTCTGTGGTAAGCATCATGGGTTTGTGAGTCTTGTGGGGGTCGTGAGCGTCCGGCACCAACTTGGGAACGTCACCCTTGGGCTGCCACTGTTTCGCGCCGCCGGGACCTTCAATCAACTCCCATTCGTAGCTGAACAAGTTGGAGAAAAAGTCGTGAGACCATTTGTCCGGCGTCATCGTCCAAGCGCCCTCCAGGCCACTCGTGACCGTATCGGAGCCCTTGCCCGTGCCACACTTGTTCTTCCATCCTAGTCCCTGTTCTTCCAAGGGTGCCGCTTCTGGTTCCGGTCCGACGCATTCCGCAGGCTTGTGGGCGCCGTGCGCCTTACCCAAGGTGTGCCCACCGGCAATGAGTGCCACCGTCTCCTCATCGTTCATGGCCATACGAGCGAAGGCAATGCGAATGTGCTCTGCGGCAGCCATGGGATCGGGTTTTCCCCCGGGGCCTTCAGGGTTGACGTAAATAAGCCCCATTTGGGTGGCCCCGAGGGGGTTCTTCAGTTCTTTGCCATCATCAGAGAAGCGCTTATCAGCGAGCCATTCCGTTTCGGGGCCCCAATTGATATCCATGGGTTCGTAGACGTCCTCACGCCCACCGCCGAATCCGATGGTTTCGAACCCCATCGACTCGAGTGCAACGTTGCCCGTGAGGATCATCAGATCGGCCCAAGAAAGACTGCGTCCATACTTCTTCTTGATGGGCCAGAGCAGTCGGCGAGCCTTGTCCAGGTTGGCGTTATCAGGCCAGCTATTGAGAGGCGCAAAGCGAATCGTTCCGTCGGCTGAGCCTCCCCGCCCGTCAGTCACGCGATAAGTGCCCGAGCTGTGCCAAGCGAGGCGAATCATGAGGCCGCCGTAATGACCGTAGTCCGCTGGCCACCAATCCTGCGACGTCGTGAGGAGCTTTTCGATGTCCTTCTTCAGCGCCTTGAGATCGAGCTTTTCGAATTCGGCGCGGTAGTTGAAGTTAGGGTCAACTGGGTCGCCTTGAGGAGCGTCTGCTTTGAGAACACGAAGATCGAGACGATTGGGCCACCAGTCTTCGTTTCTCGGGCTGTGGTGAGCGTGGTACTTGGCATGATCAGGCATTGCGTTCTCCGAGTGGGTTTCTGTCTTGGCGTCCGCCGACGAAGCTTCCGGGCTCTTTGGCGGTGGGGCAGCGCATCCGATGGTCGAAGCCGACCACAAGAAGACGACGCCCAACGCGGTTTTCGACGAAAAGCGAAGGGTCCAGGTCGTGGTTTCCATAAACTCAGGCTACAGGTCGCCCAAGTGTTTCTCCAATCGAATGTTTTGTAGACACGTTCAGAAAAACTGATCTCGACAGTGCCACACTAACTTCACGGAGACCCGAACCCCCGAGAGCATGTTATCTATTACATAACACAAAAAAACACCCAAAAGGCCTATGGCCCTATCCTAGCCCGATGCGAACGTGATCTAGTCGGGCGGCTCGGGCATGGCAGCTTCGAACACGAAACCAACGACCGGTCGACCGGTCGATGTATGCAGTAGCGACTATGCTTTCTTGCAATCACTCCCCATGATACGCACGCCCGGAGTTTGCGAGTTGCGTAAACCACAAACCATAGAGGAGAGACCGATGAAGAAGCAGATCGCCATATTAATCGACGCATCAGGGTCGATGTTTCACCCGGCGGGCAACGACTGTGAGCACGACAAGATCGAGGAAGCGGTCGAGTCAGTGCAATGGATCCTACAAAATATCCTACAAAAGGTCGCCGGAACATCCGACGAGTGGGCCGTCATCCCATATTATTTCGCGGAAGAGGCGAAACAACTCGTCGGACAGAACGTCATCGACAGCGGTACGCCACAGTCTTTCGTAGACATCATCAAGAACGTCGTAGACGCCGCCCTGAATCAGCAGCAGACCCAAAACGCGATCGGCAATCTGACGGATATTTTTGGTGCGCTCGATACGGTTGCGAACTTCATGCTCAACAATCCCCCCAGCTTCGGTACGCCGGACGTCCGCAGCATCTTGTTATTCACCGACGGGAATCAGACCATAAAATACGGTGGAGCCCTCAGCCAAGGTGCCTACGAATCGAGTCAAGGTGTTGCGTTTTCGAACCTACTTGGTGGCAACGATATCATGCTCAGCGCACAAGGTATCGGTTCTGACTTACTCAATGAAACCCTCACTCAGCTGGTGGCCTCTGCTCACGATGACAGCTTCGTCAAGGTTATCTCGACGGTTCCCGGGTATACGGCCGACTGCTCTGCCGCCATCATGAGCAATGCCTCACACGCGGTAAACAATAACGGCATCATATCTCTGCGCCCCGTTGGAGGCGCAGCTTCCGGCCTCCTTTGGGAGCAATTTGTCCTTCCACGCATCGCTTCACCAAAAGAAGATGTGCCTAAGCTTGCGCGTCTACACCACCCGGAGCACCTCACTCACGAAACTTCGACGAACGAACTACCGACACCAGCTCTGCCGCGGAGGGTCAATCATGCAGACTTCGAAGTCGACGTCGACGAGTGGACCAAAGAGCTCTTACTCGGATTGACCTGGCATCAATCGGGACGCCCGAGAATCGAAGCATTATCCCCTTCCGGCACTCCAATAGCCGCTGGAGTGCAAGGAGCCTACGAGATTCGTGAGGGGTGGATGACATCTTTGCATGTTCCATCACCCGAGGCTGGCGTATGGCGGGTCAGAGTCCATGGTGATCAACGCGAACGCCCTCTCCGCTTGAATCTGATGGCGCGTGGCATCAACCCGTCGGTTAAGCTCAGCGTTCGAACGACCCCTCATCAGATCAAAAACCCCGGCCCAGCCATGATCGTCGCGCGTCTGAAGATCGATGGTCAATCGCCGGACGGAGACTTCGAAGTGCGCGCCGTACCGTTCTTCGGTGCCTCGCCTACGGAAATGTTGCGCCAACCCGACGGTAGCTTTGCTGGAGAACTCAACGCCACGGTCCAAGGCATGATACCGATCCGAGTCGAACTCCGAGGTAAGGTCGCACCGAGCGGCACGATGATCCAACGACTGGAATTTTCGACCCTGCAGGTGGGACGCCCGCGGGACCCCCGCATCAGCATCCACCCCAGTGATTTCTACGCTGGCGAAAGCACCGAAGTGGAGATCAGCATCGATGACGGACGCTTTGATTCGACAAGCGAACTTTCGTTCGGTGAAGGTCTGAGTGTGGACGGTTTTCATGTCGTCGATGAAAGCACCGCCCGAGCCACAGTGAGCGTCGATGCGGGAGCCTTTTCAGGGGCGCGCGAAGTCGTCGCCTACTTCCCCGATGCCGAAACCTCGAAAGGCATAGTGGTCTCGGACCGGAAAAAGCCGTCCAAGGTTGGACGCAATAGCGGATTGGTACAGTGCCTTCGCTTCGACGCCTGTGGCAAACTGCGGGCGGTCCTTCTCAGCGACAAGACCCTGGTCCGCGTGTGCAAGCATAGCGGACGGCTGCAATCACTCCTCGAATCAGCACGGGACTCCGAGCTCCCCGTGCGCGTCGTAACAGACAGCCACGGATGCCTCGCCGGCATCGAGGTCTGTGCCTCGACGGAATGTGAGTGCGATTGACCGAACAACCCATCTAGGGCACTTTCGAGGACCATGTCCACGGATCTGTCCCCACCCGACACTTCACCTATCGACGACGTGATTTCTCGACTCGACACCGTCGTCGAATGGTGTCTCGGCCAGGAGAGCCGGTTAGGCTATTTCGCAGCCATGTATCGGCGCATGACGCTTGGTGTGAAGGCGGACATCATCGCTGGCAACTTCGAAGACGGCGCTCGGATGGTGCGCTTCGATTGCCTGTTCGCTGAGCACTACTTCAGGGCGTTCGAAGCTCATCGCGCAGGAGAAATCCTGCCGGCCCCTTGGCGACTTTCCTTCGAAGCACGGCACGCTGAAGGGCCCCTCGTCCTGCAGCACCTACTGCTCGGCATGAATGCCCACATCAACTACGACCTCGGGCTTACTGTGGCCGCTCTCGTCGACGTCAAAGGCCTTGCTGCGCTTCTTTCGGACTACAACCGAATCAATACCATCATCGGTGCACAGCTCGATCAGGTACAAGATCGACTCAATCGAATTTCTCCTGCCTTGTCGGTACTCGATCGCATCGCTGGTCGCAGCGACGAGAACCTATTTGCCTTCAGTGTCGAACAGGCACGCGCAGGCGCGTGGCGCTTTGCCGAACAACTACTTGTGCAGGACGAAGCCCAACGCCCCCACCTCATCGAGCAACGAGCAGGGGCCATTTTTCGGTTGGGCAGACGCATCGCGCAACCAGGCTTTCCTCTCAGTTGGGGAGTTCGTGCCGCGGCCTACCTCGAGCCTAAGGACGTGCGGCACATCATCGAAGTACTGCGTTCTTAGTGAAACCATCGAGCAGCAACGGAACCGCCACAAACGCGAGATCACGACACTGGCTGGAACAGCATCGGTCCTTCCCCGTAAAAACAGCTCTTGATTCTCGAAGTCCTAAGTAGTTGAAAAGTTGCAACGTACTGGAGCGGATACTCTCCTCTGTCGTGAAAGATGGGAAGGATGCGACCCTCCGGACTAGTTGACCTGTGCCCACCAAGGCGCAGATCCCCCTCTCGGTAATGACCTCGGCCCCGGTATAGTATGATGAGATCCAAGCTACTTTTTTCTGAGCGAACCTCCAATGACGTCCGAACAAAAAAACTCATTCGTCGCAGTTCTACCGCGTGCTTGTTCGCACTTCTGCTCCCTTTGGCTTGCGGTGGCGGCCCCGAAGACGGGAGTCAGGGGTCTGATTCGACTGGTGGAGTCGGGGCGCTCGGCAACGTAGGCGACTCGACCAGCGGCGGAAACGATGCCATCGCTTCGGGCGGGAGCGCGACTCCCGCCGCGGGTGGAGCCTCAAACGACACGCAAGGAACCGGCGGTGAGGTCGCCGCCACAGGCGGCGGATCGAGCGGGGGCTCGGAGAACGGCGGCAGCGGCAGCACAAATGGTTCGGGCGGTGCCACCGTCGATCCAAACGTGAAGTTCGACCATGCCGAGGGAACGATTCCAAACGCTCCTCAATCGCCCGACGCGGTCGACCCCTCCGAGGCGGATTGGAAGAAGGGGATGGTTTCTCCCTCTTTCCTCAATGGGCACCAAATCAACCAGTCGCAGGTACTCAACGGCTACTTGGTCATCGGTGGAAACGAAGAGTTTTGGATCTACGACGTGTCAGATCCGAAGACTCCCAAGGAGCTTTCTAGCTTCATTACCCCCGGTAGAACCGGCCAAGAAGCAGAAAGCCACACGGTCTCCTTCGCTCGTTATGGGGACACCTTCTACATGGTGACCATCGGAGGAAAGGGCATCGATATTTGGGATGTGACCACCTCAACAGGTAAACATGTAGCGAAACTGGCGGTACCCGGAACCAACTACGGCGACTACACCGAGTCGATTTGGGGTCTCTCGTGGCAGGGCCAGTACATTTACGTAGGCGCGACCAACAACGGCATCAAGGTAGTCGACGCGGCCGACCCGTCAGCGCCAAAAATCGTAGCAGAAGTACCCACATCGGCATTCGGCAACGTGAGTGCCGGACCCGTGGATGCTATCGGCAATGTGCTCGTTGTGATGACGCCGAAGGAAAGCGGTGGTGTGGCTACGCTAGACATCAGTGATCCAACAAAGCCCACGCGACTTGCCTCCTTCAACACGAATACTTCATACATTGGGCAATTCTATCGTCACTATGTATTCCTCGTTGCTCCCCTGCGGGCATGGGATGTACTGAGTGATCCAAGAAATATCGGCGCTCCGAATTCACCGATCGGTACCCTCAATCACAGTGGGGCCGAGTACATGAGTTTTAGTGATGATCACCTCTTTTTGGGCCATGTGCGCAGGGAGATCGGCGGGTCACCCGGAGCATCAAAGATTGACATCACCGATCCACAAAACATGAGGCTGCAGTCGCATATTTGGGGACGGATGGATCAGGGCAACTTGAACGATGATCAATTTATCCTTCCAATGGGTAACTTGTTGGTCATCGGAGATGACCAAAGTCCGTATCCTGGCGCGTTCATCGCTGTGCATCAGGCTGAGCCCGACGAAACGGCGCCGGTTGTGGATACCGTGATTCCTAAAGACGGCGAAACTGGCGTAACCACAACTTCCCGCATCGGCATCTCCTTTTCCGACAATATCGAGCTGGCGACGGTCAACGCAGCGAGTTTTATCGTTCGACCAGTAGGAGGCGAAGCGCTCCCGGGTATATACGGTGTACGCATGGGCGTTGTGAACTTTGACCCCGACGAGGACCTAGAGTCTGGAACGACCTACGAGGTGGTTTTGCCCAAGGGTGGTATCGCTGACCTGGTAGGCAATACGCTCACAGAAGACTGGTCATCCACCTTCACGACCAAGTAAGCCTAGTATTACAACGGCGCCGGCGCTCAAGCCGGCGCCCCGTAGGCTCATAGATGCTCCCCGCTCGCTCCCCCCTAGTGATTCTGCTCGCAGCCAGTTTGCTCTGGGCTGCGCCTGCTTTTTGCCTTGAACTGTCGATTGAGCCCCCTGGTCCAACAGAGCTCGGTCAACCAGAAACCTTTACGGTGGTGCCTACCGATGCGGTGGGCGAAGTCAGCTATGAGTGGCGCTTCGGCGACGGGCTCGACTTCGAGGTGGCTGGTGCAGAGGTCTCGCATGTTTTCACCGACGCAGGTTTACAAAACGTAGACGTGTATGCGACTGATGCCGAGGGCAACACCGCTAGCGCCTACTTTCGTCACTTAGTCCACTATCCACTCACACAAGAAGCCCCAACCTCGTCAACGTCTATCATCTATGATGGCGCGCGCAATCGGGTGTATTCGCTGAATCAGGATAACGATTCGGTCACAGCGGTGGACGCGGAGACCTTAGAGATAGTTGGGGAGCTTCCCGTCTATCGCAAGCCTGAGTCACTCGCTCTGACCTCACAAGGTAAATTGTGGGTCGTTCATCAGGATGACTACGCCGTTGCAATTGTTGACCCGGACAGCTTGTCAATCGAGGGCGGTTTTCGCCTACCCTATGCCTCACAACCGATAGGTGTTGCCATGAGTCCGCTTGGGGATTCTGCCTATATCTCTTTGATGGCCACGGGCAAGTTGCTTAAGCTGGATCCAGCCACAGGAGTCCTTCTAGCTGAAGTGGAGGTTGGCCCACGACCGCGCGGAATTGCCGTCTCACACGATGGTAAGGATGTCTACGTCACCCGTTTCATCTCCCCAGACGCAGGAGGGGAAGTCGTCAAGGTTGCAGGCGACACGATGACCGTTGCCTCGCGTATCGTGCTTCGTCTTGACACAGAAACGCTCGACAGCGACCTGCGAGCGCGAGGCCTACCAAACTACTTATTCTCTGTAGCGATCACACCCGACGGGCGCCAGGCCTGGATACCGGCAAAGAAGGACAACATCTTACGCGGTCAGCTGCTGGATGGGCAGGATCTCACGCACGACACGACCGTGCGTCCTTTAACCTGTGTGATTGATACCCAGAGCGCCGAGGAAATCTACGAAAGCCGGGTTGATCTCGACAACCGCAGCATGCCTTTCCAGGTACAGTTTAGTCCCTACGGTAATCTGGCGATTTTGGCACTCCCCGGAAGCAATCGCGTTGAGGTGCGGGATGTCTTTAACCCGACCCAGGTCTTCTCTGCGGTGGGCGATGCCGGGAAGTTTCCGCGCGCGACGGTGCTGACTCCCAATGGTCGACTCTTTGTCCAGGCGCAGTTGAGCCGACAAATCATCGTCTACGACATGAATTTGATGTTGGACAACTTCGATCAGTCAACACCCGCGCTCCTGGCAGAAATTGATGCGGTCCAGAGTGAGAAGCTGCCGGAGCAAGTGCTCTTAGGTAAGCAGATTTTCCACAACGCTGAGGATTCGCGCATGGCCTTTGAAGGGTACATCAGCTGCGGATCGTGTCACTTTGAAGGCATTGAAGATGGACGCGTCTGGGATTTCAGCACGAGAGGCGAAGGCCTTCGCAACACGGTGACCCTACTGGGGCGCAAGGGAATGGGTCAGGGTCGCCTCAACTGGACCGGCGTTTTGGACGAGGTGCAAGATTTTGAAAACCAGATGCGTGAGTTTTTCAAGGGCACTGGTTTTCTATCCGATGAAGAGTTCGAAACAGGCACGCGTAGCGATCCACTCGGGGACCCCAAGGCTGGACTCAATCCGGAGCTCGATGCGCTCGCCGCCTATGTGAGTTCTTTCGACCATGTGAATCCGAGTCCTTATCGCAATCCAGATGGAAGCCTCACGAGAGAAGCAGAGGCTGGTCAAGTGCTCTATGAGGATTTTGGCTGCGACTTCTGTCACGGTGGACCAGAATTTAGCGACAGTGAGCGCGGTACCCTTCATGATGTAGGAACCATCACTGCCAGTTCGGGAACCCGCGCGGGCAAGACTCTTTTCGGTTTTGATACGCCTTCACTACTTGGAGTCTGGGAGACGCCACCCTACTTGCACGACGGCTCAGCAAAAACTCTACGCGAGGTTTTGACCACACAGAACCATGACGGGCTGCACGGGTTCTTGTCACGACTATTGCCTGAAGAGTTCGATCAACTCGAAGCCTATCTTCTGCAAATCGATGGCGAACAACCGATTCAGCGACTCCCTTTTGATCCACCCGACTTTCCTCAACATGTCGGTACCGGTGGAAGCTCCGATACTAACGGAAACTCCGATACCGGCGAAGACCTCGGGGAGCCCGATACAGGCTCAGATGATGCGACCAAAACAGCGAAAGGCTGCGGCTGCGTGACACCTGGTTCGAGGCGGGGGCTCGGATCGGGAACGGCGTCGCTTTGTTGGTTTTTGGCGAGTTTAGTGCTCTTGAGTGCGCGTCGTCGTCGTTCCGCTCTCGACCATGATTCGCCTTCGATTAGCTCTCTCGCTCAGGCTCCCGCTCGAAGAGGTGACCAATGAACGGGCTGTCTCGACCGGGGTTTCGCACCTGGTGCCAGTTGGTTGCTTTGTTCTCTGCTGCCGTCTTTGGAACCGCTTGTTCTTCCAACAAGGATGATTCGGGCGGCGTCGCCAATTGGGGAAATCTACCCGAACCGACTGACCTGGACCCCGAACTGGCACCTCTCCCACGCCGTCAAGCCGCCTACCAAGAGCTGTGTTCCCGCGGACACGACGACGCCTTCGCTCGCGTCCTCTGTGCTTCCGCGCAGCCACCCGAAATCGGCAACTTGAAAGAATTGCTCGACTTGATTGGACTGGGAGAAAACGACGAACGAGCGTTTGCTTTGACCGCGAACTCGACTTCCGTCGTTTCCCAACACGTGTCGGCTATCAATCCGCGCATCATCGTGTTTCCCCGCGTTGGAACTGATCTCGTTCGACGAGAAGAAATGACGGTATTTGGCTTCGTTCGAGGTGAGCAATTTGTTGAACTCGTCAGTCGCGATTTGAGCACGGGCCAGCTGACCTTCTACCTTTTGACCTTTGAGCAAGCATGCAACTACGAAAGTCCTGGCTGCGACCTAGCAAGCCTGCTGACCGAAGAGATCGAACAGAACTGGACAGCCTACAGTGTCTACGATCAAAGCGATCTTCAGGCCACGTCACTTGATTGCATCACTTGCCATCAACCAGAAGGGCACGGCACCGGCCTCATTTTGCGCATGCAAGAACTCGAGTCACCCTGGCTCCACTGGTTTCCCCAGCGCTTTGGACAGCGGACGGAATCAGACAAGATTTTGACCGCTCAATTCGCACAGGCGCACCAACTTGATGCGAACTATGGGGGGATCCCGGTTTCATTGATCACCAACGCAATTAACGAGGGCAGCGGCGCCCAACTTGAAGCCTTCATCCGTTCGGAAGGATTTTCAGAGCAGCCCAACCCCTTTGATGGTCAAATTGCTGCAGAGGCCAGGCAAGGAGACAGTCCCTCTTGGAGCACCCGCTTCGCGGCTCACCTAGAGGGTCACGCTATTGCTGTCCCCTATCCTACGGTTGATGTGACCGACGCGGCCAAGCGCGAGGCCGCAGTTCAATCGTATTTGAGTGTGGTCCAAAATAACGCGCCGCGTTCCTCGCTCCTCGACCTGCGCGACGTGTTTTCCGAGGACGCAGTTCAAAAGCTCAGTTTTACTCCTTGGGATAGTTCCGATGGTCGCGTCGTTCTGACCCAAATGTGTGCGCAATGTCACGACGGCCGGGGTGACCCTCGCTTCGCGAAGAATCGTTTCAATATCTTAGAGTTGGACTCGATGACACGCGAGATGAAGGACAATGCGATCAAACGCATCAATGCCAACGGCCCACTGAAGATGCCGCCACCGAGGAGCGGTCGCTTGAACGCCGAGGCGACTCAAGCCGCCGTGGCCGAACTCAGTAAATAGTTCGCTTCAGTCTCCGCGCACCGCTTTGTTCACCCCGATCGACTTCGCTCCACGAGACGACATCCCAACGCGGCCTACGCGGAGCTCGCAACAGTTCTGATTAAGGAACATTTTTACCGTATCAATAGATACGTGTCGATTTCGGACCTATCACTGACCGATTTACCCCTCCTGACGCCACAAAAAACGCAGATGTCGCTGTTTCATTCCTATCCACGCCGCAGCTCCCTGCCCCTCGTCTTGAGCTCTGCTGCGCTCTTTTTTACTTGGAGCTGCTCAGACGGCGCCGTCGGAAATGGGCCATCCGAGGACGGAACGACGACGAACGCGTCTGGCACAGGAGGCAGCGCGATAAGCGCGGGCTCGGGTGGTCAGACGATGACCCACACACCAGGCACGGGAGCCACAGCCTCGGGCGGATACGCCACCCTCGGCAGCGGAGGAATGGCGGAGGGGAGCGGCGGCGCCGAAACGAGCACGGGCGGAGAGGGAGGCATCTCCGAGGGGTCTGGCGGAAGCGATACTCAAGCCCCAGACGAAGCCCTTGTCCTGCAAGAAGACGAATCTGGATTTTGTCGAGTCGCTGGAGTGATCGAGTCAACCAACGCCGGTTTTTCTGGAAGCGGTTATGCCAACACAAAAAACTTTGATGGCGCGCTGATCAGTTGGGAGGTATCAGCCGCTAGTGCGGGGGACGTTCCCCTACGGATCGTCTACTCAAGCGGAGCCGGCGACCGGACGGGTGTCTTCTCCATCAATGGACAAGCACTACCTGCCCAGACGGCCTTCCCCGCTACTTCGGATTTTACAAGCTGGAGCGAGCTCACTGTGAATGTCCCGCTCGTCCAAGGCGACAATCTCATCACTTTGACGGCCGTGGGAGCCGACGGTTTGCCCAATGTCGATCTAATCGAACTCACGTCCAACGGTCTGTCGCCAGTCGATTGTGCCACCAGTACAGACCTTCCGCCGCTGACCATCTACGTAGCGGGCGATTCAACCGTATCGACGTATACGGATACAGCGAGCCCATCGGACCAAGCAGGCTGGGGTCAGATGCTGCACGAGATTTTTGACGATCGCGTCACCGTCGAAAATCGGGCCATGGGTGGTCGTACGGCTCTTTGGTTTCATCTTGAAGGCGGAACAGCCTGGGTCCTCGATCGCATCAAGCCTGAGGACTACTTCTTCATCCAATTTGGAACCAACGACAGCCACAAGACCGCTGAATTTACCGTGGACGGAACGACCTACAAGCGTTTTGCTGACGCAGGTACCACCTTCAAAGAGCATCTGCTTGAGTATTATATCAAGCCAACCCGAGCGAAGTCAGCGACGCCCGTGCTGGTGACGCCCCCACCACGCAATTCTGCCTATTGTGGGACAGGAAATTCGCTCGCCGCTTACGCTCAGGCAATGAGAGAGCTCGGTGAGGCTGAAGACGTTCTCGTGCTCGACAACAATCAGCGCACCTTTAATCATCTTTCGGAGATCTGCCCTTCGCCAACCCCCGAGGACTTTTTCTTCATTCGAGCGGATCAGACGGTAGATGGAACTCACTTTCAAGAAAACGGTGCACGGCACATGGCGCGTTTCATCGGTCATGAAATGAACACGCAGAGTGCTGGGCCTTATAGCTACTTGGTCGACTAATCCAGATTGAAAGAAGTCCCCATGCAACATCTTCCTTTTCGTTTCTCTGCTGTTTGCTGTCTCACAACGGCTGGATTTTTACTGGCCTGCCAAGGTGAGCCCCCAGACCAGAAGGAGATGAGCTCGAGCGGCTCGGGCGGAGCCCATAACGGGAGTGAGCTCGGTTCGGGAGGAACGATGACCCAGAAGGGCTCGGGCGGCGGAGGCTCTCCCTCTGGCGGTTCGAAAGCGGATGACCCGGTCATGATGCCCTCCACAGGAGGAACGGGCCCCGACGCTTCCGGTGGTGCCGGCTCCGAAAGCTCATCAGGGGGAGATGGCTCTGGGGGCGGAGACGTAGCCGGTGGTCCAGTTCTGATCGAAGAACAGGAAGCCGGTTTTTGTGGAGTCGACGGAGTTATCGAATCGACGAACGCCGGTTTTTCGGGAGCAGGTTACGCCAACACTGACAACAGACTTGGGGTTGAGATTGAGTGGGCAGTTGTGTCTTCGGTGGAGCAGACTCGAACCGTCACCTTCCGATACGCCGCAACTGGAGACCGTCCCGCCCAGCTACTCCTCGACGGCGTCAAAACCGACATCATCGTCGACTTTCCTGACACCGGCGACTTCACCACTTGGACCGAAGTCACCGCGCAGCTCGATCTCGTTGCCGGGGAGAACCGCATCATCCTCAAGGCGACGACGACCACCGGCTTACCTAATATCGATACAGTGCAGTTCGAAGGAGATGGCTTGCAGGCTACGACTTGTGAGCGTGAGCAGATGAGCGGGGGACCAGTCACCGTTTGGATCGCCGGGGATTCGACCGTCGCGAATGGGAACACTCCTTGCCCGACGGGTTGGGGGGCGTTTTTTGGCGATCAACTGAGCGACCAAGTCACCGTGAACAATTGGGCCGTGGGAGGCAGATCGGTGCGGACATGGCTCTATGACGTGAGCGATCAAATGGGGGGCGACAACGAGTGCGTGCTGAACACCGATGGTTCGGGGCAAGCGATCATTCAATCTCGTTGGACCGACATGCTCTCTCAGATGAAGGAGGGAGACTACCTGTTCATTCAATTCGGTATCAATGACGGAGATACCAAGTGTCCCCGCCACGTCGGGACCGAGCAGTTCAAGGAAGAATACATCTACATGGCCCAAGAGGCGATAAGTCGTGGCGTTCAACCTGTCTTGATCACCCCGGTGAGCGCGATCAAATGCAGCGGGTCCACGGCCGTGGCCAGCCGGGGCTTCCTCACTGAAACCAAGAGCGTCGGTCAACAACTGAGCGTCCCAGTCATCGATCTTCATCAATTGAGCATCGATCTCTACAATCAGCTCGGCTTCTGTCCTGTCCCGGGAGGCGACGTTTCTGCCTCAACCACCGGACCAGTCGGTGACTTCTTTTGCGACGATCATACGCATTTTTCGGATGCCGGTGCTCAGCGCATGGCGGAGCTCATGGCCCAAGCCGTGAAGGGGACCGATCTGCCCTTGGCCTCGGAGCTCAAGTAGATCCAGGCAGATATGCAACACGCGTCAGCTGAGGAAGCTCGCCGCGTCCAGTGTCCATCATATCTTGAGCTACTGGGACTTGCAGTAGCATGTCCCAGTAAACGGTAACAAACTACACACGCCAAACATGTCAAACGCAGGCTTTTCCTAAGTCGAGCCCTCGCCCCGACAGAGGTGAGACCTAGGAAAAGCCGTTCCATGTTATTGCAAGCGGCTGTAGGATTGAGTGTCCCGCAAAAACTGCCCTCACCGGCAGACGAATCTCAATCCACCAGGACAGTCACTTCAAGGAGTGGACGTTTTGTGACCGTGCCGTACTCCTTCGTCCAGAAATTGACGCCGTCGTTGGTGAGGGGAATATTGCGGACAACGAGGCCGTGGTTCGAATCTGGTTCGTCCACCCAGCTTTGGACCAGGACGGCGGGGAGGGCGACGGCATACTCCGTATCAGTGTCTCCCGGGAAGAATGTCGCTTGAGCGACGGAATCCCGAGAAGGAATGTCAGCCCCGGGGGTCGTCCAGGGGACACCGTTAGAGCGGTTGTTCCAGTGCGCCTGGTTTTCCACCCACGATTCCAAGACCCGATAGAAGGCTGTCTCCGTTCCCCCGTTGGCCTGGCAACCGGAGCAGTCGAGAGTCCAGAGGCGAAGCGTCGCGCTGGTGACCACAACCCCACTTCCTAGACCAGAGACGTCGAAGCGCAGAAGGCCGACGCGGAGTGGATCCCCATCAGACGCGATATCCGCACTTCCCCCCAGCGAGGCGGCAGGGCTGTTGATGTTGAGGTCGACGTCGGCAGTGACGCCGCTAAAATCAGTACCCGGGCGTTCTCCGAATGTGTACGTCCCCGACACGACGGCGGGGGTTCCCCCGCTGCCGTCCGAGCCCCCACTGCCGTCCGAGCCCCCACTGCCGTCCGAGCCCCCACTGCCGTCCGAGCCCCCGCTGCCGTCCGAGCCCCCACTGCCGTCCGAGCCCCCACTGCCGTCCGAGCCCCCGCTGCCCGCACCGCCAGTGTCAGAACCTCCCGTTCCTCCGTTCGCATCGACGCATAGCTCGCTGAAACACGAGAGCGTACCGTTACAGGTCATGTTGGGATAACACGGGCAGCCCTCGTCCCCCTCGATGCATTCGCCCTCGGTCGAGCAGCTGATCCCATCGTCAGCACAGCCCTGCCCACATTCGACCGCAACGTACCCACTCCCGAAGGAGTCACAAAGATTCAGCGTATCGCCAGAACACGAGGCCCGCTCGGCGGTGCAAACGTCCGCTCGGCAGGCACCGACCGAATCACAGTATTCCCCCTCTGCGCAGTCGGCATGGCCGACGCAATCGAAACACAGGGAGCTCTCCGTATCGCAGACGAAGCCGAGGTCGGCGCAGTCCTTGTCCGAAGTGCAGGTCGAGACACATGCGTTTTCGTGGCAGACCTCTTCGTCTCCGCAGTCGGCGTCCAAGGTGCAGTCGACGCAATAGCCCAATTCTGTGGAACAGACCTCGTCGAGCGGGCACTGTTTGGAGCTTGAACAAGGGGTGATGCCTTGGCACGCCCCCGCAGTACAGATTGTATCTCCGGAGCAATCCGCCTCCGAGAGACATTCGACACACACGCCACGACCCAGATCACAAACGGCGTCGCTTTCGAAGCAATCCTTGTCGCTCCTGCAAGCAACGCTGGAATTCTGCTCGTCGGACCCGGGCGACTTTGCGCCCCCTTGCCCGCCGTCGCCGGAGCTGTTCGTTCCTTCGCCATCGGAACAACCGGTGGAGAGGGAAGCGGATGGAATGATGGCCGCGGCCAGGGTGAGGAGGAGCGAACGGGAAAAGCGAATCATGTCGAAAGCGAGTTGAGAAAAAAACTGGAAGTCCAGCGAGCACTGTTCATTAGTACTGAGCGTTAGGGGCAAGTCGCGCTGTTGCCGAGAATTTCGTTACCAGGGTCGCCAGCCTTCCCGACCTGAATGAGCCACTCGTCCACGAGACACTGGGGAAGGCTCTCGTTGTACCAAACGGAGAGATCGCCTCCGATGGACTTCAGACCCGAAAGGCCGTCCAATGTCGTGAGGGCGTCGTTCTGCTTCACGTCGACATCGCCGCCCACGCTGGCGATGTTGTGAAGACCTTGAAAGCTGACCAAGATCTCGTTGCTGGAAACATTGAGATGGGCGCTCAGGGACGTGAGTCCAGCGAGGGCCGACACGTCAGTCAGCTTGACGTTGTTCGTGATCGAAAGGGCATTGGGGATCGTTTTCAGCCCCGCGAGGCCATCCAGGTTGTTCAACTCTGCGTTGAAAGAGACCGTGACCGAGTCCCCCACGCTGACGATGTTCTGCAGGCCATCCAAATCGGGAAGTTTGTCGTTGGAATAGATGCTGATCCCGTGGGGGATCGCGGTGAGGCCTGCCAGGCTGCTCAGGTCGCGGAGCGCCGAATTGCTCTGGATGTTCAAGTCCCCCCCGATCAACGAAAGTGAGTCCAACCCATCCAGGCTCACGAGGCTACCGTTGTTGCTGAATTGAAACCACGCACCAACAGACTCGAGGTTTTCCAAGCCGGCCAGGCTCGTCAACATCGAGTTGAACTCAAGGACGACAGCGCCGCCCACTGCCCTCAGATTGTGCAACCCCGAGAGGTTGGGGAGGTTCGAGGTGTGCTGAATGGTCAACTGCCCGGTCACCGTGTGTAGGCATTCAAGCGCATCTATATTCGTGATCAGATTGTTGGCGAGGACTAAGTCGCCTGTGATCTGACGAACACCCGCCAGCTCATCCACGCCCGCCTGATTCCCGATCCCAACGTCGCCCACGTGGATGTTTTCGACAGCGTCATCAAATCCCGGACATTGGTCGCAAGCGTCAGCGACGCCGTCGTCGTCTTCGTCTGGAGCACCTGCGGGCGCGACGCATACTTCACCGCCGTCCCCATCGCCTCCGGCGGGATCGACGCAGATCCCCGCTTCACAATCGAGCCCTTTGAAACAGGTCTGGTTTCCGAAACAGGAACACCCGTCTTCTCCGGGCGTGCAGGAGGTGCCATCACTGTGGCCCCCATCACCATCCCCGGGGATGTCGCTATCGGGGATGTCGCTATCGCCGCCGTCGCCGCCGTTGCTGCTATCGCCATCGCCGCTGTCGTCGCCACTGCCGCCGCCCTGGGCCACATCGCCGTCGCCCTCGGACTTTTCCGAAGAACAACCCGTGCCGACTTGCACGGAGACGCAAAGAAATAGAAGTAGAGCGAAGCTGAGCCTAAGGGTCATCGATGGGGGTCTCGTGGGATCGCTCACCTGCGAGGGCGACGGCGATAAGCAGATCGTCAAAGTGATACGGCTAGATCTTCTCGCACCGGGAGACAAGCCTAGAGTAAGAAGGTGCGCGATATCGGAGGCTTGCAGTGGGCGATGTCCGTTCGGCGCGCCGTGCTGATTCGGCGGTGTGCCTGCATGGCCCCCCTTTGAATGGGTCTCTTGCTCACCCCTTAAAGCGGAGTCGTTCTTTGCAGGCGACCCTTGCGACAAATATTACCCGGGTATTATTATCAATTTACCCATATTTACCCTGGTATTATTTAAACAACCGCCCTCGTTTCATGAGCTGCAGGCACCATCGGTTCAAGGGGCGTATAACTGCCGAGAAGACGGCAGCTCTACATCCTCGTGGTGTAAAGGTCCTGCCGTTCCTAGAGTACGAGTACGTTGGGGTAGACCATGGCTAGCACCGCAGGCGGCGGGGCGTTGAGCTCCCATTTTGACATGATATTGGACGGGGTTGGCGCAGCAGTCATCATCGTGGACGCTGAGGAGCGTATCGTTGCGTTCAATTCGGGGGCCGAGCACCTAACAGGTTGGGGCGCAAACGAAGCGAAGGGGCGTTCCTTCGCGGACGTGGTTTGTCTGGAGCCCCAGGTAGAAGAGCTGGATGAAGGCGACGACGAGTCCCTGACAACGAAAAGCAAGCTGCTCGCCCAAGGAGCTTGGCTCAAGCGCAAATCAGGTGACGATGTTTTTGTACGCGGCACCTCCTCGAAGCTGCAACAAGAGGAAGGGTTCCACGCCGAATGCATCTACACCCTCCGAGACGAAACAGAAGAGCTGAGCTCTCGACGAAGACTGAAACAGAGCGAAACACGATTTCGTCTTCTCTTCGAAAACCTGGGTTCCCTTTCGAGTCTATATGAGGTCGTACGGGATGAGACCGGAAAGCCGGTGGACTACCGCTACCTCGAGATCAATCCAGCCCTAGAACGCCTGCTCGGCATGCCAGCCTGTGACCTTAAGGGCAAGACTCTGAGGGAAGTGTTTCCCGAAACGGAAACGCACTGGCTTGAGGCCTTCGCCGAGGTGATTGAAACCGGGAGGCCCAGGATTTTGGAGCAGTACAGCCAAGTGCTGGACACCCACGTCGAACTCACTCTCTTCCGTCCGCAGCCAGAGCAGATGGCGATGATCAGTACAGACATCACCGAAAGGCGGCGGGCCGAAATCGCGCTGCGGAAGAGCGAGGAGATGTACCGCTTCCTCACAGAGAACCTGAAGGATGTCGTCTGGAGCGTGGATATCGAGACCCAAAGATTTACCTATGTGAGCCCATCTATCGAGGCGATGCGAGGTTTTTCTCCTGAAGAACTCATGGCTCAGCCTCTGAGCGATTCCGTCGTGGAGTCGATGCTTGAGCGTCTCCAACAGATGACGCGAGTGCAGACGAAGGAGTTCCTGGACGCAGAAAAGGCAGGGACAGTACCGCCTTTTCATACCGTGGAACTCCTCCAACCACATAAAAACGGAAACCCGATTTGGACAGAATCCATCACTCGGTACCGCCGAAATCAGAGCACCGGAAAGATTGAAGCCTTTGGGTTGACCCGCGATATCAGCGAACGGAAGCAAGCCGCGCAAGAAAGAGAAAGGCTCCAGAGTCAACTTTTGCAGTCCCAAAAGATGGAAGCTGTCGGACAACTCGCCGGCGGAGTGGCTCATGACTTCAACAACCTCCTGCAAATCATTCTTGGACAAACCGAAGCAGCCGGTGCCCTAGGTATCGATGACCCGAATCTTATTGCAATCTTAGACGAGCTTTCGTGCGCCGCGATGCGTGCCGCCGAACTCACTCAGCAATTGCTCGCATTTGGTCGACGGCAAGTCATGCGGACCACTCCCATTGAGCTAAATCATCTCATTCGACATTTGCTCAAAATGCTGCGTCGCGTTCTCGGCGAGGACCTGGCTCTTCAATTCGAGCCCTGCGCCGAACCCATTTCTATTCTTGGTGACAAGGTACAACTCGAGCAGGTCCTCATGAACCTGAGCGTGAACGCACGAGACGCCATGCCCCGAGGTGGAACGCTCTCCATTTCGACTCATCGGATCGAAGAGGACCCAATGAGTGGAGGCGCGTGCGCTTTCGTCGAGGTGAGAGACACGGGCGAGGGAATGTCCCCGGAGGTGGTTTCCCAGATATTCGAGCCTTTCTTCACGACCAAGGAAGCCCACAGAGGGACTGGCCTCGGCCTCTCGACTGCCTACGGAATCGTCAAGCAGCATAGCGGGAGCATTGAAGTGGAGAGTCAGCCCGGAGCTGGGACCGTCTTCAAGATCAAGATTCCGGCGACTTCCAAGGATGTGCCCGAATCCGCCAGAGGCGAGACGACCTCCCCAGCAGGTGGCTCTGATACTCTTCTCGTCGTCGAGGACGAAAAGGGGGTGAGAATGCTTGTTGAGGACACCTTGAGCCGCGCCGGCTACCGCATCCTCACTGCAGAAAACGGACTTCAGGCTCTCGAGCTCTTCGCAAAGCACCTAGACGAAATCGATCTTGTCTTGATGGATGTGACGATGCCAGAGATGGGAGGCCCAGAGGTAGTACAGACCTGGCGAAAACAAGGACACCAGCATCCGGTGATCTTCATCAGCGGCTATGGCGAAACGGGTGGGGCTGTGATTTCCGAGGAGGAGCTGGGGGCCCCCCTCTTGCAGAAGCCATTTCGCAAAGATGACCTCCTTCGGCAGCTGCGAGCGGTCCTCGACGCCACCTTCGATCATCAGCTCGGTTGAATCATTGGTGAGGGGCGCCAGCCAAAGCGCACGCTGCGGGCGGCGGAGGCCATGTCGCGCCCCGCCACCCACCTCGGTTGGGGATTGGCCTCTACATTCCTGCGGGAGGTTCGGCCAAGGTGCTGATCTCCTCGGGGCTCAATGACTGGGTGTAGATGCGGAAGTCATCGAGCGCAGCGTCGAGATAGGGGTCGGCGAACTGGGACTTACCGATGTAGTTCTGCGTAGTGAAGCCGAGGTCGGAAGGATTGAGCGTGATCGTGTCCGAGCCAACTAGAGACCCATCGATGTAGATCGAGACGATGTCGCCCGAACGGGTGATGGCAACATGGGTCCAGACCTCGGTCGTGAGGGCGACGGAGCTGTCGACGAACTGTTCGTCCCCTGCGACACGGATGACAAAGCGGGGCACGCCGTCACCCGCAGCACCTTGCGCGGTCAGATACATATAGTTGTCCGTCCCGGTACCGAAGTCGAAGACTCGTTGCCAGAAGGCGAAGGAGTCGACCTTGATCCAGGTAGAGATTGTGAAATCCGTGAGAGCGCTGGCGATGCCATCGTCAAGGGTGGCGTACTGAGAGGAGGCCCCAGCAAGATTGAGAGCCCCGTCAAGAATGCCGGTACCAAAGCTCGCACCCTCGAACAACATCGCGTCGTGGTCGTAGCCGCTGGAATCGGCGGCAGTATCACCGTCGGTTTCATTGAAGCTCAAGTGAAGGCCGAGAGTGTTCGCGCCGAGGGTGAGCTCGGCGGAGTCCGGTCCGGTGCCATCGGCATTGTTCGCGACGACGACGTAGTAGTAGGTCTCGCCTTGGCTGATGCTCGTGTCGGTGTAGGTCGTGCCTGTCAGGTCGGTGGCGACCGTGGTGTAGGGACCGCCGCTGGTGGTAGCACGTTTGATGCTGTAGCTGGTGGCTCCGCCGGTGGCCTCCCAATTCAATACGACCGCATCCGTACCCAGTATCATCGTCGGACCAGTCGGAGCATCCGGCGCGCCTGTCAATGTCGTGGCTTCGGCTTGCATCGAGTCGCTCCCCTCACCGCTACCGTTGACTGCCGAGACAACATAATAATAGGTCGTGCTGGAGAGCAGGTCGGTGTCTGTGTAGTCCGTCGTGTTTACGCCTATAGCAATGGTCGTGTAGGGGCCGTCGCTCGAGGTCGCCCGCTTAATGTTGTAGCTCACAGCGCCACTACTTGCCGCCCACGATAGGTCGACTTGATAGATGGAAGTCGGGGTAGCCGTCACCTGTGCCGGGGCTGGCGGGGTCGGCTGCGGCTCAATGGAGAAACCGATCAACCATTGCTGGCTGGGATCGTCGTTGTAGGTGGATTGGACAATGCCTGCTCCGTCGGTCGCGGCGCCGTCGTCAGCCTCGCAAACCAGGCCGCTGTTTTCCGACTTGATGCCGAAATAGCCGTCAGCGTTGAGCATCAATGTCCAGAGCTGGCTGTCGCCTCCGTCCGAAGATTGGATGATCAGGTTTTCGTCCTGGTCGGATGTGCCGCCATTGTCGAGCGCCAGGTCGCTCGCCACGTGCGTGGCACTGTACAGACCATCACCCTGCCATTGGATATCCCACAGCTGGCTGTCGCTCCCGTCGAAGCTCTGCTGCGCGACCGGTGTGCCGTCGGCGCTTCCCGTTGCCTCCATGACTTGGTTGCCGTTGCGACTAGCGATACGGTAGAAACCGTCCGGGATCAGGCGTCCACTGTTGCCCCACAGACCGAGTTCGCCGAGGTGCAAGAACTCGGCGTCGCCATTGTTGGCGGTGATGTTGAGCCGGTAGTAACGGTAGGCGGTGCTATTGTCGACCTCGTAGGTGTTCCGGTAGCTGCGGTACTCGAAGCTTTGATCGGTCTGCGTGTCGAGTGTGGTCCAGTCGCTACCGTCGTTTGAGCCCTGGAACTGCCAGTCCTTTGGATCGCGCCCGGCACGGTCGAGAGAGGCGCTCAGAAGCGTGTAGCGCTTGATGATCTGTGCGGAGCTCTCGCCGAAGTCATACTGCAACCAGCCGGTCGGCTCTCCATTGAACCAGAACGAGCCGAAGTCGTCGTCGAAAGCGCTCGCCGCCCCCTCCGGATCACCGGCACTGGTGTCAGGGGTACCACCGAAAAGGGAGAGCTTGATCAGAGACACGGACGGCGGCGCGGCGTAGAACTCGGGGGAATTTTCGCTAGTTCCGGCCGAGTTTTTGGCACGAGCCACGTAGTAGTAGGTCGTGTCGGGGACAACATCCGTGTCCACGTAGCTGGTCTTGTCGGCGGGCAGATCGCTGGCGATGACGGTGTAGCCGCTGCCCGAGGTGGTGGAGCGGAGGAGATCGTAGGCGGTGGCGCCGAAGGAGGGCAGCCAGCGCAGGGTGACAGCCTTGTTCGAGCCCGAGGCGAGCATGGTCGCGGGCGCGTCCGGGGTGGTCACGAGGCCGCCTGTCCCTCCGGTGAAGGACACGTTCTCGAAGGTAGCCGTATTGGGCGTCTCGTTACCGCTGGAGACATGAATGCCGATGTAGGCGGTGGACGGCATATTGCCGAAGTCCGAGCTGACGATGGGCGACCAGCTGGTGCCGTCCTGAGAAGTGTAGCTGGTGATGACGTTGTCCTTGCGCTCTATCTTGAGCCAATAGGGCAGCGGGAGCGGAAGACCCTGTGAGCGTTTCGCCCAGTTGCCTCCGCCCCAAGTCGCAGTCCAGCCGTCCGAGCGGGCCTCGATCAGATTGCCATCGGATTCGGTCGGTACGACCCCGATCCACATGCGCTGCGAAACGTCTCCGACCAGATTGTCGCGGATCATCAGACCCATCTTGCCGTTTCGTGAGCCCGAATAAGTTGCCGAAGTGACTTGAACGACCATGGCAGCGTCGCCGGTCACTTCCTTGTAAACAAATTGACTGTCATCAACGCCATCGGTCCATAATCCGCTTCCAAGGCCGGTGACCGTCCACACGCCGTCATCGTACGAGGCGCTGCGTCCTTCCGTTTGGCCGCCCAGGGTGGTCAGGGTCAGGCCGTCCGAGGCCGGGGAAACCGCCGGACGGGGATCGGCTGGCGGCGGCGTGGCCGTAGAGAAGTCGGCCGTCCTGGCGAACATGAAGTTGCCACCGTGTATACCTTGCCTCTTAATCTTCAGGTCGATCCAGGGCGTGGGCAGACCCAGTCGATTCTTGTAGGCGTTTTGGAGGAGGTAGTAAGCGCCCCGGTCCTGGTTGTTTATCCCGCCACGATTTTCATAATACGTATAATCGACGGTGCCGAAAGGAACGAAGGGCGTATCAATACTTGAGGTGTTGCGCGCGTGGTATTCGCCAGCGGCGAGCAGTCGATGGTCCAACTCCGAGAAAACGTCCACGCCTTGCTTCCAGAGAATTTCGGCAGTGAGTGTGCGCGCAAGCAGGTCGTTGTACGAGTGGCCCCAGTCGCGACCCGTCTCACCCATCTGACCTGTGGCGAGGATGTTTGGTAGACCGGCTCCCGGATAATTGCGGAAGACATCGACGATATGGTCGAACATCTCGGTGTCGTCGCAGAAGACGGCGATCACAGCACCAGCCACCACATTGAGCGAGCCTTTGTTGGCTGGACCGGAGATATTGTAGGGGGCAGCCGTGGCGGGCCACAGGACGTTTCGGAAGTAATTCTGTACCGTGATCGTGTCTTCTCGCGTCCAGCCGGACCAGGTGCCACGGAGGATGCTGGCGCCACCGCCGTAGGCTAGTGCGTAGTCGCCCAGATCGAGGCCGGATTCGTTGCCGCCGAACACCTCGTGGGTGGTCGCCCACGCAATGATGATCTCACGCGCTTTTTTGGCGTAAGCCTCGTCTCCGGTAAAATACCACATCCGAGCGAGGTTATGAAAAGCGATCATGTCCCCTCGCCACGGCCAAAGGTTCTCGTGCGGATTGCGTTTCACCACCCGAAGCGGACCGCCCATGACATAACCAAGCTGTGATCGACCATCGGCTGCCAGAGCGGCATACCCCGACTTCCAAGGTTCCTTGTCGAGGTTGGCCTTGATGGTGTCCAGCTCCTCCAAGGAGTTCGGAAGGGAGGGATGTATGAAGCCATGGGTACCTGTGTCGGTATCGGGATCTTTGTCGGTATCGGGATCTTCGTCGATATCGGGATCTTTGTCGGTATCAGGATCTTTGTCGGTGCCTGTGTCCGTGTCGGTTCCGGTACCCGTGTCGGTGCCTGTGTCCGTATCGGCGCTCGTGTCGGCGCCTGTATCAACACCGGTGTCGGTGTCGGCACTGGTACCATTGTCATCACCTGTGTCGGTGTCACTTACGCTGTTCTCTCCACCACTGGAGCAGGCAAAGCTTGTCAGCAGGGCCAAGATCACTGTCAAAAATCTATACACTTGAGTCACGGGCGCTTTCGTTCCTTCTGGGGGCCACCATGATTGGCAACTTCGCCAGTATAGCCAAGCGATCAATCCGAGCACATTCGGATCGAACTAAGATTGATTAATTAGATCAAAATGATCACAAACTCTTGGAGGTTCTCACCAAGGACGGATGTCCGCTTTGGCGCGCCGGACGAATGTCCGACGTGGAACCGCTACCGACACTGTGTGATAACGATAGGACTGCCCCCCTTGCCTATGTCCCGTCCCAATCGACTCCACATATCTCCTCGTTCGCTCACGTAGTATCCGCTCAACGAGCACACTAAAAAGAGGACAAATCGCTGCACGGCTAGAATACACCTCACAACCAACAGAAGCTCTGCCACGGCTCGCCCCAGAGGAGTGAGGTGGCGTACGCGCAACAGCGCATCTCGCCCCAGGAGTCCCCACCCGAGTCAGTGCGCCCGGAGTCGCGTGCGCCCGAGTCTTTCGATGAGTCCCCGTGCTGGCAGGTTCGTTGCCACCCAAGCCGTTTCCGTTTCGGTCGGTCGAGCCGTCGAAGTAGTCATTGTCGCACACCGCTGTCCCTCACGTAAATCGAGAGCTCTCATTGCCCAAGGACTTCCTCGTCGTTACGGTAGCGTCTACGAGTTCGACTCGACGTAGGCGGTTTTGAAATTTGACCAACGGTCTCCGAAAATAAACGACGGCATGATGATCAAGGTAGTCGACGACTATTTCGCTAAAGGGTGTGGGCGCTGCGAGAGATTTGCGACCGCGGACTGTTCCTCTCAGCGTTGGGCCCCGGGGTTAGCGGACCTTCGCCGAATCTGCCTAGAGGCAGGGTTAGTCGAAACCGCCAAGTGGGGGCATCCCTGTTATATTTACGCTAAGCGCAACATCGTCATCATCGGGGCGTTTCGCGACGACTTCCGGCTGTCGTTCTTCAACGCCGGTCTCATGAAGGATCCCAATGGCCTCTTGGAAAGACAGGGGCCCAATACGCAGCACCCCGATATGATCCGATTCAAGAAGGTCTCTCAGGTAAAGCAGCTTGGGTCGACCATCCTATCGTACTTAGACGAAGCCAAGGGATATGCCGAAAAGGGCATCAAACCTGCCGCAACCGAGCGCACGATGGAGCTACCGGACGAGCTAATCGAAGCGATGGACTGCGACCCTGAGTTGGCTGAGGCGTTTCAAGCACTCACCCCCGGACGCCAGAGGAGCTATATTTTTAATCTTAAATCAGCCAAACAACCCGAAACGCGGGTCTCACGGATCACCAAGTTTCGAAGCAAGATCATCGCCGGAAAGGGTGCACAAGAGCGGTAACCTACGGCGCACCACCGACCCTTGCCTCGCTCCTTTGGGTAAACGGCGGCGGAGCTTCCGCTGGTTGTGAGATGCACTCTAAGCCCGCGCCGTGCTCGACAACTTCGGAACCCGGCTTCACTCCAGATGGAAGGAGTCGATCTCAAAGGAGGTCGTGCCCGAAAACTTGAGACAAAGGTCATGGGCGCCAGCTGGGGCGTCGATGGTGCACTTGAGTTCTGAGAAGGTTGTAAACCCACCGGTGGCGGCGACATCGCAGGTCCCCACAGAGGTCCCGTCAGTGGAGTCAATGCACCCGTCTACCAGGACGTCGATCGTGCCGCCTCCCTCCGAGGCCGCCACTTGGGCGACCAGGCTGGTTGCCCCATCGCGAAAGTCCACCTGCGAGTAGGCCACCCAGTCTCCTGGATCGATCGATGCAACGCGCACCGTATCGCCTGCATCACCCTCCACTTCGATCCCCTGTTCGGCACCCAGTCGCTCGGCTTCTACCTCTTCAAAGGCGTTGAGGCACTTGAGCTGACTGACCGTGAAGTCCTCAGTGGACATGTCCAGCGTGTTGATCGAGCCGTCTTCTGCGTAGGTGAGCTCCTGGAAGGCGATGCTGCGGTTGTTGACCTTGTTGGTTCCCAGCGACTGCATCAACTTACGATTATGATAGAAAAGATAGTGCTTTCCCTTGTATTCGATGATCGAACCATGGCTATTGTTGCCATTGTTAATATCCGAATTCTTGAGCAGGACCCCCTTGTATTCGGCGCCACTCATCATGGGTGAATCGCCCATGTAGTACTCGAGGGTCGCGCCATGCCCGGCGCTGAAGTCCGAGGAATAACTGAAGTAATACTTACCCTCGTGTTTGTGCATGAAGGATGCCTCAAAAAAGGCAGTAGTTGGTACCTTGGTCGCCGAACTATCCTTGATACTCACCATGTCCTCGTTCAGACGGAACACGCGCGCGTTATCTCCGCTAGGCCCTCCGCCAAAGTAGAGGTAGGGCTGCCCGTCGTCGTCGATGAAACAAGCCGGATCAAAGAGCCACGGAACGTTTGCGTTGGGAAAGCTCGTGGAGAAAAGTGGACCCTTGAGAGGGTCAACGAAGGGACCACCCGGATGATCGCTGACGGCAACGCCAATCTGTGATCCGCCGTTCGTCAGGTACATGTAATACGTGTCGCCCATCTTGCACGCGCCCGGAGCGTAAAGCACGCCCGCCCAGCCGAGGTCAGCAGCCTTGATGGCGACACCGTGATCTTGCCAATTGACGAGATCGTCCGAAGAGTAAACATGGTGGTCAATCATGTCGAAGCCTTCTTGCCCGTCTGCATCATGGGACACATAGACGTAGACTTTGTCGTCGTAGACGATGGCGTTGGGGTCAGCTGTGAAAATATGGCTGATCAGAGGGTTGCGTGCCTTTCCGTCGGGAACGCAGCTCGAAGGCTCACCCCCAGTGCCTCCCGCCCCAATAGCGACTCCACCGCTGCCTCCCGGTTGTTGTCCAGCCCCCCCCGTCGATGCACCGCCTGACGACGAGGAACGGCCACCTGAGTTGCTTGCGCCACTTGCGCTACCGCCACTGGCTTCTGTGTTGGCTCCACCGGAACCCTCCAACCCGCCACCCGACCCCTGGTTGTTGGATACCTCACGCGTGCCGTCACTACAGGCAGCGAGGAGGAAGGCACCACCCAAGAGTGGAAGGAGGGGGCGTCGGGACAGAGCTTTGGTTTTCACCCTCTGGTTATTGCTCAGCTCGCGCAAAGCGACAGTGGAGAAGCATATCATCCACGCATTTGAAAATTGCCCCTATGCCGGAACCGAGACCCGACGATCGTTTGAGTCCCCGTTTCGGTTCTTTCAGGCCACTTCTTGGTTTTTTAGCGTCGCAGCGAACTGGCCCAAGCGCCGGACTCCAACGCGGTTGTCTGCGCCATTGCTGTTGTCTCCACCACGACCACAGTTTTCCAATCCGTGTACCGAATAGGCTCTTTGCAAGGAGGCATTCAAGGCACCCATCCCGCACCAACCCGGCGCTCGCTCATGTCCACAGCATCAAGGTGACTCCCACTCCAAAACGAGATCGACATCGCAACGCCGACGATGACGATCGGCGCGAACGCTACCTTCAACACCGTAGGATTGCATCGCCCCTTCAAGCACCCCTACGTGGTAGATGTCTGGAAAGTTCCAGATATCTCTCAACTCGAGAACGGCACTGTTATCATTCATCTCCCGCAGCGTCGTGGTTCCCGTAACACTGAGCGAGTAGGCCTTGGGCGTGAGAGGCAGCGCGGCTTGCCAGCTACGCCCCGCCACCGAGAACAAAACCTTGCCAACCGTGGAGCCCACCAAGGTGGGAAAAGCAAGGCGCCCCATCTGGCGGAGTGAATCCGTCGGAGACATGCCCGGATGCAGCTCACCTGTCGCAGCCAACATCAGACCCATGAGCTCGGTGAGCGGATAATCTTTAAAGGGCAAGTAACGTCGCTTGTGAGGTCGCTCGATTTTCGCGTTTTTTAACATGCGCAAGAACGACTCAAAGTACATGCCCTTCGCGGTCGCTGACGCGGGTGTCTCCTCAATCCGGGACTCAAGTACGCGGAGTTGACTATCTCTCATCATCGGAGGAGATGGCGTGAGCGAAGCTGGCTTGGGAGTGGACAACCGCGAGGAAAACATTAGGGAGAAGCGTCGGGAGGGGAGTTCTGGGCCTTCTCGTCTACTTCCGAGTCGGCACCGGTACTCAGTGCAGAATCTTCGATCTCTGTCGGCTCCGCAACCGACGAGGACGGAAGAGGTGGGGGCGGAGGAGGCGGTGGTGGGGGCGCCGCGCACATGTCCGTACTGAGAGCCCAGCCCTCCGAGCAGCTTCCCGGCGCATCGTGCGATGTTCCTGGCTGACAGTGGGACTGTCCCGACTGCGGGACATCGCACCAACCACATCCCGGTTGGGAGGAGCAAGCCATACAGTTGTTTTCGGAGTCTTTTCGGTCTGCGCAGTACTTCCTGGTATTGGGTTGTCCAGCAGGGGGATGCTCTACCCCGCCCTCGCACCCCAAAGCGAGTGATGTAAGCAGTATGCCTGCGGCGCATCTCATAACCCGAAGGGTGGCGAGATGCGCGCCACAAGACGCACGTACATCGAACAGACCACGAGAAAAGGCTCCGCCGCCGCTGGCCTCACTCCGGCCGGCCAGCGGCGGCGACACTTCTGCCGGTTGTGAGATGTATTCTAACCCCTTCATCAACCAATGATTCATGCTGCACCTCCGGGCAAAGAGTCCGAACATTGGGTGCTTATTTTGTTCTGTGATGCACGCCACAAGACAATACTGGTCGCTCGAGCTATCAAAAAACCCGGCCAAATATTGTGAACGGATCCTAACTGCTCCGTCCAGCGAATCGTCACATCGATGTAGGGCACGTGACTCTTTCCACCCTCCGTACTTCTAGCCGAGATCGCCAACTGATCGGGCTCGTCCGTTCCTGGCTTCAGGGTAAAGGTACCCAAGTAGGCGTGACTCGCGCAGGCAAATGGGGTCGGCTCGTAGCCAGAATAGGCGTTGATACTCTTTCCAATTTCTTTGCCCAGGTAAAGCACCTTGGGCTGCCCGGTGGCTGTCCCCGCCTCCAGGATGTAGCAACTGGGGCTCTTGTCGCTCGCGTCTCTATAGCCAAGGAATACGCTAATTGCTCCAAAACGGAGTCCTTCGCGAGCCGGAGTGATCAAGTCCACCCGCTGTAGACTGTAACCCAGTCCACGACTGTACTTTTGATTGGCTTCAAACACGGTATCAATCAGATGGTCTCCGGGCGAAACTCGTCCGAAAGCCGTCTTGTACGTGCGCGGAGTGTCGGCATCCAAGGTCACCCGCACCATGCCCAGTTTGCCGACAAATGGCGCAAACCCTTCGGGCGAAGAACGCACGTGACGTGCTTCTGCCCAGTAGTAACGGTAGCTATCCCCTGACTCTTTCTTGCATTCGTACGTCTCATCTTCCAACGAAAGCTCTGCGGCCCGAGTCCGAAGCTGCTCATGGTATGGAGTGAGATCAATCGCGGATAGCTCCTGGGGGATCTCTTCGGCGTCCCTTTCTTTCTGAAATTGCAGGCAAATCGCGAGAGCGAGGATATCATCATTGCCGACGTGGGCATCAGGGAAGGAGCGCTTGAGCGCTCGGTAGAGCTGTCCCGAAACCATCTTGCTGAATTGAACCAAATCGTCCTCCTTATGGGGTATTGGTAGTAGGTCGGGCGAAAAATAGGGAGCCTTGGCGAGAACTCCACGCCATTGCGCCTGAAATCCTCCCAGTTCGGAACAAGACCTGCCGTCTTCGCTTGTCGAAAACGCGAAAGCCCTACTCTCTGCAGGACGATAGTGCAGGCCCAAGACGGGTAGACCGAGAACTTGACGCAGACATTCGCCGGCACAGTTAGGGTAAGCACCCGAGCCTCCCAGTCTTGGAAAGGCTCATTCAGCTCTAGGCAATCGCGAAGTCGTTCGAGGCACCTCGCGAGCTCTCGTTCTTCGACCCCGAGCGCTGAGTCCTCAGCGCCCCTGCTGACTGTAGGTCCAGAGCTCGACGCCAGAGATCGCGCCATCGCTGAAGCTCACCTGTGTCGGCTCACCGTAACCTTGATCTGCTCCAGCGTTGCGTAACCACAAGCAGCTCTCACCGTTTTCGCACAACCCATTTTCGTTACCGATTCCATCGAGCAACACCTCCCTCGCTCGGGTAAGGAAGGTCGAACTACATCGCGCGGCCGTAGCGTTCCACGACGCGCCGGCGATGCGTACGCAATCTGTCTCACCCACAGTCCAAACGTGGGTATGAGCGTCGTCGCCAGAGGGAGCCACGTTGATGTCGAGAGCCACGGCTCGGTTGTCGTCGACACCAGCGGTTGGACCCGGATCACCGGCATCCCCGGCGTTGAGGGAAAAATCGAAGAGAGCACACTCAGCAGTGCCACCGCAGCCATCGCGCAAACTCGTGTCGGTGATGGCGGCTCCGTCCGGATCCAAGACCCACGCCCGCAGGGCATGGTCAAAACCGAACCAATCGCCGATGTCTGCGGCGTTGGCAAGTCCATTTTGATGATCGGAACTGCCGTCCTCGGTGACGAGACCAACGAAGAGCTCGCTGGCACTCACCCCCGTCGCTAGCACTGCGTCTGAGCTCGAGGCGCCATAGTCACTGGAACCGTACTCACCTGTGGTCGTACACGATCCTGCATCCCAGCCGCCAGTTCCAATGCAAGCACTCGTCGAGCCAACTTTGAGAGCTCCTGTATAGGTATTCCCCGCTCCCAACGAGTTGAGCTGCGAAGCGATCATGACCAGGTCCTGAAACCAAATATCGTCGGTTCCGTTATTGAGATACCCCAGACCGTTCGTGACCCACAAGCTTTGCCCCACGCTTCCGCCCATCGTGCAGCCCTGACACTGAAAGGCGCGGTCACTGAACGTCGAGGTGAGGCCCAGGTTCACCCAGCCAGCGCCGGAGAAGAAGTTGAGCGCCCCTCCGCCCGAAACGAGCGTTTGAAGGAAGACCGAGTTGGGGCCCCCGCCCGAAACCGGGCGTTCGCCTCCGACAAACGCGCATTGATCCACAATCTGACGCGTACCCGCTGCAAAGCCGTAGGCCGAATGCTGCGTCCTGACCCGCACGAGGGTTCCACCTTCCGCGTTCGAAGCGGACAGGCCCGTCGTCCCGCCCAAAATGCGCACGTCTCGAAACAGGCTTCCGCCCCCGTTGTCTTTGAAGGCGATTCCCATCGCCACCACGTCGCCGTCGGGGGCATCGAGCATCCTGATGTCGACGTCGTCGACCACCGCTCCCAATCCGTTCGAGGACAGCTGCACCCCATAGTCCGGACCGCCGCCCGCCACGAAGGTTACGTCGACATTGTGCAGAATGGGGCGAGCAAAGCCCGCGAGCACGCCGTAGTTGGAGCTACTCGAGACGACGTCCGCGGTCAGATAGCTGTGCAGCTCAAGCTCAACTGTGTTCATCACACCATCCGTCGTGATGGCGACGCCGGGAGCGGTCACCACCGTGACGTTCTCGGCCTCAACGACGACCGCCACGCCTGGGTCCGCATCATAGATATAAACGGTTTCTGGCACGTCAAGGGTCGTGTTTTTATCTGCCGCAACGACGGAGTTGTTCCACCATACCGTGCTTTTGGTGGCGGCGCTTCCTGTGTCGTCCGTCACCGTAACGGCGTTGGGCAGGAAGGCTGCCGCGTCGAAGTCAATCAAATCGCGAAGCGAGCGGCCTTTCGCGAAACCGGAAGACAACACACGAACTCCGTCTGAGTCGTCGCACAGCCAAGTGAAGGCGCCGAGGGCATCCGTAGCGCTAACGCCCTCGCAATCATCACGATTGACCTCCACGCTGCGGACCAGCCCCCCGTGGATGCAGTCGCTGAAGGAGGCATCCATCGTGGAGACGTCGACCGTTTCGGCACACGCCGTATCGGAGCCCTGAGTGGGCAAAGGTCCGGTGCTCTCGACCCGCGCGTTCCACTTTTCGGTCCCCACGTAGAGCACCGTCGCGTCTTGCACCTTGAGTTCGGGCAGCTGGTCGGCGCCCCCGGTCCCGGTCCCGGTGACGCCGCCGGAGCCGGTCGTGCCGCCGGAGCCGGTCGTGCCGCCGGAATTCACCATGCCCCCTGAGCCCGTATCCCCATCCCCGTCGTTTCCACCGTCCACGCCACCGTCGCCGTCACCCTCAGCGTCGCCGTCACCCTCTGCGTCACGGTCCCCTTCAGCGCCACCGTCGCCTTCGCTCCCACCGTCCCCGTCACCCGCGGTTGGCGCGTCGCCACTGTCCCCGCAGGCCACTGCAACCCCTGCCGCGGGCAAGATCATCCCAAAAACCGCAATTTTCCATCCAAAGCGTCGCATCGTCGACAAGATTGCCAGAACGAATCCAGAAAGGTAGCCAAAGCGCAGAAGGCTGTTTTTTCTGTGGCGAAAACTGAAGGAGCGTCGCCCGTCGGCCTAGCCCCCCCCGAAATACTCGCATGGATCGCCCTTCCAAAGGCCCGGGGCAAGGGGGTCCAGCCGAATCGATCCGTCCCCGAACTTCACTCACCGCGCACTCTGGAACGGCGATTGCCCGCAGGCCCCTTTCGACCCTTTTTCCCCGGAGCGCAGAACCGCTGGCGTCGTCACATCCCACCCGGCCCGCTCATTCGCGAACAAAGAGAAAGTATTTCAGACGAATTTCAGCACAAAAGCGACGCGAAGCTCAGTGACCAAGATGCACCCAAAATTATCATAGGTCCGTCCATGTAATGGTGGCCCCAGCGATTTAGCATCAGCCCACTCTGATGATGAGCGAATGTTACAAGGCATAGCCACGGCCAGGGCATCACTTCACGGGCACGAAACCGCCGATCACAGTTGGACAGAAGGAATCTGAGTGGAACGTCAACAACGGAGCCATCCTGGCTATTTGATCAATCGAAGCAGCACACAAGCGCTAGCGACTTCGTTGCAAGGACTGGTCACGAAGTTGGTGCGGGAGGTGAAGGCAATGACTGCCATGTTGAGCTTCGGTCATGACACAGCCATCGTGGTCAGTCGCAACGGTAATGAAATATCTGTCGACCTGCTCAGCTCGGCTCGCCACCAGGACGAGCCACCGAATAGCCCCGGAATTCGTGTATTGTTGAACCCTGAAGCTCCAAAACTGGGGCACCTCCACGTCGGTTGGGCGTCAGAGAAAATGGCCACAGCAAGCGCTCGGTCCGCCGTGGAGCAAGTCGCCGCCCAATGTGCGCGCACGGTGTTCGACGCTGATAGCGAGGAAGAAACCCCGAGTGCCACCCGCCTACGCGTGAGAACCGACATCACGAACACTTGGCAAAGCTCCGCAGCACAGGCAGCCCGTTCCCTTCTACCGGTTCTTATTCAAGGAGAAGTCGGAACTGAAAAGTTGACTGCTGCTCGATCCATTCACGACCACAGTTCACGCGCTCGCGGCCCATTTCATGTCGTATATTGCAGCGTCACGCATCCCCCAGAATACCTGAACGACCTTCCCTCGCACTTCGAAAAGGCAAGCAACGGAACCTTGTGCTTTGCCGGAATCGATGAACTGGACATGCGTACCCGCAGCCTCTTGCGCCTCTATCTGCTTGAAACGTTCGAGCCACTTGACCCAACTGTTCGAGCGCGAATCATCGCATCAAGTACTCGGAACCTAAAAGAGCTGGTGGCACAGGGACGGTTCTGCAATCAGCTTTACGCTACCCTCGACTACCTCTCAATCTCAATCGCTCCGCTCCGAGAACGCAAGAATGAGATCGCCCCTCTTTTTATCACAAGCGTCCAGAAACACGCTATCGACTCCCAACCCGAACTAGACCCACGGGCGCACGAAGTTATCACGAACTACAGGTGGCCTGGCAATCTTCAAGAACTCGACCAAGTGACTGGACGGCTTGCCGTTATGACATCTGGAAAAGTAATCTCGAAACAGGACATCCTCGACCACGCTCCGTGGCTTGTTAGCGACAAGACGGACTCCCCATCCAGCACTGACTCTGAAGCACTCAGCGGGTGCAATCAACTGTACAAGCAATGGTCACAGGCAGGCCAGTCCGGCGCTAGCGTCCCGTCCAGCCAAGAAATCGCCGCACGAATTGTCAACAAAGACCTCAACTTCTTGGAGCCCATGCACGAGGGCGTCCAACGCGCCATCCGTTGGTTAGCTGAACACTACCAAGAACCCGTCGACATGACGAAACTCGCGCGGGTCTCTCATGTCAGCCCGTCGCACTTGTCCGCGCTACTGAAACTCATGCTGGATATGAGCTTCAAGACCTTGCTCGTCCGTCTACGAATAGAAAAGGCAAAGATCAATCTTACCTCAGCAGCTCAAGTTCGCGTCACGGATGTCGCACTAGAAGTGGGGTTCAATGATGTAGGACACTTCGCTAAAGTATTCCGGCGACTTGTGGGGACCACGCCCCGCGAATACCGACTGGCCCATCGACACATTCCAAGATTAAGGGCCCGCGGAGATGATGCGAAGGACCCCTTTCCCGAAGGGCCCGACCAGCGCCACCTAGGGGCGTCTTGACGTCAACACCATCCGGACAGCAACGGGACAAGAACTCTCCATTTTGCGACGGCACACATGTGTTTCACGCGAATGGTTCACCTTGGTCCGATCCGCTCCCATCAGACTGCTCACCCAGGGCGTGACAGACGGTGGAAATGGAGCCCGTGACGGCCTTCAGTGCGGCATCCATAGGCTCAGCGATGTCTTCCTGGGTCCCCTCCTTCAGTTGATGAGGGTGATCAGGATGACTAGATCCCTGTGACCCGTCAGCGCGCGGTTGGTTCTCATCCCCCGAATGAGTCCTATGATTCACCGCCTGTCGAATCGCCTCCTCGCTCGCGGCCACGTTCATTACCGCCGCGGATGTGGCAGCTTCCAACTGCCCAGGGACCTCGCCCATTTGGGCAGCGTCCCGACATACGCGCTCGGCTTCGGATAGGTTCACATCATCATTGGGCATCTTCTTCTCCTTTGGTTGAGCCAACTCGATCACACATCACGACGGTGAGCTCATTGCGCTATAGCTCGCAAGCGTCACGCCGCCGCCCGCATCCCATCTCATCATCAAAGACTGTCCGCTTTCCCGCGCGGCATAAAAAGCTGAATGTCCATGTTGAGCCCAAGTCTCGTCCAGTTCGGCCCGTGAACGCGCAAAAGAATTTGCCTTATCCAAATGACCCTTTGCGACGATTTCGGGACTTGACGTCGACTCCACTCTGTACCCGGCATCTCGAACCAGCTGCAGGACACCACTGCCCAAACCGGAGAACCCGAATCGGTTTCCTTGGTCGACGAAAGCAGCCACGGACGCGAGCACAGAAGACGCTCTCGGGGGCTCCTCTGTAACTACCGAACGAAGCAGAGTGAAAACGCCCTCCTGAAGTTTGAAAATCGTCTTTGTGACAAGATCGTCGCCGTTTTCCTCCTTCATCTGGCCCGCCATGAGCAAGTCGTATGCTCGACAGTATTCCACGAACTCACGTGCTCGTGTTGCTTGGCGCGCAGCAAAAGCGACGCCCGTTTTTCGGACGGCAGCTTGCTCGTCGCTCCCATTCTTCCAGCTCTCGGAAAGCGTAAAGAGCGCGATCTTGCCCTGAAGATCCAACGCGCTCAAGAAGGGAACTTGCTGCAAACCGTAGAGGTCCAAAAAACCCTGAACACTTTGAAGTTCTTGCTGCGTCGTCCAATTCAAACGAGCCGAAACGGGCACTTCATCAGCGGTGACTTGGCCCGGCTGGCATAATCGATTCCTATCCTCGGCGCTACACCTCATGAAGGGTCGAATGGCAACCAGGAGATCAGCGTGGGGCAAGTACAGCAAAGAGTTTCCCGAAAGCCCTTGGGATACGCCGTCGATCAGCTCCACCTCGTCGGAGAACGAATACGTTTCGGATGTGTCTGTCCCCATGTGAACGAGCCAATCTTTCGCGCGAGGAATATACCTGAGCGCCTGGCGCGCCGACTCCGACAATTGCACCGCAGCATCGCTGACCTCCGCTGTGGGTTCGGACAGTTGCTGTGTGTCAACGTTCACGCCATTGATCTGAATCATTTCGGGACTCCAACCTTCTCCGCTTCAAGTCATCAAGATGAGAGACCCTCAACTCGAAGGAAACTCTTTCAACACTGAAGAAGCAGCAGCGCCAATGGTTGCAAAGTCTTTGGCTGCCACACTCACCAACCCCTGAGCTTCTTTGATTGCGTCTTTGTACTTGGGCTCACCCGTCGCAATAAACTGCGCCATAGCCACACCTAAAGCCGTCGTACTGATGGTGCTCACGTTTCGCAAATTGTCCGCCGCATCTTGAACTGCAATCGCAGCCGTTTGAGATACGGACTGGTACGCCTTACCAGCGCCACTCGCTGTCACCACCGCGGATGATAGGGTCGCTTTCTGCGTGGCATTAACGGCATCAAATACATCGATATCGTTCATCTTTGACTCCTCTACTTAGGTGATATTTGAAACGTTCACGGTCAAGAATTGGGGTTGGGATGGGGCGGAGACGGGGCATGAGTTGAGTCCGGAGCCCCAGACGGCGGAGGCGATGAATTCGCCGGCCCCTGAGGTGAAGAATCGGGAGTGGACGCAGTCTTGCTCAGCGCTTCGAGACGATCTCGTGCCTCTTTTGCGTTGGCCTCAAGAGATTCGATTTGTTTCTGGAGCGCAGCAATCGCATCCTGCGCCGCGCTCCCCTCTGCTCGAATGGTAGCAGCAGTGGACGCCTCGAAAGGTTCGACCTTCGGTGGCGAAGGAGGCGCTGGCTCAGGCTCTTGTGTTTTGGCCGTGAGCATGCGCGCACAAGCAGACGTCACAGAAGCCGAGCTGAGAATGTGAGCTTGGTGCTGTCTAGACACAGCACCGTGCATGGCCACCCCGAGACTCTCTGCGAAAACAGCCTCAATCATACCCATGGATGAAGTCGGAGACAGACCAGCGAGGAGACCATCCACGCTCGCCACCGAATCGACGACTTGATCATTTACTTTGTTTCCGGTCATTGAGACTCGCTTCTTTGCCTATGGTTGTGAAAGGCCGGCCGCCACGATTTGCGATAAGGTCTGCGCTACCGCGGCGTTGGTGATCTGTTGCATTTGACTCTGATTGTTCACGGCGTTCAGCATCAAAAGCCCGGTTGACTCTGCCTGACTGTTGAACACCATGGAGAGCGAAACACTTGCGCTCATCCCAAGAGCAAGCGCGTCAGCGTTCACCACTGCATTCATCACAGTCGCCGATTTGGACATAATTCAACAAACGGACAGACAAGGGGCGCTATGCCCCAGGCCTGTCTGTCAGCTTCGCTCAATTAGGCGAAGATCTTGTGAGCCGCCTCACCCGTTGCCGCGGTGTCCAAAGTGAGCAGCGTTGAGACGCCGGCGGTTGTGGCGGCTTGCACGGTCACCCATGACTGCTGCATGTTGTTGGTTGCTGCGTGCGCGGCATTGGACAAAGCCTGACTCGTCGCGATGAATAGATTACCGGTAGCGACAGCCGGGGCGTCGCCCAACACCTTCGTATTGACTTGCGAAACAGAGTCCGTGATCTGACTATTAACTGCTGTTGGAAATGCCATTTGTTTCTTCTTTCAGTGATGATTGTTGTTATTCTCATCGAACCTCGACGATGCGAGATCGAGTTTGGTAAGTGACGAGCAGAGCCACAAAGGAGAGCCCAAGGTAGGCGAGGACTCACCCGTCACGAGTTCACCGTTCTCACGGATACACTAGCCACCGAGGAGCTTCTTGGTTGCAATCCCAGTCGCAGCCACATCCAACGAATAGAGAAGCGCGACACCCATAGTCGTCGCGGCTTGCGCGGTGACGTAGGTTTGCTGCTGAGCAGCAGTCGCGTTGTGCGCAGCATTGGCAAGCGCCTGCGCCGTTGCTTGGAACAGATTTCCCATCGCAATAGCAGGCGCCGAACCAAGGACTTGCACGTTCGACTGAGTAACTGAATCTGTAATTTGACTATTAACAGCCGTTGGAAATGCCATCTACGTGCTCCTCATCGATCAACAATCGTGACTATGCGCCCAAAATCTCTTTAGTAGCGACCCCAGTGCTCGCTGTGTCGAGCGAGTACAAAACCGCAACCCCCATGGTCGTGGCGGCTTGCGCGGTCACATAAGACTGCTGAAGCGCGTTAGTGATGTTGTGACCCGCGTTTGCCAAAGCTTGGGCGTTGGCTTGAAAAAGGCTACCCAAAGCCATCGCCGGCGCGTCTCCCAATACTTTCACATTGGCCTGGGTGACCGAATCTGTAATTTGACTATTAACTGCTGTTGGAAATGCCATCTACTTCTTCCTCTATTTTTGATGATTGAAAATCAAAGCCCTTTGACCTTCGAGCTCAGAATTGCCTTCGTAGCCTTGCCGGTGGCGGCCGTATCCAAGGAGTAGAGCGTCGCCACTCCCATGGTCGTGGCAGCTTGCGCGGTCACATAAGACTGCTGCTGCGCATTGGTCGCAGCGTGAGCCGCATTCGCCAAGGCTTGGGCTGTAGCCTGAAACAGGTTACCCATCGCAATAGCGGGAGCGTCACCCAGTACTTTGACGTTGGCCTGAGTCACGGAATCGGTAATTTGATCATTCACGGATGTGGGAAATGCCATATTTTCCTCCTCTAAAACGAACCAGAACAGAAATCCGGTACCTGGTTCAATATTGGTTCACTGCCGGACTCAGCACGTCTCGTCATCAGAGATACAACATAGACACCACAGTCCTTTCGCGCGTGGACTGTTCTCCGAAAAAAGGAGACGGGTCTCTGATCGACAGGTCCAATTCAAGGATTCACCGCCTTCACTTTCAGAGATTTATCGAGTTCAAACCGAAGTTTCCCTAACGCAACTCCGCTCCCCAGCTGTTAGCCTTGGCATCATGAATTGGTCACATCAACGACAGCTGGAGACACAAAATGAGTCGACCTGACCCGCAAGACGCACCCAAAAGCACAGAAGACCCAGGGCAGCGCAGCGAATCCTCCTCGAGTATAGACGTCGCGCGAAAGGCCAGTATGGACGCGGTGGCAGTATCACTTCGAGCGGTTCGAGACGCCATTTCCACCACAAAGCACTCTATTTCTGAAAACCATAAGTTCGTTCAACAGGTGGAACAGGCTGAACGACACACTTCACAAGATGCCATCACGGCATCGGCTCAGGCCTTGAAAGAGAGCATGGCTATCTTGCACAGTGTTACGGCAGACACCGCCCTTTCGAGTGAAGCAAACTCGTCCGCGCCCGGTCCAGAGTCATCAACTTCACCGGAGGCACCGACAGCGCCGTCCCAAATCAACGCGATTATAGAAGCCGACATGCAACGCATCAAACAAGAACAAGAGTCCGTGATGCGGGTCTTTCAACAGGCCGCCGCCACACTCACTCAGGCCTGTCAAGGTGCATCTAGCGCGTTCAAGCGTGAAAAGTGAACCACCAAGACTGGATGGAGACCAAACCCCTGACCCAAAGAGATCTCGACGAACACCTTTGGATTAGGGGTTTCTTTTAGTCTGTCACCTGGAAGAGAAACTTGCCACTTTCATCCCGTTCAATGAGCTTGACCAGCTGATCCAAGGTTCCGTCCTCGGTGGTCAATTCATAGACAACGTCTTCTTTAGGCTCTCTCTCCACTCTTGCACCGGTAACTGAAAACTGACTTCCGTCACCCTCACTAGTCGCGGTAGCGTCGATAAGATACGCAACCTTATCTTTGATGAGCTTCGCGCCGGTATAACTGCGCCCTTGATTCATACGTATATTCCTCGTTCTTTCTTTGCAAACGCCCGGAGCCCCACTAAGCAGCACCCAAAGCGACAAAGAAACTCTTAATTCAATAACATCGTTAAAAACAGCACAAACCTATGAATCATTAGGCATCTTCTCTGAAGCGCAATCAGCAATCTCTCAACTCATAAAATCAATCCACAACCCAGAGAAGAAGTAGGTAGTGGCGGACCAACCTGACTCTCCTATTGAGATAGGTGACGGTGGATTGGACCAAGCGTCCTGGATTTTGCCGTCCGCTGGATCGTAGTACTTGCCATCTTGGGTGCGGGCGATCCAATGATGAGCGGGGTCTTCTTGGGACTGCCCAACAAGTAAAATTTGCACAGATTGCGCGGGCAAGATGTAGGCTTTTTGATCCTTGATCACCGGCGTTCGATTGGCATTCAAAAGCGGGTGCTCTAGACAATACTTGCCGGACAGGAGGGACCATGTCGTCTCGTACACGTTCACAGTGGGCTGCAAACCAAAACGCGTGGCGACCCAACAGAGCGCCGATGGTGGATTTCTTTGCCCCCCGTCACTTGTGTAGGTAGGGGGTGTCGTACCGTCGTTGAGAATACCGGTAGCTCCATAGAGAGAAGTCCCCAGTGCCTCGTCGCTGTGGGGCGTTCGGTCTACCCCAGATTCGATGGGAACGGACCGCGAAATGTCGACATGCGTAGCATCAATGTTGCCCGAGAACCTTAGGTTCAAGATGCCGCTGAACTTTTGTTTCTCGAGGGCACAGATACAACAAGCCAAAGCAAAGGCCCCACAGGCATTTTCACTCGACTGAACTGCTTGATACGGATCTGCCATCTATCTCTCACCTTCTTCAAGAATCAAACTCTTCAATTTGCCACGCGCCCCAGACACCAGATCTGGTCGTGAGATACTTTGAATTGTCGGGGTGCGGGACGAGACGCTGGAGCGGATCGAAACGCTTAGAATCCAGGTTCATGTAGGCGGTCGATAACAACGCCACGACATCCCCAACCTCTAAGAGATAGCGTCCACTGCGACTCAACATCAGCCGAACTTGCCAGAGATCATGATAGGCGCCACGCTCTTTGGCGCAAAACACGTAGGTTTGTCGATCCGAAACGGCCAAACTATTGAGCTTGAGCGCAACCGGCCCTGAGGAGACAACTTCTCCCGCCTTAGACGTAAGCACTCGCACATCGGACATGTTTACGATCGGAGTGGTTTGTGGGTCAGATTCACCGATCTCGAAGGCGATCCCAACCGCATCCTCCTTGGTCTTCGTCATCGTTGGGAAAAACCCTTGGGAGACGTAGGACCACTCGGGAGCGCCCAAATAGACCGGTTCATTGGACGGTTGGCTCCACGGGTTACCCAGATAACGAAGACGATAGGCTGAACCAGCAATAACTGGATTACCTCGCCCACGTGCTCCAACCATCCCTCCGCTGTAGTCGGGATCCTTCCGAGGAGTCGGCACTGAAACAGGATCAGGAAAAATGGTGTCGAAGGTGGGGGCACGCAAAGTCCGCTCACCCAAGGACCAATCCTCTCGACGAATGCCCTGCCAATCCAAAATGGACGCGATAAGCGACGTATGATCGAACGGAATCTGCGTCTGAGAACGAAAGAGCGTATTTTGAGGAATCAACGGCGAAATGAGCAAGGTGGGCACACGGATCCCCAATTGATCAAACATGAAACCGAACTCCGTACGAGTCGCGGGATCCATCGAACTTTTCCTCCCATACGGGCCCGGCGGTGGAGTGCGATCCAGACCGGAAGGGGCGGGGTTATAACTGGTGCTTGGGGGTACCTCCGGCTGATTCCTTGGACGACTTCCAGGGGGCGGAACATGATCGTAAGTCCCACCGTTTTCGTCGAAGGTCAGCACGAACAATGTCTTTTCCCAGACGGGAGACTCCGTCAGCGCTTCGTACAAGGCGTGAATGAAGTCTTCCGCCACGGTGGTGTCGCACGAAGGATGCATGTCCGTACCCACGATGCGGAGAGCGGCGGCCGCCCGCTGCTTGGAGATATTGACCGCCCCCTGGGCGCTCCCTGCGCGGTAGACTGGACCGCCACCCCACTTGGGTTCGATCCAAGTCACCGTAGGCAACTTACCCGAACGCGCAGCGGTGAAGAGCGCGTTGCGCTGATCCATTGGATCAATGCGAACGAAATGGTCGTCATAGATCGCGTTGTCTAGTTCCGGGAACATGCAACGGACGTATTGGACGGTTTTCCCTCCAGAAAGAAGCCCTTCAGGTGGCCAAGGAGCTTGCCAATACAGTTTCCAGTCGACGTCGAAATCAGAAAGCAGACCGAAGATACTTCGCGTGGTCATGGGCAAGCGATCTGCGTGAGATCCGGTCGAGCCTGTCGCCTTCATGGCGGCCACCGTGCCTGGTCGAAGTCGCTCGTAGCCAGCCTGAAACGCGGCGTCATAGTAGTTGTTTGTAACGAGACCTCGACTGGTACCAGCTGTAGAAAAAGCTCGATTCGTGTTGGTTTGGCTCGGTACAGAGCAGAACCACTCATCTGAAACCGCATAGTGTCTGGCTAGACCGCTGAGCACCGGCAGCTGCTCCGGAAGATAGGTCTCCATGATTTGCGACACAAGGTCAGCTGTAGGTGTGGCGCTCGCTTCGTGTTCAATTGTCTCAGCAAAGTCGCGCGCATAGCCGTTCATCGGTGCGTCATCGTACTTCTTGTAGAGATCGTAGATGGCAGAGTTTCTGGCGAGAGGGTCACCCCAATCGATTTGGCTTCTCGGCACGCCCCACATCTGAGCCATGATGTGAGTAAAATGTTCGCCCGGGTTAAACTCCGGAATGGCCGGAGAGCGGGCGCCACGTATCGGAACGATGGGCTTCTGAGTCGGTATGGGACTGGGGTTTGCCAGGCGCTCCAAGTCGCTGACCGTGCTCAGACCGATGAACGGACGAGTGTCACCATCTCGCTTGACGAAATGGGGGCGGTCGCTCGGTCCGTAGAGCCAGCCCATCACATGGTCGAAACCACGGTTTTCGAGCATCAGGACCACAACATGCTCGATCCCCAGAGCCTTCATTCTGTTGGACATTCATTCCCCCGAAAGCACCTTCCACCCTTGCTCATCATATCCGAGCGCTGAGTGTGCAGGGCCACCACTTTCCGTGCAGTGGCCAACCTACGAACATTTGGTGCGTTTCTACGAACCTGCTCCCTCTGCCCTTCATCACATATTCATTGGACTAGAATGTGAGAATGGTTTTCGGTCTTGCTCCAATCGCAGACCCAACGCTCCAAATACCAGAAGAAAGAAGAACGACGATGAGCCGCACCCTCGATGGAACCATCCAAAGCCCCGTATTGCTCAAAGGATTTGATACAGACACCCCACTATCCGAGGATCAAGCCAAGATGTTCTTCCCCGAGTATGCGTTCTGCCTGCGCTACTTGGCACTCGGTCCAACCCCCGGCCCGCTCGATCTGACGAACAGAGAGGCCGAGGGCATTTTGAACGCCGGTCTGGGTCTTATGGCGGTGCAACACTCTCCATCTTCGGGATGGCTCCCCACCGCACAGGCAGGGCGTGAAAACGGCATCAACGCAAGAACTCACGCTCAGAACGTTGGCTTCCCTGCCGGAGTCAACATTTGGTGCGATTTGGAGGGCGTGGGCGCAGCCTCAGTCGAAGACGTGATTGACTACTGCAACCACTGGGCCGCAGAAGTGAGTTCGGCCGGGTACGCGCCAGGACTCTACGTCGGCGATAGCGTCGTGCTCAGCGGCGATCAGCTGTACCATGAACTAAGCTTTGCTCACTATTGGCAAACACTCGCCTCCCCCCCGCTACCGACCCGAGGCTATCAGATGCTCCAACACGCCCCATCCAAAGAGGTCCACGGGATCAACATTGACGAAGACAGCGTCCAGGTTGATCTCAAAGGTGGGATGGTCAAATGGTTGGTGCGCTCCTGAGCCGACGCGTCCGACCCTTCGGTGCCCCTGGCCCGAGGGGGATCACTAGAGAAGAGCGAGCCGTCGTTTGTTCACGTTTTTCATACGACACGTCGATACGGTCGCTCTTGTCGATGATCGGCTATCCCTTGGCCTTCTCTGCCAGGAGACTCTTGTAGGTAAGTCCGCCCAAGACACCGCCCAAGATCGGGGCGACCCAGAAGAGCCAGAGCTGCGTCAACGCGGCCCCTCCGACGAACAGCGCCGGTCCGGTGCTTCGGGCAGGGTTTACAGAAAGGTTCGTCACCGGAATTCCAATCAGATGGATGAGGGTCAGGCCCAGTCCAATAGCAATGGGCGCGAAACCAGCAGGCGCACGTGAGTCTGTGGCGCCCATGATGATCAGCAGGAAGAAGAAGGTCAGGGTGACTTCAGCCAACAACGCAGCCATCATAGAGTAACCGCCCGGACTCTGTTCGGCATAGCCGTTGCTCGCGAAGCCTCCAATCTCCGCGCCGGGTTGCCCAGTGGCGATGAGGTAAAGAACACCCGCGCCCAAAGCCCCTCCCACGACTTGTGCAAGGATGTACGGCACCGCTTCTGAACCAGGATGACGCCCTCCGGCAACCAGTCCGAGTGTGACCGCTGGGTTGAGATGACATCCCGAAACATGACCAATGGCGTAAGCCATTGTGAGAACAGTCAGACCAAAGGCCAGTGACACTCCCAATAGGCCAATGCCCAAGTTGGAATCCGTACCCCCGAAGGCAGCGGCCAGCACCGCGCTGCCACAGCCACCAAATACAAGCCAGAAAGTCCCAAGACCTTCGGCAACCAGCTTCCTCTGCATACTCGCTTTCCCTCGACATAGGTCGAACGTCGACCCCTTGGCTCAAGATAGTGAGTGAAGGGGTACGTCCAGTCAATCTCGAACAGAACCAGATAGCTCTTGGCGTCCAGGCAGCTGACCCTTTCTCTCGCCTGTCGCCAGTGCGCCGAGGATCCGACGGCCTCGCCCTTATAACTCGTAGGCGCAACGGATCCCGCCACCGACGCCATTGAAACCGGGGGCCTGCCCTTGACGGATTACGTTGCGAGCCTCGGATTCTGACTGGTCAAACCAGCCTCCGCGGACCGATCGCTCGCTACCACCAGTCAAGACCACCGGATCTGTGGGAGCAGGCCCCGCGTCATAGGTTTTGTAGATTTCTGGATCCCAGCGATCCAGGGTCCATTCGGCAAGGCTTCCTGCAAGATCGTGATGACCGTACATTCCTTTGCCGGCCGGAAAGCTCCCGGCGTCGGCGGGCCAAAACGCCTCGCAGCCGAGATTGGCATGGGCGCAGGTGATCTGAGCGCCATCCCAAGGATAGAGTCGGCCACCGGGTGCTCCCCCTGCGGCGAGTTCCCATTCAGCCTCGGTAGCCAAACGGCCGCCATCCCAGATACAAAACTGAAAGGCCGTCCACCAATCGACGCTGTTGACGGGGACCAAGTCGTTTGTGCCCGATTCGATCCAGAAACTCGAATCCTCGTCCCAAGTGACGTTTGCGGCGAGTGTGTTCTGATCAGGAGCGACATTGTCGTTCCAGCTAGCGATCCATCCACTCGCCAGGTCCCCATGTACCGCACCCGAGCCGGCTGCCGGCGGTGTCCCATTGTATTGTTTGACGAAATTGCGAAAGCGATTCACCGTCACTTCAAGGCGATCAAGAAAGAAGCCGCTCACGGTCACTTTGGTTTGTGGGATCTCGTTCGCGTTCCCGTCCGGAAAGTAGTCGAGCTCCGTGTCGTCCTCGCCCCGCCCCATCCGAAAGGAGGCCCCGGGAACCCACAGCGGCTGACAACAAGACTCTCCTCCGCATTCCGTCCCATCCATTCCCTCGCAGGAAGGCAGCGACTTAGTCCAAATCGGGTCCTCCGCGGTGTCTCCACCGCTACCAGTGTCTCCACCGCTACCAGTGTCTCCACCGCTACCAGTGTCTCCACCACCGCTACCAGTGTCTCCACCACCGCTACCAGTGTCTCCACCACCGCTACCAGTGTCTCCACCACCGCCCGAGCCGTCGCCGTCCCCCGCGCTGTCAGCTTCTCCTCCGCTCGAACCGTCACCGCCTCCACTGGTGGAGACATCGCCGCCCTTTCCACCAACCGCGCTTTCACCAGAGGCGCCTCCGTCCGTGGTCTCGCCATCGTCTTTGCCTCGACCGACCACACGAGAACAACTAGCGATGGTCAAAACCGCACCAACAAGAAAAAGCGCTCGGGCACTTTGGCCCCGGCGTAAAGACTGCATGCCCGACTAATACACGCTGAAAGCTCGTCTTGCCATAAAACATGCCCAGGAGCCTCGGACGCGCACAGGCGCTCCCCCCCCTATCCGATGCACGCCGGATGGGAGGACGATAGACACGAAAAGCCCAGACGCCAGTTGGGAACTTACGTGGCTGGTTGCACTGCGGGCTAAAAAGTGACGCGTCTTGAGATAGTAGGATTGTCTGGCGCCGAGAAACGAGTGCTACGACCACTTAAAAATGAGCGCCCTCTCTATCTCCGCACTTTTCTCTTCCCATTTGTGCCGCGACCCTTCCTGAAAACCGAGCCGTCTC
>JBNKYC010000012.1:0-1836 GCA_050300635.1 Polyangiaceae bacterium
CAAGTTGTTGGGCATCGAGTGCTTTCCGTTGGTCGTTCGTAGCCCCTGGGTGCATGTCCCTCTCTCCAACGACCCTCGCAACTCTCGTCGTGAATGGCCCAGAAAGTGGGACTGGAAGAGCCATAAAGCCGTTGGTGACCGACGGCCTTCTTGTAGGTTTTCGCTTCGTCGGGAAGTTGTCATGCGGCGCTCGCTCTTCCCCTTTGGGGATGAGCGCCGGTTGGCTTATTCCGGTGAGGCCTCAGGCCGCGGCACAACGGCGAGGCGTTCGGCATACAACTCCACCTAAGACACAAAGACGCACTCCCTGATGCAAGACCAGTTCAAATCTGCCTCGGAAGCCCTGGAAAATGGTGAGCCTGAGAGGCTCAAGGGCATCGTGGAGAATACGCCAGAAGTCTTGCGCCTCCGAGACGACGACGGGACGACGTTGCTCGGTGCAGCTTGTCGAATTGCGACCGCTGATCACGCCTTACCGCCCATCCCTTCTACCGGCGTGCAACTCGAGATCGTTGACATCCTGTTGGCAGCGGGTGCCGACCCCGCGTTCGACACTCCAGACGGCTGGTCGCCCCTTCACTCCGCCGCGATGACGGACAACGTAGCTCTTGCGCGCAGGCTAATCGAAGCGGGCGCCCCGCTGTCGGGTCGCTTGCTCGGAACAACTGGCGGCTCTCCTCTCTCACTCGCGCTTTTCTACGGTCGCGACAACGTAGCTGGAGTTCTGGCGCAGCCGCCGGAGCCGGACAACCTCCGGAGCGCAGCAGCCCTTGGTCTCTCAGTTGAGCGATTCTTCAACGGCCCGACGATGGCTCCCCATGCGACCGTTGGCCTTGACTTCTACAGGCCGACCTCGGAGTGGCCCACCTGGGAGCGAGATGGAGAGCAGGACGTACTCGATGAAGCGCTCACTTGGGCCGCACGCAATGGGCGGGTTCAGTCGATGGCAGGCCTCGTGGAGCATGGAGCTCAGGTAAACTCGAACCCTTATCGCGGGACACCGTTGCTCTGGGCCATTTATCAGGACCGTGTCGAGGCCGCGGCGTGGTTGCTAGACCGCGGAGCAGATCCAGACCTTCAACACGACTTCGGCGGCACAGATCATGGTCAGAGTGCTGTGGCACTGCACCTCGCTGCCCAGTATGAGTCTCTTCGTTGCCTCAACCTGCTCCTGGACCGAGGAGCCGACGCGACGATCCGAGACGCTGCCCACGGCGGTACTCCCTTGAACTGGGCGGAGCATATGGGATCGGAACAAGCCGCACGGATCCTCCGCGCTCGCCTGACCTAGAGTATCTCGATTGCAGATTGACGCTCTTGATAATGCTGGGTTTTAAGACGCCCAATTGGAGACATGACTCGGCTTGATTGCCTTCGTCAGGGGCAGAGCTTCAAGAGGAACAGTATAAGAAAGCCATCGACGGCAAGGATGCTTGATGCCGAACAAGCGATTGCGGCTGGCCGCAGACTGCGAGGGTTTTGCTTCGACGCTAGGTCGACGGCCCGCGCTCTTTCCCCTGCGGGGAAGCGGGCCTATTGTTTGTTCGGCTAGCGTTTGATGCGGCAGCCGAATCGCGAGACGTTATACCGTTGTCGCTCGCTTGCCCGTTTGTTGTTTGTGTGCAGGCTTCCTCTTGGTATCATCGTTTGAATGGCAGCCCGCGCGTTCGAGGATGGTTCGGGTGAAGAGACGTTCCAATAGTGGGTCGGTCGCGCGCGAAGGGGTCGCCTGGTCTCTGCTCAGCTCGCCCCACCTGCTCTGGATGAGGGCTTCGCCCGCTTTTTTGAAACTGCTCCTCGTAAGGTCCCCTCGCCCATCGCCGGGACATGGATTAA
>JBNKYC010000013.1:0-11696 GCA_050300635.1 Polyangiaceae bacterium
AACATCTCGCGATTCGGCTGCCGCATCAAATGGTAGCTGAAGAAACAATAGGCCCGCTTCCCCGCAGGGGAAAGAGCGGGCCGTCGACCTAGCGTCAAAGCAAAAACCTCACAGTATGCGGTCAGCCGCAATCGCTCGTTATACCCGCCCCGCCGAAGCCCCTTTGGCGAAGGGCGGAATTCAAAATACTTTCGCCCGGATTGTCTCACGAAAAGAAAACGCATCGGTCTCGAACGCGCATCCAGTGACGAGACTTCGTCATCGGTCCCGGCAGCCAGGTGAGGCGGGCTGGGTGAGGCGACATGGCGGAGGACACGATGGCCCCGGCGTCACGAGACTCGGACCCGTAAGCCACGAGCTCGGCGCCGCAGCTAACTCGACGGGTGGAGTGCTAGCACCGGGATGTCTTCAGGTGGCCCTTGGAGCCCTGGCCTTCAACTGGGCCCGTATCCTCTTTCGCTGCTGGCGAGACACCACCATCTACGACGAGTCCCGTTATCTCAAGCACCTGAAAACGAGGCCATCGCCGCTCATCTTGGCTGAGCAAGAAGATGCCGGTCTGCTTGACGGTCCACCCGATCCTAAGAAAAGTATTGATCAAGGTCAGGTAGTGCTGAGCTCGCGGAGGGAGGCTGCCTTCGCACTCTTGGGAGCTGTGAGTGGCGCGTCCGCTTTGCAGGTTGCGCGGTACCTGCGGACTCAAACGAAGTTGTCGAGTTTGAGAGCCTATCGCCGTCGGCGACCGCTGCCACCGGCCTTGCGGTTGTAGACACGGTCTTGGGTGTGGGGCGGACCGGTGATCTGGCAACGAATACCTCTATGGATCTAGCCGGTCCTCTTGTGGTTTTTGCACGAGGGGCCGTTGAGGTTGGAGATGGCGGTGGCGGTGTCTTCCTTTGGTCGCAATTTGGTGTGGATGATGGTGGCACTTTCATTGTGCCCAATAGCAGCGGGCCTTCGAGCACCGGGGCCGGATGGCGCCGGATTTTCGACGGTCCCATCAACGCCTGCTGGTTTGGTGTTCGGGCTAATGATGAGAGCCCAATGCCGCACGACGATGGGCCTGAGCTAGCGTTGGTTCTGGTACCTCGGTACAGCGCATTTGGGACTGCGAGCTGTTGAACGGAGGAAGTTTCGTTTTGGACTTCTTGGCTACCGATGCCGGCTCGGGAGCGAGTGTCTCCAACTGTACGATTGCCCGGCACGATGGAACGGCTGAAGGTCGCCATTCGATAAGAATAGCTGACCAACAGTCAAACGCATCGCATCCGCGCGATTTCCACGCACTCCGAAAACGTCACTCTCCGCTGCTCAACTTTGAGGCCCAGACTCCAAATGAGTACTCGCGGTCCGCCTCAGGGCGCGATATGGGCGGCTTTTTCTTCGCCAGCGAGCATCTTGCTGAACTGTACAAGTGGGTGTACAATAATGACATGCAGCGTTCCTACAGTATCGCGGATGCAAGGGCGAAACTTGCCGAAATCATCGACGAGGTCGAAGGTGGCGAGGATGTAGAGATCGTGCGCCGTGGCAAGAAAGTCGCAGTTCTCGTGTCGCCGGCGCGGTACGCAAGGATGGCGGGTGAGAAGACGGCGTTTGGGGACGCCTATGACGCATTCATGCGAGGCCGAGACCCGAAGGTCTTTGGGCTCGACGCCGAGGAGTTTGAGAAGTCCCGCGATCGCGCGCCGGGCCGGACAGTCAAGCTGTGACCAAGTACCTGCTCGACACGAGCACCATTTCGCGAGCGATTCAGAAGGAACCTGACGTGCGCGTGTTGCAGCAGCTTCGGGAGCATGGTGGCAGCTGCGCGATGGCAAGCGTCACTTGGCACGAGCTGCGATTCGGCGTTGGGCGATTGGCTCGGGGGAAAAGACAGCGCGAGTTGGCTGATTTTCTCGAGGAAGTGGTGCTGCCAACGATCCCAACGCTGCCGTACGACGAGCGAGCGGCAGAGTGGCACGCGGACGAGCGCGTTCGACTAGAAAAGCTAGGAAAGACACCGCCTTTCGTCGACGGTCAGATTGCTGCGGTGGCCCTGACGAATGGCCTCCCGGTGGTGACCGCAAATCCTAAGGACTTCAAGCAGTTCAAGGGGCTGGCGGTGCTCAATTGGGCGGTAAAGTAAGCCCGGGGGAGACTCTCGGTCAGTTGAGTGCCGGTAGTGTCTGGTAGAACTGCGTCGATCCCGCAGCGTGGGCAAAGTCATCGAATTCGTCCTCGCTCCCGATCCCAACGACTTATCGACTCCTTGGACCAGCGTGTTCTACGGAATCGACGCAGCGCGCAAACAAAAGGCGATGGAAAACGGCGAAGTATTCACGCCCATCTGTACCCCCGACACGTACCCCAGTCACGTGAATGCGGGCAGCGTGGTGACGTTGCAGGCCGGCGAAACTGTCCTCAAGGATCCTCCGCTCAGCTGCGACGAAATCGACTTCTGATGATGACCCAAAACGCGCCTCCTTCATTCCCTCAAGGGTGAGCGAGGCGTGAGTCGACGCAGCCAGACATAGAAAACGGAAGACACGTCTCACTCATAGGCAATCCAAGCCGATCCCTCGCCGATAGCCTCGCTCCCAAAGCTTACATTCGGGATCTTATGCCCGGCTGCACGGTGGGCCAAGAGCACTGAATAGCTTTCGGGGAAGTCAACGTGAAGCCTACGAATCTGTTGGGTCCTCGATAAGGGCGGAGCCTGACGAACCCCGAGTCAGCTCTATCTCGCAGAGATAACGTAGTACTGGTGTTCAAAACGGTGACACACCACTTGCTCAAACCCAGCCCAAAGCATGGCATGCTTTCTGCCCCCGTCGCGTCGAGCCGAGCTGGCGTTTCTCTTCGGGCTGTTCGGGGGTTGGTTCCGGGAAACCCGGGGGGGCTTCATGCCCCATGGCTTCTCGCAACCTCCTTGCCTCATAGAAAAGGGAGTGAGCGAAGGATTAAGCAGCTGTACTCATTTCGAATGCAGATTGAGGAGGGGTTCCGCGATGTGAAGTCTCATAGATGGGGTTTTGCGTTGAGATATGCTCGTTGCAAGAACGCACAGCGTTTGGACGTGCTCATGCTTGTCGGCACGCTGGCTACCCTAGTTCTGTGGTTGGTTGGGATCGCAGGAGAGACCAGAAAATGGTGTCGGCGTCTCCAAGCGAATACTGAGCGCAGCAAACGAGTGCTCTTCACCGTGTTCGTGGGCCAACAGCTCATACTCGGCGCCGCACCTCGCTTTACTATGGGTGACCTTCAGAACGCTTTGAAAATCCTCCAACAATGGATTGCCCATGTTTCGAGCGCGTAGTTTTTTCGTGGGGATCTCTCAGGGGCGTGAGTTAGCTGGTTTTGACGATGTCTGGACAAGGATTCTGCGATGGGCGACCTTCGCGCGATGACTATGACTGTGCCGTCGGGACTAATTCGAATGGGTGTCACCGTCCTGTTACTTGCCCAAAGTTCCTGTGCGAGTGGGTCGAACGCTCTCCGCACTGACACTTGGAGCACGTACGAGACTCCCCACATCACTCTGCACACCGACGCGAGCAGAGGAAGGTCTTTAGAACTCTTAAGGGTGCTCCATCGAAACTACGAGGCGTTTTCGCGCTACGTCTTCAACTTCGAGCCACATTTCGACGGCAAGACAGATGTCACCTTCTTCAGTGGCCTAACCGATGTGGAACAGTTGGGTTACCAAAAAGGCTTCGTCGGGTTCTTTAGTCAGATGTATGAAGAGTACACTGGGATTTCATCTACGGTCGTAGCTGGGCGAGCCGAACCTAGCCAGTACGAAGGAACTGCGACTCATGAGATTGCACACCGATTCATAGCCTATCACCTCCCGCTCGCGCCTACCTGGCTCAATGAAGGCTATGCGAAGTACCTGGAGTCCGTAGAAACGCAGGCCGACAGAGTGGTGTTCGGACTCAATCCATTAGCACGCTCTCAACGGGAGTGTTCAAGGTGTCTCTACTCTTGGGGCATGCAACCGAACGAAGCGCTATCAATACCAGATCTTCGTTCAACGAATACTTTCTACGAGGAGGATGAAATGGATAGGAGCTATGCGTCGGCATGGGCAGCAGTTCAGGCCTTAAGCGAAGGCCGCCTCCGCCCCCGGTTCAGCGACTATCTCTCGGCATTGCACTCCGGGCGCGTTACTGAGGCCGCAGCGTTTGAGCAGTATTTCGGCGAAGTAGACATGGAGTCAGTGCATCGTCTCCAGATCCGTCGTCTGAGCACCTACGAAACTGAGCGGCGCGTGATCTCGAAAGTCCACATTCCCCAATTGGAGGTTGTCCAACCGGTTCCGATGTCCCCCAGCGAAGTACATCTCATGTTCTCGCGGCTCATGATCGGCAACAAGATGAAGGAGGCGCTTGAGCACGCGCAAGCCGCTACCATGCTCGAACCCCGCGATCCGGAGGCGAGAATGATGGTCGGACTGTTACTACTTGCGCAGAATGACAACACAGGCATCAAAATGCTCACAGAAGCATATGAATTGTCGGGACGAAAAGCACGATATGCGGCGGCCCTCATCCGCGCGACATTTGCCACTGGAACGAACTTGCCAAACGAGAAACAAATACTTCGGAAGTTGGTAAAATCAGCCAGCACAGCTCAGGAATTTGAAGTTCTCACTTATGCAATGTTGCGAGCCGGCCGCAGCTCTTCAGCTCTCCTATTTGCAAGAAAGGGCGCCCTTGTCGACCGGGGTAGAGCAAGCAACCTCTATGCACTGGCTGCAGCCAACGCAAGCAAGGGTAACTTCACGATGGCCTACGAAGTTCAACAACGGGCTGTGAATCTGAGCGGACACAACGTGAGTCAGTCGGCGATCAAAGCACTGGAGGAATACGACCAGCAACGCGTCAGAATGATACACAATGCCAAGCAGCATCCCGAACCATTACCCAGCGAGCCGGCTCCAAGCGAATAAAGCAAGGGCGCCTGGGAAAGTGGTCCATTCGCTAAGGGCCGCGAATAATCAGTCGCGGGTCACTTCTTTTTCGCGGAGATGACGTCGTACTGGTGTTCGAAACGGTGACACACCGCTTCCTCTAATCCTGCCCAAAGCATGGCATACTCTTGTTCCCTTCGCGTCGATGCGAGTTGCCGCTGCTCTTCGGACTGCTCGGGGGTTGGCTCCGCGTCGCAGATAATGAGTACCGCCTCGGGTCGAAGGAGCGTCGCGGCTTGGACATACAACCATGGGACGTGGCGCTTGTGGCGAATCTCGTGCACGGCCTGCATTGAGATGACGGCGTCAAAATCACCTGGCACGCGGCGCGGCCAGTTCGGCTCTTTGAAGTTTCCCAGGTGAAAGGAAACATCTTCCCGTTCCCCGAGAGTGTTCTTTGCCATCGCGATCATGGGTTTCGAGAAGTCGAGCAGAACGTACTCGGAGACCGGTACGTCCCGGAGGATCCTCGCAGCGAGCAAGCCGGGGCCCGCTCCCAATTCGAGAATGCGTAGCGGTGAAGTCGCTTCTTTGAGAAGCAGCTCCGCAAAGAGATCCCAGAGCTCGGGTCGCCACGGTTTTTTCTTAGCGGCTTCGACGGCGTCATCTCCTGCGCGATAACTGATGAGGCTCAGAAGAAAGCGCGCCCCGCACGCTGGTCAGTCCGCTGCGTTGAATCCGCATGCCGTGAGGAGCGCTGAACGCACCTCCGACCAGCGCGATTCCGGCAACGAAGCGAGCGTTGCTCCCAGACGAGCCCGCTGAGCGAGTGCAACGTGGTCAAAGTTGATCGCAGAGATCACCGGCATTCCATCATCAGAAGTCAACACGACCTCAGTAGCGAGGCCTCGTACGGTTCGGGTGAGGGGGGCGACGATGAGCTCGTTCAGCTGATCTGCGACTTCATCGCGGGTCAGGATGAGGACGGGTCGTCGTTTGTCAGGAGCGCGAAACGTGTACCAACGAATCTCACCCCGCTTCATCCAACGTCCTCCCACCCGGCAGCGTCCCAACCGAGCGGGTCTTCGTCAGTTCCGAACTCGTCGTTCGAAGGAGGACTTGCGGCGTAAACACGTCCGTCGGTTCCTAGCGTTGCAATCAATCGAAGGAGTCGGGCTCGCTCCGGAGCACTCAGCTTCGCGACCAGGGGGGCAACATCCTCGGCTTTCAATTCACCCTGCATAAGTCAAGCATATCAGAGCACGAAGGGGCGCGCTAAGCGTCCTATCCCCGGCGCGAAACCTAGCCCGAAAGCGCGGAGTTGACTTGGCTTTATTCGGGGCTGTCGCGTCACAGTCGGGCTCCGTCCAGACCGTCGAACGCCTCGCGCTTCTGCAGCCGCATCAAACGTAAGCGAAGAAATGATAGGCCCGCTCCCCCCACGGGGGAAGAGAGCGGGCGACGACCCAGCGTCGAAGCGAAAAAGTCAATTGAAACTCAGCGTAATCTCTTGCTCCCAGTGCCGTACTTTCACGTGGTCTTTGCGCTGCCCGATGAGCTTCGCGAGGTCGTGCGTTCGAATCAAAAAGCGCTGCTTCCCGTGCTGTTTCGAGCCGCCTACGACATGTGAGCCACTGCACATGCTCGGCACGCGGTAGACGCGTCTGCGTACCGGTGCGTCTTGCGTCAGCTCTCTACGCGGACTCGTCAAATTTCACGCGACGATCGAAGCCGAATTCACTCCAAGACCTCCCAAATGGAGTACCTCATGCTCTCGATGCGCCGGGATTGACCGTTTCTGTCGCTTCGTCGCTCCATGAAACGCACCAAGGGTCTCGCTTGCTCTAGCCCAGCCGCGGCGGGTTGTTCAACAAAGCTTTTAGCGTTGGCCACGGGACGGTCGCAGAGCGACCTTACCCGCGTCACCGCGAAAACCCTATTTCGTTATGCCAGCCCCGCCTTGGCCCCTCTTCTATTTGCGGGACTAGCAGCAGCTTGTCGGCACTTGGATCCGGCGGTAGCCAGCGCCCATTCCATAAGACCCCCGGGATGCAATTGGCACACCGGCAAACCCGACACCTACCCCACTAGCCTGGTACGCTAGTGGCAAAAATGGGCTTTATTAGTGGCAACAGGAGTAAGCTTTTCCCAATATTTAAGCTGTGTGGTATATACTAGCTAGTGGCAGATATTGTTACACTGGCTAACTTCGAACCCCTAGTGCTCCCGGACAGCCCGAAACGGAGCGAAATGCTCGACCTTGCGAGCGAAGTAATAGCACAAGGTGGACAACTGGGAGCAAGCCTTGCCGTCCCTCTGGGCAGACGGTTGCGTAAACTGACCGCGGCGGTGAATACGTATGCGTCGAATTTGATTGAGGGCCACGACACGCGTCCGCTGGAAATTCTCAAGGCGATGAATCAGGCGAGCGCAAATCCAACCGATGCCCTCATGATAGGAGCGGTAGCCTCTGCCTCACTACATTTGAGAATCGATGACCTGGAGGTGAGCGATGATGACGTCTTCACTCCCGAAATTCTCAATGTCTTCCACCGCGCCCTGTTCAAGGTATCTCCAGAACTGCTTGAGGTAAAGGGTGCCACCTACTGCGCAATTCCAGGTCAATTGAGGGGACCTGGAATGAATGTGCAGGTTGGAGAGCACGTTCCCCCATTCGGAGAATACGTGGACGAATTGACGTCTGCCATTTTTCAACGATATAGGGAACGCAAAGGGATGAGCGCCAGCAAGCTGGTCAACGCAGCAGCAATGCATCACCGGCTACTACACTTGCATCCCTTTGCTGAGGGCAACGGGCGAACTATACGTGTATTGACTCATGCCCAGGTCCGACATGCGGGCGCCGGTGGTGGTGGTCTCTGGTCCATTTCTCGAGGACTCTCCAGGGGATTGTTGACGTGGGACGATGATCCGAAAGGTCAGTATAAACGACTGCTCGCGGCAGCTGATGTTATCCGAGCGGGAGACCACGATGGACGCGGGAGATTGACTTTGCGAGGCCTAGAGCGCTTTGTAGAGTGGTTCCTGCACGTTGCGCTTGACCAGATCACGTACATGAGAGGCGTGTACGCCCTGGAGAATCTCAAACAGCGGTTGGAGGCTGTTGCCGCTAGCACTTTCGAAGGCAAACTGCGGGAGCAAGCTCTTCCGATTCTAAGACGAATGCTCCATGGAGACGTTTCTCGACGAGAAGCATGGACACTAGCGGGGCGCAGCGAGCGCACGGGGCGCAATGTCGTCAAAGCGCTCTTGGAGAATGGTATCGTTTCTTCAGACTCTGAGCGGGGAGACCTATATCTAACGCTCCACTACCCCGACGTCTTCCCAGGCTTGTTTTAGCGGACCACGAAGCCGTCATTCTCCCAACTCTGAAATTCGGGTCGGCATAACGCCCTGCCATTCTGCTGCCGCGCAAGGCGCTGTCAGGTTACACCGAGCGGCCGCCACGACCAAAGGGAGTGAAGGAGCGGCGGCCGATGGATGACCTCAAGGGTGAAACGAAAGCTTCGACGACCGCGGTCGGCAGAAATGGCCTGTTGAACGAAACCGCGCTTGAGCGCGGTAGCTTGAGGTCCACGCGTGCGCGCACGCGCCGTTCAATGCTTGCCAGTATTCAGCTGACCGTCTCCGGCAAGCCATCGCCGACCAGTCACCCATCATTGTCCCTAGGCGGCGGCGCGGGGTCGTCGCCTTTTCATGGAGACGACGATGAGCACTTTGACAACGCTTCGACATCGAATGAGCGAGGACATGCGGCTGAAAGACTTTCGACCCAAGACACGGGATGCGTACTGGCGGGCGGTCCGTCAATTCTTGCAGCACGTGAAAAAGGAGCCGTCCGCCCTGACCGGGACGTTCGCTCGTATCTGATCCACTTGCGCGACGAGCGAATGCTGGCTCCCTCGACACGAAACATCGCTGTGCAGACTACGCTTCTTCTTCACATACACGTGCCCTCAGGATTGGAAGGTCTTGGACTTCGTGCGCGTGAAAGTCCCCCAGAAGCTGCCCAATGTCTTGAGTCGTGATGAGACCCTGCGCCTGCTCCGTGCCGTGCGTGAGCCCACTCGCCGGATGGCACTTCAGACGATCTACGGGCTCGGATTGCGCCTCAATGAGGCGCTGCGACTCGAGGTGGTGAGGCAGCACGGCTTCCCGTGCTGTTTCGAGCCGCCTACGACATGTGAGCCACTGCACATGCTCGGCACGCGGTAGACGCGTCTGCGTACCGGTGCGTCTTGCGTCACCTCTCTACGCGGACTCGTCAAATTTCACGCGACGATCGAAGCCGAATTCACTCCAAGACCTCCCAAATGGTGTGCCTCATGCCCTCGATGCGCCGGGATTGACCGTTTCTGTCGCTTCGTCGCTCCATGAAACGCACCAAGGGTCTCGCTTGCTCTAGCCGAGCCGCGGCGGGTTGTTCAACAAAGCTTTTAGCGCTGGCCACGGGACGGTCGCAGAGCGACCTTACCCGCGTCACCGCGAAAACCCTATTTCGTTAGGCGCCGATGGTGGAGACCCGGCGGCGAACCCAAGTCTCGAATGCATCGCGGCTCAGGGTTCCTGCCGTTACGGACAGCACTGTCCGTTCGGCGTCGTCCACTTCGACGGACCGGGCGATCCGCCTGACGTTTCGATCAAACGTTGGTGTATGAAGACGACCTGATCTCGACTGAGTCGTCGCATTAGGCAAGACGCCGAAAAAGTTCAGCGTTTTCCATGAGGACGTCTTCAACAGTGTCCTTGAACCCCTGATCAAGTCTGGAGAAGTAGTCCGTGACCGCTGCGCGCAGGAGTTGTTCGGGGCTCACTCCCAACGACTTTGCACGCTCGGCCAGTCTCTCGAGTTCGGCGGCGGACAATTGAACTTCCATTGCGAAAGTAGAGCCGAGAGTTGGTCGGATGCGAATTAGGAAGGGCAATGTGGGCTTGCAAGCTGAGGCGGGGGCTCAAACGGCAGCGTCGGTCTCGCGGTTCGCGGTCGAAGCACTTCACGAATGGGGTGGCGACGAAACGCGCATCGTGTGTGAATCCGGGTCCCGGACTCGCATTTCGTACGTGCCCCACGGGCGCAAAGAAGGAGCCTCGACAATTAAAGCTCCGCGGCTCAACCATTCTGCGTACAACGCGTCCACTTCCTCAGCGGACTCAACATCGAGATGGAGCCACATTCCAGGTTGGCCCTGCGCTTGCTTGACGAGCATGAACTGCACCTTGTCCCGACCCACAAGCGCGGTGCCTACCTCGAATAATTCATCGCTCTCTTCCAGTAGGCAGGACTTCTCGTCGGACCATCGCCATCCAATCTTGAACCCGAGAACGTCAGCATAGTAGGCGAGGCTCTTGTTCACGTTGGTGGCGTACAGAATTGGTCGACAGTCAAAAATCATAGAGTCGTTATAAACGAAAAAGTGCGCCTAACGACTTGCGCTTCTGCAGCCGCATCAAATGCAAGCGGTAAAACGATAGGCCCGCTCCCTCCATGGGGGAAGAGAGCGGGCGACGACCCCGGATTGCAGTGAAACCGGGACTGAGAAGCAACCTGCGGAAAGCTCACGTTCGAGAAGCTCGATTCTACGCAAAGCGGCCTTGTTGCTCCCGGCTTTTCTCGTTTTCTCCGTACGTGGATCCAACGCGGCGCGAGTTCTACAATCTCGGTTCTTTCCTTTCAGTGACGCGGGCGGGACAAACAGGTGTCCCTGCGTTGAAGGCTGAAGCCGGCAACGAGACAGCATCTGGAACGTCTACTCTCGCTGAATTATCCAGTTGAGGACTCGCCGGCAGCTCCACCCACCCCGGTCGCAAATCCGTCTGGCAAGTCTTCTAAAGACAAGCAATCGTATTCAGATGCAACAAACTGGGTCCCGTGAGAAGTAATGCAATAGTCACACGCTGACTTGTCGTCTATCTGTACCCCGAACATGGTCGACAATCCGCAAGAGCTCACATAGTCCAGGTCCAGGTAGGCGCCAACCAAGGTCTGTTGAACGAATATGTAGCCATGTCCCTCAATTTCATTTGTACGAGAGATAAGAACTAGCCCGTCCTCGCAGCGATATTCAACGACCCGTACGAACATCCCGGGTTTCTTGGCTGCATCAATGCTCACCGGGCATGCGCCAATGTTTTCACAATAGCAATCTCGTTCAGTTAAAACCGTAAGGTTAGTTGATCCGTCCAAAGGTTGGCAGCTGCACGATGAACCATGGCCTTCACTTCCGCCCGTCCCCTCGTCTTTGATTACGCTCGGTCCTTTTTCGTGGCACCCCAGTGGCGGCAGAAAACACCATGGTACCAAGGAAGCGAGAGCGTAAGGCTTTCTGAAATGAGACATCTGCTTTGCTCGGAGGATTAAAGTGGCACTTCGGTACACTGAAAGAGGAGACTCGGCGATTTGAATGTCATCTTTTCATTATCGATGAAAGACCAACTGAGAGCGATACCCCGCACGCCAGCATGAGTAACCCCTAGGCAGTAATTTTACATTTTGTAACCTCGCGACCAAAAAAAGCGTACCAGTGAGAGCGGCAGTGTACTCTGCCTAACGACTTGCGCTTCTGCAGTCGTTTGCCTGAAAGTCCAAGGAGAAAAGAGAGTCGAGCTCTCAGTACGGGAGCATAGCCCTGCCAAGATACGAGAGTGGGCTTACAAGCTTCGTGAGCGATTTGACGGAGCCCCCATCGCCGTTTGCCTTGAGCTCTCACAAGGGCCCATCGTCTCGGCTCTGCTCGAGTACGACTTCTTTGTCATCTATCCGGTCCAGCCTGCTATGTTGGCC
>JBNKYC010000014.1:0-358483 GCA_050300635.1 Polyangiaceae bacterium
TGCTGCGCGCGGCAGAATGCCCGTCAGGACGCTTTCCACGCGCCGTCAAAAGTCGCCTCAAGAGCTCGGTCTACGGCGCTCAGAACGGCGTCTAGAGCACCCGGCTGAGCCGCCCTCGAACGTGCGAGAAGTGATACATGGACGACGGGAACACGACCGAGGAAACTCTCTTTGACTACGACGCGCGCGATCACCTGACGCAGATCACGCGCGGTCCGCCTGGCGCTGGACAAGTGCTAGGCCAATTTGACTACGATGCAGACGGGATGCGCGTGCGCGTGCGCGATCCGGCTGGTTTGGACCGAGGAAACGTCGACTATTTCTACGACGATTCGGCCGTTTTGGAGGAGCGTCGCCCCGACGATACGCTCCTCGCGCGCTACCACTACGCGGCGTCCGGGGCGCTTGCGCTGGACGATTATAGCGGTGCTAGCGGGGGAGCTCGCTCCTACTACCATCATGACGCTCTCGGGACCCCGACTCACCTCAGCGCCTCTGTCGATGGGTCTATGGTCGCCTCGTACCGAGTCGACCCATGGGGTCGCCCGCGCGCAGGAGTCGACCCCCAAGCGAATCACAATCGCAAGCTCTTCACCGGCCACGAGTACGATGCCTCGAGCGGCCTCTACTACGCCAAGGCGCGCTACTACGATCCTGATTTGGCTCGCTTCATCAGCGCGGACAGTTACCTAGGTAGTCCGGGCGCACCACCGAGTTTGCATCGCTACATGTATGCAAACGCGAACCCGGGGCGCTACGTCGATCCAAGTGGAAACTTCTATGTAGATGAGAACGGAGGTCCTCTGGACGATCCGACTGCGTCACCTGGATACGATCCGAGTTCCGAAGAGCATAGGAATCAACATGAGGAGGACGGGACCGCCTGGGTCTGCCGGGCAGACAACACGTCGCGTCAATGCCTGATCTACGAGAGGTGGGAGGCTGGTAAGGAGGTTTTCACCACTGGGGAAGATAAGACGGGGCGTCATCCCTCGGCGCCGAAGAGGACGGTCACCGACGAAATTTCGCCCTCGGTTCCCGAACCAGAGATTCTTGAGCCTTCGCCCCCTCTCGATTCCCACGGGGACCCTGTACTCAAGAAGCGCGAGCGTGAAGCGATTTATACGCATGGCGTGGTGGACGAGGTCATCGACAATGCTCAATGGTGGGCGAACTTCAGCGTTCCCTATTGGATGAAAGACCCAGGGCAGGTCTTTAGGCCCTTCGAGGAACATCGCGCTCCCCCAGAAGCGACGAAACGTGCTCAACAACTCCGCGAACGCTCCCAGGGCGCCTTCGCGGGCGCTCTGCTCGCCGCGTCACTCGGTTGGGGTGGAGGGGGTGGAGCGAAGGCACTGTCAACGCAGGTGGTGAACCAATTGCGGTTCATGAAAGCTAGTCTCAGTTCGTCTTTGTCAAGACTCGGTTCCAATGTCTCGTCCCGACTGAGGAACTTGATGACGAAAGTTGAGGTCCCATCATCGAAGGTTGGCGTGCTTGATGATTTGGTCTGCCCTTGTTTTACCGCTGATACCAAGGTCACACTGGGTGACGGTTCTAACAAAGCCATTGCAGAGATCTCGTTGGGACAACGAGTGCTTCCAGAAGTCGAGAGTTGCCATCAGTCGTATGGTGAGCTGCAGATAGTCAGTCTTGAGGCTCGCAATGTTGATGGTCAACTCGGTTCGGTTGAGTTGCTTCGATCGGTGGAATGGGTTGAGGCAAACGCTCTCATGATAGGGGCACGAGCCTTGATCGACCTTCCTGAGGTAGGCATCAGCGGGTGGGCGACGGTGAAGGGAATCACTCGAGGGCCACCCGTGGAAGACGGTCCTGGATGCCCAGTTACTGCGGTATTCAAGCACGACGCAAGTGACGTTCTCCTTATCGGACTCGAAACCGGAGAAGTGATTGAGGTGACGTCCAGGCACCTCATTCAGTCGGCAGAGCGTGGATGGATTGCTGCCGAGAGTCTCCGGGTCGGGGAAGATGTCGAAACTCTCAAGGGAGTGACCCGTGTGCAGTCGAGCACGCGAAAGGAGAGCGAGTCCGAACCAGTCTACAACTTCGAGGTGGATGGCGCTCACCAGTACTACGTGGGGGAAGCCGAAGTACTCGTCCACAACCAATGTACCTGCATGCCTCCCGGGGGTGCAAGGGGGGGAGTCCAATACGGGCCTGTTACACCCCAAGCAAATCGTCTGCAGGCGTACAAGGCTTGGAAACGGCGTTCTGGGCTAGCCGGACAGCGACCGACGCAAGCTCGATTCCGTGACTTCGTACGCGGGAACACTGGTAAGAACGGTGGCGGTTTCTATGAACCACGCTCTGGCTATGGAAAGTGGTTCAAGATGGCCGGAAAACGTCATGGGCATCATGCGTTTCCGCAAGAGTTCGCGGATGATTTCGCGCGGATCGGCATCGATAGGATTGACGATTATGTCTTCGATATACCCGCAGCACATCATCTCCGTACAGTTCACGGTGGCGCGAATGGTGGGCGATACAATCAGTTTTGGCAGGAGTTCTTTGAGGGCGCACACGGCCCAGTTAGTGCCCCGAATGCGCATCGGCTCATGGATGGGCTGAGAAGAAACAACTTCGTTGTGAAGTGAGATGTGGACGCGAAATGAAGTTTTTCCTATTGAAGCGACGACCAAGAGAGAGCCGCAAGGTTCCGTTCACGACAAGTGCTGAACATCGTGGAGACGTGGCGGTCAATTGCGCGGAATGCGGAGCGATTGGACTGATTCCCAAGTCTCTCTTGGGAGAGGTGCCCGTTGAGATCGTGGTCAAGGATATAGCCCCTCTAGAGGATATCGAGCAGGCGGGTAGTGTTCTCCTGGCCTCCGTTCGTTTTCGGGAAGCCGTCGAACGGGGAGGATTGGTCGGGATCTCGTTTTATGATCCGGTGGGTTACAAGACCAAAGGTCGTCGGAAGGGGCTGGATGCTCTTGTCGCTCACGCTCAGTCGGAGCTGCATCTACAGGTGATGCACATTACCGGAAGAGGAGGGAGTTTGGTGGGCCGCGCGGGTGTGGAGAAAGTCAAAACATGCGATGCCTGTGGCTGGCAGGAGTATACCCTTCCACCGGAGGGGTTCGACGTGGATGAGGAGGCTTGGGATGGCTCCGACTTCTTCCACTGCGAAGGCTATGCGCCGTTTTTTATGTCCGAACGGGCTGTTGAAGTCTTGCAACAGGCCGGTCTGTCAAACTTCGACGCGCTTAATGCGAAGGACTATCGGCCGCCATTCTGAGGGGCACTCGCCGTACCCCCGCGCGGGAGGTGCGAGGAGGGGCCCGCGCGGGCACTCACTCAGAAGGGCGGGTGGGAGCCTGCAGTCTGACTCAATCGGACGGAGCCACCCCCGGCAAAAAGGAGATCATAATCTCCCAGATTATGTCTAGCGGAGCGGGGGAAGCCCGGTGGCATGGGCTTGCCGGGTTCCTTTGATTTTGTCTGACGTGCAAGGCCCAATGCCGCCGGGCCGCGTCGCATAAGGCAGCCTTATGCGAGGCGCCGAGCGAAGCGACTTTTTGCCGGGGGTGGCGACAGTGCGTGCAGCGCGGGGCTGAGAGCAGGTGGGCAGCCGTACGATGGAGACGGCTGAGAGGAGATCTCTTTCGATCTGCAAATGGATCTCACCCAAGCTGCTAAGTCCATTTTAGCTGCCTGATGGAGTGTGCTCTGAAGCGCGGCGCCTTCAGGATTTCATCATCGATTCGAGCCTCTTTTGCATGAGGAACGCATTGAGGAGTTTTTTGACGACGTGCTTGTCGTCGTCGGAGAGCTTCTCGACTTCTTGAAACTGCCGCAGCAGCTCTCGATCTTTGAAGTCGGCTTTGGCGGCATCGGTGGTGGAGCCTTCGAGGAGGTAGTCGCAGGAGACACCGAGCACGTCGGCCATTCTTTGCAGAGTGTCTGCGGAGGGGCGGGAGACGCCGCGCTCGTAGCGGCCGATGTGCGTGTAGTGCAGATCGACTTTCTCACCGAGCTCGCTTTGGGAGAGGCCCTTGGCCTTTCTCAGCTCGCGGAGGCGGTCGGCGAAGGCTGCTTTTGTGTCCTCGGATACAGCATCAAGGCTCTGCATGGCGAGGAATCGTAGCGCCCAGGCAGTGGGTGGAGAAGAAATGTCAGACATCGGGGTCGTATAAGGCGGCTGATCTGCTTGATTTGAATACAGCGAAGATGCTACAGGGTCAAGCATCGGTGCTTGGTCGAAAAAAGTGGAGGATTTTCTCGCATGGCCCGGATCAAAGAAGACGAAATCGAACGTTTGAAGTCACAGATCAGCGTTGAGCGCCTTGCAGAGTCGGCAGGGGTCGAGCTGAAGCGCCACGGCAAGGACCTGCTGGGCCGGTGCCCGTTCCATGACGACAAGACGCCGAGCCTTGTGATCACGCCCGAGAAAAACCTCTGGCACTGCCTCGGCGCCTGTCAGACGGGCGGCAGTGTGATCGACTGGGTGATGAAGCGGGAGGGGGTTTCGTTTCGGCACGCGGTGGAGCTTCTGCAGGACGAATCTCCTTCTTTAGTTGCCGAGCAGTCGCCCGCCGGTGCGGCGACCAAGCCCCCGAAGAAGGCGACGACGCGGAAACTTGCTGGGGTGATCGAGACCGGAATGAGCGACGAAGTGCTGATGGAGCGGGTGGTGAGCTTCTACGAGCGAGCGCTTGAGGAGAGCCCCGAAGCTCTCGGGTACTTAGAAAAGCGCAGTCTCAAGCACCCGGAGCTTCTGAAGACCTTTCGCCTCGGCTTTGCCAACCGCACTCTTTCGTACCGCCTGCCCGCCAAAAACCGCAAAGAAGGAGCGGCTCTGCGCGAACAACTCCAAGCCGTCGGCATTCTGCGCGAGAGCGGCCACGAGCACTTCAACGGCTCCCTCGTCGTGCCCATCTTTGACGCACAGGGCCGCGTGGTGGAGATGTACGGTAGGAAGATCAATGATCACCTCCGCAAGGGTACGCCGCATCATCTCTATCTGCCGGGCCCGCATCGTGGTGTCTTCAACATCGATGCGTTCTTTGCATCGAAAGAGCTAATTCTATGCGAAAGTCTCATCGATGCGCTGACCTTTTGGTGCGCAGGCTTTCGGAATGTGACGTGCTCGTACGGCATCGAGGGCTTCACGGAGGAGCTGAAAGAAGCTCTGAAAACGCACGGCACGCGCAAGGTGATGATCGCATACGACCGCGACGAAGCCGGCGACAAGGCCGCTGAGAAGCTAGCGACGGAGCTCAACGCGCTGGGCATCGAGGCGTGGCGAGTGAAGTTTCCGAAAGGGATGGACGCGAACGAGTACGCGCTGAAAGTCGGCCCTGCGGAGAAGTCCTTGGGAGCAGCTTTGCGGAGTGCCGAGTGGCTAGGCAAGGGTGCCCCGCCGGCGCAAGAAGAGGGGCTCGTCCAGGTGTCTCCGGTCACGACACAGGCGCCCGAGCCCCCACAGGCAGAGACTCTCCGTGAAGCAACTAAGGAAGAGAACTCCGATGAGAGCGAGGGAGAAGCCGAGCCTGTAGAGGCCCCAATTCCTTCTTTAGTTGCCTCTGAGCCGCCATCAGAAGCGGGCGAAAAGTCTGGTGGCCCCGTCGATGAGCTTGAATTCCAACTCGGCAATCGTCGCTACCGAGTGCGGGGCCTGTCCAAGAACCCAAACCCCGCCGCGCTGAAGGTCAATCTCCTGGTCCAGCACACCGAAGACGGGACCTTCCACGTGGACACGCTGGAGCTGTACAGCGCTCGCCAGCGAGGGGCGTACATCAAGCAGGCAGCGGAGGAGCTGGAAACGGAAGAGCGCATCATCAAAAAGGATCTCGGCCAGCTGCTCTTGAAGCTCGAAGAGCAGCAGGCAAAGGCTCAGGACGGCGCCGGGGAGCACGAGAGCAAGGCCCGGGAGATGAGCGACCAGGAGCGGGAAGAAGCCCTGAAACTCCTGCGCGACCCGCGTTTGCTCGACCGAATTCTGGAGGACTTCGACGCGTGCGGCGTGGTGGGCGAGCGCACGAACAAACTAGTTGGCTACCTGGCAGCGACGAGCAGAAAGCTTGAGCGCCCGCTCGCGATTGTCGTGCAAAGTAGCTCGGCGGCGGGCAAGTCGTCCTTGATGGACGCGGTGCTCGATCTGATGCCGGAAGAAGAGCGCATCAGCTACAGCGCGATGACGGGTCAGTCACTCTTCTACATGGGCGAGACCAACCTCGGTCACAAGATCCTCGCCATAGCCGAAGAGGAGGGAGCCGAGCGGGCGAGCTACGCGCTGAAGCTCCTGCAATCCGAGGGTGAACTCACCATAGCGAGCACGGGCAAGGACCCGACCACGGGCCGTCTCATCACCGAGGAGTACCACGTGGAAGGCCCGGTGATGATCTTTCTGACAACGACGGCGATCGAAGTCGACGAGGAACTCCTCAACCGCTGTCTCGTCCTCTCGGTCGACGAAAAGCGCGAGCAGACGCACGCGATCCACGACCGCCAGCGCATGGCCCGCACCCTGGAGGGGCTGCTCGCGAGCCAGGAGAAGGCCAGGCTTTTGAGGCTGCACCAGAACGCTCAGCGCCTCATTCGACCCTTACACGTGGTCAATCCTTACGCGGCGCAGCTGACCTTTCCTGATCATCAGACTCGTCTGCGCCGCGATCACATGAAGTACCTGTCGCTCATCGACACGGTGGCGCTGGTGCACCAGCATCAGCGGCCCATCAAGACGGTGCAGCACCGGGGGCGTGCGCTCGAATACATCGAGGTGGAGCCGGAGGATATTGCGATTGCCAACGACCTAGCTCATGAAGTGCTGGGACGGACTCTGGACGAGCTGCCGCCTCAAACCCGGCGCCTACTCGGACAACTCGATGAGCTGGTGAGCCGCGAATGCGATCGTCTGGGCATCGACCGATGTGATTTTCGCTTCAGTCGTCGGGATGTGCGGGAGCGAACGAGCTGGGGAGACACGCAGTTGAAGATCCATCTGGGGCGTCTGGCAGAGCTGGAGCTTCTTTTGGTGCACCGAGGTCGACACAGCCAGCGGCACGAATACGAGCTTTGCTTGGGCGGGGACATGCAGGCGGGGCGTCCTTACCTGCCCGGCTTGATCAACGTGGATGAGCTTACGACGCAAACCGGTCGGGGTGAGAGGGTAGACCGGTCGGGGGGTGGTCGGCCCCTGGTCGGGGTGCGGTCGGGGGGTAGTCGGAGCGCTGCGAGCGAGGTCTCACCGCAGAAAAGAAGCGATGAACTCAATCAGCGCAAGCCTCCGGCTCGAAACACGCGCCCCGGGAAGCAAAGTCTGAACGGCTCGTCGCAGTCACACACATCTCCTCTTTTAGTCGCCAGCGCCGGAGCGCTGGGAGCCGCCGAGTAGTCAGCAGATGCCGAAGCGAGGCTACAGAAAGCCGCGGATGGCGGCGCACGCGAGTGACCCCGAGGGGATGGTGGCGTGGATGAAGCGCTACTGCCTGCATCTGCGGACGAAGAACTACTCCCCCCGCACGATCGAAAACCGGGAGGTGTACCTCGAATTCCTCATCGCGTGGCTGGAGGCGAGGGGCGTCACCCGGCCGCAGGAAGTCACCAAGCCGATGCTGGAGCGCTACCAGCGGTATCTCTTCCACTATCGGCAGCCGGGGAGCGGTAAGCCCCTGAGCTTCCGAGCGCAGCACGGGCGGCTGGTGCCAGTCCGTGCCTATTTCAAGTGGCTCACGCGCCAGAACGTCCTCCTCTCGAACCCGGCCTCAGAGCTCGACCTCCCTCGTCTCGAAAAGCGCCTGCCGAAGCACGTGCTGACGGCGAAGGAGGCCGCCATCGTCCTTGAACAGCCCGACACGAATGAGAGCCTGGGAGTGCGCGACCGAGCGCTGCTGGAGGTCTTGTACTCGACGGGGCTTCGGCGCTCGGAAGTGATCGATCTCGCGGTCTACGACATCGACAGCGAACGCGGGACGCTGCTCGTGAGGCAGGGGAAGGGCAAGAAGGACCGGATGGTGCCCATCGGTGAGCAGGCCATCGTGTGGCTGGAGCGGTACCAGCGAAAGGTGCGGCCGGAGCTAAGCGTGCCTCCTGACGAGGGCATTCTCTTTCTGACCTCGCAGGGCGAGAGCTTTACGCCGAATCGCCTGACTCAGCTCGTACGCACCTACGTGAATCAGGCGGACCTCGGCAAGTCTGGCTCCTGTCACCTCTTCCGGCACACGATGGCGACGCTGATGCTCGAGGGCGGAGCTGACATCCGGTACATCCAAGAGATGCTGGGGCACGCGAGCGTCTCCACCACGCAAATCTACACGCAGGTCAGCATCAGAAAGCTGCAAGCAGTGCACGCGGCGACGCATCCTTCAGCCAAGGTAGAGCGCCCTGGCATTGCCAAAGCAAAACCGACTGAGCCCGACGAAGCCCCGCCTGAATCCGAGCGCGTCCCTACAGTGCGAGACATTGAAGACGCCCTTGAACTCGACAGTGCCCAGGAGCCCGAATGAACTCACTGTCGCCCCCCAGCGCGAGAAAAGCCGCTCCGCTCGGCAGCGCGCGTAATGCGCATTACGCGCGCTGGCCCTGCGGCATGAGCGGTGCAGTCGTATCTCACGAATGCATCACGCAGAAGAACTCTAGAGCACCGCTCGCGCCTCCGGGCTACCCTCGCTCTCGCTTTTACATAATCGAGGATTATGTAAAACTTTTTCGCGCTGGGGGGCTCTGCAGACTGAGCCCAACTGAGCGCCCAGCCTCCAGTCGAGGGGACTCCCTGTCAGCCCGAATCACGGCTCCCCGCCCACCCCGAGACTGAGCGCCCGCCGTGGGCCCCTGGCCCTCCCACGGCGGGAAAAGCGCCGAATCCCACCCGAGTGAGCCCGAGACAAATCATGCTAAACTACACCCCGATGACCGAAGTAGAGCGCATTGTCGCCGAAGTGGCGCAACTGAGCGACGAGGAGAAGCAGCAAGTCGCTGATCGGATCCTTGGGCTTGTGCCGAACGAGCAAGAGATTGCCGCTTTGTGGATGAAAGAAGCCGAGCGTCGGTTTGAGGAACTGGACAACGGTGTCGCGAAGGCGATCCCGTGGTCAGAAGCGCGCGAGCGACTTTTCGAGAATCGCTGACTCGTGCCTCGCTATCAGGTGGAGCTGCATCCTGATGCAGCTGAAGACGCGCAGGGCGTCTACGATTGGATCTTCAAGGACAGCCCCAAGTCGGCAGGCGAGTTTGCTGAAGCCTTCGACGAGGCGATCAAGGAACTTGAAGAAAGCGCCCATACCTGGGACGCGAAAAAGCCGGTGAAGAACTACTTCATCAATGAGTACAAGGTGACGGTGGTCTACCGACTCCGAGGCGGGCTCGTGACGATAGGCGCAGTGGCTCACCAGCGCCGAAAGCCGGGATACTGGCGGAAGCGCGACTTTTAGAGCCCCATTTAGCCGTCCGACACCCTCGGCTACCCTTTGGCCCAGATGAACACCATCTGGGCCATTTTCCGTTTTGTCGCTCTGCTGGCAGCGCTGCTTTTCCCGCAGCTCGCGTCAGCTGGGCAGCTCGCACCCAAGGCTGAAACCCGCATCAAGGCCATCGACATCGTCGTGAAAACGAGCCTCAAGGCAACGAGCCTGTGCGAGGCAGAAACGCGATCGGCCGAAGCGAAATTTGCCCTAGAAATCGCGTCACGCTCCCCCATCGGTGCAAGGGGGGGAGTGGGGCAGTTCCCTGGAAACAAATTCTTCAAGGAACGCGTGCAGTGGCAGGCTCCGTCGAAGGGTACAGGCCAGAACTACACGGTCTATCGCCAGGACATCGACTGGAATCTCCGGATCGGCAACGAAACAAACCTTCAACTAGCGGCTCGGGGGAATGCGCCCTACGTGATGAAGAATGGTCGGCCGCAACGACTGAATCTGCACCACTCAAAACAGGACGCGCGAGGCTCCTTGTTTGAGCTGAGCGAACAAACCCATCTCAGAACTCGAAAGGGGCACGGTCGAGAAGCTCTCCATCCGTATGGGAGGATGCAGCACCCGGACTACCCGGTGGATCGAGGTCTCTTCGGGAAGGACAAGAGCCAGTATTGGATTGACCGTGCGGCGGAGGCGGCGAAGTGATTCCAGTCGACATTGAAGAGTTGATGAAGGCGCAACCGGCAAGTTTCGGGCGCGATGATGCCACGGAGGTTCTTCGCGAGCTTGAAGCGTTGGCCGTACAACCGGAGGACGAACTCGCGGTTTTCTATGTCCAGTATCGAGCGGTAAATATTCATAGCCGTCGAACTAGTGAGGAGCTGATGGATCCGGCCTTTCCGACGCCGCAACTTGCGTCTGCAACTGAGTTCGTGAGGGAGACATATGAAGTAGGGGACGAGTTCCTGTGCCTCACGAGTGGAGAGGGAGAGGGGTTCTATTTGTACGAGATCGGCACTGGAGCGGTCTTTGATGTCAATGTAGGCGAGCTGGATGATCTGGAGCGGGGGAGGCTGCAACCTCGTTGGTCTTCCTTCTTCGAGCTGTTGAGGTGGTACTTGAGCTGATCGGGCATTCGCCGCACCCCCGCGCGGGAGGTCCGAGGAGGGGCCCGCGCGGGCACTCAATCTGAGGGGCGGGTGGGAACGCTCAGTCGGACGCAGATGCTCGGAGCCAGCCCCGGCAAAAAGTAAACATAGGTGTTGTTTCCCCAAATGGCGTCGTAGACGATTCTCAGATTGCGGTCGTAGGACTCTGGCCGGATTTCCGATTTGAGGTCCGAAAAAGTCGCCTCGTGGGTCGTATCGACGTAGCGCGTACGACGTAGCGGGCAGGATGAAATAGCAAGAGGGATACGACCTGGCGGGCCGTATCCCTCTTTTGCGCTTAGATGACGTAGTGTGTCGTTTGTGATGGGCTCAGTCGCACAGGTCACGTTCTCTGCGCCAGTGTGGTTGGAGGAGGACGCGGTTGACCTGTTTGAGATCTACGGTCTTGGTTTGATCTCGGACAGCCTCCATCATGGATGCGACGCAGAGGTTTCGGATACGTCTGAGGACGCCCTCGCTGGAGCGTGCGATGAGATGGAGAGCTTGGTCGGTGAAGGTGTTGTGGCCGAGGGCGACCTTGTCGAGCTGGGTGAGTATGAATTGGATGGCGTCGTCGGGAGCCAGTTTTTGTAGCAAAACCGAGTAAGTGATGCGGCTTCTGAGGTCGTCGTTGATGCTTAAATTCAGCTTCGAAATGAGCTCGGGTTGAGCAATCAGAATGAGATTGTGGTTCTTGGGGAAGTCTTCGAAAAGCAGCCTAAGACGCCGCAGGGCGTCCACCTCCATGAGGTGAGCGTCGTCGATGATCGGGGCGAGCATCAGGCCTCGCTTGTTGATCTTATGGGCCTCGGCGATGAGTGCTTTTTCGCAGCTGTCAGCGAGCCCTTCAGGCTCGATTCTAAAGGCCTCGCACAGAATTCGCAAGACGGAATGATAGGTGTGCAGCGTTCTGTTCACGGTGGGTGTAAGCAGCATCTTCGGATCGTGAGCTTTGAGAGCCTGCTTGATCACGCTCTTGCCAGTGCCTGGTTGTCCGAGCAGGACGCAGAGGCCGCCTTGTTGGCAGTGGACACGCAAAGTCGAAAGGATCTCTTCCTGCATCGGAAGGGGCGAAATGTGAGAGGGGTGAAAGGGCTCAAGCTCAAGTCCGAAGTAGGTGCGGATCATTTCATTGCTCCCTTCGCAGGTCGGTCGTTGGCGACGAAGTCGACAGGGCGGGCCTCACCCATGCGCTCTCCTTTGAAGTAGACGATGACTTTGTCGAGACTTTGGCGGTTGAAACGGGCGAAAATTTGGCGGTTTCTGAGGTCGCGAGGGGCTTCGTAGCGGGTCTTTTTTAGGTCAAAGGTGTTGTCGGCGCGGACCTTGCGGCTCTCTTCGACGAAGAAGAGCTCATCGGCGACTTCGTGTGGCGGAAGAAACCGGACGCGCTTGAGGTCGAGCCCGAAGCGGTCGATGGGCTTCATGCCGATGCTTGAGTGCTCGCGCGCGTTGTACTCATCTTCGACCCAGCGAAAGAATGCAGAGTTGAGGACGTCGACGGACGAGAGGTCGAGGTTGCGGGTGAGGAATGACTGCCGCACCGTGCGGAAGAAGCGCTCGACCTTGCCCTTGGCGGCGCCGTCGCGCACCGGGGTGTGGCTGAGAATGCAGCCGAGACGTTCAGCGACCTGACCCAGTTCTTTGCTGGCGTAGATGCTCCCGTTGTCGACGTAGAGACATTCGGGGACGCCGCGCTTGTAGAGCGCGGTTTTGAGCGCCGCTAGCAGGTTATCCGTGTTCTCGGCGGCAAAGAATTGCCCGTGGCAGCACACCCGGCTCGCGTCGTCGACGAAAGCAATCAGCCTCGCCTGCACCTTCCTGCCGCGATGCGAGACATAGGGTCCGCACATTGTGTCCGCCTGCCAGAGTTGATTCGCATGGGCCTTGGAAAAGGCCAAGCGAGCCTTGTTTTGAGTCTCACTCTCGTCCTTGAGCATCTCGTAACGAGCCACGACCCGACGGAAGGTGTTGGGGGCGCACTGCTCGCGCCGCAGGAGATTCTTTTCGATGCAAGCGCGGTAGATGGCGGCGAGATTTGTGGGGCCACGGAAGTGTGGAAGCACTTGGTCGATGGCCTCTTGGACGAGCTCTGGCTCGACCTTGCGCGTGCGCCCTTTGTCGGAGCGTGGCTTGGGTCGCATCGTCGTGATGCCGTCCTTCTTGTAGCGTGAGTACCAAGTCTGGATGGTTCTCCAGGTAAACTGCAGGGGGTCGCCCTCCTCATCCTTGAAGACGAGAGTGGCGACGTGGTCGATTTTGGCTTTGATGGTCTTGCCGGGTGCGAATTCAATGGCACCGAGCACGCGCATCTTGGTCGCGGGGCTGACGCGTTTCATGTGCGGGACTCCTTGTTGGGGGCGACGAAGGAGTCACTACGACCGCTTCCCGCGCTCTGAAACTGACGTCTCGTGTGGGTGTGCGGATTGTGAGAAGAGAGGCGTCGCCTGTGTGACGAGAAATCGAGAGCTATCTGAGCGTTCGGTGTCCGTCCTCAGAAGACGCTGTTATTCGTCTTGAGCTGAAATTCAGCTAAAGGCGCAGATCCGAGCACAGCGATGCAATGAGCCTTTAGCTGAGCGAAGGGATGCGGAGAGACTGAGGTCGGGGGCGCCTGCGCCGCGCACAGCCACCCGCGCCAAACGATGGCCGCGGACTTCAAGCGTTGAGAAGTGCGATAGGCGCTCCGCACCGAGAGCCGCCATCTCGCAGGCTGTGCGCGTTCGACCGAGAGACCCTCTGCCAGGTTGCAGAAGAACTCCCAGAGCGTCGATGCGCGCAGCATGAATCCGACGAGCATTTCAGCGAGGAGCACCGAGACGGTCCGTCCGCAGCCCCCCTTGCGGCCCCGGCTTGAGCAAAAGAGACGGCGTCCCCTGACTTCACACGCGCTCGAATCATCTGCGTAGCCCCACATAAATCCGTGCCCGATGAGCGTCCCCGAGCGCCCGCAGTGCTTGCACGAAAAGAGAGAAAGCCGCTGCAACAGGCCATCAAGTGACGACCGGTTTTCGACGAAGCGAGGTGGATAGAGGCACAAACACCGACCTCGTAGCCGTACTTTGCCTCCTCGGACAAGAAAGCGATGAGTGGGTGTTCAGATTCTCATCGAGGTCCACGTTGCCGAATTGAGGCTGTGTTCGACTCCGGATTCAACCATCTCAGTTTGGAACATTCCGATCTGTTCTTACGACCGGGAGGTGGGAATTAACAGGTAGCTTGGGTTTCCTAGCGGCTAAATAGCAGCGCTATTCGTCATCAAAGACGGGCGGATCGCCTCGCCGCGAGCCCCAGACTGTCACGATCCTCACCAAGTCCAGCTCTTCGTAGATCACATAGAAGAGGTGCACCTTCGTCTTTGGCAGCTGAAACTTCCTGACAGGACGCCCCGCGAGCACTCCGTAGACTGCCAGCTTCGGACCATGCGCCAGATAGGACTTGGCCGCTTGCAGCTCCTGGTCAAAAAGATCCTTGCTATCGCGGTAGTTGCGCCAGCGACTTCGCTCCTTGCGGACCGATGCCTGCGCCTCGGCTACAAAGCGGACCTTCACGGTTCGGCGGCCAGCTGACGCAAGAAGTCATCCGCATCCATCTCGCGACCAGCCTCGCCGTCCTCGATGCCGCGCACGATTGAAGCGTGAAGCTCTTCACGCTCTTCGTCGCTCATCTCGGGTTCGGTCAGGTGCACCTCTAGTTCGTGCCCTTCCGGCAGGTTCAAGGGCTTGTCGAGGACCAATTGGCCGTTGTGGATTCGGGCTTTCAGCGCCTGCATTGTCATCGAGTTTAGCATGACTTTCCTTGAGATCACTTGCTTGGGATTCGGCGCTTTTCCCGCCGTGGGCCCCTGGCCCTCCCACGGCGGGAAAAAAGCTAAATCCCACCCGAGTGAGCCCGAGAGAAACCATGCTAAACTACACCCCGATGACGAACTTCGAACGCATCCTCGCCGAAGCGAAGCAGCTCTCTGAAGAAGAGCAGCACAAGCTCCATTTGGGGCTTGCCCCAGATGTCGGGGACGTAGAAGCTGCGTGGCTTGAAGAAGCACACCGACGAAGGGCCGAGTGGAAGGCGGGTCACGTCGAGGCGCTTCCGGTCGCAGATGCTCTCGAACAAATGTTTGCCAAGCCCTAAGCTGTGGCTCGCTTTGAAGTGAAGGTGCTGCCGTGGGCAGTGACCGATGTAAACAATCAGTACGTCTATTTCATTGAGCACGGTGAGCAAAGAGCGGCCGAGGACTTCGAGAAGTAGAGTGCGCCAGGGGCTCAAAGAGCTCGAAGAAACAGCTCTGCAGTACCAAATCGTCAGTGATCCCATGCGCCGCTGCCCACTGGAGCAATTCCAGCACGGGATCATCTACGAAGTCGAAGGGGATGTGGTGGTCGTCCACGCTGTGGCACACCCCAAACAACGGCCGGAATTCTGGCGAGCGCGTCACACGAAGCTCTAAAGCCGTCCCCATTTAGCCAGAAAGCCACCCGCGCTACCCTTTGGCCCAGATGAACACCATCTGGGCCATTTTCCGTTTTGTCGCTCTGCTGGCAGCGCTGCTTTTCCCGCAGCTCGCGTCAGCTGGGCAGCTCGCACCCAAGGCCGAAACCCGCATCAAGGCCATCGACATCGTCGTGAAAACGAGCCTCAAGGCAACGAGCCTGCGCGAGGCAGAAACGCGATCGGCCGAAGCGAAATTTGCCCTAGAAATCGCGTCACGCTCCCCCATCGGTGCAAGGGGGGGAGCGGGCTTAGGTGATGCAACAACAAGCCCATGGCTCGCTGATTCTCGCGTAGGGGTTGTCTCGCACTTGGAGCGTTTCCGTGAAGGCGGGTCGTGGGTGATGACCCGTCGGCAGTACGACTGGTTCGTAAAGGGAAAGACGAAGATAGGCGATCCTGCCGGACAGTACATCACGACCCGTGCCCACATGGACGACGTGTTTGCGCGAGCAGGAGGGGATCTTGGCGCGATTGAGAAGTCTCTCGGTTTTGACGCTGGCCACTTTTCTTCCGGAGGTGGATTGGTTCGTGTCGATGTCAAGAATCCGCTGCTTCACAACGCTCGAATGCCCTCTGGGCTGGAGCGCGGTGCAAATTATCATTTTCGGTGGGGCGGCTATACGAGCGGCGGAGCTCCCGAGGCCGTCATTGGCTCTTTCGACGTCAGCGATGCCGTCGTTCAAATGCTGAAGTGAGATTTTAGATGATTGAATGCCCCAACTGCAGGAACTCAGTGAGTGCTGAGACGTTTCTCGATAACGTGAGTGGCTACACGACTAACACTGACAGCGCGCAGTTTGTCTGTCCCTCTTGCGCCGCGGTCGTTGACGTGCGGGTTGGCTCAGGGAAAGTCCATCTCGGGTACATCTACTCCGCCGGTGAGCCGCACTTCGCTGCCATAGTAGACGTGAGCGTTCCGGGGCTGGGTTGCAATCCCGGGGGACCAGCTACCTACAACGGAAGATCTTGGGAAATCACGTGAGGGGATCACTGCGCTCGAACGAACTGCTTGGCGTAGGCAGCCTAAGTGAGAGCTAAGCTGCGAGGGCTGGAGTGGAGTCGAGCAACCCCGTGGCCCTCGTCAGCTTCAGCGACACTTAGGCGGTGATGCAGATGGGAGCTCTCTTTCGATCTGCAAATGGATCCCGACCAAGCTGCTAAGTGTTAATTTCCAATTTAGCGTCGTAGTGAATTCTCAAATTGCGGTCGTAGAAATTCTGGCGAATTCCCACACTACCATCCGAAAAATGTCTCCGCTGCATCGTAGAGTATGATGGCAGCGTGAGAATCTGACGCACAAACGAGCAAAGAGATACGGCCGACGCGGTCGTATCCCTTTGCTCGTTCTATGACGTAGCGTGCAAGTTCAGTCGCCCATATCACGCTCACGACGCCAGTGGGGCTGCATGAGGACGCGGTTGACCTGCTTGAGGTCCACCGTCTTGGTGCGGTCGCGCACGGCCTCTAGCATGGCAGCCAGCGCGAGATTACGGACTTTACGTAGCGCCCCCTCGCTGGAGCGCGCGATGAGACTGAGCGCGTCATCGGTAAAGGTGTTGTGACCGAGCGCGACCTTGTCGAGCTGGCTGAGGATGAATTGAATCGCGTCGTCTGGGGCCAGTTTTTGAAGTAACACCGAGTAAGTAACGCGGCTCCGTAAATCATCGTTTACAGCCAAACTCAGCTTCGAAAGTAGCTCAGGCTGGACGATGAGGACCAAATTGTAGTTCTTGGGGAAATCTTCAAAGACCAGCCGAAGTCGCCTGAGAGCGTCGACTTCCATCAAATGCGCGTCATCAATAATTGGTGCAAGCATTTTGCCCTGCTTGTTGATGCGCTCGGCCTGGGCGATGAGGGCACTGCGGTTGCATGGAACGGGCCACACTTGTGAGCGAGCCCATCGGGCTCGATGTTAAAGTCCTCACATAAAGTTCGCAAGACCGAATGATACGTGTGCAGCGTTCTGTTGACGGTCGGAGTGAGTAGCATCTTGGGGTCAAGGCCTTGCAGCGCGTGCTTGATCACGCTCTTGCCCGTGCCTGGTTCTCCGACAAGTACGCAAAGGCCTCCTTGCTGGCAGTGCACCCTTAATGTGGACAAGATCTCGTCTTGCGACGGCAATAGCTTTACGTTCGACGGATGAAATGGATCTTGTTCTATACCGAAATAGGTGCGGATCATGGTGTTGTCTGCTCCTTCTTCGCGTTTGAAGTTGCAGATCGGTCGTTTGCAATGAAGTCCACTGCTCGCGCCTCACCCATGCGCTCTCCCTTGAAGTAGACGACGACGCGATCAAAGTTCTGACGATTAAAGCGCACGTCGATGGAGCGGCTGCGCATGTCTCGCGGCGCTTCAAGTCTGATCTTTTTGACGGTGAAGGTGTTGTCGGCCAGGACTTTGCGGGTTTCTTCGACAAAGAAGAGTTCTTCGTTCACTTCGTGCGGCGGCAAAAAGCGCACCCTTTTCAAGTCGAGTCCAAAGCGGTCGATGGGCTTCATGCCGATGGTGGAGTGTTCTTTTGAGTTGTACTCATCTTCCACCCAGCGAAAGAAGGCACGATTGAGAGAATCGATGCTGCTGAGATCGAGTTGTCGCGTGAGAAATTTGAGACGTACCGTTCGAAAGAAACGCTCGACTTTTCCCTTGGCGGCTCCATCGCGCACGGGCGCATGACTGAGCACGCAGCCAAGCCTTCCGCAGACCTGTCCCAGCTCTTTTGAGGCGTAAATGCTACCATTGTCGACATACAGACACTCAGGGACGCCTCGCATGTAGAGAGCGCTCTTCAGCGCCATGAGTAGCGTGTCCGTGTTTTCTGCTGCAAAGAATTGGCCATGGCAGCACACGCGGCTGGCATCATCGACAAAAGCAATGAGTTTGGCTTGTAGCTTCTTGCCCTTGTGACTCACATACGGACCACACATAGTGTCAGCCTGCCAAAGTTGGTTGGCGTGAGCCTTGGAAAATGCGAGCCGTGCCTTGTTTTCGGTCTCACTTGTCGGTTTGAGCATGTCGTAGCGACTGACGATGCGGCGGAAGGTGTGCCGAATTGACGCTGTCCTCCGCGGGCGAAAGTACGACCTGAGTTCGCTGAAATCTCTTCCCGTTTTGTGACCGGGAGGTGGGAATTAACAGCTAGGGAGTCTTCATCGCGGGTCGAAGAACCTCGCCCTCATCGAGCAAATCGAAGAAAAACTCGGGAGGAGCAATGAGCTCGTGCGGGCACCTCGTTTAGATGAGTTGCCCTTCTTCAATCCAGACATCGAAGCCGATCCGCCTTCTTCAGTACACCAGTTTCGAGACCAAGTTCGTTCGGTTGAAGGTGTGATCATCGCCTGCCCTGAGTATGGCCATAGTCTTCCCGGGGCTCTTAAAAATGCCATCGATTGGCTCATTCCCTCTGGGGAGTTGTACCAAAAGAGAGCCTGGCTTACCTGCGCGGTGGCTCACCCGGAGCGAGGTCGGCGTGGACTCGCCGCTTTAGAGCAGACCTTGCGGGCGGTGGATGTTGAGCTGGTGTTTTCTGCCCCCATCGTCGCATCAGATCTCACTGAGTTTTTTGCCTCTTGGTCCAAGTGAGGACGTTCAGGAGGCGGTGATCAACGTTTGATGCCGCTGTCGCGGACCTTCTGCTCCAGATTGCGGAAGCGACCAGCTAAGGCACGCACCAGTGCTCCTGTCCAGCCATCCGCGCCCAAGCCATCCTGCATGGTGCGTTTGTCCAAGACGAGCACCGTTACTTGGTCGACGGCTTCCACCGAAGCGGCGCGGGGTTCGTCCAAAAGCAGCGCCAGTTCGCCGAAGACGTCCCCTGGTCCGCTTTCTCCCACCGTTTCTTGGGTTCCATCACTCTTGGTGCGGAAGGCTCGACACTTTCCGCTCACCACCATGAACGCTGTGTCGCCCACATCGCCTTCCTTGATGATGAGTTGACCCGGCTGGAAGCTCTGCCTCGGAAGATGCAGACCTCCACGCAAGAACTGGCGTACGTCCTTCTGGAGCTCCAAGATTGTTTGGTAGCGATCCTCAGGGCGTGGGGCGACCGCCTTGGCGACGATCGCTTTGATCCGTTTTGAGGCGCCGATGTCTTCGGCTGCGATGTCGATCGGAATCACCTCGCCCGAGGCGGCGCGACGCAGAGCCTCGTCGGGATCGTAGGTGTCTCCGTAAGGGGTGTAGCCGCTGACGATTTCGTACAAGACGGCACCCATGCCAAAGACATCAGCTCGCTCATCCAGTTCGCGAGGGTGCCCTTTTGCCTGTTCGGGTGCCATGTAGGCCGCTGTTCCTACCGCTCCGGGCGCATCGAGTGCGGCGCAGCCGCTGTCTTTTCCGACCAAACGGGCGAGTCCCCAGTCCATCAAGTAAACCTGACCGAAGTCGGCGACCATGATGTTCTCGGGCTTGATGTCGCGATGGATGACCCCTCGGTGATGGGCGTAGGCGAGGGCATCACAGATCTTGAGGAATATTTCTAAACCGTCTTGTAGGCGTTCCGTCGAGCCGGGCCGGCGCGAGCGGTCTCCGAGCCATCGGTGCAGATCGGTGCCCCGAATCAACTTCATCGTAAAGTAGGGGACCCCGTCTGGGCTGATGGCGAGCTCGTGCACCGGAACGATGTTTGGGTGTTCGAGTTGCCCGGTGATCTGAGCTTCGCCGATGAAGCCTCCGGTATAAAAGGGTTCTCGCGCCAGCTCTTTGTCGAGGCGCTTCATGGCTACATGACGCAGTAGATTGCGGTCGGTCGCCGGGTGGATGCGCCCCATGCCTCCTCGCCCGAGTTCGGCAAAGACGCGCAGACCGGGCGGCGTGGGAATGCCCTCGGTGCGAGCCTCCGAGTCCGAGACCCCGTGCGCGCCTCCCGCCGGGATGCGTTCAATGATGTAAACAGGCTGCGGCTTACCTTCCATCTCTTTCGCCATGGTCGACGAACCCTACCATGAGGTGGACCGCTCGCAGAGAGCGGCGCAAAAATTCCTTACACGCGACGAAAATGCCGTTGCTTCTGTCGCAGAGCTGCTCGATACGACAAGTCGGGCGCTCATTTTGGGTCCGAAGCCGGTCGTGTTTCCCTTCGTTGTTGCAGGCGCTTGTAGACACGGGGCAATAGGTCTTGCTCGACTGGCGGCGCTTCCGCCCTGTGCTGGCGTGCCTCGCTCAGGCGGGACAAGTAGGCGTCCCTTCCGATTTCGTGCACGCCGAGACTACCCAAATGGTCGGTGAGAAACTGCACATCAAATAGCCGTACGCCGCGCGCGAAAAGCTCGCTGACCGCGCAGACTAGCGCCACCTTCGACGCGTCGGTCTGTCGATGAAACTTGCTTTCTGCCGCGAACAAACCATCAACTAATACTCCGTAGAGACCACCGACTAAGGCGGGTTGTCCGCCCTTGGTGTCCGAGGTAGCCCACACCTCGTAACTTTCGAGATGTCCGCGCGCAAAGAGCTCAAGGTAAGCTTCCTTCATTTCGCTGCGCAGCCAAGTGCCGCCCTTTCGATCAGCGCAACCGTCCATTACCTCGGCGGGCGCCTGATTGCAGGTGACGACGAAGCGACTTTGCCTGAGACGTCGACGTAAACTGCGTGAGACATGAAGTGAGGCGGGGGTGATGATGGCGCGGGGGTTGGGGCTCCACCACAAGAGCGGAGGCTCATCGTACCAAGGGAAGATCCCCATTCGGTAGGCGTGGAGCAGGCGCTCGGGGCTGAGGTCTCCACCTCCTGCGATGAGGCCGTCCGCATCGAAGCCCCGGGGGTCGGGAAAGCTCAGGGGTGCGTGGGCAGGGATCCACACCGGAGATCGAAAGGCCATGACTTCCGAACCATAGAGCACTTGCCAGATGCCGTCAGCCGCCCCACATTGCAGCCGTGATCAGCAGTTTACTGAGCGAGGCTCTTCGAATTTATTCCTATATTGTGCTCGCCTCTGTGGTCGTTTCTTGGGTCGCGCCCCAATCGCGGCATCCGGCGATCGGTTTTTTGCGTTCCATTACCGAGCCCGTGTTCGATAAAGTGCGTCGGGTCGTCCCCGCGATGGGAGGTCTCGATCTATCCCCGATGATCGTGCTTTTCGCCCTGCACTTCTTGCAGCGCTTTCTCTGAGTTTTCAGTCAAGCGCACTCATCACCCTTCGCGAGTGAGATGCGTGCAATCAGGCATAGCTACATCGAACGTACTGTAAGGAAAAGCTCCGCCGACCCGAGGTGTTGTGCTGCAAAATTTGCGACCCTTGATGGGCCTTGGGGCGTGAGAGTAGGTCTAGCGGCGAGGGGTGAATAAAAAGCCGAGCAAATTCACTTGACTGGGCGTCATCATTGTAACCCGGCTAGGGCACTCCAAAAATGAAAGCGTGGGGTTGTTCCTTCGCCATCTCGAACTCGCTGCCTGCCTGCTTGGACTTTCCGTGATCGGCGCGATGTCACTGTGGCTCCCTGGTCATGTGGAGCATCCTGATCGGGCCCTCTTCTGGGGCGCCACGGGAATTTTTGTGGTTGAGGCGGTGGGGTTGTGGGTGGTGCGACATCGCCAGCGAGTCGCCCGCGATCAAACTATAGTCGAAGTTCAAACCATGTTGCAGGACGTCATCAACAATCAGTTGGTGGTGGTCCAGATGGCCGATCAGATCAACCGTCGCAAACCAGGGACAGTACCCGAAGACGTCGTCGAGCGCGCTGTGGGGGTCATCTATGAAGCGGTCGCTTCTTTGTCTGATGACTCGCTTCATGCCTGGACCCAAAAGTATCGCCAATCCAGACGACGCCACCGAGTCGAAAACTGGATGGTCAAACTCGAAAACAATCCGCAGCTCAAACAAAAGCTGGAAGCGATTGTTCCGGGCGACCTTTCGACCCAACGCTCGGTCTCTTCACCTCAGGAACCTCGCAGCACCGAAGCTGCTCCTTCGTCGTTTCAATCATCGCAGTCGCAACCTGTTTCGTCGCAGCCACTTTCTTCTCGACCCATGCCTTACAGCGACATTCGCCAAGTGAAGCGAGACGAAGAGGAAAGCGCCCCGGGTGAGCCGAACTCCACCGAATTGGCACCCGAATCGGTCAGGGGGGCGCAGGTGCAGAAGCAAAAATAAGTGCCGCCGAATGCTCGCCCCAGGGGATCACCCAGGTCGAATTCGGGCCATCCGTTTCGTCGCTTTCGCGCCTTTGGTAAGCAGAATACCAAGGGAAGGTCCTCCACGTGGGACTATCAGTGATGAGTTCGGGGACGATCAGATCGACTTCGAGGTAGCGCCCCTGAGTTGCTTCGAACACTGGGGGAACGAAGCTCCAAGAAGCGCGCTGTTCGCGCGGGTGCACGTCATTGTGGAGAGCCCCTCCGTAAGAAAGGGTCAGCGGACGATCCTGGGATGCTCGCTCATTTTGGCGAATCAGTTCGTCGGCAAAGAGGCGAGCGATGGTTTCCATGTAGGCCAGGACTCCTCCTTTGGGGCTGGCGATGAACCGCAGGTCATCACAACTTGCGCGGAGAATATCGGGAGCGACTTGGGCGTTTCGTGCGGCTTGACCAAGGGCGATGTATTCGTTCTGGTTGCTCTGTTTTTGCCCCGAGGTGATTTCATCTGACTTCTTCTTGGCGGCTTGTTTTTGTTCGGCGCATCCCTCTCTGGGGGGAGCCAAGATTTCCACAGTCAGAGAACTTGCCTGGGGAGCCAAGACAGTGAAGAGCTGGTCCTTGAAGCGGGCCACCGTGGTTTTGCCCGAATAGTGCGCGGGGGCGTGGGCCTCGCCAAAAGAAACAACCCGAGGGGCGTAAGCCTCAAGCAAGGCAGTGAGGGCCGCCTGGGGACTTGCAAAACGATAACAATGAAGATCAGCACAGGGGGTGGCTCGCTCACTCTGTTGCTCTTGGAAGCGCCCTGCACCCGCCTCGCTTTCGACGCCTTCTTTATCTACTCTGCGGGGAGTGGGGATTTTTGCAGCACTGTCACCAGAGGGGCTGGTCGCGGCGTGGTGGGAAGGAGAGGTGGCGTTTTGGGGGGGGGACTCGGTAGAGCGAGCCGCAACTGACTGAGCTTGGATTGGGTTTTTTTGACAGCCCAGCATCAGGAATACCGCCAGGAGCCCAGCTTGCGCGGGCTTGGATCGAACCGCGTTTTGAGCCAAAGGCCCCTTGCTCTGCACCGGATCCGACTTAGGTTGAACTCCGTGTTCCACTTTGATCCTCTCTATTTTGCATTCCTCATTCCCGGTATGCTGCTCAGTTTTTGGGCTAGCTCGCGGGTGAAGTCGACTTTCCACAAGTTTAGCCGAGTGACCAGCAAACGGGGTTGGACGGGAGCGGCAGCTGCCCGCGAACTGATCCGACAACGAGGCATCGATGGTGTTCGGGTAGAAGAGACCCCGGGGTTTCTTTCTGATCATTATGATCCCAGCGCGCGCGTCTTGCGTCTCTCCCCGGACGTCTACCACGGGCGCTCTCTTGCGTCCTTGGGAGTCGCCGCCCACGAGGCGGGCCATGCCATTCAGCATGCCAAGAAGTACGGCCCTCTTTCGTTTCGTTCCCTTGTGGTCAAACCAGCGATGATCGGCTCCAACTTGGCGCCGCTCATCGCTACCGCTGGTTTCTTCATGCAGAGCGCCAATCTCGTTTGGCTAGGCGTCATTACCTTTAGCGCCTTCGTGCTCTTTACCCTCATCACCCTTCCCGTCGAATTCGATGCCTCCAAACGAGCCGTTTTCGCCCTGCACGAGACTGGCATGATTGATTCATCAGAAGTCCCCGGGGCCCAGGCGGTTTTGCGGGCCGCCGCAATGACCTACGTTGCCTCGGCGATCAGCGCTATTCTACAACTGCTCTACTTTGTTCTTCGGGCGACGGCCATGGGCGACCGGGACTGACGTCCGGCTTGCCACGAAGTCGAGTGAGAAGCTTCCTCAACTTGGGGGCGTTGGGGAACGGCTTGAGGCGAGCTCACGCGGATTGATGGGGATTCAGCCATGAAAATGCCGCTCTCGACTCTGCAAATCACTTTGACTAAGTCTTGTCCCGCGCCTCGAAACTCGAAGCGCATGCGCCCGTAGCTCAGCTGGATAGAGCACCGGACTTCTAATCCGACGGTCGTTGGTTCGAATCCAACCGGGCGTGCCCATCAATAGCTAAAAGGCCGGACTTGGAGTTCGGCACTCCTGGTGCGTCCGGGCTGTGCGGCGGTAGGCATGAAGCCTTGCGTTGCTCTGATGTCCGGTGTGTGACCGGCTGGAACACCCTCGGCGACCCGAGCACCATCACCAAAAGGGGTGATTCTGGCGCGGGTTGCCCTGGATTCAGGCGTGAGCGGAAGGGGATCTAGTCGCAATCGCCGGCATCCGGCTCAGCGATACAGTGGATGCGAACGCGCGCAGGACTTCCGGGAAAGTTCGCGAGAAACGCCTGGGCCAAACGTTTCGCCTCGCCCCTGCGCCCCAGACGGACAAGCGCCTCGATCTCAAGAGCTCGACGCTCGGGTTCGAGTTGTCCGCGCTGTCGGAAACGACTCTGATTGATCTGGGCGAGAACCGCGATGGGGTCCGTTGAAAGTCCCCGGCGGATCTGACGCAGCTCCTCCGCTTCTTCTTTGAGCCCTGCGGCCCGATTCACGGAGGGCGCGGAGGAGATCGGCGAAGTCTGAGACACGGTCGCGCTCTTTTGTGGAGAACCGGCGAGCGCCTCCGATGGCTCAGCGCCCTGTATCTCGTCCTCCACATTGACCAGAAGTTCTGGGGGTGCGGGCTTGATCGCAGTTTCGGCGGAGCTGAGTTCCCGTCGCTGGGCGGCAATTACACCACGCTCGGCACTCTCATGGGAGTTGGGCTGAAGGCCCGCTGGCCTCGCCGCAGCCTCGCCAGGCTTGGCTTGTTCCCCAGCACCGACACCTTGAGAAAAGATAGCCGTGCCCACGATGACAGAGGTGGCAATCCCCGTAGCCGCCCAGCCCCAATAGCTCCCCTGAGCCAACTTCGTTGCAGTGGCTCGCACGGATTCATTCAGCGCCTCAGTTCCCAAGGAGCTCGGCTCGACGCTCGAGGGCTGTCCTTCCCCCCCCGGGAGAGCATCTGCGTCCAGATTGGGGTCCAGCTCGAACAGGCGCTCCGCAAAGGCACTCATCCCTTGCACCGAATCATACAGCAGGGGCTCTTGGGCCGCGCTGAGGTCGCTGCGCATCGCCGAGGGGAGCTCTGCCATGTCCTTCAATCGCTTGGGACTGCTCACGGTCTGCCTCCCGCAGCTTTGATAAAAGCTGCCTCTTCCTTCGTGGTGATCTGCGAGGCCAGCGCGGAACGTTCCCCGCCTTCTTTCTTGTAAGCGGTCATGAACTTCTTTCGCGCTTTGTGGAGTCGTGAGTAGACCGTTCCCACTGGTATTTCCAAGGCCTGCGCGATGTCCTCGCAGCTCTGCTCCTGTAATTCGAACAGAACGAAGACCGCGCGCCGATCGGGGTCCGGCTGATTCAGGCACGCCTCGACCCGACGAAGACTCGAACGCGCCTCGAGACGGTCCAGCTGGTTCTCGCTGGTCGAGACGTCTTCACCGAGCTCGTGGGTGGGTCTACGGCCAGCCCGCCTACAATGGTTCTTGAACAGGCGAAGGGTGATCGCCGCGAGCCAGGTGGTTGGCTTGGCCTCGCCGACCAGGAACCCTCCCTTGCGATGTACGACGAGGAAGGTTTCCTGCACCAGATCGTCCACGTCGGCCGGGCGCGCGCCCAGACGTCGAGCAAAAGTCGCGACGAAAACCGCATGTCGCGCAAATAGCTCTGAAGCCGATAGCTTGTGTGCCTGGTCCAACATCCCTCGCTTGATGGTCGGTTCAGGTCAAAGCCTTCACGAAAATCGACACCTAAAACACATATTCTAGACCCCAGGTGAGAATTCTACCCCAACGCGGAACAGCCGGACCGCTACTTTCATCTTCACCGGCAAATTCGGGCGCGATTGGAGCAAAAGTACCGGACGCGCCAAAGACCATTCCCCCTCTTCCCATGGGTACCCGGGCGTGCAGGCCAACCACCGCAGCCGCCCAAAGTCCAAGTTGGGCGTTTTCGCTCGAATCACCCTGCACTCGCACCAATCCCGTCGCGATGCCTGCACATCCCAGGCCATACTTCAAAAACTGCAGGCACCCGTCGGCGGTCAGCGCATACAACTCGGATTGATAAAAGGAGCGCTCGTCTAAGTCCCTCTCGCGGGGTACTCCCCAGGTCGCGATGAGGCCCAGGTCGATACCAAAAGCCCACGCTTCGCGCCTCACCAATTGCTGGCCCGCCCGCACGGATAGCATGGGCTCGATACGAGACGAGATCAGCGCCGCAGCACCAGTCCTGACGTTGATCCGGTATCGCTCCCCTGGGGGGATCCGAGATCCTGAGCCCCGATCTTCCACCCAAGTCTCGAAATCATCAGAATCGGATAGCATCGACGTGTCCACTTCAGTTTCGACGCGCACCGATCTCGAACCGACCTGCTGAGTCTTCAAAGCTCCCTGCTGAGCCGAGGGCACAGCTTGGGGGGGGGCCGCGAGGGTTGAGGCGAGCGATTCCACCGCGGTAACAATGAGCAAAGCAGTGGCCTCATTCACCGCGCTACAGCCGACCGACTGGACCTTGATCTCGCGCTCGCCAACGGCTTCGGTACCCCACACGATCTCGATGCGCGTTTTCGTCGACCTGCTTTGTCGTACGACAATGATCACGCCGGGCGGAGGTAGTGGCGACTCCAGAGTTCGTAGTTGTTGGACCAAACTCTCGACGCTCAAGCACCCTGGTCCGTCGACATGCAGAACGGCTCGCCACGGTTCATCGCTGCTCGATTCGTGCTCGATCGCTGATGGGTTCGGCCCAGGCGAAGCTGATAGAGAGGGTGTGGCACTGAGGAGCACCACTGAAGCGGCGCTCCACGAAAGAGCTCGCTTGAATCCACCCTGCTTGAACCGCGCTTTGATTGGAGTATTGGCCACGCCCACCGATGGATGACCCCAACCGCATCGAGTCGGGCTGGGGTCCATCCGACCGGATCGTAACACCTCTCGCCTCCCGCAAGAAACCGTCGCTCATTTCTTCAACCAGCGAGGGGTTCGTGGCGTCGGAGGGGGCTTGTTTGAAATCGAAACTGGTCTCGATGCGAAAGTTGGAGCCAACGGGGTTTCGTTCGGCTTGAAACATGAACCGATGATCACTCCTTCAAGATCAGCTTTGGACGCCCACGCCGCTCGACGTCGACTGGCGCGAACATCGACACCACCTGGACCTCTCCCTCGTCGAGCACAACTTTGTTCGTGTTGGCTGAAAAAAGAATCAGGTCGGTACCTGCGGGGAACAGGGAGAGGACCTCCTCGCTGATCTGCCCCTCGCCGACCTTCGCATCGTAGTGGCAAAAGGCTGTGGTCCTGTAACCCCCTTCGACCTCCGCCGAGAAGAAGGCGTAAAATGACTCTGCGCTGTCGCGTGCATCCCACTTCAGCTGCAGATCTTCATCGCGCGGGACCTCGATGTTTGGCTTGACGTGCGGAGGTTCATCGCTCGTTTGCAGTCCTTCATCGCTCGGCTCCTCCCCCTCTTGCGAGTCGCCGCTCGGACCGGCGGGAAGAATCAAAAACGGCGCAAGAGGCATGTTAATTTCCGCCGAAAACGCGGGAAGAGTCTCTCCTTCGGCAACTATGGTGACCTTCTCAGCGCCGCGCAGGGTGCCCTCGTCCTCGAAGTCGTATATGCCGGAGAATGAATTGAACTGTCCCACGGCCGAAAACTCGTCATCAGTCGTGACGGTGATCTCTCCGGCGCGGTGAGAGGGACCTTCAGATGCATCTTGAAGCGGTCCAGTGGTGAGCGTGCATGGTCCAACGACCTCCACGCTTTGATCCGAATCCCCTTCGCTCGATGGGCCGTCGAGGGGAGCAAAGCGCGCCCACATGGATGGGAACCAATCCATGAGCTGCATGATCTGGATCGATCCGAGTCTCTTGGCTTCACCTTGGCGCTGCACCTCGGAGTCAAACGACCAAATCGACCCATTTTTCCCCTCGTCTGAGGATCCGTCCACGACTTCGGACGATGCACACCCCACGATCGTCCCCCCCCCAAAAAGCACGCCCGTTAACCAGCTGGCCGCTCCGAACCACTCACCGAACTTCATCCTCTGCATGTTTCAACCTTTCAGAGTCGACACGACTCCTACCTCTATGGTCCGCCAGCACAGATCCCTTCGCTCTTTTCTTTTTTTTTGGGGGGGGGCAGCACCCTCCCCCGGCGGCACCGGAAGTCAATTCCGGCTTGCCTCTCCCACGTTCGCCGGAGAATCCGTCGCCTCCCCCTTCGTCGGCCGCGGTGCTTCGGCGTCCACGATCAGAAGACCTGGACCCCTCTCGTTCATGCCGAGAACTTTGCCTCGACGTGAGTTCGAATCGCCGATCACGTCCCCCATGTTGTTGTCTGGGGTGACGACTTCGACTTTCATGGTGGGCTCAAGAAGCACGACACAGCCTTTTTTGCGGCCGCTTGGAACGCCATCGATCTTGCCACTTCAAAGGCAGGTCTTCCGCCAAGCCATCAAGCACGGCTGGCGTTAGTGTCAGCGGAGGAGGGCATCTGCGTCTGAAGGGCCCTCACGGCCAGGTGGTATTCGCTTCAAGGACACCCAGTAGCTGGCCGGCCCGCAACGAACTGATTCGGGACCTGCGGAGGGCCGGGGCAGACTGGTTCGGAGCAGGACCCCGCTCCCCGTACCTCTATGTTCCAAAACCCTTCCACAAATCGAGCTGAGTTCCCGACTGTTCTACGCCGCGGCCGGACTCGCCCCGACTCCGATAGGCTCATAATCTTCACCTCTGAAGAGCGAATCGTTGGTTGGAAATTCAACTCGGCACAGCGGACGGTGATGGACGGGCGAGGGTAACGGATTGACTTTCTCGACCGTCACGACGAGGTCCTGACGCGGTTAGACGACTTTGCCATCTGGCGAGACGGACAGCCTCTCAAGACTGAGCGGCGCGCGGGCATAGTAGCGGATCAGGTGCTCTCTTTCTTCTTTACCGCTCGCCGGATCTCCCACGAGGATGTTGAAGTTTCCTCCCTTCACTTTGTGGGTCGCCGTCCCTGGCTTGTGCGGGATGACTCGCTCGGCGTCGCCTTCGCGAGTGAGTGCCGAGGTCGCCGACCTTTCACAAGCGACAAGAGCCATTCGGCTCTGCGGCCATTCGTCAGTGGCTACTGGGAACAAGTGCTGTTGCAGCGACTTGATTGAGGGCTACACCTAGTGCTACGGCGACTTAGAAGTGAGCGGTTTCGAAGCTCTCCCCAAGAAAGTGAGGTCGGCTTCGAAACCGCGCTCGCCCCTCTCTGTCTCCGCCCTTTTCTCTTCCCATTTGTGTCGCGACCCTTCCTGAAGGCCGAGCCGTCTCTCAACGCTGACAGACCAAGAAACGCTCAAATTTAAACGGTCGCAGCACTAGCCCGTCAAACGACGATATCCAGGAGACCGCAATGAAGAAGATCAGCTACGAGCAGTTCGGCCCGCCCCAAGAAGTCCTCCAGGTCGTCGAGACCCCCTCCCGTGCGCCGGGTGAAGGGGAAGTGCGGGTCGAGGTGCTGTCCGCTCCTATTCATAACGCTGACGTGATGCAGATCGCGGGGACCTACGGAGTCAAACCGCCTCTTCCGGCTACTCCGGGAAGCGAGGGGGTCGGGCGCGTCGTCGAAGTGGGCGATGGTGTCACACAGCTGAGTGTCGGAGCTACCGTGGTCATCCTTGGAGGTTCCACCTGGGCGCAGGAAGTGACGGGGCCAGCTGCATCTTTCATTGCTCTCCCTGCCGGTGATCTGGATCAGCTCGCGATGCTTGTCGCCAGTCCGGCGACGGCTCATCTACTGCTCACTGATTTCGTGAATCTCAAAGAGGGCGATTGGGTGATCCAGACTGCGGCCAACTCTGCTGTGGGCTCCTCGGTGGTGCAACTGGCCAAGGCTCGCGGTCTGCGCACGGTGAACATCGTGCGTCGCGAGGAAGTCGTCGCCGATCTCGAGAAACTCGGCGCGGATGTGGTCTTGGTCGGAACGGAAGACCTTAGCTCACGTGTGGAGAAGGCGACGGACAAGGCTCCCATCCGCCTTGCCCTGGATGCGGTAGGTGGTCCCGATCTGCAGCTTCTGATCGACTCCCTCACGAAGAAGGGTACCCTTGTCAGTTACAGCCAGGTGGTCGAAGGGGCGTCGCCCATCGTGCCGGCCCGGTTGCTCTTCAAGCAGATCACCCTGGTGGGATTTTGGCTCTCACAGTGGTTCAAGGACTCGAGCGACGAAGAAAGACAGGCTCTATTTGGTCAGCTCGTTCCTCTCGTCGTCGGTGGAAAGCTGAAGATGGAGGTCGACTCGAGCTACTCTCTCGATCAGATCGGCGAGGCTGTTGGTCACTCGATGGCGGGACGTCGAGCTGGCAAAGTTATGCTGCATCCGAGCGATTGACGCTCACTGAGCATAGTCATTAGCGGACAAGGGTTGTACAGCCCTGAGAAACAGAGACGCTCGAACCAGGGTCAGATTCGACAGAAGCACAGGTGGCTGGGCAAAGCTCAATCTCGCCAGCGTCATTCCAAATCCAGCCTTCTGTGCAATCGCCCATCGAATCGTTGAGGGCCAGCACGGCGCTGCCATCACTTCTTTCGACAATGACGCTGGTGGTTGAACGGTCGACTCCAGCGATGTCGGGCGCGGAGAAGACGCAAGTGCTTGTTACCTGGTCAGAAATGGCTGCCAGACCGTCCGCCAAGGCGGCGCTGAAGTCAGGAGATTGGGTCATGTCAAAGTGGCAAAAGCTGGGACCGTCTGTCGAGCAATTTTCCGCGCCCGTTTCGCCTACCTGGGCGAGCTCAGAAAGAAAGGGCCGCGTATCGCCAGCGAGCGTCGTCGATTCGGAACCTGGAGAACCGATCACGAAAGTACGCACGCCTTCGACTGCGGCCGCCGCTGCTTCGGCAACGATGGGTTCGAAGGCCACGGCGGTTCCAACATCGCCTTTGCATCCTAGCGTTTGGGTGGGTGCGCCATCGGTCATCAGTAACATGAACCGGTCTCCTGGGCCCTCGTAGGTCTTCAGGCCATCTTCGAGTGCATTGTGATACGCGTCATGGGTAGGAGTTCCGAGGTACAATTTGGTCTGATTCATTGCGTTGGCAATTGCCGTGCGTTGCATTGAACCTGCCGGCCCGAGTGGGGCGATTGGAATTTGTTTGCTCGACTCCACACAATTGTTCGCATCGGTGGGTGGAGGATAGTATATTCCGAAATCGCCCTGGGAGGGACCGCTGGTCGGAAAGAGTTGAAGGCCGACTGCGACGTCGTCAGGCAGCTGATCAAGAGCGTTCAGCAGTGCGGGACGCGCCAAGTCCCAGCGAGACTTTCTGCCGTTACCCGGGGCAATTTCGTTCATGGACAGACTGACGTCGACTACGAGCTCAATGACCGGTGGAACCGGTTTCGCCGCAGCGGTCACCCCCGAACATTCGCCGTCTTTGATCGCGGCAATCTGCTCCTCGTTCAGTTCCTGAAGCCCTCCATCGCTCATCATCGTGCCCCCGGTGGTGGTGCCACCGGTCAGATCGACTGAACCAGTTGTAAAATCTAGGCCGTCGCTATCCGTGTCGGACGTGGGGTCGGTGACGTTGTTTCCTGTCGTTGCGCCTGTGTTCTCATTCGTGGTGGTATCGGCCCCTTCCGAGGGCCCGTCCGTGCAACCAACTGCCATGGCAAGGCCCATCGTTGCTAGAGTGCTGAGTCGAAGGCGGTAGTTTTCCATAATTGCTTGCAAATTTTGGTGGCGGTGCAGCCGCGGAAGCCTGGAGAGAACGGGGGATGTGTCTTTACCCCTCTAGGGTCGACCTGATGCGCAGGCCGTTACTACGTTAGTGTCCGTCGGCCGCTGAATGCGTCGCACTTTTTTGCCTGAGCATGGAGAAAGTTGCGAAAGCCTATGATAAATCTATGAGCACGGATTTTGATAGGCGTGGGGGAAGGTGGCTCGCCCCCGACGAATTCGAAGGGGTGTGGCGCCCTCGATGACTTTGACGAAGACGAGTGTGGGTACTTTTCGGTCTCTAAAACAGCTTGAGCTGGCGGCCACCAATTGTCTCAAAGTCCTCGCCGAGCTCCTGCAGCAAACTTTGAGCAGCAGGTTTCAGTTGCCGCTCCAAGTAGTGTGAGTAGTCGAGGGGGGAGCGCAAATCTTCGATCGGTTCCGGTCCGTTTACCGTAATCAAATATTCAACCACCCGCCCGGGAGCTTTCTGTTTACGCGCCGCTTGCGCATGAGGTGGTATGTTCTTTGTGTATTCGTGCAAAGCGCGTCGAAGGCGTTTTCTATACACCAGCTGATGATCGAGCTTTCCTCCCAAGAGATCGTCTACGACCTGCCTGATGTAGTCTTGGTGAGGTTGGTCACTGAACACCAGCGCGAAAAGCTCGCGCTGGAAGTTGCGCGCCAAAGGTGTCCAGTCTGTACGCACTGCCTCCATTCCTTTGAACACGATGGCCAAGTTGCCAGCCGCATTGGTGATGGACCCGGCATAGCGCTTCTTGGTCCCTAGTTCAGAGCCGCGCATCGTTGGCATCAAGAAGCGATGAAAGTGACATTCGTATTCCAGTTCTAGAAAACTGTCGATGCGGTATTTTTTTAACAGATGCTTGCGTAGGTGTTCGGTGAGTTCTGTAGCCAGCTCGGCCCCTTGCGTTGCGCAGGTCTCGGGCGACGCCGTCTCGTCCAGTAAAACGAACAGTGAATCGGTGTCGCCATAGATCACGCGCGCACCCTTCTTCTCCAGGTAATCGCGCGTATCTTGGATGATTTGATGTCCGCGTAAAGTGATAGAGGAGACCAGACGATGGTCAAAAAAGCGACAACCCGGCGTGCCCAGAACTCCGTAGAACGAGTTCATCATGATCTTGATCGCGCGCGATAGAGCTTCGTTCTTGTTTCGTTTGGCTCGGTCTCGCGCCTCCCACAGCGAACGTACAAGTTCAGGTAAGATGTGATCGTCGCGCGCAAACTGCGCCCCTTCAAATCCGGGCACTGGATCTTGTCCGGGTTGCATCAAACCCAAGGGGTCCACTAAAAAGGTTCGAATGATACTGGGGTACAGGCTCTTGAAGTCCAATACGATAACGTTTTGGTAGAGTCCGGGGACCGAGTCCATGACGTAGCCGCCAGGACTACCGATGCGCGATTGAGTGTCCCCCACGCTGGGCGCGACGTATCCCGCGCGGTGCAAACGTGGCAGGTACAGTTGATCAAAGGCAGCGACGGAGCCCCCTCTGCGATCCATGAGCAACCCCGTCAAGCTTTGACGCTCGATGGCAAAGTCAAGCAAACGTGCCTTTTTGAAGATGTCGAGAACGAGGCAGCAGTCTTCCAAATTGTAGCGCAGCAGAGCATCTGGATCTTCGCGGGCCATGCGTCGGATCTCTTCCGCCGCATCACCGGTTTTCGCAATTTTTTTGCCGCGCCCTAGGAGCTCAAAGGCTACGTGATCGAGCTCGAAGCTTTCAAACATCATGGTACAGCTGCGGAGAGTGGCTATGCCATCCAAGACAATGCGTCCGGGAACACGAGCCACCCGGGGCTGCTCTGGGCTCTGAGGCTCGATGAGGTTCAACGGAGCGCCCCCACGCCCCAAGCGGAGTTGCATTTTCAGTCTCTTTGCGAGCTTGTTTAGGTAGTCGAGGTCGAAGTCGACCACGTTCCAACCAACGAGTACATCTGGGTCTTGCGCCTGCACCCAGTCTTGTAGGCGAGCCAATGCTTGTCGCTCGTCGCCATCCTTGACGAGAAAGGTCGTTTGTTTGTCATGGGTCGCCGCTGCCCAAGAAAGAAGAGGGCCGTCAAAACCGTCCGTTTCGATGTCGAGGGAAAGGACGTGAAAGTGCGGTCGATAGTCACAGCTCGTAATGCGCGGATTGCTGAAGGTCAGCACTCCATTTTGGCGGGAGGCACGTCCTTTGAGCTGAATTCCCCCGGTCACGAACCGCTCCATCAGGTAGCGCTCAACCGGTTTGATGTCTGCCTCAAGGGGAGTCGCGCCGCGGTTTCTCAAATCAGAACGCGCCCGTTGTAGCTCGCGTTGCGTGTGAAAATACAAACCGTCGACGGGTTTTCCGCCCATCGTCTTGAGCGGCAGTTCCGCCCGACGGCCGAACTCCGTCTGCGTACTGCGGGTAACAAATAGAACCGTCTCTTGGCCTGTGATGAGCGCCCGCACAGGACCGTGATTTGAGCTCACCCAAAGATCAAACACTAAGCCCTGGGGCGTGTCACGCCACTGCTTGAGCAGCAAGAAGCCCTGGACGGTGAGGAGTTCAGTCATTGAAAAGGTGAGCCCCCGGGGGACCTTTCGCGAACCTGCATGTCTCAGTCCTTATGTCCGAACTCTACAAGTCGCTAGTAATGGGGCTTGCGCTGCGCACGCAGACGACATGCCACGCGTTCTTTCGTGTGCCTCCGTCGAGGGCGGCCGTGTTGCCGTTCAGAGCGCATTGATGTTCGCTACCCAAGCCGTCGCCCTCGGTGGCGGTGGCGACCCCGGAAAGAAGGCACCTAACTTTGGCATATTGCGAAAGCGGACTTGAACGTTGAGTTAGGTGTCCAGCTAGAACTGACTGATGAAATCCCAGGCTTCCTGTTTCGTCCAGGTCAGAGCTCCGTCGTCACCTCCGCCATCGACTGGGCCCGGCGTGTGCCCCCCATCGAAAGCGCACCAGCGTACGGGGTTGTCTCCACAGCCCTCATATGAGGTACAAACGTGGGATAGGCTGCCTCTGTTGGGTTCAGGCGGATTCATCGGTGTGCAGCCGTTGTTCCCGACGAAACGATCGCGCAGCGAGTGCCCTCCAGAGATGCTCGTCGTGCTGTCGCTGATTCCGTGAATGCCCAAGTAGGCGACCGGTTTCGAGCCGTCTCCGCATCCACTGAGTTCCCCGCCAGAATAGACGGCGACGCCGCGGAAGACGTCGGCCCGATCACAGGCGATTCCGTAACTCATGCCGCCGCCCCAGCTGAATCCCATCGAAAAGACGCGCGATTCATCGATACACAAATCGTCTTTGATCTGACTGACCATGGCGTCCAAAAGAGCGAGATCTCGCCCTCCGGGGTTTTCCCATCCGTTGCCGATGCCTTGGGGCGCTACAAAAATCGTTGAATCACCAGCTTGTTCTCGCAGACCGTAGTAAGACCAGGCGAAACCGCTGCTGCCCCCTCCATCCACATCACCCATCGTCCCGCCCCTCCAATGGAATGCGAAGATCAGGCGATGCGGGTGAGAGTTGTCGTAGTTTTCGGGGATGCGTAAAATGAAGGAGCGATTGTCCCCGCCGACCTGGATAGAATGCGTGCCACTGGCTAAAGTTGCACTTGTCCCACATCCCATTGAGGGGATTTCGCCGTCTTGAGAAGCGCCTCCGCCGGTGCCAGAGGCTTCCCCGCCGCTTCCCGAATCAGCGCTTCCGCTTCCCGTCGTTCCCCCCGAGGTCATAGGGGCACCACCGGTCGATGCACCACCAGCACCGGTCGAGGTGTTGCCACCACTGCTTGAGGTTGCCCCCCCGCTGTTCTGGTTCGCACCGCCAGTTCCTGCAGCTGTGCCGCCACTGCTTGCGTTTTGACCATCGGTAGATCCGAGTCCGTCACCGTCGGGTAGCTCAGTACCGTCGACCGCGCAGGCGGTAGCCAGGATAGTGGACAACGAGAGGATGAGGTGAGGGCGTGAAGAAGAGTAGTTCATGGGACGGTCCGTCGGTGGAAGCTTCGTGAGATGCGACCCGTGCCCAGAAAGGATCGAATCACCTCGCATTTTTGGGGTAGCTGAAACCACCATGACAAGGAGCGGGTGAAATGCATCCTCCGAGCGCTTAAAATATTCACTGACACTGCTTCTTGTAGACATCAGGCGAGACGACGGACCCGATTCTTCGCCTGATAGGTGAAAGCATCTCGTTTTCAGGGTGCCGTCGTCGCTTCTTCGCGTGCGGCCGCCGCGCCTTCGACCAGGGGCTTCAACATGCTCAAGCCCTTTTGATACGCCTCTCCAATGAGGGCGTCGAAGTCCATAAACACGCTAAAGACCTTGTCGACGAAGCCCATCTCTTGGTCGAGGTTCCAAACAACCGTGAGCGTCTTGCCGGTTTGTTTGTAGGTTACGCTCGCCTCGGCCTGTCCCTCCATGGGCGCGAAGAACTCGAGACCAGTAGTGACCTTTCCTGGTTCGATGCTGGTGATTGTAGCCTTTCCGCTGCCGACCTCCTCGTTTCCCGACCAAGAGTACCAAGCGCCGACTCCCCGAGTCGGATTCGAGAATTCTTGCTTCATGGTGGGATCGAGCTCATGCCAGGGACTCCATTCGTTGATCTTCTTTACATCACTTACAAACGGATCCATGTCGCTCGCTAGCGCATCAATCTCGATTTGGCGTTCGACATGCAGATGGTTGGGTTGCAGCAGAGCAGCCACGGCGATGCCCCCAAAAAGCAGAGCAACTATCCCCACGATCCACAGCGTTATCTTCATCTATTTCTACTCGACTTCCTCCGGACTCAGCCCGGCGCGGAGCACTATAACCTGGGCTGAGACTTTAGACGATGCGGGGCAAGATCTAGGTTCGATCGGAACCCGATACCCCCGGGCTCGTCAATGGCAGTGTCCCCGACTTGGGAGCTCGTGAAAGCGGGTCATCATGGGCGATGAGTGCTCAGTGCGGGGTCAAGTGAGGGGTGCAGGGATCCCTACAAAGGTACGTAATTTTTGCACTGTAGGGGAGAATTATCGCCGCTACCGGAATGAATAGCTGGGGACTAAGCTTCACCTTCATGACGAGACCTACCGTATCGAAGACTTCTCTTCTTTTGGTCCTCAGCATCGCTGGACTGGACTTCGCGTGCACGAGCTCCGATTCGACGGGCTCCCCTGGTGATGGAGCCGGTGGCGGATCTGGAGGGGAGATCGGTTCGGGTGCAGGTGGCACCATGGCCGGGACTGGCTCCACCTCGGGGGGAGGAACAGGGCCGGGAGGTAGCGGCGGCGGCGGTGGTATCTCGACTGGTGGAGTGGGCAGCGGCGGTGCACCGGGGGGCTCGGGAGGTGTTCCTGGAGATGGTGGTACTCCGGGGACGGGCGAAGTGCTCGACCCTGATCAGATCCTCACCGACTACGAGATCGACGAGCCGGGTTGGTTCAAAGAAAACATCCCCTTCATTGATACTCCCGATGAAGCGATCGATGAGGTCTATTACTACCGTTGGAGCACCTATAAACGGAACCTCCGCTATCCGACGGCCAGCGTTGGTTATGTGAGTACCGAGTACAACAACGAGATCTGGTACTCAGGCAATGAGTTCTCATACGGCGCTCTTTCTAATGCGGCGGGTTTTCACATTTGGGACGGTCGTTGGGCAAGAAACCGCAGGTACGTCGATGACTATTTCAACTTCTGGATGACCGGGTCCGGACGCGGCCACATTCGCAACTTTAGTGAGTGGATCATTAGCGCCGCCTACAAGCGCAGCCTCGCCACAGGCGACACGAAGCTGCTCGAGGATAATTTGAGCGAGCTCGTTGATCACTTCAATCGTTGGAACAACAAGTTTACTGAGAACATCCTCGTTCAAGGTGCTCCGACAAACTACGATCTCTACTTTCAGTCGCCGCTGGCGGATGCGACGGAGTACACCGAAACGTCCATGCACAGCTCGGACTGGTTTGGTGGCGGCGTGGGTTATCGCCCGACCCTCAACAGCTACCACTATTCGAGCGCTCTTGCGATCAGTGCCATCGCTGCTCTGGTGGGCGATACTCAAATACAGGATGAGTTTGCGGCGCGCGCTCAAGTTCTGAAAGAGGGAGTAGAATCGACTCTATGGGACCCGCAGCGCGAGTTCTTCATGCAGGTCTACAATGACCATGCATCAAACAATGGGCTCGATTTTACTCGGACGACCTGGCGCGAAGCGATGGGGTTTGCTCCTTGGGCCTTTGGCCTTCCAGATGATTCGTTCTCGGCGGCGTGGCAGTACCTGGATGATCCGAGAGGCTTTGGGGGGGACCGCGGCCTGACGACGCTGGAGCGTTTCCACGAGTATGAAGCCGAGCAGGGGACGGTGCAGAATGCCAATGTTCTCGCTTCCGAAAGTGCATCGAACGGCGAGTATGTCGGACAAATTGACGCCGCTGAAAGTGGAGTCACCTTCACGGTTCAAGCTCCCGCCGCAGGAACCTTTCCTGTCGATGTGTTTTACGCCAATGGCTCCGATGGGCCGTCGACTCACAACCTTGTTGTCAATGGAGGAGCTCCCACCACCGTCACCTATCCGGCAACAGGAGGGTGGGGCACTTTTTCCGGCACCCAGGTAGTCCGAGTCAACGTGCCGATGATTGCAGGTGCGAATTCGCTCCGCTTCGAGCGTGGCACCGGGGTCGGCGCCGAACTCGATCGAATCGAGGCCAACCCCTATTTTGGCTTCCAGTCCTATCCGGCTGTTCAGAATCACGACGACTCGAGCTGTTGCCATTGGAACGGACCAAGTTGGCCCTACGCTTCCAGCCAGATGCTCAAGGGGCTCGCGCATTTGCTTCAGGATTACGCTCCTCAAGAATACGCGACCAAGGAAACCTATTATTCGCTCTTGAGCCAATTTGCCGAGCTCCAGTACCGCGACGGGGTTCCCCACGTTGCGGAGGCGGCGCACCCCGATACCGGAGAGTGGGTCTATGATGCCGTCAACTTCAGCGAGCACTACAACCATTCGAGCTTCATCGATCTTGTCCTGACCGGTCTATTGGGGATCCGTCCCCAGGCCGACGAGAGTTTTGACTTTCAGCCTTTGGTTCCGGACGATTGGTCGTACTTCGCGATCCAAGACTTGCCGTACCACGGACATCTCTTGAGCATCATCTGGGATGAGGATGGGACTCGCTATGGCTATGGCTCAGGTCTCAAGATCTACGAAGATGGCGTTTTGATCGGCGAAGCGGCTGATCTTTCTGATGCGACCTTTACCGTTTCACCAACGGTAGTTCCTCCCGAAGAACCCAGGTTAGACAACATCGCGGCTAACGCCTGGCTCTTCGATCAGGAGTGGCTCCAGGCATGGGACAACCGGATGTATACGCCGGACTACCCACGCGCGATTGCTTCGTACACCAAGGAGACTCCTAATGGGCTTCGCTGTCGCAGCAATACCGGGCCGCGTTGTACCGATGCTTTTGACAGTCCAACCAAAGTGATCAACGGCTACATTCGCTACGACGCTACACCGGATGATCGCTGGACCAACGTCGGCTCTCCCAATGCCACTGACTTCGTCGGCGTCGACTTTGGGAGTCCACAAGAGATCAGGCAATTGAGCGTCTATATCTACGAAGACGGCGACCAGGTTTTGGCTCCCGACGATTTCGACGTCGAGTACTTGGTGGGCGAAACCTGGATGTCGGTCCCCGATCAAACGAAGTCGCCAGCTGTGCCTATGGGGAACGACAAGAACGAGGTCACCTTCCCTGCGGTCACGACCTCTCAAGTGCGTGTCGTGTTTACGCCTCAAGAGGGCGCGTACGTAGGGGTGACCGAGATACAGTCCTGGAAGTAAGGCTGAGGCGAGAGCTCGACCCCTGGGCGACTCCAAGCAAACAGGCGGATCGTGCCCTCGGCACGGTCCGTTTGCATGAGTCGGCGCTACTTCTTCATCTTTTCGATCACGAAGGGGGCGTGACCGTTGAGATTGGCGTCCGTCCATCCGCCACTCGGTGACACCTCCCGATCAACGAAGTAGCAGGTTGAGTCGGTACAGCCGTCGAGCTTCCAGGCGGTCCAACTGACGCCGTGCTGGTCCATCCAGTTGTGCCAGGCTTCCGCTTCTGTCTCGCAGACTGTTCCGTTGACTCCGCCATCGGCGGCGGTGGCGCCCCATTCGGTCACGAAGAGCGGTATCCCGGAAGTGAGGGCTTCATCGGCCTTTTCACGCAGCCAATCGGTATGTTCGCACGCATAAAAATGGAGCGTGTAGATCAGGTTGCTACCGCTGACCGGGTCCAAAGCCGCGACGTCGACGTCTTGAGACCACTTTGGGGTACCCAAGATGATCACATTGTCAGGGTCGTGCTGTCGAATCGTGCCAATGAGCGATTCGTGATAGGGCTTGAGGACGCTGCTCCAGCTGATGTCGAGGGGCTCGTTGTAGACCTCGTAGAGCACGTTGGGGCTATCACCGTAGGTTTGGGCCATCTCTGCAAAAAACTCGGTGGCTTCGTTCTGGTGCTCTTCCGCGTTGTGGTCGTGCCAATCGATGATGACATAGACTCCGAGCTGGATGGCGTTGTCGACGATAGTACGCACCTTGGCTTTGTTGCCCGCTTGGTCATCGAGATAGGCGTCTTGGGGCTCGATGCCCATCGCTATTCGAAAGACCTCCATGCCCCATTCGTCGCGCATGAACTTGAGGCCGTCGAAGTTGGTGGCGTAGTTGGCATCGTCCCAGTTGAGCCACATGCTGCTCGGTCCGTTGAGCTGAACGGGGCTGCCCTGTTCGTCCGCCAAACCGCTGCCGCTGACTTGCAGTTTTCCAAAGCGATGCACAGGACTTCCTTCGGGCGCACCGTTGTCGGACGAAGAGTTGCCTCCGCCGCTCCCGGTGGTCGGAGCGCCACCTCCAGCTGTCATGCCACCGGAAGCGTTTGTCGCACCTCCACTGGTCGCCGTCGCACCGCCACTGGGCAGGCCTTCGCTTCCGCCGCTGCCTCCCGAGGCGCTGCTTCCGCCGCTCCCGGGCGTCGCCTCGGTTGCGGGCGAATTGGAGCTGGACGAACCGCTGCAAGCCAGTATCGAAGTGGAAAACAAGCTCAGAACGAGAAGCGAAGAAAGGCGATAGGTCATGGTTATCAGGTAGGTCGGCAGCAAAAACGCCACTGTCGAGGCAGGACGCTTCTAGGTGCGCGCATTCTAGGTGCGCTGAGATCCGGCAACGACTGACTTCTTAGCAGCTAGTTTTCGTTCGGCCCGAAACGAACCGAGTTCGGATAGCTCGGTCAAAATTTTTTGGGCCTACCGGAAGAGCCGTGCTCCGTTAGGAGTGGAGGAAAGAGGGGGCACTCAGTCTCGATCATTGTCTTCACTTCTCGTTCTGTTGGGTCGTTTGAGCGGCACTTGTAAATCGGGCGATCCTGCTCGCCGTTGCTGGATGCGAAGAGAGGTACTGAAGAGCCTGAGGTTCGCTCACTTGCCCTTCGGCTTCTTTGGTCAAGTGTTTGAGAGCGAGGGCGAAGTTTCCTGGGTCGAGGCCTGCGCGCCTCATGTACTGGAGGGCGAAGGTATCGGCCTCGGTTTCGTGCTCGCGCGAAAACGCGGCGTTCGCATAAACGGCGGGTAGAGTAGCTGTGAGACCGGCAGCTTGGGAGGCATCGCCGAAAACCACCATCACGAACAGCCCCACAACGCTTCCTTCGAGGGCGAGGCGTGCCGCGTGACGATGTTCGACATGCCCGATTTCGTGCGCGAGTACGGCATAAACCTCCGCGTCACTTTCGACCACATCGAGCAACTCGTCCGTCACGACCACTGTCCCGTTGGGAAGGGCGAAGGCGTTGGGCATCGAGGCGCTTCGAAATTCAAGATGGAGGGGAAGCTCGGGGTAGGCCGCGGCCATCTTCGCAAAGCCCGCGTGGAGCTCTTTTTGTTTTGGCGTCGGCAGTTGACTGGGTTCGAACAGGATCTTGTCGAGGGTCTCTAGACTGCCTTCCCCCATCCGGTAGGCGATGTCTTCTGGGATGGCGAAAGCGACTTTTTTTGCCGCCCAAGGCACCCCCCACTTCCAAGCGACCCCTGCCACGAGCATCAGGGTGATCAGGGCTCCCAGTGCCCAAGCCACATTCGACTCCAAAAAATGGGCCCTCCATTCACCCCGCCCGAGCGCCCTCTCGATGATATCGATGGCGTCGTTGTCATCGCTTTCAAAGGCGGCCGTGCTACGGAAACGCAAGGTACGCGTGGTGTTGCCCAAACGAGACGCGATGTCGACTTCGTCGGGGGCAAAGTGGAGCGTAGCTTGGGAAGCATCGACGAGCTGCAGCTCTAGCTTCAGATTCGCGAGGCGCAGTCGAGCTGGGTGTGCCTCATTACTTTTTCCATCATAGTAGCGACCGTTGATCCAGCCGTGGTCGAGAGAGGTCATTAGAGCCCGAAGTCGAAGTCGAAATCGCCGAGATCGGTCATCGCATCGGCGATGGGGCCAGGCGCGGCGGAGCCGGGATCGGCTTGAATGATGAGGGGGCCGCGCTGCAGGAGTTTTAGGTGTTCCAAGCGGTAGCGCGTCATGCGGACTTTTGCCCAAGGATGCATCAGGCCAAAGGTAAAGGCTACGACGAGGGCGTTGCTCAGTACGAGCCAAATCACGGCCCCGGCGCTTTGATTCGAGGAAAGGCGATGCTCACCCACTTGAGTTTGACCGAAAACAGTATTGGCGAGTTCCGCTTGTACATAACCGGTAGCCAACAGGAGGCCGAGATAGAGCAAGGCAAGAGCGACCCCGATGATCACTCCTTGGATCGGTGGTAGGGGGCCACCGCGATGGTCGACCATGGACAACCCAGCTGCGATACCTAGAGCCAGGGCAGGGAGGAGGAAGAGCAGAGCGCGCAGATAGACCCGATAAAAGGTGCCTGCTGGGGCGTTCCAGACAAAGGGTGCTCGACCATAACGGTGACCGCCCATGAAGTAGCGGGCAATCATCCACTGCATGTACGGAAACCCCAAGCCCAGGGTGAGCAAATGAATCAGGCCACCGAGGTAGAGCGCCTTGTAGGCGCCGGAGATCTTGCCGGAAAAGCCGAAGGAGACGTTGCGGTAGAAGGAGTAGCGCGCGTTGAAGGCTGCCGATAGGGTAAGCATGGCTGGCATGCAGAGGAAGAAAACCAGCATGATGACCCCGTAGACGGTCATCGAAAACTGCTGACTGATACCGGCTGCGATGAACAGCGTCCCGACAATCAGGCGACCCTTCATGATCTTGATAGGATCGGCACGGTATTCGAAGGAAGAATCCCCCAAGTAGGTGGAGCGGTAAAAGTAGTTTTTGGTGCGCACCTTGGCCCAGGCAGAGTAGATCCCGAGGGTAAGCACCGTGAGTACAATGTTGACGATCCAGATGTTGAAGTACTCCGCTGCCGTGCCTTCGAAGCGAAAGGGGATCTCCTTTTCGCTCCCCTGCGGACCTCCCCCCGCCTCTTGCTGGCCAGTGGGAGCAGCTACGGGAGCCTCGAATTCGACCCGAGCGGGGGTCATTCCATCGTCGTTCACAAAAAGCAGTTAAACGAAATGAGCAGGTTCGATCAAGTCAGGCCGCGGGGCGCGACTCGAAACGAGTCTGACTCAAACCCCGCGTGTCGGCTCACCTTCGCTCACCCCTCCGACGCCCTTTGCTAAGCAAGTGAGTGGGCCGCGAACCAGGCGCCACACCGATTTGATATCCTCGGCGAGGTGCAAGCCGAGAGCGTGGTCGCCCACCAAATCCAAGGCGCACAGGCATAGTCTCTCGACCTCTCCAAGGGGAACCCGTACTGACTTTCTGAGCAGGTACTCTGGAGGGATCCCAGCCTTTTGGCAGAGAGCTTCTTTTGGGTGTCCTCGCCTGGCGCAGAAGTCGACGATCCGTTGCAGGACGTCCGAAGAAACGCTCAGGGGCGTGGCGGGCGAGGTCTCCACCATAGGGTGAGCTCTAGTTGCTTGCGCAGGGACCGACGTTGTCGCTGAGAGGTGGGTAGTGCACGCCCGCGTCGACCCGACCGCTGTCGAGGCAATCTGTTTCGGAGGTGGTCAGATCTCTCCAGCTCAGCCCAGCAAGATCGGCTTCGGTGTTGTCACCCGCGTCGACGCAGTTGCCCAGCGGATGGAGGTAGAGCTCGTCAAAGCCGTCTTGGTTGCGGTCCTTGGCGATAGGATACTTGGAACTGGGACCATAAGAGATCGTGCAGCTATTTTGGGCTGACACCCCTACGTAGTCGACATCGTGCCAGCTGTGATAGTTCACGGCGTTGTGAACTTCGGTTCCTGCTCCTGCTCGCACATCGGGTTGAACGGGCTCCATTCCGTCCTCGTTGTTTTGGATGAAGCTGGCGTGGGTGATGATGACCTTGGAGTCGTCTGCAACCCAGATCGCGTTGGCAGCTTCTTGGTCGGGGTCAAGGGGGCCCCAATTGTGAGCGAAGAGACAGTTCGTAATGCGAGTCGTCCCGGTGAGGTTCGATAGATAAACCGGGCCAGAGTATGAGCCAGTATTGTCCCAGAATTCGCTATCTTCCATGCGGAAAACCGCGTCGAGGACTGTCAGAGCCCCGGCACCTAGGGCCACGCCGTGGTTGACGAAGCGTGAATCGAAGATTTCGACGTTTCCGCCATCGATGATGCCGCCATTGCCTCCGCCTGGACCCACGCCGTTGGAGTCCATCAGGACGTTACGAATGATGGCCGAGCTCCCTTTGAGGTAGAAGGCGCTGCCTCCCAAAAAGGCATAGTTGTCAGAGACGATCAGGTTTCTCAGTGTCACGTTCGTCACATTGACCCCATAAATGGCACCACCCCGGGCATCGAAGTTGATGCCACCGGCGCTTTCGTAGTCGTCGCTGGCGTCGGCTTGGGTGATGTAGAATCCATCCACCACGGTGTGGCTGGCGAGCTCCACGTTGTGTGAGCCACGGGTCAGGTAGGTTTTGTTTTCTTTCCAGTCGCGCTGGGCGCGTAAGGTCTCGCTGCCGTCAAAACCACCGTAGACCCTCACATTGGCGGCGAGGGCGAGGGCCGGCGCAGGAGTGCGGAAGTAGGTGTCACCCTCGTACTCACCCGCCTTGACCCAAAGCTCGCCGCCCCCTTGTCCCTGGGCGGCAGATACGGCGGTCGCCAGCTTGTTGAAGGCGGTGGCCCAGCTGTTGCCGTCACCGCCTTCTTCGGCTGCAGTATCAACAAACCAGGGGAGCCCACACCTCAGATCGCAGTTATTGTCCTTGCCATTATTCTCGCCATCGTCGCAGATTTCGGTGCCCGAAGTGATGCCATCCCCGCAGGTTTGGACGGCCCTACAATTGGCGTCGCAGGTGCCTGGACCGCTGCCGTTCTTGTCTCCCTCATCGCAAACTTCACCGTCCGCCTCGTCGGTGACGCCGTCGCCGCAGTAGCGGGGCTCAGCACCGTATTCTTTGCAACTTGCGTCGCAGGCGGTGCAGCTTTTGGTGCCGCCGTAGGTGCAGCCCTTTCCGTTGTTGTCTCCGCGATCACATTCCTCTTGGTTATCGAGTTGTCCATCGCCACAGTAGTGGAGCACGCCGGGGACCTTCTTGCAGGTGCGACCACAGACTTCACAAGACATCTCGCTGTACTTGCAGGATTCTGTGACGGTGTTTTCGTCGTCGCATTCTTCCCCCTCTTCGATATCGCCGTTACCGCATTCGCTGTCAGAGACGGGATAGGGATCGTCCCCTCCTGTGCTGGTGGCACTGACCCCTCCCGTGCTGGTGGCACTGACTCCACCTTCTCCGCCCGATGTTTCATCTTGTTCGGGGCTGTGGCCCCCGTCGCCGAGGGTGTTGTTGCTTCCCCCTTCCCCGTGACCCTCGGGGCTCGGGTCGAAGTTGTTGATGCTGACAAAACAACCTGGGGCGATGAGACAGAGAAGAAGCGAAGCGCGAAAAGAAGGGTTCACAAGTTTCAGCATAATCAAGGGTTCGCTAGTCACCAAGACAAGAGAGACTGCGGTCAGTGCCTTCGCTCCTTATTTCAACATCGGCCGTCGGAGCTGTTTTTCTCGCCAGAAACGGTTCCAAGCTTAGCGGACGCTCCGGACGGCGGGACGGATGACTAAGACCTCCCTTGAATCCGGCAGCTGAACACGGGATAAGCTAAGCGCATGTTGGAGCCGACTCCTGGTCTAGTCATTGCGGGGCGGTACCGTCTCGAAGAGCAGCTGGGTGCAGGGGGTATGGGGTCGGTATGGCTTGCTGACCACTTGGCTCTCGGTTCGCCTGTGGCGGTTAAGCTTCTTCATGCCGAGTTGGCAGACGAATCGCTCATTGCCCGCTTCGAAGCCGAGGCCAAGGCCGCGGCGACTCTGCGGAGTCCCCACGTGGTGCAAATCCTCGACCATGGCGTCGATGGTTCGACACCTTTTATCGTGATGGAAAAGCTGGAAGGGGAAAGCCTGGGCGAGCGACTCCTTCGTCGCCCTCTTCCCGACTTTGAAGAGACGCTCACGATCTTAACTCATACGGTGCGAGCGATGATGCGCGCCCACGAGGCGGGCATCGTTCATCGCGATCTCAAGCCCGACAATATCTTTCTCCACGTCAACGACGACGAGTTCGTTGCCAAGGTGCTCGACTTCGGCATCGCCAAGGTCGAACCTGCCGTCTTGACGGCACTTTCGCCCAATACAAACACCGGCATGCTGATCGGGTCGCCCTACTACATGAGCCCCGAGCAAGCCGAGGGTCGTCGTGATCTCGACTATCGTTCAGATCTCTGGGCGCTGGGCATCATCATCTACGAATGCATGACTGGGGTCTTGCCGTATTACGAGGAAACCCTGGGCCGTATGCTCGTCAAGTTGATCAAAGAAGAGCCCAAGCCTCCTTCCATGGTGGCCGAGGTGCCTTTGGGCTTTGATGAGTGGTTCAAAAAAGCCAATCACAAGGATAGGCATGAGCGCTTTCAGTCGGCTCGCGAAATGCTCGAGGCTTTCAAGGAGCTACGGGGTGCCCCGCCCTTTCGCAACTCGGCCGCCGAGATCCCTGTAGGAACACTCCCCGCGGCGACACCTCATCAGGTGACTGAGCTTGCACCGACCATGGATGGCGTTGCTGGAGAGCAGGTGGAGCTGCCGGGGATTGGGCGCAGCCGTTGGCCCTTCGTCGCAGGGGGAGCCTTGGTCGTACTGCTCGTGAGCGCTGGACTATTGGGCTTGCGACAAAGTGCTGTGGAAGACCCCGACTTGGCAGAAGACTCCGCGGCCGCATCGAGAGGCGAAGACGAACCAGCCTCTCAGGCAGCCGAGAAAGCGCATGCAGAGCCGAGCGCCCAAGAAGAACCAGCACCCGAATCAACGGGAGCTGTTCCCCCAACCAAAGAGCATGAGCGGGATGCGGAGGCGGCGACCGAATCCGAGGTGGCCCGCACCAAGAAGTCTTCTGCGACGGAGAAGGCAGGAGGAGCCCAACTCGCACCAAGAGGGGCTTCGAGCGCCCTACCGTCTCGGCCTCGCCCGGCACCTCGCCCCTCCCTTTCGGCGCCGGCACCTCGCCCCGCTTCGACGCCGGCTCCCACCCCCGCGTCTCGGCCCAACCCTGCCCCGGCTCCCGCCGAGTACAACCCGCTGGATCAACGTTTCTAATGAAATCCCCATCTTTTTTTCGTTCTTTTGGCGCCCTGGGTGCATTGGTGCTCGCTTCGCTCTTGATTGCATCAGCGGCCCAGGCGCAGAACGACGCTGCCTTGGCTGAAGCCCTCTTCAATCAGGGGCGCACGGCCTTTGATGAGGGCGACTATGGGGAGGCGTGCGCGAAGTTCTCCGAAAGTTATCGCATTGAAGCGACCCTGGGCACGCAGCTGAATCTGGCGGCCTGCGAAGCGAAGAGAAACCACGTAGCGACGGCGTGGGGGTTGTTTCGGGCCGTTGAGCAGAAGCTAACGGTGAAGGATCCGCGGCGCGCCTACGTGCAAAAGAACATCGAGGAGCTTGAACCGCGTGTGCCCCACGTGGTTCTCCGCCTCAAAAAGGGCTCTCCCGTGGAGACGACGATCCGAGTCGGAGTGGTGCAGGTTGGAGCGGCTGGCTTTGGTCAAGGGCTCCCGGTCGACCCAGGCCATCACCGTTGGGTCGTCTCTGCGCCGCAGCGCGAAAATAGTTTGCTCGAATTGACCATCCAAGAAGGCGAGACCCTCGAGGTGGAAGTAGAAGCAGGGGTGCCCGAGGTATCGAACGAGGGGATGCATGATGTTTCGAGCTCAGGGACGAGCTCCATCGACACAGACGCCCCGCCCTCTTCGAACTTGACACACAGGATCGGTGCTTTCACTGGGGTTGGTGTCGGAGCGCTGGGGGTGGCTGGAACTGCAGTTTTTGGCGCCATGACTTTGAGTCAAAAGAAGAAGGGGGACGAAGCCTGCCCTTCTGCTGACAGTTGCACGAAGGATGGCTCTCAGGCCTTGGATCGAGCCCGACGTTATCGGCTCTTGAGCAACATCAGTTTGGGGGCAGCAGTCCTAGGGGCCGGCGTGGCTACCTACTTCTTTTTTCAGCTCCGAGGTGGGGAGGATGAGGATACGACGGCGACGCCTTCCTTGGAGCAAACCGAGCGAGAGCGACGTCTTACCCGTGGCTGGGCGACTGTACATCTCGGGTTGATGCCGGTACCGAGCGGGGCCGAAGTGCAGCTCGTGGGGAGCTTCTTCTAAAACGCAGCCAGAGCAAAATGCTCTCTTCGTGGCAATTCTGTTGAGTTCAATCAGCCAGACGCCCTGTCGGGTTTGACGCCCCACCTCCACCAGCCACGCGGTGCACTGATGAGCGACCTGGGGTGGTTCTTCAACAAGCGACGGCCTGCTCGACCTGCTGCAGGCTTCGCCCCAGGCGGACGGCAAGCAGAAAACGCTCCTGGGGGTTGGGCATCCCCAGAAGAGCGCGGGCGTCAGGGCTCAGGAACGCGCTTTCGTCCGGAGCTTCCAAACGCTGTGTGGCTTCCAATAAAGCCAGGTGGACGCGCTTTTGCTCCTCCGGGTTGAGCTGAGGCGTCAAGTGAAAATGCAAGTCCCAGGCGAGCTGAGCGTGTTCGGCCTCATCGCGCGCAATGCGACGGAGGGCGGCTGCGAGTTTGCGATCTTTGGCTCGCTCTCCCTGAAATCGAGCGATGGCAGCGGCGAAGGTCTCGTGGACACACCCTTCGACTGCGTTTTCGATGGCGAGGTCGACCAGTGAGCGGGATACGTGATCGGCAACCGGCACTTCGACGGGCTGGCCATCGTACTCTCGGGCGAAGACCTCCATCCACCTTGCGTGGCGCACTTCATCTAGCTCGGCGCGTCGGGTCCGTTCGAGTAGGGACGGTGGGGCGCCCCAGGCGCTCAGCTCGTCGCGGAGGCGGGCGAAGGAAGTGACGCTGGCTGCTTCCGCGGATGCGGCCCGTGCGAGAAAACGAGCGACTTCGGTTGCTCCCGAACCAGCTGGGGAACTGAGCCAACTTTGGTGGCGCCGACCTTCGCAATAGGCAGTGGCGCTGAAATCGCAGGTCACATCCAGGGTCGCCGCCTGACAACTGTCCTGGCACCCGTCTTCGCCCGAAGGGCTAGCCAACTGGATGGCCTCTGGATCGGGGGCGCCCACCGCGTGCAAGGTGCAACTGGTTGAGTCATAGTTGAGGTAGGGGTCCATTGCCTCACACAGTGTCGGGCAGTCCCCGATCAGCGTTCCTTCCTCGTTGACCCAGCTTGCCAAGTCGGGAACCTGGATCTGGCCATCCGAGGATGATTCGATCTCCCCGCCCTCGCAGCCGCACCCCGTTCCCACGATGCAGCAACCGCTGCAGGCGGAGGCGATGAGCAAAGCGATCGCCGGCGCCGGCCCCCACTCCCCTTTTTTTGAATGGCTCATGAGCTGATCGGTAGCAATGGTCGTTCCAAAGCTTAGCCCTGCTGCTATTTTGCTGCAAATCAGAAGACAGCGGAAGAAGAGCGAGACATTCAAGTCATGGCCCGTGGCAGGGTTTTCTGCCTCCGTCCTTTTCTACGCCCAGGGCAATCAGTCGGGTCGGTTGGGCGACCATCTATTCGGGACGAGTTCAGCGCAGTTCTTTGCGGACCACGAGCTTGAGTCCAGACCAGACTTCACTCACAGCGCAGACCTTGATGTCGACCCAGCCCATAGGCAGGGCGACTTCTCGAATCAGATCTTCGGTGACTTCACTGGGGACTTTGGATGACTTTTTGGGCCAGGAGACCCACACCCACGCGTCGGACTTGAGTCGGGAGCGCAGGGAGCTCAAACGTTTTTCGAGATCTGCCCGCCGGGTCACGAAGATATGGGCCGCCCGGACTCGGGCGGAAACACGCTCAACGAATTCGACGCCCGTTTCTAGTTCGCCCAACCAGTCGAAGTACCCATCTGGAAGCTGACAGCCCAAGATGACGAGGGGGCTTTTCCCAACAAAGCCTAGCTTCTTGGCTAGGGGGGTGGATGAATAACCAGCCATGATGAAAGTTTAAGGCTAATGGCAAGCTCGGCAAATGGCTTGCCAGAGATCCACCTCATACGGGAAAAATGCTCATCTACTCCCCGATGCCGATTTTTGTCGACCAAAGCGGTCCTATCGGATAGATCTACTCTGACTAAGGATCTACCCATGGAAGAGTCACCGGGCCCTCGACCTCAGCAATTGAACGAAGATACTCGCGATGCGGGCAAGCCGCGACAGAATGCCGGTCGCTTGAATCCCAGAAAACTGCTCCGAGTGACGGTTGGCTTGGCTGCGGTGAGCTATCTGGGAACAGGCGCCTGTACTTCAAAGTCGTCGGAATCACCTGATGTCTCGAGCGGCGGAGGAGAAGAAGTCACCGGCTCGGGAGGGAAGATGAGCACGGGGTATTATGGATCGGGCAATCTGATGGCCCCCGAACCCGACTACGACGACTGCTCCGACTCCATGGAGGCCGGAGGAGCAGGTGGAGGCGGGGGTGAAGGGGGCTCCTGTTCGAGCAAGACTGTGCGCTGAGGGGACGCGTTCACACAGAGCCCTTTTAGGCCAGTCTTCTTAGATTCGACCTCGGGCAGGAGGGGCCGAGGAAAGAGGGCGATGCCTCAGGTGTCGGGCCCTTTCGTTTTGTTCGCGCAAATAGGAAACGGCGTCCCGGGTCTCCGAAAAAAGTTTGGTTGGATTGGTAGGGCGAGCCACCGAGAGGTAGATGTTGCCCAAGGTGCGTTGCACACTCGAGCCGACCAGGATTGCAGTCGCACTCAACGTAGGTGGACTCTGTCGACCAAACCGCGCCCGCGCCTCGTTGGTCATGAACAAGAGCTCACGGGCATCCACCAAATTGCCGTGCAGTTTGTCCTCGGCCACACGCAGTACCGCGGCGATGATTTCTTCGGCATGGGATAGTTCGAGCCCCACATTGGGCAAGAAGCGGACGAGGACGATGCCTTCCGAGTAGTTGCTGACTTCGGCTGCTTCGACGCGGACATTCATGAGGCCATCTCGGTCATCTGACAGTGCATCTCGTCGTTTGGGAGAGGGCCATCGGTCATGCACGAGTTTATGCGGCATGAGTGGAATGAGCGAGGGGATTAGCTGCTTGAGCCATTCTTTCGACCAGGGAGCGGTGTGGTTTTGCGGAGTACATCTGCCCAGAAGGCTGGCCCTTGCGCCAAGAGCAACCACGATACGACGAGTCCGGCGAGCCAAAGCAAGATCTCCATGGCGAAATCATGTTTGCTGAGAAGGGTGTTTCCAGACAGCGGCGCCGCTCGAAGGGGAGCTCGGGCGAAGACTTCTGTGATGTGACTTCCTCCCCATCCCAGGCCGAGGGCTTCGTGATTGAGCAATGTGTTGATCGCGATTGCGTCGCCCTCGACTTCATGAAGCCAACGTTTGCTTTCGTCGACATCTTCAAACCACAGTTCTTGATCTTCTGTTCCGAGTTCGTCTGCTTGCTCCAAGAGGGCGCTTTGAGACTGACTGAGGGCCGCGCGAAGATCGGGTTGGCGCATGGCTCGGAAGACTTCGTAGCTATTGAGGTTAACCGCAACGACGAGCAGTGCCGAAAACAAGAGAGACCAGCGCTTGGACATGAGCCGAAAGCGTGTGGTGCTCGCTTGCTCGATGGTGGAAAACACTCCGTTGATGAAGCGCTCGAAATCCCGCAGGTTTCTCTTTTGGGGCGGGACAAATACGAACCAACGTTCCGGAAGCGCGAGGGTCCCCCCTTCGCCCTTTTCGCAAAGTAGGCGTACCACCGAGAGAAGGTCTTCCCGACGAATCGCCTTTCTTTGCTCCGCGAGCTGTATAGCTTTTCTGTAGGCGGCTCTTCCTTCTCGTTGTCGGGGCGAAAGTGGGTGGTGTCCAGCTTGAGGTGCCATCAGGGGATGGGTGAGAATATCGAGAATGAAGTTGGCTTGCGCTTGGTCGCCTTCGTCGGCTTGGTCACCTAGGTCCCGACGATAGAGGGTGTTGACCGAGCCGAGCATGCTCACGAGACCGTTTCCTCGTTGTCCGGTGAGAAAGTGTCCGAGGCGTACGACGTACATGACTAGAAGGCTGAGAGCCAACATGACGGTGGCGAAGCCAGCGATCATGGCAACCAACTCGAAAATCATCTTCATGAGAAACCTGCGCTATCTTCGATGGGATCAGAGGGTGAGCAAGTAAGCGATCAATGCTTGTCGGTCGCTCTCGTCCGGCACGGAAAAGTCATGACCACGGGCCGAATTCCCGGCGTTTTTTTCGTCTTCTTCCTGGGTCACGAATTCGAAGGCGCGGTGCTTCCAACTGGTGTCTGGCTTTTCGTCCGAAACGAAACCGCCCTTGTTCTGGTCGTAACGCGTGTTCCCCCGGTAAAAGCGCTTGGGGCGCTGAGCTTCGGATCGAAGTAGGTCATCGAGGGTGGGAACAGAACCGTTGTGAAGAAAGGGGGCGCGGGCCCAAATTCCGTCCAAAGGAGGACACAGGTATTTGCCCGTGTTGCGAAACGACCTGGGCCCCCAGAGGCCCGTGTTTTGTCCGAATTGATTGAGGCTCCGAATCAGCGCGTCGTCCACGGCTCGGGCTCGCCCTTCATCGGTCCCCACAACGATGGGCTCCTTCATGCAGGCGGTCACCGAGAGGAGCTTTTGCTCCTCATACTGTCCGTGGCAATCTTGGCAATTTTGCGTGTAGAGTTCTTTGCCGCGTTCGACTTGTGCTTTTGCTCTGGGGGGAAAGGGGTAGCGCGGAGCTGGCAGCTCATCGATCCATTTGCCGATCAACCCTACTTCCTTCTGATGAATGCTGTAGCTGCGACCGCCTACACCAACAATGGCTCCAAAGTTACGCGCTCGGCCGTTTTTCGTGTTTCCGTCCCAGTGGTGATAAGGGCGGTAGCTGGCCCTTTGATTCCACACCGAGGGGAGGTCGACTACGCTATTGCGTAGTTGGCCTGCTTGGTATTCAGCCAAGTCCTCGTTCTGGCTGAAGCGCAGGTACTCGAAGCGCAGTGCGCCAAAGGCATCCACTCGTCCTGGCCCGTTTTCGGGACGGAGGGACATCCACTTCAGGGGGCGAGAAAAAGCCTGCTTTTTGATCTCGGCTGCGATTTGTCCGTAGATGAACTCTTCGGTGGGAGTGAGTCGGGGTGCTGGCTCGGGGACTCCTGTGCCCGCCTGTTCCTGGGCATCCGCCGCGAAGACTTCGTTGATCGCCTCGATTAGGCGTTGGGCCGTAAAACGCGGATCCCGCGCGGCTTGGTGAAAGGCCGTCTTGAAACCCACGGTGTCAATGACATTCGCTGGCATGCCCCAGACCACCACGCGCTTGCCGCTCTCGTCCTGGTACTCACCACTGTGACAGGTGGCGCAATTGAAGGAAACTCGTTTGAGTTTGAGCTCGACCTTCGTGCCGAGCAGGTACATCGTCGTATCAGAAAGCACGACGCCTCGAGGTAGACCGTGGTAGTTATCAATGAACTCACTCGGCGCGGACACATCGAAGCCATGGATTCGATAGTCGGGATAACCCCCGAAGTATTCTGGTGTGATGAGGGGGAGAGCCCGGAAAACCCAATACGGAAGACCCGCATCGTACTCGGTTCCCGTTTCATGGTGCGCAAATAGGTAGGCTCCGTTCGTTTCGAGAGCCCTGCGCGCGGCGCGGGAGCGATACTTTTCGTTGTAGACCCGGGGTGGGATGCGCGCCTCGGACGGCATCACGCTGGCCAGGTTGAGGTCAACGCCTCCGGAGGGATGGTGATAGTGGTAGTAAGAGCAGCTGCCCAACAGGAGCAAGGGCAGGATGTAGGCTGTCTTGGTCGCGAAGAACCTCCAGATCTGCTTCTGAAGTCCCGGTACGAGGTGAGCCGCCGTGTCGACGATCACTCCGAGTCGACTTTGATCGGCGACCTGGGGCAGGGGTGCAGCAGCAAGGCTGGTATCCTGCCCGTGCGTGAGTTCGGCCTCCCACTCTTCCCGCTGGTAGGTCATAAGGGGAGCCTCCGCGTTGGTCCGAGCCTGGCGGCGGAAGGATTGGGAGGCCGCGTAGGCGAACCCTCGGGCGAAGTTGATACTGCCCAGAGGCCTATGTTCACTCAGCGCATGAAAGGGATTAAACTCGATGCATTCGGCTTTCGAGAATCGACTTTTGTGCTCGAACCTCTGGGAGGGGATTTCGATACGGGCGAGGCGGACAAAGGGGCTCCTTCTTTCGTCCCAAACCACTGTGGCATCGTCGATGGGGAAGCTCTCGTCTTGGAGTCCTAGTTGCACGCAAAAATCGAGGCTGATTGCGGTGGAGTTTGGATCAAAAGAGCCGTCGAGATCGGCTCTGAGTTGCTCGCGGAGGTGGTTGGCTCCTTTTTCGTATTGGGCGCGCTGGTTTCGTTTCTTCGGTCTCCGCACGCTGTATTTGGCAGTGAGGTGAGGGCCGAGGGAGTAAGGCGTTTGACTGAAGTAATCGAGATCCAAGGGCGAGGGTGCCTGAGATCGGAGGGGGGTCACGGTTGCGATCAAAGCTCGCGGTCGGGTCAACAGGAAGTCCGAGGGAAAGAGGTCTTGGGCTTCGAGCTCTGCGGCGATGGTCATCTCCTCCGCGTCTTTGGCGAAAAATGTGGGGCCGTTTACGAGAAGAAAATCCTGGGTTCCCTCTTGAAAAGTCGGGGGGCTTCCTTCGGGTAGAGAAGCTCCTTGAGGGACATCAATGAGCTTGATAGCCACGCCTCGACCGTCAGCAATATCGTCAGATTGGGGCACCTTATTCGTGCTCGAATAGCGAATCCAGCAGGGATAGCTGTGTCCCGACCGGGCGAATACACCGATGCGCAAATCGACGCCCAACTCACGCTGGAGGCTCTCGAAGGTTTCTTCAGATTCGACAACAAATCGAGCCAGAAGAAGGCCATGATGTTTGGGGTGCACATCACGGACCGCCTTGGGAGTCCGATCTTCTCGGGTGTGACTTTGCTGGATCGTGCGCACGCTGCGTTTGATGCGTTCCGCTGCCGAGATCCAATCAGGAGGAGGAGCGTGCTCTTCTGGTGAGCGGTAAGGACGATAGGACATGGTTCGGTCAGTCTTTTTGGGCAGTGACGGGAGAAAATCCTGGGAAGTAGGCGGAGCTCAGGCGCTTTGGGGTGACCACTCCCTGGCGGGCGAGCGCTTCGCGGTCAGTCCGGCGGCGAGCCCGGGGAGCCAGGCGTGGATACTTCTCATGCTTTCGGCTGGCGGCAGACTGTCCTTCCGAATGACTCATGAACCGCTCGCATTAAATCGACGATGGATAAGAGGAGGGGGGTGAGAAGCTAAAGTGAGCCAAGTCGGTCCGCACTCGGAAACAAGGCTGGGTCACCATATACTCGATTCTTTCGTGGCGCCAAATGGTTGCAGGTCATCCAAGGCGCTCTCTTTACAATTGCCTAACGCTCTCGAATGAGGGCGCCCCTTCAGGGAAAAGACGCGAGGTCTAGGTGCTTGCAAGTTGCGCCTCGTCTTTCAAGATGAGCATCTGGCCGGCAGTCCGACTTACTGCCGTACTTAGGCCGCTTTCGAGGTGCCCTGAACCAGGCCGCAGGCGTGTTCTCGGGCGGTTTCCTCTGCTCCACCGAGCATGCGACTGATTTCGACCAGTCGTTCTTCGCCCGAAATTGTGTCCACGGAGGTATAAGTTGTTCCGTCGAGGATGTGCTTGCTTACCGAAATCTGATGTTCCGCAACGCCGGCCACTTGGGGCCAGTGTGTCACGCATAAGACCTGACCGTGGGCTCCGGCTCGTTTCAACGCAGCCGCGATCTTCTCTGCTGTCTTTCCTCCAGCTCCCGCATCGATCTCGTCGAAGACCAAGAGTGCCCCCGCGCTTTCGGTTGCGAGCCGAAAACAAAGCAAGACGCGACTCATCTCGCCTCCCGATGCGACACGACTGAGTGATTCGGCGGGGTGTCCCGGGTTGGCCGAAAAAGCGAAGTCGAGCTGGGTGACGCCAGAGGCGGTCAGTTCGCTCACGGCCAGGCGCGTTTCGAAACTGGCTCCACGAAATCCGACTTGAGCCAGCTCCTTTTTCATCCTCTTGTCCAGGAGTCGGGCCGCTTTGCAGCGTGCTTCGTGGAGCTGTTCGGCCGCAGCTTGGGCCATTTTGCGGGTGGTGTCCGCGTCGGATTGGGCGGCGGCAAGTTGGTCCTTGCGGAGCGAACATTGGTTCAGTTCGTCGTGGAGCTGCTGGCGACGTTGAGGCAGTTCGTCCACGGCTACTCGGTGTTTTTGGGCCAAACTCCACAGAGCCGAGAACTCTTCACGTAGGCGTTCCGCTTCGGCCCGGTCCCGGTCCGAGTCGTCGAGGGCGGAGCTTGAGATGCGGGTTAACTCCTCAAGTTCGAGGATAGCGGAGTCGAGGGTCGAGATGGCAGAAGAAATCGTTCCTTGAGGATCTCCTCGTAGACGACCACCCAGGCGTGCGGAGAGCCATCGCAGGCGGGGAATCACCGCTTGATCGGAGGTGTCCAAAGTATCGATGAGTTCTTCATAGCTGGTCAAACTTGCCGTGGCGGCGGTCAACTCATCGAGTCGAACTCGACGGGCCTCCAGCCCTTCTAGATCGAGGTCGTCGAGTTCGCTGAGTTGAAACTCGACGAAATCCCGTCGACGCTCCGCCTCGGCACAGGCGGCTTCGAGGCGTTCGATTTCGCTTTCTTGTTGTCTCAAGAGCAGGACCAAGCGTGTCAAACTGCGCTGTTTGGGGCCCAGCTGGGCAAAACGATCGAGGGCTGCGAGTTGAGCCGCTGGCGTTCTGAGCGTGTGGGCTTCGCTCTGGCCACAGAGTTCGACGAGACAACTTCCGATCTGCGACAGGACGGCGCGTGTTACGGTTTGCCCTTGGACGAAACATCGGGTGCGTCCAGAGGCATCGACTCGCCGCGCTAATATCAAAGGCTCCTCGGGGGAGCAGCAGGCTTCCAGCAAGCCGTGTTCTTCCAAGGTGCGTTTGAGTTCGAGCGAAACCAATCCTCCCTGCTCGTCAAAGTCGGGCCGAAACTCGGCTTCGACAAAGCCGCTGCTGCACCCATTGGAAGCCCGCACTCGAGAGCGGGTGCTTCCAGTGACCAACGCTAGGGCATCAAGGAGAATCGACTTACCACTTCCGCTTTCTCCGGTGATGGTGGTCAGTCCGGAGCCCAAGTTGAGCTCGGCGTTTTGGATGAGGGCGAGGTTTTTGATGCGCAGGCTGTGGAGCATGTCTAGGAGTTTGTTCCTGCCATTTGCTCTTGGAAAGGTCAGACAATGTCAGTGGGACATTGAATGTCTCACCGCGATCCTTCCAACGGTCCCGCGCATGTTTCGCCTGCCCTACTGACGCGGCCAACGTGAGTCTGGGTATCGAAACACGGCAGTTGTCCCGGTTCAGGAGCCCACCGCAGCCTGAGCTCCTCGATAGCAGGGAAGCGCTACCCTAGGGGTTCCAGGGGTGCGTGTCGCTGCGTTGATAGGCTACTTTTGTCCGCGAAGACTGACTCATTCGTGGCATAGGGTGCAACGAAGTTCTAGGTTGTTCCTAGGCTTATGTCTCCACTCACTTCTCCCGTTTCTTCCGCCATGCCAGTTTTTTCTTTTTCCCCGCGGCGTCTCTCTTGGATGGGTTGCTTGTGTGTTTTCGCTCTCTGCACGGCTTGCAGCGGGGGAAACGAGCCCGAAGGGGAGGGCTCAGGGAGTAGCTCCGAGAGCTCGGGGGGACTAGACGGGTCAGACTCTTCCAGCGGCGATACAAGCCAGGGGTCGACTTCGGGAAGTGGGACTTCGGGGACTACGACCAGCGGTGGATTCGACTTGCCGATGACGACGGGTGACTCGGGCGGGGGCACGTCCACGGGGGGCGACGGAACGCCAGAGCTTTGCGATGGTATCGACAACGACGGAAACGGTATCGTGGATGATGTGGACGTCGGCGGTGACGGTGTGTGCGATTGTCTGCGGATTGGTACTCTGGGCACGATTGGTCCCTGGAGCAATGGGGGCAATATCTTTCGCGATTGGCTCGATGAGCGCAGCTCGACTCCTCCGGTCGAAATAGGCCATGGGACCTTGAGCGCCGACGTGCTCGATACTTTGGACGTGTTGGTGATCCTTCGGGTGGATACGGCCGAGCTGTCAGCGAACGGCATCAGTGATGTAGCCCATCCCGCTTTCACCGAAGCAGAGATTTCGGCATTTGATTCTTGGGTGCGGGGGGGCGGAGGGGCGCTCACTACCCTGGGGTATCAGAGTGACGAGACGGCAGAGATGGTCAATGTGAACCATTTGCTGTCCCTGACTAGCCCCGCTTATTCTTCTGACACGAATCTCGCAGGTTTTATCAGAGACTGGTCCGACCATCCCATCGCGCACGGGATCTCGAACATCAACAACACCAATGGCGTCGTGGCGGATGATAGCTCGGGCGAGGTGGTCGGAAGAGACGATCATGGCCGTGCCGCCCTCGTGGCTCATCAAGTGGATGCGGGGCACGTGATTGTTTGGGGGGACGAATGGATCACCTACGATAGCGAGTGGCAAAACGACGATGGTCAGCAGGTTGAACTCTTGTGGCTCAATATGCTCAAGTGGCTCAGTCCGACAAAGACCTGTCAGGTTCCTATTCCGTCGGACATCATTCGATAGTCGTGCCCGAGCCGAGCTCTGCCTTCCGGGGCGCGACCTTGCCTGGGCCGTCTTGAGCTCGGGCCTAAGAAGGCGCCCCCGTCCATGACGCACAGCCGTCCGTGAGGGGCGGGCGGCTGCTCGGTGTGACATTCATTGATGAAGGGTGCAGCTATTGCCAGCTCCGCATTCGTCGGAAAGGAGTGCGGTTTTGACCTGATCGGCAGGCAGAGCTTCATACTCGTAGGGGATCTCAAAGACAGTACCCATGGAGGCGTTCAGGTCGCTTCCCGAGCCGATATTGCCCATCCCCTTCCAGCCGCGGGGACTGCCCATATCCTTCCAGATCGAGCGGTTTTCTTCGTAGACGCAGTTTTCGGCGATCAGGGCCATATCTTTGCCCACACCATGGATCTGGCTGCCACCCGTCTTGTGGTAGTTGTTGAGCATGTGAATGTTGCCGAAACGTCCACGTGGCTGTCGTTGATCGACTCGGTCGCCCCAGTGGTTGTTCATGTAGGTGATCTTGAGCTTACCGACACTTTCTGGTTCGTCGTCGCTGCCGGCGATCAAGTTCGAAAAGCGGTGTTCTTTGTCATAAGTATAATAGAAGTTGCTCCACGAGATAGTGATGTAGTCGCCGCCGCGGGTGACGTCGCAGTTGCCGTCCTGACCATCTGATATATCCATGTGGTCGAGCCAAACGTGATGAGCTCCTTTGCCGATGTAGACGGCGTCCGAACCATCTTTGCACTCGTCGTAGGTGGCGCAGTGGTTGCCCTGCACGGCGATATTGCGAATGATGATGTTGAACTTCTCTGAGCCGGAAATGCTCAAGTTGCCTTTGATTTTCGCGCCCGGTCCGAGCCCCATGATCGTGGTATTGGCCGCCACGCTGAGCGAACCTTCGTAGTTGCCGGGCTCAACGAGCACGATGCGGGGATCTGCACTTCCGGCCGCTGACTTGAGCTCACTCATGGTGCTGACGGTGATGGCTTGGCTCAGATCGGTACCTCCTCCTGTGGTGCCCTCTGCCACACTGGCGTAACCAGGGACGGGGTCGAAGATGCTGATTTCGCCTGGGCCCGGTTCACCGCCGCCACCATCGGTGCCTCCACTCGCGGGAGAGCCGCCTGTTGAAGGGCTGGCTCCACCCGAGGAGCTCATATTGCCCGTACCACCCGCACTCGAGTCGCCCCCCGTTTCTGAGTTCGCACCTCCACCTGCCGCGCCACCGGATCCAGTTGCCATGCCGCCGGATGAAGACGCTGTCGTATTGCCTCCGCTCCCGGTTGTATCCGAGCTTTGTCCACCGGAGCCCGAACCCGCTCCTGTGGTACTGTCGCCGCTGGTCGTCGATTCGGTTGAAACACCCGTCGAGGTGCCGTCACCCCCACCTTCGCCGGAACAGCCTGTGATGAGGATAGGAGTGGAGAGCAGGAGAAGGAGGGAGGTGAGGCAGGTGTTCGAGTTCATCAAGGCTCCGCTAGTAGCGTAACAATCAGTTCAGGATAGAAATAGTTCTCAGGTGGTCGAAGTGTTAGTTTGCGTGATCGCAGAATGCGAGGCGAGCTGTTTCGATCAAGATTTGAGGACGGACCTCTTCATCAGGGAAGAAGCTTTTGCGAGCGACGTGATAATAAAACCAGGGTATAAATATTGAATAGTTAATAATACCCGGGTATAAATGGGTAAGTCATGGAAGATGAACCCCTATTTTATGGATTCTACGGGCACGAACTCGTGGCGCGAGGCCGATTGTCTTTGGTGATAGAGGCGCTCAAGAAACGGGCAGGAAGGCAGTGTGAGCAGCGCCTGAGCCTGTACATCGACGAGACCGGTGCACCAACGGACGTTCAACTCGAGGCCAATGAGGAGCAGCTCACCGAGCAACTAAAGGTGTTGTTTCCAAAAGGCCTAGGGAAGGAGCCGGAGGGGGCGTCGAGTCCGCCTCGACGAGGGCGCCCCAGGCTGGGCGTGATCTCAAAGGAGGTTTCTCTATTGCCGCGCCATTGGCAGTGGCTCAGCACGCAGCGAGGGGGAGCTTCGGCGACTCTCCGTCGATTAGTGGATGAGGAGCGTCGACGCACGGCCAAGAGTGATTGGGTTTTGAGCCGCATCAATGCGGCTCATCGTTTCTTGTGGGACATCGGCGGGGATCTACCCGGGTTCGAGGAGGCCTCTCGTGCTTTGTTTGCTCAAGAGTTCGAAGAGTTTGAACGTCTGATTTTGAAGTTTCCGGTTGGGATCCAGACCGTGCTCTTGCGCTACGTCACCGAGGCAAAGAGCCCTCCTTCGGAGGAATAACGCAAAAGTCAAAGCTTTCGACTTCAAGGGGCGTGGCGTTGAAGAAGTAGGCGAGCGCTTAGGCTCTGTTCGTCGGGGACGGTCGGTTCGGCATCGATGCGGAGCTCGAGGCGTAGATGTTCAAGTCCAGAGGTGAGTTTGTCGACGGGGCTGTTTTTGACCGGGAGCGTAGGCCAGTGAGGGTGATGGTAGCTGCCCCGCTCGGGATCGAACATGCCGTCAGAAGTCCATCGATAGAGGCGATCGTCTAGGGTGACCGGGACGCCCGCGAGAAAGTTCAAGGCCACCTTTTGGTAGGCCTGGGCGTCGCCTCGGGTTTCAGGTGCGGCGCGCAACAAGAAGTCGGCGAGGGATAGGGTACGGTCTGTGTTCCAAGCTTCGAATTCTTTGAGCCAGGTGAGGCCGGCGATCAGCGCGCTGCTTTCGGCTCGGGGGAGTAAGTCGACAGCGAGGTGAGCCGCCTCTGGCGAAAGCGGAGGACGGGGAGGCCCGTCTTGAAGCAGAGCGCGCATGACTGAAAGTCGTGTGGAGATAAAGAGTCGCTCGTCTGAAAGCGCATAATAGACATAAAAATCGTCATCGCCGACGCGGACGATGCTCACCTTTCCTACCTTGCTGTGGGTTTTCCACTTGAGAACGTCGGGGGCGGCGGAGTCGGCGACGAGCTTCAGGCCCGTCAAAAATAGCGCAGCAGCGGTCGGGCTGCTGACATCGATGGCGGCATAGAGCGGCATCTGTTTGAGGGCGGCCATCGCCTCGGCGAAACCAGACTTCCCTTCCGGAGGGGTTCGTTTGATTCCTGGGGGAAAGGGAACATCCGCCTGATCGAAGGCGAACTCGACAAAGCTTGCGTCGTCCATCATGCCCACCTCGACGGATTCTCCGAGCCAGTCGAAGTTCACTTCTGTTCCGAGGAGCGGGCGACTCTGCTTTTTGAGCAGACTCCTGATCGGCGAATCCGGTCCGATTGCCAGATGAGTTGCGAACCCGTGAACCGATGCTGACTGTGTCGTCCCTCCCCCCGCGGTCAGGCGTTGGAGTTCGCTGTATTGGGATGAGTTGACCAGCGGCAGGACCCGGATGAAGACTTCGACCTGATCGGGCTCAACATCCGCGCGCAGCGCGATCGGATCGAAACGCTGGGACCAAGAGGCTTCATAGCTCCTGCGGAAGGAGCCGTAGGCGTCGGCTTCCTCCTGGGAGACACGGCTCAGGGGAGGCAAATCGATGAGGGAGGTGAGCCGTGAGGGACTGCCCCACACCGAACGCGGGCCCTCCGTTTTTGTCCAGGAGATCGTTTCCGAGGTGGCGTGCTGAAGTCGGCGCTTCTTCATCCACGGTGCCGAAAGGAGTTCGGTTTCTGAGCGGGGCGGTCGGCCGTAGATCAAACGGAAGAGCAAGGTGCCATAACTGATCCCTAAAAGTTCACTTTGGGCGACCCGCCTTCTCGCTTCGAGTAGCCGGCTTTGAGGGCTTGCTGCTTTCATCAAAAATCGGTCGCCCGCGTAGGCCAAGATCTCATCTTCGCGCTCGGCGTCGCGAGCCAACATAAAAGAGAAATCGGCTTCGGCTGCCAGCGCTGGATGAGTCCCGTTTGCGGTGGCAAGGACACGACGGATGGCTTCGGCGCTATTGGAAACCACGACGTAACGTCGCTGGCCCAGGCTGACGGTGGCAAGATGTTGGCGCACGCTTTGATCGTCGCTCACGGTAGCCTGGACCTCCACACCTGCGGCGCTCAGCGAAGTGCTGTGCAGCTGCGTGCTTGCGGCGATTTCTTTGCGTCGCAATTCGATGGCTGCCTTCAGCTTCTTCTCGTGCTTGGTCGAAAGGAGCAAAGTCAGATCAGACCCCTTTTGCAGGAAGGGATCGCTTCCGATGAGCACGACTTCGTCGACGAGGTGCGGGCCAAGGAGGCGCGCCAGTTTGCTCTTGGGGAGCCCGAGTTCGAGTCGATAACGGGCACTTAAATTGTGGCGCTGTCGCTGGGGCTGAAAGAAGTGAAGCGCAGGCGTGGCTATCTCGTCCACGAGGTCGATGAGCTGCGCAAAGGCATCGAAGTTCTTGGCCCGGACGGCGTAAAAATCGGCGGGGACGAGCTCGGCCCAGGGCTGCGTCCGGGTTGGCTGGTAATGGGGCAGGGTGCTCTGGCGTGCGACCATCTCCTTCCACGGATGGGGGGTCAGCGCCGGTGGTGGGATCTTGTCGACCTCAAGCGTTCCTGTGCCCTTGCGCAGTGTCGGACCCACGGCATCCTGTAGGCGAAGGGCAGCTTCGAGAGAATCGTAGCCACTGGATAGTTTCATCAAACGGGTCCACTCCTGGGTGGGGGAATCCCGCGGCGTGGAGGTCGAGCTCGGCGAGTTTGTTGCATCCCTAGCGCGAAGGAGCCAAGTGAGCGGAGAGTCCTCCACGCTGACCCGTCCCAAACTCGACAGATAGTCTGAAAAAAGTTGAGACCCAGCGGGGCAGGGGCGCGATAGCTTGGCCTTCAGCCGAATGAGGCTGCCGCTTTTTATTTCTCCGTCGATGATGGGCGCCATGGTTTTTAGAGTCAGCGAAAGCGACTCAGACGGCTCTGCCTGCTTTGGGGTTGGGCGACGCACCCAGACGGCAAGCCGGAGAGCTTCTTCTTCTTCCCTTCTTTCAAGGGGAGTCAGCAGATGGTCGGGCACGGTGAAACTGTGCAGCGGAGAGACGGGATTCAGTGTGACGAGTGCATCATCGAAAGCCAGATCGGCAGCAGCGGGGCCACGCACCTGGGCGAGAGGAATATGGAGGAGCAGAGTTTGCTGATCTGCGTCTTGCTCACAGGCCGCTACGCGCGCCTCCAGGGTGCCGGGCCAGACTGCGGGGGGTAGATCACCGGACGGCAGGGTCCACGCGGGCTTTTTGAGTTCTTGCTGTTTCGGTTTCACCACTGGGGGTGATGGTGCGGCCGGCGGCGCTTGTACTGGCTCCTGGGGGGCGCAAGCCAAGGGCGCGGAGAAGGAGGCGACAAGCGCGATGCGGAGGATCTGGTGAACGGTCTCCATGGGGGGACAGTCTGCGCGAAAAGGCTACGAGCGAACAGAAGCGGCTTTGGTCTTTTGTGGTCTGTGCCCTGGAGAGGAGAGATCAGCTTGCGTTATTGCGCCAGACTGGAAAAGAAGGGCGTCTTGGGGGCCGCCGGATGAGTCGTCTCCCCGCCGACAGATCAGGTCGATCTGAGATAGACTCTTTTTATGAGCTCACGGGCGCAGAAGATCCAGGCCGAAATTGTCGTGCGTCGTCCCTCCACCTTGGGCGAAGGAAGCCTTTGGGACGAAAAGAATCAACGTCTGTATTGGGTTGATATTTTGGAGCAGCGTGTCTTTGTTTTCGATCCTGAGACGTCCGAACAAAGGGAGTTCTTTGTTGGACAAGACGTGGGCACGGTGGTGCTCACGTCTGACGACCAGCTCTTGTTGGCTTTGCGCGGAGGCATTGCGCGTCTGAACCCGAATACGGAAGAGTTGGGGCCTTTTTACGATCCGCGATCGAGCGAACAGGAGGGACGCTTCAACGATGGTAAGTGTGACCCACAGGGGCGTTTTTGGGTGGGGACTTTTTCCGAAGGGCTCGGTGCAGAGGGCAAGGCCGTGCTCTACCGGATGGAGGCCTGGGGGGTAGCCTCGGAACAACTCAGGGGAGTCACCTGCTCGAACGGAATTTGTTGGAGTGCCGACAGTCGCACGATGTACTACATTGATTCTCCGACATATCGCCTGGAGGCCTTCGACTTCGAACCCCAAAGAGGCTCTCTCATGACGCGGCGCGTCGTTTTCGAGTTCGATCCGCAGTCCGAAGGAGTCCCCGACGGGATGTGCATTGACGAAGAAGGTCAGCTTTGGGTGGCTCTCTTCGATGGGGGGCGCGTGCTCAGGATCGATCCACGAAGCGGAGAGTGCACCCTTGAAGTGGAGGTTCCAGGTGGAGGTAACGTTACCTCTTGTGCCTTCGGTGGTCCAAGGCTCGATCAGCTCTATATTACTACGGCGCGGATCGGGTTGAGCGAGCAACAAAAGGCCGAGTTGCCCGACGCGGGGTCGCTGTTCGTCGCCCGAGTTCCGGTCAGAGGCACTGCGTCCCATCGCTTCTTCTCGCCGATCTGACGCTTCCTGGCCGTTTGCGCTAAGCGGCCTGGGAGCCAGGAGTCAGTCCAATTGGGAGACCTCGATCGCCTGTGTTGCCCTGAAAATACCTGGAAAAGGAGGTCCTTTTTGGGATGCGTCTCAAGTGTGGGTAGCATTGTGCGGCTTCGGTTCACGAGACGAGGCCCTCGGGGTATCCTCCCCGCGCCACTGAATCAGTCGGCGGTCACCCATCCGATTGGGGCGTAACTTTCTTCTATTCAATATCTCCATGTTCGCCAGCACTGCAGCTAACAGATCATCTGAGCATTTCATTCTTTCTGAGGCTTTGGGCCCAGGTATGGTCTCGACCCGAATGGGCGGGCACATCACGGCTTCGCTCTGCGAGCGCGAGCTGGATGGCTTCCGGGCTCTCATGGCCAATACAGCAGAAAAGGTTTGGGTGATCGATGTGAGCGCTTTGAGCGGTTTCGATCCCCGTGCTGTGCAAGCTGGGGCCCGCTGGTTCGATGCCTACAAGAAGAGCGGTGGCAGTAAGATCATCTATGTATCCAAGAACCCCGCCGCGCGCATGGCCGCTCAGGCCCTCGGTTTCAGCGTTGGGGTGGGCGTGCGTTGCGTCACCTCGCTCGCCGAAGCGCGCGAAGTGCTGGGTTTGGAGAAGCGCTAGTGCTGCGACAGGGAGTGCCCCCTGCGCCGCTTCGAAGCCGAACTCATGACCCTCGGGGAGCGCTTCGAAACCGCTCATTTCTAAGTGGTCGTAGCACTAGAGTTCCATTGCGACGCCGTTAGGGTTTGCTACGAGACCCTGGTCTTCTTCGAAGGAAGGAGAGGCAAGATTGCCATCGAGACCGTTATCGAATTGTGAGGTCGACGACCTCGTGGACTGTCGAGTGCGTGGCGCTCACCGCCCTCAACTTGGGTGGCGGGATTCGACGCTGGAATGTGACTGTTTTTTGCGCATTGGCGGATTCTGACAGGGGGAATATGAAAATCCGCTTCCATGGAGAATTATTTTGAACTGACTCAGTTAAGCTGGTTAGTCTTGGGCCGTACGGCCGGGTGAACACTTATCTCACCTTGACCATATGGAGTAAGTCACGTGTCCCAAAACCAGAATTCACCCGCATCTCCCCGTGCTCCTCGTAACTCTGACCACCGTCTTATCGCCGCGGAGTCGATCGATTGCCCCTTTCAAGTCGACCAAAACCCCCACTGTGCTGCGGCCGCCCTTGAGGCGAACGCCTGGTACCGCCGCCTTTTTGGGGACAGTCCCTTCGCGGAAAAGGTGTTCGCGGCCCAGATGGAGCAGCTGACGGCCGGCTTCTACCCCCAGGCCCAGATGGAGCAGCTGGTTTTTGCCAACCGGCTTCTCCTTTGGGCCTTCACTGTGGACGATCTGGCCGACGAAACCGAGGCGGGCCGACAGACGAGCCAACTTGCGGCTCTTCTTTCACGTTTTCAACAAGTGATGCACGGCGAAGCTCCAGATCCTGCCGAACCTCTTGAGTTGGCTCTGGCGGAGCTCATGGAGGGCTACCGTGCTTTCGGGGATGCAGAAGAAGAGCTTGACTTCATCCAGGCGATGGCGGCCTACTTTGGGGCCATGTTGTGGGAGGCCAACAACCGACTTTGCGGTTGGGTGCCCGACCTCGGTAGCTACCAAATGTTGCGCCCCGCCGCCGGGGCTGTCCCTCCCTTTTGGCATTTGATCGGACCCGTCAACAACGTACGTCTGCCAGACGATACGAGCTGTCGTAACGAACTCGACCGCCTATCTACGCTTGCTGGACGTTTGGTCTGTTGGCACAACGACGTGCTTTCTCACGAAAAGGAGCGTGCCGCCGGAGATGTACACAATCTATGCATTGTTCTGGAACATGCGCGGCGTCTTTCTCCGCAAGCGGCCTTGCGTGATGCCGTCCGTTTCGCGAATGAAGAAGTGGCCGAGTTTGAAAGCTTGGCAGAGGATTTGATCGCGCAAGAACCAGCCGAAAGCGTTGTCAGTTACGTGGAAACCCTCAAGTCCATGGTTGCAGCAACAGTGGAGTGGACTTCGTCGTCGCGTCGTTACGTTTCGCCCGTCCTCGACGAAGAGGAGGACGACTCTGTTATCGCTTAGTTTCTTCGGCCACCTTCCTGTCTTTGGCGGCCGAACGGACGGGAGCTTTCTCGCTCGGAGCGATACTTTAGAACTCGAATTTGTATCCCAGTTCAGCAATATGCACGTTGAGTCTTTCGTCGAGATAGTAGTCCAAGGCGTAGCCCCCGTAGACGAACTGACCGAAAGTCTTGGACTTGTAGAACTTGTAATCGAGGTCGAGGCCGTAGCGCATCTTGAATAGGGTCAAGTCGTCAAGACGATGGAAGGCTTCGGCCGCGATCTTGATATCGAGACGCACCTTCGGGACGTCGTATTTTAGACTCCCTTGGTAGCGAAGCCGGTGTTCGCTCTGTCGCAAGTATCCGAAATCATAGGTGTACAGGATGCGGAGCTCGGGCTTGAAATCGGAGAAGGGGAGCGCGCCTGACAAAGAGAAGGCCGGTCGCGCGCCGTAGCCCAAACCGTCTTTCGTTTCGTTCAGATCACCTCGCAGTTCGGCGTTGAGATCGAAGTACTTGGTTGGCTTGTAGCGAGCGCCGACCTCGAAGAGGTAGCGATCAGGATCGAAGTTTTTGAGGCGGAGCTCTGGCCCGAAGCCCACGCTCCATTGTTTGTTGAACTTCTTTTTAAACTTGGCGCCTAGGCGGATCTGGGCTTCCTGCTCTAACTGCTCTTGGGCTTGAACTGGTCGAGTCGAGGTGAGCAGACAAGGAAGCAGCATTACGGCAAAGAGACGCAGTCGAAGAAACTGCTTACGCACCAAAAGAGCAGTGTGCTGTACGAGCGGGGATACCATGGACACTAGTGCTGCGACCGTTTCAATTTGAGCGCTTCTTGGTCTGTCAGCGTTGAAAGACGGCTCGGTTTTCAGGAAGGGTCGCGGCACAAATGGGAAGAGAAAAGTGCGGAGACCGAGAGGGGCGAGCGCGGTTTCGAAGCCGACCTCACTTTCTTGGGGAGAGCTTCGAAACCGCTCATTTCTAAGTGGTCGTAGCACTAGATTGCCTACTGGCTCTCCTTTGACTGCGTCCCGACTTGAACCTGGTGGCCGGATCCGTCTCGCGCGCTTCCGCTCGTCAAGGTGTCGTCGGTCGAGCCGGGGTGTCGTTCTGAAAAAAAGACTGACAAGCGAGCGGTATCTCTCAGTAGGTCGACTTCGTGAACAATGACACGAGTGGGGCGGACGGACATGCGGCGCTCAAGTTCGGTGAGAAGCTCTGGCCGTCGATGGAGGCCGAGTAGATCGACTCGATCAAAGACGACCGTCAGCATCGTCTCGTGATTGTTGCGATGAGGGCCGTCGATCAGGGCGACAGCGCCGGTGATCGCGGAGTTGACAATCATGAGCTCAACGATGCTGATCTTCTTGTTGGAAAGGGCGTTGATCAGAGCTAGTCCGATCACCACAAACAAGTAGGTGAGATCTTTGACGCTGATTGATTCAGTTCGATAACGCAGCACGCCGAAAACGGCGAAGAGACCCAGGGCGAATCCGAGCTCCATAGGTACTTTGCGCAGCAAAAAAGCGATGCTGAAAGTGACGATACTGAAGAGCCAGAAGGTGAGAGTATGCTCTGAGCTCGTGTAGCGGCGGCAGTAGACGCGTTGAATGACTATGTAGGCACAGGCCAACTCGATCGCCAAACGGAAGACCAGACGGGCCGTGTCTTCCCCATCGAAAAACATTTCAAAGCCTAAGTAGTCTTCCATGCGTTGGTCCTTGAGCGACGATCTCTTGTAAGGGATAAAACAGTGTCGCTCTAGCACACATCTCACAATCAGCAGAAGCGCCGCAGCCGCTTACCCAGAGGTGTGAGGCGAGTCTCAAATGCGTGTGCTCCGCGACACCACTCGTTGACGAAGCTCGCGATCTTCTGCTTTCTCTCGTCTGTGCGGTTGTGATCTAACTTTAGTGCCTGTGCTTCTCACCCGACGAGGTATTCGGGGACTATTTCATGCGCGAGACGCAGAGTTTCCTCAGTTGATCCGCACAGTTGGTGGCCTTTGGCGTTCGAAGCGCAAGAAAACGTGTTGGGTAGCCCTTGATTCGTCACGAGTGATTATTACACTAGTGACCAATGGAGGCGATAGACGACAAGTTGCTCCTGGTTCTCGGCGTCGTGTTGAGTCAGGAGAGCCATGGTTACGGTCTGATCGAGTTGCTGGAGTCCTCAGGTGCGCCCATGCGGGTTGGACGAGCGAACGCCTACAAGTTGCTGCGAAAGCTGGAAAAGCTTGGATGGGCGGAAAGCAGGACGGAGAAGGGAGAGCGGGGCGGAGGGAGACAAACCTACCGTGCAACTGAGGTCGGACGAGAAGCCTTTGAGCACATGCTGCGGAAGCGGTTGTGCATGACCCTGGAGCTGGAGGTCGCCGATGCTGTGTCCTTAGACTTCGCCTCGGTGCTTTCAGAGGAGGACGCAACGAAGCAACTGGAAGCGCGTCTAGCGTTGCAGCGTGAGCGTTGTCGGGACATGGGGCAGTTCACGAAGGAGGAGCGGCAAGCTCACATGGGTTTGGACCTGCGCATTCACCTGATGAATCAGGAACGGATGTGGTTGGAGAAGGCAATCAAGCGCCGAAAGGCAGAAAGTGAAAAAGAAGATGGCACAACAACAAGAAGCAAAAAGCGAAGGAAGTAACATGGAACCCGGCTACACATTTGTAAGTGTCTCGACGGCAAAGCCAGGTCGTCTGAAAGATCTGGCGCGGATTGCGAGGGCGCCGAGCGAGAAGATGGAGGGAATTGTAGAGGGAATGCTGGCGCGCCAGGTAGGAGTCGATGAAGAACGAAACGCAGTGGTGGTTTGGGCAACTTTCGATCGGAAGGAGTCGCTGTACGACTACCTGTCAACGGAAGCGGGACAGAGTAACCATGGCGAGCAGAAGGAGATGGAGGAAGTGATCGAATCCTTCACGATGTACGATCTTACCCCAGTGTCTGGGCGTATTGGATAAGTCTGGGCGTATTGGGTAAGCGAGATCGCTGCGTCAATTTGTCCTGACACAAACCTCTGATATCGTTCATTGGGTTGACTTCGCGCGGGCGGCTATCGACGGGATGTCAGTTTGGAATCGTAGGCTCCATTGTCCAAGGGGGGGTACTTTATGATGTTCACTTGCTTCAACGTTCTTCATCTCCGCCTGATACATCACATCTCTTCTCGCTCCTCCGCCTTGCTGCGACGGTACAAAAGTGGGCTAAAAACGTCCGGTCTGGCCCTGGTAGCTTCGCTTGTATGCGTCACAGCCTGTGCGCCTCCCGACGACGAGGACCACGTACCCGATGTCGGTCAAGGAACCACGAGCGGTTCCTCGACCGGAACAGCGGGCGGGGAGCAGGCGGGCGGGGATCAGGCGGGCGGAAGCACAGGATCTGCCGGTTCGAGCGATCTCCCGTGTGACGTTGGACATCTACTTGCCACTTATTGCGCGGCTTGCCATGGCAGGGGGACGGCGATGCCTCTGACTTCCCGTGCGGAGCTCATGGCCCCGAGCATGATCGACCCTACACTGTCGCGCGCTCAAAAATCGGTCCAACGATTTCTGGCGACCGACGGTCTGAGAATGCCACCTAGTCCGCTTCCCGAGCCAACAGTCGAAGAAATTCAGGCATTTCAAGATTGGGTGGACGCCGGGGCGATGTCTGGAACTTGCGCGGATGCAACTGACGGGATCGATACCCCTAGTCCTTATGACACTCCTAGTGTTTGCAGCAGTGACAAATTATGGACGAAAGGTAATGAAGAATCCCCCCGTATGAACCCAGGACAGGAGTGTATCTCGTGTCACACTGAAGAACGTGAGGGCCCTCGTTTCCTCGTGGCCGGTACTCTCTACCCGACAGCACACGAACCAGACAACTGCAATGGGACGACTGCAAGCTCTTCACTCTATGTCGAGATCACCGATGCAGACGGCGCTGTCTACAATCTGAAACCCAACTCTGCGGGCAACTTCTTTTTGGAGGAGGCGCGCAACTTCAAGCTGCCCTACACGGCGCGCGTTGTATCGGGGGACGAAGAGCGTGTCATGCTCAGTCCGCAGGACGATGGCGACTGCAACTCATGTCACAGCGAAAATGGTGACAATCTGGCACCCGGACGCGTCATGGCGCCCTAGCATACATCTCACAATCGGCAGAGGTTCCGCCGTCGCTCGCCTGGGCTCAGCGAAGCCAACGCTCTGTTCGACTTGATCGCGTTCGTCGCGTGACGAAGAGGGCGACTGCGCCCCATCCCAAAAGCCAGACACCCGGAATCTCATGACGACCGACGCCCCTTTGGGCGCAGGAACATCCTGATCCGTCGTCTAAGCCATCGTCTCCTGAGCCTGGGTTCGTCGATCCGCCGGTCCCGGAGCTTGTGCCGCCTGTGGCCGTCCCATTCGAGGCAACACCGCCACTCGCTGTACTGTTCGAGTCCCCACCTGTTAGACTGCTCCCCCCACCAGCAGCTGTGCCTCCGCTCGAAGTCGTGTTCCCGCTGCCGCCTGAGCTCGAAGTCCCGCTGCCGCCTGAGCTCGATCCTGAAGCGCCGCCGGAAGCGCCGGCGTCGTTGCCACCACTGCCGTTCATCTCGATGGCGCACGCGGCTGCCTCCGGATCGGGCTTACCTGGCTGATCGAGTCCGAAATAGGCTGCGATGGCAGGCCCGTCGAAGGGTACGTTGTGTCCCACCCCGGACATCCGAAAGACTTCGTAGACGGTAAAGTCACAACTTGAGCTCGTCCAGTACTCTCGTGTGACACCGTTGCTCGGCGTGTCAGTGCCGTCCGGGTCGGCGTCGAGCTCGAGAAGGTTGGTCCACTCCTTGATGTCTTCCTCGACGACCTTGTAGTTGAGCGTGGTGTCGTCGGTCCCGTGCCAATGCTGCAAGCGCGGTCGATGACCCGTGTAGTCAGGAAAGTACGAACGGACGAGATCACCCCACTGCTGCGCCGTCTTGGTGACGGTGCCGCCTGCGCACGAGCTCCATTGCGCGGATGAGCCATTGCCGACCACGTCGTTGTAACCCTCGGCCCAACAGCCACAAGGCACCCCCATCAAAGAGACGCCCGCCATGAAGACATCCGGATACACACCGAGCAATGCCTCAGTCATGATGCCACCGGACGAGCCGCCCACGGTGTAGACTCGCCCCTGATCGGCGCTGTACTCGTCGATTGTGTATTTGACCATCTGCACGATCGCCCCCGTGTCGCCACCCCCGCCGTGGGTCAGTGATCGATCCGAGCCAGCGTCCCAACAGTTTTGTCCGGTAGCTTCAGGAATCACCATGAGGAAGCCGACCTCGTCGGCGATTGTCCGGAGACTTGCCATTTCGCTGTAGGTGCTATTCGCCGTGCCTTGGCAGTGATGAGGCGCGACCACAATGGGTGGTGATTCGGTGAGGGCGTCGGGCACGTAGATGTACATGTTGACGTAGTTAGGCAGACCTGTCTCGCTCTGATGCCAAAGGTTTTGCTCCACCTTTTCCATCGAAGCACCGTAGGCAGAAACGGAGATCAGCGAGCTGACCATGAACAACTGAGCAAGAATGAGACGTCGGGTGCGATACATGATGATTTCCTCCATGAGCCGAGCAGCCTCGTTCGAAAACAAGGGGCTTCATTGGCTCCCAGCCAGTCTACTTCTACGACAAGAGATGAGCGAGAGCGAGAACGATGAACGCTGACAGTGCCAGAACGGAGCGGAATATCCCCTGCGCGCATCTCGCCGCTTGGCGGGTTATGAAACGCGATTTAGACGCTTGAGATAGCGATCTCGATAACGATCAGGGGCGCCTGGATGGAGATAGGCGATTCCTGTGCAGTACTTACTGAGCGAGCGTTCGTGAATGTGCAATTGGCGGAGTATGCGCGAGGCCAAGGTCGCGTGCGAGCAACTTTGTTGTTTGAGCTCGACTAGGCAAAGTTGATTCTCGCTCATCCGTCGTGACGATTGGCTGAAGGTGAGAGCCAGGTCGATGGTGATCCGTTCTTGATGCATACTGCTCAGCAGTGTCGCTCGACGGAAACTCGTCTCGAGGCTGGGCTGTAAGTCCAGGAGAGATTCAGGGAGGAGACGAGCGATGAACTCACGCTCCGTCCTAGAGATGGGAGCTTCTGCGGAGAGACGTGAGTGCTGGAACTTTCTGGTGCGCTCGCCAGCGTTCTTACTCTTCACCTCGACAAAGCTTTGATTTCGGTCCAGGTGGTGACGGACCCGAACTTTGTAGCGTGGGCGTCGGCCTCGCAGGTGGTCGCAGAAGAGCTGCAAGTTGGGGGTGTCGAAGTAGCGGCTTCGGTATTGGGCCCAAGGGTGCCCCTCCGATAGAACCAAAAAGTACTGCCCTCCGAGTCGACTCAAGAAGGTGGAGAGTTGGTGGGGTTGGAGCACGTACTTGCGGTCGACGCGATTGAGCAAGTGCCGCTGCTCGAGAAGCTCCGGCGGGGCCGGAGCAAAGAGCTCGATCTCGGAGGGGGGGTGAAAGGGGCTATTTGTAAGAATAATGGAGAGAAGTTAGCACAGGTCCCTATGAATGTGCCCCGTCGAGCGGGGTCATCTCCGCTAGCTGCCCCCGGTTCCGAGGACTTCGAGAACGAAAAGTTTGCGGAGTCCTCTTATCGCCTCGCTGATAAGAGAGACGATGCTGCGGCCGATGCTGCGCAGCTGACGCATGCCGAGCTCGGCGTGAGCAGCTGGATGTCCCGGTCTCAATATCTTCCTAGATAGAAAGCCTTCCTCTTCTCGAGAGGGGGTCTCTTTTATTCGTGGTCAAGACGACAGTTGTACCCGACCTTTGCGAGCACAGATATGCGATGTGGCGCAACGCGATCAGCTCACTTCAAGTGAACATGGACATGACGCAATCTTGTCGTCCATCGAAGATCTTTTCGAAATCCAGTCTCCTTAAATCGAAGAGCTCATACTTCGTTAGTGAAGGAATAAGGTCGGTCGTTTCGTTGGGTTTGTTGTGACTTGGTGATAAAAGCGTTGGGTGTTAGGCCGCTCATCGATCCGGTGCGTTGGCCGACTTGTTGGTCTCGTTGTTGACGGATGATGCCGCTATCGACAGCCAACCCAGAAGAGGTGAGTTATGAAGAACAAGATCTCCGGAGTCCTACTGCTATTGTGCTGCTTGGTGGCCGTGGGCCTTTCATTGGGCGGCTGTAAAGACAAAGCAAAAAGTGACCCAGAAATTGCCGCTTCCCACGACACTGTCGCGGGACAGTGTGTGACCTGTCACAAGGAAAAACACCCCGGGATCTACAATCAGTGGCTGAACTCGCCTCACGGACAACAAGGTGTGAGTTGTCTGGGCTGTCACAACGCCGATCCTGGCGACAGCGATGCGTTCGAACATCACGGCGCTACGGTTGCTACTTTGGTCACCCCCAAGGACTGCTCGAGCTGTCACAAAAAAGAGGCGGACGAGGTCGGGCGCTCCCATCACGCGACGGCCGGAAAAATATTGCAGTCAAACGATGCTTACCTAGCCCATGCGGTGGGCGGTTCACCCGTCGCTCAGATGGGGTGTGAAGGTTGCCATGGTGCTGTCATGAAGATCGACGAAAACGCGCCGAACAAACTGGACGCCTCTACTTGGCCTAACTCGGGCATCGGGCGAGTGAATCCTGACGGCAGTCAGGGATCTTGTACGGCGTGTCACACGCGCCACAGCTTCTCGAAGGCTCAAGCGCGGAGCCCCGATGCTTGTTCTAAGTGTCACGTGGGGCCCGACCATCCGCAGAAGGAAGTGTATGAGGCATCCAAGCATGGGCAGGCCTTCTTCACTCAAGAAGAGAAGATGAATCTGCATGCTGATCGCTGGATTGTGGGTGTCGACTACTCTGAAGCGCCGACTTGCGCGACTTGCCACATGTCGGCGACGCAAAAGCAGCCAGTGACCCACGACGTGGGCCAGCGCATTTCGTGGACCTTGCGCCCTCCCGTGTCAAAAACTTTGGAAAACTGGCAAGAGCGGCGCGACAACATGAAAGATGTCTGCGCGGCTTGTCACTCATCGACCCAAGTTGACGGTCACTATCGCGTCTTCGACGGTGTGGTGAACCTGTACAACGAGAAGTTTGCCAAGCCGGCCGTCAAGATCATGGAAATCGTCAAAAAGAAGAAGCTGCTCGAAAACAAGGCCGCTTTTTCCAACGATCTGGAGTGGTATTACTGGGAGCTCTGGCATCACGAAGGGCGTCGAGCTCGTCACGGTGCTGCCATGATGAGCCCTGACTTCACGTGGTGGAAAGGCATCTACGAAGTGGCGAAGAACTTCTACTTCAAGTTCCTCCCCGAGGCGCAGAAGTTGAACGACCCCGATGTGAATGCGGTTATCGAAGAGATCTGGAAGGATCCCAAACATGCTTGGTTCAATCGCGAAACCAAGGACATCAAAAAGGACATCCAGTCTGGAGAGCTGCAGAAGATCTACGCAGACATGTTCACGCCTGAGTATCAATCGGGGCCCAAAGATGCCCCCAAGAAGGCGAAGTAGGCTCTTGATGAGGCCCTTAGCCGAAGCGAGGTGCTGATATGGGTCAACGCTCATGGGTGCGGATTTGGCAACACTTCTTGTTGGGAGTTTCCGCTAACTGGCTGTCTCAGCTGGGTGCGGCGCTCACAACAGGAAGTTTCCTCCTGCTGATTTTGTTTCAGCTGCTGGGGATCGCTGGGATATTAACAAATCCCTATTTTGACATGATTGCTTTTTTGACTCTGCCATCGTTGATGGTGGGAGGGTTGATCTTCGTTGCTATCGGGTGGTGGATCCTGGTTCGTCAAACGAGCAAGGACGGAGGCAGCATCGATCTACTTCTCAAGCAGCGATTCGGCGAAGAACAACTGCGTGGGGGGGCATGGGGCACGAGACTTCTGTGGACGGTACTCGCCCTGACCATTGTCAACCTGCTCTTCTTGGGTGGAGTTTCGGCGCAGGCGAAGTCCTTCATGGATTCACGGGAATTCTGCGGAACTGCTTGTCACGTGATGAATCCAGAATGGGTGGCCTATCAAAGCGGTCCTCACGCGGGCGTGGACTGTGTCGATTGTCATGTGGGCGAAGGAATGGGGGCTTTCATCGAGGCCAAAATTGGGGGAGCTCGACAGCTGTGGCACTTTGTCAATGGCACCTATTCCCGGCCCGTTCCTACTCCGGTCCATCAGTTTCGCTCTGCCGATGAAACCTGCGCGCGCTGTCACAACGGCGATCGGGATCATGGGGAGAAGTTGGTTTTCCATGAGCGTTTTGCCCACACTCCCCAAAACGAGCCCCAGCTGAGTGCCTTGCGGCTTAAGATGGGGGGAGGTTCTTCCAAGGGGATCCACACTCATGCTCGTTCCGATTGGAAAATCACCTTCGCATCGAAGGACAATCTGCGCGAAGAGATGCATTGGGTCGAAGTGGAGCGTGCCGACGGATCCAAAGAGCGCTTCGTCGCACCGAATGGGGCGTCAGCCTTCAATGAAGCAGAGGTCCGCAAGATGGACTGTGTCGACTGCCACAATCGTACGGGGCACCCCTTCTCTCGAGTCGAAGACGCCTTGGACAGAGCGATGGCCGCAGGGCGAATTGACACGCAGATTGAGGGTATCAAGGACAAGTCGTACGGACTACTGACGGGGGCCACTCCTCGTTCGGCTCCTGGAGATTCGCCGACCGAACGTATTTCGTTGGCGCTCAAACGGTACCTGCTCGCGACTGATCCTCATGAGTATCACAGGCGGCCAGCTCAGGTGGAAGCCGCGGCCCAAGAACTGGGTCGCATCTATTCGGCTCAGGTCCATCCCGCGATGAACATCGAGTGGGATACCTATCCGTCGCAAATCGGGCACCGCGGGACGAGCGACGGTTGTTTTCGTTGTCACAATGATCGGCTCAAGAGCGAGCAGGGCAATACGATTTCGGGGGCCTGTGAGCTCTGTCACGATGTCCTCGCCGATGGCGCGCGCCTGGAGTTGAACGAACTGATGGTCGAGCCATCACGGCCCGCGACCGCGAAAACTGTAAGTCGCAAGCAGGCTTCTCCTGGTGGAGGGAAGCCCCACTGACACTTTTTGCCGACCTTACAGCCGCTTGCAATAACATGGAACGGCCTTTCCTAGGCCTCACCCCTGTCTGAGCGAGGGCTCGACCTAGGAAAAGCCTGCGTTTGACCTGTTTAGCGTGTGTAGTTCGTTACCGTTTGCTGGGACATGCTATTGCAAGTCCCAGTAGCCTAGGGCTGGGTGTCGGCGGTCTAATTTGTGGATTTGTTCCTTTCTGTCTGGGGCGCTCTTTCAGGTCGACTTCTCATCTGAGGCGAGTTCTTTGCATTCTTGGGTTTCGCCGGGCGGAGGTGCTTCCTTCAGCTTGACGAGCGTGGGCGGGCTCGGGATAAATCGCTCTATGCGAATCATCATACTCAGCTCACTTGGTTTCAGTCTTTGTTTGGTCGGCGTGACGAGTGGATGTGGCAGTCCGCCGCCGGCCCGTAATCCCGAGCCGACCGAGTCGACCGGCGCAGCGGCTCCACCCGCGGCGCCCCAGAAGCCCGTTGCGCAAAACGCTGGGAGTTGTCCCGCGACGGCCCTGATTGACGACTTTGAAGACGGGGACAACCAAGGGGTGAGTGCCGACGGGCGTGGGGGTTATTGGTACACCTACAAAGACCCGAGCTCGACAGTGAGCCCCGAGGGAACTTTTGCGCCGGTCACAGGTGGCGCGGACGATTCGCAGTTTTCCGGGCGAATGAGCGGAACCGTGGGCTCTCAGCAGTACCCTTACGTGGGTATGGGGGTGTCTTTTACAGATCCAAAGCAGGCTTACGACGTGTCGTGTTGTCAGGGGATTCGGTTCCGAGGAAAGATGAGCGGCGAAGGGATCAGCCATGTGCGTTTTAAGGTCGGCGACTGGCAAACCGATCCTGACGGAGGCAGTTGCAAGGATTGTTACAATGATTTCGGCGCCGATCTGACCTTCACCCCAGAGTGGGAAGAATACACCCTCAAGTTTAGCGAGCTGACCCAAGAGCCTTATTGGGGTGAGCCCAAGCCAGCGATCGACACGAGCGCCGTGTACCAGCTCCAATGGCAGGTGAAGGAAAGTGGTGGCAGTTTCGATATTCAGGTTGATAACGTAGAACTCATCGGTTGTGGCGAACCGCAGTGAGCGAGATGCATTAAGAGCTCAGTCTTCCCTACACCCGCAGCTGCCTACCTTCATAGGAGACGGCGGGGCCATGCGAGGGCGGTGAGAGGGCCGGGGCTTTCGTTTTCGCTAGCCTGGTGCAGGTAGACCACCTGCGATGCGTCTCGGCGCTGCTTCGTCTACCGTTGCCTTCAAAGTGGACCCCTCTCAGTCGTCTTCTCTCGATACTTCATCCGTGGATGCGTCGCCCCAGGCGGGCGACGTGGATGAGCTTGTTGGTCGTTGTCTCAATGATACCTATATCGTTGAGGGGGTGCTCGGTCAGGGGGGCGTTGGTCGAGTCTACCGCGCTCGCCACGCGCGGATTGGCACGAAGTTCTACGCCCTGAAAGTGCTTCATGCGGAGCACTCTCGGGATCCCCATCAGCTAGCCCGCTTTCAGCGGGAGGCGGAGGCAGCTGCAAGCTTGTCTCACCCCAACGTCGTTGGCGTTTTTGATGTCGGGCGAACTGAAGACGGCTACTCCTACTTAGCGTGTGAGCTTCTCAGTGGCACTGACCTTGACGCTTATTTGGAAAGCAAGGGGCGGGTTAGCGTGTCGATGGCGGTGCACATCGCTATTCAGATCTGTGATGCCTTGGACAGCGCTCATCAGCGCAATATTATCCATCGTGATCTCAAGCCCCAAAACGTCTTTCTGCTCAATGACGAACACGGCACCATTCCAGCGATTGGCCCCATCAAACTTGTCGACTTTGGTCTGTCGCGCATGCTGGACCACACGGACAACCAGCTGACCAAGACGGGGACGCTGATGGGGACTCCAGCCTTCATGGCACCGGAGCAGGCCACCGGAGAACGTGGTGACCATCGCGTCGATATCTACGGCGTGGGCGTTATTCTTTACGCATCCTTGACCGGAAGGCCCCCCTTTCTCGAAGAAACGCTCCCCGGCATGCTGCTTGCGGTTATGACTGCGGAACCTGAGCGCCCGAGCAAACTGGTTCCCGAAATCCCCCAAGCTTTGGAACTCATCATTCAACGGGCGATGGCAAAGCAGCCCGATGACCGATATCGCACTGTGGCCTCGTTGCGTGACGCTTTAGTCGAAGTCCAAGACGAGATCCTTCCTGCTCATAAACTGGCTCGCCCCCGAATGAGTTCGGCGCTTCATGCGGGGGATGAAGCTTCCGAACTCAAGACGAGCCGACTCAGGCTCGTCTATTACGCCTGCGCGCTCATGCTTGTTGTCTTGTCCTTCTTGGCGGCAGCTGTGAGTGGGCTAGAGCTGTTTACTGGGCCGCTCCACTTCAGTCGCACGGAGTTGATCCTTATCTTCGCGGGGCTAGTGGGCACGATCGCCACGCCGGCGGCGTTGGTGTTCAAACATTTCCGACGTAGCATTTGGTCCAACAGCGCGCGGGTCATGGACGTTTTGTCTCTGCTGCGCGGACCGTTGATGGCTGGACTCGTCACTTACGGGGTCTTGTCCATTCTCGTGCGTTTTGCCGACGAGTTCTTGTCTCGACTTGCTCCTTCGGCTCTCGTGGCTCCTTTCCCAGGATTGAGTTGGCCGGGCTTTACCTGGATCTTGCCTGGGGCCTCTACGGTTGCGGCAGGGTTCAGCTATCTGATCTTGGTCGTTCATCGCCAGGTTCGGAGCGAAACGAAGCGATTTTGGGGGGCGATCGGTTTGCGTGCTCTCTCGATCTTTTTCGTTGGAGCCATCGTGTGGGGGGGCCTGGTCTTTCGTCGGATCGATGTCGAACGTCGGGAGGTGGCGGCGAAAGCTGCAGCCGAGGGCAAAAAGGTCGTAGTCCCCGAACACCAGTTTCTTGCTCCTGTTGCTCCTCCTTTACCTAAGGAGGAGCCGATTGCTCTTACGAGCGATGAAGAGCTCGCGGCAGCCCTGTCCCGAGGCTTGGATGGGTTGCTTCCTCTTTCAGAAAAATATCCAAAAGATCCGCGCGTACTCGAGCCGCTGTTGGTCGAGTTTGCCAGTCGTGCGACAGGTTTGGCGGACGCGATGGTGACTGCTGAACGCTTGGTCGAAGTAGAGCCCCGCATGAGAGACAACGAAACTCTAGGGCTCATCGTTAAACGGGCCGCGGCGACGCCGGGCAAAGCTTCTCAGTTGGCCTTCCAACTCATGAAGAAGGGGTTGGGTAGTTCGGGGCCCGATCTTCTTTACGCTATCTCGAAATCCAATTCGAAGTCGGCGGTGCGTGCCAAGAAGGCATTGGGCGAGAAGGCGGTGAGTGAGCTCATGTCTCCCGCATTGCGGATCGCCACAGAGCTAGAAGCTGCAGAATCCTGCGAGGCACGTCTACCGCTTCTTCATCGCGCGAAGTACCTGGGAGATCTGCGTTCGTCCAACATCTTGGCTCCTCTCGCTCGGGGGACGAAGACTGGATGCGGCAAGTGGCGCAACCGTCCCTGTCCCGCTCACTGTCGGAAGCAATCAAAAGAGTACCTCGACGCGGTGGTGGAAATCCAAAAGCGGGCCGCCCATACTTCTCTTTGAACCGACCAGGGCGACGCCGTGGTGAGGGCACGATACGGGCCGAATCCAGGGTGCCGAGCCGTTAACGGGAACGACTGGCCAGGGCGTCGCGATTTTTTTGATAGAGTTGGCGCAAGAAGCTCTCGTGATCGATGTTGGGAGCCTGTGAGGTGGGTCTGAGGACCGCTTGTTCTTCGAGCAGGCCGAGCAGCTCATAGGGGACATCCTCGGTTTCTCCGACGATGCGTGTATGGCCCGCTCGGACGACTCTTTCTTCGACTCGAGGGTCTTTCACGTACTTCGTCGACTGCTCTTCGAGAGAAAAGACGAAATCACTGGCGGAGCAGTGGGAGCCTTCGTACCTACGGCAGCTGTCCCTTTCGTCGGTGACGACGGCGAGATGTCTTTCGACTTCGCTGGCGAGAGGAGGTGGGCTCGTGACGAAGGGGGCCCGACTGTGGATTTCGGTCCACTTGCGGCCGGCGATCATCTGGCAGATGCCGACGGTAATGCCGAAAGTGAAGATATGCAGGGGCATGAGTCCACAGTCGCGGGCAGAGCGTATCCCAGCGAAAGGCGATGAGATGGTCACCAGTTGTTCGACCTGGGCTGGGCTCTGATCGACCTGGGTGACCGCGCGCCGTGCTATGAGGCCTCCCTGACTGTGTCCGATCACCGTGATTCGGCCACTGCCGAGTTGAGGAGCGACAGTGCTCAATGCTGTAGTCAGCTCGTCGGCAGCCGAAATCAACGAGTCACGATCATCGTAAGTGAAACAGACTGCCTGTTGTCCTCGTGAGCGGAACACCTCGGCCAAATTCTTGAATTTCGCAACGGACGAGTTGCAACCGTGCACAAGGACGATCAAGTCCCGATCGGCTTCAATTTCGACCGGTCCCTTGTCGGGGTCGAGGCAACGCACAACCCGATGCAAGGACGTGCTCAGAGGGTAAATGGGCTCACCCCGGTAGGCCTGGCAAGAGAGGAGGCCGAAGCAGAAGCTGAGCGCTCCAAGGAGTCGCCTGCTGTATGGTTTTGCTCTGGCCATTTGCTGTCTTGAGCATCTCGATGGGTTGAAGAGGGGGGATCGGAAAAGCGCTTTTAGCCAAAAAGCGGCCAATTTTGAGAAAACACCAGGCACGATAGGGGAGAAAAGATTTTTTTTACAAAAAGTGAGCGCTAACATGGGGCTCAAGCCGGTTTTATTCTAAAAGATGAATCGAAGGCGCCCGCCGGAGCATTCGTCTCCCAAGAGCCAGCCCTTCGCGAAAAAGTAAGACTTAGGCGGTATCATTACCGTGTGCCTGTGAGGGGGCCCACGGCGAGAGGTATCGCAAGGCCGACCATAGGAATCTGTGGTCGGTCTTTTTTTGCTCTGAAAGGTGTCGCCTCGGAGATGAAGAGGCCCGTAATGATACTATCATTATGATAGTAAGTCTGCTAGATCTGCTTCATGCAACATCGAAGTTTGGCGGATGAGGAGTGCGCCGTGGCACGCAGCCTCGAGCAGGTCGGACAGTGGTGGACGATCCTCATCCTGAGAAACGTCTTCTTGGGGCACCATCGTTTTAGTGAGTTGGAAGAAAGCTTGCGGATTGCTCCGACCACGCTGACGCGTCGATTGCGCCAGATGAGGCACCATCAGCTTCTGAGCAAGCAGGGCGATCACTATGAGCTGACCGACAAGGGACGTGATTTTCTTCCTGTGATCATGGCCTTGGTCGCCTGGGGTAACCGATGGACTCCGGGGGGAGAAGCGGTGGTTCCTGTGTGGGCCAAGTCGGGTCGTCGAGTTGAGCCGGAGGTGGTCGATCGCCTCACCGGGCGTGCGCTTGAGCCGGGGTTGGTTGCTATGGCAAGCGGGCCCGATGCCAGCGAGCAGATGAAGGCGATTTTGACTCCACCCCGAGCGCTCGGAGATCGACCTGCGCCTCGTGCAGAGACGAGGTGTTTGTGAAACGCGTTGTCGTCACTGGTATGGGGTTGGTCTCGCCCCTGGGGACCGGCGTGGAGACGGTGTGGTCACGTTTGCTGGAGGCCCGCTCAGGCATCTCGACCATCCGTTCTTTTGATACCTCGACCTTGAGTACCAAGTTCGCCGGAGTCGTTCCCCGTGGGACCGAAGCTGGGCAACTCTGTCCCGAGCAGTTTCTTTCCAAGCCCGAACTTAGACGCAACGATGACTTTATCCTTTATGCGGTGGCGGCGGCCCAAGAGGCCTTCGACCATGCTGGCCTATCTGGGGAGCTCAGCGACGAAGACGCCGAGCTCAGTGGCGTGATGCTTGGTTCGGGAATTGGAGGATTTTCGACCATCGAAACCACGGCGACTACCTTGGCGACCAAGGGCGCACAGCGCGTATCTCCCTTTTTCATCACATCCTCGATCATCAACGAAGCGGCGGGTTCTGTTTCGATCCGATTTGGACTCAAAGGGCCCAACCTGGCGCCCGTCAGTGCCTGCTCCACCGGCGCTCACGCCATAGGAGAAGCCGCCCGTATCATCCGCACAGGGGATGCCAAGATTATGTTGGCGGGAGGCAGTGAGGCTGCGGTAACTCCGCTTTCTTTAGCAGGTTTTGGCGCCATGCGAGCTCTGTCGAAACGCAATGACTCACCGGCCGAGGCTTCTCGTCCGTGGGATCGAGAGCGGGATGGATTTGTTGCGGGCGAGGGGGCCGGTGTGCTTGTGCTCGAAGAGCTGGAGCACGCTCTCGACCGCGGGGCTTCGATCTATGGCGAGCTCGTGGGTTATGCCCTCACGGGCGACGCCTACCACATTGCCGCCCCCGATCCGAGTGGCGACGGTGCGTTGCGGGCCATGCGGCTCGCGTTGAAACAAGCCCATCTAGTCCCCGATCAGCTTGACTATGTCAATGCTCACGCCACTTCGACTCCGGTGGGCGATCCCATCGAGCTCCACGCGCTTGAAGCGCTCATGGAGGGTCAGACCCAGCACCTAGCCGTTTCGTCGACGAAGTCGGCAATCGGACATCTCCTCGGTGCTGCTGGTGCCGTTGAAGCGATCTTTTCCTTGCTCGCTATTCGGGATCAGGTAGCTCCTCCGACTCTGAACTTGCACGATTGTGATATCCCGACGCCCTTCAACTTGGTTCCCCGTGAGGCGCAGCCCCGGCAGATCCGTGCCGCGCTGTCGTCGTCTTTCGGCTTCGGGGGAACCAATGCTGCCCTGGTGTTTGCCTCACATACAGCTGCTGTGTCTTGAGCAGCTGTATCCTCCCGTCCCATGAGGTATTCGCGCGGCGTGGCCCCTAAAAGAGCCCGAAAGACTCGATGAAACTGCGCGTAGCTTCCAAACCCGGCGTCGAGGGCCGCTTCAAGCAGGTTGCCACCTCCTCGTTCCACCAGATGCAAGAAGGTCTCCAGACGCAGGCGGTTGCGATAGTCAGTCACCGTAAACCCCATTTCGGCTTTGAAGAGCTTTCCTAAACGTCCAGCGGTCGTACCCAATTGAGACGCGAGCTCTGCGCGCTCAAGGGTCGGTTGGCGACGGATCAACTCAACCGCCCGCGAGACAAGCTCGGTCTGGGCGATGGTGCGAGGGTGGCGGGCGCGAAACGGAGCCTTCGGACGCTGAGTGCCCTGTTCGTCTCGCTTGAGCTCAATGAGATTGGCGAGCAATGAACAGAAGACGGCTGCTTGCGCCTGTTTTGCCTCGTCTATCGGGGCTTGAGTGAGAGCCCCATCCGAAGAAAGTAAGCCTACCGCACCTCGAGCCGATATGATTGGAGTGAGGACGATCCAGCCGCTTTCGAGAACGCGAGTTTCACCCTCGATCTGCACCGTGCGTGGAGCGTCATCCAAGAGCAACCAGCGGTCGCCGTCTGATTCGGCGCGGCGAAAGGCCTCTTCATGGCTCGCACCAAGAGCAAATGCGATCCGGTGTTCTTCTGTGGTTTCGCCGTTGAGGCCCGTGCCGAAGGAGCCATGGAGCAACCGATCTTGTTGCCGAAAAAGAAAGATCGCCACTCGCTGAAGACCAATGCGATCACGCAGGAGTTCGACTGCGCGCCTGAGGATGACGTCGAGCTCATCATAACAAGAAAGCTCATCCATAGCCGACAGTACGTTGACGACGCCTCCTCCTGAGCGGGTGCTTTGCACCAGGGGGCGGTTCTTTCCCAGGACTATCGGCCAATCAACTCGTCGAATGCTCTGCTCTGCGTGGATCATTCTGGCGCACCCCCTTGATTCGGACCGTTTCAAGATAGAAAGCAGAGGGGCAGGGCGCCTCTCGGATGTGCCGTATAATTGTCATATAGACCGTGAGTCGTCGTTCGGTCGTGAGACCAAACGACCCGTTGTCGTTTGGAGCACCTAAGTTGTCACTTGGAGCAACGGGGCAGAGAAGTGATGTCGAGGTGAGATTGCTTTGACTCGGTCTGATAAGAATTTTTTAGTCAGGGCAAGCAGATTGAAGGACATGAAACATCTCAACACAATCAACACATGTTCTCACCATCAACTTTCTCGCCTGTGGCTTCTGCTTGGCTGCCTGTCCGTTACCGCAGCTTGTTCTGTGACCACAGAGAGCGACGAGCCGAGAGCCGAGCTCGGAGAAACCGAGCAAAAGGTGCGCGCGATCAAGGAGGGGCCGGTGCAGGCGGCTCCTGTTCCCGCTCCGGCAGAAGACAACCCCTTCGCCGGGGCACAGCTTTTTGTCGACCCACAGTCTTTGGCGGCTCTGGCGGCCAAAAACCTAAAAGAAGAGCATCCTGACCAGGCGCAAGTCATCGAACGTATCGCCCAGCAGCCCATGGCACTGTGGATGGGAGAATGGAACAGTGACATCTACAGAGCGGTCGATCACTTCGTGACCCGCGCCGAAGAAAAGAACCAGCTTCCGGTGATGATCGCCTACAATATCCCCCATCGCGACTGCGCCCAGTATTCGGGTGGGGGACTCGAAAGCAAAGAGGCCTACCAGAAGTGGATCCGTCTTGTTCAAGCGGGAATCGGCGACCGACCAGCCGCCGTCATTCTGGAGCCCGACGCTCTGGGGCACTTTCAGGAGTGTCTGAATGATAAAAAACGAGCAGAGCGGATGTCGCTTCTTGGCGACGCTGTTCAAGTCCTGCGTCAGGGCCGAAACACGGCCGTCTATCTGGATGCCGGTCACGCGCGTTGGGTCAAAGCCGAAGAGATGGCGCCTCGCCTGCAAGCGGCCGGTCTTGCTCATGCCCACGGCTTTGCCCTCAATACCTCTAATTATGTGAGTACCGAAGAAAACCTAAAGTACGGTCGAGAGCTTTCGGCCCTTGCGGGGGACAAGCCCTTTGTCATCGATACGAGCCGTAACGGTGCTGGCCCCTATGAGGAGGCGAGCAATGCCGAGGAAACGTGGTGCAATCCCCCCGGACGTAAGATTGGTCCGCTTCCCACGAGCGAGACGGCAGATCCGCTCTGTCATGCCTACTTGTGGCTCAAACGCCCCGGTGAGTCGGATGGGGAGTGCGGAGGCGGTCCCCGCGCCGGTGTCTTTTGGTTGAAGCGAGCCCTCGAGATGGCGAGTCTGGACTGAAGAGCTCTCCTTCGCCGCTGCCTGTCAGCGTTGAGAGACGGCTCGGTTTTCAGGAAGGGTGGGGGCACAAATGGGAAGAGAAAAGTGCGGAGACAGAGAGGGGCTCATTTCTAAGTGGTCGTAACTCTAGTTGTCGTTTCTGCATGACTTGAGTTTCGGGCTGGCGAAGAAACACATCTTGGTACGTCGATGACGTGCCGAGATGTGAATTCAACTCTCGGTGCTGGCGGAGAGAGGCCCCCCTCCGACGCGATAGACCAAAGAAAAGAGCGCCGGCACGAGGAACAAGGAGAGCACCGTTGAAAGCGCGAGTCCTCCTAATACGATGGTACCGACACCTCGATAGAGCTCGGCCCCGGCGCCCTGGGTCACGACCATGGGGAGCAAGCCGGCGAGCGAAGTGAGGGTACTCATAAAGATGGGGCGTACCCGGCTCGAAACCGCGTCGGCCGTTGCTTGAGCCAGTGATGCTCCGGCTCGTAATCGATGCAAAGCGCCATCGACAATAAGGATAGCGTTGTTTACGACTACTCCGATCAAGATCAAGAAGCCGAGCGCGGTGACCAGGTCGAGAGGTTGAGGTGTGATGTAGTGGTGAACTAGCGAGAGGGCCAAGACCCCGCCTGCTGCAGCGAGGGGGAGTACCACTAATACAACAACAGGAGCAAGGAAGTTTTCGAAGAGCCCGGCGAGCAAGAGAAACGAAATCACGAGCGCCACCAAAAGAATCCACGCGAATTGGTTGCGTGCTTCGCGTAACTTGCCTGCAGAGCCTCCTAGGTGGCTCTGTACGGTTGCGGGAAGGGTGCCGTCTTCGCGCGCCGCTTGGGTCACCTCTTTGACTTTTTCGATCGCGGTCTCGAAGGCAACATTGTCAGGAGGTGTCAGCTGAAGCGTGACCGTTCTTCTTCTTTCGATACGGGAGACCGCGATGGGGCCGAGATGGGTTTCGATGTCGGCGAGCACCCCGAGGGGGATGATTTGGCCCCGACCGTCGGCTACGGGGGCTCCTTCGAGGACGGCCTCGTCGATGTCGTGGTCGGGGAGATCACCGCTTTTGAGCAACACATCGAGTTTGCGTTCGCCCTCGCGTCCATATTCCCCGATACGTGCGCCATCGACGTAGGCATCGGCGATCCAAGCCAGGTCGTCCGAGCTGAGTCCCGCATTTTCGAGTTGGACGCGGTGCGGCCGCAAATGTAGTTCGGGTGCCCCCAGATCGAGGACGGGCTGTGGTCGCACGCGAGCCCCGGGGATGCTTTTTTGCAAGCGCCCGAAGAGCTTCTGTCCGGCGCCAATGATTTCTTCCAAGTTGCTTCCAGACAACTCGAGTGTCACGGCGCGCCCTTCGCCGATCCCGCGCGAAAACAGTGCCGCTTGCGTGGTGAAGCCGATCGTCCCGGGCATCCTCTTGTGCAGTCGACCCATCCAGTCTCGCAGCGGTAGTACTTCGTCTGGGTTTTGAGCCACGGCCCCGACGAAGAGTCGCGAGGGATCGCCGACGAAGAAGCTCCGCGCTACTGGCGGTACGTCGGCAACACGCTTCTGCGTGTGTTGCGCCATGATGTCCTGGTTGACGAAACCGGTCTCCATGAGCTCTTCCACACTCAAGCCCGGGGGGGGCAAGACGATGCCAAAGATCAAATTGCGGTTGCCGGTGGGCAAGTACTCCATGGGGGGAAGCCACTTGTACGCAATGAGGGCGGCCCCCAAGGTGCAAGCCGCGACTAGAGTCAGGCTGCGCAGCTTGCTTGACACGATATGGCTGACCAACGAAACGATCCCCAACTTGAAGCGCCCTCCCCACGAAGTGGTCTCACTTGAGGTGAGGCTTTTGGTCTTCTTGGTCTTCCCGTGCAGGATCCGAGCCGCCAGGCTCGGAATGGCCAACACCGCGACCAGGAAGGACAAGGTCACCGAAATGGCTACTGCGTAGGCGATGTCACGCAACAACTGCCCCACCTCGCCCTGCCAGGTGAGGATAGGAATGAAGACGGCAGCGGTAGTAGCGGTGGAAGCGAGCAAGGCTCCCCAAACTTCTCTAACCGCCGCGAGAGCCGCTTTGCGAATGTCTGGTTCCTTCGTGCGCCAAGTGTCAATGTTTTCGAGTGCAACGATAGAGTTGTCGACGACCATGCCGACGGCGAAGGTGATACCCGCAAGACTTACGACGTTGACGGTGCGACCTAATAAAGTCATCAGAAGGGCCGTTCCTAGCACGCAGACCGGAATGGCAATCGCGACCACAAAAGCTGCGCTTAGGCTCCGCAAAAAGACGAGGAGCACGATCATGGCCAGTCCAGCACCGAGAGCGAGGTTCTTCTCGACTTGATGCAAAGCGTCGTAAATGTACCCGGTTTGGTCACTGACCATTTCGAGTTCGAGCCCTTCGGGGGCGAAACGTTCGTCGTTCAGTCGCTCTACGGTCGCTCGGAGCTCTTCGGTGACGAGCAGCACGTTCGACCCGGCCTCGCGCGAGGGCAAGAGGGCAATCGCTTCACGGGTGTTACCGATGGCAAAGTCAGTGCGTTTGCGTAAACCGTACTTGACCTCGGCTACGTCTCTGAGCAAAACGGGCGAACCGTGGGGACCGAGGGCGAGGACGATGTTCTGCAGATCCATCGCCTGATCGGGGGCTAGGCGTGTGCGTACGAGCAGGCGTCGCTTGCCGATGGTGACGTCGCCCGCGGAGCGATTGGCGAGCTCCTGTCGGATCCGATCCGCCAAAGTCGGCACCGAGATCGAGCGTGCGGCCAGCTCGCGTGAATCGAAGATGATGTGCAACTCGGATTCTTGGCCACCGCGGATGCGCGTGCTGGCGACGCCTTTGACTCGTTCTAGTTCGGGAACGATGTCGTCTTCCACCCAAGTGCGGTAGGGGGCAATCGTCTTTCCCTCGCGGTGTCGCACCAAGATCACGGCTAGGGGCGGGCCGGAAGCGTTGGAGGTCGAGACGATGGGTTGATCGGCCGATTCCGGATAGGAGGGGACTTGGGATAACTGGTTGGAAACCCGCACCAGAGCCTGATCGATATCTGTGCCGATAGCGAACTCGAGCTTGATTTCACTTTGACCGAGACGCGCGGTTGATTCCATCGACTCGAGTCCGGCGATGCGTTTGAGTACCTCTTCTTGCTCTTCGATCAGTTCTGATTCGACCTCGATCGGAGAAGCCCCGGGCCAACGGGTTTCAACCGAAATCGTAGGCAGGCTGATGTCGGGGGTGAGTTGGATAGGAATGTCGAAGACCGACAAGATGCCAAAGAAGCTCACCAACAGAAGTAGGGCTATTACCGTGACGGGGCGCTCGATGGCGCGAGCCAATAGGCCCCCGTTTCTGGGTTGATTCGTCATGGCTTTGGTTGAGCAGGAACGATGGGGTCTTGGTCGGTGATGGGCTGTCCGGGGCGGAGTCGCTCATTGCCTTTGGTGACCAACTTTGTACCCAATGCGAGGGCACCTTTTTTGATGAGCGCGTCGCTCTCCGAAGTGGCGAGTACCTCAACATCGACAGCTTTGGCCTTTCCTTCATCTTCGACGAAGACGCGTGTATTGGCTATGCCATAGACGAGGGCGTCTCGGGGAATGGTCGTTCCATCTTCCCGCTCTATGAAGAGCTCGCATTGAACGCTCGCTCCCACACGCAACCAGGGTGCAGGGGCAGAAGGGGTGAGGCGCAAGAGCGCCGTGCGGGTGCGTGGGTCGAGAGCCTGGACCGCACTATCGAGAGCCGCTTCGACTCGTCGTCCCTGATCTTCGATCACCAATCGACTTAGGTCATCAATGCGGTCCAGCATTCGACCAGGAACATGTACATCGACTTCGACGTGTTCGGCCGTGACGAGCTGCAGAGCGAGCTGACCAGCATTGAGCCAGTCTCCCGGATCGACATTTCGACCGACGACGATGCCGTCAAAGGGAGCGATGATGCGGTGCCGACGCACCAACTCTGCCCCTTGAGCGACTTTGGCACGTCCGCTCTCCGCCTCCGCGTCGAGCGTGTGGGCTTCGCTTTCTTTACGGGTCGCTTCGAGTTCCGAGACGATTTCTTGCTCGCGCATTTTTGCGTAGCGTTGGAGCTCCAGTTCGGCCTGTTGCTTTTGGGCGGTGGTCTGCTTGTTCTGAGCGAGCGCCTCATTGAGGCGAGCCCGAGCCAGTTGGTCATCGAGTTCGACCAAGACCTGTCCTTTCTTGACCCGGTTGCCTTCCACCACATGGACACGCAACACACGACCTGATTCGGCTGGGCTCAGCTGGGCGTCCGACGCTGCTCGGACTTCTCCGTAGAACGAGCGAGTTTCAATGAGCGGTCGCGCCTCTAGTGCCTCGAGAACCACGCGCGCTGGTGGTGGGCCATTTGGGGTTGCACCCGAGCGCGACGTTTCTTCGTGACTGCAGCCAAGCGCAATCGCCATCAGCGTCACGGCGACGGGATAGCTCAATTTCGAAAAAGGGGGGGATCCAAGAGCGCCGAAAAACACGCCCAGTCATGAGACACAAATGAAAGACTGTCGAGGCCAAGAACCGAAAATACTCTCGACCAGAGCCAGATGTCTTGGTGACGCCGGGTGCGGCTGCTCAAGAGGGGCCTTCATGAACAGGCCGCATGGGTGTGTGTGATGCGGTTGCGTACTCAGTCGCTGGCCGTTTTGATGGGAGGCAACTTGACTCGATCGGGGTTGTCCTCTCCGGCGCCAGGCTGCTTTTCTTGGGGCGCCCCTTCTTTGGAGGTTGGCTCCTTTGAGTTCGCCTGTACGTCGATCTTGAGGCTTGGATCTTGTTCGGCCATCGGCGATTGCTTCGTTTTGAACAACTTGCCGAAGGCCTGGGGGAAGAGCAGGCTCGCAGCGATCATGAGCACAGCCGCGGCGAGCGCTCCGTACATCAACTTCTTGTTTGCCGAAGAGCGCCCTGGAATGCCGGCTTTGGCCTGTGAGTCTCGAGTCTCCGGATAAGAGGAGTTGACGTCGTCCTCGGTGAGGCTTTGGGCCGCAGCAGCTTGCTCTTCAGCGGTGAGCATGACCGTCGCTTCCCATTTGGTTCGACTGCTGGGGGGCGGTGGTGCGATGTCGCTCTTTTCGGCGCGGTTCGACCCTGAAAGTGCCGCGGGGGCCGGTGGCGCCTCCGAGTTACGTGCCGGATCCGCGGCTCGCCGCACCAACTTCCGCCGGTCCTCGAGCTTTTCGCCCATGGTCTCGTTGACCCAGCTTGCGACCTCGGATGGAGAGGCGAAGAACTCCTGACGAGCGACGACTCGTCTGAGTTGAGACAGCATCTCGTCCGCACTTTGAAAGCGCGCAGCGGGATCTTTTTCGAGCGCGGTCATGCATACCCAATCCAGGGAAGGGGGTGGGCATAGGCCTACTTGACTCGGAGGTTCGACTGCTTTGTCGATGACATTTTTTAAAGTTTCCCCAGTCGAGTCGGCCGCAAAGGGCTCCACTCCAGTGAGGGCCGAGTAGAGGACGACACCCAAAGAGAAGATATCCGCTCGTTGATCGACCGGCTTTCCTAGGATTTGTTCGGGGGCCATGTATCCAGGCTTGCCCCAAAGGGGGTCGCTTGATTTGCCCTGGGCATCGGCATGTCCGCGGGCGATGCCGAAATCGGCGACGCGACAGGCCCCGTCCGTGCCAACGAGCAAATTGTGTGGGGTCAGATCGCAGTGCACTAGCCCCAGCGAATGACCTTCGTCGTCGACCGCGCGATGGGCGGCATCGAGTCCAGCTAAGGCATCGAGCAAAATGGTGACGATCTTTTTGGGGTCGCGCCGCGTGGGAGACCTACTACACAGATCGTATAAGCTGCCGCCCTCGACATAGTCGAGCACCAGATACGGCTCAGTCGGGGTACCGATATCAACGATGCCGACGATATTGGGGTGATGGAGCTGAGCTAGGAGTTGAGCCTCGCGGAAGAAGGCTTCGAGAGCCCTGGGGCCTTGAGTCCCCTGGGAGGCGGCGCTCAGCACCTTCATGGCGAAAAGTCTCTGAAAGCCGGCACTGCCAGAAATGCGGCATAGGTAGACGCTGCCCATGCCACCGCGTTTGAGGCGCGCCAAGACTTCGTAACGTCCGACTCGTGGAAGTTCGCTCGTTTCTTCTTTTTTTGCGACGGGAGGAGTCGAATCCTGTCGGACCCCGGGTTGTTTCGAACTCTGGATCGCCGAGTTGAGCTCGGAGAGTTCCTGCCTGACCTCGCTCGCCAGACGAACACTGGGTACAGGTTGATCGTCCTCGTCTTTGGCCGCTGTCGTGGTGCGATAGGGATTGAGGGTTTGCAGAAAGGCGGGTGCTGTACCCCCTTGCACCGTCGAACTGAAAACGGCCTTGGGGTTTTCGCGCAGTTGGTTGGACTGCTGCGTGGGCGGGGAGCTCGACTGTGTTGGCCCGGGCGAAGCGACATTGGAGCCGCCCAAGATAGTTCGACCGAAGACCTGTTTCTTGACAGGTGCTTGTTCGTGGGCTGGGGGCTCTGGCTTGTGATCGGGGAAGTTCCGATTGGTCACTGGCGGCCTCATATCCTCGGGACGTACCGCCGAGACGCCGATCAGGGTACGTCCCAGAGTCCGTTCTGCTGAGGGAGCGGCTTCACCCTGCTCCGGAGGAGGGGGGGTGAGCGATACACGCCTGCTGACCAAAATGTTACCCTCCCCAGGGCGGTCCGACTTGCGCTCATCCTTGCGCTCATCCTGGGCAGTAGGGGACTCCTTCGCGGGTGCTTCTTTCTTCGCCCCTGCTCCCAAGTGGATGATGGTTTTTCCGAAAGACTTTTGCTGCGCCATGAAGTGGTGGGAGGGTAGCACCCCCACGCCTACACTCGACTCGAAAACTAGCTTTTCCGCAAGAAATCCCTAGACCGTCCTCTCTCGCGATTTGATGATGGATTTCGGGCCATCCGCTTCAGCCCGTCGGGGCTAGAGTCGAAGTTGACCCCTTTCGAGTTGAATGACTGGTTGAATGACTGGAAAGAACAAGCCTTCCGCCTCCTTTCTCCAGCGCCTGGGCCAGGAGGGCCCGCTCCAGGCTCGATGCGCGCTTGTGGTCGTGGGCGGTTTTTTTCTTCTGCTTTGCGCGCGCTATCTGCCTTTCTTGTCTGACGATGCTTTGGTTGCGCTGCGTTACGCCCGTAGGTTCGCAACCGGTTCGGGCTTGACTTGGTCGGAAGGTCAACGCGTCGAGGGGTACTCCGATCTGTTGTGGGTCCTTCTTCACGTTCCGTTTGCCTGGCTGGACCTTGATCTCGTCGCGGTGGCCCGGGGTTTGGGCCTTATCGGTGCGAGCCTGGGGCTGGTCGCCCTTGCCCTCGATCCGCTCTCGTTGAAACTCCATCTCGGACGGCTTCTGGGGGGAGCGGGCTTTCTGGCTCTGCTCGTACCCTACGCGGTGTGGGCCACGGGCGGACTCGAACATGGATTTATGGCCGGACTGATTTGTGTGTCCCTGGTTCAGGCCGAGCGCTTGCTTTTGGTCCATCGCGAAGGCAGCGCGTTCGAATCAACGCGCTGGATCACCAGTCCCTGGGCCTGGGTGGGTAGTTTGGTGGCTTTAACCTGGTTGCGCCTTGACGGAATCCTGATCGCGGGCCTCATGGCTCTTGGGGTGGCCTTCGCCGGTTGGCCTCGTTGGGCCGCTGTGGTTTGGTCTCTCAGGGGAGCGGCAGCCGCGAGCGCAGCCGCTCTTCTGCAACTGCTGTTTCGTGTCCTCTACTACGGAGATTGGGTCCCCCCAAGTGCACGGGCGCGGGTTTCGCTTGAGGTCGTGCGTTGGGAGCAGGGTTTAGTTTACCTGCGGGAGGGGCTGGGAGCGTCGGCGGTGGGCGTGGCTGTTGCCTGCGTGGCGTTGATCTTAGGGGGAAGTCGAGGGGTGCGCCGTTCTTTGCCGGCCCTGGTGCTTGCCCTGGGTTGGCTGGGGTACCAGGTCTTCGTTGGAGGCGACACTCTACCGGCTTATCGTCAGCTCTTGTTTGGGCTGGTCCCCTTGGCCCATGTGCTCAGTGTGGGACTCGCGTCTCTGTACGAGCTGCGACTTTCGATGGGAAAGGTGCTCGGAGGACTAACCTTGGTTGGTCTTCATTTATCTATCCAGGTCGGGGATCTTCAAAACAAGCGGGCGAGCAGCGGGCTTTTGGAAGCGGCAGGCTCGTCGATCGGCCCGGTACTGGGTCAAGCCTTCCGCGAGAAGAAGCCCTTGCTCGGTGTCGATGCCGCTGGAGCGCTTCCTTATTGGTCCGATCTACCAAGTTTGGATCTCCTTGGAGTCAACGACCGCTACTTGGCCACTCATCGTCCGAAGGACTTTGGGCGGGGGGTTCTGGGATACGAGCTGGGGGAGGCTAACTACTACCTCAAGCGAGAGGTCGACCTCTTTGCCTTCTGTGGAGCTCTGGGCAGCGAAGAACCTTGTTTCCCCCCCTCCCAGGAAATGGTGCGCCGTCCTGGCTTTCGTAAGTATTATCGCTTGGTGCGACTCCAAGGGCTTCCTCCTGAGCGCGCCGATGGCGCGGTGTATGTGCGCATTTTTGGCAACTTGGGCTACCAGCGAACCAAGGAACGAATGGTGATTCCGGGGTACTTTCTCGCTTCGCGAGAGTCGAGCGTCAGAGCGACCCTCGAGGGGGGGAAACTCGGAACCACCCTGCGAGTCGGGGAGCTGGGGATCGTCGAGGGGATCTCGCTGTGGCCGGGAACCTATCGCGTAGAAACCGGTTCGGATCTGGTGCGCTTGGGGATGAGATGTCGAGGGCGCATGGCTGAACGGGTGAGTCAAGCTCCGGTGATCGAGGTCGCCGGTCGCAAGTTGTTCGATCTCTTCGTTGCTCACGATCACGCCTCGGGGCGGAGCCGAGTGGAGGAAATCACCCTGCGCAAAGTCGACGAAGCTCCCGGGCTGCGCTGCACTCGCGACCAACAGCCTGTGGTGGACGGCTCTCTTCTTGGTCCTCCACTATCTGGGGCAGAGTGGCGTGCTCCGCCAGCACTGCTGGTGCCGAGTCAGGGCCATTTACGCATTGTCCTCAAGAACCGTCCAGGAGCTCGGGCCATCGAAGTAGCCGCCGGTCATGATGACGAACTTCGAGTTCGCCTCGTTTCGGGCGAGCAGCTTTCTCCTTGGGTGCAGGTCCCCGCGGTGGCGGGGACCGGGATGCGTTTGCGCACCGTAGAGCTGCCCCCGGGAGTTCCTCAAACGGACGAAGTCGAGGTTCAAATCGCTCAGGTTGGAGGTGTGAGCGAAGCTAGTGTGCGTTATGTGGGGTTCAAGTGATTGAGCTTCGGGCTCGTGCGCTCAAGCTAGCGCTCAGGATCATCCCTAAAGTTGGCATCAGTATCGAGGCAAACACGACCGTCCCGCCCCCGGCTTCGCTCCCCCAGAGCCAGAAGAAGAGCGCGTAAGCCAAGGCAACTCCGCCGTGGGAAAGAGTGCTCCAAAAGAAACTCTTCCCAAGTGGCCACCTTAGGGCACCCGCCATCAGACCAACTCCCTCTGCCAAGACTGGAATGGCCCGACTGAAGGCGACGCCCCACAGTGCTCCTTGCTGCTGCCCAAATAGCTGGGCGCGCTCGTAACCTGCAGCGCCCAAAATTTTTCGAACCCCTTTCGTCCCCAGCTTGTTACCCAGCCCGTAGGCGAGGGCAAAAGAGCCAGTCATCCCCAGGGCGATCAAGATGAATCCGATGCTCGGTCCATACTGCTGGCAGGCGTAACTGCTGACCAAACTCGAAGGAATGGGAAGAAGAACGTCGGCGATGAGCACGAACACGAGGAAGATGGCCATATCCGGGCCTGTCCGTTGCTCTAGAGCCCCTGCGATGAAACTTTCGGCCTGTTCGCCGAACAGAGCAAAGGGTACAAGAACGAAAGCTAAGAGTGAGCCAACGATGAGTGTCCAGGACTTCATGAAAGATGGGGAAGGGTGGAGGCGTGGTGGCGCAACGTGGTTGCGGTCCAAACGAGGCGCTCAGCCAGGGGCGAAAGAGAACTTGTTTTCGTTTCTAACTGGCTTTCGAGGTTGGTCAGACTTTTGTAGCCCTCCACACGTCCGTTTTCGAGTTCGGCGATTTGTGCCGGAAAATAGAGCAGATCCGCCGGTTCGTGGGTGACCAGAATCAAGGGTATGGATTGCGCTTCGAGTTGAGCGGCCAATAGGGGGCGCACTTGTTCTTGTGCTCTGAGGTCGAGTGAAGAGAGCGCTTCGTCGAGCACGAGTGCTCGGGGGCGTTGAACTAGGGCTCGGGCTAGTGCCACTCGTTTGCGCTGTCCTCCCGACAGTTCGTGAGGATAGCTCGTCGAAAAGGGCAGGAGCTCCCAGTTTTCGAGTTGCTCCTCGATGCGTTCTTTCATCAAGGCGGAGGTCAGCCCAGGATCCGAAGTCGAAAGAGCGAAGGCGAGCTGATTCTGCACATCGAGGTGCGGAAAGAGAGCTTCACTCTGGGGCACATAGCCGAGTTTTCGTGATTCGACCGGTAGGTGGGTGTTGTTCCCATCGAACACGCTCTCACCGATCTCGATTCTTCCGCTGTGGATCGGCATGAGACCGAGCAGACACCGCAAGAGGCTCGACTTGCCGCTCGCGTTTTCTCCGATCAGAAGCAAAGTCGGGCCGGGAGCCTTTATAGCGACCTGGAGCTGAAGTTCACCCAATTGGGCTTCGAAAGCGAGATCGATCATGGCAGACCTCGCGCCGTAGAGCGCACTGTGCGCCTGGAGTCTTCTTTGGAAGGGGGACCGAGCCACTGTGAGCCGGCCAAAAGTCCCACCGAGAGCAGGAGCAGCAACACTGATTGGGCTTGCGCCTCCTTGAAGTCACCCTCCAGGGCTGTGTAGATCGAAAGTGGCATGGTTTGAGTGACGCCGGGCAGATTACCGGCGAACATGAGGGTGGCCCCAAATTCTCCCAAGGCTCGTGCGGCGCTCAGGCCGACGGCCGCCCTCAAGCCACCGCGGCTGAGTGGGATGCAGACGCGAAAGAGGACTCTTGCGGGGCTGGCGCCCATGGTACGAGCTACGGCGATCAGATCTTGGTCGAGGCTCGAAAAAGCTGAGCTCGCTGCTCTGAGGTAGAGCGGTCCGGCAACGAAGATCTCGGCAACCACCACGGCCAACTGGGTGAAGGCGATGTTTCCCTCTCCGAGCAGCCCCCAACGGGCAAGTAGACCGCGGCTTCCAAACACACTGAGCAGAGCCACCCCCGCGACGGCAGGGGGCAGAACCAAAGGTAACTGGAGAAAGAGATGCAACCAGCGCGAAGCAGCGGATACAGATTGGCTTAAGAAGTACGCCAGGGGCGTGCCCAAGAGCACAATCACCGCTACCGCGCAGCAGGTGGAAATCAGACTGAGGCCCAGAGCTGCCTGCGTATCCGGTTGGCCGATGGTGCGCACAAGGGACGACGGAGAACTGAGCCCCACTAGAGAGAGGATGGGAGAAAGAAGGAAGAGGGCCAAAAGCAGGGATAGAGCTACGAGCAACCAAGTGAGGCGAGAGGATCTGATCACGAATCGATACCTCCGAAAGGGCGTTCGAAACCGAATTCTTCAAAGAGCAGCCCTGTCTCTTCGGAACGAATGAAGCGCGAAAAAGCGTCGGCTTCGTCTCGATGGACCGTGCTTTTCATGCGTACCCACGGGTAGCGACAAGTCACGTTGAGAGCGGGATCAATGGCTAGGGTGCGGACCTGTCCATGGGCACTCTTCGCGTCGGTTTGATAGACGATCCCCGCATCGGCCTCGCCAAGGATGACCTTGGACAGTACTCGTTTGACGTTGAGCTCGTAGGAAATCACGCGTTTTTGGACACGCTTTTCAAAACCAGGACCGAACTTTTGCTCGGCTCGTCGAAGGAAACGCAGAGCGTATCTGCCCACAGGCACTTGTTCTGCGCCGAGTACAAGGCGTCCCACCTTCGGAAGCTGCTCTAGGCGCGTGACTCGAGATGCGCTCGCCGGATGAAGTACGAGGGCAAGAGAGTTTTCCAAAATTGGGACGCTGTCGACGTAGAGTCGAGGGTCGAGACGCTCGAGGTAGCTCTCGTCGGCGGCAGCCAGAAAGTCGGGCCGAGCTCCGTGATGAATTTGGGTGAGGAGTTGTCCTGTTCCGGCGAATTGGGCGCGGATCTTTGTCTTGGGGTGCTGTCGTTCAAACTGGGCGATGGCGAAAGCCATTACGTTCTTGAGCGAACTTGCCGCGTAAAGTGTCAGAGCCTTGGGCGACTCGTCGTGTTGGCAGCCCAGAGCGAAGGTCCCTCCGAACGCAGCGACAGAGCAAATCAAGTTGCGTCGAGACCAGCTTGGGCCAAAGGCGCTCTTTTCGGCGGCGCTGCTGCAAGGCTCGTGCACGCTCGGCTTTTGAGGGGAGCCCTTCACAAAAAGCTCTTTTCGCAGAGGGAACGGCCGTTTTCACGCAGGTCGTAGCCGAGGTTCTCAAGTTCGCGGCGGTAGCGGGACGCGCAGGCTTGTTCAAGTAGTGGGGTTAGCTGTCTGGCACTGCTCTGCTCGTACCAAAGCTCAATGCGCTCGCTCCGAATGGGGACGAAATGTAAGCCATAGCAGCGAGCGACATCCTCAGAAACGATGCCAGCGTCTGCGTGCCCTTGGGCTACTGCCTGAGCTACGCCAAGGTGGCCCGATTGGCGCCGGCCCTTGTGTGGCTTGTGGCCTAAAGGGAGTCCAGCATCGATCAGGAGTCGCTCAAGCAAGCTCTGAGTTGTGGCTCCTGCTTCTCGATGTGCAATTTTCAGAGACGGGCGACAAAGCTCTTTGGGGGAGCGCAGCTGCTTGGTCGCTCCCTTTTTGCTGATTAACCCAACCTGCCACTCAGCAAGCACAAGGCCTCGTGGTTCGTTGAATGCTTCGCGTTTGGTAGGGCTGAGTCCGTGGGTGGAGGCCACATGGACTCGTCCGTCGACGAGGGCGCGGAGCGCGGCCGCAGAGGAGCAAGAACGAAAGAGGCAGCGGCCTTGTCCCAGCGCCCGACTGGTTTGTTGGCTCAACAGAGCCAAGGCGGGGCTGCAACCGGCTACGCTCAGATTGGCCTCGATCTCGTGGGCTGGACTTAGAAACTCAAGTGCGTCGCTCTGGGGCTCAGGGCGGATGGCGTCAGCCGCGACGAGAATGTCCTCTCCGTCTAGGGGGTAACCGACGAGCTGCCCTCGGACACGGGCCAAGGCGAAACGACCGCTTACTGAGGGAGCAAAGTGCCTCAACTCCAGAGCTGAGTCGGCGCTATAAGTAAATAGATCTTCTACCTGGCATCCGAGCACCTCTGCGAGACGAAGTGCCACGTCGACGCCAGGAACGCTCTGACCTTTTTCGATGGAACTGAGAGCCTGCCTCGAAAGCCCGATCCGCTGCGCCAGCTCGCCTTGGCTCAGATCCCTTTGCTTGCGACGTTGAGCGATTAACATGGCAAGTTAACTTTACCAGATGTAAAGCTAACTTGCCATTTGCAGACAAGTGTCTAAAAAATCGAACAAACTGAGCTACATGAGCACGCCACGCTCGTTGGGTGTCAGCAGGGGCGGGAGCTCTGCCTCTCCCAGCCGTTCGCGCAGGTTGACGTCGATGGTGCGACTCAGGGCGGAGAGGGGCAGGGCGGGCCAGAAGAGGGTGAAGGGATCTTCTAATACTCGTCCGGCTTCGTTGATCAGAGTGAAGCTGAGACAAACGAGCACTGTTACCGGCACGGTGACCCAGACGAGCCGATCGACGACGGCTAAGGGAAACATGATGCTGTAGGCCCAAACGAGCCGAGAGGCGAGGTAGCCGTAGGTTCGAGGAAAGGGCGTCTTTTTGATTCGTTCGCACCCACCTTGAATATCAAGCAGAGCCGAGATCGATTGATCGAGGCTTTGGAGTCTTCGTTCGTCTAGCCGGCCTTCTGCCGCAAGTTGGCTGAGGACTTGGCTTTGTTGGTGAAGCAGGGCGTGGGTCGGATTGCTTTGCCGGGTGAGATCATGCAACTCAAGGTCGTCACGTAGCGGCAGCCAATCTTCGTCTTGGTCAAAGTCCTGTTGTCGAAGAAGAAGGCGCAGGGCGTGGACGTAGGCGATGTGGCGGTGAATGAGTTCTTTTTGAAGAGCGCTGGCGTGGCCGGTTTTGCCCTCCTCCGTGGGAAGGAGCGTCAGTACTTGAGTGCAAAAATGGCGTGATGTATTAATGAGTCGACCCCAGAGCTTACGACCTTCCCACCAACGGTCGTAACAGGCGTTGGTTCGAAAGCTCACGAAGATACCTATCGCGGCGCCGACCACTGTGACCGGAAGAGTTGGTAGATCTAGCTCACCAATGCCAACGTTGTGTTCTAAGAGCACAGCCAGGGCGCCACCGGCCGAGTAGATCCCTACGGCCTTCCACTGCCATCCGAGTAGAGCGAGGATATTGCCCCTGTAATGAACGAACATGAAAGGACTTTAGAAGCCCTGGGTTTGTAAACCAAGTGCTTGCGCTGGGGGGCGGCGCAAGCCTACCTGGTTTCTCGAAGGCGGCGGCAAGCCCCCCTCTTCAAAACCGGGCACCAACAGTCATGTGGGTGTCCCAATCGAGACGCGGCAGGGCGTAGAGCTCGAGGGGAGATGCGTTGGGGACCTGCAGCACGAAGCGGGGTCCACCCAACCAGGCGCCGAATCGACCGCCGATACCCAGCCAAACGTGATCCGCCAGATCCAGAGAAAAGAGGCCTTTGGCACCCGCCGAGGCAACCAATCGGCCGTGAGCTTCATCGGTGACAACGTTGTCTCCCTGCAGCTCGGCGCGTTGATAGTGAAGCCCGAGCTGTGGGCTCAAATCAAAGTGCAGCGCGGGGGCTATCTTCAAGTGGAGGCCGCTGCCCAGGTAAAGCGACTGAATCGTGTGGACAAAACGAACTTCTGATTCTTTATGATGCGTTTTGTAGACCTGAGCGTTGAGTGCGACATTCAAGAAGGCGAAACGAGCGAAGAAGTAGTCGTAGCCGATTTCGAGAGAAACCGCGCGCTTCGCGCCATAGCTCAACCCAACAAACAGTCGCGATCTCAGGTTGGTGGGCGGAGACTTTTTGGGTCGGGCGGAGGAACCGGCTTGCTCTTCGCGCGCGTCTTTTGTGGAATCGGTTCGGGAGGAAGGGGTAGACGGAGTCGAGTGTGTCGGTTGGGCTGACGGAGCTATGGTCGAGCGTGTTGGCTTTTTGAGATCTGTGCCTTTTGTCTCACCCTCTTCGGGGACTGGTTGGTCGTCCGGCTGGGAGGAAAGCGCCGCGAAGTAGTTTTCGACAATCACCGCGATGGCGAGGGGGATGTCGTCGCAATGATCGGGGTCGGCTGGAATGAGACGTTCGATCAGCATCAGACGACGGCCGTTGTAGAGGCGCAGGCGCACATAGGAGTGACCGGACTGGGCGTCCGTGACGAAGGCATGTTGGATCTCGTGGTTCGCCGGGGCCAAGTCGTTCACTCGTTGTTGGACGAGCTCTTGGGTGACCGCAGGATCAGGGCAGTTTGCCGTATTTCCGTCGCCCGTCACGATCAGGGGGAGCTGACCGAGTGCCAAGAGTAAAGGGCTGCCGGGGACCATTGCCTCGCACTTGTACTGAACGCCGCGGGAATTTTCATCCCCTCGGGGTGCAAAGGTGCGAAATTGCTATCAAATGGGGGTACTCTTGTCTGAGAAGCAGAAAAACGACTCAGGGTTGAGAGATCAGACAAGCACGCAGATGCTGAGACTTCCACCGTGGTGTGGCTATTTCGGCGGCAATCCCCCGGACAACATCTCGAGCTTCCTTGCAGTTTCCTTCGGCGACGGCGAGATCGACAGCGAGTTCCTTCAGAGACGCGGCTTTCTCGGGCAGTTGGGCCGTTGCTTGAGTGATGGCGGTTCGCGCCTCGTGCCCGCGCCCCATTTGCACGAGCAGTCGAATGCGACCCAAAGTGGCTTCGGGATGCAGGGTGCCCTGAGGAAAGCGCTGCTTGTAGGCGGTGATGCTTTGGAGTGCTGCCTCCAGATCCCCATGCCTTTGCTCGAGTCGAGCGCGTTCGAGGTAGGAGAGTTCAGCCCGAATCCCGGAGCCGGCCGATTGCTCCGCGTAACACTGAAGGGCCGCAGAGTAGCCAGCTTTGGTTTGCACCGCGCCGCAGTTGCGATTGAGCGGAGGCTTCGTTTCTGCCGTAGTACCGGAGCCGGTCACGGCGGAGATATCCGAATCGTTTGCAGTTGAGCCGCGTGTTCTTTTCGGGATGGACCTAGCGGTGAGCGGTGACTTTGCCCTATCGGACGACGCGAAGCGCTGCGCTGATAGTGAACGGTTCGGTTGAGGCTCGATCGGTGTAGGTGCCGTCTCGTGCGTGGTCTCGGCTGCTAACTGGTTTGCGCCCGAGGGGAGCAGGGCCTCCTTGTTGGCGCGACCAGGGAGTGGCGTCGCCGCTGTTGGGGCGGCAATAAAGTCGTGTTCTTTCGCGATACGCGGAGCTGAACTCAAGGTCGAGATATTACCAGTGATGAGTTGGTGAGAAATTCCGACGGCGCCCACCAAAGAAGCTGCCGCAAGCAAGGCCGTGCGGGAGCGTGCGTGGGCTCGCCGACGATGCTCCTTCATGAGCTCTGCGTAGGGGAGCTTGCTTCTCGGCGCCTGAGCACTGGCGCTGATGGCCTTGTGTTTAGCTATCAAGCGAGCGAGGTTGTCCTCACCTTCGACGAGTCGCGCCGGCGCGACCGAGATGTGTTCGTCGCTCATGCGTCTACTCCGTATTCGTCGAAATATGCTCGAAAGGACTTTCGAGCATAGTGAAGGCGCCGCCACACCGTGGCTTGAGGGCACTCAGCGACCTCAGCGATTTCTTTGCCAGGGAGACCTTCTAGCTCATAAAGCACAAATACCAAACGTTCTGCCTCGGGAAGTTGCCCCAGCGCTTGTCGAATCAAACGTTGTGCTCGTTGCTCGCCGATCTCGCCCTGACTGATTGGAGCCGGCGCTTCTGAGCTCAATAGACTCATCAGCGCATGTCGGATCCTGGCTTTCTGTCGATGACGGCGGGCTTCGCTGGCACAGATGCGATACAGCCAGGTTTTGAAACTGCACTCACCCCGAAACTTGGGAAGATAACGAAACGCTTGGAGGAAAACGTCTTGGCATACGTCATCGATGGCATCGCCTTTCACGCCCATGGAGAGCAGAAAGCGACGAGCCACTAGGTAGTTCTCTTCGTAGAGTTCGTTCCAGTTCTCTTCGTTGGCGAAGGAGGTGCGTCGTGAGGTCTCGACGAGTTCCCGCCGCCAGGAGGCGTGGGCGGGAATAGCTGCCTGATAAGTACCCACAACCCCATTAGAGTCGCTTTCGGCCTCGACCTTCGTTTCAGCAGCGAAGATTTTTCGAAAATTCACGGCAACCCGGAGCAGCATGGCGCCCTGAGAGAAATATGCAAATAGAGAGCTGAACTTTTCCTATCGCGACGCCTCAGCTTTATTCCAGCGCGCCATCGTCTCCCTTGGCTCTGGCTCTGGGGGGTGTAGGGTCTTTGTCACTATTTCGACTGGAAACGTTTCGAGCAAACACTAAGAATCGATGGAACCAGCAAGGCACAGGCGTAGTTACCGATACAGACTGGGTCGGCGACTGTTTCTTCTGTTGAGCGCTGCGCTCGCCGGTGGATGCCTGGGCGACGTCGAGCTCGGAGGGCGTCGCCCGAACTCATGCGATTTCGTTGAACCTTCGGCGGACGAAGACAAGGTCTACAGGCTGAGCGTTCTTACCTTCTGGTCGGAAGATCCGCAGGAGGCGGCGGCTCTCAAGGAGCTGGAGGATCGAGGGCGTGAGGATGCGCGCGTAACTATCGGTCGTGAGGCGAACTCCAATCGCGAGGAGTTGCAACTGAATATGCAGGAGGGCAACTCGGACGAACTCCCCAATGTGTTTCAGGTCAATGGAGGATCTGATGTGCTTCAATATGTGGGAAGGGAGGAGGGTAACGGTTTGTGTGCGCTAGATCGCCTGGTCGAGCAGTACGATCTGGAGTCTAAATATTTTGACGCTGCCTTGGCCCCCTCGCGTTGCGCGGGTTCTCTTTTTGCGTGGCCACTCAGTATTCATCGCCTCAACACCATGTTGGTCAATCGTGAGGTTTACCGAAAGATGGAAGTTCTAGCTGAGCAACAAGAGGTCGAATTGCCCCGGCTCGAAGAGTTGAGCTCTGCCCGTGAGCTCATTGAGTTCTTGGACTTGGCTGGCCGGCTGGGATTAAAGGATGCCGAAGGAAACGATGTAGTCCCTCTTTCCCTTGGAATTCAGGACATCGATCGACAGGGCAATAGCGACCCTGTGGGACAGGAGTGGGTCCTGTTGATCTTGGCTTTCGAGAATTTGCTCGCCTCGTACGGGCATGGGGCTTACGAAGCGATTTGGTATGGGTCGGGCGGATTGTCCGACCAAGAGCTTGGCGCCCTGATCCGGCGCTTGAGCCAAGACCTCAAAGATTTGGGCGACCTGACTTTTTCGACCCCGCGGTCGTGGCAAGAAGCCACGATGGACGTTGCCCAAGGTCGCTCGCTGCTCACGATCGGAGGTGACTGGATGCGCGCTCAAGTTGGTCGCCTATCTTTGGTGTCGGGTGAAGTGGAGACTCGGCCTTTTCCTGGTTCGGAGTATGCCTTCGTCTACACCCCCGACAGTTTTGCCGTCCCTGCTAGCCTTAATTCAGCCGGGGAAGGTGAGCACCAGCTGTTGCGTGACGTCGTTCATCATCCCGAAACTCAAGTTCAGTTTGCTCGAAGGAAACAAGCGATTCCGGCGCGCTCGGATCTGAGTAGAGCACAGCTCGAGGGCTTGGGCTTTCGGTACTTGGTTGACAGTTACCACGTTTTTGGAGATTGCCACCGAGCAGACAGTTCTTGCCGCTTGTTGCTCGCCGTGTCGGGTCTCGGACCCCCGCCGAATATTAGTCCCTGTTTCGATCGGCTGGGTCGAGTGATAGCGCTCCTCGCGGGCATGGACGCAGTGCCTGTGGACGGCGAGGACGAATGCGAGCGACCGATGCCGACGAACTTCGAAGAGGCGGAAGGTGAACTCATCGAAGAGCTCCGAGAGGTGCGACAGAACAGCTTTCGAGCGGAATGTCGTGGACTTCGGCCTGAGTCGCGGACTCATTGAGTCGGATCACCCAAAAAACGGCGGGGGCGCGCGAGCCGAGTGAGATCACCTCTCGACAGGAGGTTCAGGTCGAGACGGTTCGAACTCGCGAGGATTCGGTTTGAGGCGGGGCTAACCGAGTGCGGCAACCTGGATCAGATCGAGCTCGATAGGATGAGTTCCTGACTCGGGCGCATGACAGACCTGCTCTTGGGCTTCAGCTTCAACTTCACTAGCACCAGCAGGCTGAGCGGAGTCCGCCGAGGAAACGTGGGGGGCTTGCCCGTAGCTGTCCGGCTGCTTCTGGGATGCCGACCGAAAGTTGCTTGGAGAAAGGCCGGTTTCTCGTCGGAAGGCTGAGCTGAACGCCTGCAGAGTGGCAAATCCGACGTCTACCGCAATCTGGGTGATGGGCGCCTTGCCTTCCGAAAGCTGTTGCTTGGCTACCTCGATGCGCGTCGCGATGACGACTTTTTGAAAGCTAGTTCCCGCTTCGTAGAGTCGACGCTGCAGCGTGCGACGGGTCAAGTTGAGCTCTGAGCAGGCTTCATTGATGTTCGGCTTGGTCAGGTGAGCGGAAACGTAAGTTTGTAGATGCTGTTTGGTGAAATCGATTTGTGGGGGGTGGTTGAGTGCTTGTTTCATTTGTTCACAAAGCTCTGATTCGTTAGTGATACCAAGGCGGGGGTAGACGTGATCAGGGTTGGTCTCGATAGAAGTGGAGTCGACTGGACCCCAATGACGAAACGCTTGTTGGGCGATGGTCGCTGTCGAGTTATCCGGAGAGGAGAGGGGTGACTCCGTCTCGCTCGCGACAATCACAGTCAGATGGGTTGCATGGGGGCTCAGGTCGGGCATGCCGCCGAACTGGCGAAGTGCTCGTTGCGTTTCTTGGTCTTCGAGATTGAGGCGAGTCAAATCGATGACCGCCTCCTGCGGCCGCTGCCAGCCCGAAGAGGAGGCACTGGGGCGCGAGAAGGCCCTTACCTGCTGGGCGAGGTAACCCGCCTGGAGACGGGTGAGCGTTCCCCAAAGAACTAGACCAAAAACGCCTCCAGGTGAGCGCCATCCAAGCCAGCCAGCGCCGGTGAAACCCTTGACGTCATTTGCGCAGGTAAACGTTTGAGCGGGTATGGTTTTTCGCAGCACCGAAGTACTGTGACACCCGAAAGTTTGCCAAATCAATGGGAAATCTGGCGAGATTCTTTTGGAGAGAACCTTCAAAAAAAAGTGGTCGTCTCGAAAGTTTTTTGGTCCAGGCACCGCGACGAGCGAATTCCCAGCTCCAATCATCATCGAGAGCGCCGCTTTTGCGTGGCCCCTCGTCTTCCGCACGGAGGTGACATTTGCGTGACCTGGTTCCTAGGCGAGGGATCTCCTTTGCTTCGAGGATGTGCTCTCTTTTTCGCCCGCTCCCCCGAGCCCTCAAGAAGAGGCGGGAAGTCTCGACAGAGCTCGACACAAAGTAGTGCGTAGGATTTCGTAGAGATAACCAGGAGCTTCGCCCCACTTGAATACCGCAAAGCCGCGTTGCACCTGATTGCTGTACAGGGGCTGAATGACCCAGGTTTCGGTTGAACGCTTGAGCCCGGGAGGGATGAGTTCAGTGGACTCGAACACGTCCCCGATGACGGCTTCGGGGACGGCCTTGCCCATCCAGAGTCCCGCTATGAGATGCGAGCGCGAGGGGTCTCCGGGCGAAAAGGCGCACACCAAGGCTGTGCCGAGGCCCGTTCGGGGGAGTTCCTCGGCGATCAGCTGCCGAAGCTGGGTTTCGCTTTCGGCCTGCATCAATCGAGTGCTCATATCTGCGACTACGCGAGTGAAGCGTTCGACTCCGATGCGTCGATAGGCTTGGGCCCGTTCAATGGCGTCGCTGGCCAGGATGCGCGCGTCATGCATCAGACTCTCAACTTGCCGCAGCTGTCCCGGGTTGTCTCCTGCACAGACAGAAAGCTGACGGCGCAAAGCCGAGATCATCACCATGCCTGCGGCGACCTCCCCCCCGGACATGATGATCGACTCGAAGAGCATGTCGATGCGATCCCGAAAGTCTTCAGGTCTTCCTCGAACGCCCGTCAGAACCGCCTCGAAGAAGCTTTCTTTCCAAGTAGGATCATGCGTGATGAGTTCGGCAGGAGCAGCCCACTCGACTTCTTCGATGATTTGCTCCTGTCGGCGCAGCACGCTCGCCTCCAAACTCATGCGCGTATCGCTCTTTGGTCTTTCGGTGAGGAAGCCGAGCTCTTCCGAGGTACATCCGCAGCTGCGTCGAAAGCGGCATGCGGTCTGCAGAACTCGGGCACGCTGATCGGGCTTGCCAGCGATCGAATCAAGGACGGCCAGCATTGCCTCTCGACCTTGATCGAGCAGGGGTTGCCAAACGCTGGAAAGAGGAGGAACGGTAAAGCGGGCCTCCTCGATGTCGTCGAATCCGATGACAGCAATCTGGGAGGGGACGCGAATCTTTCTGCGACGGAGTTCATCCAAGAAGGTCACCGCCATTGAGTCACTCGCAGCCACGATGGCATCCACATCGTAGAGCTCTACCTTGCGTTCATCGAACAAAATTTCTGCCGCCCGAACTCCCGCATCCCGTCGGAAGTCTCCAGGTAAGGTGAGTCGGGGGTCGACACGCAGACGCTGCATCTCCATCGCTTCAAGGTAGGCTTTGTAACGTTCTTGTGCCTCAGCGTTGTGAGCTGGCCCTTGAATGAAGCCGATCTTCGTTTTTTTGTGAACCCGAGCCAGGTGTTCTACGGCGTTGTGCACGCCGATCTTGTTGTCGATGAGAACACTCGGCGACCCTGGGACTTCAATCGCCACATGGCAGATGCGTTCACTCGGAAAGTCCGGACAAACGTCCTTGCTGATTTCGACCCCCTTTTCGTTACCTAGGGTGCCCGTCATCATGACTAGGCCATCGAATTCGCTCTTGGAGATCAGTTTGTATAGACCATTGCGCGCTGCGCCGTGATCGTGATCGGCTCCGATGACTCCACCGGGCAGGACGATGAGTTCCACCCCCCTCTCTTGGGCCACCTGGGCTACCCCTTTGAGAACCGTGGTTTGGTAGTATTCATCGATCCAGTCGACGACGAATCCGACCCGAAGGCGGCGATTTTTGGTTTCGGTCGTTGTTCCAGTCATAGGCTCGGGACGCGGGGCAGAGGCCCTCAGCATCCCTTCAAAGATAGCTACTTTTCTTCGTTCGGTCAGCTCGCCAGCTCGCGAAGGAGCAAAAAGACATTCGTATCTGGGATCCGAGCCGTCGAAACTTACAAAATCCCCATTGAATGGCTTCGGGCGTGGGGTGTGCGTATGTGTCGGAGGACAAACAGCGTCAATTGTTGGGGGCACCATCGCAGATCCATCTTACGAAACGCGCGGTGGCTGCATCTGGAAGGGGCTTGTCTGCTAGAGGCATCTGTGCGCCGTCGCAAACCGATCCTCCCAAGAGTTTGTTCAAGAGATAGCTTTCGTCTGGGTTGCCGGGAACGACCAAGGTGGCGTTTTCGCATCCCTCTGCTTGAGCATCGACTAAGTGGCTGTAGGCATCGTCGGGGTCGAGACCCAGAGGAGCCTCACGGTCCTCTTCCGTGTGGCACTTGGAGCCCGAACAAGAGTTGTCCAGAAGGGGGAGGATGTCCTCGGCGAAGCTGAGCGGCCCTGTACTTTCTCCACTTGTTGCCCCGCCTGCGCCCAGATCGGAATCATCGCAAGCGCAGACTCCTGCTTGGCAACTCGATCCTGGACCGCAACGGTGGTCGCAGGCTCCACAGTGGTCGTCGTTACCCTCGAGCAAAACACAGCTTGCTCCACATAGAGCTTCTTCCTCTTCGCACGGGTTGCTGCACTGGCCCTCGATGCAGTTTTGCCCCACATCACAGACCTGATCGCAACCACCGCAGTTGAGCGGATCCTTCATCAGGTCCGCGCACAGGATACTTCCACAAGTTTCGCAGTTTTCGACTTCCACGTCCGTGCCTGCTCTTTCGATGTAGTCGCGGATGCAGGCGAGCTCGCTTTTGCTCAGTGCCGGCCCAATGGGCATAGCGTCCCCACAGAGTGGGTCGTCTTCGGAAATTTTGTTGTACAAAAGAGACTGCTCGGGGTGACCGGGAACGACCAGTTTGCGTTCGCCGCATTCTTTTGTGCTTGTGACGTGAAAGAGTCTCTGGTCGACACCAGGAGAGACGAGGTCCAAATTGCCTCGATTGTATTTGGAGCCGTGACAGCCGGTGCCGTTGCACGAACTGGCAAAGATGGCGGGCACGTCGCAATTGCGCAGATCGTCGGGCGGTTTTTCGGTGCAGCCCGAAGAAAGGCCCGCTCCAAGTAAAACACTGAAGGAAGCCAGAAGCAGGGCGGAACCGAGTCTGGTCGGACTTTGAACCATTAAAAATGAGCCTCCGTTCCCAAAAGCGCGGTGACTCGAGACCAGGAGCCATGCCAAATCCGTTTTGAGTCCGCGGCGTCTCCTTTGCGGGTCGCTCGCAAGAGGCCCTGGCGGCTATAGGAGTACCCGCCTACCAGCTTGAACGAGAACCAAGGTTTGAACATGTAACGAAGTCCCGCCTCGCCTCCAAAAGCCCATCCGAGTCGGGGACCCGACCAGACGTTGTGGGATTCTTCGAGGGAATCCGTGGTTTCTTTGAGGTCGCCACCGGGGGAGATCGCCGTGAGGGTTGCGATGGGAGAAAGAACGAGCGAGAGACCTGAGGTCAGATAAGGACTCCATTCGGCGCGCAGGTCTGCCGTGACGAGTTGACCCAGGTGTGTCTTTTCTGGATCGCGATCGCTGTTGCGATCCTCTTGTCGCTCGACCAGGGTGTAGTTGAAGCCGTAGCCGAAGGCGACGCCGACACGGAAGCGATTAGCCAGCGGGTGGAGAATCCCCAAACGGAGCAGTGGTCCCATGGCGCGCACGTCGCCGGTTTCGTCCGTGACCGAGGCGCGCCCCACCGTTTCACGTTGGGTGAACGTCCCCAGGTCGTGGCGTAACCCCAGGTCGAGAAAGAAGATGGAGGTATGTCCGTCGGCCCGCTCGGGGGCGGCCCGTTTCATGTCGCCCGCGTGCAGGTCGGGACCAGTCTTGCTTCCGGTCGCTCCAGAACTGCCTTTGCGGGTGATTGACTTCTTGGCCTCGACACTTGTCGTGCCGGCCAAGGTGAGCGCAGAGATGAGTAGTGTATGAAACCATTGGCGCAGCATGCTGCGGCTTTTGAGACTACGACGGGTCACCGCCCCAACTTTTGACATGACCTATGATAATCACGACTCGCGTTCTGTCCCAAGTCCTTAAGGTTCAAGGTTGCCGCGGTGTTCTACTTGGCTTGATTCGAGGTGTCACTGGTCGGTAGGCCTGGTGCCTGCCGGTGTAGGTAGAATATGGTGAGTGGGTAGAGGTCGGGTAAAGTGCAGTTGTGAGTCACATATGGCTTATATGTCGTATGGGCTCTTCTCGCAGTTGGTGTTGGTTTTTATGAGACGAGGTTAATTCTTTCCTTCTTGGGCGGAACGTAATCCGTGAGGATGAAGTGGTCGAAGGGACCACGATGTGTGCGTGCTGCTGTCAATGTCGCTATGGGTCCTTGGTTTGAGCATTGCGACCGAGCGCTCGTCATTGCTACAATCGCCTGTCTTTCGCTCGCTTCAGGCGAGGTAGATGGCTTGAACCGAGGTGTTGATGATGCGCGCTGACGATCGTTCTGTGATGGATGAGCTCTCTTTGGGAGCTCTTGGTAAAACCGCTTGGCTCAGCCGGGTGGCTTCGGTCTTGATCTTGCTAGGTTTGTCGGGCTGCAAGAAAGAGTATGAGTTCGTTCCACAAGATCCTGCTCGCGGTCCCGGTGAGATGGTGGGCCTGTCCAAGGCTCTCAACACGACTTTTGAAGGGGGTGCGAGCCCCGATATTCAGCCGCGCCCGGTTCAAGGTAAGCCGGACTGGACCACCTGCGATGGTGAGTGTCAGACCTATTGTGACAACCAGCCGTTCGACAATCCGATCGATGAGGCCATGTGTCCCTTTTTATGGGGGGCTGGTTTGGATACCCGTCCGGTTGATGACGAACAAGCTTGCCGAAGACTCTATGCCGACCTGCGCGGGCAGTTTCCTTCTTATGAAGAGATCGAGGCGAACTGTCTCGGTCGACCGATTGCCAACGTGGCAGAAGCTTTGATCGAAAGTGATGCTTTTGTTTTTCAGAACCAGCGTCGATGGGCCGATACTCTACGTTACAACAATATTGCTGTGAATCTTGAGCGCATCTACGACGCGGACATCCTCGTCGGGAAGCTGTTTTCTGGCTTGCTGCGTTTTGACGAATTTGTGGAGGTCATCAGCGCTCACCCCGTGTTTGTGCGTCGTTATGACAATTCGCGGGACCGAGCCGAGGCTCTTTTCAACATCTTCGTGGGGCGTCCGCCGTACGATGATGAGCGCGCGGACATGGCCAAGCTCTACGGACTTTGGGAAAACGGCTACTTTGACCATCCAGAGTTGGGGATTCGCCTTCCTGATGCCTTTATCGAACATCGCTGCATCGGAGACCTCGGTGAGATTGACGAGGAGACCTCCGGAGAGTGCACGAGTGTGATGTGGGGCTTTAACCGGGTTGTTCTCGAACCTGATCACCGTGCCATCGATAACCAAACTTGGTGTGAAGTGCTCACCGAGGAAGAGTGGAAGCTCTTGCAGACGCCGGGGCGTATCTTGGGCACCTGGCCCGTGGTTTGGGAGCATGCGGTTGAGGACGTCCTTCAGTTGTATTTGGGATACGACATCGGCAAGAGCATACCCCTCGTGACCCAGAAGCTTGTCGAATACGTGCTACGCCAATCAGGAGACATCCGTGCGGCGCACTACGCTGTAGTGACCTCTCAGCTCTACCTTCAGTCGACTGAGTGCGCCGGGACCGAGTGTTCGAATCAGTCGGACTACCCCCAGTGGACCTACGGACCTTTGCGCCAGGCTGATGCCGAGATATGGCTCGATTCTGTAGGAAACATGGTGGGCTCTCCGCAAGGCGCCTGTGACCATCGACTTCCGGCCGCGAACCAGCTCATGGAGGATTCACCCTTGGGGTATGAGGTGGTTGCCTCTTCCCGATGGACCCTCGACCTCAAGTCCGACGACTTAGAAGTCGATGACCGCTACGCGAACTTGGCTCAAACTTTGGGTGGTTGTCCCGACAACGAAGTCTCGGGGCGCTTCAAAGCAGTGGGCATTCTCAGTACGGCAACCCAGGAGGCCTTTGTCGGTGAGCTGTGCAATCCCGCGCAGGTAGACGACCGGGGCGTACCCATCGGGGCGCTTCTGCCTCCGAGCATGGATAGCTCTCAGGTACTGAGCGTTGATTTGGCCCAGCAAGTGACCGAGCACCAGGTGCGCGACTTCTTTTCTCGCAAGGCCGTCGCCGCCGAACTCGAAATGGCTCAAGTGGCGGCCGAAGCCTGTACGCCGGCACCTTGCGACGTCGAAACTTATGCCAGGGCGTCCTGCTACGCGCTCTTGTCTAGCAGCGAGATGCTTTTTTATTGAGAAGAAGAGGTCATGATGTCCAAGAACAAAATTGTCACAGAAACGACTTCGAAGACGTCCCACTCCTCGAGACGGAGGCGCACTTGGGGGCGCAGAAGTTTTCTGGGCTTGGGGTTGGGGGCGGCGGCTGGGCTTGCAGCTCCCCACATCTGGATCCCCAAGGCTTCGGCTTCTTCGGGTGCACGAGGGGCGATCAAGCATTTGATCTTCATCCGCCTTTCCGGTGGTTTTCGCTTTCCAACGGCTTTTAATGCCGATGTAGCGGCTCAGTTTAACCCCTTTGGTTTGGCCAGCGGGGTGCCCGACGGGGTTCAATGGGGGGTCAGTCAGCTTCTCGCCGCTGCTCCGTACCTGAGCGAAGATGCTTCCCAAGGCGATGACTCCACCCTGGCTGATCTCGGTATGCGGTCTGTCGTGGAGATGGCTGGTCAGATCAGTGTGATGCCCACGGTCGACCACGAGCCCCTGGCGGGACGCGCTGATGGCAATCACACAACCGGTTTGGAGCGCTACTTGACCGGTTACGTCAACGGTGAGGCGGGGGTCTTCACCCGCATCTCCCGCGGACTCAGTGCTCGTTATGACGCAGCGCTCAAAGAAGGGGTGCTCTTGTTGCCGCCTTTTGTGATGGGAAGCTCCGGGATGGCGCGCGGTTTTGGTGAGTTCGCCGAATATCGTCCTCCGGTACTGAGCGGTTCGGGCTTCGAGCGCTTTGCCTCTCAAGAAATCGATCCTCCCTCCTGGGCGAAGCGGATGGTCACCGAGACGGACGTGAGGATGCGTGAGCGCCAGCACCCAGCATTGCGCGGCCAGATCGATGCCTATATTCAGACACGCGCCGCGACTGAGGCGTATTCTGATATCTTTGCCAGCGAGACTCTGCGAGTGGACAATGACGCCACTGACTTGATCGACGGTATTTCGAATCGCACTTTGGAAGCGATCTTGGGGGATTCGCGTAGCGCCCGTGACTTGCGCTTGGCTCTGCGTCTCTTCCATCACGGCTGTCCTGCCGTCTATCTAGACCAAGGGGGGTATGATTATCATTCCGCTGAAGAAGACAATCTGCCCGGCGCGATGGCCGATTTAAATCGCTTGCTCAGCGGTCTGGAACTCGTCCTCAAGACGATGGAGCATCCGGAAGGCGGAACGTATTGGGACCACACGGTGGTTGCCTTGGGGAGCGAGTTTTCGCGCACCGCCGGAGGTGGACGCTTCAACTCGGCAAAAGGAAGCGATCACAATGGGGACAACAGCACCCGTTGGATGTCCATGCCGTTCTTTGGGGGGCCTGTACCCGGAGGCCGAATCGTTGGGGCGAGCACAGCTCGCGATGATCTCGCCGCTGAGGGCACCGTTTATTCGTATCGAAGTGTCGTCAACACCCTGATGGATGGTCTTGGTTGCGATCCTGAGTCCTTCTTCCCTGGGGACGATTGTGTCCCCGACTTGCTCCGGGAGGTCGGCTGATGGTTTGCTCTTCCGGCCAGTTTGGACGGTTTTTGACTTGGATTTTGGTGGGAGGGCTTGGTGCCTCAGGGCTTTGGGCTTGTCAGGGTAAGGCTCCCGTTCCCGTAGTCGTCGACGACCCTCCTGACGGATTGGACTGGACTGATCGAGGCCCGTCCTTTCTCGTTGAGCCCACCTTGGCCGAGCCCTACGACGGAGACGACCCCGCTGTGCTCGAAGCACAGGAGCGTCTCCCTACGGGCTCAGAGCTCCATGCGGAAGTCGTTTTGCGTTCATGCGGCCCTTTGGGCGGGGTATGTCACAACAAGAAGGAGTACCCCGACATGCGGACTCCCTCGAACTTCGTGGACCTCATCGGTTCGCCGTGCAACGTGCAGTCGGGATCTCACGAAGGGGTTTTTGACGGCTGCGAGCGGCCAGGTGATCGCATTCGATTCGACGGCGAGTCAGGGGATTACGAAATCGGCTGGATCGAGGTGATTCCCGGCGATCCCGTTGAAGAGGCGAGCGAAGATATGCCCGGCTTGCATATTCACTTGGGCGATGCAGTAGAAGACGGAATCCTCAATCGTTGGAAGACGGCGCGTTTCGTGCGCAGCTTCGTGGACGAGGGACGTGTCGACGAAATCAGCTACGCCAGTTACCGAGGCGAGTTCCATCGACTCGAGGGGGGGAGGCATATTGTGGCAGAAGTCCCCGACTACCAGACGGATGACGTAGCCGATCTATTGGGGGCCGGGGTGATCCAGGGCGACCTCAATCGCAATGGGATATTTGGCGCTCGAGGAGGAGAAGACGGCGAGCCCATAGGACCGGTGTCGATGATTCAAGCTGGAGATCCCGAGCGTAGCTACATCGTTGCGCGGATGCGGGGTCATATGCAGGAACACGAGGTGCCGGGAAGTCGCATGCCTCTAGCCAATCCGCCTTTTTCGGTTGCGGAGATGATAGCCCTTTTCTGTTTTATCGAAGGCCTGCCCGAAAGCGGAGAGGTGAATCTCGAGTCTGAGATTGACTACAAGAACTGCAGCTACTCGGATCCACAAACCCACGCTCCCTTGGCGGTCGAAGGTGCGGGTAAAGGTTGGGCGGACCGGGTTTCTCCTCTCCTCGAAGCCAATTGCGGAGGATGTCATTCGAGCGATCGGGCGGAAGGTGATCTCATCTTGGTTGGTGACGGCGTTTATGAGTATCTCACCGATACCGTATCGATCACCGATCCAGAAGGGCGAGCTTATGTTGTGCCGGGTGATCCCCAGAACAGCTACCTCTACCTCAAACTCATTGGAGCTGATTCGATTGCTGGCAAGGCTATGCCTCTTGACCCTTTGGAGGGAGTGAGAACGTTGTCAGAAGAAGAACTCGCCGATATCGAGACGTGGATCACTGACGGAGCCGCACCCTGATGTGATACGGGGTGGCTCCCTAAGAGTCCATCCCGATGGGGACCTCGCCTCTTGCGCCGAGCGTGATGCCCTCACTTTGTTATCGGGGAGTGTTGGCTCGCGATCCCCCGCGCCTCTTGTGGCGGCTGATAGATCAGAAGCGACCGTCTTGTTTGAACCAGGCGACGGCGTCGCGATAGGCTTCTCGAACTGAGCTGGGCTCGAGGCCGAGTTCGCGTTGGGCTTTTTCGTTGCTGCCATGTTTGCCGCTTCCGAGTAGTCGGATCGAGTGCACGTTGAAGCGGGGGGTCTTGTTTGGAAAGAAGCGCCGTTCGATCGCATCTTTGATGACGGCTACCCCGTGCATGAGCCAGCGGGGGATCTTGAGCCAAGGTCGCTTGCGCTGAGTGAACTCGGCAAGCCAATCCATAATCTCGTCTAAGGTGTGGACCTGGCCGCACAGAAGGTAGCGATGTCCGCGACGTCCCTTCTCCATTGCCATCAAGTGTCCGTGGACGACGTCCTTCATTGGAACCCAATCGAAAGCCCCCGGTATGTAGGCGCGCATCTTGCCCAAGCCGAAGTCGACGATGGTGCGCCCAACAAGGGATGGGCGAAAGTCGTTGGGTCCAACGATTGCGCTCGGATTGACGATGCACACGTCAAGGCCTTCGGCTGCTGCTTGCAGCACGGGGATCTCGGACATCGACTTAGAGCGCTCGTAGTCCATTGCTTCTTCGAAGGGATCGAGGAAATGCTCTTCGTTGCTACATTCGGCTCGACCGGTCTTTCGGTCGCGCGGGGTCCCGATCGCGCCGAATGAACTGGTGTGCACCACTTTGCTGACACCGGCCGCGAGTGCAGCCTGCATCAAAGCGCGGGTGCCTCCGACATTGATGCGCATCAATTGCTCCCGGTCGCCGCTCTTGATGCTGATCATTGCGGCCGTATGAAAGATGCGACTCACCCCGCTCACTGCCCGTGCGAGTGAGTCGGGATCTCCAAGATCGGCTTCGATGACTTCAACGTCGAGACCTCGTAGAGCTCGTCGGTCCGAGTTGGTTCGAACCATGGCTCGAACCTGTTCGCCTCGCTCCAGGAGGGCTCGGACCAGGTTTGCCCCGAGATGCCCCGTGGAACCCGTAACCAGAACCTTTCCCATCACTCAGCTGCCGGTGCCTGCTGGCTGTCTCCGTCTGCGGAGCGCTTCTTCGTGAGACCCTTCTTGAGCTTCTCCGCTTCGTAAGTTTCGAAGCGTTCAATCGTCAGCGCCTGAAACTCGGGGACGATGGGATTGAGCTCGTAGAAGGGATTGTCGTGGTGCTGATCGAAGCCCTTTTGTTCGGCTTCAAGGGCCCATTTGTCCTCAGCGAGCAAGGGTTTGATGTAAAGCTGGTTGGCCAAGGCAAGGAAGGGCGACTTGACCGCGTTGGGGATGCTGAGCTTCGTACCCGGGATCTGAATGGGGCCAAAGAGAAACAAGAAGAAGCAGCGGGTTGTGCGCTCGTCCTGGGGAAGCATGAACAGCCAGTGCAGGTACTTTCCAGCGATGTCGGAGCCCTGGTAGGGGTACTGGTACCAGAGGTGGATCTGGTCGAGTCCTTTGTGGTCGGCGAAAAGGCGCGCGATGGGACTTTCGTGGAAGGACGTGTCGTACAAAACGTGGATCGTTTCGTCTTCCTTCCAGTACTTGTTGAGCACTGGTTGAGTAAAAGGCTGCTTGCGGCGGTGCAGATAAGCGTGGTTGAAGTCGCAGACGTTCTCTACGATCATCGAAAAATGTGATTCGATCGTGATATCGATAGGAACGACCGGCCAGGGGTTGTCCTGGTCGAGTTGAGGGATGGAGGGCAGAGGCACGGTTTCGGCTAGCTCGGCGTCTCCAGGAAAGAGCCAAACGAGGCCGTAGCGCTCTTTGACGGGATAGGATTCGATCTGAATTTTGGGGAGCTTCTTGCGGTTTTTGCCGAGCTCGTGATCGATCGATACGCATTTGCCGCAGCCGTCGTACCGCCAGCCATGGTACTGGCAGGTGATCTGATCCCCTTCGACTACGCCGGTCGTCAGGGCCAATTGGCGATGGGCACAGCGGTTTTCTACTGCACGGGCCTTGCCGTCTTCACCTCTGAAGAGGGCGATCGAAGTGCCCCAATACTTGATCTCTTTGATGCCTCCCTTGAGGAGGTTTTTTGATAGTTCGACTGCGTACCAGTAGTTTCCGTTTGTGCCCACGCGACGTACGTGCTGGGCGCGGGGCAAAACTCGGCTTTTGTTTTCGCTTTTTTGGGGCTGACTCATAGTCTTCTCATCCGCTCAAGAACAATCGAACGCAGGGTGAAGCCGCGATTTCTTAAACGAATCACCCTTCCCTGCTCCCGGTCATCACCAGGGGGTTCCAGATGCCATGACTTTGCTCTGGGGGAAACGTGGTGGGCAAAGTTGCTGTATTTGAGGCGATTTCTCCTGAATTCCCTGAGCTTCTCTGGGGACAAAGGGGTGCAAATACTGCGCGAATCTCGTGAGGGCCAAAGAAAAGAGGCGCCCAATTGGGCGCCTCTTTTTCGTGTTGATCGTGGTGCGTCAGTTTCGACGGTTGGCTTGAGCGGGCAAAGGAGGAGGAGGAACCGAGACCTTGCGTGCCGCAGCGGGGGGAGGAGGCGGAGCCGAACCGACTTTAGGCGAGATCGCTGAGGGTAGAGGTGGGGGCGGAACCTTGCTGACCTTGGGAGCCGTGGCGACCGGAACTCCGCCTGGAGGAGAAGAGTTGGTTTGTCGAGCGATGCGTCGCTCTTCGAAGAGCACAAGCTGAATGAGCCCTGCGGCGTCGGCGCCTCGGTTTCGGAGCTGTTCTTCGTTGAGCCGTGGATCAAGCGTCTCGGCGATGGCAAGCAACCCTTCTTTGAGCAGCTTGGGATTGGGGAAGGATTCCCGAATGCAGTCGGCCTGATCTTCTTCGGAGTCGAGCTCAAAGAACTCGTCATACATGGCCGCGAGGGCGAGTAGGACCGGCGTAGAAAGGGTTTTCGCTCGTTTGGGCAGACGATCCATCGACTCGAGGTGAGAGATGGCCTTGCTGCGAGCCTCTTCTTCGGCCGGGTTGGCGGGCACCACCTCCTGCGCTGGGGGCTTGGCCTTGGGAGGGCGACTGCTCTTGGGAGCTGCGTCTGCTCGTTTCGAAGGGGGAACTTCTTCGGCGGGTTCGAGTTCGTCGGCAGCCTCGACGCCTTCTTCTTCGAGTTGAGCGGCGGGGACGATCTCGCCTTCCACAGCGTGCTCCCAGATCAACTTCAGGGGTACGTGATGGAGCCAATCGGCGAGAGGAACGGCTGCGAGGAAGAGGTCAGCGTCATAGATGCGTCCTTCCATTCCCGCCGTGACTGCTGCGGAGAACACAGTTTCGACCATGCTGCGTGGTAGCAGGCGAGCGAGTTCCGTCGGATCGATAGCGTTGATCAAGCGAGGTACATTGATCAGCTCCTGATCGAGAGCTGTGTTCAAGGTGAAGAGTAAGCGCTCGCGCGCTCGCTCGCTGCTTTGGGTCCAAAAAGCGTCACGGACAAGAAAGGCCCAGAGCTCATCGCGCTCAAGATAGTGGACGTGGTCGTCCATGTTGTAGATGTCGAGGATGGTTTCTGGAGTGCAGATCCCCTCGTTGAGCGCAAGTTGGAGATCTTCGATCGCCGCCGCGGTTGACTTCTTGGCTGCGATCTTTTCGTGTACCCCCGCCGCCTCAACCAAAAGTTGCGCACGTAGCTCATCATCTGATTCAAGAGATTCGATGATGATGTTCACAGGGAACTCTTCGTTGAACTCTGCGGGGGTTAACCAGGATTCGGTCAGAGCGTGTTGAAGGCAAATCGACAAAAAGCGGTCGGCGGGTGTTTCCAGCTGGGATTCGTACATGGGTAGATTCTCCTGGGTCAGAAGCCGGTGCACGCTGTGAGCGTGTCCGCTGCTAACCGGTCGCGAGCTCAAGCTCAGGCAACTGGGCGCATGGTAGGTTCACTTCGGCTGGATCTGGTTCAGATTATTGCACCAAGTGAGCATTTTTGAGAGACGTTTCCAGTGCTCGTGAAAAATTGCTCTTCGAAAGAAAGCAGAGATTCCAGCCGTTCCCACCTGACCTGCCCAACTGAGTCAAAGGGGCTCAGTGAACAAAACAGGATGGCGAAGGGCGACTGATTGCCGATTTTGCGGTTGGACCGCGACTTAGAGGATCTCGATTTTTTCGACGCAGAATTGGTCGACAGGATGGCTCGAGTCTGCGTCGGCCATGGCGATCCATTCGATGGCTTCGATTTGGGACGGGTCGAAGCTGGCGTTGCCCTCATACGAAAAGCAGTCCTGAACGAGATCGTCGAATTTGATTTCGAAGTGGCCCGTCTGGGAGTCTTCGTGCTCCAGCATCGAGCAGAAGTGAGCCCCCGAGTTTTTGACTTTGACCTCGAAACGGAGGTCCGCGTCACCGATTGAACCGCTCAGATCGAAAGAGAACCCCTGGATCTTCTGGGCGGCAGCGTCGAACCCCTCGCCCTGGTTGAGCTCCAGGCCAATCAAGGTGCCCCATACGGCGCTATAATGACCGTCGGGGACCCGCGCGACCGTACCGTTGATGCATGGCTTATCGTCCCCTTTACCGAACTCGACGGGTGTGACTTCTGTGTGAGTGAGATCGTCTGTTCGCAAGATGCCGTCGTCGTAGCTATCCTGCCTTACATAGAATGCGCCGTTGATTCCGTAGTCGTTGCCTTCGTCAACGACGGCGATACCGGAGCCGGTGAAGACCGCGGCTGTGTCTGTCTCATCGTTTGCACCGCTCCCGCCGCTCCCGCCGCTCCTGCCGCCCTCACCGCCGTCGCTGTCGCCGCCACTCGTAGTACCGGCTCCCCCTTCGCCCCCACTGGTGGAGTCGCCGCTTTCTGTAGATGTTCCCGTACCGTCATTGCCCCTGTCTCCCGCGTTTCCAGAGTCGCCGGAGGTGCTGGCATTCGTGTCGCCGCCATCGCCGGTTTCTGCAGAACTCGTTTCGCTGCCATCGCTGCAAACACAGACTTCCCAGCCCGATTGAAAAGAGTTGCAGGTCTGGGTTCCTGAGCAGCCATCGTGTCCGAGACAGCTCTGGGTTTCGTTGAGTTCGCAAACGGTATCCTTGTCCTGACAGGCGTAAAAACCCAGAGCACAAAGGAATATCGAAGCGCGTAGGCTTCGTCGATGAAGTGAGGGGCTCATGGAGGCGAAGGTTAATTCAAGTTCAGCTGCGCTCAAAATGTCAGGCGCCACTGGCGCCCGCTCGAACTGGGGCGATGCGCATACCGGCGAGTCGGGTGGCGGGCATCGTTCGTCTCGTTTGGGTTGCGCGGACTTTTTTCCGGGCGAGCGGGCCTCCATGATAAATTGAAAATTTCCAGTGTATTGAGTCTTGTCGACGTCGATGGATGGGTATCCGGCTGCATCATCGTTGCGTCGATTGCCTCAAACCATATATACCCGGGAAACTTTCCCGGAGATTCGGGAGTCTTTTGTTCTTGCACCTCCTCACGCAGCGCTTCTTGGGCGAAACCGTTCGGCCTTGGTCTTCGGCGCGGACCCATGACCATTGGGTTCGCCCGCTGGGCGAGGGCGCTGCGGCCGTGTGTCGGTTTTTCGTCTAACGGATCAGTCACTATCTATGTCTCAAAGCAACACTCCCAGGCTTCGTCGATATCTCCCCTTCTTGACCAGTTCATTTGTTCTTGTCTCGGTGGCTCTTTTCGCTGAAGGTTGCGGCAACGATGAGCCACCCGCCCACGTCTTTTCGGGTCAAGGCACGACGGCAACCGACCCGGTGAATGTCGCCTCCGGTGGCTCAAACAACGTGAACGCCTCCGGTGGTTCGAACCAGACCGGGTCCGGTGGCTCAAGCTCGTCATCCGGGGGAGCCCCGACTGTCACCGTCACCTGTACGGACAAGGTGCCGGAAAACACCAACTGGGAAGGCGCCACGTGTTACGACTGGGCGAACAACGCGGACCCTCCGGCGTGCAACGAGGATTGGTTCCTCGAAGGCGACTACTGCGCGAAGACCTGCGGTCGCTGTTCGGGGGGCGACGGCGACTCGACGAGCGGTGATGGCGATTCGACGAGCGACGGAGACGGAGACAGTGGTACGACGGGTGCGACCGGCGAGGGTAACCCGTGGGGCGGCGTAAGCGGCGGGCAAGAAGCTTGGGCCAGTCGCTATTGGGACTGTTGCAAACAAAGCTGCGGCTGGGCCGCGAACGCGGGCGGCAACCCGGTCAGGAGTTGTGGTGGTGACGGAGCCAACCAGGTGGGACCGGACGACCAGAGCGCGTGCAATGGTGGCCAGTCGACCACCTGCAATTCGTTCACGCCTTGGGCTTATAGTGACGATGTTTCTTTTGGTTTCGTCGCGACCCACGTGGGGGGGGCGTCGTGTGGCACCTGTTATCACATCGAGTTTACCGGTCAGGGTCAGCACAACGCTGGCGATCCGGGGTCGCAGGCGATCGCGGGCAAGACGATGATCGTGATGGCGACCAATATCGGCGGTGACGTCGGTGGTAACCAGATGGATTTCTTGATTCCAGGTGGTGGGACCGGTGCCTTTTATGGTTGCGGATCGGCCTGGGGGGTCGACCAGGGGACAGTGGAGTCGATGGGCGAAAAATACGGTGGCTTACGCTCCAGGTGTGGCGGCGACAGTCTCGACTCGATTAAGAGCTGCGTGGCCGGCAAATGTCAGGAGCTCTTTGGTTCGCGTGGGCTCAACGACATGTATGAAGGTTGTATGTGGTACGTCGACTGGCTCCAGGCCGCTGATAACCCTAAGTTCCGTTACGAGAGCATCGAGTGCCCACAAGAGCTGCGTGACCAGGCGTATTGAGCTCTACTTTTCGGCGTCTTCTTCCAATTTGAGCCCATCGTCGTAGGCCAAGATCGGGGCCGCGTCGATTTCGGCTGCCTCCATGAGCTCCACAAGGCGGCGCAAGGAATCGAGAATTTGCACCCTTTCTTCGAGACTCATGGCCGAAAAACGCTGAACGAAGCGTTCTTGGAGCGGGGTCGGGAGGGTCGAATAACGTTCGAGCCCGTTGGTGGTCAAAGAAAGGCAGACTTTACGCCGGTCTTTGGCGGTGCGGGCGCGGTTGACCAATTCGTCCTGGACGAGCCGATCGATGATGCGGGAGACTGTCGCCGGGCTGAGACTGACTGCACTTCCCACCGCATTGACGGTGATTTCGGTCTCGCCTCTTTCTTCTAGTTCGCCGATGGCCTTGAGGCACAACAGCTGGGGAACGGTGAGTCCGACGTGTTGGGAGAGATGCTTGGAATAAGCCGAGATGCGTCTGACGATCTGACGGATCGAGCGGAGCACCTCTTCGGCTACCTGATTCTGACGCGCTTGTTGACTCACGAGGCTGCTATAGCCGGCCGGGCGCGTCAGCGCACTCTTATCCCTTGCTTTGCCTGGCCAGTACCACTGGGGGCAGCGGACTCCTTGTGGTCTGAGACGTTGGTCACCCTGGACTCGTGAGTGTCCGATGAGAGTGACAGCCGCTGAGGAGATCTAGTGGGGGGGGGGGGAGTGAATTGTAGCCGGCAGAGCGCTGTTTCGTGAGCCGGACTGGCGCTCCATCGCTGCACGACCAGTCAACTGGCCGATGTTTGGCGTAAAAACGAAAGTATGGGGTGGGCAACGAGGTCCCAAACCCATGTTTACATACACACTAAAATAATTGCTGTTAAAATGATTGCTGCAGCAATTATTTCTGGACAACACATTGGATGGTCCTACAACTCTCAACCCGCGAATTGTTTCGTCACTTCTGATCAGAGTGTTTCTAATTGGATTCTAAAACCGACCTTCATTTTGAGTTTTCCCAACCCAGCGAGCTGGATGGGAAGGCTGTGGCTGATCTGGTTCGCGCGGTGGGCAGCTTGGAGCCCAACACGACCTACGCCTACTTGCTGTTGTGCAGCCATTTTTCGGACACCTGTGTGGTGGCCCGCCACGAAGGAACAATCGTGGGGGCTCTTCTGGGTTACCGGATGCCAGCACAGCCCCACGTTCTCTTTATTTGGCAGATCGGCACTGCCCAAGAGATGCGGGGCAAGGGACTAGGTCGAGCCATGCTGACCGCGCTGAGAGAGCGCGCGCGGTCAAAGGGCATTACGCACTTCGCCCAGACCATCGCCCCTTCGAACGAGGCCTCCTGGGGCCTGTTTAGAAGTTGGGCGCGGCGAAGCGGTCTTACCCTGACGGAAGGCGAAGGATTCAGCCGCGACGTCTTTGGAGGAGAGGACCACGAACCAGAAGCGCTCGTCACCATTGGGCCGCTTTAAAGGGGCGGTGAATTTTAGGGGATGTAAAGAATCATGAATCAGACAATCGAAAAGTACGAATCCAAGGTACGCAGTTACTGCCGCTCCTTTCCCACGACCTTCAAGTCTGCCTCGGGCAGCCGCCTCGTCGATGAGTCTGGCAAGAGCTACATTGACTTTTTCGCTGGTGCCGGAAGCTTGAATTATGGGCACAACCATCCTGTGCTCAAAGAAGCACTCCTGGAGTACATCGCTCAGGACGGGATCACTCACGGTCTCGACCTCACCACCTCGGCGAAGGTGAACTTCCTCGAGACCTTCCAGCGCGAGATCTTGGCCAAGCGCGACCTCAACTACCGGGCCATGTTCACCGGACCGACCGGGACCAACTCGGTTGAGGCGGCGCTGAAACTGGCACGCAAAGTGACTGGACGCACCGAGGTTATCGCTTTCACCAATGCCTTCCACGGTATGACCCTGGGCTCTTTGGCGCTCACCGGCAACGGTAGCAAGCGTGCTGGCGCTGGGGTCCCCCTCAGTGGCGTCTCTCGCATGCCTTTTGACGGCTACATGGGCGATACCTTCAATACGGCCGAGTACTTGGATCGTATGCTCACAGATACTTCGAGTGGGGTCGGACTCCCCGCCGCTGTCATCGTCGAGACGATTCAGGCTGAGGGCGGCATCAATGCGGCGAGTTATAAGTGGCTCCGCGACATCGCCCGAGTGGCTCGCCGTCATGGAGCGCTCTTTATTGTAGACGACATTCAGACCGGTTGTGGTCGTACGGGCGACTTCTTCAGTTTCGAGGCCGCTAATATCGAGCCCGACGTGGTCTGCTTGTCCAAGTCCCTTTCGGGGTATGGTCTGCCCTTCGCGCTGACCTTGTTTGGTCCTCATCTCGATGTTTTCTCGCCCGGCGAGCACAACGGGACCTTCCGCGGCAATAACTTGGCTTTCGTAACGGCGCAGGCCACAATCGAGCACTTTTGGTCGGATGACTGCTTCAGTCGCAGTGTTCATCAGAAGGCACGTCAAGTCGAGCATCGCCTGGGTCGCATCGCTGATCGTTACGGCGCTCTGCACAAAGGACGCGGCTTCCTTCAGGGTATCGAATTCGGTGATCGTCGAGTGGCGAGCACCGCTTCGGCCGAAGCCTACAAGATGGGTCTCATCGCCGAGACTTCTGGCGCTCAGGACGAGGTCTTCAAGGTGTTGGCGCCACTCAATATCTCTGAGGAAGATCTGGCTGCAGGTCTGGATATCTACGAGCGCGCCGTCGATCGCGCCGTGCAGAAGCTCAAGACACCCCAGCTGGTCGCTCAGGCCGTTCACGCCTAAGCTGCCTTCGAACTGACATTAAAGGCTCCGTCCTCGCTAACTTTCTTCGGAAAGCTTGGTGCGCTCGGGGCCTTTTCCACAATTTGAGAGTCTCGATTTGAGACGAATTTTCGGAAAAAGATCAATGCTGATTAAAAAGTTAGATGAGATCAACGGCTCAGACCGTGACGTGGGTGGACCTGAGATGGGCTGGCGTAGTCGGCGCCTGTTGCTCAAGGGCGACAAGATGGGGTTTTCGATGCACGACACGCTGATTTACCCAGAAAAGCCCCTGCATTTGCACTATCAGCACCATCTTGAGGCGGTGTACATGATCGAGGGCAAAGCCAAGATCACCGATCTTGCGACCGGCGACGTGCATGAACTCAGCCCAGGGACGCTTTATGCCTTGGATCAAAACGACAAGCATATCCTAGAGGCGATTGAGCTTTCACGCTTTGTCTGTGTCTTTAACCCTCCCGTTTCGGGACAGGAAGTGCACGACTCAAGCGGCGCCTACCCGCCGCCCAGCGACGATTGACGTTGCGACCGCTGCCCCTATTTTCTTCTGATCCCGATCCCCTATCAGGCAAGGACCTTTGGCCGCTCAAACCTGGACGATTCTGACTTTTGCTTTGTGCCTGCTCGGCTTTACCGGTGTGGGCGCTTTGGCCGCTCGTGCCAAGCAGGAAAGCACCGAAGACTATTTGTTAGCCGGCAGAAGCGTGAGTCCATGGCTTACGGCACTTTCTGCCGTTGCTACGAATAACAGCGGCTATATGTTCATTGGCCTGATCGGCTTCGCCTATACCTCAGGGTTTCAGGCGGTTTGGTTGCAGATCGCTTGGGTTGTGGGGGACTACGCGGCGTGGCGTTGGGTTCAGAAGGGAGTGCGTCAGACTTCCGGAGCCGTTGGAGCACTCTCGGTTTCTGACTGGTTTGGCAAGGGCTTGGCGGCGCCGGACTCCAAGGAAAAACACGTGGCCCACTCCCCGTGGACGGTCCGGGCGAGCGCGCTTCTGACCTTCCTCTTTCTCGGGGGTTACGCCGCCGCCCAGCTCAAGGCGGGCAGCGTGAGCATGGAAGTGCTCTTTGGCTGGCCAGCGCACTGGGGAGCCATCATCGGCTCGGTGATCATCGTCGTTTATTGTTTTTCTGGGGGAATGCGGGCTTCCATCTGGACTGACGCTGCCCAATCAATGGTGATGATTGTGAGCATGACCTTGCTTGCTCTCACCGGATTGATGAAAACCGGTGGTTTGGGAGGCTTGATCGATGCATTGCGGAACGAATCTCCCGAGCTGGTTGCCCTCATGCCCGATCCGACTTGGTCGGGCTCGCTCCTTTTCTTTGCCGGCTTCCTCTTCGGGGGGCTAGGTGGGCTCGGGCAACCGCATATTCTCAGTCGTGTCATGGCTCTACGTTCGGCCGATGATATTGAAAAGACCCGTGGTTATTACTTTGGGTGGTTTGTGCCCTTTAGTCTGCTGGCGCTCTTGGTAGGACTGCAGGCGCGCGTCCTCTTACCGGACTTGTTGGCCGAGGGGGCGCAGATGGGACCAGAACATGCTCTGCCGCTACTATCGGTCGAGCTACTGCCTGCGGGTTTGGTCGGGCTCATGTTGGCCGGGATCTTTTCGGCGACGATGTCGACCGCGGACTCTCAAGTGCTGTCCTGTACCGCTGCGATCACCCAGGACTTGTTTCCGAGCTTGCGAGGAAACTACCGCATGGCCAAATACGCGACTTTGGCAACGGCCGTGGTTGCCCTGATGATTGCGCTTTATGCCACCCAGGGTGTGTTCGATCTGGTGCTGATGGCCTGGAGCGTACTGGGTGCCAGCTTAGGACCATTGGTCGTGATTCGCGCTTGGGATCGCCCCATCGGTCAGACCCTGAGTCTTTCCATGATGGGAAGTGGTCTTTTGACCGTTGTGGTGTGGAGGCAGCTCGGTCTGGGAGGAGTTGTCTACGAAATCCTGCCCGGCATGGTGGTGCCTTTCTTGGTCTACTTCGTGGGCAAGCGCCTCTCGCGTGCCTCGTCCTGAGGTCGAAGGTTCATTTGAGCAGACTATCGATCTGATCACGTAGAGGCGAATCGGGGCGGGCGGCGTCTCGAGCCTTTTCGAGGAGTTTCTTCCCCTCCTGTTTTTTGCCCGCCTGAAGCAGGGCAGCGCCGTAATGAAACTGAGATGAGGGGCTCGATAGCTTTGGCGCTGCCTCTTTAAACAACCGAAGGGCGCGCGTTAGATCCTTTTTTGTACCACGTTGGATGAGAGCCCAGGCCAGTGTGTCCTTGAAGGCGGCGCTGTTGGGGCGGAGTCGAAGGGCGCGTTCGGCGTAGTCGATGCCTTTTTCGATCTCGTTGAGTTCGTCGGTGTAGAGGGCGGCGATATTGTTGAGAGCGATAGCGTCGTCTTGTGCCATCGAGATCAGACGTTCGTATTGTTGTGCAGCGTCTTTGGGCTTTTCGAGTTGAAGGAGAACCGAGGCGAGGCGTGCCCTTTGTTTGAGATCGCGAGGCGCGAGGATCAGGCTTTTTCTGAGAGATTCTTCGGCTTCGGCCCACTTTTTTTCGTGGATCTGGTGGACAGAGAGAGCCGTCCAGGCTCGCGAGGACGAAGGGAGCTCTTCGACGAGCTGCAGGAGCAGAGCTTCTATCTTCTCGCGGCGTCCGGTCGACTGAAAGACGTCGGCGAGCAGAAGCGTTCGCTCAAGGCGATTGGCTTCGGTGGGGGGCATCGCCTCGACCGCTTGGGCCGCCGCGGCCGGTTTTTTCACACGCAAATATTGGTTCGCCAAGATGCGCCGTAGTTGAATATCTTGGGGAGCTTGCTCGACTACACGTTTGAGCTCGATGAGCGCTTCGTCTTCTTTCTTGCTCAGATTCAGAGCGGTGACGAGCAGTTGGACGACTGGAGCCGGAAAAGGAGGCTTTTCGAGCAGCTGGCGGAAGGTCTCCGCAGCGGCGTCGTTCTGTCCGATCTGCAGTTGGGTGCGTCCCAATTGCAGAGCAACGCGAGGAGCATCTCCTGGGGCTGGGGCCAAGTGAGAAAAGGAGCTCAATCCCTTTTCTTTGATTTTTGGGTCATCCGAGAGAGCTCGAGCGTGGGCCAACAGTAGTTGGGCGTCGAGCAGTTGGGGGGTTCGCTTCTCGACTTTTTCGAGCACCTCAATTGCTTGCTTCGTCTCCTCTTTTTGAAGATGCGCGCGGGCGAGCATGAGTCCCAAGCGGGCTGCTTGGGGTGACTTGAGACGACGAAAATGGAGCCAGGCCTCCTTGAGCAAGAGCACCGACTCGGTCGTGGACCCTGTTTCGAGCAAGTACTCCCCTCGGATGGCCTTGAGCAGGGGACTGCTGTCGAGGACGGAGACTTTCTTGAGGGCGGCGCCGGCCAGGGGGAGGTTGTGCTGTCGAAGAGCGAGAAGGGCGAGCTGTTCCAGTTCGCTATCGTTGGGTTTGGGCTCTTGGTTTTCGACGAGTTTTTGTAGAAGTGCCGTAGCGTAGGCGCCGCGCTTGAGATGCAGAGCGTACTGGGCCAGATTCAGTGCGGCGGAGGGGGAGCTGAGGGACGCTTCCCTCGCTCGGTCTAAAGCTGATGAGCGTGCTTGTGCGGTGTCCTCGACGAGCGAAAGCGCGAGGTGGACTTCGGCCGGGACGAGCTTTTTTTGCTCTTTTTTGGGGAGCGTCTTGGGAAAGTCGTGCAGCAGCTGAGCGGCGCGCGCGGCTTGTTGTGGGGTATCGACGAGGGCCACGTAAATCAAGAGCGAGCTGAGATCTCGGGGGTTCGTCTTCAAGAGAAGATCGAAGTGCTTTTTGGCGTCTTGGGCGCGGCCGATGAGGGGGAGTACTCGAGCCAAGGAACGCCTGATATCGGTGTCGTCCGCTTGAAGTTTTAAGGCGGCCTCATAATCGGCAGCTGCTTTCTTGAGATCCTTTTTGGCCTCGTAAGCGCGACCTCGCGAAAAAAGAAAGAGAGGAGTCTTCTTGTCGGTCGCTTTGTCGAGCAAGAGGAGAGCCTTGTCGGGATCGGACTCTAGGTACTTGGCGGCATTTTTGACCTGAGGTGCGATGTTCTCCTGTCTACTTTCGGGAGTTTCGCAGGCGAGGGTCGGTAGGCAAAAACAAACCGCCAGGGCGGAAGTACGGAGACGGGATCTCATGATGGGATGAAGGGGTGGGGGAAGGAGAACGAATCTGCGGCAGACTTGGCTGAAGGGATCCATCACCAATGCCTGAAGTCGAGGGTGGCGAGCACCCAAAGAGCGATAACCAAGTTGCTGGCAGCGTGGGCAGCCACGGCATCACTGAGCTCGCCCCGCTTTCGGAGGAGCCAACAATAAATGACCCCGGTAGCTAGGGCTAGTAAGTGTTGCTCGTGGACCAAAGAGAAGACGATGCTGGAGACGAGTATGCCGATCCAGCTGAGATTTCTGAGGGAAATGCTCTCGAAGTCGCGTTCACTGACCCAACGCGTGAGGAAGTACCGAAAGGCGAGCTCTTCGACCAAAGGGATGATGGCGACTGCGCCCAGAGTGCGCACGAACAGCCAACCGCTCAACGACCAACTCCATGAGAGCACGGGGGGGGCAGGGGGCGAAGACGAATCCCCAAGAGAGACGACGAGCAACCAGAGGGCTCCGACGGCGGCGCCAGTCGAGACGGCGAGTCCACTTGGGAGGCGCAGTCGCGCCAGATAGTAGGTGCGCTGGCTCCAGAGCACTCCAGCAGTCACAATGACTCTCAATCCGTAGAAGGGGTCGTGCCCGTCACTGAGTGAAGAACTGAGTAGACTGACTCCGATCCAAGTGAGCAGTGGGAGCAACACCGGCACAAGAGGGCTTTGTGTGGATGCCGCCGCGGCGCTCGGTGGCCCTTCATCCTCCGAGCGAGTGATGACTGGATCGAGGGGGGAGGAGGGGGAGGTCTTCGACTTGCTGGGACTTGCACTAGCATGTCCCAGCAAACGGTAACAAACTACACACGCTAAACATGTCAAACGCAGGCTTTTTCTAGGTCGAGCCTTCGCCCCGATAGGGGTGAGGCCTAGGAAAGGCCGTTCCTTATTATTGCAAGCGGCTGTAGTCGCCTCGTGACTAAAGAAGCGAGAGCGTAGAGCGCCCCACGCGACTAAGATGGTGACGGCGCTGAAGAAAACCCAGCCTGCTTTGGAGTGGAAGCTACCGATAGCTACATCCGGATCGTAGCGTGCTCCCAAGAGTAATAGACCTGCGATACGGACGGTATTGCCAGCCCAGATCCCTGCCGTCCCTATCGGAAGAAGCAAGAAAGCAGCCGGGAAACGGAAACTTCGGCGCTGCTGAACGAGAAACAGACCCATCAGGACCCAGAACAACCCGATGCCTTCGAATCCGCTGCAGACAGGGGAAACCTCGATAGCGAAGCCTTCGAGTTCCAAGATCCGGCGAGATGCATCGATGGCTGGACGCACGCCTAGGGCGCGCAGTACATAACGGACCCCATGGAAGGTCGGGCCCGCTAGGTGATCCCACAGTTTGGAAGAAAGGTTACCTCCGAGCCAAGCCAGGGTGCCAATGGCGAGCCCAAGGAGCGACGGGCGCAACAAGAGACGGACCAGTCGTCGTCCGTCCTTGACCAAGCCTCCAAAGAGAGAGGCAAAGGTGAAGCTTGAACTCGCGAGCCAAGCTAAAAACCACAACCATGCCGGCCCTGGCGGAGCCTGTTCTCGGGCGAACATCCTATCCGTGATGAAGTAGAGAGCGGCATAGCCAAAAAGGTGACTTACCAAGAGAACGGGGCGCAACGGACCCCAATCTTTTTGCGCGAAGGCCTGCGTCCAGCTGTTTCGGCCCCAAAGCAGCGCCGCCGCGCAGCCGACGATGAGGAGCGGACCGAGGCTCCCCAAGTGTCCCCAAAGCAGCCAACTCCCGCCCCGCGTCTGCACCTGACTCGAGTCGAAGCGGAAGGAGATAATAAGATACTCGCTGAGCAATAGCGCTCCCGCCACCGGGAGTCGGAAGGCGAGTCCGGCGAAGATGGTGGGAGGAAGGCTGCTCATGTTGATGCTCGCCAGCGGGCGATGTTGCCCGAAGGCAAACAAACTTGGGCTGATGCGGAGTTCATGACGACAGCTCAGCGTCAGAGCCGCTAGAGAGACGAGGTTCTTCGGGAGCGGGTGAGGAGTCAACCCTGAGCGATGGTCGCGAGTCGAGTGAAGCGAGAGACGGGGGACGATTGCGGCACTGCAATTGAAAAAAGGGCACCCTTTGGGGTGCCCTTCTCAAACAAGCTTCGATGCTTTTCATGTGCTGGTTGGGGCTTGTTGCCCCTCAAGGCTCAACTGTGGCTGATGCGCAGCTCGCGACGGCGGCTCAGCATCAGAGCCGCTCCAGCGAGAAGAAGTAGTGAGCTAGCAGCGCTGTTTGCGCTGAGCTCGGGGACGCTCTCGGCGCCGGTGATGACTTTGGTGAGACTGGTGAGGGCACCGCTCACGCTCGCGTGCGAAGCACCAACCAGCGTGTAGCTACTGACGGCGAAATCATCCAGGCTGAGGGTGGAAGGTAACTCGGTCCCTTCGATTCCGTCACCGTCTCCGCCCGAAAGTCGAATGCCTTCGTGGCCACGGCCCCCGAGTTGAGTGGTTGATCCGAAATCAAAGAGGCGAAACAGGTCGTGGCTCGAAGAGCTGTTGTCGAAGTCCTGTACCTGAGTGTAGTCGTCCCTCGTCCCTTCGTACTTAGTCAGTCCGGTGTCGATCACACCGGTGACATAGGTGGTCGAGTGGGCCGAGCCCCCCGAAGTCGTTGCTTCGGTATCGTAGCTGAACGTGCCGGTCACGACGTCGCCATAACCGTAGGCGAGGGTATCCGAGGTATCGAAATCCGAGGTGATCGTGGCAGTGAACTCGTAGGTAACGATCTCGGCTTGGGCGAGACCAGTGACCAGGGTGAGCCCGACTGCGGCGGCGGAAGCGAGGAGGCTTTTGAGCATCGACATGACAGCATGACTATCAGTGCTCTCGTGTAGGTACAAGAGCGAATGAGTGTGATGGGGGCGTTTTTATCGTTGGAGTGAGGTTTCTTGCGTTCCAGAAGGCCTATTTTTGCTACGCAGCGCCTTGGGGCTCGGGAAGACGAGTATGGAGAAAAGTTCGGGCCGAGGCGGCCGGCGGGCCGAGGTTTGCGGGTGGGACAGTGGGCCGGTGGGTATTTTCGCGAAAGTAGCCAGGAGAAAGCGAGCTCGGGTTATTCTCGCTCGGCATGAAGGTGAAGGGTGTCGGGCTCGGGGGTGTGGCGTTTTTGGTTTGTGGGGTGGGGTGCGCTTCTCTCCCTGCGCCCATTGCTCAGTTTCCAAAGAAGGTGGACGTTATAAAAATCGAGCTGGACGCGGCCGAGCTCCCCATGCGTGATCAGTTTGGTTGGCCCGCTCACGGGGCGATTCGGGCGGGGAAGTTTCGCCGTCGCTTTGAGGTAAACAGTGAGTTCTCGTCTCACTCGGTCCAGATGTTATGCACATGGGATCTGGTCCAAGAGGGGTGCTCCACTTTGACGACGAAGTGCACGCTCGAGGGGCGAGACGAATCGTTTGCACTCAGCCTGAGGCGGGATGGGTCTCTTGCTCTGAGCGAGCTCAATGTTGCGCCACGCCCCTCCGGACAAAAGCTGGAACTCATCGCGATGAACGACGAAGAGGTTCGCGGCCTTCAGTACCGGAACTCGATCGATGCGGCCGAGCTCCTTTCGCGCGCCATGGCGTCTCAACAGGACGAAAAGAAGTTGCGCTGGGGGGTTCAGCTGGCTCGTACTGACAATGACCCCGAAAACGGCGAACGCCGAGCACGCAGAGCAGGGGTAGACGATTTGGAATTCAATCTCTTGGCTCCGGTGGGAGAGAAGGCCTACGTCTCGGTGCACGCGGCCCATCCCGACTATGAACTCACTTCTGCTCTGCTGGTCACTTTAGGGCATCTCTATGTTCACAACGCGCCCAACTTTTCGAGCTGCGCGCCCTGAGGAACTGGGGCGCGCACATCCATGTGCTTCAGCCGCCTTTGTTTTCTTGAGCTGGTGGAGGCACAGCCATCAAGATAGTGTGATCCTCCGAAGGAGCCTCGTCTCCTTCGGGGGGCACGCCGAGGCGTTGCGACTGGGTGCTTGCTCGGCCAGCGCAGGCCTTTGGCCCTTCGTGGGTCGAGCGTCGCTCGGAACTGGGCTCTTGCTTCTCTTGGGCTTCTTTGCCGAGCGTCTGGGTGCTCTCGGTGCGGGGCGACTCAGAGGGCGCGCCGAAGTCCTGAGGACGCAAAGAAAAGGGACGGGGCGGTTTTGGATCAGCTGACTTGGAGGGTTGGTTCATGGCTGGTGTCGACAATGGTCCCAGGGCAGGGACCGCTCATTCTTCAGTATGAACGCGATTTTCGGCTTAGGCTAGGGTTTCGGACTGAGCTCAGTCGTGGAAGCTCATTCATATTCCGTCACGGGTGATCCGTTGCGGTCGACGTTGATCTTCGCTCTTGTCGTCGACGAGCTCTCCTTGCCGACCGGACTCGGCTCAGCACTCAGCGTATGATCGTGTCGCATCCGTACTTGACTGAGATCTTTTCGACACCCTCCTTTTGCACCTGTTCGCATGTCGGCCCCACGAGCTCGACGACAGTAAAGTCGTCGTCTTCCTCGCCGGGGTAGATCCACCCATCCTCGTCATCTTTGAAGATCACTTCACCATCGAGGTAGACGTTGACTTCAAGAGCGTCGGCGGGGGGCTCGGCAACTTCGATCTCGCAGGTTTTGATCAGATTAAGGGTGATGCTTTCGAGCGTCTCGGTTAGACCATCGGGGTCTTCGACTTTGTAGTACTTTGTGTCTCCTTCCGCGGCGACGCCGCCCGCTTCGGCCAGAGTATCGAGTACACCGGTATAAGCTTCGCTGCCGGGCATGCCCACCACGATGGTCTTGATACCTGCATCGGCCAGGGCCTTAACGGCGTCGAGAGTTCCAGCGTCATCCAGGCAGAGCGTCTGCTGATCGCTGCCGCAGCAGCTCCCCCAGTCGCCGTCGAGGGAGCAGCTGGACGAGACCTCATCGGGATCGATGTTGACAGTGCACTTGTCGCGCACGCCGCAGTCCTTGTCCGATGTGGGGTCGGCGTCACAGGTGCAATCGACGGCCGGATTGTCGTTGCAGTTGGGGCCGCCATCGGTCGCCAAGAGAACGAATCGATTGCCTGAGAGATCTTTGCCCCCACCGTCGCTGAAATAGTCGAGAGCATCGCTTAGGGCGACGGCCGTCGGCGTGTCTCCTTGGCTGTTTCCGTCCCGTGATGCGGCATCGACGGTCGAAAGGATGCTGCCTACATTATCGGAGCCGAGCTCAATATCGACCTCGATACCCGTCTCTACGCTGCAGACATCGGCGTCAGTGTCCCCCGAGGGGAACATCTTCAGCCCCATGCCGATGCGATCTTCGACCTTGGGCAAGGCGCTCTTGAGCGAGGTCACGAGGGTTTCCCATTTGGAGGAGTCGAAGCCACTGGGGGTGCCGTCCATGCTCTCGGAAGTGTCGACCACCAAGAGCATCTGGGTTTCCACCGGGGCCGCCTCGACGTCTTCGCCTCCGCACTCCTGACCACCCGTGGTCGATGTGCCTGAGTCACCATCGCCACTTGTGCCGTCGCTCGTTCCTGCCGTCAGATCGAGGCCGGTCGTGGCATCGCCGTCGCCGCTGCTGCTTGTATTTGCAGCCCCACCGTCGCCCCTGTCGCCGTCGCCGTCTTCCCCTTTGCCCGAGCAGGCCGAAAATAGGCCGATAGCGCAGAGCAGGGGGAAAAGAGCGCTTCTCAGCACGATTGTATTCTTCATCGTCATAGACTGATCGTTGACTTTCTATAGAGAATTGAAGGTGGGGCGTTTATCCGCCCGAAGAGAAGCGACAAGTCTCGGTTGCAGCATCGCAAGGAATGCCGTTGCAGCAATCGTAGACTTTGCAGCTTTGACCGAAGGCAGCGCACACGTCCGTGCTCCCAGAACCACCGCTGCCGCTCGAGTCGCTTCCACCGGAGCCGGAGTTGCTACCGCCGGAGCCCGTGGTGCCTCCAGCGCCTCCCGAACCATCGACAGGAGGCGAGTCGGGAGTGCCGCAGACGCCGCTCCCTTGTCCAGGCTCGATGATGCAGAGCGAGCCGACGCAACAATCGGCGGTGGCGCTGCAGGCTTCTCCTGCGGGCTGACAGCCGTCGACGCCCGATCCCGAGCAGACAAAGTCGCCGCTTTCGCCCTGCAGGCAAGAGCGCCCGTCGCAGCAATCTTGAGACGTGGCGCAGCGATCGCCCTCTTGTCCGCCATCGTTAGCATCACAATCAACGATGATGCCGTCGCATCGCGGAATGAGAAGTGGATCGGGGGAGCAGGGATCATCCATCGGGCCGTCGGCCGTGGCTTTTCCACAGCATTTCTGACCGTCATTGGTGGCCGGACTCTCTCCACAGGCGAGGAGATGCGCGTTGGCTTTATTCACAGCGCAAAGCGCTCCGTCGGGAGCACAAGAGGTGTACTTGCATTGTCCGATCAGATCGTCTGGGTTTTCTTTTCGGCAGAAGCCTGTTCCGCCGTCTTCACCACCGCAGCAGTCGTTGTCCTCGCGACACAGTTCGCCACTGATGCGACAGCCTCCTGCGGGTTGGCAGATGCTCACCCCGCTGGGGCCGTAAGGAGCACAGGTCTTTGAGCAGCATACCTTGCAATCTCCATCGCAGACCGAACCAGCAAATAGACCGTTGTTCGCGAGACCACCACAATCGGTACCATTGTTCATGCCTGCGCTGACCAAATCACAATAGCCGAGCAGCCCATCGCCCATCACACAACTTCCACCACAACACTGTGCATCACTGCTACAGGCATCGAAGCGTTGGACGCAGTAGGAGGCTCCGAGCAAACAAGTGCCGGCGTCGGTATCGCAAAGGCCCGAGCAACAGTCGCCATTTGCGGAGCAGCTATTGCCGGCTGAATTACACTGGGTGACATTGGGATCTGCCAGAGGAAGGCAAGCACCCTCATCACTACAGTTGCCACTGCAGCATTGATCATCGCTCGTGCAGGTCTCTGTATCCAGGGTGCAGGCCTCCGAGCCGCAGAGACCATCCACGCAACTGAGCGTGCAGCACTCGGTCGCGTCGGTACAAGGAGTATCATCCTGAGAACAGACCCCGAGCACCTGAGCGCAGGTATTGGTTGTGGGGTTGCATTGGCCGGAGCAACAGTCTGCTCCCTCGAGGCAATCTTTACCCGCCGAGCTACAGGTGCAGGTGTCGTTGTCGTCGCAGATCCCGCTGCAACACTCATCGCTATCGCTGCAGCTGTCGCCTTGAAGGGTGCAGGTGACCGTATTGCCACCGCTTCCGTTTGAGGCGCCCGTTCCGCTGTCGCCACCGCTTCCGCTTGAGGCGCCCGTTCCGTCGCCGGTATCGCCCGTGTCGGTCGAACCCGTGGTCGTCGAGTCGCCGGTGTCGCCGGTAGTCGTCGAGTCACCATCGCCGCTGGTTCCGCTGTCGCCATCCCCGGAGGTTTCTGTGCTCCCCGAGCCACCCTCCCCGTTGTTGCCGCCAGGGCCTTCGCTATTGCTGCACGCAGCCGGGAGAAGCAGAGAGGCGCTGACGAGAGCCCCAAGCAGAACGAAAGGATTCTTCTTCATGATTGATTCCAAGTGCGAGATGTTGTGAACCTACGCGCGGTTTGCGTGCATCGACTTATTGGGCGTAGGTGGACTCAGCGAGGATAGTTTATGATGGCCGATCGACAAAAAGTCCGTGGAAGGAATGCGCGAAGTCGCTCCTACACAGGCGCCAATGTGGTAGTTGCAAGATTGATTTGTGAGCTTGAGCGATTGAAGCTTTATAGTGGTTTCTGAAAGATGATTACGGCGAGGAACAGCGGCGAATGAAGTCCTTAATGAAGGGGGCCTTTGCTTCGACGTTTCTACTGCTTTGCAGTCTCTGTCCGCTGGCGTGCGAAAGCCGACGTTTGGTGGTCGGCGCCATCCTCGGTGAGTCGGCTGAGTGCACGGCCGATGGCAGCGAGTGCGAAGGGGCGAGCGATTGTTGTTCGCGGATTTGTCAGGGTAATGTGTGTGCGACTCGCCATCCGACCTGTGGGTCGGCTGGCGAGCAGTGCTTCGGCCCACGCGATTGCTGTTCTTCTCACTGTGCTTTCGGACAATGCGAAGACTCTTGCCGAATAGATGGTCAAGACTGCACACAGCCGGAAGACTGCTGCAGCGGATATTGCCAAGAAGGAACCTGCGCGAGCCCTTCAGATGAGTGCGCGAGTTCGGGTAACCTTTGTGATACCGACGAGGAGTGCTGTTCGCAGCTGTGTTTGGGAGGACGTTGCGACCTAGGAAGCAGCTTCTGCACCCAGGCGAATGACATTTGTTTGGTGGACGCCGAGTGCTGCTCGGGGGCCTGTGTTTTTGAGACGGAGAGCTATCTGGGGCGTTGCGATGGGGCACCGACTGGTCCCGCGAACTGCAAAGACGGCATCGCCGGTACGGTGTGCGGCTCGTGCAATGACTGCTGCAGTCGACTTTGTGTGCCTTTTGGCAGCTTGGGGACTTTTGTGTGCCAGCAGGCGCAAGGGTGCCGTCAGACGGGCGAGTTATGCAGTCAGGATCAAGAATGCTGTGGCGGGGACCCTGAGAGCGGGCTACCTGGTGCCGGAAACGTCACCTGCGAAAAACGGGACGAGGCGGATGGATTCGGCATCTGCCGCAATGCCATGTCCTGCAGCCCACAGGGTAATGCCTGTCATTTCAAGAACTATGTTTGCAGTGTGAGCGCTGCGTCGAATCGATGCTGCGCGAGTGATGGGACAGGGGGTGAGTGCGTCCTGGATGGCCAGGGAGTACCCCGCTGCAACGGCATGGGCGATGTTTGCCTCGACTCTGGCATGCTTTGCGCTCAGGATGGTGATTGTTGTCAGGGGCGCTGCTTACCCGACGAGGGATCTCTTCTGAGGTGCGCTGCGGGGCCGAGTTGCCAGCTGGAAGGCCGCGCTTGTTCGACGAGCTCGGACTGTTGTCCAGAAACCTTATGCCGGCGCTTGAGTGATTCTTCCTTCGGGGTTTGCTCCATGAGCGGAGCGCCGACTTGTTCTTTGATTGGGCAGTTGTGTGGAGTGCTCTATCCCGAGTGTTGTGGAGAGGCCGTCTGCAGCGAGGGGCTTTGCGTTGGCGCGAACGAGGTGGTGCAACCTTGAGCTACGGCGTGAAATGGGGGCCTCCGCTTGGCCTTGGACGAGCTGTCTTACTGCTTGGCTCTTGGTGGCTGTCCTTCTCATCGGCGTGGGCGACTGAGGTGGGCGAAGCAGGTGCGATCTCGCGGCAGTCTGCTTCTGAACCCGGCACGCGCCACGAAGGGGAGGGCGATTCGAGTCAGCCCGAAGAAACGATACAAGCTTGGGGTAACTGGACAGCCCCACCGGAGTGCATCCCCGAGACTGAGCTCTTGGGTCGGGTCGAAGATTCATTTGTTGATCATCAGGTGCCCAAGAATCGAATCATCCAAGGAGAGGCCGAGCGGGTCGATGGGGGCACACTCGTGCGATTTTCGGTCACCGAGCGCGGGCGAGCCGTGGGGCAGCGTGTGCTCGAGCTTCCTTCGGGCGATTGTCGCGAGCACGACGAAACGCTCGTTCTCGTTTTCGCCTTGCTCCTCGAACATGGTCCCTCCGAGGATGAACGAGAGGAAGCCTTGGCCACGCCGGTCCCGGAGGTGCCCCCTTCCGAAGCTCCAATCTTGTCGCCTTCCCCTGTCTCGAACCAGGACAAAGCGTCTTCTGCTCCAACGTCTGGGCGCGATCGCTTCGGGATGGACCTATCTGTAGGCTATCTATTGGCTCGTGGTTGGACTCGGGCGAGTGCAGGGGGGATAGAAGGGCAGGTATCGATTCGAATGCCCAGCGAGTGGGGCTTGGGTCTAGCGGGGGCCTATCTCGCCCCACGCACGGGTCCCGTCGACTTCGGTCGGCTCAAGAGCAGTGGTGGTTACCTGGGGGTGAGTTTGTGCTGGCGTCCCTTAGGTCGGCGCTTTGTCTTTCTTGGCTGTGGCGTGGGGGGAGCTCTTTTTTTGGCGGCGCGGGGAGTGGGGCTCGATCGTTCGGAACACGTGCACTTTGAAACGGGCTTTGTGGGGCTGCGCGTCGAGGGGCGTGCTCGGCTTTCGGAACACTTTTTTTTCTACCTGGCCGGTCAAGGAGCTGGGACCGTGCGCCCGGTTGAACTCGTCGTGCTTCGAGAGGACGATGCTGAAATTGTTTATAAATCGGCTCCTCTGTGGGGTGGTTTCGCTGTGGGTGCGGGGCTCACCTATTGATTGCGAGTCCTTAGGCTCGAACATTCGTTGTGCTAATTTCTCCTGCAGTGGCCCACACATTAACCAGTGAGCTTCCTCTCGGTCAGGAGGGTGAAGGTCGGTTCAATTTTGAACAAATCTACCGAGAGCATATCGACTATGTGTGGAGAGCCCTTATACATCTTGGAGTCCAACGCGCCGACGTGGCGGATGTGGCCCACGATGTCTTCCTGGTTGTCCGCCGGAGGATTTCCAGCTTCGAAGGGCGCTCGAGTTTGCGCACCTGGATCTACGGGATCTGCATCCGAACTGTTTCTGACTACCGAAACCGTGCCTTTCGTCGGCGCGAATTCGCCCATGAGGAGCCGCCCGAACAAATTCAAGTCCCCCAACAAGAGCGTCGTGCCGAAGCCCTTCGACTCTCGACTCAGCTCGCTCGACTGTTGGACGAGCTCAGCGAAGAACAGAGGACAGTTCTGGTTCTTTACGAGATTGAGGAGCTGCCCATGAAGGAAGTGGCAGAAGCAGTCGGATGTCCTTTGCAAACAGCATACTCACGCTTGCACGCGGCGCGCGCCGCGCTCAAGACTGCCTTAGGCGAATTGGGGTACTCTCCATGAGCGGTCCAGGTCGTTTTAGCGATGATCCCGACGCGCCCCGGGTTTTGCTCGATATGCTCGAATCTGCCAAGGCGGTGCGCCCTACGATCACGGAGAAGGTCGAGTTGGGAGCTCGTCTCGGTGTGACCACCGCGGGTGGATTTGCTCTGCCTCTGGCCAAGTGGGTGGCGGGAGGCCTGCTCGTGGCGGGAGGTGGATTGGCGCTGCTCGTGTCCTCGACCCAGACACCGAGCTCCGAGTCGGGGACTCCGATCCCAGCGGTGAAAGAACCTGCGCGGGTTGAGACGGTCGTGAGCGCGCAGGCGGTCGAGCCGGCTCCTGTTGTGGCTCAAGAGGAAGAGGAGTCAGCGCTCGTCGAGGTCAAGCCTGCGCCTAAGGCCGCGGTCATCGTCCCCAGCGTCAAGAAAGAACTGGCGCACCCGAGCGGGGCGGGCAAGAGCGCGCAACCGAGCGAGGCGCAATTGCTTTCAGCAGCTCGTGGTTTGATTTCCAAAGACCCCAAGGGAGCCTTGAGTATTTTGGCTCAGCACGAATCGCTCTATCCCCATGGCATTTTGGGGCAAGAGCGCGAAGTGCTGCGGGTGCGGGCGTTGAAAGAGGCGGGGCAATTGAACTCGGCCCAGAAAGAAGCCGAGGAGTTCCGCAAGGCCCATCCGGATTCGGCCCATACGACGAGTCTCTAACTCTATCGATTTGCTGTCCAGAACATTGGGCAGACGGAGAAACAAAGAAGGCGAGCCTCAGGCTCGCCTTTTTTATTCATTCGGTCGGAGGCCGTTCAGGTGCCGAGCAGTTTGTCGATCTCCTTGGAGACCGCCTTGAAGTCGGTGGGGTTGGCAGCTCGTTCCCCATTGATGAAGAGAGTGGGGGTGCCTCCGACTGCCACCTGCGATCCGAGCTTGATGTCGCTCTGGACCTCTTCGGCGAACTTGTGACTCTCCATGTCCTTCTTAAACTGAGCGACATCAAGTCCAAGCTGCTTGGCGTAACCTTGTAGATCTTCGGTCCCGAGCTTGCGCTGGTTCTTGAACATCAAGTCGTGAAACTCCCAAAACTTACCCTGAGCATGGGCCGCCATCGACGCTTCGGCTGCTCCTTGAGCGCTCTTGTGGAACGAAAGGGGAAACTGGCGGAAGACGAAACGGACCTTCTTGCCGTACTTTTCCTTCAGTTGAGTCGTAACGCTGGCTGCCCGAGAACAGTAGGGACATTCGAAATCAGAGAACTCGACCAGTGTAACCTTCGCGTCATCCGGTCCAAAAGCGGGTGCGCCTTGAGCGGCGATGAGGCTCTGTAGCTCAGGAGTGAGGGGTTTGTTCTTCATCTCTTCAGCTTTCAAACTGGAGACGATCTCATCCGTTTGGGTGAGCATTTGGGTGCACTGTGATGCGGGGAATTTCTTCGTTTTCTCGCGCACCATAGCGCAGCTCTTCGTGTCGGGGCCCACACCTTGGCACAATACCTCGACCAGCTTGTCGCAGTCCTTGGCCTGCTCTTTCAGCTTAGCCTGAGTCTGAGCGAAGTCCTTCAGACCCGCGTTGCAGGCGGTGTCGCTGAGTAGTGCGATGCTCGATTTGGCTCCGGAGCAAGTGGGGGTTTTCTCGCCCGTTTCTTTACAGAGCTTCTCTGCGAGCTCTTTGCACGCGTCCTCTGCCTTGGCCCCGTCCTTGGTTTCAGTGGCGGCAGCGGACACGGAGGCGTCCTTATCCTCGGCCTTCTTCTTGTTGCAGCCGCTCAGTGCGACCAGAGCGGTGAGACCGAATGCGACCGATTTAATGGACAGGGAGTGAAGCATGAACAATTCCTTGAAAGAGTAGAGTGCGTACCCTCAATCACGGTCGAGGGCACTGGGGATCAGCGTCTACTCGTTCGGGACTGCGGGTGCAAAGAGATTCCCCTTGTGGCGAAATTTGCCTGTTCTACCATTATTCGTGACGAGGAATTTTGTCACCAGGGGGAAAAGGCGGCTTGGTTTGGTTGCTTCTGTTTGGTTGCTGGGTCGGATTGATCGGCGGAGCCCACACTCCTTTCGAACGATGGCTTCCCGGGCGCTAGAGGTTTGAGTTGTTGGTTGAAGCCGTTTCGTTTCGTTGGAGAAGCCGGGCTGATTGAGGAAAGGGCCGATTGGGGTCCATCGTTCGAAAGGAGTGTGGGCTGAATGCGGGACGCCCGCGGCTTGCGGCGTTGGGCTGCAAGCGCGGGCGTCGTGCAGACTGATGGGGATCAGCCGTGGGTGGGGGCTCAGAGATTGAACGCGGGCGAAACTAGTTGGAGCTCGTATCTTCGCTCGATGTGTCGGCTTCGGGGGCGGGGAGGAAAAAGACGCCTCTGAGATCCTCAGTCGCACTGATGGGGGCAGCGTCGCCTTTGCCGGGCTGGCGCCAGGAGGAAACGCGGAACTGATAATACATGCCGGGATCGAGGGGACCTTCGTACTGGACGCTGACGGTGTCGGAGCCGCTCACTCCCGGGATCATGAGCGAGTTCCAGACTTCGTCGCCGAAAGCGTCGTAGACGCGTAGATCGTACCAATCTTCGCTGCTGTCATCGGCCCAAATTAGCTCGGGCTTTTCGCTCACAGCCTCGGGGCCATCGGCTCCAGGGCTAGTGATGGCGAGGGCCTCAGTGATCTTGAAGGATTCGTCCATCGCCATCGTCTCTTCGTTGGCACTGACTTCGATGTGGACGAAGTCAGTGCCCGAAATATTGGTGTCCGGATCGCGGACGAGGTCGTCGTTCTCGTACGCTGCGAGTACTACGTATTTACCTTCGGGAACGCCCTCGATTTCAAACTCTCCGGTGATGCTCACGGGTCCGCTTTCTGGAGCGCGGAGTCCGCGGGGGACTTCGCCTCGGGCCGCGAGTTCGTCAAAAGTGTCCTCGACGACCAAAATGATACTCGTGGGAGGACTGCCACTGGCGTTGACGATCTGGATGGAGCCGCTCACCGTAGTTGTGATGCCGTCGACCTGAGCCAAATCGACTTCGCCGACGTCTTCGCCACTGACACTGACCGTACTGCCTTCGATCTGCACTCCACCGCCGTAGGCTTTGAGCTCGTAGTCGCCATCATCTAGGTTGAAGAGTGAGTAGTTGCCGCTCTTGTCCGTGATGGCTGTGACTGTTCCGCTTGCGCCGGTGGCGACGACGAGCACGCCTGCGACGTCGTCGGTATCCTCGAGAGCAGAGATCTTCCCCGAGACCATCAATCGATCGCCGCTTTCCATGGGGATCAAGCCGATATCGGTCAGTGCGGTAGAAAGCACGTAAATATCGTCTTCTTCTTTGGCCTCATCGGCGGAGATTGGCAGAGCCACCCGGACACCTTGCGGGAATGGTAGGTAATCCATCGCACTTGCGTTGAGGGTGAAGGTATCGTCGCTTGGGGACCCATCGTCCTTGCGCACTGTCGGTATGTCGAGCTCGTAGATGCCGTCGGCATCAGTGACAGCGACATCCGTGACAGCGAAGCCCAGTTCGTTGAGCGAGAGGACGCGAGCGCCTTCGATGGCTGAGGAATCACTTGTATCGCTCACCCTGCCGCGCAGTACGACGCGTCCAAAACAGGCGAAGTCGCCGTCTTCTTTCTCGGCGCACGTAGCATTCGGGCCGCAGCCATGAGCTAGCAGGTCATCCTCGGGGTCGCAGGCGGCCCCCCTTTCCCAAGTGCAGATTTCGGCATCATCTTCGCCGCTCTTGGTGCACTCGAGATCGTCAGCACAGGGATTGTCTTCCTCGGAATCGCAAGATTCGCCGACTCCGGCGCTCTCATTGTCGTCTTTGCTGCCGCAACCTCCCACCAAGAAGGCCGCCAACAAGGATGATGTGAAGATGAGTGATGAAAAGTAGGTGCGCTTCGTATCAGCGGTCATGCAAGCTCCAATTAAAATTGCTCCAAGGACGCCCGGCCCAATGCGGTCAACGAAAGAGCGGCGCCGGGGTCCTGCTGATAAGTGGAAGAGCTCACAGAAATTATGAAACCGGAGATTTAGGCCACTTGGCCGATGAAGTGTAGGGTATCAGGGGATTGTGAAGGTCGAGGAAGACAAAAAAAAGTTCGGGAACCTGAAAGGCTCCCGAACGGATGCTCCCCAGACGAGAGCGAGTGCAGAGAAATGAAGAGTGAAGGTCTCGGAAGGGCCCTAATCCCTTCCGAGTGAAGAGTCAGAAGGCGACGCACGGGCCAGCGCGCGGCGCCTCTTGGTCACGACGCTCAGAACTTCAGGCCAGCCTCGAGAGCGAGGTAGTGCGCTGCGACGTTGGAAGTGTAGTGGTCTTTGCCGGGAATGAAGATGCCGTAGAGCGTACGGACACGACCTGCGCCCATCTTCTTGATCAGGCCGAGGTCGACTTCGTAACCCGCGGTCTTGTTGTCGAAGTCATCATTGGCGAGGCCACCGGGCTCGGGACGCATGAACCAGTGAGCGTGAGCCATGAGACCGAACCCTGCACCAAGCTTGGCGCTGGCTTTGAGGTTGGCACTGACCACATTGGTACGGAAGCCGATGACGTCCATCAAGCCGAGCCACTTGTGAGTGGTGGGGTAGAGCTCGTCCCAGGCCTCGTTCTTGTCATCGGTATCGGCCTTGTTCCCCGAGGCAATGACGCCGCCTACAGAGACGCGGAAGGCTTTGCTCGGTGCGATCCCGAGCTCCAAGTCGCCTTGGTAAGCGAACTTCTTGACGGCATCGCCGGCGCCTTGAATCTTGCCGAACTGCAGACCACCCTCGAAGCGGTAGTCGAAAACGCCTAACTTTTGCTTGGCGCGAACGCCGATCGTGGCTTGCGTAGCCGCATCCTTGTGGGTGGTGACGGTGCCACCCATGCCGTCGTCAGCGGTGGTGTTGCTTGCTCCCCAGCTCTTCATCAATGCGTAGGCGTCGAGGTTCATACCCTCACTGATGGCGGGGCCAAACTGGCCATAGACACCCCAGAAGAGGAGATCACCTGCGAGGAAGGGCTGACCCTGGGCTGGGTGACCGTTGGCCGTCTGAGTGACGAAGGTGTCGAGGGTGGCTTTGCCCAGTTTTGCGCTCAGGTGAGCACCATCGAAGGCGCGACCAGATTGATGCCAGTCGAGGTTACCAATCACCAGGGCGTCGCCGTAGTTCATGGCGAAACGACCAGCCTTGAAGGTGAGGCTCTCGCCCGAGAACTTGAAGTAGCCTTCGTAGATGCCCAGGTTGGCTTCACCGATCGTGCCGCCAGCGCCGCTCGTGCCCCACGCACCGCTTGCTTGAGGGGCAAAGTACATGGAACCTTTGATGCCACCGAGATCGAGATCAGCGGTCTGCATGGTGATGCGAGCTCGGTAGAAGGTTGAGTCGCCCTCTTGGAAACGCGCACGCGATACGCCGAGCTCGTCGTAGTTCTCGCGGAACTCGAAGCGAGAGAAGGTGTGAGTGCCAAACTTGACAGGGCTGAGGCTGGGCTCCGGGGGAGCTTCTTCGGCCGGGGCTTCCTCAGCGACGGGTTCTTCGGCGACGGGTTCTTCAGCCGGGGCTTCTTCTACGGGAGCCGCTTCTTCTGCTGGCGCTTCTTCTGCGGGAGTCGCTTCTGCTTCGACTGCCTCTTCCGCTGGGGCGGCTTCTGCTTCGGAAGCAGCTACAGGCTCCTGCGCAAGGGCAGGTGCAGAGAGGACGAGTAGGCCGAGTGAGGAAAACGACGAAAGGAATTTTGCACGAAATAGTGAAGTCATGGGGTCCTTGTTCGGTTATTTTTGTCTCTTATTGGGGGATTTTGGGACGCACCTGTCCCGTTGTGGGTCCAAGCTCCATGCAGAGCTCCCACCTGTGGTCTGTTGAGGTCTCACGGGCACTCGTTCAACGGTGAGGGCAACGAGTGCCCGTGAGGTTCTGGTCAGAAGAGATTTCGGCTCTAGACAGCCTCAGGAACGGCGACTGTTTTCTCGTACTCCGAGCGAGCGGTTTCTTCAGTGGTCTTATCAAAGCGGATCCTCCAACCTAGCAAGCCGACAGCCGCGACGACAAAGCCTAGGTAGAAGAAGACATCCTGAAGGGGAAGTTCCGAACGGAGCAAAAATTGCGCGTAGCAGACTGCCCCCACATTGCCGCCAGCACCAACGATGCCGGCAACTGCTCCGAGAGACTTCTTGTTGATGAAGGGAACGACCGAGTAGGTAGCGCCTTCTGCCATCTGCACACAGAGACTGAAGACGATCATGGTGGCGATGGCGATGCCAAGCGTTCCCATCTGTGAGAAGAGTAAGAGGGCCACGCCTTCCAACAACATGACAGTAACCAGCCAACGGACTCGTCCGGTCAAACCGCCGGTCACAGCGAAGCGGTCACCGAGCCAGCCGCCCATGCTGCGGGCGAAGAGGTTCATCAAACCAAAGAGGGACGCGATGAGACCAGCTGAGCCTTCAGCGAGGCCGAAGCGATCTTGGTAGTAACCAGCAGCGCGACCGTTTACGAAGAGTTCCATGCCGAAGCAGCCACCGTAGATTAAAAAGAGGATCCAGACGCGGTAGTCCTTCATCGCGCCCAAGAAAAGCCCACCGGATCCGGCCTTCGCAGCTGGACGCTCTGTGGGAAGGTCGTCGTAGTTGCCTTTGGGGCAGTCGGTCGTGAACTTCCAGTAGAGAACAGCGACAATCAGCATGATCGCAGCCGGTACGAACATAGCCGGCCTCCACTTGGACAGCTCACTATTGGCAAAGCCGAGAGCCAGCATAGCCGAGGCGATCATAGGCATTACAGCCTGAGTCACGCCGCCACCGAGGTTACCCCAACCAGCCGTCGTGGCATTGGCGATACCCACAATCTTGGGCGCGAACATCACAGTGGTGTGGTACTGAGTGATGACGAAAGAAGCGCCAATCACGCCCAGGCAGAGACGAGAGAAGAGGTACGTCTCCCAGCTATGCGCGAAGCTTGAGCCGGCCACCGCGAAAGCACCGAAGGTGAGTAGACCGACGTACGATTTGCGCGGACCGATTTTGTCACACAGGTAACCCAGGCAAAGCCGGGCGATGATGGTGATACCGACCGAGCCGATGAAGGCTGTGATCTTTTGGGCTTTGGAAAGTCCCAGATCGGGACCGATAGTGGCTGGTAGTAATGGTGCGTGGGAGAACCAGCCGAAGAAACAGAGAAAGAAGGCCAGCCAAGTGAGGTGAAATGTCCTCATTTGTACTGTCTTCAGGGACAGGAGATCGATTTTCGTTGCTTTTTCCATTCGGAGAGATTCCTTCCTCGGAACGCTCTCAGACTGGCCTTGGCTGTGTTTCCGATGACATCCGGACAAGGTGTCTGAAGTGCTTCATCGTGAAAAAAAACTGCCTCCCCCCCTCTTCCTCCTTTGCAGGGAGGTTTCGTCGGACCTTGCGACTCCGGTTGAGAGCTACAAGGTTTCTCGGTGGTTTCATCGCTGCTCTAAAATCCGTCGTTGTTGAAATTTGTGTGTCGAGAATATTTCGTGTCGACCCTCCGAAAGCCGATCCTTCCGACCCGTTTGCGCTGTCACTCGACCTGAGCTGACTCCTTCACCCGGGCGAAGGACGGATTTTCGATGCTATCCCGTAGCAGCTATTGGGGTTTTATCGCCTACAAGCGATAAGGGTGTAGGTGGGGCGCCCCGGTGGCCTGTTTCGTCCTTTTCCTTGCAACGCCGGGACACTCTGTCCGAAACACCATTACGGGTTGGGCCAAAGGGCTGCATCCCGATCATGCCCATGAACGCCTATTGTTACTTCAACCGAAAAACGGTTTGTCTTCGCCACCTTCCTCTGTTGCTCCTTGGAGGAATGACCTTTTCTCAGCCGAGTATTGCCGAGGAAAGTAGCGCCGAAACTCGAGCCCGTGTCTACAACCTCAAAGGCAACGCTGCTTTCAAACGTGGGGACGACGAGGCGGCACGCGATAACTACCAGAAGTCGCTCAAGCTCCACGAGAGTTTCGACACCTTCTGCAAGCTGGGACGGGTGGAAGAATCCCTTCAGTCGTTGTCTGACTCGTACTTCAATCTTGGTCTGTGTTTGAAGTTGTACCCCGAGGACGAGGAGCTTGCTGGCGCCCGGGAGAAGTACGCAGCCCTGCGCAATGAAGTGCGCGCTCAGATCAGTCCGGAGCAGATGGCTGCTATTGATCGGCGTGTCGAAGAATACAGTACCAAGACCAAGACTCCACCTCCTGATACCTCGGCGGCGCCCCCTGCCGAGGCGGGAAAGCTCAAAACGAGGTCAGACGAAAGTGCTTCATCGACTGAGCTGGAGACCCCTCAGGTCGATCCAGGTTTGGATGAAACAGCCTCCAGTCAAGGCGTTCGATGGGGAGTCAGCATTACGGTAGCTGGCTTGGGCATCGGGCTAGCCGGTGCTTCGGCTGGTCTGCTTGTCGATTCGGCCGCCAAACGAAAAGAGGGCGCTGATCTCCGAGAGAGCATTGTCGACGAAGGGCAGGATTGTAGCGAAAAGGACGACCAACCTGATGCCTGCAAGACCCTTGAGCGTAATTACGACCAAGCCGACAGCCAGCGCACCCTTGGCATTATCTTCGCGGCGACGGGCGGGACCCTTGTCGTCGGAGCCGCTGCTCTCTACTTCTTGTGGCCCGACCCGAGCGAAGAGTCTGCCGTCTTCACTCCCCGCGGCTACCGAAAGGTTGGTGCCATCGCCCTTCGTCCCGAACTCACCGCTGGCCCTACGAGTTGGGCCTTCGGCCTTTCCGGTCGCTTCTGACTCGACAGAACTAAAAATTTAAAAATCTTGCAACGGCACGACGCCGGGACCGACAAGTGGGCAGTTGGGCGGCGTTGTGTCGCAGGTGGGTGTCTTGGCGCCTCCGAATATTCGCAAATTGGGTAGCAGTTATGATCAAGTTGGGCAGTGTTTTCAGTTTTTCTTCGGTTTCTTTGATTTTGGCGTTGGCCAGTGGTTGCAGCGGGGCGAGCAAGTCCTGCGAGGAGGAGCGCTCATGCCAGGACCACGTTGGAGCGGGCGGGGAAGACTCGATGGGGACGGACGAGGAAGGGTCGGACGACTCCGGCGGCGAGAGTCCAGGCGACACGGACAAGGCGGCCGAAGACTCGGGCGGGTCGGGCGAATCAGGTGAGTCGGGCGAATCGAATGAAGAAGATGAGTCGAAACAGGACGCGGATAAGGAGGAAGAGCCGAAACCCTGCTTCGAGGGGAGTTTTGACGATGACGGAGAACCCGAGACGGCTTGTGTGGCCTGGACGGACTGTGTCGCAGGCGAATTCGTGAGCAAAAAGGGGACGGCCGAGAGCGACCGGGAGTGCGCGCCATGTGAGGAGGGGACTTTTACTGACGAAGACAATGTTGACTCCTGTCAGAAGTTCACGATCTGCGAGAACGGGACCATCGCCGCAGGCGGGCCGAGTCGCGACACCGAGTGCAAGTCGAAGGTGGTGGCCGTTTCGACAGGAGACAGTTTTAGTTGCGCCGTGCGAGAAGACGGTACTGTAGAGTGCTGGGGCAACAATGCGTTTCACCAGTTAGGTTCGGGACAGAATATGGATTCTGGGCTGCCGATCTCCGTGATGACCGAACTCGACGGGGAAGCAACGCCCCTGGATGGCGTGATTCAGATGAGCTCTGGAAGGTTTTCGAGTTGCGCCGTTCGGGATGATGGGAGCGTCTGGTGCTGGGGCGACAATACCCACGGGCAACTCGGTCAAAAGGTGAGCGAAGTGGGAGGGAGCTCGAGTCTTGCCGTCGAGGTGCCTGGGGTCGAGGGGGCCGTGCACGTGGAGGTGGGGTATGCTCACGGCTGTGCTTTGCTCGAGGATGCGACCCTGCGTTGCTGGTCGGCCGAAAATCCGGGTGGTGCGTGGATGGGAGGAGGACAGGGCAATACGCAAACGGTGGTGACCCCTGCCGATCCCGCCGATCCCAACCAACCGCTTTCGGATATCGTCGATATCGCAGTCGGCGACTACCAAACTTGTGCCGTGAGTGCCTCAAAGCAGGCCTATTGTTGGGGCCTACAAAACTATGGCGAAACGGGGATCGGTGGTTTTGGTGAGACACAATCGATTCCGACTCGGATCGAATCGCTGGGCGGGGTCACGGGGGTCGCGGCTGGTTTCTTCACGACTTGCTGGACTCACGAGGATGATGGCGTGAGTTGTCATGGCGCCGGGCCCTTTGGCAGCGAGCAGACCTCCTCACAAAACTATGTTCCTGTTCCTTTTGCGATCAGCGAGGAGATCGGTCCGGTCGTCGATCTAGCGGTCGATGGGCAGTCTCGCTGCTTGCTTACCGAAGAGGAGCGCGTCGCTTGTTGGGGTGACAATCAATGGGGGCAGCTGGGCACCGGTTCTGACGAAAGTGTCGTGGTCGCTCCCGAGCTGATCGAGGGGCTCGAGGAGGTGGTGGCCCTTGATGCTGCCTTCGGACATGTCTGCGCAGTACAGCGCAGCGGACGCGTGTCGTGTTGGGGGCGCAACGAAGAGGGGCAAGTGGGCGTGGACTCCGTCGTCGAGTCAGGTCGCCCCCTTCCTGTTCCTGGGCTGGTCGATGTCATTGAGCTAGTGAGCGGAAACAATCACAATTGCGCCCTTCGTGCGGACGGAAAGGTCTTCTGCTGGGGCGACGACCAGCAGGGACAATTGGGCGGGGCGGCCGACCCGTCTCCTGCTCTCGTTGAGGTAGCGTTCGAGCAAGCGGTTCTCTCTCTCTTTTCAACTTCGTGGGGGAGCGGCGCTATCTTGTCCAACAAAACTGTGAGCGCGTGGGGATCGAGTCTCTTCGGTACGAGCCAGGTTCCGTCACCTTTCGATGAGATCAGCGACGTTGTGGCTGGCAGCGGCAGCGGCAGCGGCAGCGGTGGCCACGCTTGTGTGCGCACCTCGTCCGGTGCAGTCGCTTGCTGGGGTAACAACAATTTTCGGCAAGCGGGCGGTGACGCTGATGTGACTTTCGACGTTCCGACCTTCGTTGCGGGGTTGAGCGATGTGGAGCAGCTGGTGAGCGGATCCAACTTCAACTGCGTTTTGAGCGCGGGCGTGGTCTCTTGTTTTGGTGACAACTATTATGGTCAGTTGGCGCATACCATTGGCGAGGGCGGGTATGCGAGTGGGACACCGCTTGAGGTGGATGGTTTGGGGCAGGTGCAGCAACTTGCAGCAGGCTCCGGCTTCATGATGGCTCTGGATACGGAAGGAACGGTTTCGACTTGGGGTCGGGGGAACACTGGCGCTCTCGGAGATGGCATCCCCGTCCGTGAGTTCGCATACCGAAGGGATGTCGACAAGGTAGTCGATCTCCCTGCTGCGCAGGGAATCGCGGCTGGTGTCTCGCACGGTTGTGCTCTTCTGAAAGAAGGAGGGGCTGCGTGTTGGGGGCTCAACTCTGCCGGACAGTTGGGCAGCGGTAGCTCCGGTGATCCTTCGAGCTCGCCAGTTTCCGTGAGTGGTTTGAGTCAGGTGAAGCAGTTGTCCTTGGGGAGCGAGCACTCTTGTGCTCTGCACGAAGACGGCCGAGTGAGCTGCTGGGGGGATAACTCTTCTGCTCAGCTGGGCCGAGCGCGCACGGCGTCCTTCGCCAACCCGCAGGTACTCTCCTGGGATACGTTTTTTTGAGCGCACGGCGTCCTCAAACCACGTGAAAAGCTCCGCCGACGCTTGCCTCACTCTTGCTGGTGAGCGTCGGCGGAGCTTCCGCTGATTGTGAGACGTATTCTAGTTTTTCGTCGCTGGGCGGGTTAACCTTGCGCCCATGAGGGGTTTTCACGCCAAGCTGAATTCGATTCGTTCTTGTGGTCTGATTTGCCTGACTTTCTTGATCGCGGCCTGCGATGACGATGAGGGAGAGTCGAGCGACAAGACTGCGGCTTTGACTCAAAGGGCAAAGAAGTCGCCTCAAGAGGGCTCCGCCGCGGCTGATGAGGCAAAGAAGAAGGTCAAGGTTCTTCAGGGCTCTGATGAGCCCGGTTCGGAAGGCAAAGCGAAGGCTGCGGGTGAGCAGGCTGAGGGGGCCGAGGATTGTCCAAAGGGTAAGTACGAGTTCGACTACAAGAAGGTCGACTTGCAGGGCTTGATGAGCCAGGGTGGCATGAAGGTGCAGGTGCTCAAGCAACAGGGGAAGGCCGTATGCACCTTCGATGCGCCCCCTCCAGGCACCTGGGCGTGTGTCCTTTCAGAACCCAATATTGCCGAAGTCAAAGTGGACCAAACGGGAATACCAATGGTGATGAAGTTGAAGATGAGCGGCAAAGCGTCCATCGAATACAAAGCGGACGGTCCGGGGCGCTTCACCCTCGTTTCTTCTGATCTCTCGGCGATGAAGATGGAAGGTTCGATGAACCTCGCGGGCAACGAGATCCCGCTCCCTCTCGACAAATTCCCCAAAATGTTCGGCGAAGACGGCACGAGCTGGAGCTACGAATGTCGAGGTGATGAATTGTATATGAAAACGGAGGTACCGGGTGGTTCGGTCATCGAACACCATCTGAAACGTCTTTGAAGCTTCGCATCGCTTCTTTGACGAGCAAGGAAGTCAAAAAGGCGCGCGTCGAGCGCGACCTTTTGCCTTTCGCAATAGAGTTCCGAGAAGCGCCGGCGGCTAATCCGAAGATGCTCTCCGCCCTCGTGATTCAACTGTAGCGCTGGGTCACACGCTCCCAAACGCGAGTCAGAGCGCGCTCGAAGCTGGCCTCGATCGAGTGCATGACTCGTTCCTGGAGGCTCTTGCGCGCAACGAACTTAACCTCGAGCACAGTTGCGCGCTCGCAGGCTTGACTGATGTATTCGTCGCTGGTCGACAATCTATCGACGAGGCCCAGTTCGAGGGCACGTTTGCCCAGCCAGATTTCGCCTGTGGCAATCTGATTGATGTCGAGCTGTGGACGTTGATCGATGACGTATTCCTTGAATAGGGCGTGGGTTTCCTCCAAATCGTTTTGGAACTTCTCGCGCCCTTCTTCGGTGTTCTCGCCAAAGACGGTTAACGTGCGTTTGTATTGGCCCGCGGTGAGCATTTCGAAATCAATATCGTGCTTTTTGAGCAGACGATTGAAGTTGGGCAACTGGGCGACCACTCCGATGGAGCCGATGACCGCGAACGGGGCGGCGAGCAACTGATCGGCCACACAGGCCATCATATAGCCGCCGCTCGCGGCGACCTTGTCGACACAGATGCTCAGCTTGACGCCATGGGCTTTGACACGCTCGAGTTGGGATGCGGCCAAACCATAAGAGTGCACGACACCTCCGCCACTTTCCAAACGAATGAGCACCTCGTCGTTCTTGTCCGCAACGGGGAGGACGGCGCTGAGTACGCGACGCAGCTGTCCGACCGCACTGGCTTGAATGTCTCCATCGAAGTCGATGACGAAGACTCGCCCTTTTTTTCCATCGCTTTCGTTCGTGGTGGCTGTTTCAAGATCGATCGGCGGGGGAGGCTGCTTCTTGAGGGCCTTCTTTTTTGCTTTACGCTCTGCTTTTTCGCGCGCCCGTTTTTGCTTGTGCTGGGCCAATGCGACCATCTCATCGACTGACGAGTAGATGAGCGTTTCTTTTTCGCGTGCGAGCCGATCGTTGAGCTTCGTGACTTCCAAGTGCTCGCCTTGTTGTGGTTGCGCTTGGCGTGCGATGAGCGAAACGACGAATGCGAGAAGTGCTCCGCTTAGGAGAACAACGGTGAGTGCTTTGGTGGCAAAAAGGCCGGATTGGAAGAGAAAGTCGATCACGAAAATAGGTCGTTGGGCCGCGGTGCGGAGTTGCAGGGAGCTCTCTTAGCAGTCTGGTTTCCACTTGTCCCTTGCCAAAGGGCAGCCTCCTTTGGCAGCTTCCGGCTCGATGGACCAGTCAGCCGCGTTTTCCTCCGCCCAAAGTCGCGTCAAAGAACTCAAACAAACGCCGCCCCCGGCCCAACTGCTTGAGCTCTATGCACTTTTTAAGCAGGGGACCATGGGCGATGCCAAGGGCGCCCGACCGGGTTTGCTCGATATGAAGGGGCGCGCCAAATTTGATGCTTGGAGCAAAAAGAGGGGCATGGCGCCCGAGACGGCTCAAGAGGCTTACGTAGCTCTGGTCGAGCAACTTCTTGTCGCGCAGGGTTAGGTTCTCGGGATTCTTCACGCTGGCGCGTTTGGACTTGGACGAACTGTGTTCATCAGGGCGGGGAGGTTCAGGCCCAGGGTCAGTCCCCGTGCGAGCACGAAGGCGACGAAAGACCACCACAGTCCGTGGTTCTGATAGCGATTTACGAAAAAGTGAGCGCAGCTGAGAAAGACCGCGACCGAGATCAGCGAGCTATTGCGCATGGCGCGGGTGGCGCTGGCGCCTATGAAGATGCCGTCTAGTTGGAAGGCGGCCACCGAGCAAAAGATGTACAGGGCGACCTGGGGTAGGTGAGGGCGTGCTGCTTCTACGATAGTGTGGTGTCGCGTTAGGGCATCAAGGCCGGGTCTTCCTCCCCAAAAGACGCTCAGCGCGAGGACGATTGCACACAGGAAGGCGACCTGACTGGTCGTCGAAATCGCTTGCCGAAGTAGGAGCGCGTCCTTTGAACCACAGGCGCGACCCACATGCGCCTCGGCGACGTGGGCAAAGCCATCGAGAAAGAACGCGCTGAGCGAGATGAATTGGAGCAATAGGTGATTTCCGGACAGCACCACCTCGCCGAACTGGGCGCCCGTCCTGGTGAAGAAGGCGAATCCCGCAATCATGGCCAAGGTACGGATCAGAATATTGGAGTTTGCTGCAACCGTACGCCGCAAAGCTCGAAGTTCGAAGAGGCGAGACCGTGAAAGGGCACGCTCGGTATCGGCAGCACGTTGCTTTTGTAGAAGGCGAAAGGACAACCCAAGAACTAGCAAGCAGCCGAGCCATTCCGAAATCGCCGTTCCCCAGCCAACGCCGGGAGCACCAGAATCGAAATAGGTGACGAAGATCAGATCGAGCAGCAAGTTGATGAGGTTCTCGCTGATTTTGATGGCGAGGAGTGTCTTGGACCGCCCGAGCCCGATGAGCAGACCCATCCCCCCCAAGCTCGCCAAGGCAGCAGGTGCTCCGTAGATTCGTGCGAAGAAGTACTGACCAGCGACCTGTCCCTCTGCCTTGCCGGGGTCGAGTAGTTTAAGGGCTGCACCTTCGATTGGAGCTTGCAGGAGAAAGAACAGCGTTCCGAGAGCAAGCCCCAGACCCACGGCGCGCAGGACAGCATTGCTCATTTCCTGACCGTCGCGCGCGCCGGCTGCCTGGGCGACAAATCCGGTCGTCGTCATTCTCAAGAAGCCCAAGCCCCAATAGAGAAAGTTGAAGATGAGACTGCCAAGGGCAATCGCCGCTAGGTCAATTTTGGTCCCAAAGTGACCTAGCGCAGCGGAGTCTGCCAGACCGAGGAGAGGGGTTGAGGCGTTAGCTAATATGAGAGGCCAGGCTTGCCGTAGAACTTCTCCACGAGATAGTGTTTCGTGAGTCACGAGTCAGGAGTCTCGACGACGCCCTCGGGAGCTCGGCTGGGGCAGCGCAAGGTAAACCAGGCGCCGTAGCCCATGAGGAGCGCTTGTCCGACGAGCCCCCACCAGGGGATTCGCGCAGAGAGGATACTGAGCGTGAGTGTTACCGACATGGCGGTGAGAGAAAGCACTTTGGCCTGGATCGGAATCACCCTGTATGCCCTCCAGCGACGGATGCCCGGACCGAAGTACTTGTGGTGGATCAACCAAGTTTCGAAACGTCGCGAACTCTTGCTGAAGGCCCAAGTGGCAAGAAGCATGAAGGGAGTCGTGGGTAGAACGGGGAGGAGAACACCCAAGATTCCCAAGGCGAAAAAACTCCAACCGAGTAACAAATAGAGTGCGCGCCCTGGGCGATTTTCGACCACCTCACTCATGAGCGATCAGTGTAATCCTTCTCTTGGCTTTGAATAGTAACTCCTCGAATCACGACGCGAACGGTTGAAGTGACCCCTTTCTGTGCCATCCTTTGTGGTGAGTTGACTGGATTGGACTTCAAGAGATTTGTTCCACCCGCCACTGATCTGGACGAGCGGGAGGCGGAGCGTCTCTGCGCGGCGTTGGCTGGCAAGAGCGTCTGTCTCCTGACGGGAGCAGGCTGTTCGACCGAATCGGGGATTCCTGACTATCGAGGTGAGGGGACGGCGCGGCGCGCACGCAATCCGATCCAGTTTCGTAGGTTTCTTGCCGATGAGCGTGGTCGCAAGAGGTATTGGGCTCGCTCGACCCTGGGCTGGCCGCGGTTTCGTCGAGCCGAACCCAACCTGGCTCATCAGGCTTGTCGGCGGCTCGAGCTTTCGGGCACCGCTTTAGGAATCATCACTCAGAATGTGGATCGGCTTCATTTCAAGGCGGGGTCCAAGTCGGCCGTGGAGCTGCACGGGGCTCTTGAAGAGGTCATTTGTCTGGAGTGCGGAGCCTTGGAGCATCGCGATGACCTTCAAGCTCGTATCTTGTCTTTGAATCCAGACTTTCAGGCCCGCATCGATGAACTAGCTCCGGACGGGGATGCCGATCTTGAAGAGAACCAAAAGGGGCGTCGCGCCATCGAAGACTTTCGCGTGCCAAGCTGCCGCTCGTGTCTTGGTATCCTCAAACCCAATGTGGTCTTCTTCGGGGAAGGGGTTCCGCGGTCTACGGTCGACGCTGCGTTTGTCCACTATGAGGCGGCTGACGGTCTACTTATCGCTGGAAGCTCTTTGGCTGTTTTTTCTGGTTTTCGTTTCGTACGTCGCGCGCGACAGGACAAGAAACCGATCTTCGTTGTCAATCTCGGGGCAACCCGTGCCGATGAATTGGCTCAAATCAAGCTCACTGCTCGCGCGGGTGACGCTCTTTGGCGGATCGCGGAGCTTCTTGGCGCCTAGCCCTCTTTGCAGCTGACTGCGACAGCCCCAAATCAGAAGAAGGGCAAAAAGCGGGCTGATTTTAGGTATTGAAGCTCTGCTTCATTCCAAAAGGTGTGCATAGGGTGTCTCCACCTACCAAGGCGAGATTTCCCGTAGATCTCAAGTTGTGGATCTCCGGCGGAAACATTCGAGATGGTAGTGTTCAAATATGCCCCGCGGTGATCATCCAACTGGGCGACTCGCGCGCCTGAGGCGCTCCGAAAATCGGAGCGCGTCCCCAGCGGATTTTGACGACTTCTGGGGTCGTACTTTGAGCGCGCTGTCGGCGATCGAGCCGATCAGCACGCCAGTTCGGGTCGACGAGATTTCCTCCACCCTGGCGGACTTGGTTGAGTTCAAGTCTTGGGGTCTACAGACCGTCAGGGGTTGGTTTTCCCATCGTCACGATCCCGATGGTCCTCCCCGCCCCCTTTTGGTGACGAGCCACGGATATGGGGGCGCGTCAGATCCAGAGCGTGTGCGCCGTCTTTCCAGTTTTGGCTTTGATGTCGTGGCCATCGATATTCGGGGGTTTGGTCTGAGTCGGGCGGCGGTGCCAGCCCTCTCCCCGTTTGGCTACCTTCTGACCGGAGCAGATTCTCGGGAAACCTGCATTCTCCGCGGCGCCTTGTGTGACTTCATTCAAGGCTATCGGGCGGCACTTCGTTGGTTCAACAACAACTCGACCGTTTGTTTTCAGGGCTTCAGCTATTCTGGAGGGCTGTCGTTGATGGCGGCAGCTGTTCTCTCGATGCGCGGCCGCAATTGGGGCCAAACTCCACTTCCCCCGCCTCCTGACCTCTTGGCTCCAGGGGCGCCCACTCTAGGTCATCTGGAAAAACGCTTGCAGCTCTGCCGCGGAGGGTCTGGCTCGGAAGTCGTCGAGTTCCTGCGGCAGAATCCTCTTCGCCGCCACGAATTGCTACGGGTGCTCGCTTACTTCGATACCACCTTCTTCGCTCCTTATTTGGGAGAGTATCATGACGATGCGGGGCGCCAGAAACCAGAACGCATCATTGCTGGTGTCGGTCTTCACGATCCGATCGTGCCGGCCGAAACGGTCTACTCGATCCTCAATGCGCTTCATATGGATTATGAGTTGATGGAGCTCCCCTGCAGTCATACCGAGCGTCCCGAAGAAATCGAATGGGTCAAATGGGAGAGCGCTTGGATCCATTCCCTGCGAGGAGCCATTCCTGCTCCTTCCGCGAAGTCGAGTCGCAGTGAGTCCGGTGTGCTTGAGGGGGTCGAAGAAGGTCCAGGCGCCATCAGTACGGCTGCTGAAGCTTGATGGTCGGGAGTGCTTTGTCGGGCGCGCAGCACTGGCTTCTTTCGCTCAGACGCAGGCCTGTCACTGGGCCCCTATTGAGCCCCGGCTCAAGGTGAGTCAGCGAGGCGAGCTGCTCGTTTGACCCAAGTGGAGAACTCGGCCTGAAAGTCGTCCAAGAAGAGGCGCATTTCTTTCGGGTCATCGCTGTTTTTGACTCGTTCGCTCATCCGGAATGGAGGGTGAACCACTGCCGCTAGGGTATTTTTGTTGAGGCGTCGGTCGAAGTGAGCAACTGCTACAGGCACGATCAGGGGTTCGGGCATGATCGCCGTGGCTAGACGAAACGCTCCTGCTTTGAAGGCCCCGGGAGAGTCTTCTGTTGCCAGGCTGGTGCCCTCGGGGGCGAGGGCCAGGTTCGTTCCGCGCTTGAGGTGTTCAGCTGCGGTGCGAATGAATTCGGCGAAACGCGAACTTCGGTCAGCACTCGGGAGGTCGGATTCACGCGTATACACCGAGATGTGACCCAGACGACTGTAATAAGCGTGGTGTCCGTATTCTTCAGCGCGACTGTGCCGCACAACCCTCACGCCAGGGTCGCGGTAGGTGCGGTGCAGGATCATTGATCCTATAAAGTGGGAATCCAAAGTCAGTTGGAACCCGTTCGGTAGGGTATTGTACTCATGGTTCTTCAGATGATTGAAGACAAAGATGTGTCCGGGGTGGCTGGGTAGATTGTCGAGACCTTCGATCTTGTGGGGGATCTGTGAAAACACTCGGATGAAGTTCTCGGCATTCATGCGGCGCACCTGAGCTGCCGAAAATTCGTCCGGAGCGTGGACGACCTCCTCGTAGGCTGCCTGCAGGCTGGCAAAGAAGCGTTGCTCCCTGCGGACGGCGAGCAGTAGTTCATGGGCGAGTCGTCCGACTGTGCGATCGGGCTCCGTATGGCTGCTGCGGGAACCATCGACGATGTTGAGGGCATCGCACAGGGTGACCGGTGCCTTGAGCAAATGAGGAACCTTGTGCAAAGGCGAAGAAACCGACAGTTCGGTACGGGCTTGCTCAATCAAGTTTTCGACAGCGAGTACCTCTTGGTCAAAGGTCTCGGATACGAGACGTGCCCGAGTTGCTCTCAAGCGCAGGCTGAGGAGCCATAGCATGCGCTTCTGAAAGAGTAGCCCCAGTTCCGGCCGAGCCCGAAAGAGGATTTCGAGCGAGGTCCTCGAAATCCGCAACACGGAACCGTCTCGTGTGGCGCGCACGCTGACTTCCGCCCGGCGCTCAGAAGGGAGCAATCCCCCGCCGAGCACCTCGCCTGGATCGCTGTGGAAGCCCAATACTAGCGTCGCTCCGGCGGGCGTCGTGTGCTCAGAGCGAACTCGACCATCGGCAAGTAGCGTGATCGAACTCGTGGTGCGGCCTTGTTCTTGAAGTAGTCGGCCGCGGTAGAAGTACTCGGTTTGGGCGAGCCGCGCGAGTTGATCGAGGGCCGCATCAGGAAAGGGGGCGAAGAAGGCACTTGTGGCGAGGACCTCCCGAGCCCGTGGTGCGGCGTTCGTGACCATGGCCTCTTCACTCGGAATGGTGTCGGCCTGTGCGGCTTGTCGTTCGCTGCGCGTTGGTCCAGGGCTCAATGCCCGGGGTGATTGACTATCCAGATGTCGCGTTGGGTGCGGGCTGTTTGGGGAGTTGAGAGCGAGGGCGAGGGGCGTCGTGATTCGAAGGCCAGCCACAAGTCGCGCCCGTACATCGGTGAGCAGCGTGCTTGCTCCCGAAAAGACTTCTTCGAAGAAACGTGTCCCTGCCTCGGGTTCGGGGGAAAGCAGTCGCTCTAACTCGGCGACGGGTATCTTGAGCAAAGTCGCCCGGCTCAGAGTCGTCACGCTGGTGCCGTAGCGGTGAGGAGGACGGAAGGCGCTCCAACCGATGGGGGTATACTTTTCGTCGCTTTGTCCGACGACGAAGGTGTGGTCGAGGGATTCGAGTGATATCCGAAACTCAACTTGACCTTCGAGCAGCAGATAAAAGAAGTCACCTCGATGATACTGCTCGACGATGGTGGTTTGGGCTTCGAGATGTATGAGCTGACACGCATCCAGTGCGCGTTCTCTGAGACCAAAAATGAGCGTTGAGAAGGGTCCGGCCTGCTGGTTGAGTTTGGGTTTGAGGTGATAGTTGTCGGGTTCGCTGCTTATTGGTTCGTGAGCGAGAGCTGAGCTGTCGTCAGGCGAAGGACACTTCATGGATAGATGCTTCTATGTCGAGTGTGTCCGTGGTGTTTCGATTGTGATACTAGAATAAACTAACATGTTACACATGAATTGGACTTGCGCTTCGCGGGAAAATGGGCGCATAGTCCTCTGTGTCCGGACCTCCCCGGCCCCTGTTGGTTTCGTTGCTTTTTCCACACAGGGCGCCGGGGAGTTTTTTTTTGTTCGCCTGGCGGGGGACGAATCAAAAGTCATGTTCCTGATCGCGTCCAGAAACATAGAACACTGCCGGAAACCACTTTCGTGCATCGAGAAACGATCTCGAAAACATGGTCCATGTGTTGCGCCTCGATGACCTAACTTTTTTTTCAAATGACACCGAGGTGTGCTCCATCGTTGCACGAACGCGAAACACAAGACGAAGATGATTGGGATTGTCGAAAGAAGACACCCCCCGAGATCGGGTGACGTTGTACAGGCGCGCACTCTGCCCTCGGTTTTCTCAAAGCACACTCATTAGCTCTCCCCACGAATAAGGATTGATAGGACTTATGCGCAGTATTCAAAGACGCTGGATCGTTGCCTCTGTGATGTCTCTGGCTTCCCTTGCCGCCCTCGGTTGCGGCAAGAAGGACAAGAAGCCCGAGCAGAAAGTGCAGGCGGCCGAGGTGAGCGAAGAAAAGCTCAAGGAGCTGACCAAAGGAGCGGACCTCGAAAAGACTGACCTTAAGCTCGGCTTCATCAAGCTGACGGACTGCGCTCCTCTTGTGATCGCCAAAGAGCAAGGTTTCTTCGAGGAGGAGGGCCTAAACGTGACCCTTGAGGCTCAGGCCAACTGGAAGGTTCTTCTCGATCGCGTCATTTCGGGTGAACTCGACGGCGCCCATATGCTCTCTGGTCAGCCCATCGGGGCGACCATCGGTTTCGGTACCAAATCTCACGTTGTCACGGCTTTTAGTATGGATCTGAACGGCAACGGCATCACCGTTTCGAATGACATCTGGAAGCAGATGCAGAAGAACGACCCCAAACTCGATTCTCCCACTCCGCCGCACCCCATCAGCGCCGAATCTCTCAAGCCGATTGTTTCGACTCAGAAGTCCAAGGGCGATCCCCTCAAGATGGGCATGGTTTTCCCGGTTTCGACCCACAACTACGAGATCCGCTACTGGCTCGCTGCAGCTGGCATCCATCCCGGTATGTACACCTCGACGGATACAACTGGCACGGTTGATGCCGATGTCTTGCTTTCGGTTACTCCCCCCCCTCAGATGCCCGCGACCCTCGAGGCCGGAACCATCAGTGGTTATTGTGTGGGTGAACCCTGGAACCAGCAGGCGGTTATTCGCGGCATCGGTGTTCCTGTCACGACCAACTACGATATCTGGAAGAACAACCCCGAGAAGGTCTTCGGCGTTTCGAACGATTGGGCGACCAAGAACTCGAAGACTCACGTGGCCGTGGTCAAGGCTCTCATTCGCGCCGGAAAATGGCTCGATGGAAGCATGGACAACCGCAAGGAAGCGGCAAAGATCCTATCCAAGAAAGAGTACGTCGGTGCTGACTACGAGGTCATCGCTAACAGCATGACCGGTACCTTCCTCTTCCAGAAGACCGACAAGCGGGAAATGCCCGACTTTAACGTCTTCTATCGTTACAACGCAACTTACCCCTTCTACTCGGATGCGATCTGGTTCCTGACCCAGATGCGCCGTTGGGGACAGATCACCGAACCCAAGTCGGATGAGTGGTACCACAAGACGGCGAAGGAAGTGTACAAGCCTGCTGTCTACCTCGAGGCCGCCAAAGCGTTGCTCGATGAAGGCAAGATCAAGAAGGACGAGGTGCCCTGGGATAGCGACGGTTACAAGCCGGCCACCAAGGACTTCATTGATGGCGTTGAGTACGACGGCAAGAAGCCGCTTGCGTACTTGAAGGCGCATGCGATCGGAAACAAGGAATAAACCCTCCTTTCTGCATTCGCGAAACAACAAAAGGCAACACTTAGACAGGATGAGAACGATGTCAGCTAGAATTCTACGTGTACTCGATGCAACCGGCCTCGAAGCATTTGCCCCCGTCGTGCGGCTCTTGCGAGGGGACGATCGACAAGAACAGCTCAAGAAGATCTTCCTCAACTTCGGAGCTCCATTGATCGCATTCTTGCTCTTCTTGGGAGCATGGAGCGCTGCTTCGCAGAACATCATGACCAAGTACGGCAACCTGCCGTCCCCCGGCGAAGTCTGGGGACAAGCAGGCGTACTCTGGCAAGCTCATCTTGACGGTGTTGCCGCTGAGGAAATCTACTACGAGGAACAAGCAGTGAAGGCGGCGGAGTACACTGCCGCCGCCGAAATGCTCTCCTCACAAGGTAAAGAAGAGAAGGCCCAGGTCATGCTGGACCGTGCTCAGTCGGCACGAGACGCGAAGTACGCTGCCAGTCCGAGTTATATCGATCAGATCGTGACCTCTTTGAAGACTGTTTTTGCCGGATTTGTGGTGGCCTCGCTGATAGCCGTCCCGATTGGGGTGCTCTGCGGTACGAGCTCGTTGGTTCAAGCGGCGCTCAACCCACTGATTCAGATCTTCAAACCGGTTTCACCGCTTGCTTGGCTCCCCATTGTGATGATCTGCGTGGGAGCTCTGTATACGACCAAACCAACAGAAGCCTGGTTCGAGAAGTCGTTCATTAGCTCTGCGCTAACGGTGGCCCTCTGTTCGCTCTGGCCTACTTTGGCGAACACGGCGATGGGGGTGGCGTCCATCGAGAAGGATCACCTCAACGTAGCCAAGGTGCTCAAGCTCGATACCTGGACTCGTGTCCGCAAAATCATCATTCCTTCCGCTCTTCCGATGATGTTCGCTGGCCTGCGCATCTCTTTGGGTGTCGGTTGGATGGTTCTCATCGCGGCAGAAATGCTTGCCCAGAACCCAGGGCTCGGAAAGTTCGTTTGGGATATGTTCCAAAACGGTTCGAGCGACACTCTCGCTCAGATCATGGTTGCTGTGTTTACCATTGGCATCATCGGTATGGCTCTTGATCGCACCATGGTCGTTTTGCAGCGATCGGTTAGTTACTCGACCGTCACGGCATGAATGAGAAGGGCTGGAGGTTCCCTCCAGCCCGACCCCTTTCCGTTTCTCTTCTCCTTCTTCTTCTGGAAAAAGCAAATGTCAGCGATTTTAGAGCTCAAGAACGTGTCCAAATCCTTTGGCTCCGGCAGTACGGTCACCGAAGTTCTCCGTAGCGTCGACCTAACGCTCAATGATGGTGAGTTTGTTGCCATCGTCGGCTTTAGCGGGAGCGGCAAAAGTACCTTGGTTAATCTGCTGTCGGGCTTGCTCAAGCCCGACCGCGGAGAAGTGATCTTCAAGGGTGAGAAAAACTTGGAAGCTGGGCCCGATCGCGGTGTGGTCTTCCAGAACTATTCTTTGCTGCCCTGGCTGTCCGTGTACGAAAACATTCGCCTAGCGGTAGATCAGGTGATGGCCGAAAAATCGAGTGAGGAACGTGACCAGCGCGTTCGCATGTACGTCGACATGGTGAGCTTGACGCCTGCGATTGCCAAGAAGCCGAGCGAGCTATCTGGTGGTATGCGTCAGCGTGTTTCTTTGGCTCGCACCTTGGCGATGAGCCCGGATATCCTGCTCATGGACGAACCCTTGGGTGCCCTCGATGCTCTGACTCGTGCTGTGTTGCAGGACGAGATCGCCAAGATCTGGTCGCGCGACAAAAAGACGGTGCTGCTTGTGACGAACGACGTGGACGAAGCGCTGCTCTTGGCCGACCGCATCGTGCCCCTCAAGCCCGGCCCCAAAGCCACCCTGGGGCAAGAGTTCTTGGTCGACCTAGATCGCCCCCGTGACCGCCAATCGCTCAATCATGACGAAAAGTTCAAGAAGCTGCGCAACGAGGTAGTCGCCTACCTCAATCATGTCCGCAGTGAGTCGCGGGCGGTGGCGAAGGCTGCATCGGGCAAGCCCTCGGTCAAGTTGCCCGATCTGAAACCCGCCGACCTGCGAGCGCAGTAGTTCGAACGGTCTTCTTTCTCTTCTCTCTCGGGGCCAAGGGCCCCCATCCCTACAAAAAGCGAGTCAATCATGCGTGGATACGTAGAACTATTTAATCTGGGCAAGACCTACGAAACCTCCAAAGGTCCGGCGGTGATCGTGGAGAACTTCAACCTCAACATGGAAAAGGGCGAGTTCATCGCTCTGCTTGGACATTCGGGGTGTGGGAAGTCAACGGTGCTGACGATGGTAGCCGGCCTTAATCCCATCACCGATGGCGGTGTGGTCGTCGCGGGGCGAGAAATCATGGGCCCCGGCCCCGACCGAGGAGTCGTTTTTCAGTCGCCGTGCCTGTTGCCGTGGATGACCGCGTATCAAAACGTGATGCTTGGCGTCGACCGCGTTTATCCCGGCGCGAGCAAGGCCGAAAAGAAGGCCACTGTAGAGTACTACATGGAGCTCATGGGGCTTGGTGACTCACTGCACAAGACGCCCGCGGAGCTTTCCTTGGGTATGCAGCAGCGCGTAGGTTTGGCGCGTGCATTCGCCCTTTCTCCTAAGATGCTCTTGCTAGATGAGCCATTTGGTATGCTCGATTCGCTTACCCGAATGGAGCTTCAAGAAAACCTTGGTGGTATTCTGGAAGAAGATGGGAAGACGGCTCTCATGGTGACCCACGACGTCGACGAAGCTCTCTACCTGGCGGACCGCATCGTGATGATGACCAATGGTCCGCGCGCCAAGGTGGGGATGGAGATCACCGTGCCCTTCGGTCGACCTCGCGAGCGCCAGGCGGTCCTCAGTCACCCTGAGTACTACCACCTTCGCGAACAGATGATTGAGTTCCTCGAAGAACAAGAGAAGCTCAAGCACAAGCCGGCGGATGAGGCCGCCTAGAGCCCCGTCTTCTTGCGCCTCGTTTTTCGCGAGCAGTCGTTGCACCGACGCGGCTTACGAACCTGCCTTGTGGTGGGCTGATTCACTCTTGTCTTTGATGTGATTGAAGAGCGCTCGTACCACGGGTCGCCCTAGGGCAGACTCGGTCGATGCGAGTTGCGCGCTGCGTTTTAAACCAGGACGGACGATCTCGAGCGCCTGTAGGCCTTTGGCGCGAGTGTCGTCTAGAGCGCGTTCGGTCAAGATGACACCGTACTTGCCTTGGCGGGTCATTTCCAGAGCCAACTGAACGCTGTCGATGATCAGGGCGGGGGCGAACTTGAGGTCGAGGCGTCGCGCTTCGAGTTCGAGGAGGGCAAAGATGCCTGACTCGAACGAAGGCGCGATGAGAGGTGATTGGAGGACTTCCTTGAGGCCAATGCTCCGTCGTGTTCGTGCTGTTCGTCCGCCTTGGTTTTTTAGGGTCTTGGGAGTGCGTAGTGTCCCGGAAACGAAATAGGTTTTTTCTTGCCAGAGTTCTTCGGTGATGAGGTGGGCCGTGGTGTGAGGCGAATACAAGAGGCCCAAGTCGTACTTTCCTTCGGCGATGCTTGGACCCATTGCCCCGCTCAAGACCGCTGCTGTTCGAAGTTGGGCCCCGGGATAGGCTCGCATGAACATCTCGATGATGCTCGCGACCCAATGCATGCCGATGCTGGGGGTGACGGCGAGTGTGACCGGACCTGTGATTTCGTCGCGTCTGACCTCGTAGCGCAGACTCTCCAGCTGTTCGAGCAGAGGGCGAGCTTTCAGTTCGAGCTTGAGACCTTCGGGCGTCGGTTTCATGCCTCGTCCGGTGCGCTCGAATAGATTCACCTCGAGCTCGGTTTCGAGGAGCTGAATCGAACGACTCAAGGCAGGTTGGGTGACATGAGCAAGTCGTGATGCTTTGGTGAGGCTTCCAGTGTCACAGACGAAGAGAAAGTTGCGCAGGAGTTGACTGTCCAACATATAATTTTATCTTATACCTTGTTGAAGTACATTCAATTGGACGCATAGCCTGACTGAGGCCACAGTGTCCTTCGTCAACACCGGGGCGCGGCTCTTCTCGTCCGCGAGCAACTTTTCGTGGCCTAGTGCTACTACCACTTAGAAATGAGCGGTTTCGAAGCTTTCCCCAAGAAAGTGAGGTCGGCTTCGAAACCGCGCTCGTCCCTCTCTGTCTCCGCACTTTTCTCTTCCCATTTGTGCCGCGACCCTTCCTGAAAACCGAGCCGTCTCTCAACGCTGACAGACCAAGAAGCGCTCAAATTTAGACGGTCGCAGCACTAGGGAGTGATGACGACCTTCCCCAACGCGCGTCCGTCAGCGACGTGTTGGAGTGCCTCTCGTGCCTCCCGCAGTGGGTAGACCTGCTCGATCCGAGGCGTCACGATACCCTCTTCTATGTACCCGAACAGTTTGGTGAGCCCCTGCTTGGGTTGCACCGCGAGTACGCGGATCCGCTGGCCGCGGCGAGCCGCGAGCGGTCCCAAGCACAGCGTCCACAGTAGGTTCGACATTGAGCCGCCGACCAACAGGTACCTGCCTTGATCGGAGAGCGCACGCACAAGCTCGGACACCGGTCGAAAGGCCGCTAGGTCCATAATCAGATTGTGGCGTTCACCTCGCTCGACGAAATCTTCGACGCGATAGTCGACGACAGCATCTGCTCCCAGACCGCGCATGAAATCGAGCTTGGTTTCGTTGTCTACAGCGGTCACGCGAGCTCCGAGGTGCTTCGCAATCTGGATCCCCAGCGAGCCCGAGCCACCCCCGGAGCCGTTGATGACGACTGAGCTCTGGGGTCCGGAGCCTAAGAAATTCAAGCCAACTTCCTTCCGTTAGACCCATCCACAAGGTTTACGTTCAGGATCTTATGCGTGGTTGAACCGGGGGCCAAGATCGCTGGACGTGCTCGCCCGCTTCTCGACTGTCGCCGGCGAGCGGGGCAGCCCGGACACCTGGCGCGACCCCCGCGGTTTTTCCGTCAAGTTCTACACGCCGGAAGGCAACTACGACATGGTCGGCAACAACACGCCGGTCTTCTTCCTCCGCGACCCACTCAAGTTCCAACACTTCATTCGCTCACAAAAGCGTCGCGCCGACAACAATCTCCGCGACCACGACATGCAGTGGGACTTTTGGACGCTCTCACCAGAGTCCGCCCACCAAGTGACCTGGCTCATGGGTGACCGCGGCATCCCCAAGTCGTGGCGCACGATGAACGGATACTCGAGCCACACGTACATGTGGATCAACGACAAGAACGAGCGCTTCTGGGTCAAGTACCACTTCAAGACGGAGCAAGGCATCGAGTGCCTGACCCAGGACGAAGCCGACAGGCTGGCCGGCATGGACGGAGACGCGCACGCCCGCGACTTGTTCACCTCCATCGGCAATCAAGACTTCCCTAGCTGGACGATGAAGGTCCAGATCATGCCTTTCGCTGAGGCCGAGACGTACCGCATCAATCCGTTCGATCTGACCAAGGTGTGGCCCCACAAGGACTACCCCCTGATCGAGGTGGGCAAGCTGACGCTCGACCGCAACCCAACGGACTATCACACCGAAATCGAGCAGGCCGCCTTCGAGCCCAACAACCTCGTGCCGGGCATAGGCCCCAGCCCCGACAAGATGCTCTTGGCGCGCATGTTCGCCTACGCAGACGCTCACCGAGCGCGCTTGGGCGTGAACTACAAACAGATCCCCGTGAACAAGCCGCAGTGCCCCGTGCACAGCTACAGCAAGGACGGCGCCATGCGCGTCGAGAACGTGAGCGACCCCGTGTACGCCCCCAACAGCAAGGGGGGGCCGCACGCCTCATCCGCTCACTATCCGCCCGTCGATGGCTGGGCCAGCAGCGGCGAGATGGTGCGCGACGCGTACACTCTGCGCAAGGATGACGATGACTTCAGTCAGGCGCGATCCCTGATCAACGACGTCATGGACGACGCCCAGCGCTCACGTCTGGTCAAGAACGCGGCGGGCCACCTGTCACAAGGCGTCTCGGAACCCGTGCTCCAGCGAGCCTTCAAGTACTGGAAGAAGATCGATGCATCGATCGGGGAGCGCATCGAGTCTGAGGTACGCGGCTAGACAGGAGACTCCCACCGCGCGAGCAAGACAGATCGGCGGTGACTACTGCGGAGCCTTCAGCGCCTCGAGCAGTTTGAGAGTCGACGGGTCGGGCGCGAGCGTGTCTTCGCTCAACTCGAACACGAACGTTTCTCGGCGCGCGGGGGTCGAGTCGGGAAGAGAATACGGGTTGTCCTCGGCGCACGAGACAAGCTGCGCCTCGTCGCTCGTGCCCGTGCTCACGAGCGCATGGAGCAGGAGCCGAGTCGACTGAGCGACCCGTTCGACTTCCATCTCCTGCACCTTGATGACGGCGTAGGGACCCGGACCCTCGAGGCAGACCACGGTGCTCACAAACTCGGCGATGAGCTTCGCTGGTTCATCTTGATTGCGAAAGTCGAAGAGTTCGAGCAGCTCGTAGGATGTGCTGCCCATGCCTCCCCAGGTGAGGCATGCCAGCTTGTCGTGCGCGTCTTGCATTGGAACCGGTACGCAACGATCGGGATTGATCCCAGAAAAGTACGTGAGTGGGGACAAGACCCCACCCGCCTGCTCGTAGATCATAGTGCCCCCTCGGTTGTGTGTTCCGGGTTCACACCCTTCAAACACCACAGCCTCGACCGACTCGGTTGATCGGAGGAAGTGCCCTTGGTAGCGCCCTCGCATCGGATAGACCCAGTCACTGAGCCGGTCCGGAACAACGGGAGGCGCTTTGGGCACGCACTCCTCGAACGGCGGGCAGCAAGCACAACCCATCACCCGTCGGTCCCAGCTCGCCTGCTTCACGGCCACGGTGCAGAAAGGCGTGAGCTCGGCGACCCGGTCTGACTCCTCGACAGAGAGCGCAAGTGCCCGGGGGGAGGCCTCCGTCGCAGCGAAGTCTCTCGCGGTGGGCTCCGCCTCAGCGGGCCTCGTTTCGGCAGGCCTCGTCTCTCCTTCCTGGGTCGAGCTCGGTGAGGCGTTCGGAGACGGGTGGGCTGCAGACGAGCATCCGACGCCGCCCAGCCCAAGGCCGCACGAAACAGCAAGAGCGGCGCGAGCGATCGTACGGTTCATCTTCCGCATCTTACCCGCCGGCGCTGGATTTCGGCAACCCAGGCCGGAGCAGAGGAGCGTGTGTCGAGTGGCTGCTCCTCGAGAGCAGCCGGACTGAGCCCGACCCGTCGCCAGTTGCCAATCGGCGCGGGCGCGCTACGAGCGGAGGCATGTCGCAGGTGAAGTTCTTTGGGCTCCGCACGAGTCTGCAGGGGAAGAAGCAAGCCATCTCGGACGCCACGCATGGCGCGATCATGGAGGTGCTCGGTCTGCCCGCAGGCAAGCGAGCCCACCGCTTTTTCCCTCTCGAGCGCGAAGACTTCTTCATGCCAGAAGGACGGAGTGACGCTTACCTCATCGTCGAGGTGATGATGATGAGCGGAAGAACGTCCCAAACCCGCAAAGCATTGGTGCGTCGACTCTACGACGTGCTGCTCGAGTCAGTCGGGCTGAACGCCGTCGACGTCGAGATCTGCATTGTCGAGAGCGCACCAGAGAACTGGGGCTTTCGTGGCATACACGGCGACGAGGCCCAGCTGCCGTATCAAGTCAATCGCTGAAGAATGGTAGAAAGCCGGGTCGACTGCGGGCTCCGGATGCCCTGCGTCGCGGGCCAGAAACCGACGAATTTCAGTCAGCGTCGCTGGTACGTCAAAGAGAACTCGATGGTGTCAGGCAACTTGGGCGAGACCAGCTTTGCCCGAAGACGCATCGACTGACCATGGGCATCGAACACCATGAAATTCTCCCGGACGCCCCGTTCGTACTCAGTCCGGGTGTGCACGCGGGGGCCGTTGAAGACGCACTTCCCGCGGCCGTCTTCGCCGCTGTCGCTGACAACAGGGTGCCAGCCACTGTCACACGGCACGACTGTATTGGGGCCCCAGATGCACGCGCGGCGTGCCCGAGGGCTCGTCGAACTCGACTTCGTCGTAGGGGCGCACGCTGTCGTGCAGTTTGCTCCGAGCAAAACCACGAATGATGGGGTTGAACTGGTCGGCAACTCGGTCGAGCTCCTTCTTGAGAGCTTCGAGTTCGAGCCTAAGAAATTCAAGCCAACTTCCTTCCGTTAGACCCATCCACAAGGTTTACGTTCAGGATCTTATGCGTGGTTGAACCGGGGGCCAAGATCGCTGGCAAAATTGACCCTGGAAGTCAGGTCGAGCTGATCTTCACCATCACGGACGCGAATGCCCACAACGGAGGCATGTACATTCATGCGAATACCGAGATGCAAGCAGGCGCAGGTATGGCGGTCGTCAGCGGCGGAGTTAGTCACACCAGCCCTCACTCCTTCGAAGGCGGGCAAGCCACCTTCTCTGTCACTTGGACGGCGCCTTCCACCCCTGGTGCTCAACGCTTTTCGGTCGCGGCGGTGGCGGCGAATGGTGATGGTCGCAACACAGGTGACGAAGGACTCAGCAAGGACTTCGATCTTGTGTTTGGATGTGAACCCCAGACCTTCTACGTCGATAGCGACGGCGACGGATATGGGGTCGACAATTGGACACAGATCTTTTGCGCGGGAGAGGCTCCTGAGGGGTTTGCCGCGGTTGCCGGGGACTGTGACAACTACCGTGAGGAGGTCTACCCAAACGCGGTGGAGCTTTGCAATCGGAGAGACGACAATTGCGACGGTGAAGTTGACGAGGGCGCCCTGGAGGTGACCCTTTACCCGGATGCTGATGGGGATGGATACTATTCTATCGAGGAGTACCTCTCCGGTGATACGGTGCTCGGCTGCGTGCCGTACGAGGGGTACGCAGCCGAGCAGGGAGACTGCGAACCGTTCATTGCAGAGATCAATCCCGGCGCCACAGAAGTCTGCGACGACGCTTACGACGAGAATTGCGATGGGCAAGTGGACGAAAGGCTACGACCAACCTGTGGTGTAGGTTGGTGTGCTCGGGAGAGTCGATCCTGCAGTCCGGAAGACTGTACGCCGGGGGAACCTCGAGTCGAGATGTGCAATTCCTTCGATGATGATTGCGATGGTGAGATCGACAACGGTGATCTCTGTCCCCCGGGGCAAATCTGTGCTGCGGGCGCATGCAGCATCGTCGGCGATCCCACTGTTCCCGATGATATGATGACATCAGGTGCTACCGGCGGGACAGCGGATACCGGTACGACAGGCGATTCCACGGGAACCGGTGGAGCAGATTCGGGAAGTACCTCGGGGGGACTCAATCCCAATCGCACCTCGTCCTCGGGTTGCAGTATCACCGCGGGTTCACGTCGCAGTTCATGGTGGTCTCTCACCTCCCTGCTTGGTGTGGCCTGGCTACTTCGGAGGCGCCGGTCTCCGAAGGGCGGCGCCGGGCTCGCTCGCGCCACTGGCTGCTCCAGTACGGTCGTCTGATCGACCGAGTGAAAGTCAAGAGCTTCTCGCTCGAGTGCCGTCAAACAAGCACGCGGAGTAGGAGCCAGAACAGTTGCGAGGCAGAGCAGTTGTGAGTCAGAACGTCTTCTTGCGCATGGATCTTGGATCAAGAACGACGGCGCGCAAGAACTTCGGCATTCTCATTCTTGGCTCTGTTCTCATAACGAGTAGAACACGACTTGTGGTTCTCCGTTTGATTCTACTCTGAGGATGTGGAGCGGAAAAACGAGAGAATTGGGGGGGAGAAAGATTTTCCCCGACTGGCTCACTTTCGTCCATTTAGGGTGAGTTTGGTTTCTCATTTGGGTTCACGAAGCAAGAGGGTAGATGTCATGATTCTATTACAGGAACGGATTTTCTCAGCGAACACCGCCTTGAGATTCCGTCAAGCCTTGTCCCTTGTCCTGTCGGGGATAGCTCTCAATGCCTGCGGTGGTAATGAGCCGACGGGGACCCAAACAGGGGATCCGTCCACGAGTACCGGGGGCATTAGCTCCACCGGTGGTGCTGGAGCTACCGATGGCATGACAGGCGGCAGTGGCGGCACCATGGGTTCAACTGGTGGAGCTTCATCGACGGGGGGCATGCCGTCGATGACTGGTGGCTCCAACTCGGGAGGAGGAGGCGGTGGTGGTGTTGCGACGGGTGGAACTGGTGGCATGGAGCCTGCTCTGGATTGCCCCGATCCACCGGATGTGACGACTGGATACACTTTGGATGATCGTGGCTTGAGCTTGCAGGTTGCGTCGAAGTTCATTCGGGTTGAAGTGTGTCGTTCTGACGTCATTCATGTCGAATTGGCCGACAGCGAACAGGCCTTGGAAAAGGACTCCCTGATCGTCAACAAGGAGTGGGCCGTCCCTGACTTTTGCGTCGAAGAAACAGACACCGAGGTTGTCCTCACCACTTACCGCATGAAGGTGAGGGTGGAGCTCTCGACTGGTCTTGTAGTGTATACGGATCTGGACGATCAAGTTGTTCTGGCTGAAGACAGCAAACAGCTCACACCCGCGATGGTGGAGGGCGACAGCACCAACCACGTGGAGACGACCTTCGCGTCTCCTCAGGACGAAGCGCTGCTCGGCCTCGGCCAACATCAAGACAGCCGCGTCAATCGCAAAGGCTCTAACCGCAACCTCGTCAACAACAACACCGAGATCGCCCTTCCTTTCCTAGCCTCGAGTCGAGGCTACGGGCTATTGTGGGACAACGTGTCAGGAGCAGATTTCTACGGCGGCGAGGAAGGAAACACGAAGTACAAGTACGTCTCCGAGACGGGAGATCTGGTCGACTACTACTTCTTCTTTGGTCCCAGCATGGATGAAGTGATCCGTGGGTACCGGATCGCTACGGGGGCAGCGCCGCTGTTTCCCAAGTGGGCGTACGGTCTGTTTCAGTCCAAAGACAAGTACGAGAGCCAGGCGGAACTCCTGGCTGTCAAGGACGGCTATCGGAACAACAACATTCCGGTGGACGTGATCGTACAGGATTGGGACTACTGGAACCCATCCGTTTGGGGTTCTCACTACATGAGCGCCTCTCGGTATCCCAACCCCAAGGCGCTGGTCGATGAAATGCATCAAGACCACATTCACACCATGATCTCCATTTGGCCCGTCTACGCGACGGCCAACTCAGAGGCCGTGGCGGGAGAGCTCGACAACTACAAGGCACTCGACGCGATCGGAGCTCTGTTTTCGAGCGGCGGGAACCATCATTTCTATGATGTCTTCAACCCCGACGCGCGAACCCTCGTCTACCAACAGATCGACGATCGACTCATCGGAAAGTTCGGGTGGGACGCAATCTGGGCCGATAACACTGAGCCACAAGCCTTCCCCGATCCCTTCAACCGACGCGCTGTCGAGACCAAGCTCGGCAAAAACGTGCACGTGATCAACGCCTACCCTCTGGAGCACAGCCGTGCCCTGTACGAGGGGTGGCGCTCCGTGGGGCCAACCGAGAAGCGCATCTACATTCTCAACCGGAGCGGCTACGCGGGTCAGCAACGCTTCGGAACCACCTCTTGGTCGGGAGACATCGACTGCGACTTTGCGACACTAAAAAAGCAGCTGCCCGCCGGCCTTGGATTCACCATCTCGGGGCTCCCCTATTGGACGACCGACATCGGCGGCTACTGGGGTCACCCGGGCAGGAAGGACTGGACCACGGCGGAAAGTAATGAACTCTTCACTCGCTGGTTTCAGTACGGGGCCTTCAACCCCATCTTCCGCGTCCACGGCGGCGGTTCGCGCGAACTTTACAACACGCAGTGGAGCGCCACGACCAAAGCCAACCTTCTGGTCATCGACGAGCTGCGTTATCGGTTGATGCCCTACATTTATTCGCTGGCTTGGAAGGTCACCCACGAGGGCTACACGACCATGCGGCATCTCATCTTCGATTACCCCGACGACGCTCAGGTCTACGACATTGGCGACCAGTTCCTCTTCGGGCCTGCCATTTTGGTGAACCCGGTGACAGAAGCCGGGGCGACGAGTCGCTCCGCGTATTTGCCGGCGGGCAAATGGTACGACTTCTGGACTGGCAAGAGCATGGACGGCGGGAATACGCAGACTCTCGATGCCCCGCTCGACAAGATCCCACTTTTGATCAAGGCGGGTTCCATCCTGCCCCTCGGGCCCAAGATTCAGTACGCCAGCGAAAGCAACGACCCCATCGAGCTGCGCGTGTATGGCGGAGCGGATGGCTCATTCACACTGTATGAAGACGCCGACGACACGTACTCCTACGAGCAAGGGGAATATTCCACGATCGCTCTCAGCTGGGACGATGCCGCCAAGAAGCTCACCATTGGCGCTCGACGAGGCTCTTTTCCTGGGATGACAGTGGCCCACAGCTTCCACATCGTGTGGGTGGGCGAGAGCCACGGAACGGGGGTCGAGCCCACTCCGAGCGCCGACGTCACGGTCGACTACGATGGAACGGAAGTAGTCGTTGCTGCTCCGCTGTAGTGCTGATTCTGTCTCACCTCCGGCGGAGCTGCTGGTATCGGCGCGACTGGTATCGGCGCGAGTGGGTCGGAAAGGGATCCAATACGAAGCAGAATACTAAGCTATAAACCTTTCCGAACTCTGACGAGCGGGCGACTTCGCTGTCCTTCTTGGGAATAGCTTACAGCCGCTTGCAAAAACATGAAAGCGGCTCTTCCTAGGTCTCACTCCTGTCGGGGCGAGGGCTCGACCTAGGGAAAGCCTGCGTTTGACATGTTTAGCGTGTGTAGTTGGTTACCGTTTGCTGGGACATGCTATTGGCCCGTGAGTGCTTTCACGACTGCGTTGTAACTGCCCTTCTTCGTGTAGTTGTCGTCCCACAAGAGGGCGTGGGCAGATTGTCCGTTGCACCCCGACTCATTGAATGAGTTCACCCAGGAATACTTGTCCGTGATCCCCCACATGGTAATTGCGGTGCACAGGGGTTCTGCCACACAAGCCGCGACGATATCGTGGTACAGTTGTTCTTGCTCCAGGGTGTGTCCCTTGACCTTGAGGTTGTTTTGAGCAGCGAAGGCTACGATCTGATCACCGGGACCAAAGTTGAATTGGCCTTGCTGACCTTCCACCGTGTCCCACTTCATTTCGTTTTCGGGGGTGGCGTAGTTGTGCTCGTTTGCGGCGGTTGTGTAGGTGCCATCGTTGAGGTGCGAAGCAGCTAGTGCAGCGCCGATGAGCTTGTCATTGCAGGCTGCGGCCTCCTTGAGTGTGGACGGGACCGAACAGACCATGACCGAACTCGCCTCTCCTCCGGTGTTCATCGAACCACCAGTGTTCGTGCCGTCAGGTCCTCCCCCCGAGGCTGAGCCGCCTGTAGCTAGTGCAGCGCCTCCGGAAGAGCTGTCCTGTCCGCCGCTCGAATTCGCACCCGTACTGACTCCGCCTGAGCTCGGTGAGGTCAATCCACCATGACCACCGGTGGAGTCTGTTGCTCCTCCAGTTTGGGATTGTTGCTGCGTGCCGCCGGTTCCTGAGTTGTTGTGGAGCCTAGGAGCCTAGAGCCTAAGAAATTCAAGCCAACTTCCTTCCGTTAGACCCATCCACAAGGTTTACGTTCAGGATCTTATGCGTGGTTGAACCGCGGGCCAAGATCGCTGGCGATCCGTGTACACGACGGTGCGGGTTCCACGGTAGTAGCCAGTCATTCTCGACAGAGCTGCTCCTCCGCCCCACCACCAATCCCGCGTCTTGGCTCCCAGGCTCCTGGCGACGTCGGCTTCAACCTTCTCGATCTCTGAATGACGGGTGCGGTAGCGTCCAACAACGAGCTTGCTCGCAAGCACCTCGTAGTTGGAGAGGAGTAGCTCCAACGCCCACTCTCGCCCCCTGGGCGTCCATCGATATCGTCGCCCTAAGGCAATCGCGCAATCTTCTGCAATCAGACGCTTGCGCACTTCTGTGACCGTCTGTGGACTCACGCCTCCCGATCGTGCAGCAACTTGACGGACCGTCTGTTGGAGGGCTTGACCATCTTGGACAAGGTAAAGTTCTGGACAACAAATCTGTCTATCCTTTCAGTGACACGCGCCGCGTAGCCCTGCACCACCGCGAGATTTCCTCGACGCGCCTGTCACGCTCGGAAGGTGAGTTTAGTGCTGATTGAGCCTCGCGAACCCAGCACGATCATTCACTCGAGCAATATTCATTCATCCACCCCTCGCTCCACTCCCGTGTTGCCTCTTGCCTCCACTTTGGCTCCGTTTCGATGAGACGGGCCAAGAGACAAGCCCCGTATGGAGCTCATGAGTTCGCGATCGTGGTATTTCGTTGGCTGTCCCGCGAAGTACTCGGAACGAACATCATGGCTACCGTACTATGCTTAGGGCGTTAGCTCACCGACTGGGGACTCGCCGCCCTGCCGCAGATCGTTCGAGGTGAGGTAGTCCGTTGTATCGCCAGCACTATGGAGCACAGAACTGCCATAACCTCCGTAGATCAAAGTATTGGTCAGGGTAAAGGGTACGTAGGCACGGATCGCCGCGTAGTTGTGGTTCTTGTCGTAAAAGTCCGCATCCGTGATGATAGCGTGATCGATTGTGACGTTTGAGTCGCGCACGTCGATGCCGCCCCACTCGAGTGACTGTGCAGTTAGGACCACTTCGTTGCCAAGCGTGCCCTCGATACTCAGGCTACCTCCCGGGCGTACATCAATGCTGTCAGCTCCCTCAAATTTGATCTCGACCCCTTCGGCGATCGTGAGGGAATCACCGGAGCGGACAGTGACCGCGTATTTGCTTCTAAATGGAACTCCTGGATCGGTGAGGGTGATTCCGTCGGCCGTCCCGCGTATCGAAAGCAGGATGGAACCCGTGTATTGCGTGTCTGCGGGCATCTTGACCATGGCGTCAATCGTGGTCTCAAATGTGCCATCCAGGTCGATCCCGGACGAAGTCGCGTCGAGCCCGCCTGGTCCAGACAGAGTGAGCGCAGTGTCGAAGATAGGGTCGATCCACACATTCTCCAGGTGGTGCTCAATCTGCCCACCGAGTTGAAGTGCTGCGTAGCTCGTTGTGGACGAATAGTAGTATCCCAGTTCGACGATGTTGACGTGGACGAAGGAACTCGGCCGCGTTGAGGCGATCGATAGAGCACCGCTTTTGAAACTAGAGTCATTGCCGAGGTAGCCCCGCTGGAACCTGATCGGAAGAGCTTCGGTCCCCTCGGCAATTACCTGCGCTGCACCAGGCTTGAACAAAACTTGACTGGGCAGCTCGTAGATAACGCCAGGCTCAAAGGTGATGGTAACGTCCTGGGTTTCGACAGTAGGGACGTGCGAGATGCTCTTGAGCTGACGGTAGTACCCATCGAAGTATTCAAAGGTGATTGACTCGGCAACGTCGTCGAAATCGATGTCGATGGTATCGAGGAACGAGTTCGCCTCGAATGTGAAATAATCAGGCAGATCGGTTGCCGCTGCCGAGAGCAGACGACCGAGAATACCGACGCTGTCTTGCACGTGCAGATAGGCGCTTTCCGGTTCGAAGTCGTTGACCCAAAACCCGTCGCTTCCTGAATCGACGATCTGCACTCCGCGCAGCAGAAGGGAGTTTTTGACCACTAAGGCAGCGTTCGCTCCCGCGTCGGGCGAACCCGCGCCACTAATCAAGACGTTTTGAAGGACCGACGTCGGTTTGACCGCGCCCTCGAAGAGTAGATGCTTCCAATAGCCGGTAGTATCCGCCTCGCCGCAGAAAAGAATTGGTGCTTCGACTGTTCCCTCGGCAATCAAAGTTGGTTTGCTGTTTTCCCAGCCAAATTCAATCGCCACACCGTGGCCGACGATGATCTTCGTGCCAGCTGCGATAGTCAGTGTGGCCTCGTTCTGAATCGACAAGTCTCCATTGACGTGAATGATCCCGGACCAGGTCGTCGACGTAGTAATGATCCCGGAGACTACCGTGGCACCGGTCACATCCCGCGATCCGCAGTCGAATGGCTCCGTGGAGATCTCGGGATCGGTACTTGTCGTTCCGCCTGAACCGCTCGTGTCTCCGCCAGAACCCGAATCATCGCCGCCACTTCCTTCAGGATCTCCACTCGAACCGTCTGGCTTGCCGCCGGAGCCATCGCCGTCATCTCCGGATTGACCGCCCATGGCTCCGAGCCCGCCATCGCCGTCTCCGTCTGTCCCGGTAGTGGTATCGCCGTCTCCGTCTCCGTCTGTCCCGGTAGTGGTATCGCCATCACCTTTTCCGGTAGTTCCTGGAGAGGGATCTCCATCACCGCCCCCTGACGCGTTTCCATCACCGTCTCCGCCCGTGAGGCCTGCTAAGCTTCCCCCATCTACGATGACACACAGGCCGTCATGCTTTTCGGTCCCGGGCCCACAATTCGTCCCCGAACAAGCTTGTGCCAAGCCAACCAAACCGATCCCCAAAATGATCCAGTGTCCGCGCATATCGGCCCTTTGAGTACGAACCCATTCCGGTTCAGTCAAGCTTTGGCTCTTTTGGGGGCTAGCTTCGTCGTTTGGTCTCTTACCGGGACTTGCGCCGACATGTCCCAGCGAACAGAAACTCTGCGCGAAAAGGGTAGAGTCGTTTTCGCAAGGCGCGAAATAATTTCGAATCTTGGATCGACACCTCGGTTCAAAGCTTTCAAGCCCCGGGGCGACCTTTGAAGTCTTCCGTGCACGCGGTATCCATTCCCTGTGGTGGGTTTTCAGAGCATGGGCGATGCTGGGGATGAAGGCGGGCTCCCTGGACGCAGAAAAGCCCCCCGATCCATGAAGGACCAGGGGGCTTCTTTCTACTCGAGGACCTTCTTATGACCGGTAGCCAGGGAAGAGGAACGGAGCGCCTTTCAAGTCCTTTCGGCACCGCCCTTTGCTGCCACCTGTGCGGCCAGGATGTAGACATTTTGAGGCGGGGTGTCGTTGATGGAGCTGCGCTGGTAGGCGAACACGTCTACAACTTGATCGTCGTACTCTTCATCGCTGCCCGTTGAACCTCCAGTTGCTGTTGGGTCTTTCTTTCTGGTCCTGGTCCCAAAGATCGTGAGTTCATCGTCAGAAACCCCGAGAGAGAAGGCGACATACCCCTGGGGAGTTGGATCGACGACAAATGGACCGTTGCCTTGGCGTTGAGCCAAAATGAGAGGACCGTCCGCCGGTGCGGGGCCCTACTGGATCGAGATTTTCGTCGAGCGCTAAGCGCACGTAGAAGAGTTCGAGGCCGTCGGCCGAGGGGGCGAGAGCCTGGGGGTAGTGGTCGCCTTCGTCAAAGAGGAGCTCCGGTTTACTGAAGGTGCCGCTGCAATCAATGCCCTCGTCGATTTCCTCCTCGAGATAGCGGACTCGGCCGCCGCAGCCGGGGAGAATGGCTACCACGAGCAAGCAGGTAGTCACCGGAAAGAGGCGACGAGGGTCGATCGTCCCCTCTTTTTATCACTGTCCTCTGGTGAGCAAAAGAGGGGTCTCCCCGATTCGACTTCACTCGCAGCTGGCGGTGGCGTCGTTATTCTCACACGAAGTCTCGCACTCGGTCGGAAATCGAGAGGCGACGGTGTCGACTTCGCATTGAGGCAAAGAGAGGTTGCCGAACAATACGATCTTGTCGTCGACGCTACTCAGAGCTGGGAGGCCACCTACTGTGGACAGCTGGTCGTTGCTCGTGATGGTAAAGCCACCTGCATGCTCCAGCCGGCTTAAATCAACGGTTTGTAGGGTGGGGTTGCCCGAAATGAGTACGTTCTTAGCCACCGACTTCATCGTGGGGAGCAAGATTTCCGTACAAACCTGCTCACCCGTCACTTGGAAGTACTCGCCCACCGACCGTAGCTCCGGAAATTGGATGGAGCGCAAGCTGTCGTTGCCCGTGAAAAGTACCGTAGTAAACACGGACTCTGGAGAAAATCCCGACATGTTGACGAGGGATGCGTTGTCTGTGAACTGGACGTGGTCGGGTTGCTTGAACCCATCGAGTCCCTCCAGGGACTCAAGCACTGGGTTATCTATAAAAGTGAGGCTGCCCTTTTCGAAGCTTGTCCCGGAAAGCGCCGAGATGTCGGTGAGTACAGCGTTAGAGATGATAGCTAGGCCGTCTTCGACGTACAGCAAGCCATCGAGTCCGCTCAAGCCTGGGAGCAGCAGGTTCCCTGCTATCAGTAGCTCCCCTTCAATCACTTTTAGGCGTTTGAGCCCGGCGATGCTCTCGATGTCCGGACCGCTCAGAGTGAGGTCGCCTTGGATGACCTCGCAGTCCAAGGCGACTAAAGCTTCGAGGGCTTTTTTACCATCTACCTCCACAGCGGGTTCCACCGTGTCGCAGAGTTTGAAACACTGATCCAAAGCAATATCCTCGAAGCAGGCGAAACCAGATTCACAAGGAATGCAGTCGGTCAGCATGGCTTCGGTTCCTCCGGTTCCCCCCCCACCGCTCCCACTCGCGCTCCCCCCGTCAAAAGCGGCACCGCCACTTCCGACGGGGCCTTCCCCTCCATAGGAGCTTCCTGCGCCGGACTTTCCCCCCGTTGAGGTCCCTTCTCCAGACTGGTCGGCACCCCCCGACTGGGGGCCACCGCCACTTGAATTGTTATCCTCGCCGCTTGTGGGCGTACCTTTCGTGTCCACTGTTCCTCCGCACGCAGGAAACGCGAGGGAAGCTAGGAAGAGGGTGCGAAGCTTGAACTGTGAGGGAAAGAAAGATGGAGAAGCGCGCATGGGGCCGAGTGTACGACTCTTTCTGATGGGCTTCCAGAAACTTGTAAGCGAATCATGAGGGTGGAGCCCTGTCGTGCTCGATCAATGTGTTCATGGTGGATTATTCACTGCGCTATTTCCGTAGTTGATAAGACATTCTCTCATTCTGCGATGCGAGTGGCGCAGGGCGGCCGCTTTTCTCACCAGAAACTCGATTCTTGGTTCATACTCGGCCAGTATGAGTGCTCTGTCCGCATTTTCGACCATCGCTCGCCGAAGTCTCACATCGGCGCTCGGGTGCGCTTCGCGGTGGGTGAGACCATCACCTGGCAGTTGGACGGCTCCATGCAGACCGTCGATGCAAGCACCGAGCTCTGTACCGGTCAGGAACTGTTGGAGCCTAAGAAATTCAAGCCAACTTCCTTCCGTTAGACCCATCCACAAGGTTTACGTTCAGGATCTTATGCGTGGTTGAACCGGGGGCCAAGATCGCTGAGAAGGCACGTTGAATTATGATCCAGAGGTCATGGATGCCACCCTGCAGGAATTGAAGAAGCTCGCGGGACACGATCCGGAAGGCTTCGGCGATCCTGGACCGGACGTCGACTTCTACATGCAGGCCAACGAAAAGGCCCGAGCGATCTTGTCAGTCGACGGGGACGTTCCCCAAAGCCAACTCGACGACTTCGCCTCCTTCGTGGGAGGCTCTAGCTCGTTCATCTCTCGCGCTGTCTCGATTACTTCCGCTTTAGCGGACGTGTGCGATGTACATTGAACCGAGCGTCTTCGGGGAGTGGGGAGGACTCGAGCCCGATCTGTCGATGTCGATCGAGATGGTGTCGCCGGAACGGGTGGCGGTGGCCAGCTAATTGGGCTCGTGGTCGAGTAGCGAAAAGAGCTGGAGGTTGACGACGGCCACCGTTTCGACCGGTTGCGATGCCGCCACGATGCGTCGTAGCTCGCGAAAATGCGAACGTTGGAGTTCTTCGAGTCGGGCCATGTCGCGGCGAGACACGCCAAAGACGTTGTAGGAAAAGACTCCCGGCGTGCCTTGCTCGAATCGTGATTTTGCAACTCCAAACCACCAAGCTTTGAGTTGGGCGGCCGCCTCGGGGTCGCGACGCGTATCGATGGTTAGAGTGTCAACGATGTGCCATTTGTTTGCGCGGAGCTCGATTTGCCCGGTCGACTTCAAGAGTTCGAGCGCCTTCGTCTCGAGATCGCGTTCGAGTCCGAGTCTGTTGGCCAGCCAACCCGTTTGATGAGCGGGCAACTGGCGATAGTCCTCGAGCTCTAGGGCGCGCAGGATGGCGTGGGACCATGGCATTTCGTAAGCTGCTCGGCGTGCCTCCTGAAGTCGATGCCACGCGCCTTTGAGGCTGGGCACGAGTGTTGGGTCAACAAAGGTCGCCACGAAATCGACGAGGCGAAGGGAGGTGACCTCGATCGCTTCGAGAAAGTCGGGCAGGCGAGGCTCGGCCTCCCCAGACAGCCAGCGAGCCAGTGCGTAGCGACTCGCGCTCAGAGATGCCGCGGTCTCGACCAGGGTCCGCTTTCCCTTGAGGTCTTCCAGAAGCGCGGCCGGTCCGTCGACTGATGCGAGATCGACAAGCTCCAACCACTCGGGCCGCCGTCGATAGAAGTTCTCGATGGCGCGTTCGGGGTCGAGTTTCAGTCGCGCCGTGAGTCTGAAAAAGCCGCTCGCTGTGGGGGCTCCCTTTTGTGCTTCCCAGATGTAGAGAATGTTTGTCTTGTACCCCAGCCGTCGACTCAGGGCCGTCTGTGAGCGCTTTCCGCGCAAAGCACGAATGAGTTCCGCGGCGATTTTTGAGTAATTGTACCGGTTTTGGCTCATACATAGTGGAGTATCGCACATTACAGTGCTGATCTAGGCTATGGTATGTGCGGAGAAGCACTAGACTGGAGGCTCCCCGCCCAGCATATTCATCACATGACGAACTTCCGCTTTTGGGTGATTGGTGCGGCAGCGAGCCTGGGCGCGTGCTCCTTGGATGGCGGCGCTCAGGACGGCGCGCAGATGCAGGGCGGACAAACCGGCGATGAATTTGGTCAGGGCATTCAACGTCTTTCTGGTGAAGCCGTTCGCATTGCTCCGGATGGGATGAGCGCTCGCGCTGCTGCCGATGAGCTCTCGAGTTTTGCCTGGCAGTTCTATGCCGAGTCCGCAGTGACGGATCAGAGCTTTGTCTACTCGCCCTATAGCTTGGCGACGGCCGCAGCCATGCTCTATGCAGGAGCCGCGGGAAACACCCAAAGCCAGATGAGCGATGTCTTTGCCTTTACCCAAGAAGGCGAGAGCTTCCACCAGGCCCGCAACGACCTCATCCAGGTCCTCGACTCGAGGAATGCCGAGGCGAGCAACAAGCGCAACGCGCAGATCTTGAAGATCAGCAATGACTTTTGGATGGCGGAGCGTTTGGTGCCAACAGACAACTTCCTCAACGTTCTCAGCGCCTACTACGGAGCCCCGGTCTTTCTCTTCGAGGGCGAGCCGGAGGATGTACGCACGGCCATCAATGGCAAGGTGTCCGACGATACCTTTGGGCTCATTCCCGAACTACTCCCGCCCTATTCGATTAGCCCCGCGACCATCTTCGTCTTGACCAATGCCCTTTACTTCAAGGCCAACTGGTTCTGGGCGTTCAATCGCGACCTCACAAAATCGGCGGATTTCGAAACGATCGGTGGTCAGACCGTGAGCGTGGATATGATGCATGCCATGGGAGGTGAAGGTTATCGGTACGCGAATGTCGATGGCACCGACGTTCTTTCGATTCCCTATTTCGGGATGGAGCTCGAATTGGTCGTTATCTCGCCCGCAAGTGGTCAGTTCGAATCATTCAGGAAGGGGCTGGACGAAGAAACCGTGGCGTCTCTGACGGGTGATCTGCAGAGTGAAGTGATCAATCTCGGTTTTCCCAAGATGGAGGTCGCCTACTCCATGCCGTTGAAGACGGAACTGATTCAGGCCGGAATGGTGGACGCTTTCGACAGAGACAGCGCTGACTTTTCGTCCCTCGCCAGCAACAAGACTTGGATTGCTGAGGCCTTCCATCAGACCAAGGTCATCATCGACGAAGAGGGAACCGAGGCTGCTGCGGCAACGGCCTTCGTGGGAAACCTTGACAGCGAAGGGCCAACACCGATTGACGTGACCATCAATCGTCCTTTCGTGTTCTTCATTCGCGACATCGAGACCGGAGCGGTGCTCTTTCTCGGGCACTATTTGGGGCCGACGTGAGAGCCTGGAGGCGATAGTGAGAGCGGGTTGGGTGAGCTCATTCAGTGAGGCTTGCGAGGGCCAAGCCGACATGCGCGCATTCGAGCCGCGGATACAATAGCTGCGGATGCCTTTTACTTGGGCTTTTCGTGAGCTGCGCAGCGCCAGCGCTTCAAGGGGCGTATCATTGCGCGGAGAAGGCAGCAGCTCTACACCGTCGAGGTGTGGAGCCGTGCTATGCTTTCAGGCACGAGTAGTCGGAGTAGACCATGGCTGGCACTGCAGGCGGCGGGGCGTTGAGCTCCCATTTTGACATGATATTGGATGGGGTGGGCGCCGCGGTCATCATCGTGGACGAAGAGGAGCGTATTGTCGCGTTCAATTCGGGGGCCGAGCACCTAACAGGTTGGGGTGCAAACGAAGCGAAGGGGCGCCTCTTCGCGGACGTGGTTGGTCTGGAGCCTCAGAGAGAAGAGCTGGATGAAGCCGACGCAGCGGGGGAGGACGAGCCCCCGGCGACGAAAAGCAAGCTGCTTGCCCAAGGAGCTTGGCTCAAGCGCAAGTCGGGTGACGATGTTTTTGTACGCGGCACCGCCTCGAAGCTGCGAAAAAAGGAAGGGCTCCACGCGGAGTGCCTCTACACCCTCCGCGACGAAACAGAAGAGTTGAGCTCACGACGAAGACTGAAACAGAGCGAAACACGATTTCGTCTTCTCTTCGAAAACCTGGGTTCCCTCTCGAGTCTATATGAGGTCGTACGGAATGAGGCTGGAAAGCCGGTGGACTATCGCTACCTTGAGATCAATCCAGCCCTGGAGCGCTTGCTCGGCAGGTCAGCCTGTGATCTTCGGGGCAAGACCCTGAGGGAAGTGTTTCCAGAGACGGAAACGCACTGGCTTGAGGCCTTCGCCGAAGTGATTGAAACCGGGAAGCCTAGGATTTTGGAGCAGTACAGCCAAGTGTTAGACACTCATGTTGAACTCACTCTCTTCCGTCCGCAGCCGGAGCAGATGGCGATGATCAGTACGGATATCACCGAACGGCGGCGGGCCGAAATCGCACTGCGCAAGAGCGAGGAGATGTACCGCTTTCTCACAGAGAACCTGAAGGATGTCGTCTGGAGCGTGGATATAGAGACCCAGCGATTTACCTATGTGAGCCCATCTATCGAGGCGATGCGAGGTTATTCTCCTGAAGAACTCATGGTTCAGCCGGTGAGTGATTCCGTTGTGGAGTCGATGCTTGAGCCTCTCCAACAGATGACGCTGGTGCAGACGAAGGAGTTCCTGGACGCAGAAAAGGCGGGGACGGTACCGCCCTTTCATACCGTGGAACTCCTCCAGCCACACAAAAATGGGAACCCGATTTGGACAGAATCTGTCACTCGGTACCGTCGGAATCAGAGCACCGGAAAGATTGAAGCCTTTGGGTTGAGAGCCTAAGAAATTCAAGCCAACTTCCTTCCGTTAGACCCATCCACAAGGTTTACGTTCAGGATCTTATGCGTGGTTGAACCGGGGGCCAAGATCGCTGAGCAACAGATCGCTTCCCATTTCAAAGATCACGGCAGCGATTTGATCTTCGAATCGATGAATGAGATCCACGATGGCTACGATGCTCCGGATCCTGTTTATTATGACATCATCAACAATCTGAACCAGAAATTCGTGGACACGGTGCGCGCCACTGGCGGAAATAACGCGGAGCGCTCGCTGGTCGTTCCTGGATACAACACCAATATCGATTACACGCTTGCTGGTTTCACCCTGCCTACGGACACCGGTCGAAGACCGACTCATCCTGAGTATCCATTTTTATGATCCTTACACCTTCACCATCGAGGCCGAGACCAACTGGGGCACGGGCTACGAGAACATCGACTCGTGGGGTCAGGAGGACGCCGTTGTTTCGCAGTTCGACAAGCTTGTGACCCAGTTCGTCAGCCAGGGCATTCCGGTCATCGCTGGTGAGTATGGGGCTTCGAAAAATCCAAATTACGAGGCCAACCGCCGCTACTATCTGGAATACGTGACGAAAGTCATGAGCGACCGCGGAATTGTGCCGTACTACTGGGACAACGGCGGTACTTTGGATCAGGCCGACAATTTCGGTTTGTTCTCGCGCGCAGACGGATCGGTCGTCTTTCCCGAGATCGTAAGTGCGCTGAAAAAAGCCGCGACCGAGTCTTATGACCTGAGCGAAGTGCCCAAGCCTTAACCGGTTTGCGTCGGTCGCGACAGCCCAGCTTAGCCAGAGCCCGGCCAGCCCAGTTGGCCATTGGGCCATTTGATGTTAATGAGCGCCCCCATGACCGCTAGCTATAGGCGCGTTGTGCTAGGTGCACTCGCTCTGTGCACTCTCATCCCTTCTTTGGTCACTGGTTGCGTCAACCCAGCCCGTGCCCCTTGCTTGCACTCCTGCTCCGATGAAAAGGACAGTTGCATGTTGGAGGCCACGAACGTCGAAGCGATCCAAGCCTGTGACCGTCGCGACGAGGAGTGTTATCAGACGTGTCCCAGATGAAGCTTAACCCCGTTGTACTTTTCGTATGCAGCTTGCTCTCGGTTGGTTGCATGGCTCAATACGAATTTCCCGCGCCGGACCAGCCCCACGCCATCTTGAAACTCCGTCGCCAATATGTGGAAAAGAGCGGCACCTCGCTCAATGAGTTGCTCGTCGTAGACGAGCAACGAGCCTTTTCTGCGAGCGAGGCGTCTCGCAATGTTGGACCCGTTCGCACCGACGCAGTGCTCTTGCATCCAGGTACCGTCGAGCTTGAAATGCGCGCATCGTTCGTCCATCAGGAAACGCGCACGCGCATGGTCCAAGAGTCATATTCCTGTGGCACCGGCTCCTCACCGCGAACTTGCAGTCGGTCAGTATCCAGAACCGAGACGGTCACGGTCACCGATGCGGCGTGTTCCGAAGAGCGTCGTATCGAGCTCAAAGATGGGACCACTTATCTCATCGACTTGGATTTCCATGATGGAAGAAACTGTCGCTTGCGGTGCATGATACAAGTGCCCGACGGTGCAGGGGAATTCTCCAACGAGCCATGCCCCATCCTGCCGCCGGCCTCTAAGTAAGGACCACCTCAGAGAATTTCTCCGTGACATCTGCGGTGGTTCTCCGGGGCCGGGCGCCTTGCGTGTGGAAGACCAGACAACTTGGAAACGCTCTGACGCGCGCTCAACTCGTGATAAGAGTCGCCCATGTGGATCGTAGCAGGCGGAGTATCGGCGTGGTGTCCGAATACTCGAACGACCCAATTCAAGCTGCGCCGCGATGATAGTAGTTCAAGAGCCCACCGAGCCTCTGCTTGCGTTGGATCGCACCGTTGTCATTCTCGGGCGTCGGTGAGGTATCGATCAGCCGATTTCCCAGCCCTTGGTGGTGACGCTCAGCGTTGTAATGCTCCACAAACTCTCGAACGACCATCCGGAGATGTTGCTCGCTGAGCGGTATGATCTGGTCGAGGCATTCGCGTCGAATGGAGCCAACGAAACGCTCGGCGAAAGCGTTGAGATTGGGGCTCTGAGCCGGCAACCGGACGGTCTGGACGCCAGCATCACTGAGGATGCTCGCGAATTGACGCGTAAACAGCGGGTCGCGGTCATGGACCAAGAAGCAGTGCCGGCGGAGAAAGCCGTCGAAGGGGTCCGTCAAGTTGCGAGCAACTTGCTCGAGGAGGCCGCCGTGCGGCTGGTGGGAGATGTTCGCAATCTGTATACGGCGTGATTTCAGGTCGATGACGAAGAGGACGAAATAGCGGACGAGCCCTGCCCGAGTCAGCACCTCGACGGAAAAGAAGTCGGTCGCCGCGATGGCTCCCCAATGGGACTTCAGGAACGCACTCCAAGTTGTGGTACGATTTGGAGCCGGATCGATGCCATTCTCTTTCAGCACGCGGGCGATTGTGCTGCGAGCTACTTGGTGGCCGAGGCCGGATATCGCCCCTCGGATTCTCGTGTAGCCCCAACGGGGATTCTCGCTGGCGAACTTCAGAACGAGCCGTTCGATTTCAGCTTGTATTCGCGGTCGTCCTGGCTCTCGCTGGGAAGAGCCGTCGTACTTTCTGGCGACGAGGCGCCGATACCAACGCATCAACGTGTCGGGAGTTACGATGCCCGCGAACCGATTGAGTGCACTCCGTCCTAGCCTCTTGGCACACACCGCAAGTCTGCGGCGCTCTACGTCGGTGAGGGCGAGGCGCCGTCCGTGAAGCTGCTTTCGAAGTACACGGTTCTCTTCGAGCAAGTAGTCGATCACGTCCTGCTGCTGACGCTGGATGAAACCAGCCACGGTGAACACGAGAAATTGGAAGGGAAGGTGCTTGGCAAAGGTGCTCATTTGCACCGTTGTAGCGCGGTGCTCACGCGGGAACTCGGCGGGAACCGAAGAGCGTTCGGATGGGCGTCCCTGGCCATGAGCCAACTGGCGGCCTCTGGCATGACCATCGCGGATAGGGCTGATTCGGCATTGAATCCCGGCGGTCGAGTTTTCGTACAGGACGACGTCGTAGATGTGAACCGTGCTGGTCGTGTCGTAGACCAACGGAACGACAGTGCCGTCATCCGGGAAGCCATCACTGTCCAAATCTTCAACAATCTGCGCGCCTGTCGCGTCACGCAGAAAGCGATAAAAACAAGAAGCTCCCTGACAGCTCGTGTAACGAAAAGCGTAGGGAGCGCCCCCGCTAGTCCTACCCGAATTGACACTCGCCACACCAAGACCGTCGGCGCCAATCAGCGTGTACCACGCATCACCACTGGGTCCTCCCGTACCCCCATCAGAAGACGGCACACCGTTGCCTTGCAATCCGGCGAGTAAAGCGCCAGACAGCGGCTCGATATCGATGGTGTACATTTCGTTCGAACTCATATCTCCAGCCACTGAATACCAATCCCCTGTGGCGTCTTGAGGATGGTCATTGATGTACACTCCACCGTCAGTTGCGACGAGCAGTCGCCCCACGGAATCAACCTTCAGATCACGCGTGTCATCATGGGGAGAAGTCCCGTGCGCAGTCCAGATGCCGGGACCGCCCTGGATCGTCGTCCATTGCCGGGAAGGCACTCCTCCCCGAGGGCCGCTAATTCGTCCGCGTGCGATCTTGATCACGCTGGCAGATCCTGACGCATAGACGACGTCGGGATCCACTGGATCAATTCCCACCGCTAAGTGCACTCCGGCTTGTCCGTTATTGTTGGGACTTTCCCATCCGAATGCGGTACCACCGTTGACGCTCACGTCTGCAGCTGAAGTATTTCCGGTTCCTGGACTACCTGAGAAACGATTGAGAAGAGCAAACGTCGTGTCGGAGATCGGACTAATTCTCCAGTCACCATTGAGATCGTCGCCATCCAGAGCGGGCACCCCGGAAAGGCGCACGACAGTGAACTTGTCGAAGCCATTAGCCGAACTTGTCGTAACCTCAATGTCCGGGCCATTTGCCGCTCGGGAGACCGTCGTGATCGTTAGAGTTTGCCAACCATAGCTAAAACCAGCGTTGACAGTTGCTCCTGCTGTCGCGCCCGTTCCGGGCGTGTTGGTGGTAAGACTGATTAGGCCGAACTGAGTGGGCGAGATATCCACGAACTCCCAGTCGCCGTTGATGCTATCCTCCCGAACTTGCGTCGTCGGGCCTGACAGGACAGGCTTAGCCATGCCCATTTCTTGTACTGAGTCGTCGCGAGCCAGCATCAGCCTTAAACTCACTACTTCATCCATTTCCTGGCCTCATGGCCGGAGGACGCCGTGATGCGTCGCCTCGAATGGATGTTCTGCGTAACGCTGCTCTGCGCCGTGCCAGCCTGCGGCTCGAATTCGGGCGAAGAGCCGGGGTCCAGCACTGGTGGCAAGTCAGCAGGAGCCGGGGGGGGGAGCTCGACCGGTGGGAGCTCGGCTGGCGGGAGCGCAACGGGAGGCCGTGACGGAAGTGGCGGCGACGCTTCAGGCTCGGGCGGTCGAGACAACAATAGCGGCGGTGGCTCGGATGGGGGAACCACTGGTTCCGGCGGCGTCAATCCCATTGACGAGTTACCGACGTGGGTGTTTTCTTGCTACAGTGGCCGGCTGAACGCAAACTGTCCCATCTGCGTTGATCCGAAGTGCGTCTTTTGTCTCTACGCCACACCCGAAGAGAGAGATGCCTACAACGCCACGCACGAAGGCTCGGATGCCTGCGGAACGCCGAATCCGGCAAACTGCAGCGCCAGCTGTTTGACTACTGTTTCAGGTTGCCCGGCTGCTTGTGCGCAGCAGTGATAGAGATAGTGAATCCCTGCGCATCAGTCTTGGCGCAGCAATGGTGCTGAAGCGTCACGGATCCGAAGCCATCACCACCAACCGCATCGCGGAAGCTGCGGGCGTCAGTATCGCATCGCCGTCTCCTCGCCGTCAGTCATGGTCGTGTTAGTGATGTCAACCGTCACCTTGAACACAGCTGACTCGCTCACCGTCACGCATATTCAAACTCGTACTTCTCCCCGCCCAACACTTCAACTCGAGCGGGATTCAAATAGAGCGCTGTAGCCAGCCTGATGAGAAGCTCGGATTTGCCGCGACCGCCAATGTCCGCTTCCAGTCTCCCGTCTTCCGCTTGGGCGATCGGGTGATACAATTCTGCCGAAATGACCGTGGAATCTCATACGTGGCGGAGTCGCCCCTCGACTATCTTATGAACCGTCTCGCTCCTAGGCGCGACCTTCTTTCTGAGCTTGTGGCCTGTTGGCTGCGAGAATGACGGAGACAAGGAGCCGGTTGACAACATGAGGGGCGGAGCGGCCGGGGCGCCCTCCGGCGACGGGGCGGGCGACGGTGTTGGGGCGAGTGGCGGATCCAAAAATGCTGGGGGCGCGGGGAGCGAAAGTTCTGGAGACGGTGATGGCGACGCACCCCTTCAGAACGATTGGTTTCGGGTGAGCACCTCTTGAGCCTAAGAAATTCAAGCCAACTTCCTTCCGTTAGACCCATCCACAAGGTTTACGTTCAGGATCTTATGCGTGGTTGGAGCAAGCGCCACCTTGCGCGCCTGCTTCGGATAGCGACGAAAGACCTCGGCCACAGCCCCCGTAGGTCGAGCGATCGTCATCTTTCACCTTGTGCATCGCTGGCGAATCGAAGCCCGCACGAATCGCAACCTCCAGAATGCCCACACCAACCCTACTACTCCGGGGCTGGAGCGTGAAGAAGCGTGCCGGCGCGCTGCTGAACGGTCGGCTTGGTGCTTTTCGTTTGACACCACTCCTGCTCTCCCTGAAAGTACAACCATATGGTTGCACGACTCAACGACGACACCCTCAATCAGGTGTTTCGCGCTCTGGCGGACGCGACCCGGCGGGACATCTTGCGGCGAACCGTGAACGGAAAGGTGTCCGTGAGCGGATTGGCGGAGGAGTACGACATGTCTTTCGCGGCCGTGCAGAAACACGTCGCGGTGCTGGAGCGAGCGGGGCTCGTCGCCAAGGACAACGTGGGGCGCGAGCGGCTTGTGACCGCCAGGCCCAAGCAACTGGCGCGCGCCCGTGCGGCCCTGCAGCAACTCGAAGACTTGTGGCGCCACCGCTTGGAAGCGCTCGACAGAGTCTTGTCGGAATGAACGGAGAACATCATGCCCATCCAATCCATCAAGAGCGACCCAAAAACTCTGACCCTCACCGCCATTGGCGAATACCCCGTTCCCGTTGAACGGCTGTGGGAAGTGTGGACCGATCCGCGCCAACTTGAGCGCTTCTGGGGTCCGCCTGAGTGGCCCGCTACGTTCACGAGTCACGATCTGAAAGTAGGCGGTGAGGCGCACTACTTCATGACCGGCCCCAAGGGAGAAAAATCTCAGGGCTATTGGCACTTCGAAGTGATTGAAGAACACGAACGGATAGTGGTCGCTGATGGCTTCTCAAACGAGGACGGCACACCAAACGACCAGATGCCATCAATGCGGATGGAGTTTACCTTCGAATCGACTGAAAGTGGCTCTCGCTTGGTCTCGGTGACAACGTTCCCCAGCCTGGAAACAATGGAACAGCTCGTGGCGATGGGGATGCTCGAAGGCTCTCGCTCTGCGATGGGTCAGATCGACGCGGTGCTCGAGGATCTACGGAGTCTCTCGGCCGGCATACCCGCTGCGCTTGAAGTGGTCGACGACACACACGTGGTGGTGCGGCGCACAGTGCGGGGCACGCTGCTCGACGTCTGGCGAGCCTTCAACGAGAAAGAGCTTTTGCAAAAATGGCTACTCGGACCCGAAGGGTGGGAGATGCCCGTGTGTGAGGTGGCCACTGAGGTCGGTGATGGCTACCGCTACGAATGGGAGAAAGCGGGCGGCGGCGACCGATTCGGATTCACCGGGAAGCTGCTCGAACAAGAGGTCCCCCGTCGCACCGTCACCACCGAACAAATGATTGGCATGGAAGGCGAGCCCACCAGGAACGAACTCGTCCTCACCCCCAAACCAGGGGCTCGCACTCTTATCTCCATCACCATCGAATACCCCAGCAAGGAGATCCGTGATGTGGTGATCGGAACGGGCATGGTCGACGGGATGGAGGCGTCGTATGCGAGGTTGGAGGAGACGCTGGGCTAGATGACCGAGCGCAATTGTCGAGCAGTCCTCTCGCCCCCACGAAGGGGTGGTGAGCCGCAAGGGCTCTACAGAGCCTGAGTTGCGCTCGTTGTCATCGCTTGTGGCTTATTTTTGAGCGATCGGCTTTCACGCTCGCTCATTTAGGGAACGCAGACCGCGTCTCGCCCCGTCCGAAAACTCGATTGAGGCAAACTGGGCCGAGCCCCGCCGGGAGCACAGCCGCGCTCATTCGAGAGGGGGACCGCCTCCACGAAAGCTCACCGAGGTCTTGCCTCCACTCAACTAAGCCACGTTCGTTCTCGGGGAGCGGCTCTGGGACAATCAACCGATTGTCGAGCCCTCGGTGATGGCGCTCCGCGGCTTCGTGATCAACGAACTCCCAAAAGACCAACCGCAGATGACCGGCCGACGGCGTTGGGTGTCAGTCAGAACGCGGTAGTGGCAGCCAAGTTGTTGCCAAAGGATGCTGCCGGTCTGGAGCAGATACTCGATGACATGCTATGCGGCCCAATGATCGATCCTCAAGAGATCCCACCCCAATTCGAAGCCGTACGGGACGCAGATGAGGAGATTCTCTGGGTAGGCCGGCCGCACCTCCTGCCCTTCTTACTCCAGGGAGCGATGTTCCTCGTGGTTGGCATGGCCTGGGGCGCGATGGATTATTTCGGATTCATCAAGAACGGCTTCACGAAAGACACGTTCAGCATGATCTTCATCGCGGTGCATTTGTTTCCTCTTTGGGGGAGCATCCTGAACATGATCCGGTTGGCGCTGGTACATCAAAACACCGCCTACGCCATCACCAGCAAGCGCGTGATGTTCCGAACTGGGTTTTGGGGCATCGACTTCAAAGGCATCGACTACGACCAGATCAAAGAGTTCGAAATCAACGTGAATCCGATCGAGAACCTGCTCGGCGTTGGAACTCTCACCGCGTTTTCTGGAGCAACGAACGAAGGCAAGAAAGTTTCGAACCGCTTCGTGGGAATTCCAAAACCTTACGAGGTCTTCAAGATGGTCAAGAAAGTGTCCGTCGACATAAAGACTGACTGGAACTATCCGAACGCCAAGCGTCCCGCCATAAATCCAGGCTACAACACTTCCTACAAACGTTGAGTCGGGCTTGTCCGCCCGAGGGCGGGCGATCAGATGTCGACCATTGAAACCGAGCTTCGCTCAGCCTCCGACGAGCCTAAGAAATTCAAGCCAACTTCCTTCCGTTAGACCCATCCACAAGGTTTACGTTCAGGATCTTATGCGTGGTTGAACCGGGGGCCAAGATCGCTGATCGAAAACAAGGCGTGAGTAATTGTTCGGCTTACCTTTTTTGGTGCCGGTGGTGGGTACGGGCGATTCGTGTTGACCGCTAGTCTGGGGGGATTTCGTCGTGAAAGTAGGACTCCTCGGACGGGAGCTGGTCTTGATGGGCGCTTTCGTCGTTGGGGGCGCTGGTCGCGGGGGCCTTGTAGTCGGGGAAGCTCTGGAACTCTGGGTTGGCGGGTGCTCTAGCCTCCGGCGTTGCTGTGGGTTCGTTCTGCTGGGCAGTCGCGAGGGCGATGTTGGGGGCGTCGGACCAGGGTTTGATGTGGCGATCGGGGCTGGAGGCTCGGGGGCTTTCGATGTTGTGGAGGGCGAGGAACGCCTTGGCCTTTTTGGGTTCTTCGATGAGTTCTTCGAAGCGGATGTCGCCGCCGCACTCGCATCTGAGGGCGTCGATGTCGTAGACGCGGTGCAGGAGCGTGGCCCAGTCGAGGCGTCCGCTTTGCCATTGGGCTTCGGTTTGGGTGGCGGCCTGGATTTCGTCGGCTGTTGATTCAGGAGCGTTGCTCTCGGAACTTTCGGTGCCCTTCGGCTGTGGGCCGGGGACAACCTCGGCGCGCCATTTGCTCGCGGGGCCGAAGACTCCATAAAAACGAATGAGCGGATGTCTTGGGGGAGGGATGAGCGCGCAGAGGCGCGCGAGAAACTGGTGAGGTTCCATGACGCGGTGGGTTCGCCCGCGGATGGGATGCTTGAGCTGGTAGACGACCTTGCCGTCTTCGGAGACGGAAAGTCGCTCAAGACTCAGAGGCGCGCGAGCACAGTAGCGGATGACCTGAGTGACGTACTTGGGTAACCCGCTTTTGTAGTTGTACTCGGATGCCTTGAGGAACGACGGGAGATGCTCTTTGACGAGCGAGAAGAGCGGTGTGTCTTCAGGGTGATGCTGCTGATAGCTCCGGGCCTTTGCAGTGGGCACATGGCAGCGATTGCGAAAGGCGTGCCGCCTTCACCCCTGCCCAAATTTGCTGACTTTTCGTTCCGCGTGGCTGACGCGCCAGCGGAGATGACCGACGCGCCACCAGGACCTCTCGCTCACGCCACCCGTACCTCCAGCTCCACCGCCGGCCCGTAGTACGTCCCGCAAATCGCCCCCGCCCCGATACGTCCAACGTTCGGACTCCCCTCTGACTCCACCTCCTGTGATCCGTCGTGATCATGCGTGATCGTGTGAGCGCGTTGCTCATAGAAAACTTGCTGTTTCCTATTTGATCACAGGGTTACAGGAATATTGCCAAGGTTGACGTCGAGGGTTCGAATCCCTTCTCCCGCTCAGCAACTAAAAAAGGTCCCCACGAAAGTGAGGGACTTTTTTTAGTTGCTGAGGCGGGTTCGGGGCAGGGGTCCCACCCTCGAGTCGAGGGTGGAGCGCCTGCGGCGCTCGGGTCTCCCTGCGGTCGACCACGAATCTCTTAAAACTGACCCCTGCTCCGAACGAGCGCGACGAAGGAGCGCGAGAGAAGGGATTCGAACCGTTCAGCACACGGTTGGGACGGGCTCGTACCCACGAGGTTCCGGTGAAAAGGGTTCGACTCGAAGTGGACGGAGTCCGAGCGGAGCGGACGTGAGTCAGCGGAGCCGGACGGAGTCCAGTGAGAGACACGGTCCGACGAGCCCCTGCGAGTCGGAATCGCCGAAGGCGATAGTGAATCCCTTCTCCCGCTCTAGAATAACATAAAGAATCAACCGGTTGCGGCACTCGCCTCAGCCGGTTTTTTCATTTGATCACCACTTCAGACGCCTGATCACCACCATGATCACCACTTGAGGCTTCGGCGGCCTTTTTAGCCCGCTTGGTCATCAAGTTCACCACCTTGCCTAAGCCCACCTGCTGCTCCTCACCGCGCACCGTCGAGTAGTGGTGCTGCATCCTCTCGGTCAGATGCCCGCTGATGCTGTGGGTCACCAAATCTTGGACTTCGGCGGCTCGAGCCAGGTCATTGAAGGTGCGGCGCATGCCATGCTGGGTGAAGGCGTAGCCTAGACCCATTTCTTCTGACACTTCGGCAAAGGGCTTGTTGAGGACGCTAGGGCTGCGGAATCCGCCGGTGAGGGCAGGGAAGAGCAGCTCTGAATCCTTTTGGGCGTCCGCTGTCAGTTGGTCTTCCACGTGCCAGCGCAGGACGCGAATCACTTCGATAGGCAAGTGGATGCTGTAGCGGGTCTTCTGCTTGGTGGTGTTGAGCACCAAATCACCTCGGGTTTGCGAGCGTCTGACGAGCAGACGCCCTTCGTCCCAAGGGACATCCGCATTCTCTCCCATGCGGCGCAGGGGACGCATGGTCGATGGGCGAAGCCCGGTACAGAACCCCAGGAAAGCCATGGCGTAGTGCTGCGGGTGCAGCTCGCGCAGGAGCTCCAAAAAGACAGGGACCTGCTCGGGAGCGAGGCTATGTGGTGCTTCTTCTGAATAGGTGACGTGGTCTGAGGTGTCGAAATCACGCACGTCCTCGGTGGGCGAGCGCGAGAGTTCAAATTGACGAACAGCGGCCTTCATGATCACCCGCAGGATGGAAAGCCATCCGTTTGCGGTGTTGGGCGAGTAGTCGCCCAGTGCGATCAAGGTCGCCACCCCTTCGCGCCAGCGGTCGACGTGACCCACACGGATCTCATCGACAGCCAGTTCTCCGAAGCCAGGGACGAAAAAGTCTTCGTCCTTGCTGTGCGTGCCCGCGATGAGATGGTTGAGCGAATGCTTCCACCTATCGCGACCTGCGGGACTACGAATGTCTCTCGTCTGGATCTTTTTCTCCAGCAAGGACACCGCGAAGTCGCCGAAGCGCTGCTTCGGAATGGGGTCCGATCCTGTTTGTGACTGGAGTCGAACTTTCTCGTCCTCCAACCACTCGAAGGCTAACCTCTCCGTTTCCACGTCGAGAACCTTTCTGATCTCGCGCAGCTTCCCGGTCATCGAATCTTTCACTCGGGCGCGCACGACGTAGCCTCCTCCTTTCTTCTCGAATACGCCGGGCAGGCGAGTCGGCCTCACCCAGCTGGTTCCTAGTTTCTTGTACTTCTTCTTGTCCATCGGGGACTCCTTCAGTTGAAGGCGCACCCGGACGATCCGAGTACAGGTTACCACCGGCACTTCCCGTCAAGAACCGGTCGAGTTCGGCACGCTCGAATACATGGGTCCCGCGTCCGCCGCGCCGCCCCGCTGCAGCGAGACGCCCCTCCTTCAGGGCCTTCCGGATGGCCCCTGTTGTCCTGAACCCACAATACGCAGCAGCCTCCCTCGTCGTGAGGAAAGGCGAGCGAACCGCACCTCCGGCTTCAACCGAACGATGCTGCGCTAGTGGATTTTCGCGGCGTGCCATTGCTCCCAATTATCTGAGAAGCACCGAACCAATTGACAGTCCTTTCCGCACGCTCGCAACGGATACAGCCGGCACTTTAGGGTGCAGTATGAGAACGAGAGCCCAAAAGAGCTGCCCTCAACACGACCCCCGGAGGGGCTGTTAACTACCGGCTAACCTATCTCATCCACTACTTCTACTAATAGCGGAGTTGCGATTGTTCTTAGCTCAGCAAATAGAACGGCACATCTCCGATGGCGATCTTACTTTGCGTGAGGCGGGAGGGATCGCGGCGGAGGAACTCAGGAACTTCGACGGTTCGCTCGAAGCTCAATCGACGAGGTAGCGATTCATAGAGCGACCTCGGCGGAGGGTCGTTCTGCATTTCTTTGAATCGCAGGCCGCTGGCGAATGTGTGCATGAAGATCTTCTTCAATCCGATATCGCTACGAATGAACTGAATCGTCGCGGCGAGCATCGCTTCGGACCACATCCGTGCGTATGGCTGAAAGAGCTTGGCGTACCAAAGCAGGTGAGCCCGAGTTACGCCCTCGTGCACATGGCCTGAGCCAACCCAGAGCTTCCCGCTACGGCTTCGCCAGGGGTCCTCGGTCTCGACAGCCTCCCTCACCTCTTTCGCCCAGTCTGATTGGATCTCTTCGATCAGGGCTTCCCCGGTATCGAGGTCGAAATCGATTCGCGCCCAGGCCAGGGTGCTTCCCTCCCTAGAGTTGGGATGACAGGACCAAGTAAAGAGTGGTTCTTGGGGCCTAAGCAGTCTTCGATACTCGTGCAGGTGTTCCGCGCCGAGGTTCAGTTGGAGAACCAGATTGTAGCCTTTTCGCGAGGTTTGCCCCCACGGCTCTCCAGAAGCGCCGCCGTTCCACGACGTCACGCGCAGGCGGAAGTACTTCGTGCCAGAGGGACGAAGTAGCTCGAAGGCCGCTGGCCGCACGACCCCATCTGGGACGGTGCGGAGGAACTGGCGAACAGCCGGCGCCTGAAGCAAACGACCGGCACCAGCAGCGCGGAGCGCTGACACTTTCTGAGGCTCCTTGCCCACCACCTCTTTCAAACGATGGAGGGCAAACATCCCCGGTGCGTACGAAAACACGCGCTTCTCATCTTTGAGGCACTCAAGCGCCTCCCTTATCTGCTGCTTGTCCACAAACGCCTCCCTGAGGCGAAGTGGGGCAGCGTCGCGTCACGAAGAACGATGACGCCGCCCCTTCTTACTTCTGATTGACAGCCCCAGATCCCAGGAACTGCGCTGGCACCAAGGAAGAAAGTCCATCGGCACCGACCACCACTCGGACTTCGGCGATGTTCTCGGCGATTTCCTTCATGGCTTCGAGCTCCTTGAGACGGAGCAGGACTGGTTCGGCCGCCATGACCTTGGCCGTGTTGGCGAGAGACCGCGTTGCGGCCGTCTCTTCACGACGGAGAATCACGTTGGCCTGTGCTTCCTTCTCCGCCTCAATGACGCGGTTCAGAAGCACCTTCATTTCACCGGGGAGGACAACGTCCTTCACACCGATGTGCTCGACGCGAACACCAATGCCCTCAGCAACAGGCAGAACCTGGGCGATCATTGCACGGGTGAGGGCGTCTCGCCCCTCGAGCAGTGCATCGAGGGTCACGCCAGCGACATAGTCACGGGCTGCCAGCTGTGCAGCAACGTAGACCGAGTCACGAACACTGGTCACCCGGCGGCTCAGGGCAACATCCTCGACTGCGTACTCAACAGAAATGCTGAGGCGCAGCGTGACCTTGTCCCGAGTCATGAGTTCCTGACCGGTAATCGCAAGCTCCGTTCGGCGAACATCGACCTTGTCGATGACCACCGGACGGTCGACCGTGTTCCAGAACCGGTAGAGACCTGGTTCGAGAACGCGCTCGAGCTTTCCGCTCACCTTCAGAACCCCACGTTCGTGCGGCTGAATCGTTGCTTGAGTGTACTGGCCGGTAGGAACCACCCCTTCGAGCTCTGCGGTCAGAGCAGGAAAGTCAGCGCGCGTGTCGAACACTTCGACGCGAACTGAAGGGTCCATCGTCCAAAATCGCGTCACTCCAGAACGGAGAAACTTGACCGGACGCCCTCCAGCAAACAGCACGGCTCGCTCGTGGTCGGCAACCTGAACCTCAGCGTACCAATCGGAAGGCAGCACAGCTGCGACCTCTGGGTAGGCATCAAAGATCAGCTCGTCGGCCTTGAAGCGCTGCTCAGAATAACCGCGTCCCCAAAGGGTGTGGCGACCTGGTCCGAGGGCACGCACGGGCAGACTGTTCTTGAACAGCACGACTCGCTCGTTCAGCTTGACTCGTAGCGTCTTGTATATTCCAAACATGATTCCGATCTCCTTTCATCGAGATTTCTGAGGCAAAGTTCTTGCTTCGAGAGAATGAGCCTCGCGGTCCATTTCGCCGCCGAGGCCCCAGGCGACGACCTCCACAAGGAGTCGCGCCGTAAAAGTGGAACTCATTCATCTGACGTGGGGAGCGACACGGGCGAACCCGCTGGGCTCCGCCGCACCGTGTGGACTCGACGGACTCAGGCCCCGAAAGGCCTTCGCTCGCCTGTCGTTCGGGCCGTGCGGGGAGTCGCCTGCCGGGCTGGTCCGAGAGCGCCTCATTGAGTGAGGCGTCTGTCAGAAAGCTGGGCAGTCGAGTCCGTCGCGGGCGCGAAAGGAGTCGACGTGAGTGCGGAGCAAGGCGAGCGCTCCCCTCCCCCGTGGGAAGTTGGCGCGCCTCGCCGACGCTGGATGTTTGAGTTCCTGGTTTGGGTAATTTCGCTACCTAAAAGCGTTGCCTTTCGGCACAAGGTTAAAAGCCTTGTTCTCATGTTCTGACCAACTGAACTACAGCCCCTAGTGGAACTGACCGGAATCGAACCGGTGACCGTGAGAGTCTGGTGGACGATACGTTCGCCTAACGGTGACCACACCATCGCTCCTCAGGACACGAACCACGGACACACAAGGGAGACTGCAAAGAGACCCAAGCGCGCGCCGTCGCACTGACTAAAGAGACGAGAGGGAGTCGAACCCTCTACCCGGAAAGCCCGCCCCAGTCCGATTTGCGGTCGGACCAAGGCGGGCTGGACTCAGATCATTCCGTAGGCTTCCAAGTACGGAAGCCATTCTTCCGGGACGCGGCCGCGGCGCGCGTCGACCATCCCAATCGGGAGGGCCTTGGGCCGCACTGGCTCCATCAGCGGGAACATCCCCGCTTCGTCACAGCTCAGATTGGCCTTCTTGTTGTTGCAACGCTGACACGCAGCAACGATGTTCTCGAACGTTCGAGGCCCGCCGTGACTCCGAGGAACCACATGGTCCATCGTGAGATCACTTCCGGGCAGATGAGCTCCGCAGTACTGGCAGCGGAACTTATCGCGGATCTTCACATTGTGGTCCGAGTACTTGATCCCCTTCTTGAAACGGGGAGTCATGTGCCGCAGGCGAATGACGGCAGGCACGTTCCAGGTCACGGACGGGGAAGAGACCGTCTCTGAATACTCAGCAATGACATCGACCGTTTCCTCGTAGGTCATCTTGATTGCGGCCTGCCAAGGAACCACCTTTATCGGGAAGTACCAGGCCGTGAGGAGCAGTGAATTTCGCATCACGGCCTCCTTTCCTTTGTTGGTGCGATTGACTGTTTCTTTCAGGAGGGCAGAGGCCCTCCTCGTCGCGGGAAGTGAATCCCGGCTCCTCACCTCCACCCAAGCGACGTGCGCTCCGGCGCCTCCCACTTGGTCGGCGGCGGTACTCGCGCTCTCGTCCCGGCGCTACCGAGCCTCGTCCTGCCGGTCGCGGAAGACGGGCCCCGACGCTCCCCGGGCGGAAGGGCGCAGGAAACCACCGGCGACTAAGTAGGAGCCGCTGGATTTCCAGCGGAAGGTGGGGAGGAGAAGCGGAGATTCACTCTCCGCGACGGAGGGGACGCCGTCCCCTCAAAAAACGAGTAGAGCACATGGGAGTTGAACCCATCGCAGGTCCCTTATCAGGAGACCCAGATCAAACCGGATCGTCGTGCTCAGTGCTGTCGGCGGGAGTCGTGGCCGAGCCCCGCTAGGGGCGAGCCCCACCGAGATAGTGCGATCGAAGAACGCACTATCGAAGGTCACCCGCAATGCCGTGCGGCACGCCGTCTCAGGGCGCTGTGTATGCCTGTTCCACCACGACAGCGTGGTACACGCCCTCGGATTCGTGGCCGAGGACGTAGTCCGAGTCCCGCCGAGCGAAGCGACGGCCACCAGACTTCCCGGGCTTAAACCGGGCACCTCTACCGATTGGGTTAGGCGTGCCGAGCGGAAGGTAGAGAAATCGAACCACGCACCTCTCGGTGCCCCTGGTTTTCAAAACCAGTTCGCCTCCATAGGCGGTACCTTCCGGATGAGGTGACAGGAATTGAACCCGCATCGCCGGGTTCAAAGCCCAGGGTCTTGACCGTTAGACGACACCTCAGAAGTTTTCTTCGCTGCGCAGGCAGCGACGCGCTCAGCACCGCCGACGAGCAAGCCCCATTGCGAGTCGCCGGAGCGCCCGCGGAGTTGGGGGGAGGCTCACGCAGCGCTCTGCGCAGAGTGAGGGGGGCTGCATCAGCCCCCGATGAAACAGTCGCGACGGAAGTATTCGAAACTTCATGCGAGCCCGTATGAAAGGCTGCTCCGACCCTCGGTCGCCGCGGTTGCGAGGGTCGGTAATGCTCCGATCTGATCTCCGGGCCATGAACCCGACGAGCCACTTTTGCTCCATCCTCGCGGCGTTTCGGCCAGGACTCGAACCTGAATTTCAGCCTTCGCAGGGCTGCGTCCTGTCCAGTTGGACGACCAGAACAATCGCGTTCTCGGCAGGAGTCGAACCTGCACCCATCCGCTTAGAAGGCGGCTGCCCGTCCAATCGAGCCTCGAGAACTTGTCTTTTCAGGAGGGCAGAGGCCCTCCTCGTCGTCGGGAGTGAATCCCGACTCCTCACCTCCACCCCTGCGACGTGCGCTCCGGCACCTCCCACTTGGTCGGTGGCGGTGCTGGCGCTCTCATCATCGCTTCGCGGTGCTTCGTCCTGGCGGGCGCCGGGCATAAGGGCAGGCCGCAGAACCCGTGAGGGTTCGAGGACCTCGACAAAAGTTACGGCACGCAGCACACCCGTGGAGGAGAGCCGAAGAGGTTTCGCCCTCACTTGTGATGGGGCGGAAACTCGTAGGCCTCCCCCACGGGCAAGCAGAGTGAAGCGCCATCGTGCACAGTTCGTCGATAAAGGCCGACGGACACGCTGCGCTCGGAGATCCGAGTGAGAGTCAAACTCACCCTCGCTGCTTTGCAACCAGCGTCGTCCTCGGGACATCGGATCATTCGTACAAGTGGAGGGAATCGAACCCCCGTATCCTGGGTGGAAGCCAGGCATCTTGGCCGCTGGATCACACTTGCTTGGAGCCTCTATCGGGATTCAAACCCGAGTCTCTGCCTTACCGGGGCAGCGTTCTGCTCGACTGAACTATGGAGGCACGGAGCCTTATCCCGGAATCGAACCGAGTCAGATTGAGTACGAAACAATCCACTTTCCAAAAGCTAAGACAGCACTTTGTACACGCTCCCAGATTCGAACTGGGACCTCTCGGGTCTGAGCCGAGCGCCTCTGCCAGTTGGGCTAAGCGTGCATTGGTGGAGCCGTCGGGAATCCAACCCGCAAGCTCTCTGTGCAAGAGAGAGCCGTAGCGCACTACACAACCCCATCAGCAGACCCACAAGGAATCGAACCCTGTCGACAACGGATTTGGAGTCCGTCCGGCGGCCGTCCGATCCCAATCGTGCAATGCGAAACGGACGCGAGTCCGTGAAGCTGCACATGCGATACTACTGACTAAATAAAGGCGCGTCGCGTGTCCTGCGGTAGCAGGCCCCTTTCAATCGCACCGATCCGCGACGCGCGGGGTGTTGCTGAGGATCGAACTCAATAACCCGGGTCACAACCGAGTTTGCCCCCAGGGCGACAACACCATGGCGGAAGCTGGACGAGTCGAACGTCATTCCTTTCGGAACGCACCGATTAGCAGTCGGGCCAAGCGCCACCGCCTGTTCAGCTTCCGTAGTCGGAGACCTGGGGGTCGAACCCAGCAGCACACGGTCCCAAGCCGCGCGGCACACCCCGTGCCTTGACTCCGAATAGTGGATCCCCTCAGTTTCGAACTGAGCTCTCCTGTTCTTCAGACAGGCGCTTTCACCAGATTAGCTTGAGATCCGTAGTACTCGGGGCCGGGAACGATCCAGCAACCGTCTCCTTGTAAGGGAGCTGCGCTACCAATTGCGCCACCCGAGCTTGGCGCTTCGTACGGGAATCGAACCCGTCTCCAAGTGATCGACAATCACCCTGCCTCCCCAGCGGCATCACGAAGCATTCACGCGCCGTAGGGTCACAGACCCGAAGGCCCGTAAGAAACATGGCGCGTAGCAATTCTGCCCACCAGACCGGAGTGTTCCGTCCTCACCCTTCCGGGGGGCGGAACACGCAGGTCAATGTGTGGCAAGCAGAATGCAGCACCCCCTGTCGGTATCGATCCGACTCTTTCAGGTTGAAAACCTGACGACCTAGCCAGTAGTCGAAGGGGGCATAGTTGACTCGCGTGGCTACGCGACCCGCCTTCGGCGGGCTCGTCGACCTTCATGGACTCCGTCCACCAAGGTGGACTCCGTCCACTACGGTTCCGGGGGCAGGAATCGTGGCCGAGCGAAGCGAGCCCCGCCGAGCGGAGCGAAGGCCACCCGCACACGTCGGGCCCCAGGAGCTTGCTTCGGGGATAGGACTCGAACCTATATGAACTCGCTTAACAGGCGAGTGCCTTACCAATCGGCCACCCCGAATCATCGCCACACCCTCCTCGGCTAATTGACTTCCAAGCGGCCGCAGGACCTTCGGGTCCGAGGACCAAAAGAAACAGTTGGCGGGAAGCACACTCAATCAAGAAGGCCGAAGAGTACCGCCCTCACTCTGTGATGGGGCGAGACTCGTAGGCCCGGATGTGGCGAGCAAAAAATTGCTGAGTATTCAGTTGTCACGGATCAGGAGGAGCGAATGCTCCTGTGACTTGCGAAACGAAGCGTTTCACCTCGTTTCGCAGTGGATCTGGAGGGACTCGAACCCTCGTCCAACCGGGTAAGAACCGGCGACTCTGCCGCTGAGTTACAGATCCAAGGCCCGGATGAGGTGCCTCCTTGTGTTCACCTCATCCGGGGAAACGACACTGGATGTGCCGTGGAATTGAGTGGGACCAGGGGGCTTCGAACCCCCACCCCCTCGATTAAAAGTCGAGTGCGCTACCAGTTACGCCACAGTCCCAAGTCCAAGCTTGTGACTGCGTTTCTTCATTCGATACATAGTTCTCTCCTGTTCGCGCTCGAGATCGAGCGCGCAATTCACCCTTCGTGGAGCCCCCGAGATTCGAACTCGGCAAGCGCGCTGCGCAGCGGGGTTACAATCCGCTTGAGGTCCCGAGCCTCATGAGCTCCATCCTGACTTCAGTCGATGTTCTGAAGCGTGCAGCTTCACGGACTAGCGTCCGTTCCGCTTTGTCACTCCAAATCGCTGAGGGCCGCCTTGGTTTCCCAGGGCGGCCCTTCTGCGACACGAATGTCTCAGTGGAATGCCAGCCTAGGTATTCTCTCCCCAGGGAGAGCCCAAATCCGTAGCTAGGATGAAGCCCGTGGGCTGTTCACACGCGGACAGCGCCAATGCACCAACGAGATCCTTCTCGTTCAGATACGCTGCACCTAAATCAAGCGCAGTAGGCCGAAGCTCTGCTTGCGTACTTCTATGGTTCGTCGGTTTCGTCATCGAGCTTGTGCTCCTAGTTCGGACACCCTCATTGGCATCACGGCGGGGCACAATGCGAGGGGCGTGCCAACTCTTCTGAACTGAGCTTTTGCCGACAAAACTGAAGTTGCATCGCAGTTCGACATATCTGTACAGATATTTTTCTATCTCTTAGGATATGTCATCCCAGGACAGAGAGTATCGGTTCAAGTACTTCCGCACCCGGTCTGCGTCATTGACCGACGAACGCCTCTTTCGGGATTCGGCGAATAGAGTGCGGCCTGCCTCCGAAAGAGAGTTTGAGTCCACGCACACCCGCAGAACCTCGGCCAGCTGAACCCGGTCAAACAGATCAAGGTCGGCGATGACATCGGCTCCGAGGAACCGCGAGAGGATATCGTCCCCCTCCTCACCGCCTGGCCGCTCCCACGACTCTTTCAGGCGTTCGATCTCTTCCTTGACACCAGCCGCTGTGATCCTGCCCCCCTCTGCGAGGGTCGCCATGCGCTCAAAAGCGGCACTGTAGTCGCGAAAGTTGCCAGACCAGCTAGTGGACGGCGCCTTGGCAAAATCGAGAAATAGCTTACGGGCCTCACGGTTCATGGTGACGCGTTCGCCGTGCGTTTCTGCCCATCGCTCAGTTTCGTATTCGAGGTTGGGCTCCATATCCTCGGGCCTATCCCTCAGAGCGGGGAGATGGAACGCCCACAGATTGATGCGAGCGAGAAGGTCATCGCGAAAAGTCCCCTGAGCCACAGAGCCGCGCAGATCGCGGTTGGTCCCGCTGATCAGCTGGAAGTCGCTCTCCGCCTCTCGATCGGCGCCAACAGGAAGGAACCTCTTCTCCTCGATGGCGCGAAGGAGCATGGCCTGCTCCTCAAGTCCGAGCTCGCCAATTTCATCGAGAAAGAGGATGCCGCCGTTGGCCTCACGGAGGAGACCCTCACGTGGGCCTGACGCGCCAGTGAACGCGCCCTTCTTATGCCCAAAGAGGGCACTCATGGCGCCGTCGCCTCGGATAGTGGCACAGTTCACCTCGACAAAGGGCCCGGAAACCTGGCCGCGCAGCTTCTTTAGCTCATAGACCCGTCGCGCCAAATGGCTCTTGCCAGCGCCGGTCGGACCCATCAAGAGCAGGGGGGACTTCGATGCAATGGCGACCTGCTCGATGCGGTCGATTTGCTTGTTGAACGCCTTGTTCTTTGTAGCGATTCCTGACTTGAGGAAGTCCCGGCTCTCCCGCTGCTCGAGTTTGAACCGAGACGCGAGCTTGTCGTACTTGGACAGGTCAAGATCGATGACGCTATAGGAGCCAACATTCCCCTTTTGCCGGGATGGACTCGTCTGAAGCAGCTGACCTGGGATGTGGCGAGACTCCGTCAGCAAGAACTGGCAAATCTGAGCTACGTGCGTCCCGGTCGTGATGTGGACAAGGTACCTTTCCTTGCTCTGCTTGAACGAGTACTTGGAGGCAAAGTCGTGGAGCGCTGCATAGACCTCCTCAAAGTCCCAGGGGTCGGTGGTCTCAAGGTGATGCGGACACACCTGGGTTTCGGGCGAGACGGAACGAATATCCTTTGTGATCTGCTCAGCCAGCTTCTCGAACTTCGACTGGTACAGAAGCTCGAACCGGTCGACGACCAAGTCCTCGTGCCGACACACGTCAACGGTCGGACGCCACTGAAGCCAACGGTCGCCCCGCTTCTTCATGGCATCCAGAGTCACGCCCAACATCCCGATGACGACAGTTTTCATGTTATCCGTGAGGATATGCTCTTATCTCCTTGAATCCAGGCACGAAGACCCCAATCAGAGTTCTCTGCATTATTTCAGCGATTTGCGCGCGAGTCGGTCGAGGCGCTGAACTTGGCACAACGTCTGCAAAGTCTCGGTCACGCTTCTGAAGCTCAACGCGGCAGAGCACCGGAAAAACACAGGACAAGCCGGGCCTCGAAGGAGGCATGTGGAACCCAGGCGACTGGGGAGCGGCAACGGTTAACAGATTGCACCGAACAGGGTCCGAGAGGGTTCTGAAGGGAAGCAGGTTCCCGAAAGGCCGCCTCATCCACGTGGAGTGGGTTCGATCCCCACCAGAAGCACCAGCCATCAAGTTGATTGTCACTTAGACTGGAGAGAAGAAATGAGTACCTACGAACTGCGCGAACCTCACGGCGGCGTTCCGATCAAGACCTGGACCAAGGGCGTGCCCGTGGAACCAGAGGCTGTTGATCAGCTCACCAACATCGCGCGCCTGCCCATCGTCCACAAGTGGGTCGCGGCCATGCCGGACGTTCACCTGGGGATCGGTGCGACCGTAGGCAGCGTTATCCCCACCGTGGGAGCGGTGATTCCTGCAGCAGTCGGCGTGGATATCGGCTGCGGAATGATGGCCGTGGAAACCACGCTGAAGGCCAGCGATCTTCCAGATAACCTCGGCCCCATGCGAAGCACCATCGAACGAGCAGTCCCCCATGGGCGCGGACGGTCCGGGCGTCGCGGGGACAAAGGTTCTTGGAGCGACGTTCCGAACCGCGTCGGAAAGGTCTGGAAAGGGCTAGAATCTGGCTTCAAAGCCATCGTCGACAAGCATCCAGGCGTCGAGAAGAGCAACAATGTCGTTCATCTCGGGACGCTCGGAACCGGAAACCACTTCATCGAGGTTTGCCTCGATGAAAAGGACAACGTCTGGTTCATGCTGCACAGTGGCTCACGCGGAGTAGGAAACCGCATCGGTTCGCACTTCATCGCCCTGGCGAAGAAGGACATGCAGCGTCATCAACAGCATCTGCCCGACGCCAACCTTTCCTACTTTGAGGAAGGGAGCGAACACTTCCACGACTACGTGGAAGCCGTCGAGTGGGCGCAGAGCTTCGCGCGTCATAACCGAGAACTCATGATGCACGCTGTACTCGATTCGGTTCGCCGGTTGCCCAAGTTTCCGTCTTTCCAAACGGCAAAGAGCGCCGTCAACTGCCACCACAACTACGTTTCACGCGAGTTCCACTACGGAAAGAACGTGTTCGTGACCCGCAAGGGAGCTGTGCATGCAGGTGAAGGCGTCCTGGGCATCATCCCCGGAAGCATGGGAGCTCGCTCCTACATTGTCCGGGGAAAGGGAAACCCAGAAAGCTTCTGTAGCTGTAGTCACGGAGCGGGGCGCGTGATGTCCCGTACCAAGGCAAAGAAGAAGTTCTCCTTGGAGGACCATCGCCGAGCGACTGAAGGCGTCGAATGCCGCAAGGACAAGGACGTCATCGACGAAACGCCTGGTGCCTACAAGGACATCGACAAGGTGATGGAGGCCCAGAGTGATCTGGTCGAAATCCTCCACACGCTCAAGCAGGTGGTCTGCGTGAAGGGGTGAGCGGAGCTCGCCCCTTCACGGGGGGCCATCCTTTCAAGAAAGAGGCTTAGCAATGCTTACTATCAACGGATCTATGGGAGAGGGCGGTGGCCAGGTCCTGCGTTCATCGCTTGCCCTCTCGGCTGTGACCGGGACTCCGTTTCGCATCGAAGGGATCCGTGCGAAGCGCAGTCGCCCCGGTCTGCTTCGGCAGCATCTAACCGCTGTTCGGGCTATGGCTGAGGTTTGTTCGGCGCGCGTCTCTGGGGCCGAATTGGGCTCGCGAGAGCTTACCTTCGAACCTGGTGTCACCAAGCACGGACACTACGAGTTCGCCGTCGGTACTGCCGGTAGCGCCACGCTCGTCTTTCAGACGGTGCTCCCAGCACTGCTCACTACCGCTGGCGAATCTCGACTTGTCTTCGAAGGGGGAACGCACAACGCGTGGGCTCCACCTGTCGACTTCATCCAACACACCTTCCTTCCGCTGCTTCATCGCATGGGAGCGACTGTTCAGATCGAATTGGAGCGCCACGGGTTCTACCCGGCTGGTGGCGGGCGCTTCGCAGTACGCATCGCCGGCGGCTCACCTCTTTCGGGACTCGAACTTTCAGAGCGCGGGGATATCGAAAGCGTGCTGCTTGACGCATTGGTCAGTCAGATCCCCGAGCATGTCGCGGAGCGCGAGGTGCGCACGTTGGCTCGTCAACTCGCCGATCTACCCGTCGGCGTCGAGACCCATGCCGTGAACAGCCCAGGCCCAGGAAATGTCGCGATGGTGAGAGTGCGCTCAGCGCACCTGACTGAGGTGTTCACCTCCTTCGGAGAACGCGGGGAGAAGGCGGAGACGATTGCTCACCGCCTCGTTGGAGATGTGCGCAAGTACGTCGCCTCAGAAGTCCCGGTCGGAGAACACCTCGCGGATCAGCTTCTGATCCCACTGGCTCTCGCGGGAGAGGGTGCCTTTGTGACGGGCGAGCCAAGTCTGCACACAACGACTAACCTCGAGGTGATTGGGATGTTCTTGCCCGGACGGCTCACGCTTGAACGCGGCTCCGCCGGCGCGCGCATTATCGCGAAAGGGGGGCGTCATGAGGGCTGATATGAGCAAGCTCATCGTGGAGCGTCCCCGGGGCGGGCGCGGCTATCCGCAGAGAAGCGAACGCTTCGCTCGGAACATGGAGGATTGGCCGAGCCGAGCACGCAGAAGGTGCGACGGAAAGAGACGTGAATGCTCAAGAAGCCCCAACGGGCCCTTGAGCCACAGCAGAAACAATCGAAGCCGCTTTTGCTTCCGAGTTCTCGCCAACACCACATGGAAGTGAGGCCAGCTCCGACGACGGAGGGTGGCCCCGTTGTAGATAAGTGAGTAGCAGCTGGGATCGCCGTAGCGTTCCCGCGCCAGCTCCCGAGCTTCGCGGTGCGCGGCGAAAAAGAACTCCTCCTCGTCCTCGGTTCCACCTGTCAGTCTTCCTTGCGAGATCACGAAATACTCCGTGAGACCCGGCACCTTCTTTTGGATTACTTCCAGCGTCCCTGGGCGTCCTTTCTTGAGGTTCTCCAGTTCCCACTCCATGTTCTCGCGCGCCTGTGCCGCGAAAGCGCCCTCGAACAGAGGGTTCGCGTAGAGACTCTTCCTGCGCAGCATTCCCCGAAGGAACCGCCTTCGCCCCCAGCGATACTCCCAGTTCGCGTATGGGGAATGCTCCTCTCGCACCTGCCGCGCGTATTCCCGGTACCGCTCGGCGGGGCTACCCAGAATCCAGAGATCGGCGTCGCACATGATGGTGGAGAGCTGCACTCCTCGAGCGTCGTGGTCCTTCGTCTCAAGGATGAGCGAGATGACCCCCTCGATGACTTCTCTCTTTAGCCCGCCCTCTCTCGCGAGGCTTTGAAACAGTTCAGCACTCCGGTGCTCGTTGTCCTGGGCTCCGGGGTCGTAGACCACGTCGTGAAACCACAAGGCCAGCTCCAGCTCCCCCGGCACTTCGCCCCAACCCACGATTGCGGCGTATTGCTCCACGATCTGAAGGCACTCCTCGATATGCTGGAGGTTGTGAAAGTGCCGATGTGACTGTGAGTAGGCTGACTTCAGGACGCGAAAGACGGCCTGGGCGTTCGGGTCGTTCCCCCATGCGTTCACGAACCTCCGCCCTAACTCAGCCTCGCCGCTAAGTACCGGTGCGTGAAAGCCCCTTCCGTAGCGCCTCTCGATTTCCTTCGTTTTCATGCCTCTAGGCTGCGAGGAGTAAATTGGTTATCCAACCAATCTATGGGAAGACCGAGCAACCGTGTGGAAAAGCGGCGAGAAATCCTACAGGCCTTTGCCCAGGTGCTCGCCGATCACGGCTACGCTGGGGCCACCGTCGCCAAAGTCGCGGCAGAGGCCGGGGTCGCTCCGGGGCTCAATCACCACCATTTCAAGAACAAGGAAGAGCTGCTCGGCGCCCTCCTCGACATGCTGATGGGGCGATTTCGTTCGAGGTTGCGTGACCAGGGCGCTCAGGGCGGCGGACTCGCCGCGTATGCTGATGCCGCTCTTAAGCTAGATGATAAGGCGGATACAGTCGCGGCCAAGTGCTGGGTGGGACTCCTCGCAGAGGCGGTACGGAACCCCGACCTGTTCAAGCGAGTGCGTAGGCTACTTGATTCGGAGATTTCCCATATCCAGACCCTGAGCGGCAATCGCATGAGCGACCACGATGCGAGCCCGGTGCTCGCGTTCGTGATGGGTTCATTGGTGTTTGGGGCGTTTGCCCCGAGGAAGACGGCTGGCTTCGCGGCGTCTGTGCTCAAACAGTTCGTCGGTAGCCTCGGTGGACTCTAACGCGCTGCGTCACCCCATCGCCTCAATCATCTCGAACGCGAATCTGTCCACCCATTCGTGGTCCACCTCACCAGGGAGCTTCGACTCGCTCGCCGCTTTCTTCATGCGCGTCTCGAGGCGTTCAGATTCCTCGACCAGCTTCTCGTAAGGCCAAGCGCCTTCACGTATGCGCATGAGTTCTTCGGCGTCGGCTCGGCGCACCAGGAGCTTTCCCGATTCGACTACCTCCAGACCGGTTCGCATCAGCCGAACGAGGTGAGCGCCGTGCTTCGTATCGAAACCGTGTTTGGCCTCTAGCGCCGCACGCGCCGGATTGCGATTTCTCTTCCAGGCTTGGTACGCGTCCCACTGCTTCATCGCACCCCGGTACTTTTTCTCGGCATTCAGTGCCTGGACGACCCCGGCTGGAAGCTGCAGACCGTGGCTGGCGACTGCTCTGAGGCGCTCTTCCAGGTCGTCAGGGCTAGCCGCAACCGCATCACTCATGAACTCGGCGAGATGCGCCTGGACTTCGATGCGCAGGTCAGCGGGCATGTCGATGTTGTTTAGTCCGTAGGCCCGAACTCGATCGGCGAGGGCCTGCTCGATACGGTTCTGGTCATCTCTCCCCACGGTCCCGCTCTCAGGGAGACCGAACTCGCCTCGCGAGGGCTTCTGCTTTGGGGGTGCGAGCAGCCAAGAGCGGTGCGCCTTGATCTTCTTGAGCTGAGCGGTGGCGTAGCCCAGATACGTTTGCGCAATACGCTTGGTCAGAAAGCGGTCGCGAACCTCGAACAACCTTGCCCACAGCGGAGCCGAGTAGACCCAGTCGCGCTCATCCGCGAAAAGAATTTCGAGCGCGTTTGGGTTTGCCGACGCGCAGAGCTTCAGGAACTTCGCCACATCGAAGACGACCGACTCGACCTTGTGGCTGAGCCCATGCTGCGCTGTCTGATGGGCCTGGAGCTTGGGCAGAATCGACTGCCAGAGTTCCTTGGGCAGTTTCTCCTCGCTTTGATCGAAGCTGCGAAACAAGGAGCAGCGCACCGAGAGAGGAGCGACGCAGACCCCTCGAAGGTCGACATCACTGCCGGAGGTCGCCGTGCCGCGCGCCTGACTACCGGCAAGCGTGACGAAGATCGTTCGTTCACTCAGAAACGTCACGTCGACCTTTCCAGGCGAACTCGAACGACGAAGTCGTCAAGCGCTTCCTTCGCAGCCGGCTCATCCGGCAGCGAACTCGATTCATGCGCCTTCTGGAGTCGTTCCTCCAGTCGGTCCAGGTACTTCTCGTGGCTTTCGACTTCCCCGTCCTGGAGCCTCATCTTCTCGGCCCCCTGACGCTTCCTCTCCACGAGGTCCTCGATCTCGCGAAGACGATAGGCATCATTGAGCGAGGTCAAATTCGCCTCGATACGCCCGGTCTCCATGAGATGGATCCCCGAAAGGTAAACCCGGTAGGCGTACAAGAGGTGCTTCACCGTAGGCTCCGGCTCATGAAGCCTCTTCCGGCGTCCCCGAGCAAACCCCTGATAGTGGCGCACCATCGGCCGAGTGATGCAGCCTTTCCCGAGTTCCATCAGTTCTTCGTGGAGCCCAGTCGTCACAACTACGAGCGGCGAGTACAGCTGCTCCATGACGTAGCCATTGTGGCTCACCATCATCTTGGCGAACTTCCGCAGGTCGTGCGCTACCCAATCGAGCTCAATTGTCGAGTTATCCTCGATGGTGATGGTCTCTTTCAGAGGATGGATCGAAAGCAGTTCCTTCGCGCTCAGAAGGAACGCACCTCGGAGGTCCACATCGCTATCCGGTGAGGCGAATCCGTAGAGATGGGCGCCACTGATGGTCGCAAAGACGGGGTAGGGTCCATCAGCAGTGATCTTCGCCAGGTGCTCCTTGTCGAGCATGGACCAGACTTCGGCAATTGCTTGTTCGTCCATAATGTACCTCACCCTCTCATGTCGAAGGAGGGTAGGAGTTTCGACTGCATGCCTGCAAGGGCTCAAGCGGCCAACTACTCAATTCGCTCCCAGATCAAGAATCGCTCGTTACTCGTGCACCCCATGGCCTGAATCACGACCTCGTAGTTCAGCCCCGGGAAGTCCTTGATCTGGTCGAGCACCAGTTGACCGAACTTACCGGGGATCACGCATCCGTGATCTCCTGCGTCGAGGAGCCAGAAGACATCCTCTACAAAGGGCCCTTCGTCCGTGGTGATGATCTCGATGCGGGTCACTTCACCCCACAGGACTTGCTCGGTTCGGCCGTTCGAGAGCTGCCGCCGGGCTCCTCGATCGTCCACGACGACCGGCGGCGCCAGCTTGGGGCCGAAAGCTCTCTTCAACCAGCCAAGCACAGACCCCTCCCTGCATTGAGAGCCTTCACCTCGCTCTGCATGTTCGTTCGGGCCAAGGCTCCAAACTCCTCCTCAAACAGCGGGTTCGTGAATACATGCGTGCCCTTCAGCATCTCCTGCAGGAAACGAAGGCGCCCCCAGCGGTACTGCCAATTGGAGTACTTCGCGTACTCATCGCGCACCTGCCGGCTGTACTCGCGGTAGCGCCCCGCCGGGCTACCCAGAATCCAGAGATCGCAGTCGCACATGATGCTGGAGAGCTGCACCCCACATGCCTTGTGATCCGTCGTCTCGAGGATGAGGGCGCTTGCCCCCTGGATGACGTCAGTCGTCAGCCCGGCCTGCGCTGCCAGAACCTGAAACTGCTCTGCGCTGCGCCGCTCGTTGTCCTTCGCTCCTGGCTCGTAGACCATGTCATGAAACCAGAGCGCCAGCTCTAGCTCCAGGGGCACTTCCGGCCACCCGACGATGGCTGCGTACTGGGAAGCGAGCTGAACGCACTCATCGACATGCCGGAGAGTGTGAAAGCGCCGATGGGTCTCGGCGTAGGCGTCCCTCAGAACGTGCCACGCAGCCCCTCCAAGCTCCCGAGTGCCCCAGCGATTCACGAACCGTCGCTCCAAGGTCGCTCTGCCGCTCAAGACGGGCGCCTGGAAGCCGATTCCGTAGCGCCTCTCGATATCTTCCGTTTCCATACCCCTAGGCTGCGAGGAGTAAATTGGTTATCCAACCAATCTATGGGAAGACCGAGCAACCGTGAGGAAAAGCGGCGAGAAATTCTGCAGGCCTTTGCCCAGGTGCTGGCCGATCACGGCTACGCGGGGGCCACCGTCGCCAAAGTCGCGGCAGAGGCCGGGGTAGCTCCGGGGCTCATTCACCACCACTTCAAGAACAAGGAGGAGCTCCTCGGCGCACTCCTGGACATGCTGATGGGGCGGTTTCGTTCCAGGCTACGCGATCAGGACGCTCAGGAGGGCGGACTCGCTGCGTACGCAGACGCGGCGCTCAAACTGGATGAGAAGGCTGACACGGTGGCGGCAAAGTGCTGGGTAGGGCTCCTCGCTGAAGCGGTGAGGAACCCTGACTTGTTCAAACGAGTGCGTAGGCTCCTCGACTCGGAAATCTCCAATATCCAAGCGCTCAGCGGGAACCGCATGAGCGACCACGATGCGAGCGCTGTGCTCGCGTTTGTGATGGGTTCTTTGGTGTTTGGGGCGTTTGCGCCAAGGAAGACCGCGGGATTTGCGGCGCCGGCGCTGAAGAGTCTTGTTTCGACGCGAGACCTTCTGATCCCACCGGAGAACAGCTAGGGTCCGCAGCGCTGCCCACTGGACGAATCTGCCCAGGAACGAGACGATGAAGACACTGCGCGTCGAACTAAGACACTGTTACGGCATAAAGAAGCTGAGCACCAAGTTCGAGTTCAGCAAGGACCGCGCGTACGCTGTCTATGCCCCGAATGGCGTGATGAAGTCGTCATTCGCGGAGACGTTCAAGGACATCTCGTTGGCGAGGTCTTCCCAAGATCGCATCTTCCCGAATCGAGAAACTGTCCGCGGGGTTACGGATGAAAGCGGCACCGACTTACCGGCAGAGTCTGTGCTTGTACTCCCACCCTACGACGAAGTTTTTGGGGACTCGGATAGGACAGCCACCCTCCTGGTCGATACCAAACTGCGAAAGGAATATGAGAAGCTTTTCGCAGACATCGAGAAGTCCAAGACCGCGTTTCTCAAGCAGATGAAGGCTCAGTCCAAGACCAAGCGCGATCTCGAAAGGGAAATATCGAGCACTTTCACGAGGTCAACTGACAAATTCTACCAGGCGCTCATCAGGGTGAAGAAGGAGGTTGCAGAGCTTCCTGAACCGCAATTCTCGAATGTGGCCTACGACTTGGTCGCGGACGAAAAGGTGCGCGCGTTCCTCGAAACCGGAGACGTCAAGCAAGTCCTTCAGGACTACATTGACCAGTACAATAAGCTCCTTGAGCAGTCGAAGTACTTTCGAAAAGGAACGTTCGACTACTACAACGCCTCCACCATTGCGAAATCCCTCGCAAAGAACGGATTTTTCAAGGCCAAGCACACCGTAACTCTAAACGCGGAGAGCAAGGTTGAGGTCACCAATGAGAAGCAGTTAGCGAAAGTTGTAGCCGAGGAAAAGGCCGCGATCGTCAAGGACGAAAAACTCAAGAAGACCTTCGACGAGATGGAGAAGCGCATCACAAAGAATGAGCTGCTCCGAGGTCTTCAGGAGTTCATTGCGAACAGTCAAGAAGTCCTTGCGCTTCTGGGCAACCTGGAGCAACTCAAGGAAGACATCTGGAAGTCCTATTTCAAAGAGCATGAATCGCTCTATCTGGAGCTCATTGAGAAGTTCCAGGCGGCAGAGGTACGACAAAAGCAGATCCTAGCTGAAGCGACGCGGCAGCGGACGGACTGGGAAGATGTCGTGGAGATCTTCAATCGCCGCTTCTTCGTTCCCTTCAAGCTAACGGTCACAAACAGAGAGTCCGTGATGATAGGTCGCGCCCAAGTCCCCTCGCTTGGGTTCGTCTTTGAGGAGGACGGCCAGACAGCAGATGTCGAGCGTTCAGACCTACTGAAGGTGTTGAGCACTGGCGAAAAGAAGGCTCTCTACATCCTGAACGTCATTTTTGAAGTAGAGGTCCGTAGGAAAGCCCAAACGCCGACAGTGTTCGTCGTAGACGACATCGCGGATTCGTTCGACTACAAGAACAAAGTACGCGATCATTCAGTATCTTAAGGACATCGCCGAAGAATCATGCTTCCGGCAAATCATCCTTACTCATAATTTCGACTTCTTCAACCGGAGAGCCGGAGGTGCTCACCTTCTTGAGCACGATGGTCCTCGGCATGGTGGCGCACGATCGCATCGCCCTGTTCTTCTCCCGTCGGGCGACGGAGCGGGCTGAGTCAGAGAGGGTAGCCGCATTATTTGAGAAGGACTCCCACGACGACGAATGCATTCGACCGGAGGAGGGGGCCCCGGCGTAGTTGGCCGGGGCCTGCTTCCCATGAGGTGCGCTGGGTGGCGTCCGTTCAACCAATGAGTCGGTAGGTCTCCCGGCGCCCCAGGATGCGATGGTTAGCGTTGGTCGCCCTCGAGCGCCGATCAGTTTGCCTCGTGGGCGCCAGCAAAAACAACCGCTTGTCGCTCTACTGGGACTTGAAAATAGCATGTCCCAGCAAACGGTAACCAACTACACACGCTAAACATACCAAACGCAGGCTTTTCCTAGGTCGAGCCCTCGCCCCGACAGGGGTGAGACCTAGGAAAGGCCGTTCCCTGTCATTGCAAGCGGCTGTAGACACATTTTTCCTCTCGGTGCCACCCATTCTTTCACGGGAAACGCGATTGAAGCGACCTTGCAATATCGGGGACCCCGGGGCCCTTCCTCAGAGTAAAAACAAGACGATCTCGGAATTTCCCCCGGCTTCTACGTTCAGATCGTTTCCTCGCTAGTGTAGTACGTCGAACTAATGACGACCGGCGCGAACTCCCTCACGATGTTTCGCCGCTCCGGCCGCCGCTTGGAATCGAGACTCTGACCTATGCAACCTGAACCCGGAATGCTCATCACTCCGACCATCCGTCTAGAACACCTGCTCGGCCAGGGTGGAATGGGGAGCGTTTGGGTAGCCACCCACCTGAAGTTCTACATCAAGGTCGTCGTGAAGTTCATGGCGGAAGACTTCGCCGAAAACACGGAGGCCCTTGGTCGCTTCGAAAGAGAAGCCGCCCTCGCGGCTCAGGCGAAGAGCCCTCATGTGGTTCATATCTACGACCACGGCGTCTCGGACATTGGCCTCCCCTATATCGCGATGGAGCTCCTCGAGGGCGAAGACCTCGCGTCACGGATGGAACGCGAAGGCCCCATTTCCCCCGCAGTCTACGCCGGTTGGCTCTGGCAGGCTTGTTCGGGCCTATCCAAGGCCCACGCCAAAGGGATCGTTCACCGCGACGTCAAACCCGAAAACATCTTTCTCTGCAGCGACGATGAAGAAACGCTGGTCAAGGTGCTCGACTTCGGAATCGCCAAGAGTCACACGCAGACGGGCGGATTCTCTGCAACTCGTACCGGGGTCATGATGGGCACCGCCTATTATATGAGCCCCGAGCAGACCATGGGGTCGAAAGAAATCGACCAACGAACGGACATCTGGGCCCTAGGGGCCACGACTTATCATGCTCTTACCGGCAAACGTCCCTTCGACGCCGACTCGCTGGGAGCTTTGGTCTATGCCATCACAGTCGGCCCCATCGCCCCACCCAGCTTCCACAACCCTGCTCTCTCCTCGGAGGTCGACGCTTGGATGGAAAAAGCCCTGGCACGCAAGCCGGCTGAACGATTCGCCTCGACCAAAGAAATGGCCGAAGCCTTCTTGGCAGCCGTCGCGGGCAGCGAAGAAACAACCGGCAAGGCGGCGGTCTTGGGCGGCATTCACGCCGTGCGTGCTCGCGCGGGAACCGCACCCGGTTTTGAGAGCGCACGGCCCCAAACGAGCACGAGGACGCCCACGGCAGCCTCCGGAAGCACCATGCCCGGATGGGGGCAGACCGCCGCTCCTCCGCTTAGGAAGCGCAACTGGCCACTCATCGGCGCTGCCGGTGCACTAGCTGCAGCAGCCCTAGCCACCGGGGCTCTCGTCTTCAGCGGAAACCATGAGGAGCCCCCTGAGCTCCTCGTTTCCGAATTCGTGCTTGCAGCCGAACCAGACAAGACCCAACTATCAGCACCCGCCTCAAAAGAGGAGGAGCCGGCTCGAGCAGAGCCCGAACCCAAACCCGCCGTCGCTCAACCCGCCGCGCCTGAACCCGCCGCGCCTGAACCCGCCGCGCCCGAACCCGCCGCGCCCGAACCCGCCGTCGCTCAACCCGCCGCGCCCCCAATCACCCCGCTGCCCCAGCCCGCCCCACGACCGGTTGTTCGTCCCCAAGCAGCACTCAAGGCCAAGCCTAAGCCTCGACCCAAGCCCACCCCCGCCTCAGCCTTCGGCGGTCGCCTCTAGCCGATGCAGTTCGTTCAGCACGACTCATCATCCACTACCAATTCTTATCGTCAACTGGGTCGTCACTCTCCCGAGCCCCGGCGCGCCCAGCTGCGATCAAAATAAAGGAGACATCGTGAAGTTACTTAACTTGGTCCTGCCGCTCACTCTACTTTTTTATGCCCCCAACGCCTGGGCGGGCTCCATGGAGCGAGCTGCGGCCATCACGGCCTTCGACGAAGCCCAAGCGATGATGGAAAAGGGCGCTATTTCAAGCGCCTGCGCTAAATTCCAGGAGAGCTACGATCTGGACGCACAACTGGGCTCTCTCCTGCATCTCGCCGATTGTCGTCAACAGAACGGCCAAATCGCCTCCGCCTGGAGCGGCTTTCTCAGTGCCGCCGAATGGGCTGAAAAGAACGGCGACGAGCGCGCGGACGTGGCGCAGCAACGTGCGGCAGAGCTGGCCCCTCAGCTCAGTCATCTCACTCTAAAATTCGCAGCACCTCTACCTCAGGGTGCCGTCCTCACACGCAACGGCAAAGAAGTCCCGCAAGCAATGTGGACCCGAGACATCCCCCTCGATCCAGGCGCGTATCGGTTCGAAGCCACGGCCGAGGGCTATCAACCCTGGACAGCCGAAGTTACGATCCAAGGCAAGGGCAGCTCCTCCACTTTACAAGTTCCGGCACTCGTCGCGATCGCTCCCGACGAAAAGAAAAGCTCAAACTCCACTACGGCCGCGACCAGCGACGACTCGAACAAGGACAAAACCCTGCTCGCTAACAAGTGGCCTGCCTTGGTCGCGGCCGGCGTCGGGGTTGCAGGTGGCGTGGTCTGGGGCATCTTTGGAGCTCAGTCGATGCAGGCTAAATCGGACGCCGACGAGCTTTGTGGCAAGGGCTTCAAGTGTATCGACGCGAGCGGTACGGATTTACGCGACAAGGCGTTCAAGACCGGCAACCTAGCCACCATCGGAACCATCGTCACCGGCGTCGGCATAGCCACGGCGGGCGTTCTTTGGTTCGTGCTGCCCAACAGCCGCTCGAAGGAAACCATCGCCCGCCGCTCTCGTCCTCTGGTAGCACAGACCCCTGTGCGCTTCAGGCTCGGCGTGCACGCCACCGGCGCCAGCCTCCAGGGCTCCTTCTGAGCCCCTATTCGCCACTCATTTCCGTGAACGAGCGCCACCAGCCCTTCCCCCACCAAGGCTCTTAGAATGAAGCAGATCTTGAGAATCACATCACTCACCACACTCTCCACCCTGAGCCTCTTGTCAGGGTGCAACGCAATTCTTGGCAACGAGTCCCCCGACAATCTGAAGGACCAAAACCTGGGAGGCGGAAGCAACGACACCACCACTGGCGGAGGCAGCTCAAACACGAGTTCGAGCGGTGATGGTGATGATGGTGATAGCAGTGCTGGCGACAGCGGCGACGGCAGCGACGGCGATACGAACGATTTCACGACCGGGGACGGCGGCTCGAGTCTCGCAGTTGGCGGTTCATCATCAGGTCATGGGAACAGCACTTCAGGAGACGGCGATTTGACCACAGATCAACCTGACTCCCCCTGCTTCGACGACGATCCGGACACCGCTTGCGGCGATTGGACCAACTGCGCACCAGGGACCTATGTCGAAAGCGACGGCACCCACGACCAAGATCGCGTTTGCGGCGCATGCGATCCTGGCTACTTCAGCGACAACGTGAACGCAGGCGTCTGCTCCAAATGCCCGGACCAAACGTATACATCTGACTTCGGCTCGGACCACTGCCAAGATTGGACCGTCTGTGGCTGGGAAGAGGAAGTCGAGTCCAAAGGAACCAGTACCAAGGATCAAATCTGCACCGACGGAAGCATCTATCGCGTCATCGATACGAACGTCGCCGACTCCGCTCGGACCGTCACCGTAGATCCAGACGACAACGTCTACCATGTGACCTACGGAAAGGTGGATCCCTCCACCGACACGACCTATTCAGCCTATCAAATCTACGTCACCAAGTACGACACCAACGGCGAGCTGCTCTGGCAGAAGCGTTATGGGGACAAAAAGAACACTTCCGTCCCCTATGCGGCGGACACCGATAGTGAGGGCAACCTCTTCGTCACTGGCTATACCAGCGGCGATTGGGAAGGGGGAACATCTACTGGCAAGAGTGACGGCTTCCTGGCGAAGATCGAGCCAAACGGCGAGCTCTCTTGGGTCGATACCTTCGGAATGGCCTCCCGCTACACCTACGCTCCCGGCATCACGGTCGACAACAAGGACGCCGTCTATGTAGCTGGATACACCAACGGCGCCCTAGGCAAGGAGGGCAACCAGGGCGGCTACGACATGATCGCCCGCAAATACTCCACGACCGGCACCGTCGCTTGGACCCATCAATTCGGCGACCGTACTGAGGACTACGCCCACTCGATCCAGGTCAACGATTCCGGCATCGTCTATCTCTTAGGCCAGGCGACAGCGTCGAACAAACCTGACTTCTACGGTACAAAGGTGAAAGGCCGTTCCGATATCGCACTGCTCATCTTCGACCCGGACGACAAGAAGATCGTTCCCATCGCCGAGCTCTACTCCTCTTCTTATCGAGGATACGGCCGCGAAATTCGCCTCACTGATAACGGGGACGCCATCATCGCTGGCTACCTCCGCAATAACTCAAGCTACTACCTCTACACGCACCGCGTCACTTCGAGCGGTATCCCCGTCTGGAGTGCGCCGCTCACCTCCAGCGCCAACTCCACCACCCTCGCAGAGGCCATGGTACTGGGCGCCGCAGGCAACCCGACTCTGATCGGATACACCTCTGTGTCCCCCACCTTCGGTGGTGAACCGAACCTGGGCGGCTCCGGGGCACTCATTCGCAAGATCTCCTCCGAGAAAGCCAATCTGTGGACGCGCATCTACAATTCTGAAGACGACGGGAACAACACCTTTTACGATGATAGATGTTACGATGGGGCCGTCGACTCGAAAGGACGACTCTTCCTTTCTTGCACCAGTACCGGCACCTTCATCGGTGATGGCCCAGCAGTGGGTAAGCAACAAGCGGTCCTCATCATGGTCGACATGCCCTCTATCGACGCAGCGGAAGCCCCCGCCGACTGATCCAATCAACCCTGCCGAGAGCAACTCGCCGCAGTAAGCCAGCACAAGCAGCCTCTAGGTAGGCGAGACCAAGGAGCCCCGCGATGATTCGTTGGGGCTCCGGGCTTTTTTAGGGGGCCAGCCCGCTGAACGCTCAAGACGGCCTAGGCCAGGTCGCCCCCAAAGCCTTCAAGGTTGATCATATAACACAAATGCCTACTGAAAGAGCGCCGAGACGGAGGTCCCATCGTGGATACTCCGAATGGCGTCGGCCAAAAGCTTGTCGACGCTGAGCACCCGCATCTTGTCGAGACGCTGGGCTTCTTCAGGCAACGGTATCGTGTCCGTTACAATCACCTCCGCAACCCGCGCCGCCGAGGCACTCCTGAGCGCATCGATCATGATCAACAATTCAAAGATATTCTGATGCAGCGGAGGCGCCGCGGTCTGCACGACGAACACATCCGCTTCTCGAACGTTCTCGTGGATCTGGACCATCAAGTTCTCGTTCGAAAACTTGGTCGTCGTGCTCTCCCCAAGTCGCAACCCGAGCTTTCCGCATATGCTTTGGGCCAACTCCCGATGACTCTCGCCGCTGAATATAAGGAATTTCCCGTATATATGTGTGCTGGCTACCTAGCGCATCCACGTCGTCAAGCCGCCCTCCGACAGGGGACAGCTCAAGCGCATCGGGGACGCGCACTCGTGGGGTGCTTTTCTCGCAGATCGTCAAGCATGTGCCGTGGGCCTTGCCCGTGTTTGTTCTCGGTCAGGTGTTGAGTCTCGTGTTGCACCGAAAAGACCCCTGTAGGGGATCCCCTACAGCCATGCGGGGGACTACCGGACCTCCTTCGGAAGGACATCGGATATTGCTATTTCACTATGCGATACCGACCCAGTCCCGCGCGGATTTTCCCGGCCATGCTCTTCACAGTCGGCCTCTCATGGGGGATTGCCGCGATTGGTTGCAGTAGTCAAAGCGAAGATGGCAGTGGGGATAGCTCCATCGGAGGTGCGGGAGGCGCCGGAGATACGGAAAGCGCCGGTGGTGCTGGTGGTGCTGAAAATACGGAAAGTGCGGATGGTAGTGCGAGGCGCCCGTTCGAACTTTCAGATGTCGTCGATGTCCTCCAAGGCGTGCTGGACCTGCTAGACGACGACGACGCCTCGAAGGATTCCTCCCCCGTCACTCGCACTCGAGCGAAGAAGCCCGAGACACGATGCATTCCGGGGACGCGTGCCTGCGAATGCACCGCGAATCACACCTGCGATGAGGGCATGGACTGTATTGAAAACGTGTGCGGGCGTGCCTCTCGCTGGGGACCGTGGACCGAAGGGGCAGGATGGCCCGAATCTCAGGGGCTCGTTTGGGGCGAGTCCGGAATGGGCGGCGCGCCGCCGGTCAACGGAGTGTGGGAATAATGAAGCCCTGGTCAAAGCTACTGAGCACCGCGCTTGCTGCATCACTCCTTCTTGCTTGCAGCGACAAGGGGGGGGACTCCCCCGACGGGAGCGAGAAGGATCCCCGTTCCGGCGACGAGAAGGATCCCCGTTCTAGCGACGAGGGAGATCCCCAACCTGACGAAGGTGGAGAACTCCGTGGGACATCGAGCTGCGAAGAGAACCCCACGGAAACGGCCGGGGGGGCCTGTGTCGCTACTGATGATTGCCCTTGCGGTACCCACTGCAGTTATGGTCATTGTGCGGTCACTTGCCTCGATTCCACGGACTGTGACGGCGAGCAGAGCTGCAACCGATTCGGCTACTGTTCTCCTACTGAGTCGGGCGGTGACCTCGACGACGCTAAAGAGACGTCTTCAGGTGGTGTTGATGCGTCCGAGGGGGATATTCCTCCTCTAGTTGAGGCGACAGATGACAGAATTCGCCTGGCTCCAGCGGCCTCGACACTGGGTTTCTCCGGCTCGTCGAGATTCGTCCTCACGGTCGAGGCGCCGACTCAGGTGCGAGTCGAGGTGAGTCGGCCCTTCGTGGTGCGCTGTCGCCCCGACGACGTCTATGCCCCGCGTTGTGCGGTGCGCGCCGATGAACTTACAAATCTCACGGCGTCTGTTGATGTTCGACTGGGCGATGAGGCCGAGTCGGGGAACATTGCCGGAGAGCTGATTGTCTTTACGAAAAACCGGCGCGCGACAAGCTCTCTGGAAGCGAGGAGTTGGCCGAAGCGTCAGGCGAAAGTGGTCGCTGGATTGTACAAGGGGCGTTTCAATGTCGAGGCGATGGGAAGACCAGAGACCCCCACTCGCGCACTTAACATCAGCCCCTACGTGGAGCTTGAAGTCTTCGAGACCGGGGAAGTGCGCCTGCGGAACCCTTCAGCCGCTCTTGGTTTTGCCGAAGGCGGCGAGTTAGTCGGGACGATTGAAGGAAGTGCAGAGGAGGGCTTCGTTCTTGATCTGATGTCCACACATCTGCTCGGGAGAGACCGCCTTTTGAACGAAGCAGAAGTCGTGATCGACTTTCCACCCACTCCACTTTCAGTCGGGGGCGGTTACCTCAGTGCTCAGATGCAAGCGCAGTATCTAGGCATTTCTGCGCAGAGCGACCTGGAGCATGCGCCCGGAATCTACGGGACCTTGAGCGTCAGCCGCCATGCCGCTCTGCCCCCCGACGCTACACCACCGGTGTTTGAAGAGTCGTACCTGTCACTGAACCCGCTGGAGCGATCCAAATCACGCACCAACGTCGAAAAGGCACTCGACCTTCAGGGACGCTGCCTTCAGGGTCCAGAGATCTGCGCCCAGCACATCATCTGTCGCCAGGAGGACGCGCCGCTCAGTCTCGGGGAAGAGGACACCCCCTACCTGCTCACCACCGAGACGGATGGCCCTCACGGCGAGTTGCTCTGTACGACGGGGCGCCAGCAGGCCTTTCCGCTCTTCGCTCCAGAACCAGGGGAGCCGCCCCAAAAACTCGCCGCGACCATGGAGGCATGCGTTCGCGACCTACAGGACTTCTCGGACGAAAGCCTCGATGATTCGGTCGTTTCGGAGGACGAACTGGATAGCTTCCTCAGCAATAACGGATGTGTCTCTATCTACCGATTTTGGGCAGCTCTCGGCGCGCTTCAGGGGCAAACGCAGGCTGGGGGAAACACCTTTCCACTCACGAATCGTCTATGGAGCCAGTGGTTTCAAACGCTCACCTTCTTGGTCAACAGTCGCAGCGAGATTTCCCGGGCGGCGGACGTGGCGGAAGGCGGTGAAGTTGACGAGCCCAACCTCACCCTTGCCGAAACGGTCGATCTGACGCTTTCGGCAGCCGAGATGGTTCTACACCCTCGACTCAATCGCACACTGATCGAGCAAGGTGGGTCCAGCTTGGCTGCGACTGACTACCGGGTCGCCCTTGGAGCGGATGCGCCAGACGTCCCAGAGCTTTACCGGCAACCGGTCTTTGCTCGAATGCTCGATCTGCTGAGTGCCCAGGCAAGAGCAATAGCGCGTGGAGGAAACAAGCTCTGTGGTGGTACCTCGGTGCAGGACCAGGAAGAGGTAGTTTCGCGCGGGGATCGTTTCTTGGCGCGGGCCGCCCCCATTCTTGCCACGACCGAGCTCCTCAAGACCCGAGCCATGGCGGTAGATCCTTCCGGCGTGTGGGTCAACGCGTGGGAACGCTCGGTATCACTGCATGTCGCCGCTCGTAACGAACTATCGGAAGTGCTGGAAGCATGTCGCGAGAACCGCAATCCTATCGGCATTTCGGACGCAGATTTGCCCTTGGTGTTTCGCAATCCTGAGGGTTCCTCCCAGCGATTTTCTGCGATATCTGACTTCCTCATCGGCACGACGCCCGGTTCCAGCGCCTGGGTTCCTGCAGCGATTGACGATGCCACGGAGGCCCTCGACGCCGTCCGCGATGCCTGGATAGCCGGCATCGACCGAGAGCTGATGAGTCAAAAGGACCGCGATGCTCAGGAAGATCGGGAGGCGGCGATCAACCTCCGCTATGGCGAGCAGATTGTCGCCGCCTGTGGTGAATCGACCGGACTACGCGCAAGGGATGCTCTCGCGTCAGACGTGGACCCTTCCAGTTGCTACATGGCACCTGAGTGCCGCGGGACGGAGGAGGAGCTCATTGCTCGTCGTTCCCCCGGCAATCTCGCCTACGACCTTTGTGTGATGGGGCGCCTCCAGCAGGAGCAGGGACCCGTTCTGGTCAAGGGGGTGAGCGACATTTGGAACAACCAGGCAAAAGACTTTGTCAAAAACCTGAGCGAGCAAGGAGACTTGCCCATCCCGTTTGTGCGCGAGCTCGAGTCCTTCTGCTTTTGGAACCTTGACCTTAATGCCGCGATTCAGAACGGAATTGTGAGTGAAGACGACGAAGTTACCCCAGAAATGATCAAGAAAGTGGGGGAGAAGACTTGCGCCAAGATAGACCCGCCCTTGGACAACAAGACGGATGGAGTCGCCGAGCTTGAGAAGGCCCTCGACGGAGTCAGGATGACCGAGATCGCGCAGCAGTGTGAAGGAGTTAGGAATCGTGTTCAGCAAGCTCGTCCTTTCTCAGTGCCCGACTCCTGCTCCTTCACGGAAGAATGTCCTGTCGGATTCATCTGTGACGGCGAGACGTGTAAACCGGAGGTGGGCGCAAACCCGGAACCGGAGTGTTTCAGCGGCTCTCTTGGCGAGCACGCCCTCGCCCTGAGGAGCGCCTCCCTGGAAATCGACACCGCCAAAGCGGAGATGGCCGAGCTCAACGAGCGATACAACATAGCGATGGAGAGCTGTTTCATTCTCAAGGCGGGCAATGCCGCCTGGGAAGCCGAGGTGACCAACCATCGGGCCAACATGGGACGACTGCGCGTGGCGAAGGCGGCCGCCGACGCGTCCGCGGCGGCCATGAAGGTTGCATCGAACTTCTTCAATCCGTTTAAGGGTGGCCCCATCAGTGCAGCCTTTGGCGGAGGAGCAGCAGTCGCGACTTTGTCTGCCAGTAGCATCAGCGCGAAAATGGATGCCGCCCGAGAACGGCACGATGCCTCTGTGCAGAGGATCAACGCCGCGAAGCAAGAAGCGGTCTGCTTCAACGACGCGAGGGCTCATCTGGTGGGTTCGAGATCTGCTGCATTGCGTATTGAGGCTGCTCTCAACGAGAGCTCACTTGCGCTGCTTCGCATGACCAATGACCGCGCGACTCTCGCACGGCTCATTCGCGACGGGAGAGCAGAACTTGCGCGGGAACAAGCGAGTGAAGTCATCCCCCTTGAGCACGACTTCTTCGTCGACGAGAAGGTCGACTTCTTCGAGCGCAAGTTTCGTATCGCTCAGCGCGCTACGTACCTCGCAGTGCGGGCCTTCGAGTACGAGTATCAGGCTTGCGAGGGACTTCGAGGCCAGGTCATTGAAGCCACTAACCCCAAAGACCTCGACGAGGTGCTCGACTCCTTGTTGGCTGGCAGCTCAGCTGCGACCCTGGATGGAAAGAGGCCGAGTGATGGTTTAGCCGTCGTAAGTCTCCGCGATGACATCCTCCGTATTGCACCTCGCGAGGGGTTTAAAGGCTTCCATGACTTGAGCAGGGATGAACGCTTCAGACTGATGATCACATCCCCACGCTTCGCGGTCTACGATGAGATGGGACAGTACGCAGGGCAGAGGATCCCGTTTTCTCTCGCGCCCTGGGATGACGACAGCGATGCTGTAGCACTGCTGAACGGAGCTTCCTGCGCTGAACGCTTGTGGTCTGTGAACGCGTCACTGCAAGGCTCTGACCTGATGGTGGAAAGAGACAGCTCTTTCGTTGAGATCACCCTACAGAAGAAGAATACCTTCTTCAGCACCTTGTGCAGTGGCGCCTGCGCAGATGGCGATGGTGCAGGTCGCCAGGTTGCCTCGGTGCGTCCGAGTCGAAACCTCTTCGCAGATCCCTTCTTTGGAGCGACAACGGGCATCGACTCGTCCTCTGGGGAGGATACAGGTTTCTCTGCCGCGCGTATTCGGGCCTATGAAGGGATCGACCGAGCGACCTTGGAGAGCGATGACTACGAGAACGGGGACACCTCGGAACTCGCCGGTCGTGGTCTTTGGGGCGACTATGCGCTGTTCATTCGTGCCGCTGATCTCAGTATCGACGGAAGCTCAGGACTCGCTCTTCACCAGCTCGACGATATCTTGCTCCGCTTCGACTACGTGTCGGTCGCCCAGGACTGAGGACGCTCGAAGCTCTCAACAATTGTACCGTGTTCATTGTCACGAAACCTCATACTCGAAACCAACTATCATGAAATCTCAGACCGCAGTCGGCCCCGAAGCCATCACCGAACTCAAGAATGAACTTGCTCTATTGAGGAGGGAGATCGAAAGCACTCGTGCCGCCCGACTCCGGCTTCGAAGCCGTCTAAGATGGGGCGGTATCGCGGTTTTGGCGGTTGGGCTCACCTACGTGGGGGGAGCCATCGCGCAGACCTCTTCTTGTGATTCCGAAGGAGATCTGCCCGAGCCTCTATACACGTTCTGCTCTGGTGCTGCGGCCAGCGCCTTTGAGGTAAACTGGAACTTCCGTGAACTGGCGCAGCAGATCTTTCAGCTGGACGATGAGAAGCTCGATAAAGTCAGCAGCGAACGGCTCTTCATCGACGTCGGGGAGGACGCAGAGCTCAATCGTTCGGGCTCGATTGTGATTGGTCAAGAGAGCGGTCCAAACCTCACGATGGATTCGAATGAAATTCTCAGCCGAGACAACGGTGCGGGCTCTACGATGTACCTCAACGCTAGCAACAGTGGCGCAATGACCGTCGTCGGATCAGGTGGAGATGAGACTCGCCTCACAGTGAAAGGAAACCTGAAAGTCGAAGGCAGCGTAAATCAAGAGTGTCCCAGCGACACCGTTCAGTTAGGTGACAGCTGCATGGAAAAATTAGCCCGACCAGTGGTCAACTTCTGGTCGGCTGCGACAACATGCGATGAAGTCGGGCGAAGAATCTGCCCTGCAGAAATGTACGCATTGTGTGATCATCGCAACCCACCTGGTTCGGATTGCACCACACGTCTGGAGGACTCTAATCGGTCGTTCTGGACGTCGACCATGACAAACGATGCGACCTGGCAACCCACGGCCTGGTATGCTGGCGGCACGAACTCAGATCGACTGGTACCACGCAGTACCAATTACACCCACGAGTACTACTGCTGCGAGTCGCTGTAGCGCGCCATGACGGCTGTGCTGCGCAAGCTGTTCACGTCCCTACAGTGCCCTGACGAGGCCCTGACGAATTGCAAGCCGCACCAGTTCGGCGCCGTTGCGCGCGCCCAGCTTTTGAGACGCGCGGGCGCGGTAGGTGTCGACGGTTTTCGTCGTGACGCCCATTTGCGAGGCGATTTCCTTGCTGGTCAGCCCCTCCACCACGAGCCGCAAAGCTTGAGTTTCACGCGCACTGAGCTCCTGTTCGTGGGTGCTATTCAGAGTCGCTGCCGTCAGGGAGGGGCTGATATATGTTCGCCCGCCGTGCACCGTGCGGATCCCGTAACAAAGGTCCTCGATCGCGTCGTCCTTGAGGACGACTCCGCAGGCTCCGGCCCTGAGTGCCCGGCGAACCATCGCCGGTTCTGTGTGCATCGTGAGGATCAACACCCGCGTGTGGCTACGTTCGGCACGCAGCAATTCCGCAACTTCCACACCGGTCGGCGCTGGCATCGAGATATCCAGTACCGCAATGTCTGGCTGATGACTTCGAATCAGAGTGAGCGCGTCAGAACCAGTACTCGCGTCGGCAACCACCTCAAAAGAGCTATCCGCTGCCAACATTCCCAGCAGACTCTGGCGGACGAGTCGATGGTCGTCAGCCACGAGCAATCGGATGGGTGTCGCATTCACGACATCCATTATCACCAGATTTTTGTCCAGAACGCATCTCGTCGAGCCTTCCGGCGAGAATTACTTCCCTTCCGCGGCACCTTCCCGCGCGTTTGTGCTGGCACTCATTCTCTTCGGGTCTTCCGCCATGACAAGACACGTAGGATAGTGGCTATCCGTGTACGACAAGATGACGCATAAGATTCCGTTCGCGCGTCGCCTGCGCTCCCTCTATGTCCTCTTGATTCTGTTGGCCTGGTCGCCATCTGTCGTGTCTGCGGCGGAGGTTGTAACGATTGATCACGCTCGCTATCTGGGACGGGATGGCCCGGAACTGTTGGGTCGCAACGTCGACGACAGCTCCTGGAGAGAAATTTCTCTTCCCTGCGCACCAAGCCAATGCGATCTCACAACGGAAGGAGATGTTGCGCTCTACCGCCTTAAATTCCATGTGCCCAAGGAGGCTGACCTCGGCGGCTGGGCCTTCTCACGCGGGCGAGTTTGGGGTGCGGAGGAGCTGTACCTGAATGGCACCAGGGTAGGTACGACGGGAAGAGTTGCTCGCCGCTTCGCACAGGTGTGGGCGAAGCCACGCGTCTATTCTCTTCCTGCCGAGTTCCTCGTGCGCGGCGAGAACGTTCTCACCCTGCGGGCGATGAACCTGGGGGTTCCGTTTGGACCTGCCTTCGACAAGGTGAGCGTGGCGCCCGAAAGCGTAGCGCGGGCGACAAGTAGTGAGCGTTTTCACACCCGGCTCGTCTTGCAAGCAGGGACCATAGCGTTGTCTGCGGCGGCGGTGTTGGCGCTGCTGCTGATGATGTTTGTCGGCGGTGTGAGAACTCGTCCGCTTTACGTCGTGTTGCTTATCTCTTCTGCTTCTCTCGCGTCCTGGATCTTGACGGCTCCGTGGCTTCGAGTTTCCCCTCTTACGACGACTTTTGAAACGATCAACTATAGTTGCTTCGTCGCCATTGGGGTGGCTGCTCTCCCTTATGTCATCGCCGAACGCTATCAAAAGACCGTTTCGTGGCTTTCCCTGTTTTACGTCCTGGCGACCCTTGTCCCTCTCGCTTTGGCTTTTTCCCCGGAAACGATTGCCTACGTTTCCACGCTCCAGGTGATCTACGCGTTACCTCTGGGGTTGCACGGAAACTGGCTCCTCGCTTCGAAAAGCTGGGCGCGACGCGACCAGACGTTGGGTGTCGTTGCCGTCGGCATGGTCGCCGCAGGGGCGGTCACGGTGGTGGGCATTGCCAGTCCCTCCACCGCCGCCTATCCGTTGTCGGAAATTGCCCAGTGCCTTTTCGTTGTAGCGCTTATGCATCTTGCGCTTCGTACCTTCATCGAGCGGACGAGGCGGGTAGCGATGCTCCAGCGCAAAGTCATTGAGACGGCGGACGACGAACGGGGAAAGCTCGCCAGAGAACTCCACGATGGTGTGGGGCAAGACTTGCAAGCCGCCCGCATGTCTCTGCAACTCGTGGCGCGTTCTTCGCAGGAAATGTCTGAAGACGTTCGGGACCTGATTGCCGAAAACGTCCGAAACTTGGGACAAAGTCTCGACCATATTCGGGCTCTTTCTCGGGAGTTGCATCCAGGCTTCGCTGGGCAGCTACCCCTCAGGGCGCGTTTGGGGCGCTATACAGACCAACTCTCCCAGCTGACGGCACGCTCGGTGCGGCTCCGTTGGCATGGGGAAGATGACCCACTTTCGCCGGACGCGTCGACGAACCTTTTTCGTGCGGTTCAGGAAGCTGTGGGCAATGCACTGCGCCACGGTGATGATACTGTGGTGGATGTGAAGGTGGACGTCGATAGGGACTCAATCAGGATCGCAGTGACTGGTGGCCCGATGTTTGTACCCGGAGAAGGCACCGGCGTAGGCTGGGTGACCCTTCAAGAACGTGCCGATCTCCTCGGCGGTAGCGTTGAGGTGGTGGAAGCGAACCGACGCGCGTGCGTGCTTCTCCGTGCACCCGTTCGCACGCCATCTGCAAATGAACGCGTGGCCGGGTGCCGAACTTGTGGAAGTATTCTCAACTGAACTTCCGACTGTTCCCATTCCCTGTCCTCAACGGACTTCATCATGACTATCGGAGGCCGGCGCGCGAACGGCCTCGACGCCTGGAATGGCTCCGCCTATTGTCGTAGCAATTGCCTGTGCCACTTATGCTTTGGCGAAGCTTATTTTCACGCAAGACGTCTCTGTACGAGGCGCTGGCGTACTGGCTGCCGCGGTCGGTGTGGACAGTTAGTTGACGAGACGGTCGGCGGATCTCCTCGTGAAACTTGCGGCCAAGGCGGTCGTCGTTTCGGAACGGCATATCTAGGGGATCTGCTGAAGATGAGACCAATGGTCAGCTCTGCGGTCAGACGGTTACCGCGAAAAAGCTAGGGTCAGCTTGGCTTCGATGGCCTTTCATCGACTTCGAAGATGATCCTACGCTTCACATCGGCTCGATGTTGCGTGCGATGGAGAGCTCGAATTGAGCTTTTTCGGTCGCATGGCCGTTGATGAGGAGGGATAGCGCGTGGGGGCCGGGGTAGTGGCGCCGGGTGGTGACTTCTTTGAAGTGGTGGTTGCGCTCAAAGTGGTGGGTCTGTCCAGGGGGCAGTTCGAGACGAGCGCCCTTGAAGACTTTGGGCGCAAGTGTGCCATTGGCTTTTTGGTAGTGGATCACATAATCCACAACGAGGTTTTGAGTCTTTTTGGCGACGGAGATGAGGGGCAGAGAGAAGCGGAGCTGCTCACCCATGCGCACTTGGTCTCGATCGAGCTTGGGCGTGGCGGGGGCTAATCGAGGGGGAAGATACCCGAAGTGGCCTAAAGTCGGACCGTGCCCTTTTTTGACGAGGGTTCGGGCAGCGTGACGAAGGAGCGCGCGGCGCTCAGAGCTGGCTCCCTTGAGCCACTTGCCGATGAGTTGCGCAACCAAGTCAGGATGGTCCTTGGAGATATCATTGAGATGGTTGGCCACCGAACGTCTCACATAAGCTTCTGGGTCGTCCCGAAGCGCCTCGAGGAGCGGTAGACTGGGGCTGGGGTCTTTTATCAGAGCGGGCAGTTGCATGGCCCAGGGCAGGCGAGGTCGAGTCCCTTCGGAAACGAGTCGACGTACATGCAGACTTGGGTCCTTGGTCCAGATTTTGAAGGTGGCGAAGCTTCGTTCGGGATCATGGAGGATGAAGGAGCGAATCGCGAATTCTGCTGTGAAGCGTTGGGTCATGGCGTGCAGTAGCCGAAGGGAGCGCTCAAAATCGCTCAGACCGTTTTGCGCTAGGACGAGGGAAAGGGGCAAAATGGCCCAACCTCGTAGTCCTTGCTCATCCGACTGACCGCTGAGATCGGCTCTGATCTCGGGATGGAGAACCGCCTTGAGAATCTTTGCCCGCTTTGCTGGACTGGGCGGCAGATATTCGTGCAGGCGATCCGCGATTAACTGAGCGCGTGCCTTAAGCTCGAGTTGGGGGAGCTCGTTCTGGATCGAAGCAACGAAACTCTCCTTCTCGAACTGCGCATCGTGACGGCTCATTTGCTCGGCCATGAGCTCGACGAGCCTGAGGGAGAAGAAATTTTTAAACGGCTCCATGGTTACTTGCGTGCGTAGGTTTCGATGGACGTATAGTGAGTGACCCCGGCGCCGGGGTCGGCGCCCATCTCCATGACCGAGAAGTAGCGGGAGCAGACCGAGGAATTTGCGGCAGCGCCGATCACGGCTTGAGCCGCCTTTGAAGTTTCCCAATGGATGAGGTCGAGAAAACGTCGCTCGTCGAGCTTGAGAAGTTCTCGACGTACAAAACCTGGTTGGTGATCCAAGAACTCGGACTGAAAAGCGGCGGAGACGGCCAGGAGTTGAGCCTCGGTGGTTTCGGGGCGCAGGACGATGGTTGCTGTTTCGACGGTGGGGTTGGGCATGGGGGCTTCCTTTCGCTGGGGGAGATGCCGAAAGGTTAATGAAATAGGTGTCATTTTATGGCACCATTGTCTCGTGGGTGCGAGCGATACTGTTGGGCGCCTGGAGAGGCTCGAATTGCTATCGAGCCGTCTCAAATCAGAAGAGCCTCTGACTGTGGAAATCCTTGCTCGAGAGCTAGGGGTGAGTCGTCGCACCCTATTTCGTGATCTGTCGCTTCTACGCGAAAGAGGGCTTCCCGTGGAGAGCGATGTGGGTCGGGGGGGAGGGGTGCGTCTGGATCGAAGCTGGGGGATTGGGCGGTTGCAGCTTTCTTACAGAGAGGCGGTGGAGCTCTTGGTCAGTCTGGCGGTTGCCGAGCGAATGGAGGCTCCGTGGCTAATCGCCAACCTCGCGTCAATCCGCAAGAAGCTGGTCGCGTCGTTTTCTCCAGCCGTACGCTCGCGGGTGCGTGGCTTGACGAAGCGCATCCACATCGGACCCTCCGCGTCGCTTAACGTGCAACAGACTTTTGTCCGCCCCGATGCCGCGTCGGCGGAGGCCTTGTGTCGTGGGTTCGTGGAGGGACGGATCCTTCGATTTCGTTACCGGGATGGCCAGCAGCGCAAGTCACGACGTCGAGTGGAACCCCACTTTTTGTTCCTCAATTATCCGGTTTGGTACTTGGTGGCCTGGGATGAAGGGCGAGAAGCGGTGAGGAGCTTTCGCCTCGATCGAATGAGTGGGGTACAAGCGGAAGAAAGCGGTTTTCAGCCTCGAGCTGACAGTCTGTTTGTCGAAGCTCTATGCGGTGAAAGGTCGGTTTTGACGTGATGTTCACGGCGAGGGGAGCTACAACTTGGGTATGAATCCCTTGGATCAAGAACCTGTCGTACCGACTGGAATGACCCCCGAGCGCGCGCAGGAAGTGCGTGCTTTCGTCGACAAGATTTCGCAATCGGCTCATGAGTTGGAGTTGGATGATGAGGCGCACGGCGAGTTGCGTGAGCACATATCGCAGGTTGAAAATCAGTTGGGTGCAGAAGATCCCCATCACCCCTTGGTCGAAGAAGCTCTATCGGCCATGCACCGTCTACTGGCGTCGTCGAGTACGCAAAAGGCGACCGAATTGATCCAAGAAGCGGGTCGGTTCCTCACCGGTGTAGGCTGAGCCTTGCATCCGGGGCGCGACAGGGCCTGGGCTGTTCAAAGCCAAGAACCAGGCAGGCGCCCCTCTTGCTGCTCAATAGGGATAACCCGGAACGTCCCAAGCGAGGGCGCGCAAGGCGCCGTTGTTTTCTTGATTGGTGATGAACATCGTCTTGCCGTCGGCGCCCCCGAAGGCGACATTGGTCGGGTTTTGTAGCGACAATGCACCGGGCAACTGATTGCCTGCAGGGTCGAGGGCGATGATTCGGTTTTGCCCGTTGAGGGTCACATAGAGGTTGCCTGCGCAGTCCATACCGAGTCCGTCGGTGCCGTTCACCGCGCCAAAGTCGCGCCCAACGCCAACGCTCCCATCGTCGCTGACTGGATACGCACGCAGCTGAGAGCCGCCGACGTAGAGCGTTTGCTCATCGGGAGACAGCGCGATGCCGTTGGGTACGTCGTGCTGAACATTCTCTAGGAGCTCGACTGTCCCATTCGGACTTCTTCTATACGTGCCCATGATGGGCTGATTGTTGCAACCTCCACACTGGTAGTTGGGATCGGTGAAGTAGATAGTGCCGTCGCTTCTTACCGCAAGATCATTAGGAGAGTTGAAGGGGTGACCGGCGTATTCGGTCGTGAGCGGGCTCAGGGTCGTGGAGGCAGAGCCTAGGTTCACTGTGGCCAAACCCGCTATCCCGTGACTGGCTACAATCAGGTTGCCAGAAGAGTCCAGGGCGAGTCCGTTGGTCGCGGCGTCTTCGAGGAAGATCGAGATTCCATCTTGTTGTGTGTACTTCATGAGGTGCCCGCCATCGAGGGGGCTTTCGTTTTTTTGGATTAAGTACGAAAAGTAGAGCGCACCGTTTGCCCACACCGGGCCCTCGGCGAAGGAGAAGGTTGCTTCGGTGGGGATCCCTGGCAGCGGGCTCGGCAGAGTCTTATTGCTCAGGTCCACCGTCGTTCCGGTGAGGGTGGTCGAGCAGGGACCGGGACGAGTGGCTCCCGGTCCCCCGCTGGTTGCGCCAGTTGTAGTCCCGCTATCTGCCGTCGCATTTGGGTTGCTCCCGCAGGACACCAGGACGAAAAGGAGGGGAGCTGTGCTCATCAATCGGCTAGCTTGCATGACCGGGTGTGATCAGATTGAGGGCAGAACGATTGGATGTCTACACGTGCCAGACCGAGGCCGGAGGAGCCGATACGTGCTCGGCACCCTGTCTTTGACTTCTTTGCCGATTCGTGCGAGCGGAGCCGGTGCTTTTTCGCGACCTCAAGCTCATCGAGCCTCTTCAGAAATCCCTGGCGAAGACCGGGTATTCTTCACCCACACCTATCCAGGCAGAGGCGATCCCGCCAGCACTTCTGGGCAAAGACTTGTTGGGATGTGCCCAGACTGGCACCGGAAAGACGGCAGCCTTCTGTCTGCCGATCTTGCAGCGGCTCGACGAGACTGCGGGAGACGATCCGGTTGTGCGTGCTCTCATTCTCACACCGACGCGTGAGCTTGCCGCACAGATCGGCGACAGCTTGACCCGTTATGGGGCCGAGCTCGATTTATGGCACACGGTGATCTTTGGTGGGGTCAACGAGAAGCCGCAGATCGCGACCCTGCGCCGTGGCGTCGATATCCTGGTGGCTACGCCGGGACGACTGCTGGATCTCATAGGAAGAGGTTATGTCTCTTTGAAAGCCTTGGAGGTTTTCGTGCTCGACGAGGCGGATCGCATGCTCGACATGGGCTTCATTCACGACGTCCGCAAGGTGACCGCTTTGCTCCCGAAGAAGAGGCAGACTCTGTTTTTTTCGGCGACGATGCCTCCCGAAATTCGAACGCTTGCCGACCGTTTGCTCAACGAACCCGTCGAGGTGAGTGTGACCCCCGTCTCCTCGACCGCGCATCGTATCGAACAGTCGGTGGCTTTTGTCGACAAGAACAACAAGTCGAAGTTGTTGGTGGACTGTCTTCAAGACCCGGCTTGTGAGCGCGTGCTTGTCTTCAGCCGGACCAAGCATGGGGCCAATCGCATCGTAACCTCTCTTGCCAAGGCGAAGATCCAATCGGCGGCTATCCACGGCAACAAGTCGCAAGGAGCGCGAACGCGCGCCTTGGACGGGTTTCGATCAGGCGAGATCCGGGTTCTGATCGCGACGGATATCGCGGCCCGCGGCATTGACGTAGATGGGGTGACTCATGTGATTAACTTCGACCTGCCGGAGGTCCCGGAGACCTACGTTCATCGTATCGGTCGTACCGCTCGCGCAGGTCGGGATGGTATCGCTCTTTCTTTTTGCAGTTACGATGAGCGGCCTTTGCTGGTCGATATCGAGCGTGTCATCCAGAAGAACATCCCAAGGACTTTGGATCACCCCTTTCCTGCTTCTGAGGCGCTTCCGCCTGAAACTGATTTTTCTGTCCGTCAACGTCGCGGCAAGGCGAGACCTGAGGGGGCGCGCGCGCCGGGCGGTCACGGCAAGTCGGGCGGCGGGCGCTCCGGTCGACCGCGCAGCGCAGGGCGTGGGCCTCGAGGCGCAGGAAATGCGGATCGTCGCGCCCCTGCCAAGTAAGTTTCGTTTCTGAGAGGTAGACTTTGCCTTGTATTCGATGTGCGCGTGAGACGTACAAGGCCCGGGCTTTGTCGCCACTTTTGCGAAGCCGAAACCGGCGGCGGTGCTAGCTTGAGCGGCACACGTCCTTCACGTGCCGCAACCTAGCCTCATCCTTGCGGTAGTTGTGCGTGAGCAATTGGTGATAAAATGAAAGCTTCCTCTTGTTTTTTTAGTTTGAGTCTATTGGCCCTCGCGTGTTCGTCCTCGGGTGACGGAACTGACGACGGGGCGACGACCGGTTCCTTGACGTCAGGCGACACCGGTTCCGCTACGGGTGGTTCGACCACGACAGGCGGAGATGGGGGCCTTACGACGGGGAATTCGACAAGCTCAGGTGGGGGATTGGGGACTTCAACGGGCGGGGGAACAAGCTCAGGGGGCTCTTTAGGGAGCTCTGGCGGCGAGGCGAGCTCCAGCGGTGGTGACAACGGCTCGGCTGGCGGTGGGAGCTCCACCGGCGGTCAGAATTCGGGTACCGGTGGAGCCCCTCCTGAACCCTGGCAAGGAGAGAAATATCCCTTCCCCCAAAACGTGACCTACCCCCACGGTGTCAAGTCGAGCAAGGTAGACAATCAGTTTATCAAAGATTGGTACGACAACTGGAGCTCAAAATATCTTGCCTCGTGTGGAGCTGGGGTGCGGCCCAAGACCGATCCCGAAAGCGAGTCCAAGGTCGAAGCGGTGGGCTTTGCGATGATGGCTGCAGCCTATATGGGTGACCGCGCCTCGGTGGACGCTCTTTACACCTTCTATCGGTCCAAGGTGTCCAACTGCGGGCTGATGGGCTGGAGCGTGACCTGCGATAGTTTTCTCGACAGTGGTGCAGCGACCGATGGTGACATCGATACGGCGATTGGGCTCTTGGTCGCTCACTGGCAGTGGCCCGATGCCGACTACGGCGACAAGGCCAAACGTGTGATCGGCGACCTTAAACAGATGATCGTTGACTGTGGCGGTACTTCGACTTTGTACCCCGGCTGCGGTGGTGGGGGCAAATGGGGAGGTTGCGGTACAACCGACGTTTCTTACTACCAGCCGGCATTCTTCCGCTACTTTGCGGAGCTGACGGGTGATAGTGCCTGGAGCAAGTTGGCCGACGATTCTCATGTGATTCGAGATCGTGGAGCAGATCAAAACACCGGACTCGTTCCCGATTGGCAGTCGGCAGAAGGCGGGCCTCCGCAGGACAGTGGTCGCAAACACTACTACAGCTTTGATGCCGTTCGGACACCCTTCAAGCATGCGATGGACTACTTGTGGAACGGTAATGCGAGCGCAGGTGCGTGGTGTAAGAAGATCACCAACTGGGCTTACAACTCGGTGGGGGTAGAGAACATCGTCGATGGTTATCAGCTCAACGGTACTCCGGAGGGCGGCTACCATAATATGGTGGTGGTGGGGTCTTTGGCCGTCTGTTCGTTGGCCAATACTCAAGAAGTTGCCGATGCCTTCGTCGCCGAGTCGGCGAAGATGAAGGACGACTACTGGTACGGCGGATTTTTGGGCAATCTCTATCTGCTTGCCATGTCCGGAAACATGTGGAACCCGGACATCGTGGACTGAAGGCTCCGCTCGCCCTAGTGCTACGAGCACTTAGAAATGAGCGGTTTCGAAGCTCTCCCCAAGAAAGTGAGGTCGGCTTCAAAACCGCACTCGCCCCTCTCTGTCTCAGCACTCTTCTCTTCCCATTTGTGCCGCGACCCTTCCTCGTGGGAACTCACCTTCGGAGAAGAGGCCCAGGCGTTCAGTTTGGCGTACCACGCGCTCGTCTTTCTAATACCACTGGCGGCATTTGGACGAGGTTCAACGACTTCGCCTCGCGGATTGCAAGCGAGTCCGCGTTTGTGCAACATTGAGCCGGCGGCATCGCGTGGGTGCTGGAGCACTCGACTGTCGCATCTTGAGACCACCCATTGGTATGGGCCGCCGGAGCGACCCTAGGGCGTTCGCGCACCGATCCAGTCCCTAGTTATTGTGCGCAGCGCGTGATCCACAAACCGTAGCTATCGATCCCCGTGAGCGGGGTCCATCCGTTTGGGACAAGGCGTGCCGAGATGGGGGAGCCGTCCGCACCGAGCGCGTCCGCAACCGAACCAGTTGCTGTGAGCTTGTCCGCCCTGATGGCCGCCACCTCCCATTGGGTGCATGCGGAGTCTTGCGCCATGGCGGTGCCCACTCCAGGGATCGCTGGCATCTGGACCGTCCCGCCTGGTGCGGCGGAGTCGGTCTGGCTGCCACAAGCGATGGATGCGCCGAGCCCCAAGACGATACCAGCGAGAACTAATGAAACTGATCGATAGGATGCCATTTCGGGAAGTTACCAAGGTGGCCTCCCGGTGACAACCCGCGCCGCTGGGGTAGCGAACCGGGGGGGGGGTTATTCTGCTGCGTCGGCGGTCTGGTTCTCTTCGGCGGTCTGGTTCTCTTCGGCGGAGTCCAGTTCGAGTTGCGCTGCTTCGCTATCGCCCTTCTTGTCTTTTTTTTCGCTCGCGTCGCTTGCTGTGTCTTGAGCGACCTCGGACGATGACGCCTGCTCAGCTCCCTCTTCCGTTTGCTCTTCCGATTCGACGCGAGCGACCTGACCCTCGAGCGAGGGGGCGGGCCAAACTTCGGTCATGTTGGGCGGCTTGGGGGGCTCAGTCTTTTTGGAAGCTTTTGCTTTCACCCTTCGTTTTTTCGCAGGCTTGGTTGCGTCGCCTAAGGAAACCGCTTCGAGTTGTGCGCGCAGCTCTTCCAGTTCGTCTTCGCTCTTGAGAGTCGAGGGAGCATTAGCGTAGATGGTTGCGTAGGCGTGGGCCTGGCGAGCCAAGTCGATCACTCCTTTATGGCGGGCGCTGAGGGCTTCACGGGCCTCTCTGAGTGCTTGCTCGAGGCGAGCGATTTCTTCCACTTGCTCATCGATTCCATTCGTTGCTTCATCTAGGCTCTCCGCACTTACCCCTGGAAACTGGAGTTCGTCGTGGGCGCGATAGATGTCCAAGAGACGAAAAATCGGATCGAGATCGGGCTGTTCGGCTTCGAAAGGGGGGAGGCTCATACTGGCCGTATGTACAGTAGGCGCGTCCCGAGTCAAGTCGATAGCGGGATGAGGCCCCTTATCGCACCCGAGCGTCGAGGTAGGCCGCCAGCGTATCTCGTTGAGCGGGAGTCAGTACAGGCAAGGTCGTCTTGAGACCATCGTAGTAAAACTCCAAAATGTCTAAGGGACGGCGGTTTTCGATCAGGGGCAATTGAGCAGCGTCGAACTCTTCGCTAACAAATCGTTTTCCTGCATCTCGAGCGTCTCGTTTTAGAGCTTTGAGCAATCCCAGGTTACCCAAAAGAACGCCAAACCAGCGGGGGTACAGCTGCGCCTTTTGACCTGCCGTGATGTCTAGCACCTGCGCCAAGCGATCTTGTCTGGCTGTCTTCTTTTCATCCTTGGTGTCGGTCTGACGGAGCACCATGTTGACCAAGCGTTTTCGCTCTTCCTGATTGAGAGTCTTGTGTAGACGGTTGAGAGCGGTGATGAAAGCGGGAAGGGCTTTTTCGAACTCAGCGACTGTTTGCTCTCCCAGGGGGAACAAGGTGTCTCTTTCGAGTCGCCCTGCTTTCACCTCCAAGACCGCCTCGTCCAGCAAGAGCAAGCGTGCACGATCGTAGCCGGCGAGCTTTTGATCGGCGCTCGCCCAAATCTCCGCTATCCGATCGGCCTTTCGGGCAGAAAGTTCAAGGCGCTCAATCCAAGTGGGCCGAGGTTTGCTTGACGCTTGTTGAAAGGATTCAGGCGCGCGGGGGTCGGGGGCAGCGCAAGCGGTAGCGAACAGAGCAGTCCATCCCAGGACGACCCCAATGACGCTGCGGAACAGGAAGGGTGACCTTCCGACAGTGTGTGCCGGTGAATGCGTCATGATGGAAGCTTAACTTCTGCATCGGTGCGTGCAATCGGCGGCTGAGAACCCAAGAGTATCAGGAAGGTAGCGCGTGGGACTCTTACTTGTGATGCGGAGCGCTCGGGTCGTCTTCGTCACGCTCCATATTTTGTTCGCGTACTTTTTGTCCGAGGTAATAAAGGGCAGAGCGAACGAGATCAAAGTGGTCTTCCATCGTTTCGGAAAGTCGTGTTCTTCGGACACACCGTAGGATACGCCGCTGCGCACACGAACCCCGCCGCGCACCACGAGCCAAAGACCAAGTTCGGGTTTGTGGAGCTCCTGGTCTTCGCTCAGAGTGAGGAACTGAGCTTGGTGTACGAGCTGCGTGAGTGCTTGGATGCCGGTTCGCCGAAACAGCGGAGCGGCACGCGCTGCGAGCAGGCGCTGGACGAAGGCTCCTGACCTAGAATTCGAAGGAGGAGCCTTGGCCACGGCCCGGGCTAACTCCGGGTTGTCGAGCAGCTAACTGGGTATTTTAACTTCTTCGCATAGGTAACCCCTCGGGGCGCGGGGGTTCGGGCGCCGATTTCGGCGCGGATCATCGGACGAAATCCCTTCGAGACTGTGGCGAATGTCTAGATTGGTGCTTCCTGACAAGTAGTAGCTGTGTTTGATCCAGCCACTGTTGTCCAGGGTCACTTCGGTTGTGTCGACGTGTTCGATCTTTTGGTGGATCCCCGCCGGGTGGGCCGGGCCGTTTGTGCCTAGGCGCTCGGGGTTGCCCTTAGTGTGGGCGGAAACGTACAGCGCCTTGTCGTCGCGGTTGTGATAGACGGTGACCTTTCGTGCGAGCTGATGCACGCACCCGAAGGGTTGGTTCGACTCGAGAGCGTTGTCATCCACATCGGGCGCGCACATGAAGATGTGCTCGAACATCCGGGGCAGAGCTGAGCCTGGCGTGTAGACGCCCAAGCGTTGAATCGCTTCCTGCAGCACGTAGTTTCCCATCGAATGGCTGAGCAGATGGATTTGTTGATTGCAGAGATCGGCGTCGAAGCGCCGCAAAGAAACGAGGAAGTCACGCAGTCGAAGCAAAGCTCGTCCTACGGCGTACCCAGAACATTTGGCTTCGGAGCGGTCAGACTTGTAAGAAGTGTAGGGCAGGGCCAAGCCATCGGAGGGCCAAGAAAAAAGAACCACATTGGTCTTCTGTAGAGGGGCGGTTCCGTCTGGGCGATTGAGGCTCGTTTGCAGCGCCATGGCCGATCCGACAGCTTCCTTCCACGAAACGTTAAATCCGTGGATGTAGACGACGACGTCGGTTCCCCCCTTCATGGTCTTTTGCAGTTCGCGAAAGAAGGAGTCCGAGCCGAGGCGTTTTCCTGGTTGTTGGTTCTCATCCAGGTCTCGGTCGAGCCTCTCACGATACGCCTCGATCTTTGCCTTCCCCACGAGTCCGCTCAAGTACGCCGCTAAGGTTTCTCCGTTGATCGGTCCGCCTCCGCTCGTTTCATTCAGGCCCTTCTGGATCTTGCGTGCGTCGGCTTGCACGGACACTTTGCCGAAGCGGAGATTCTCCAAGCCATCCGCGCTGAAGTCCGCGCCATACCCCTTAGGGCGGAAACGCTCGCGGCCTTGGTGCTTGCGATTGGTGGCGTAGAAGATATTGATCTCAGGCATAACTCACTTCTCGGGTCGATTGACCCTTCCTCAGAACAAGGGAACATGCTCCCTAACGCAGTGTCAATTTGTGCCCGACCCATGCGGGCCTCTCCATGAGCGTGGGAGCTCAGAAGGTCCTTCCCCGTTCCTGAGTTTCATTCTGGCTGTATTGTAACCCGAGGCCCTACGGGATGAGCCGCTTTTCGAAGCCTAATTTGGCTACCTTGTGTAATCGGCGTTCGGGTACTTTTCCCGGCTCCTCCCTCGCTCTAGCTTCCCGTGGCCATGACCGCGGAAACCTCGTTCCCCAAAAACAAGATCAAAGTTCTTCTTCTCGAAAACATTCATGAAACCGCCCGCTCGATTTTTCGGAGCGAGGGACTCGACTTGGAAGTCCTTCCCGGGGCAATGGGTGAAGCGGAGCTGATCGAGAAGATCAGGGACGTTCATCTCATCGGGATTCGTAGCAAGACGAACATCACAGAACCCGTGCTTGACGCCGCCAAGCGACTGCTCGGAATCGGGTGTTTTTGCATCGGCACCAATCAGGTTGCTCTCGAAGCCGCCCATCAACGCGCTATCCCTGTGTTCAATGCTCCGTTTTCCAATACTCGTAGCGTTGCCGAGTTGGTGATCAGCGACATCGTTGCACTTTCTCGGCACATCCCCGATCACGTGCGTGACATGCACGCGGGCGAGTGGAACAAGACCGCGAGCGGATGTTTCGAAGTGCGTGGGAAGACCCTCGGGATCATTGGTTACGGCCGCATCGGCCGCCAGGTGGGAGTCCTTGCCGAATCAATGGGGCTTCGTGTCTTGTTTCACGACATCGAGGCGCAGCTTCCCATGGGGAACAATCGCTTCGTTCCGGAACTCGGTCAGCTCCTTGCCGAATCGGATTTCGTCAGTTTGCATGTCCCCGCAACGGAGGAGACGAAGAACATGATGACTGCTGAGCGTATCGCCCAAATGAAGAAGGGTAGCTACCTCTTGAATCTGGCACGCGGCTCGGTGGTCGATATTCCGGCTTTGGCCGAGGCTCTCAGGGGAGAGCACTTGGCTGGTGCAGCGATCGACGTGTTCCCCAAGGAGCCTCGCGGCAATGGGCCCGGTTTCGAATCGGAACTCAGAGGGCTCAAAAATGTTATTCTTACGCCTCATGTGGGGGGCTCGACCCAGGAGGCTCAAGAAAACATCGGTCGTGAAGTGGGTGCTCGTCTGACCGAGTTCCTCAATGCCGGTATTTCTACGGGTGCAGTGAATTTCCCGGAGATCGGGCAACCGGTCTCTCCAGGGCGACATCGAATTCTCAACGTTCACAAGAACGTTCCCGGCGTTCTGTCTCAGATCAACAGTATCGTTTCGGAAAGCAAGGCCAACGTGGCTACGCAGGTCTTGGCGACCGATCCCGAGATTGGGTATCTGATCATGGACCTCGACAGGGATCTGAGCGACGAAGTCATGGAGAAGGTCAAGGCGCTGCCCACGAGTATTCGTACGCGCATCCTCTACTGATTTGCATTCTTGCCTCCCATCCTGCTCGGCCTTAACTTGGTGTTAGGATGAGTAGTCTGGCACCAGGAATCCTTATCGCCGCTCCACCACTGAGCGACCCGAATTTTGATCGCTCAGTGGTGCTTTTGGCGTCCCATGACTCACAAGGGTCGTTCGGGTGGATCATCAACGGCCCGACGGTGCTCACCATGGGCGAGCTGCTTGAGCAGGCGGGACTGCAAGTCAGCCCCGAAACCTCCACCGCCTTCTTGGAGCAATCCGTGACCCAGGGTGGCCCCGTAGCGACGAACCAGGTTTGGTTGATGTTTCCCGATCCTCCACCGGAGTTGCAGGTTGAAGGTCAACTTCAGGTGGCACCAGGGATCTGTGCGACGGCCTCGCGTGCGTTGCTCGAAAGGTTGGCTGCAGGGGGGCGATGGCCCGGCTTGCGTGCCATTGCGGGTTATGCGGGGTGGGGAGCAGGTCAGCTCGAGGACGAACTGAGTTCAGGAGCTTGGCTGCCCGGTTCAGCCCAGGCCGAGCTGGTTTTCCGCCGGGATACATCCACTGTTTGGCAGGATGCTTACGCTTTGCAGGGCACGACTCCGATGGCTTTTACTTCACGCACCGTAGGTTTGGCCTGAGCTGTTCTGACCCCGCCCATGCTGAGTCTTAAGAAGATCTGTGGCCTGGCTGTGGCATTTGCCGGCTTCCTTATCGCTTCCTCTTTTCACTGTGGCAGGTTAGGCCCAGCTCGAGTCGAGGCTCGCCCCTCGTCCTGTCCCAAAGAAATGGCTCAGGTGGGTCGGGTTTGCGTGGACCGTTGGGAGGCGCATATGGTCGATCACAAAACGGGTCGGCGGCTTTCGCCTTTTTATCCGCCGGAGCCGCGACTGCTCCAGCACGTCTACGGCTACTGGAGCAGTGAGGCTGCTCGAGTGGGCAGCGAGCGGGCTCGTTCTTTTTCGCTTCCTCCTGTTCCTCCGCATCAGCGAGCTCCTTTCGAAGCGCGGGCGGTTTCGGCCGCAGGGCATTTACCCCAGGGCTACCTCACCTATTTTACTGCCAAAAAGGCATGCGAAAATGCAGGAAAACGCCTGTGTTCTGAGGAGGAGTGGGTGCGTGCTTGTAAGGGAAACAAGCGTTCGAAGCACCCGTACGGAGAGGCCTTTCAGGCGGGGCGCTGCAACGTGCATCGAGCCTTGCACCCCGCCTACGAACTTCACGGCAATTCATCGCTTGGTCATCTCGACCCCCGTCTTCATCTCGTCTTCGAGAACGGAGACGACCCCCTGCTCTATTTAACTGGCCAAGCGGAGCGATGTACCTCCGAAACCAACGACGGTCAGCTCTTTGATATGGAGGGCAATCTCGACGAGTGGATCGCTGATGAGAGAGGGGTATTTGTTGGTGGGTTTTACTCGAGAGCGACCAAAGAAGGTTGCGAGGCGAAGATCGAAAATCACGCGCCAGCGTACACCGACTATTCGATCGGGGTGCGTTGCTGCAAGTCGATCTGATTCGTCGAAAGGGAGGAAAATCGACTTAGCTTTGCGCGCAAAACGCGCTGCGAGCGAGGCGATTCAGGCTTGATTCCAAATGAGCGATCAGGGTCGGGTTGAGCGAGTAGCCCCAGGTTGATAGGCCGACAGCCGCCACACGTCGATCCTCAGGAGCCGGTAGCGTGCGCAGGGTGAGGGTCCCGTTCTTCCATTCATCGATAGACAAACAGACGTCGCGTTCGGCGCAAAGTACCTCGCCTGTGATGATCTGGTAGTTGATGTCGAGCTCATAGCGCTTTCCTTGCGAAAGCGAGCTTGGGGAAGAGCCCAGCCAAAGGTTCAAGCCCTGACGATCCGTAAAGTAGTGGTGCACGAGTTCCGCGCTGGCTTGGATCGGTTGAAATAGCCAGTGGACGCGTCGCTCTATCCGCGGGTGGCGAGTGACCGCCCAAGCCAAAACGCTCAGGGCTGCTTTCCACGATGAAGCAAGACCGATCAAGTCATCGTCTTCGTCGAGGCCATGGTGCTGGAGTAAGAGCTCGCCTTCTTCGAGGGTGAGCTCCAGGGCCGTTTCTCCAGCACGAAGTACAATGCGCTGGCCTCGACTCACTTCGGCGACGCTCAGGTCCATACGCGCACCGAGCTGGGGCCAACGGAGGGAAAACTCTCCTTCGTCGAGACTACCTTCCACTTGATCCGCCTGCCAACAGGCGAGCCCTCGAGATGTGGAGAGATAATCCCAGAGGAGATCGCGGGGGGCATTGATGGGGGTGCGCAGAACCAGGGGCTGCATTTCCTTCAGGATAGGGGAGGCGGGGCCTGGTTTCACCTGGAACTGACCCTCGGGGGGCTGCCAGGGAAAATCCGTTTGCAACGGAAAGGCTGGCAAGCCCCCCGTCTTAGCTCCCTAAAACACCGACATCTCATGGTATTTGTCTGGAATCGTTGGCGAATCGCGACAACCTGCACCGTCTCGACAAATTCCTGAGCTTTGAGTTGTTGACCGCTTCGATCCGGTGGTTATGTTGAAGCTTGTAGGTCAGGCGAAACACAACTAAGCGGTTGAAATTACAGTAATAAGTCGTTGTTTTGCTTTGCCCTAGGTCATAAGGTGGCCCCCCACCGGGGCGCCCGGTCAGAGCCGACGATATCCGAAGGAGCTGACGAGCAAACGCCCACCGGCCCCTCCTGCCTCACCGCGGGATCAGTCTTCTTTCCTCACAATGAGGTCGGCAGAGCTGCACGGCCGGACCCCAGCATCCTAGCGTTATCAATCAACGACAAAATTCATCAGCGGATCGCAAAGAGTGACCGCTCAACAAAGAGCCACCCGGCTCCCTGGAGAAAGTAAGATGGGAAAAATCATCGGAATCGACTTAGGAACCACGAACAGCGTTGTCTCCGTAATGGAAGGCAAAGAGGCGAAGGTCATCGTCAACGAAGAGGGATCGCGCACGACCCCGTCTGTGGTGGCCTGGGACGACAAAGGTGAGATCCTCGTGGGCACCGTAGCCAAGCGCCAGGCGGTGACCAACCCCGAGAACACCGTCTACTCGGCTAAGCGCTTCATCGGTCATCGTTTTGAAGAAGTGAGTGATGACCAAGGGCGCGTCCCCTACAAGCTCATTGAAGGCAAAAATGGCGATGTCTGGTTCGAGGTGCGCGGCAAGAGCATGGCTCCTCCGGAGGTGAGCGCCAAGGTTCTGTCGAAGCTCAAGAAAGCGGCCGAGGACTACCTGGGCGAGACAGTCACCGAAGCGGTCATTACCGTCCCCGCTTACTTCAACGATTCGCAGCGTCAGGCGACCAAGGATGCCGGCAAGATTGCGGGACTCGAGGTGAAGCGCATCATCAACGAGCCCACGGCGGCGGCATTGGCCTACGGCCTCGACAAGAAAGAAAACGAGATCATCGCCGTTTACGACTTCGGTGGCGGTACCTTCGATATCTCGATTCTCGAAGTCGGCGATAACGTGGTTCAGGTGATTTCGACGAACGGCGATACGCACCTAGGTGGCGATGATGTGGACATCACGATCATGAATCACCTCATGGCCGAGTTCAAAAAAGAATCCGGCATCGACGTCTCGAAGGACAAGATGGTGATTCAGCGTCTCAAGGACGCTGCGGAGCAGGCAAAGATCGAGCTTTCTTCACGTCAGGAGACCGTGATTAACCTGCCGTTTTTGACGGCTGACGCAACTGGCCCCAAGCACTTGCAGAAGACGGTTTCTCGCTCACAGCTTGAGAACATGATTCGTCCGCTCATCGAGCGCAGTATTGAGCCCGTCAAGGCAGCTCTTTCTGATGCCAAGAAGAGCCCCAAGGACATTGACGAAGTGGTGCTGGTGGGTGGTTCAACTCGTATTCCCTTGGTTCAAGAAACCGTCCAAAAGTTCTTTGGCAAGGAGCCGCATAAGGGGGTCAACCCTGACGAAGTCGTGGCTATCGGCGCGGCGATTCAGGGTGGAGTTCTTTCCGGAACGGTCGACGACGTTGTCCTCTTGGATGTGACTCCCCTCTCGCTCGGTGTGGAGACCTTGGGCGGCGTGATGACGGTGATGATTCCCCGCAATACGACGATCCCGACCCAAAAGAAGGAAACCTACTCTACGGCTGCGGACAATCAGACTTCGGTCGAGATTCACATCCTCCAGGGCGAGCGTGCCCAGGCGGCGCAGAACCGTACGCTCGGTAAGTTCCATCTCGAAGGCATCCCCACGGCTCCTCGCGGTGTACCCAAGGTGGAGGTGACCTTCGATATCGACGCCAATGGTATTCTTTCGGTGACGGCTAAAGACACCGCCACGGGTAAGGATCAAAAGATCACGATCACGGCTTCCAGCGGTCTCAGCGAGGATGAGGTCGACAAGATGGTCAAGGATGCCGAGGCTCATGAGGCAGAAGACAAGAAGCGCCGTGAAGAAGTCGAGCGTCGCAACAAGCTCGACAACCTCTGCTACCAGCTCGAAAAGCAAATCGGCGAGAACAAGGACAAGCTCGATGCTGCCGACGTGACGGCCTTGGAGAACCTGATCAAGGACGGCCGTGACGCCGTCGAAAAGCAGGACGACGAGAAGGTCCAAAGCGTTTCGGAAGAGCTCGAAAAGAAGGCCCACGAACTCGCGAGTAAGCTGTATGCAGGAGCAGGTGGACCCGAGGGGGCAGCCCCCGGTGGCGAGCCTGCTGGTGCGCCTGAGGACGGCAAAGGCGATGTGATCGACGCCGAGTTCGAGGAATCGAACTAAGGATCAAAACAAAGTTCGCTGCCGCAAGGTGGCCAGCCGTGAGGGCCGGGCTTCTTCATTGAAGCACCGGCCTTCTTGTTTTTTTGCGCGGCTTCGATCCGCTGTCATCTCGATGTTCTTGGGATCCGAATGCTGCGGACTCTACTTTTGCTTCGGGTTGAGGATCGGTCGGGGGCGCCCTAGGCTGGAGCCATGGTTCGTTGGGGTCTGAGACGAGGCGCTTGGTTGATTACTTCTTATCTGGCTTGGGGATGCGCTCCTGTGGCGGCTCCTCAAACTGCAAAAGAAGTCGAGGCACCGGCCCCTGTTGCCATGGAAGAAGAACCCAAGGTAGCTCCTCTTCCTGCTCTGCAAAGCGTTCCCACCCCCGAGGGCGTGGTCGCACGACTGCGCATCAGCAGTCCAAGCAAGTTGGCGGATGGTGTTCTCGACGCGGCGAGCATTCCCTTCGATTTGGCCAAGGGGCTGCGCGCCATCGACGGCGAGTACTCCTTCCTGAAAGCGATGGATTTGGAGGGCCCGGTCGAGGGTGCTGTCGTGCTCAACCCACAAGAGCCGACCAACCCGTCCCGCTTTCTTTCTGTCGGGGTAGTTTCGGTCGACGAGGTCCTTAAAGAGCTCGAGTCATCCAAGGCGCCCGTTCAAGAGGGGCCGCGCGGCGTTTATTACTTCAAGGTCGGACGTGATCCCTGTGCCGTCGGACGTTCGATGGGGATAAGCCCGGCCCGTGTTGTCTGCTCGGATAGAAGGGGCGGACTCAACCAGATCTTGTCCTACGCTTTGCGAGGACTTCCGAACGAGCCGCTCAGCCAAGCGGACGTATACTCACAGGTCGACTTCAGACCGATCCGCAAGCGTTACAAGAAGGAGCTCGACCGGCTTCGACTCCTTGCTTCGGTTTTCGCGCGGCAGGGCCACGTGGGGCACGCCAAGTTTGATCGAGCGCTGACTGACGCTGCTATTGGTTTAGCCGACGAGCTATCGCGACTGGCTCTTGAGTCCGAGCAGGTGGTCTTTGAGGTGCACGAGAACAAGGGCTCGCTCAAAGTGACCATGAAGGCTCAGTTTGATGGTCACGCTTCGACGACAGTGCAGAGCTTGCGAGTTCAGGCTCAGCTGAGTCAGGCCGCGCCCGAGGTGTTTTCCTCCTTGCCGAGCACGACGGCTTCCGCTTGGTACATGCGTGAGCTGCCCACGGGTTCGATCGATACTTGGATGAGTATCTTTGCCGACCTTGCTACGGGTTACGCTGAGTATCGGGGGGCCTCTTTGGAATTCGCCACGCGATTGAGCCGGGTTGTTCAGTTCTTGGGCCCCCAAGGACGAACTCATCTGCAAGCACGAGGTCCTGTCGTCTCCAGTGTCAGGGAAGGGCGCCCCATGGCGCACGCTGCGTGGGCGGTTTGGGGGATGAGTCAGCCCAAGGCCGAGGTGGACGCGTTTTTGGACGACTGGTCCTATCTTCTCGCTTCGCCAGACTGGTCGAAGTTCGTTCAAAGCGACCAAGTGGGTGCTTCACTCAAACGAGTCCGGCGACGGATCCCGGGCGCGACGGGGGCGGCGGTCTACAGCTGGTCTCTGTCCGAAGAGACGGTAAATCAACTCGACTCGGATCTGCGCGCTCCAGCTGGAACCGATCCCAAACAGTGGGCCGAGGCCGCCAAACAGCTCTATCGAGGTCATCTGGCTACCTACGAGCTGGACGGAACCACATTTCTTTCCTGGTCCACTGGGGACGGACTCAGTCAGATTGAAGAGGCCTTTTCGGCGCTATCGACTCCTGATGTGGAGCGCCTAGCCGATCGGGCGGAGTACAATTCGCTTCTTGCTCTACCTGCCGTAGGTGCCGGTTTTTTCACTTTGCTTGGAGTAGGGAGCGAGCTTTGGTCTTTTGCGCCGCCGGACATCGTGCGCGACTTGAGCGGCTTGCTCAATGCCACGCCCCATCGTGGCCTCGTTCCTTTGACGATGAGCTTTCGAACGAGCGCAGCCGAGACGACCGAGTCAGAGTACACCATGGTTCTGCCCCGGGAGTTCACGCAGGACGCGGCGACCATGGCGGCTATCCTCTTCGCCGAACTGAATTTCAAGTGACTTGGCCCAGTTGGGCCCCTCGATGTATCCGGGAGGAATGTCGAGTCGTGCGGCGTTTCCCCTGAAGATATTAGTCTTTTTCTCCACATTTCTGTGGATCAGCTCAGCTTGGGCTTGGATCGAGACTCAGGTGCGGGGGCATAGCGCCCGGGTCGAGGTCGCTCGGGACGGAAGCGCTGTGGTGCGCCATGAGCTGCAGCTCAAGATACGGGGCGGGCCAATGAAAAGCCTTGAGATGAGCGGCATCGGTACTGATATTGAAGCTCTTCCTGATGCCTATGTTCGCCGGGCGGCTCAGGGATCAGCGGGACGTTGGCCCGTCCACCTTTCATCTATGGAGGATGGTGCGCTGCGACTCAAGATCAGCGCCGAGCGCGGTTTGCGGGGGGGGAACTATGTATTCGTCTTTGGTTATCAGACGTCTTTGCAAAACAAAGAGATCGAGATCAAAGATGATCGGGTCTTCGTTTCTTGGGTGGGCCCTCGACTCTCGTCTGGGGTTGATTCGGCCAAGGTCACTTTTGTTGTGCCGCACGGGGAGCAGGCCCCGATGCTCGCATCCGCGACGGAGGGTTTGAACGAAAACGTGCTTCTGGGTGAAGTGCGCCGAGGGGCTGAGTTTGACGAAGTCGACCTCGTCCGCGCGCATCTTTCCACCGGTGAACCGGCTGTTTGGCGCATTGCGGTCAGTCCCGAAGTGTTGGGAGGATTGCCTTCCTCCTCACCTGTCCATTCCACCCCGACGACTGCGCCCAACTCGGGAGGATGGAGCCCTGGCTTCGAGCCCAAGAGCAGCTTTGGCCTCTCTCAGAAGAACCGTTGGATCGTTTTGGGCGCGGCCCTGCTCTACGGGCTTCTTCTCTTGAGCAAAGGGATCAGTGTGACCAGATTGGGGGTCAAATGTGATGCCAAGGTACTCCCCTTGATTCCGATGCACCCCATTGCTCGCTCGCTTCTGGGAGCGGGCCTCGTTGGAGGTCTGGTTTGGGCGATCCTGTTGCAACGCTTGGTGTGGGCGCTCAGCTTTTTGGCCTTGGCGCTGGTGGTCGCCACCTTCCTTTTGCCGGTACGAAGGGTGCGCCCTCGGGGTCCAGGCAACTGGACGCGTATCGAAGGTTTAACTCGAGCTACTCGACAGGCGCTCCCGGGCGCGTGGTTCGATGTTCGATCTCTGAAGGGATGCTTGCTACTGCTCAGTTTGCTGGGCTCTCTGCTTGCCTGCAGTTATGTCGTGCTGCCGCAGTCGAACTACCTCGCCTTAATGACTTTGCTTGGACTTCCGCTCTTGCTGCCCATTTTTTGGACGGGGAATCGCAAGGATTTTCCTTTCGCGCCTCTGGCGCAGGCGCTTCCCTGGCAGCGCTACTTGGCTCGAGCTATCGATGTTTCCCAGGCAGAGGTCGAAATTTGGGGTCGCTCCCCTCTTCACCTCGATCGCGATCCGAGTCAGCTTGATGTCTCCCAACCTGCCGAAAACTGGGACGAAGTTCGGGTGCGCCTTGTCCTCCCCTCGGCGCCATCGGGGCTCCGAGCGATGGAGATTGTACTCGAAGAGAAGGCGGGGGCCCACGTCGCTCCTTGTGTGCTCGTGCGGGCTTTGGAGGACTCTGTTGCGCTGCGTCGACTTCCTTCGGATCTTCCTTGGCAACGAGGACGGAGCCCAGAGGAAAGAGTAGCACTCTTGCGCCCCACGGCACCGACTCCAGCTCAAACTGCTCGATTGGTGAAGCTGCTCATCAAGGCTTTGAGGCACGGTCAGGTCGCGTCGCCTAATACGACTCGAAGATCTTCGGGCAAGTCACAGGTGAGAGCGTCCAGGCCAGCCGTTGGTATGGCGATGTAGTAGGCGTGCAGTGCGTGGCGTGGTGCGAGCGAGTAGGGAGCACCACCGTAGAGGAGATCGCCGATGAGGGGCGCTCCTAGGGCGGCCAAGTGAGCCCGAACCTGGTGCCGGTAGGCGGCGCGCGCCCTGACTTCTACGAGTTCGAGCGAGACCGATCGCTGAACCACGCGATAACTTGAACTGCAGGCCACGCCCCTGTTGGAATCAACACGGACCCGTTTCTTGTTTTTTGGGTCGGGGGCGAGGGGCAGACTGATGTCTCCCTCGGCGTTGAGATGTCCCGTTTCGACGAGGGCGAGATAGCGTTTGTCCCACTGCTTTTGCTCGAGGCTCTTCCGCAAAGCTTCGAAGGTCGGTTGGTTTCGAGCTGCCACGACTAAGCCAGAGGTGAAGGTATCGAGGCGATGAAGTAGCCCAGGGTCGCGAGGGCCGAAGCCTACGCCCTGGAGCTCGGGGTAACGAGCCAAGAGTGCTCCAGCGAGGGTGCCTTCGGTGCGGCCCGGAAGGGCAGCGCAGGCCAGTCCCGCGGGTTTGTTGACGACGATCAGATCGGCCGACTCATGGACGACGTCGATGGGGACTTCCCAAGCTGGCGCCGCGGCGTCGCCTGGTCGGTCGGCTACGCTGATCGTATCCCCCGCCTTGAGAGGCTCACCTTTAGACAACAACCTGCCGGCTCGAGTCACGAGGCCGCTGGAGCAAAGCCGCTGGGCCTGGCGTCGAGGAAGCCCGAGCTGCACGGCGAGCCACTGGTCCGTCCGGCAGCCATCCTCGTCCTCTCGGACTTGCCCCATCCAGGGATAGGAGACTGCGGGCGGCAAGGCGGGGTTGTCCAAGTCGAGCCGGGGCGATTAGAACATGACGCTCGCGCGGAACCAGGCTCGAACACCGTTAGAGGTTTCGACCTTGAAGCGTTGGCCGGGTTCGTTGATCACCTTGCGGTGGTGAGGGTTAGGCAATCCACCCGCCTTCCAAGCCACTCCGCTTTCACCAGCCTGAAGGCTGTCAGGCTGCTTGCAGGGGCCAGAGCGGACGAGCTGGTTCGTGACGTCGGGGTTGCAGGCCTGATCGTGGGTAATGAAGTGCTCTTGGATGATGCGCCAGGCGGCACCCATATCGAACTTGACGAACTTGCTGGCTTGCCAAGTCAGCTGCCCCCGAAGTTCGTAATCACCGTATTGCTGGACATCGGTGAGACCGGTGAAGTTCACTCGTTGTCCGTCGGTATCGACGATGGAGGGGTGGTCGGCGACTGAGCCCACATCTCGATTCAAAGTGTAGTCGTTGTACTGGGGGTTACGCAGTGACTTGGCGTCGCTCGAACCCAAGGCATCAAATAGCTCGGAGTAGTCCCGGCCTTCTGAGACGTAGGTCCCTTTGACGCGGAAGTCCAAGAGGATGCGGCGGAACTTTTCAGTCTGTTCCCAGGGAATCACCGCGAGACCGACGATCACGCTGCCGCGCAAGGGGGGATGATTGACCAGGCTTCCTTCCAAGTTGAAAGGACCGTAGGCCGTGTTCTTGCCCTGGAACTCGAAGAGGGCGCTCACTCCCGAATAGGGTTCGATGTACTTGAGGCGCCGAGAAACGAAGGCGTGGGCTTCTAGCCCTGTTGTTCCTCGACTGACCCCCGGTTTGCGCGAGCCGCTGAACGAGCCTTCGTTCTCGCCGGCTAGGGCGCCAAAGTTGCCGGAGAGGGGGTCGTTTTCGCCGTTTCGATTGATGTCGGCCTCATAGGCGCACTCGACCTGCCCTTCTTTGGGTGCGGTCGTACAGGCGTGCATCGGCTCTGAGACATTGAATCGTCCCTCGATACCCATGATCCACGTTGGACGCGCCGGTTTGCGCGACTGATTCATCAAAGCCAAGTCGAGACCGACAGCAAGGTACTCGATACCGCTTCGGGTGGGGGACTCGAAGTTGGGGCTGAAGAGCTGCTCGCCCGCCAAGCCCATGGTGGCCAAAGGCTGTGAGCCTGAGGACCCACGCTCTTCGAGTCGCCGATTGTCGGCGAGAATGACCGGCATACGCACGGAAAGTTGAACGTCTCTGAAGAGACCGATGGCGAGTTCGGGAATCAGTCGCTGGGTGGACTGTCGATAGGTGGCGACATCCAGGAGATCGCTGGTGTAACCGCCGGAGGTCGCTCCGCGGATATTGGTTTCGCGCCGTACCGCCGTTTGGCGAGACTGATGGTCGAAGCCGAGGCGTAGGTTGAGATCGAAGGGATCGTCTTTGTCGAAAGAGCTGGCGAGTTGCAGTAAGTCGACGGCAGTTTCTCGCAATACCGAGGGTTCGGTCGGGGTGACCGGTTCTTCGGCGTGGGACGGTGCGGACCAGGCGAGAAGTCCAACTAGGACGAAAAGAGATGAAAACGACGCGCGTACCTTGGTTGCCCACTTCCGTGGTCGTGCTTCTTCGGCTGTACGGCGCTCCAAAAGGGTCGATAGAGGGGCCCGAGAGACCGACCCCTCCTTGAGGGGGTCTGATGGCAGAGTAAGATGCGTTTTCATCGGATTTCGAGGCACGGGCCGCTACCGAGACGCTACCGGTGACCCTTTGGAACTGTCAACTCAATTGAAGTGGATAGGAGCTGGCTCGGCGAGCACGACCGGAATGTGGTCCTCACAACGACGAGCGGGTGGATTATTCGTCGATGATCGGCAGGTTTTTTCCGTCTGGGGCCGGAACGATGAGGGTCGGGCGATCCATTTCCTCATCGTCCTCGTAATCAAGCTCTTCGAAGAGCTCGTCGGTGAGGTCTTCGGCGGCCAACTCTTCTCGGGCCTGGCCCAGCTCACGGCTTGTTTCGGCCAGACGATCGGCCACAACGGTGAGAAACTGCCACAAGAGTTTGACGGCCAGAGCATGCTCGTTCCGGAGGAGTTCAAAGAAGTCTCGACGCCGAATCACCATGAGCTCTGAAGCGCCCTTGGACCGAACCGTTGCCGAACGAGGCTGGTTACGGACTAGGGCCATTTCCCCTACATGAGCCCCCTGTTCCAGGGTTGAAATGACGCCACCCCCTCGTACTACGTCGACTTGACCCTCGAGTACGACGAACAACCCGTCTCCCACTTCGCCTTGCTTCATGACGACGTCGCCATCCGCACAAGCGATCACGTCGGTGACCTGGAGAACGCGCAGAAGCTCTCGGTCATTGAGAGGACGGAAGAGGCGCAGCTGGGCCAGGACCTCGCGCTTGAGATGAAGTCGTCGCGCTCGTTCTTGATCGCGCTCCGATGCATCACCGACGCTGAGCAATACGCCGGTGATGTTGTCCGAGCCGCCGGCATCGTTTGCGCCATGGATGAAGCCTTGCATTGCTTCATCCAATGAATCCGTGCTCATCCGTTTGGATAGGTCGTCGAGGTCGTCTTCGAAGTACTGGTATAGACCGTCGGAGCAGAGTAACAGACGGTCCCCTGCGACGAGGTCTAGGACGATACTGTCGGGTTCGGCATGCTCGTAGACGCCAACAGCGCGGGTGATAGCGTTCTTCTGAGCGAGCTTTTCGACCTTCTCGCGCGACATTTTCTTGCGCTTTACGAGCTCATTGAAGACATTATGGTCCTCGGTGACCTGCTCCAAGATCCCATCACGGAGCAAGTAGAGTCGACTGTCGCCCACGTAGGTAACGAAGCCGGTCTGACCGCACACCACCACGGCGACTAGGGTGGTCCCCATTCCGCGCATGTGTTCGTCTCGACATGCCTCGGCGTGGACGCGCGCCGAGGCGCGGTTCACTGCGAACTCTAACATATTGGTGATGTCGCGTTTGCTGACGCGATCAACACCACTTTTGCCGGCAGCGTAGTCTTCAAGCAAATCCGCTTCACGTTTGACCTCCTCATGGAAGGTGCGCACCGCGAGTGCGCTTGCGATTTCTCCCGCAGCGTGCCCGCCCATGCCATCGCAGACTACGTACAGTCCGAGACTTTCGTTCACGAGAAAGTTATCTTCATTCTCCTCGCGTTTTTTCCCTACGTCGGTGAGGGCGGCAAAGGAAACCTCCGAGCTCATTGTTCCCTAGGATACACAAGCACGGGGTCGTGTGTAAAATCATCAAGTTAGACGCGCGAAGGAGGTCGCGTGGGCTGTTTCGCTACATGCCTCACTTATCTGTCCAGATATCCAAGTTCAAAGAAACTGCTCGCCCCATGTCTCGCTACGATGACGTGGTCGAGGAGCGGGATGCACAAACTCGTCCCAGCGAGTTGGATCCCGCGCGTCAAGTCAATATCTTCGGGGCTCGGGGTCGGATCGCCGCTGGGATGATTGTGAATGAGGATAAATCCGCTCGCACCGTCACGTACAACTGGTGTCAGAAGGTCCCGGGCCAGAAGACCACAGCCGTGCATTCCCCCTCTTCCCACTTGCCAGGCTGAGCGGAGAGCTGAGTGGCTGTTGACGCAAAGCACCCACACTTCTTCGTGCTCGAGTCCTGCTAGGCGGGGGCGAGCCCATTGGATCACCCTTTCGTAGGTCAGAGGCTCTTGCGAAAGCGGAAGCAGACGGTCGCGGTGCGCCCGATCTCCTAATTCAATTGCGGTCGCCAACGCGGTGGCCTGAGATGTCGACAGAGAAAAACGCTCTTCGAGTACGTGGGGCCGGAGACGTGAGAGGTCGCCTAGGCTTCGTATTGCCCCGAGCAGCTGACGCGCTTGCTCACGTGCCCCCTTTGCCGAAGAAGCAGGGGCAAGCAGAAGGGTGAGTAGATCTTCATCGGAAAGAACCTCCGTCCCATAGTAGTCGATTTTTCGGGCTCGTAGGTTCCCGAGGGAAGAGGAGGGCGGGGCATCTGCTCGTTTTGCCCCGGAACTCTTTGTTTGGGTCATGGCGACGCTGCAGCAGGAGTCATGCCATGGTCGCAACCAGGCTGACTCGCGTCTTTGGGCTTGTCCTCGTCTGGGTCTGCCATGGCAAAGCCGGTCAAGGGCGGCCCTTGAGTCCCCGTCGAGGTGCGGCGGGACCTTCCCTGTGTATACGAGGTTTATACGGGGGCCGTTTTCGTCAACTTTGAACCAGATGAGTACGAAGCCGTTGGGTGAGAGACTGATGTGCCCTTGCGACTTCTGATTCGTCCCGTCCATCCACCGTGATCAAGGTCTTGTGACTTGGGTCCGACCACTTGGGGTAGGAGCCGATGTCGACATTGGGAAACTCACAGACGACGAGGTCGAGCTCTTCTTTGATGAGGGCTTCTTCGACTGTGACCCTTAAGCTCGCCGAGAATATGGGACACGGTCCGCGCAGCTGACTTCTCACTGCTTCGAGCTTGCTCTTGAAGAGCTCCGGAACGCCGGGCAGGAGCCAAGTCCTGCCTGCCACAATGATGGGCCAACCTCCGGTATCGACAAGCCGCGCCCCCTCGGGGATTTGAGCCATGAGTCGGTGGTTTTCGATGGTCTGATTCCCGTAGATTTTCTCGATGATCTTGAGCATCTCCGGAGAACTTCTCCGCTCGACTCCCAGAGCGTCGCAGACCGCGGCGACTGTTACGTCATCGTGAGTGGGACCCAAGCCACCACTCGTGAATACAACGTCGTGGTCGGCGAGGAGCTGTTTGAGGTCGTGTGTGATAACCGCAGCTTCATCAGGGCAGATGATCACTCGGCGCAAATCGATGCCGAGAGCACGCAGCGTGCGGCTGAGTTCAAATAAGTTTTGATCCCGGATTTTGCCACTAAGGAGCTCGCTGCCCACAACCAGGGCGGCAGCTGTTCGAACGATGGTCGGCATCGATGCGGGTGAACTCGCCATGCTCTAGATCTCTTCGGTGATGGGGGTTCCTTCATCGTCAAACCCGAGCAGTTCTTCGACTTTGGCCTCGGCTTCATCGAGCCGCGCTTGAGACTTGCGCGCGAGCTTGATGCCCTCTTCGAAGCGCTTGAGGGATGTTTCGAGATTCAACTCGCCCCCTTCTAGTTCGTCGACGATTTCGCCGAGCCGACTCATTGCGTCTTCGAAGGAGGGGACGTCCTCGGCGGAAGGGGGGGGCGCGTCTTTGTTTGCTCCGGTCTTCTTGCGCGTCGCCATGCTGCCCACCATTGTCCGAGATCTGGCTCACGGCAAGGGGTGAGTTTTGGCGGCATTCGCGTTCGGTTCTTGCGGTGTGTCTAGGACTTGCCTGGTGCTCGAGGTCAGAGATCAGGGGCGACCACGGCGCAGAACCCATCCTCGGCGGCGTGAGGTAATAGGCTTCGACCGCGCCGAGTAGAAACCCAGTCGCATGGCGTTCGCATGGAGAAGAAGAAGCCAGCGTTTTCTCTTTGCTGCTCGTTGCCAGCGCAACTGCGCGTGAAAGCATCTCCGTCTAAGGCTGCGGCAGAGCGAAGCAAGGGATGCTCTGGGGTGAAATAGCGGGATAGGGCAAAGACGAGGGCGGAACGGACCGAAGGCTCGTCCTCTTTGAGATAGGCCGCCACGAGGTCGGGCACTAGAGCGGGAGGTCGAGTTTGGCTCAAACCCCAGATGCAAGCCGCACGGCGTTGGGGCCTGGGGTCGTCGAGCCAGCGACGCAACTGCGAGAGTCCCGCGCCCCCTGGCGGTGTGAGTTGCCCAGTCGCTGGGGCGAAAGTCGAACAAAGATAAGAAATCGCCCGGGGCGAACCGTTGTCTTTGTAGTTGGCCCAGTGTTCCCGAAGCGAAGGTGTTCGGTAGACTGGGCGGGGTGATTTTGGCGATTCACTTGCCGAACTCGGGTGGGCTGCCGTGTGATCAGATGACTCATCAATCGCTCTAAAGAAGCGAGCGGCACTTCCTCGATCCCCGGTATCTGACTCGTAGCGTCGTGCTTCTCTTCTGGCGAGAGCAAGCACCTCGGTGGGCATAGAGGCATAGAGCAGACTGGTTGTACGCAGTGTCCACAAGACGTTTGTTTCGAGCGCCTTGTTCCACTCGTCTCGAGAAAGACCGCGGCCCTCGTCGGCTCTGAGCTGTTGGCCTAGAAGCGCTAGTCGACTGGAGTAGCCCGCCACGTCCTGGGCAGTTTTTCGTACCAGGCTGACCAAGTCGATCGGCTCGGTATCAAGGGCTGGCTTGACCAATTGGTCGATTTGTTCTGTGGAAAGCAGGGGAGCGAGAGCTTCCAGTGCTCGAGGTAAATGGGGATGAAGGTAGAGCGCCTGTCGGGCAGCGTTGCGACCCCACGGGTCTTCGTCGATTGGGCTGGAGGCCATCGCCAAGACGTAAGCCAGGCTCGGACGATCTCCGCTCTGCACCAGAGCCGCTAGCGCGCTCATGCGGACACGATTCGACGAGAAGGTTTCATGTGGAGTTAGTTTCGATTTCTTGTCGGAAGCTTCTCCCTTGGTTTCTGGCTCGGCGAAGTCTCGCAAGATTTGAAGCAGTTCCGAACGCCGCGGGTGATTGAGCTGCTGGTAGCTGGCATAGATGACCAGAAGTGCCTGCTCGGTGCTGTTGCGCGTTCGGAGGACATCTTGCGCTATCTGAACGAGCTCATCGATTTGATGCTGGCTGGGCGAAAGCAGCATCGAATAGCTACGCACTCGAGGATTGTCCGGTCTGACCCAGGAACTCAGTCTTTCGAGAGCTTCGCTATTGGCGTGGCAAGTTGAAGGGGGGGCGAAAAATCCGCCCAATGAAAGGCCGCCTATGAGGGCGTATCTTGCAAAAGAATGTCTCAATATCTGCAGTCGGCCTCGGTGCCCTGGATCGGTAACACTGCCTAACGACTTGGTGGGTAGTTTGGGCGTCGTCGACACTCGGTGCTCCATCTTTTCGTTGAGTGGCGTTATCTCAGCTGGTTGAAGGAAGCTTGGTAAGCGCCGAGAAAAGCACCGGAAAACCCGTGCCCTCGCTACTGCCGTCGTGCTCTGGATGGGCATGTCTCTGACTCTGGCAAAATAGCTTACCTGAATCTTGAAGCAATTTCCGGCGCAAACTGCTAAACGCGGCATGAATACATGGACGCCATTCGAGTACGCGGCAACGGACCGCTTTCGGGAAGAATTGCAGTAGGAGGAGCCAAGAACGCCGCCCTGCCGATTCTATGTGCAACTTTGCTCTCAGATGGGGAAAGCCGTTTGCGCAATGTCCCGGGACTACGGGATATCAACACCACGGCTGCTTTGCTTTCGGTCCTTGGTCGAAAGACCGAGGTCGATATCCCCGAGGTCGTCGTTGGGCCGACCAGCGGCGCCCTCGTCGAGGCGCCTTATGAACTCGTTCGTCAGATGCGCGCCAGTGTCTTGGTGTTGGGACCGCTGGTTGCTCGTCATGGCCGAGCCCGAGTCTCTCTTCCTGGGGGCTGCGCCATCGGTTCGCGCCCGGTTGACCAACATCTCAAGGGGCTCGAGGCTCTTGGTGCCACAATTAAGTTAGAGCATGGTTATATCGAAGCAGAGGCGCCGCGACTGAGGGGCGCAGAGATAGTCTTCGATATGCCGACGGTAACAGGCACAGAAAACCTGATGATGGCCTGTGCCCTGGCCAAAGGGCGCAGTACTCTGGTCAATTGCGCCCGTGAACCCGAAGTTGAGGAACTCGGTCGAGTTCTCAATAAGATGGGCGCTCGAGTGGATGGCGCCGGCACGGCCGTGATGCACATCACTGGTGCGGACGAGCTCGAACCCATCGATCACGCGATCATCTCTGACCGCATCGAGGCGGGGACCTTCATGGCGGCTGTTGGCCTGGCCGGCGGTGATGTTCTTTTAGACGGCGCCCCCTTGGATGATCTGGAGCCCGTGGTGGTCAAACTGCGCAAGGCGGGGCTCATTATCGAAAGAGAGGGAGAAGCAGTGCGGGTCGCGCGCACTGGCCCTCTCAAGCCGGTGGATGTGACAACGGCGCCCCATCCAGGGTTCCCCACGGATATGCAGGCTCAGTTCATGGCCTTGATGACTCAGTCCAATGGGCGTGCTGTGCTCACGGAAACGATTTTCGAGAATCGTTTCATGCATGTTCCTGAGCTTTCACGCATGGGCGCTCGGATCGAAACCAGGGGCAATGTGGCGATTGTCGAGGGGGTTTCCGGGCTTTCTGGTGCTAGCGTGATGGCGACCGACTTGCGCGCCTCGGCATCTCTGATTATCGCAGGGCTCGTCTCGGACACCGATACGATCGTACGTCGTGTCTATCATCTAGATCGCGGCTACGAGTCGATTGAAAAGAAGCTGAGTGCCGTCGGTGCGGATATCAAGCGCATCGCTCTTGAAGGTCCTTGAGCTTCACTCCAGCTGATTTACTGCTTCCCAGAGTTTCCGCATATGATCTCGCAAGACAATAGCCCATCGTCTTCACCCAGCCCCCGCCCATTGACCATTGCGATCCCTAAGGGGCGTGTCGCCAAGGTCCTTTCCCCATTGCTCGAAAAGGCCGGCCTTGGCACGAAGAACCTGCTCCAAGACGATCGCCGTCTGATTCGCGCTAGCGACGACGGCAGCGTGCGGTTTTTGCTCCTCAAGCCGGACGATGTGCCGACCTACGTCGAATACGGCGTCGCCGATCTGGGGATCAGTGGTCGCGACGTTCTGCTCGAAAGGGGATACGATCTTTACCAACCGCTTGATCTGGGTATTGGCAAGTGTCGGATGGTCGTGGCCGGCCCCAAGGGAGCCAAGATTGGAGCTCGGCCCAGAGTCGCCACCAAATTCAGCCGGATCGCTACCGAGCACTTCGCCAGGAAGGGACTCCAGGCGGAGGTCATTTATGTCGGGGGGTCGGTTGAACTTTCACCCTTGGTTGGCTTGTCCGATGTAATTGTCGACATCGTCGAATCGGGGGCGACCCTCCGTGAAAATGATCTTCACGTTATGGAGGAAATCTGTGACATTTCTTCGGTCTTGGTCGCGAATCGGAGCCTTTACAAGCTGCGCTACAAAGAAATCGCGCCCCTCGTTGAGAGACTGAGAGTGGGAGTAGAAAGCCACTAAAAACGAAAGGCTCCAACCATGGTTGGAGCCTTTCGTTTTTTCCGGTTATGCGCCCTTAGTCGGCCACTTCATCGTCGGCCGGCATTGAACTAAATGTGACGCTGCGGCGCTGAATCGCGTAGAACTCGCCCCCTTCCTCGAAGGTCGTGTCGGTCTCTCCCTTCTTGATGCGATCAAGAGTGACAGTGACATCACAGGCCTCGCCTTGGTCACTCTCCCAGACCTCTACATCTTCGGCCTTGATGGTCAGCGAGCCATCGTCGTCGGTACTTCCACTTTCTGATTTTACGCAGTCTCCTTCGAGGGACCACTCCATCTTTCCATTCGCCTCGTTGTCCCAAACAATGAAAACGTCGTTGCCACGAAGGATGTCCTTCAGGTCTTTGTCTTCCAAGGCGGCCTCGAAGGGCTTGGGGAGGGTTGCGAAGGAGTCTGGTGCGTCGTCATCCAAGTCTCCGCGCGATAGCGCGATTTGGATTTCGAGGCCTCCTTCGTCGCCATCAATGGTGCTTTCGTAGTAGTGCCGGTTTCCCTTTTCTATGTGTCGTAGGGTGGCCTCGTCTTCGTCGGTGGTGACCGTGAGTTCGTCGTCTGCTTTGAGTTCGATAAATGTGCCATCGTCGCCCCCGACGCGGAGTTGAGCCGAGATGTCAGTCTCGCCGCTCCCATCCGACACCGCTTCGTAGATCGCGTACATTCCGCCAGTGCGAATATCGGTCGAGTCAACGTCTTCGGCGCAACCGAACGAAAGCCCCGCGATCATAAATACCAAGGTGTGCCTGAGTTTCATTTGTTTCTCTCCCTCATCGACCGGGGGCAAATATCCCCACCGCGTCTAAGTTTACTGCAACTTAGCCCTACGCAAAGCGCCTGCTCGCCCTTCCTTCCCCAGCGGCTACGCTACTGGTACCTTTGTCTTCATGCTGACATTTAGTGCGGACGGACCAGAAGCTGAACGACAGATGCGAGCGGTCATCTTCTATATGACCACCTTCGGCTACATCGACGGCGACTTCGATGATTCGGAGCGCGAATTCGTGCGGAACTACATCAAAAAACTGGTCGAGCACCGCGTCCGCTCTGCCGTTCAGGCCGATGAGCGACTCGCCGCAGAGCTGACAGAAAAGTATTCGACGCACTTTTTGGAAGTTTTCGAAACTATCGATCATCAGGTCAAAGATCTTTTTACTGAGGCGGTGGCCGAGGGCGAAGATCAAGACACCTTCGTTCACGCAAAGTTGAAGCTTCGTTGCTTCGAGATCTTCAAGAGTTTCGATGAGGCCAACCAAGAGCAGCTGATGGAGACCGTGGATGAACTGATCAACGCTGATGGTCAGGTTCATCCCGCTGAAGCCAAGTTCAGAGGCGAATTAGCTGATCTCTTAAACCAGGACTTGGGGATCGAGCTTCTGGAGGAAGAAGGGGAAAGGAGCGTGCGCGTCAGTCATACCGATCTTGCGACGAGCCCCTCCGACCACCCGTTTTTTGCCCAGCTTGAAAGCGACTACAACAGCGAGAATCGACAGCAACTACTTGCCCAGGTCCAAGGAGATCGCTCGCTGATGGATCGCGTGATGGCGATTTGGGAGCAACAACGGGTACTAGGCCGCGGCAAGCTCTCTGGGCGCCAGAAAGTGACAGAATACTCTCCGGGAACAGAGTTTTTGGACGGACATACCTACGTCACGGCGCCGGAGGCTGGACGTGAATATGAGCTCATTGTGGTAGGCGATCTTCACGGCTGTTACAGCTGTCTCAAAGCTGTGCTCACGCAGACGGACTTTTTTGCCAAAGTGGCCGCGTACGACAAGAACCCAGACACCGCACTGATCCCCAAGCTGGTGTTGTTGGGAGATTATATTGATCGGGGCATCTTCAGTTATCAGGGCGTGTTGCGCTCAGTGATGCAGCTCTTCGCCAAAGCACCGGATCACGTGGTAGTGCTGCGCGGCAACCACGAATATTACATCGAACACAAGGGAAAGGTGTACGGCGCCGTGCGTCCTTCCGAGGCGATGGACAACCTGAAACCCCACTTTTCGGAAGAAATCTTCCAGCACTACATTCAGCTCTTTGAAGCGATGCCCAACACTTTCTTCTTCGACCGGTTCATGTTTGTGCATGCAGGGATTCCTCGGGACGCCACCCTCAAGTCGAAGTACACGGACCTGTCGAGTCTGAATGATTGGGATCTTCGCTTTCAGATGATGTGGAGCGATCCGAGTTCGGCGGAAGTGATCCCCGCCTCTCTGCAAGAACAGTCGGCGCGCTTTCCCTTCGGCAAGCTGCAGTGCCAAGCCTTCCTGCAGCGCGTGGGCTGCCATACGATCTTCCGTGGGCACGAGAAGGTCATCGAGGGCTTTCGCCAAAGCTACGATGAGGACGCGGTTTCTTTGTTCACCGTCTTTTCCTCAGGAGGGGCGGAGAACAACGACTTGCCCGTGGACAGTAGCTATCGTTCGGTGACTCCCAAGGCCGTGAGCATCAAGTATAAGGACGGGAAGTCGAGCGTGCATCCCTTCGAGATCGACTACAAGAGCTTCAATGAAGCCCGACGCAACCGCTTCTATTCGAGCTGAACAAGAAGGCAGAGCGTCCACTGAACGCTAGGATCGGGGGGAAGGTCCGACCCTGGGTCGAATGCTTCATTCTAACGAAGGAGTATCTTGCCGGCAAGCGCCTGCAATGGGCGGGCGGCGCACTCCAGTTGAAAGAAGCTAGAGTTGAAAGAAGCTAGTCGCTACCCGGAGGGCTGCCTTCCGGCGCTCCCCCCGGAGGCTCCTCGTAGTAGTTGTAATCAGCGTAGTAGAAGTCGCAGGATTCTTCGACAGCTTCCAATTCTTCATAACAAGCGAGTTCGACGTCCAGTTCGTCTGTTTCGCAGTCGTCCGCCAAAGTGGCGGCATGACACTCGTTGGCTTCTGCGAAACGGGCAGCGCAGCGGCCCCCGTAGTAGTAGGCGATGAGGCGCAGGTAGTCGCGGTCCGATGTCTGACATTCTGCTAAGTTCGAATAGTAGTCCATGAAATAGACCGGTTCGCAGGCTTTCAGCGCTTCGCACCAGGTTGGCTCGTCCTTCTTCTTGCCGCAGCCCACGAGTCCGGCAGCCAAAAGTAAACTTATCCCCACTCGGGAAAAGGTCCGAAATCGTGAGCCGCAAAACGAGAAGATGGACAAGATCATCGTAGCGGCACGTTATGAGGGTTGAGGCGGCCGGGCAAGGCGCCAGGCTTGGGACGTGGTTTTCGACGCCGACATTGGGCCGGCTCTACGCCCGCTCCATACCAGCTTGTCCAGGAGCGACCGTTCACCGGTGTGGCCGCTGGCGTGGCCAGGTAGCTGTGCACCTAAGACGGTGTCTCAAGCTGCGGCGATAGATGGCACGTTTTTGGCTCTATTTCTTTTCGACGAGCCGAGGTGATGTGCCTCGGGTCAGTCAGCGAAAAGGAAAGAAAGCAAAAATGGACAATACCAAAATGAAGGCAGTTTATGTGATCAACAGCAAAGGCGAGCGTAAGTTCTGGACGAAAGTCGGAGTGGCGTTTGTCAATCGTGATGGATCGCTGAACTGCAAGCTAGAGTCTTTGCCTGTTGATGGTGAGTTGCATATTCGGGATTTTGTGCCCTATTCAGATAGGTCGCGGGCTTCCGGGCAGCGTCTGGACGGTCCTTCTGCCCTGGTCGGTTGAAGGCGAACTTCATCCCTAAGGATACGATGATGAGTGTTCACGAAGGGGCTCCTAGCAGCACCAGCGAGAATCAAAATTGTTCCGAAACCGTTTCCTCCGGGACCATTCGGTCCCGGGGCGACGGGGGGAAGCGGGTCCCCCATGTTTGGGCTCCCTTGGTTAGTCGAGCCGCCCTGGGCGTTCTCCTTCTTGCCGGGGTGACCTACCTGGGCCACCTTTCCAATCGTCTCGACCACTACGGTCCCATTCGTCGTCTTGATGAAAGGATCATGAAATGGGCAGAAGCTCCGAGCGAGGGCTCCGAAAAAACCGCGAGGGTGATTTCGTCTTCGGATGAGATTCAGGGGGCAGCGTCGGGGCCATTTCTTGCTCAGGCGACTCGGGTTTCTCCCGCTGAGCCGAGCTCGAAAGAGAGTGCTCCTGCTCGTCCAGAGAAGCTGTCGGATTGCCTCAAGAAGAAGAGAAAAGTCCCGACGGGGCTGACCAGCGATGGACGGGTCATTCTCAATGAGGCGACCGCAGCCGAGCTGACGACCCTTTCTGGTATAGGCAGTGCGCGAGCAGAGGCCATTTTGAAGCTACGAACGCGCCTGAAGAAGTTCCGCAAGGTAGCCGATCTTTTGAGGATCCGCGGGATCGGATGGAAGTCGCTGCAAAAGCTGAAAGACAAGGTGGTGGTGGACCGTCCTGTCGAGTCTCCTGATGCTTCAGAAGCTCACGAGGGGTCCGAGACGCCTGCTGTTGGAGCTTCTGAGAAGCCTGGGAGCCCGCCCTCGCGCAACAAGAGCAAGCCGACGTCCTCCAAAACCCATGAGAAAGCGCCCACTACATCGTCAAAGGTGGCTCGTTCTGCGCCGAGCCCGAGGCCTATCGTCTCGTTGGCGGCCCTCGAATAGCCGGCTTCAGAGAACGGTTTTCCGCCGGGAGACCGTTCGCTGACCTTGTTGCCCTCCGCGCCTGGTGCTGAACTAGACCATGTCGAAGACCTGCCGAGGGAGGACAAGTGGGGCGTTCAGCCGGCGAGAGCTGCTCCGATGCGGGGCGTGGGGGGCGACGGCGTCTCTGGCGGCCAGCGTTCGCGCGGGAGAGCCCCCCCAACCACTGACTCCTGCCGAACGCGAGGCCTTTCGTCTTGAGGAGTGGTTGGCCCAGCCCCCGTCCGGATTTTCGCCGTGGATTCTTCCAGGGGTGGTCGCCAAAGCCGAAGCCAAGGGTGACTTCGCGTCGATGATGCAACCCAATCAGCTTTGGCCTCGTCCAGAAGTCGCTGAGAGGTTGCTGGAAAGAGCCATGACCGATCTAACGGGCGCCCCTCACCTCAAAGGAGCATTGGCTCGTTTCATTCATCCCAAGGATACGGTCGCTATCAAAGTCAACGGTATCGCCGGTCAGGTGGGGCATACCATGGCGGTCAACTTCGAAGTGATCGATCCCTTGGTGCGTGCCTTGATCGCGCTTGGCATCCCCGCGTCGAAGGTCACTGTCTACGAGCAGTATCCCACTTACCTCATGGGCAATCGGGTCAATGTCCGAAAATGGCAGCTACCCGAGGGGGTTCAGACGGGAACCCACAACAATAGGGACCACGTTATGCCGCGTATTGAGGTCTTCAAGAGCATACCCACGCGTTATTGTCGTTTTTTTACCGATGCGAGTGCAGTGATCGATATGACCATGATGAAAGATCACTCGATCTGTGGATTCACCGGGGCTCTCAAGAACATCACTCATGGCAACATCGAAAATCCCCAGCATCACCACGATCACCGAGCCAGTCCCCAAATCGCAGTTCTCTATAACCATCCTATCGTTCAAAGTCGGGTCAGGCTCCACATCACGGACGCCTTCAAGGTCACATACGACAAAGGTCCCCTCGACAAAGATCCTCGGACCCGTGTACCCCACGGGGCGATCTACGCCTCCACTGATCCTGTCGCTCTCGATACGATTGGGCTTGAGGTTATAGATCAGGAGCGCATTGCCCGCGGCGGAATGACTCTTAAAAAGGCCGGCCGTCACCCCCATTATATTCAGCAGGCTGCGGAGATGGGGATCGGCATCCATGACATGAATGCGATACGATTGAAGACTGCCGTGATCTAGCTCGCGGGCGTTGAGGCTATCCTTTCGATTTCTCGGGCCTCGATGATACGAACACCTTCTTGTGCTTGTTGCGCCGCGACGACGCAGCTTCGAGCCACCGCGGTAACTTTCGTTGGTCGCGCGCTCGGAGGGAGTGTCCACTTTGGCAGTTTCGAGAGAACATTGAGGGCGAAACGTTCGCCTCGTCGCGCTTCGACTCGGTTTCCGTCCAATATCGAGGGCCGCAGGAGGTTACAGCTAAAAAAACCGAGCCCTGTTACGGCTTCTTCGAGCTGTCCTTTCATCCTTGGGTAGAAGAGACGCGCTTTTGCGCTTGCTCCCGTCGAGGAGACGAGCACGTAGGTCTGGATGCCATTTTTCGCAGCTGCCTGGGCGGCCCAGAGCTGAAAATCATGGTCGACTTGGAACTGAGCTTCTTGTGAGCCCGCCACCTTGATGGTTGTTCCCAAACTCGAAAAAAGTACATCGCCGTGGACGAGGTTGGACCAGCTTTGGGGATTCTGGAAGTCGATCAGTTCTTCGTGGAGCCGTGAGTCTCGCAGATTCACGCTCCGACGGGTGAGCAGGGTGATGTCTCGGTAGGAGTCCTCTTGGAGAAGCTGGTTGATCAGCTCGCGTCCAACGAGACCAGTCCCTCCCAGGAGGACGGCCTTTTTGCCTTTTGGTGTGGACTCAGATTCCGCCATGGAGGGGCGATAGCCGTATTTTCTTGAGGGAGCGAGAGTTGTATTTTTACCGGGTAAAAAGGTAAAATGAGGCTAATTACCCGGGTAAAAATATAAATCAGGGCCCTTGTGGTGCATACCGGCTTTGGAAGGATTCCCGATCACCGGGGTTCCAGGCCGACCAGGAGGGTTTGGGAGGACCGATGCTCAAGCTCTCACCGTCCATGACGAAAATTCCGTCCGCTCCGGGACAGCGGAACTCATTGGGGTCGGCCAGGCGAGCTTCCAGGTAGCGGTCGGCTTGTATCAAAACTTCCGCTTCGATGATGGGGCCCTGTAGCTCCAATACGACAGCGCTGGCTCGGACTTGGGTATGACCCTCAAGCAGGTGTTCAAGGAGGGCATGTCCAAAGAGCAAGGGAACGACCCCTGTGGTGGGGGAAAAGGGGGCGATTGTGGTCGGCTCTGTGCTGGCCTTCCACGTGGCGAAAAAATTCGGATCCATCACAACGACGACTCCGCCTTCGTCGAATATGGTCAGAGCGTCCTGTTCCCGAGTACGTTTCCCGGGGAGCTTGACCGAGTCACCGACCCAGTTCTTTAGAGCAGCGAATTGGCGTTCGTGGAGCTTTCTCTTTGAGCGAGCGAAGGCCGAAAACGCGATAGCGTTGAAGAGGTCGTGATAACTCTCGACAAGGCAGGGAACCTCGCCGCGCAGCGCGATGCTCCCGTCGTAGAGGTTTTCCAGCTGTAAACTGGTGCGGCGGGCGCGTCGAGGCTTTTTGGCCATGGGAAAGAAACGTAAGGGGCGGGCCTGAGGCGCTCGCCTTTTCCGCGCTCGTTCGGAAAACGCGGTGAGCGCTTCCATATCTGGAAACTCGGTCCCGCGGAGTTCTTTCGCCTCCTCTTCAAAGACTTGAAACAGAGGATGGCCCAATAAAAAGTTCGGGTTCCAGCTTTGTCCAGATTTTGGCATGGTGAAACGAGTTGATCTCTAGCCAATGAAACCCAGGGTGAGGGCGACCAAGTAGGCGCTCAGACTCACAACCCAAAGGGGGGTGAGTCTTCCGAGAGCGACGTCCTGGGCATAGTAAATCGCTAATGGTGGGATGAAGAAGCCGATGACTGCCCGCCATAGACTACGCCGGGCCAGTTTGAGGCAAAGCTGTAGGTGGATCGTCGCCCAAAAAGCAAACAGCACGACAATGGTCACGTACACGGGCAGCCCCATGGGGCGCAGGATAGTCAAGGGTCGCCCCGTGGGTAGGGCAGCTCCGTAGGAACTTCTATTTATGCAAGTTTATTCCCCCAAGACCGACTGGGCGCAGCCGGAGAGGGCCATGTTGGGTCGCCCCTCGATACACAAGCCTCTTGTGGGGCGATTTCCCGTCTTTTTGCTCCGAAGCGCGCGGCTGAATCCCTCATCGATTGGAGCGGCTCATTTGGGCTAATTCATGCTACCGTGGAGCCCTGTGCGTAACTCGATTTTACTCCCACTCGGCGCGGCTCTGGGCCTCGCTCTTGCTCTGCCCACCTTAGCTGTCGATGCCCAAGCGGATGGCCGCGCCGAACGGGCGGACATTCTTCCGGTGTCCCAAGTCAAGAAGGGCATGAAGGGTTACGGTCTGACGGTGTTTCAAGGCACCAAGCCGGAGCGTTTCGACGTTGAAGTCATCGATGTGCTTCACAACTTCAAGCCACGCCAAGAGCTCATTTTGGTCAAGACCAAACATCCCCGCCTCGAAGTAGCGAAGATTGTTGGCGGGATGAGCGGCAGCCCCATCTACCTGCAGGGAAAGATGGTGGGAGCCTACGCCTATGGCTGGAGCTTTGGGGTTGAACCCGTGGCTGGTGTTACACCCATCCGTTCGATGTTGGATGACCTCGAGCGTCCGCTACCTAAAATGTTGCACGGGTACCCGCTCGGGATCGCGCCACATCACACCCCGAAGAGCGCTGTTTCGACGGGACAGTTCAAGGGTAAGTTGTCAGAGTACTCACTTTCGAAGCACGCGGAGCAGTTGGCTCAAAGCGCGGGGGCAAGGTCCCCTTCGGCTCCATCGGGCTACCCCGAACTCAAGCCTGTTTCGACACCGCTGCTCATGGGGGGAATGTCTCAGGACGTGATGAACGTTGCGCGCAACTACCTTGAGCCTCTAGGGTTGCAGCCAATTCAGGCCGGTGGCGGTGGTCAGGGTTCTGCGGCCGTCGCGCAGGGCTACGTGGACGGAGGCGCTGTGGGTGTGAATCTCGTCTCTGGTGATATTAGCGCGATGGGATTAGGTACCGTCACCCGAGTTGAAGGACAAAGACTGGTCGCTTTTGGGCACCCGATGATGAACGTCGGTATCACGGCCTTGCCCACAACAGAGGCACGTATCCTTTGGTTCATGGCCAGTCAGCAGCGCTCTTTCAAGATGGGCGAAGCGACGGCCAAAAATGGGGCACTCGTCAACGATCGAGAGGCCTCGATTGTCGTCGATCAAGATGCGGACCCTCCTCGGGTTCAGATCGAGTTGCATGTGCGGGGTGAACCGGGTGCGCCCTATCAGGACTGGTCCTTTGAAATCGCCCATGACCGATTTCTCACGCCTTCCCTGTTAGGAATGGCAGTGGGCAACGGAATCAACAACACGGCTGCGGAACGCAGAGACGTCACCTGGGCCATGACGACGCACTTTGAGTTCGATGACATGGCCCCCATGGATATCTATGACATCGGCTCGTCGCCCACGGGGACTCCGTCTGCTCCCCAAGTGATGCAGTCCGATGCACTCGAAGCTTTGGGCCAGATCTTCAACAATCCTTGGCAGTCCACGCGGCTTCGCAAAGTGAGAGTCGATGTCGAGCTGCAATTTGCGCGAGATGTTGCACGCATTCGAGGCATTCAACTGCTTTCGCCCGAGATCGATCCTGGCTCCGAGGCACGACTCCGCGTCGTCTTTGAGCCCTATGAAGGTCCGGTCTTTTCTAAGATCTATTCGGTACCTCTTCCCGAAGAGTTTGCAGGCGAAGATGTGAGCATCAAGGTGCGACCAGGTTATCAAGTCGAACCTGTCCTAGCCGCGCCTGAGTCCCTCGCCGAACTCGTGGCCAATCTGGGTACGCAGCCGTCTCAGCCGAGGAGCATTGCCTTCAGTTATTCGACGGGCGAGGCAGGCGCGGCCTATCGAGGTCAGGTGGCTGATCGTCTACCCCCTCACGCCCTCGACCGCCTTTCGTCGACGAGCTCCTCGATCACGCCCGACAAGTTTTCTACCCAGCAGCATTACTTCCAAAAAACGCAACAGTACGTGGTTGGTACAGATTCGGTCGAAGTCCACGTGCGTGAGCAGCCCCGTTGAGGGCGTGCCTTCATCTTCCTCTCGTTTTTATTAGTTCTCTCTTTTCATAACTCATCATGTTCAACCGTTTTAAGTTTGCCTCCACTACTTGTCTTTCTGCCCTCACGACCTGTGTGGGGATAGGCCTTTTTGCCACCGCGCATGTTCATGCGGTGGGTACTCGCCACTTCGTGATCCAGAGCGCCAAGCAGTTTGAAGAAGGTGAACTTTCCGGGGCAGCTGTTGATTCGTCCGGGAAGTTGCGCCCCGGTCTGGACCTGGGGGCAATCGAAGTCCCTGGGGTCGATGCCGTTTGGGCGGCCTTGAGGACAGACAAAGGTCTTTACTTGGCGACCGGCAACGAGGGGAAGCTTGTCCACGTCGAAAAGGGTAAGGCGACGGTGAGAGCATCGTCCTCAAAGATGGCCCTGACTTCCGTTACCGAAGCCTTCGGAAAGATCTTGGTGTCCACCCTGCCCGGTGGGCAGATCCTTCAGCTTGTTGGAGACAAGCTGGAGCCCTTCGCCGATCTAGGCAAAGATACTCATATTTGGGCGCTCTCCTACGACAGCCAGGCTGGGGCCTTGTATGCGGCGACCGGACCGGACGGGAAGCTTTATCGGATCGTCTCTGACGGTACGACCCAGGTTTACTTTGATTCGGAAGAGTCTCACTTGGTGAGCGTGCTTGTGGACGCGGGGCGAGTGCTCGTGGGCAGTAGCGGGGAGGCACGGCTCTACGAAGTCAAAGGTCCAGGCCGTGCGAGTGTCCTTTATGACTTCGAAACGACGGAAGTGCGGGCCATCGTATCGGCTCCTGATGGTTCGCTCTACGCGGCCGTCAACGAGCTCAAGGGCGGTGGAGGGGCCTCTTCGATCGATAAGACCAAACCGGGCGCTCCCAATTCTCGGGGAGCCACGTCGGGGTCCGGTCAGTTGTTTCGCTTTTCGAGTGCCGGTCCAGAGGAGCTTTTTGCCAGCAAAGACGAACATTTCGTTTCGCTTTCGCTGGACGAAAACGGTCTCCCTCTCTTGGGTACGGGTATCGAAGGGCGCTTGATTCGCATCGGTCGTGACCACAACAGCGCGGTGTTAAGCGACGTGGAAGAACGCCAAGTGAGTGCTGCCTTCGTCGATAAAAAGGGTGGCTATGTGGTGACCAGCGACCCTGTGGTGGTACGTCCCATCCAGGCTCGCTTTGGGCATGAGGCAACCTGGACCAGCGAGGTCCTCGACTGCGGTATTCGCGCTCGCTTTGGCCGTCCATCTTGGGACCAGCGGGGCAAGGTGAGCTTTGAAGCTCGCTCTGGAAACACCAAAAAGCCGGACAATTCCTGGTCTGCGTGGAGCCCGGCGCTTTCGACCGCGGCTGCTGTCAAGGTGCCCCAGGGACGCTATCTGCAGTTGCGTGCCCGACTTGAGTCCGAGGATGCATCCATTGAGCGTATTGATGTGCCTTACGTGACTGACAATCTCAGGGCTGTGGTCACCCGTGTCGAGGCCAAGACCAAGGCTTCGACAAGCGGTTCGAGTGGGGTGAGCGAGTCGGGAAGCCCGCTCGACGGCAAGACTTCGTCCAAAGTGAAGTTGAGTTGGAAGGTTGACAATCCCGATGAGGATCAGCTCCGTTATCGGGTAGAGTTTCGCCCCAAAGAAGGGGGCACTTGGGTAGATGCTCTTGAGCCAGGTGCTGTTCACCAGGGGACGAGTTTCGACTGGATGACGAACGACTTGCCCGAAGGAAAGTATGTTGTCCGCGTCACGGCTTCCGATGAACTTTCCAACCCGCCGGCGCGGGTTCAGCGGCATTCCTTTCTGAGCGATCCGATCTTGGTGGACAACACCGCTCCTCGCTTCTTCGGTCTCAAACTCAGCCCTCAGCTACTCAAAGGACGAGTGGACGACGGCATCGGGCCGATCCAACGTCTTGAAGTGCGCGCAGCCGGCCATGTGGAATGGATCCCCTTCGAGCCAGACGACGGTATATTCGACCAAAAAGGCGAGTCTTTCTCTTTCGATTACTCCTCCCTTGACGCTCAACCAGGGAGCCTGCTGACGATTCGCGCCTTCGATACGGCCGGAAACTTCGACGTGGCCCACCTCAAAGTTCCTACCGCTCGCCCGTGAGGACTCACAAGGGGCGTGCCTCCGAGTGTTAGCCGCGACAGAAATGTCACACCTAAGCCGAGTCCCTTTCGACTCACTCGTCCCACTTTCGACTCTGCCCCTGGCACCGGCGGATGGAGTGGCTAAACTGTCCATGGCTTATTGTCATGCTTAGCTCCGACTCGCCTCAGCTCACCAAAAATCGACCCGGGCGATTTTCCGCCTGGGTCCTAGGTTGCACCGCCGCGTTTGGTCTTGCTTCCACCCATTGCCAGAGTACATCGGGCCCACCGACTCTCGTTGGTGAGGGAGGAAGCGTGGGATCTCCTCGAGGCAAAAGCGAGTTGCAGCTCGGAGATCCATCGTCAGGAGAGATGAACGACACCTCGTACATCAATCCTCTGTGTGGGGCAGGAGGCTCGGCGGGCTGGTGTTTGCCGGACGACGTGCAAGCCTGCAGTGCGACGGGCTCGGATGCCGACGATGAGGGCGACCTTGAAGACGAGGGTGCGAATGCCCCCGGACAAGGTGGTCAAGGCGGGGCGGGACTCGGGGGCAGTGCCGGCGGTTTCAACCTCGATCCCGGAGATTGGGAAGAGGGCGGCGCTTCGTGCCAGGTAGCTCCGGATCCGGACTGCTCGGGAACTGATTGTGAATTCAAAAGGACGTGTAGTCCCTCCGGATCAAGTCAAGAGGGGGAGCCTTGTGTGAACTCGGCAGATTGCTCGGCTGGTTTGGCCTGCGTAGGTGAAGGTCTGTCCGGCGTTTGCCAACCCTATTGTTGCGCTGGAGCTCAAAGCTGCGGGGAGTCGAGCTTTTGTGACGAACGACGCCTCCTCGAATTCGGGCAGATCTATGTTCCCGTTTGCGTTCCCATCGATAACTGCCATCTGACAGATCCTTATCCTTGTGAAGCTGATCGAGAGTGTTCTTGCCCAGGGGAGCGCGCTTGTATGATTGTTCGTTCGGATGGCGCCACCGCCTGCACGACGCCTGGCGCCCGCCAAGCGGGAGACGAGTGTTCTGACCAGGTGACCGCCGACTGCGCTCATGGTTTTGTCTGCGGTCCCAACCAGATCTGCCTCAAGATTTGCTCGACGGTAGCTGATGTTTCGGGCTGCCAGGAGGGGTGGACCTGCCTCAAACAATCGGCTCTCGGCCATGATCTTGGTATTTGTACCGAGTCCACCAAGGACTCGTCGACGAAGACCCGCTGAGCACAGGGTGCCTACGATGTGGTGCGCGTCGCGCCAAGTAGACCGAAGAGGTTTAGGTACTTTGGCGCTCTTGCCGGATGTCTTCGAGGGCAATATTGAGCTCGGCGCCGATGACGATGGCCGAACTCCATAGCCATAGCCAGATCAGGACGATGACGATGACGGCGAGGCCGCCATAGAAGAGAGCGTAACGCGCGATGTTCCCTGCGTAGTAACCCAGGGCAACGGACGCTGCGGTTCCGACTGTGCTCGCCAAGAAGGCCCCAGGCCACACTCGGCGCTGCCAACCGGGGCGACGAATCGAGTAACGGAAAAGCAGGGCTAAAAAGCTTGTCATTGCAAGGTAGGCCCCGGCTACAAGTGCGACGGTGAACAGCCCACTTCGCGCCAGCAGCTCGATGAAAAAGCCCACGAGGGAGGGAGCCATCGTGAGCAGCACGCCCAAGGTACCGGCGAGGGCCAGGCCCATCATACCGATGAGCGAAAAAACGAGCCCGACGAGTCTTCGGCGCCACCATCTACGCGGTACGCAATCGAAGGCCTCCTCGAACACGCCCATCATCGTGTTGAACGCCGAGGAGGATATCCACCAACCGATGAGCGCGGCAAAGGGAGCGATACGTGAAGCAGCGAGCGCCTCAAAGTGTTGTTCCAAGAACTCGTGAAGCTCCGCGGGGGCAAGGGCAGAAAACGCGTCGCTTCGCTTTTCGCTCTCATTTTGAAGGAGGAGGGAAGTGCCCCAGCCCGCCACTCCAAGCATGGGAATGAGCGCTAAAAATAGGTCGAAGGCCATGGCGTTGGCGGTCCGCACCGACTGGTGCCGCCACAACGCGAGCAGAAGCTGGTAAAAGCGGCTTCTGCCGCTCGAAGCGGCAAAAAAGTGCGAAAGGTAGTCGTTCAAGCGCGGGGGGAAGAAAGAGAGCGGGATGAAGGCGGACTGGTTTCCCTCGCTTGGTCTCGGATAAGGATCGGATGGATTATGGGCGTCGCTCTTCACTGTGGACCAGTTATCACATAAATCGCAGAGGGAGACGCCCAAGACGATGTCAATATTCCAACAAGAAATACAGGTCATGACCCGAGGGGGCTCGCTCAACAATATCACTTCACGAGTCTCCGAAGTGATCGCCGCAAGCGGAATCGAAACGGGGCTGTGCACAGTCTTTATTCGCCACACCTCGGCGAGCCTCATTATTCAGGAAAACGCAGATCCGAGTGTGACACGGGATCTTCAAGACTGGATCAGCGATCTTGCACCCGAGTCGCGGCGTTGGGAGCACGACGACGAGGGGCCCGATGACATGCCTGCTCACGCAAAATGTGCGATCACCAAGACAAGCGAAGTGGTGCCGGTGGGCCGTGGTCGCCTCCTTTTAGGAACGTGGCAAGGAATTTATGTTTGGGAGCACCGAAACCGATCCCACCGACGTAGTCTTGTCGTGCATGTCGTGGGAGACCCGGCTAAATGACGGCCCATGTTGGACCTCAGGATCCCGACCGACCCGAAGTGGCTTGAGCATGTTCTCGCCCATTTCGATGACTTTCTTCTTGATCACGCCGCTTGCGAACGAAAAGCCTCGGCCACAGGTATGGCTTTCGTCGCGCGTTATCCGGATCGTCACGAAATGTTGGGGCCGATGATTGAGTTCGCGATGGAAGAGTTAGAGCACTTTCACCGCGTCTATCTTCAGATCGAAAAACGAGGTTTGACCCTTCCCCCAGACTATCGAGACGAATATGTGCAGGCACTTCGCGCTTGGGGGCGACGTGGAGGCGAAGAGGGGCTCGCTGATTCTTTGTTAGTGGCTGGCGTAGTCGAGGCGCGGGGCTGTGAGCGATTGAAGATGGTGGCAGATGCTTTACCCGAAGAAGATCCACTTAAAGACATGTATATGGATCTCGCTCGCGCCGAATCTCGCCATCACGCCTTCTTCTTCCGTCTTGCTCGAAAGTACGCCGGTGACGATACCGCTCAGCTCCGCGCCGATGAGCTGCTCGACCTTGAAGCGAAAGTAGTTCAGGGACTGCCCATTCTTGCTCGGGTCCACTAGATGTGATCAAGACATCCACCGTCGAACGTTATTTACTCCGTTACAGTGAGCCCGGCGTCGTGGAACTTGCCGAAAGCGGCTCTTCGGGGCGGGTGCGTCCTTATTCGAGTGCAGTTGTGGTTCCGGTTTATGATGAGGAACTGAGCTGCATGGACCGCTTGATGTCGAAGGTGCATGAGAGTGGTCGTGCAGAGCCCCGTCTGGTCGTCGCCGTCGTCAATGCGCCTTCGAATGCACCCCAAGCACGTTGTGAGCAGAATCGACGCTGGATCTCCCATCACCTAGCGCGTGCTCCTCGTCGTCGCTCGTGGGGGCCAGGGGCGTTATTACTCAGTGAGATTTGGGCAGATCAGGGACCGGCTGGGGAGGCAACCGATCTTCTTCTGCTCGACGCGAGCGAGGGAGCCGTTCCTTTCGGCGAGCGGGACGGAGTGGGACGGGCCCGCAAGTGGGGCATGGATTGTGCCCTGGCTCTGCATCAGGCTGGAGCTCTGCATGGCTCGATGCTCGGTTCGAGCGACGCTGACGCGCAATTGCCCGGTGACTACTTTGTGCGGCTAGAAGAGAAGTCTGCCGAAACCGCAATAGCGGGATTGCTCTTCCCCTTCTCTCACGAGACACATCCAGATCCCCATCTGAACTCGGGCATGGCGCAGATCGAAGCGAGCTTCCGCTACTATGTCCTGAGCCTTGGTGCATCCGGTTCGCCCTATGCCTACCACTCGATCGGCAGCTCACTTGCCGTCAGTTTGCCTCACTATGCTGCGGTGCGTGGGGTTCCGCTCCGTCAAGCGGGAGAAGACTTCTATCTCCTGTCCAAGCTCAGTCAGATCGGAGAACTAGAAAACGTGCACGAATCGACGATAGCTTTGCGCGCGCGCTGCTCCGATCGTGTGCCTTTTGGGACTGGGCCTCGCCTGATGCGGTGGGTTGATCAACAGAGCCACGACGGGGCGCTGCTCTTGACCTACAATCCTCAAGTCTTTTCCTCTCTGGGCGAGCTCCAAGCGCGTTTGCTTCGGGCGACATCCGCAGGAAATCGGAGCTTGCTTGATGGGGCGTCCTGGATCGACGAAGAAGCTCGCCAGATCTTCGAGGGCATAGAGGGTACGCTCGCTCAGTGTCCCAGCAGCGGCCACCGAGTGCGCCGCCTCTTCGAGCAGTTCGATGCGCTGTCGACGTTGCGCTGGGTGCGACGGATCACCGAAGAGCGTTTCCCGCTCGTTCCGCTCGATGATGCCTTGAAGCAAGCCGGCCTGGTTCATGACCCATCCTCGCCTTTTGATCCGCAATGGGCGAATCGTCAGCTGATGCGTTTTGAGGAAAAAATGCCGTTGAGAGTGGGCCTGGCGGCGCTATTGCGTTCAGTGGATTACGGCCGCTGATGCGCTCGCTTCGTGCAGCTTCGAGCAAAAGGGGAGACGGATAGAGGTTGTTCTGCGCCAGAACGGCCTCGCCTTGTGGAAAGCGCAAGCCTCGTGGTTCACTTTCCCTGTAGCTATTGAAATTAGGGGCAATGCAGAAACAGGACTTTTACGGCCTCCCTAGATCACTTCAAGACCGCTTCATCGGGGCATCCCTCGGGGCGTCTGCTCCTATTCCATTGGGATACATCCCGCGGAAAGACAATAGCAGTCTGTTTTGGGGTCTAGGCGCGTTGGTGACCGCCGGACTGTGGGCTGGTTTCACTTCTTTTGGGTTGGGTAACCTGCACAGTTCTTTTGCCATTACGACTTTGGCCCATCGCTTGGTGCATGTGGTCTTCGCGGTACTGGCTGCCTATTTGTCCTTTCGGGCGTACGCCCGTTCTTGGCTCATATCCCGCATGCCTTATCAACCTGGCGTGTATCTCTTTTCTGGGGTGATTGTTGACGCGAGCTTTGGCCAGTTGGTGATCCACGAGGCGGCATCGATTTCGAATGTGCAGGCCGTCGGATCCGACGTGGTGGTGTCGGTGGGGAGCGGGACTTTGCGGTTTCCCCAAGGTTCGGCGGATCTCGCCGGGATCGCCGCCGAAAAGACACAGGTTGGCCTCGAACGTTGGAAGGCGAGCCAAGCGGATGACCACCTTGAGCGAGCTCGACTTAATCCTCTGGTCGACAGCGGTATCCATAACCCTCTCGCGCCGACTGAGGCACACCCTCGTCCTCACTTTATTTCCAATTCGGTGATTTTGACCGTCTGTGTGTTGCTCGGTTTGGGTGCAGGCTTTGGGGTTGCTGTGTGGCGGGACAGTTTAAGTCAAAAGGCGCTCTATGAGGCCGCAATCGCGGAAAACAGCGTCGAAGGCTATCGGGCCTACCTCTTTCGCGGGGGGAATCGTCCGGACGTAAAACGGTTGCTCTTGCCTCGGGCAGAGCTCAGGGAAGCGGTCGAAAAGGGTTCTGTCGAAGCGATCGAAAATTTCGTCAAGAAAAACCCCGACACGGAGATCGCTGGGGAAGTGCACAATGCCTTGAGGGCGGCCCTCCTTGTTGAGCTCGAAAAGGCGAAGAAAGTCGGCACGATCAAGGCCCTTGAGGAACTCAAGGAGAAGTACGCCGACCACAAGCTCATCGAGGGCGAGATCGCCGCCGCGAGGCATGATGTCTTTATTAGGGCTCTTGAATCGTTCAAGAAGAAGGCGTCAAAGAAGGATCCGGCGTTAGTGCCCTTCATGCAACAGGTCCTCGCCTTCACAGAAAAAAACGGTCCAACCGTACACCTGCAGGTCCATCAGGACTTCCCCCAGGAGGCGAATGCCCTCGACCAGGTGGTGATCAAGAACCACCAGTACTACATGGGCGTTAAGAGTCAGCCGTCTCAATACTTTTTGGGTAAGAGCGCACGTCGTCGGGAGAAGGCTCTGCTCGACGACGTGTACACCAAGCTACAGCCCGAGTTTTCAGAAGAAATCGTGAAGTTCGAAGTCGTCCCCCTCCCCACGGAAGCAAACGAAGAACTGCCCGCGCCCCAGGTGCCGACTCTAACGATCATTCACAAAGAGAAGCTTTCTGGCGGTTATGTCGGAGGGCGTCCTCGAGCCATGTATTTGGGAGCAGCGATTACTTTTACGGCTTTGGCTCACATCCCGGGCAACGAAGAACCTGCTCTCCGATTTGACTGGAGCGCCTGGCGTAACCCAGACTTTTCCATTCTGGTCGACAAGACCAAAGACATCCCGGATGTATACGAAGATATGGTGGGTGGCGCCTTCGCCAAGTTCAAAGCAATGTATCTTGAGCGCTGGTTCTAGTTCGTCCGAGCTCATCGTCTATGCCTCATTCTTCTGAGATGTCCTCCGTCTGGTCCGATCTGGGGCGGCGCTGGGTTTGGCCCATCTTTCTTCTAACAGGCGTGTCCCTCACGCTCTTTTGGGGGCTCTACGCAGTCGATTACTTGGGGTTGTCTCCCCAGGCGCGAGTCGGTCTCTGGGCTCTCTACTTCGACTTTGATGCCGAATCGATCACAGACGCTTTAAGTGCGCTCGCCGGAGTGGTTGCAGCCGTTCTGGGCATTGTGATCACTGTCGTCAGCATCGTCGTGCAGCTATCAGCAGCTCGTTTTGCTGGCATCACTCGGATGTTCCTTCGGGATAGGGTCAATGTCAGCGTGATTGGTTACTATGTTGTTGTGTGCGTTTGCGGGGTTTGGCTGAGCGTCGCGCTCCAGCACGACTACGTGCCCAAAGTCGCGTTGTTGTCGATGCTCATTCTCACCACGACGTCAGTGGTGCTCATGGTGCCGTACTTCGGATATGTGTTTTGGTTCCTTGAGCCGATGAACATCATTCGTCGTATTCGCACTCAGGCTTTGGCCACCGCGGTTGGAGGTACGATGCAGTCGAATGTTGTCGACGCCTCCACGGCTCAGGAAGGGGCTCTACTTTCGATGGAAGAGCTGACTGATATCGCGAGCGCGTCGATTTCAGGGAAGGACAAGATCATTGCCAGCGGAGCGGTGGACGCGCTGAAGGACCTCGCCTTGGGCTACCTCCGCAAGAAGTCAACGGCGCAGAACCACTGGTTTTTGGTACATCCTGGTATTCGAAAGAATCCCGACTTCGTTGCCATGGACCCAGAATCATTGCGCGATCTCGAGACGCGCAAGACCTGGGTTGAGTGGAAGGTGATGCGCCAGTACCTTGGTATTTACAACGAGGCCTTGGGGACGATGCGCGATATCAATTATCTCATCGCGATCGATACTCGCTACGTGGGCGAGGCCGCGGCCGAGGCGGACGACGCAGAGTTAGTGCGATTGGTCTATCGCTACATGAACTCCTACCTGCGCGCGACTTTGAACGCGCGGGATGTGCGTACTGCTTACAACGTGCTCAACCAGTACCGAATCTTGATCGAAGCAATGCTCAAGGCTGGTCGCAAAGACGCTGCCCTCGAAGGACTGCGGCACATGATCTACTACGGGCATGTGAGCTTCGACATGAAGTTGACCTTTGTGACCGAGACGGTCGCCTACGATGTCTCGTCCTTGGTAGAGTGGTCTCACAGCCTTGGGCTCGATATCGAGGACGAGATGCTCGAAAACTTCTTGGATCTCGACCGCCCGTTGCGCACTCAAAGTCAGGAAGGTGCTCTGGTCGGTGTACGCAAGGCTCAAGTGAAGCTCGCTTCGTTCTACTTGCTTCACAACCAAGAGTCACAGGCACGTCGCATTGCGGACGACATGTCCCATGAGCCCAAGGCTCGCCTTACATCTATCTATGATGCGCTCTCGTCGGTCACGACCAAGGATTTCTGGGAAATCATCGATCGCGGGCGCAATTTTGAGTTCATGCCCGACGAGCAACGTGCTCAACTTGATCGTTTCTTCTCTTGGCTCGAGGTCAAGACGACGCATCATCCCACGGAGTGATTATTTCGTCGCGAGGCGTTTGTGTACGGCGTCAAGTGCTTCCTTGCCGAGCTCATCTCTCGGACGCTTAGGAGCGCTCGCGATCTCGAGAAAGTCTCGAGTGACCTCGTCTCCAGCTGAATCCAGAATGCTTACGCGAACGACCCAAGGGCCTGGGCCCCGCTGAGGCTGAAGCACGCCAACGAGTTTGTCACCCTGCCGAGCGAAGTTGACGTCCACCTCCTTGAGGCCGACCCGAGTTACTACGGTGTGCTTGTTCAAGATGTCGAGGGAGCGACCCTCGCCGTCCCACATCTGTACCGAAATCGTCACTTCGTTTTCTGGCCATGTTCCCAAGGCGGGGCCAATTTTGATGCGACTCTTGAGCAGCTGCGGTCTAAGGCTCAAAAAGGCATACTCGGCCGCGTTGTTCGGGTTGCGGAACTCGATGGTGGTAGCTTTGCGCCCTGGGATCCCGACAGAGTCACTCGCTGGGATGAACTCTGGCGAGGTGCCGTAGCGCATCACGAGTCCTTCGTAACCCACAATTTGGGCCCGTTGGCCCGGAGCCAGTAGGACTGTTCCGTTCTTGATTTCGTACCGCTCGGCCAAACCCAAGATCCGCACGAGGGTAGGCTTGCTTAATTCTCCAGCGAAACCATCGCTGTCTACCGCGCTCACTGCACCCCAGAAGTTGCCGGCGCGTGGGGCGTCGAAGGCGATGTTCTCTGGATTGGTGTGACCACAACTTTCCGCCACGATCTCGCTCGTTTGATCGAAGAGAAACCCGCAGTAGGAGGCTGCTCCGGAGACCGCTGACGCCCGAAGAGAAATAGGCACCGAACCACCGAGCGAAAAGTTGAGTCCACCTGAATGAGCTTGGGGAGCCCCCAGTCGATCACGGTCGCTGAAGTCTCCCCGGGTCAGATCAAATGTGCGGATCTTGTTGCCCGACAGAGGTTTGAATAGGCCAGATTTGCCCACCAATGCTTGACCTTTGAGTACTGTGACCGAGACATGATCGTCGAAGACAACCATGCTCAATCGCCCGGCGGCGGTGATCGCCTGTACGTTCTTCGGTCCCTGTAACAGCACCCCAGCCGTGAGGTTATCGGGCGCGATCGCATCGACCCGCCCCTGGGTCACCTCAACGTTCTCGACGTAGAGCGATGCTCCCCGTCGTCCAATCGGTAGCTTCGACGTAAAGCGAACTTCAGCCTGGGCGTCCGCGCTGGTCTTGAGGAGAAGATCGCGTTTGAGAACTTGCTCTCCGAAGCCGCTCGTCGCCAGGGGACGCTCTGTGACGCGGGGCGCTGTCATCCGACTTGCCCTGGGGTCGGCCTGCTTCGGGGGCTTCGCTTGGTTGTTCGTCTGACTCGGGGTAGCGGCTGCGGCAGGTGGTTGCGCTTCTGATTCTGCGAGAGCGTGTCCGCTAAAAAGCGCAACACAGCCCAGGAGGCTAACCCCCCGTAGTTGCTTCCATGATCTGTTGTTGGTTCTCCGCTCCATGTCTTAACAGAACGGTCCGACGCCGGTCGACTATAGGTACAGCAAGCGCCTTCTACGATTGTGGTGGGCGCCGCCCTTACCTCGATGAGGACTCAACTTACTTCGAGTTTGTGCCAACGAGGAGAAGGGGGAAGCACCGTGGTGAGAGTCGTCGATTTGGGGCTCGAAGAAGGGGTCGCTTTTCGCCCCTTGGCTTCTGGGCGACCCGAATAAATGGAGTCGAGCAAGGCATCGGCTCGCTCAATGTCCCCTTTGCGGATCGAAGTGCGGAGTTCCTTCGCTTCTTTCGACTTCGGGTTCAAGGTACTGAGAACCAAACGGGCCTGCCACATTGTGGAGCCGCCAGAGAGGTTGGACTTCTTGCGCACGAGGGACTCTGGCTCGCTGTAGCCCTCGAACGTGTGTTCCTCGAAATCGACCAATGTCGTCAGGGTATCCTTTCGCCTCAACATGACTCTCCTCAATGACTGAAACGGCCTTTGTCGTATTCGGCTTTAGCGTTGGACCGGCAAAAACCGACATCCCAGACTGGGCTAGTGAGACTCGGTGTAGTTCATTTTGGCTGTAAATGGGTCGCGTAAAAAGATACGCAACTGGGCCGCCTTGATTTTGTCATTTTCCGATACAGAAAAATAGAGGTCACTTGCACGCTCAGAAGTCGATCTCTAAGGTTCGGCACCACCTGATTTAGAGATCCCATCGTGCTTCGAGCTACCCCTGAATCCCCCCGAATGTTCCAGAGCGACTTTCTGGACTTGTTTTCACGAACTCACTGGTCGGTTGTTCCGATCATCTGGGTGCCAGTCTGTTCTTTGATGCTGGCTTACAGTGCGTTGCGCACCAGTGCAGGAATGGTCTTGACCCTGGCGCTCGCTGTGGCCGGATTCATTGTCTGGACCTTGGTCGAATACTGGCTCCACCGCACCTTCTTTCATTGGGAGCCGCCAGGGAAGCTGGGAGAACGCATGCACTTCTTTGTTCACGGAGTGCACCACACGTGGCCCAAGGATAAGTACCGTTTGGTGATGCCCCCTGCCGTGAGCATCGCTCTGTACTTCGTCTTCTTGGCGATCTTCTATCCCATCTTTGGTAGCACTTACGTATGGTCATGGCACGCTGGCTTCGTGCTCGGCTATGTCTTTTACGATGTGACGCACTACTACCTCCATCATTACAATCCTAAGTCTGCCTATGGGATTCGTTTGAAGAAGAACCACATGCTTCACCACTTCAAAGATCCCGACTCTCGCTACTGCGTATCCAATCTAGTTTGGGATCGAGTTTTTGGGACGGTGGGTGATCGAGTGATCAAGTGAAACATCTGACCGGCGTTATTGCTGTCTAGTTTAAGAGCTCTTCAACAAAGGCTCGAATCCTCTTTACGACCTGTTGCTCGATATCTTCGAGCGACAGGTCGTTTTGCTTGAGGAAGGTCTTGGTAGGAAGAAGCGAATGGTCGCCGCTTTCGACCACATGGAGCTCGCTCCGGGCTTTGCGCTTATCAATGACTTCCCGAAGTTGCTTCAAGGGGCAGAGCTTGTCTCGCGTGCCTTGGACGAAGAGGGTGGGTAGTGGAAGTTCGAGCAGGACTTCGTCGCGCAACTTGGCAGTTTTACCCATCCCGATCAGCGGATAACCCAAGCAGACTACGCCGAGCGCGCGTTCGGCCAGGGCGAGATGACAGCCTATGCGGCTCCCCATGCTCTTGCCAATCAGGACAACCTGCTCCCCGTACTTCGTTCTTCCTGCATCGAGAGCTTCTCGGTGGGTATCGAGGAGCTTGGCTTGAGAGTCGGGTCGCCTGCTCCCCTTCTTCATGTAGGCGTAGTCAAAGGCGACGACAGGGGCGACGCTCGATAGTAAGTGTGCGTAGCGTTTCATCCACGCAGAGCTCGACGAGGCACCGGCGCCATGTGCAAGAAGAAACCACACCTGTTCTTTCGTGGTGTCCCCGTATTGCCTTTGCTCTCTTTTCATTGACGGCAGCATGAGCCAAGATGCGGAATTAGACTATGGCTCAACGTATTGTTCCGGAACCAGTTGCACAAGACGACGATGACATCGTAGTAGCCCTTGAGACTGCTCGAGTTTCAGAGGAACGGCGCGATATCGAATCCGCTGTACGTTGGCTGCATCGCGCGGTCTCGGCGGCTCGTCGTCAGGGACGCCCCGAACGGGCCGGAACAATCACCCGCTGTATTCTCAAATTGGGTGGGAGTGAGGATGATTTCGAAAAGTCGACTTCCGAGCCTCACGTCCTGAGCGAGATTGCCGACGATGACTTTACTGAGGAAACCATTGTCGAATCCTCCTTCGACCTTGCGGCTCAGGAGGTTGCGTCGCCGGGCGCTTTTTCGCCTCCTTCTCAGCGAGAAGTCGCTCCTTCACCACCAGAGCTGCCTATTTACTCTTCCATCCGTGTGGCTGTGCGCAAGCTCCTTGGTGGACAGCTCAAGGTGCGCCCCTTAGGTCAATCCGACAAGTTGCAGTCTGGCGAAAGCGAAGCGTTCTTGGTGCCCACGGCGCCTGACGTCAGATTCTGAATACGGCAGCGCCGGGGAGCAGGGCCGCCCGAGGGTGCTCTGGTAGTGATATATCTCGAGCTACAAGCCGAGCGAGTTCGAAGCGATCGATGAGCGACCGAGCGGAGAAGGAAGGGGCGTCATCCTGTTGACCCGCGACTCGTGCGGCCCAAGAAACGATGATTCCCGGGTCAGTTCCTTCTTCTCGGAGCTGCGCCAAACTAAGATCTTCATGACGCTTCGCTAGCCGCCTGCCGTTGTGATCGCAGATGAGAGGAACGTGGGCGTAGTTGAGCGGTGTCCAGCCAAGGGCCTTCCTGATCAATTCTTGTCGCAATGTACTGGGGAGCAAGTCTCTTCCTCGTATGACATGTGAGATCTGATCGAGCTCATCGTCGACCACAACACCGAGTTGATAGGCAGGAGCGGCTGAGCGGCGCTGGATGATAAAATCTCCGGCCGTGCGTGCGACGTTTTCCTCGAAGTTTCCGTAGACGAGGTCCTCGACCCGTTGCAGCTCGAAAGGGGTACAAAAACGTAGGGAAGCTGGTTTTCCTGTCGTTCGTTGTGCTGCGGAGCGATTCTCGAACCTTCCTTTGCAGGTTTGGGGGTAGGGGGCTTCGCTCTGTCCCTGTTGAGGGGCCCCAGTTGCTCGATGAACGTCCTTCCTCGAACAAACACAAGGATAGGCCCACCCCAACTCGACGAGCTGGTCGATGACCATGAGATGTTGCTTTTTTCGGGTTGATGCGACGACCTCTTTGTCGTCCCAGTCGAGCCCAAGCCATTTGAGGTCTTCGATGGTTGTATCGAAGTACTTGTCTTCGGCGCGCTCTACGTCGATGTCGTCGAGGCGAAGAATCACCTTTCCACCCTGGCTTCGTGCGTACCAAAAGGCCACAAGCAGGCTAAAGGCATGCCCCAGGTGTAGCAGTCCTGTCGGGCTCGGAGCGAGACGTGTCACTACGGCTGAAGAGCGCCGGCTTCGGGGCGCTGGCAGTCGATCAGTCGGAAGGAGGTCCATCGACGCGAAGTGTGCAAGGCGGGCTGGCCCTTGCCAACAGTTCACGATCGCTTAGGGTCCCGAAGTCCCCGTGTCGAAGAAACCCAAATCGAAAAAGCCCAAGTACACCGCAAAAACGTCGGATCGCCACGTGCTCTACCAAAAGAGCGTTCAGGCACCCGAGTACGAGATCAAGTTGCTGGGTAAAATGTACAAACAGGCTTTCGGCAAAAAGGCGATGACCATGCGGGAAGACTTTTGTGGAACGGCCATTCTTTGCGGTGCGTGGGTGGAGAGCCATCCCGAACGCACCGCGACCGGGGTGGACCTGTGCGGCGATACGCTCCAGTGGGGACGAGAAAACAACATTTCCCCTTTGGGCGAAGCGCAACAGCGAGTCACCTTGCTCCAAGAAGATGTGCGCAATCCTCGCCCGGGCGAGTTCGAAATCGTAAATGCGCTGAACTTCAGCTATTGGGTTTTTAAGTCACGCGAAGATTTGCGCGGGTATTTCGAATCAGTGCACGAAAGCCTCGCACCAGAGGGGTTACTGCTCTGTGACGCCTATGGTGGATGGGAATCTCAAGAGCCGATGCTCGAGCCGCGGAAAATTGCGGGCGGTTTCACTTACGTTTGGGAGCAACACTCCTTCGACCCCATCACCCACGATATCGTCAATCACATCCACTTCGAGTTTAGGGACGGGACGAAAATGAAGAAGGCGTTCACCTATGAGTGGCGCTACTGGTCCTTGCCCGAAATCACCGAGCTGCTCAAAGAAGCAGGGTTTAGTCAGGTTCACGTCTACTGGGACCAGGCCGAAGTGGACCACGAAGAAAAGTACCGCCGCACTACCCGAGCCGAAAACCAACCTGGCTGGCTCGCGTACATTGTCGCGCTCAAGTAATCGCTACATCGAGCAGCGAAGGATGTCGGCGGCGCTGTCGGCGACCATCACGCAGCCTCGGTCTTGGTCGCTAGCTGTCTGGCAACGTTGGTTCATTTTTGCCCACGACTCGGCGCGATCGCCTAGCAACTTGCGCGCGTGACTGACCACTTGCGCGCACGAGGAGACGGGCACTGGATCGTGGCTCTTGCAGGCGACGGCGGACCAGGTCGCGGTTAAAACCGCCAGGGTCATTGGGTATCGTTTTCCGAGCAACATCTCTTCCCTCCTCGCTGGACTGGTTTCGCCAGATCTCAGCCTTCTTTTTCGTCGCCTTGTCGTTGGAAGAAACGGATCGCGAGAAACAGGGTTGAGGTCTTTCTTCCCCAACTGCCGTCTTTTGAGGGGCGCTAGTTTTTCGGACAGCTCAGAACCATGCCCCAAGAGCGCTTGTCTGCGGTCCATACCAAGATGGCGCCTCCTTTGATGGGTGCAATTGAGACGTCATTGAAGGCTCTTGAGCGCACCAGAACTTCGCCTTCTTTAGGCTGCTTGGCTTCCACAGGGGCGATGTGTAGCTCTTGAGGTGAACGGGGGCGCTTCTCGGAGGGGCGAGCGAAAACAATGTGGTTTTTGCCGCAGATAGGTGCAGCGGCTAAAGGAGCCGGATCGAGACCATTAGGAAAGAGCTGCCACCTGGGCTCGGGAGATTCACCTCCATTTTGATCGATGTGGAGTTGGGCCACCCCAAAACCGTTGAAGTCCTTCTGTGTGGGCAAGAACGCGACCGTCTCGCCTTGCCGCGCGCCCACCGCGTGGATTTCCGTCAAGTCGTGGGAGCCAGGCCCGATCCAAACGACTTCGCTGAAGTCGAGGGTGATGCGTCGCGGTGTGACGCGGACGACTCGGGAATGAACCGGTGACATGCTTGTACGTCCTTCGAGCACGATCAATCTGGGATGAGGTACTCCTTCGACGAGACTCACCGAGGTTGCCTGGTGTCCGTCGGCGGAAGCGTCCAGGACTTCTGCTGCGCCGCTTCCAGGGCTGGCCCAGACGTAGGCGTATGACTTGCCGTCAATTTCGGCGACGAAGGCCACAACGTCACGCCCTGTCGCGTGAACGACAGACGTTCGTGTCGTCGGCCGCGCCCGATCGAATACGGCTTCTACCTCTTGAGTCTTGAGTGAAGCTCGCATGAGGCGCCCCGAGCGCGAGGCCCAGTAAGCGTGCGCGGGGGAAACCGAAGGTCCCCAGCCGAACTTCATGAAGGCCTGAGGGGGTAAGGTGATCGGTTCAAAGCCGGTTGTGCCTTTTCGTTTGGCCAAAACGACTTGATCGTCCCGCGTCACGAAGACGGCCCCCAGGGGAGTCGCCGAGACCGAAGCAGCAGGGCCAAGATCGACGAGTTCTGCCGGGCCCCAGCGCGTGGTGAGTTCAGCGTACTCTGTGCTTTTTTCTTGCACCGCGTCCACGAAAGGCTGGGGAGCAGGGGGGGGCGGCTTGGAGGGAACAGGCGCGTTCCCGAGGGGAGCGGTGTCCCCTTCGTCAAGGGCCTTTTGTTTGTCTACCCGATCGCCCGTGGTGACGCTTCCCATCATGGCACCACCCGTCTTCTGTTTGGGGCGATTGCATCCGGAGCTCGTGAGCGTGAGCAAGACGAAGCAGAACCAAGCCCGATGCCTCATGAATCGAGTTGAACTTATCCCCGCGCAAATGCAAAGGCCCTTCTCTTGGCGCTAGGTTTTTTCAATCTGGGACAAAAATGAACTCAAAATTTTCCAAGCAGCTGGTGACTCCGTTGCCGCCCGGACGCCATAATGAGGGCGGCATCATGATGCGCGCGCTGCTTATATTTTCGTTCCTTTTTGCCGGTACTCCGCTCTTTGGTTGCTCGGGTGCGTCGGGATCGACGCCTCCGGCGCAGAGCCCTGACTCAATTGTGGATTCAGAGTCAGGACGTCAAGATCATGGGGAACCGAAGCCAGGTGAAGGGGGCTCAGGATCGACGACCTCTTCTCCATCGCCCAACCCCCTCATCGATAGCCGCGAGCCTGATCCAAAGCGGGGACTTCCGGAGCTCAGCTTTCGGCATTTGGGCATGCATATCGGCGGCGAGTCGAATTCTCCTAAGTCGAAAGCGCCTTTTCTCTCTGCGATTTCCGAGCAAGAGGAGGCCATATTGAATTGTTATCGTCTGGTCGACCGTCCCGGTAAACCGGGCTCTTTCGGTCTCGACCTTTTCGTCGGTCGTCAGGGTGGCGCCCCGGAAATAAGGGGGGTGCGTCAAAAGATAGGAGACGAGTCCTTTGTCGCTTGTATGCGTTCGGCCTTCCTTCGGGTCGAGTTCGAAAAGCCCGAGCGCCCGACAGTGCTGAGCTATTCGTTGCTCTTCGTACTTGACCAAGACGACTCTTAGGCCGCGCAGCAGGTTTCGTTCAGTCGCGCAAGGGGGGCGGGAAGCTCGTCAGCGGGTGATGGGAGGAGAGCATGCGGATGCGCGCGAGTTCGCTCATGCGCGACGAAATGTCGACATAGAGTCCCCGGTAGACATCTCGGTATATACGCTCATAGGTCTCGTTATTGGGGCCGGGTTCGAAGCGAGCGCCCAACTTGCACATTTGATCGGTCGCGCGCTCGAAGCTCGGATGGTGGCCGTGGGAAACCGCGCTCAAGATGGCCGCTCCGAGGGCAGCCGCGTCAGGCGCACGGCTTCGGTGCAGGGGCGTGCCAAGTACGTCGGCGAAGATTTGGCACCACAGATCACTGCGGGAGCCACCACCGATGAGGATGAGGTTTTCGACTTTCCCTACGGCCTGTCTTATTCCTTCTAGGTGCAGACGTTGCTCCATTGCGATCCCCTCCAGTACCGAGCGATACAAGTGGGCCGGGCGGTGTCGAGGGGTGAGGCCAATGAACGCGCCACGGGCTCCGTCGTCCCAGTAGGGGTTCATGACCCCGTTCCAGTAGGGGATCGTGATGAGCCCGTCGGCTCCGGGTAAGACACGACGCGCCTGACTTTCGAGCTCCTTCATGGTCTTTTTGCGCGAAGTCGATCCGAGTAGGTGATCGATCAACCACCATAGGGTAATCATGCCGCCCCGGATTGTGGTTTCGAGGCAGTAGCGCCCGGGAATGGCCGAGTGAAGCGTGCGGAAGGCGTTGTCGATTTCGTAGTTGTCGACGATGATGCCTCCGGAAATGGCCGTGCCCAGATCGATGAAGCCGGTACCGCTCTGAATCACCCCAGCGCCGAGTCCCGAAAGCTGCGAGTCGCCGGCGCCAGCGTAGACGAGGACGTGCCTGGGAAGACCCGTTTCTTCGATAGCGCTGTTGGTCAACGGACCAATGAGGTAGCCGCTATTGACGAGTTCCGGTAGTTGATGTGGGTCGAGGCCGAGCATCTTGGTCAAACTGCGCGACCAGGCGTTCTTTCGCATATCGACCAAACCGGTTGGATCCGCGGACGCGAAAGGGGAGATATTTCGTCCCGTAAGGCGCCGCACCAAAAAAGAGTGCACATCGGCGATATGGGCGACGTCGAGTAGTTCGGGATGAGTGCGAAAAAGATACATCAGCTTGTACACTGATGGGGTCGTACAGGCCGGCTTGCCCGAAACGGCGTGTAAGCGAACGGTACCAATCTTGCGTTCGGCGACGGCGACGTCTTCTTTACATCGGCTATCCATCCACAAAAGAGCGGGTGCGAGGGGCTCACCATTGGCGTCTGTGGCGACGACTGTTTCGCGCTGGTGAGCGATGCAAATAGTGCTGATGTCTTTGTGTCTCTCGCTCGAGACCTCGGCGACAGCTTGTTGGGTGGCGGCGCAGAGGGCGACCCACCATGAGTTGGCGTCCTGTTCGTACCCGTCCTCGCCCACCTGATCGTAGGACAGGGGCGAACGTCCGGTGGCTACTTCGTGTCCCGTTTCGTCATAGATGATGCAACGAACGGAGGTAGTGCTGGCATCGATCGCGACAAACAGCGGATGAAAATGTGGCGAAGTCACGGTGGTTCCTGGCTCGGATTCAGCTTACGTGGAACATTTGATTTTGGCTAACCTGCCAACTTGCCCAAAAGGCATAAACCAGCTCCAATCGGGAGCCTTGTGGCTGAAGCGAATTATCTAACGCCATCCGGCGCGAAAAAACTGCAGGAGGAACTCAAGCAGTTGGCTGGGGTTGAGCGCCCCAAGGTCGTTTCCGAAGTGGCCGAGGCGGCGGCCCAGGGCGATCGTTCCGAAAATGCTGAATACATTTACGGAAAAAAACGACTGCGAGAGATAGATCGTCGGATTCGATTTTTGACTCAACGACTCGACCACGCGGTCATCGTCGAGCCGGGTGCTGTTCAGCATCAAGAGGTACGCTTTGGTGCCACCGTCGAGGTCGAGGACGAAGACGGCAAGCGCAAGACCTACACCTTGGTGGGGGCTGACGAATCCGAGCCCGAGCGAGGCTGGTTGAGCTACAAGTCGCCCATGGGACGAGCTTTGATGAAGCGCAGGGTAGGAGACTATGTCGTCGTCAAGCGTCCAGCGGGAGATCTCGAGCTCGAAATCGTTTCGATTAGTTACGAGTGAGTCATGCCCCATTGGTTGATGGGAGCAGGGCGCGGGCGTAGCATCGAGACTATGATCACTCAGGAAACGTGTCTGACTTGCTTGGGGAGCGGTGAGGTGTCCAGTGAACGGGGCCTAGCAGGGTGTCCCGATTGCGATGGAACCGGGAAGGTGGGTGATGTTTATCGTCGGGCCGAACAACAAGTGCGTGAGATCGAGGTCAGGGCGAGCCGTTTGACGGGTGAGGCGGCGGCCGATGTTGGCTGGTTGATCGGTGAACTGCGTCGGTCCCGAAGTGCTCTTCTGAAGGTGCTTACCGCGGCCCAGGAAGTCGAGGGCGATGAACTCATCAAACGTATTCGCTTTGTGGCCAACGAGTCGCTTCAGATCTATCGGGTCGAAAAATAGTTGGGCAGTAAGCCCAAAGCCAGGCTGCGGTTTTCGGCCATGCCCTGGGACCAGTGTAGGGTGAAGCGCGCGTTGAGATCGAGCAAGTAGAGCTCCCCCGACGTGGTGTAGGCCAAGTCGAGGCCAAATGGGCCTCGATAGCCTTCCGCCCGGAGGTCTTCTGCCACTTGACGTCCCAGCCGGGGAGCTGAGTCGGTGAGAAGGGGTACATCGGGGAGGCCCAGGTGTGCGATGCCTTGCTGCGGAGCCTGAAAGCGGTCTATTCGAAAGGGGACTAGCTTTCCTAGCAGGATGCCGTCGTCGCCGATGACGCCATGGAGTGAGCAGTTGAGCGTAAGGTCGAGTTCTGGCTCGAGGATGAGGCCCCCTTTGCGCAGGCTATCCTCGACAAAGCGCATGTCGTCGGGGCTCAAGCGGGCATTGATGCGTCGCTGTCCTCGCCCTGCCTGACCAAAGCGTTGTTTGAGGCGAAAGCGGGCGGGGCCTCCCTGCCCGACCGAGAGTGGAGGCCTTTCGCTTAAAACAAGGTTCTCGTCGAGCTGGGCCCTTTGGAGCAGGAGCATCCGGTTAGGAGCCGTCCACGAGCGGTATTTTTGTAGATAGGCCTTGTCGTTGAGCCGGTAGAGTAGTTCTGGTTTCGGAAACCGAGATCGAAGACCCAAGTGTTTGTTGGCTAGGCGAGCGAGGTAGGGGGTGGGACACCAAGGGAGCCAGGTGATCCCGTCTTGTCGTGGGAATGTGGCGAGTTCTGAGGGCAGCAGGCTGACGTCATCGGCCGTTAGACTCGAAAAGCGGGTTTTCAGATTTCGAGCCAATCGGTGCGTCGTGCGACGTGGCTCGTAGGAAGCACCCGCCGATTCTCCAAGACGGCGGAGCTCTCCTTCGGCGTCGGGGTGCAGGAGCCAGCCGAATCCCATGGCCCTAGTCGTCCTCGGGTTGCCACGCGCTCAGCGCGTCGATGAACTCGGGGGGAAACTGCGCCTTGAGGCGGCGCTCTCGGGCGATGGTCTTACCGCGCATGAGCAGAGGTGAAAGAGGCGGGGGCAAGCTGCTCTTCCACGCCTCGAAGTTGATCCCTCCCGACCAGGTGCAGAACCAGTGATTAGCAAAGCGCACATGGGCGACTTCTTCGAGTCCCACCTGATCCTGAACGCGGGCGCTGGCTTCGTCCCCAGCCTTGCGGAACCATTGGGCGAAGCGCTGGGTATGTTCTAGGTTCGCGGCCTCGAGCCCCATACCCATGAGCGCCACGAATTGGAGCGGGGAGTTACAGGTGGGGAGACGATCCCAGAACCAATCGCGGACGGGAAAACTTCCCAGATGATACCCGTCGGCCAGGATGCGCTCCTCGTACAGCGACATGTGCCTGATTTCGTCGCTGACTAGGCGCAGCAGACCGCGTCGAAACTCCTCTTCAGCTTCGGGGAACCGTAGAATAGCCCAGCAGAAGAGTTCAGCAGCCTGGAGTTCGTGGTGCCAGAATTTGTGGTTGAGCTCCGCCCGCGCGTCTGCTCGCACCAGCGCGCCTGCTTTGCGATTTTTGGGACGTTCGCGAGTGACTTGCAGTTGCACCGGGCGACCCGGAGCCGAGGGAACGGAAAAGTGCTCTTCGGCCAGAACGACGGGGAGCTCTGTTGGATGACGCTTGGTTTCAAGCTCCGTGGTCGTCACGTAGTTAAAGGCCCAAGCCTCGATCGTCATCGAGGAGGCGGCCTCAGTATTCGATTTTGAAGCGGGGGAGCGCACGCGGGGCTGATCTGGCACTTCGCGCCCCTGGTTGCAATCGTCGCTTTGCGAGGTGGCAAAGCCCAAACTTACGCTTCTTAGAGCTTTGAAATGCGCGCAGTGGCCTTCTGGTAGAGGGGATCCCCGGGGGGGATGCGCTGGAAGTACTTCTTGGCAGCCTTTTTACGCCCGGTTTTAGCGGCTAGGTTTCCGGCGTAAAAGAGGGCGTGCGCCGAGGTTGGGTCGAGAGAATAGGCGCGTTCCGCCCAGAGCAGAGCAGCATCGGCCATCTTTCTTTCGGCGAGCACCTGCGCGAGCTCTAGAGCAACCCCGCTGCTTTCGGGAACGAGGACGGCGGCCCGACGGAGGGCGCGTTCGGCTCGGGGAAGGTCGCCGCCCTTGGTCGCCTGGTGCGCGTCTGCGATCAACTTGCGACCAATAGCGGCCAAGGTCGAGGTTTCGCGACCCGTGAGCTTCATCGTCTTGAGCAACAAGTCGCGGGATTTTTCGTGGTTGCCCTTTTGGTTTTCGATGTCCGCGAGCAACTCTTGCGATTTGCGGCGCTCAGAATCCGCCTGAAGTGAGATCTTGACCCAATGTTCGGCTTGGCCGAGCGAGCGATGACTCAAATAGTACTCGGCTAGAGCTTCGGCGGCGGGCCCTTTCGAATCGCTCAGTCCCGAGAGGCACATGAGCTCGAGCGCGTCTTCGGTGTTGCCGATCATGAGCATCTTGCGAGCCTGACGTAGATAGTTCTGGGCTTTGGCCGGAGACTCGACCCCTGGTTTTTTGCCTCCTGCGATGATTTCACAACCGTCTTTGCGGGTGTCGGCCGCGATCTTCCAGAGGTCACCCTCAATCGGGGCGTCCGGCTCGTCCGTTACCTCTAGGTCTTTTTCGTTGGAGTCGTTTTGTCCCTGGGCGGCTGTCTTTTGGGTCGGTTTTGCCGGGGCTTGGTCGGCCGTTGGCTCCTGAGCTTCTTTTGCCTCACCGGCTTCGACCGTGGCTGCGGCCTTACCCGAGGTGTTCGACTGTTCGCTGTTCAGACCGAATACGAGCAGCAGGACCAAGAGGCCTGTGAAGAGCAGCAGGCCGGGGGCAAGCAAGGCTCGAGCTTGAGGAGGTAGCTTTGCGGCGAGGGGTGCAATCCGTGCCTGGTACGAGGCGTAGGCGTCGAGTGTTCCTTTTTGGACTTGACCCCAGAGGCGGGGTCCTGCCGAGAGCCCGGCCATTTGGGGCGATGGATCGGTCAGGCGCGCCGCGGGAGCTCGAGGTGCCGCGGGAATCTCGACGGGGAGAGGTGAGTCATCGTGTCCTCTTCCGGCAGAACGGGGACCAATTGATTCGACGAGGTTTGCGGTGTTCGGCTCGGTCGGCGTCGCCGCACTTTGACTTGAAGTCGGCCCCCCCGAACGAACGCCGGGACGAACGCTCTGATGTTTTTCGGGGATACCTAGGGCGTCGGTGACTTCTCGCAGAAGTTCAACCGAGTCGATGCTTTCGCTGGGATGCGCGAGAGGTTCGGTATGCTCGTGCACAGCAACGTCGAGGTCTTCGTGACGCAGAAGCCACGCCATCGCTTCTTTGGGGGAAAGCTTCGCCAAGACCTTTTCGCTGTTCGTCTTACGCAACTTGGCGTTCCCCGCATAACCCGGTCCAAGGGGCCAAGCGATTTCTTCGTTTTCGCTGCGGCAATCGATGCGGGTGTTGCGATCTTGCTCGGTGAGGAGCTGCAGGAGCCGGACCGGACCGAGCTGACTCATCTTGAGGTCGACTTCTCGAGCCGGCGCGAGTTTTTCGAGGAGTGCGACTTCGTCTTGCCCCAGATGCTCCACTAAGGTGAGCAAGGGATCGAGGTCCACGACTTCGTTGTCTTCTTGGTAGAGACGACTGAAGCGGAGCACGATCAGCGGTACGTGACCCAAGAAGGGATCTCCTCGAAAAGTCTCGACCCAGTCGGCGCTTCTGCGAGCCAGGCCCTTTTCGTCCACGACGAGCGCCTGAGGTGCGAAGCGTCTCAGGAGAGGCCACCGGGTTTGTTCGATATCCGGGGTGACAGGAAACACTTCGAGGCCCTTGCGACGTAGCGCCCCGGTGAGCAAATCGGCTCGGGTGAGGTCGGTATCAAGGTAGGCAAGGCGTAAGGCCGTACTTGGTCGTTTTGCTCCTGAAAGAGGTTGCTTCAAGTCTACGGGCAGCTGCGCCACCATGGATAGCTCCTCTCCCCGGGACGACGACAGCCCGCCGGTCTCGGTCCGAGGAAAGAAGGGTGAAGGAGCGCTGGACTTCGAGACCGATGCTTGGACTTGCACAGGACTCGGTTCTTTTATTGTCTCCTTCGGCAGGGGGGGCGACGAGATGAGCTTGTTGCCCGTTAGACGAACGGTCTCTTCCTCTTCGTCGTTACCTGCATCAGATAAGGTGATGGAATCCGGATCGAGATCGTCAAGAGGGAGAGGGACGAATTGCGCGGGAGCGGTGGACTTCGTCGAAAGATCGGTTTCGGCCAAGTTGTTTTTTGCGAAGGGGTTCGCAGGGGATTTTGGTGGTACCTCAGTTCCCAGGGCAGGAGCCGCCACACCAATTAGGGTGGCCTTGAGCGAAGCGGACCCCTGAGCGCCGGCGCGGGCAGGACTTGGGGCCGCATTTTTTACCTCAGAAACAGCCGACGTTGTTTTAGGAGCGCTGGCTTTGTGCAGAGGAGTTGTCGTCTTCTGAGTCAGGGCCCCGCCGATTTTCTTGGTAGCTCCGGGGGGCTTGATGCTCGACTTCTGCTCGGTCGATCTGACTGCTGAAGTGCTTCCTGGGGTAGTCTTGCTTGGAGCGCCTTTGCTGCCCAGTGACTTGCTTGCTCCTGCGGTTTTGCGTTCCGAGCTCTTGGTTGAAGACAACCCTGCCTTCTGGCTGAGTCGGTCGGCGAGTCCAGAGCTCCGCGTGGGCACTTTCTTGGTGCCGAGCTTGCCGGCGTTGGCCCCGAAGGCCGACTTGGTGGCGCCCCCGGGCTTGGGCATGGTCGATTGGGAGCTCGCGCTCTTGGCCCCTTTGGTGGAAGAAGCTTGCGAATCTGGCGAAGCGGACTTCGGGGGTTTGATGACCAACTCCCCGCTGGCGCTTTTGCGAGCCATGGTTGCGATGCGGTGAGAGATTGCAGCTGTGGGTAGATCGTGAGGGACCAAAGCGGCTAAGGCGAGATCCTGCTCGCGGAGCTTCTTCACCTGTGCCCTGTCGGCTACGACGATGGTTGGCACTAAAGGGCGCACCGTTCCGAGTTCTTGCACGAGTACGTCGGCCCCGGACTTTCCGGAGACCACCACTAGATCGGGGACAAGTACCGATGCAACTTGTACAGCATCCGAAGCAGTGGCGTGCTCGACATAGACCTGTCGCGAGCCCAATTGTTCCTCCAATGATGCTTGGAAGTGATGGGCGTCAATGATGAGTACGGTGGTTTCTTGTGGCATCTATGAAACAACTGCGGAGAGTGACGATTTGAGGTTAACTCTTCATGCTGCGTTCGTCACTCACACACCCTGCGCACCTGCGCACCTGTGCACCTGCAGCTTTATTGGATTTCGTTCTTGCTCAGATGCTGCTTGGTGTACTGCGCTCCGACCTCGTAGCCCTTACGCATGTCGGTAGCGATCTGCTTTTCGATCAATGAGCCAATACCGAAGATCTTAACGGATATCGTCGCTTCGAAAACGCGCTTACATCGGTGTTCTCCCAGGGCAACCGTATATTGCGCCCCTTCGACTTTGATCTTGTCGCCGAGCAAACCTGGAATCACCTTCAGCTCATATCGGCGTTTGGAACGGTCGAATGTGCCCTCTTCGCGGTAGCCGATTTTCTCGCCGATCACCTTCTTGATGGGGCCGGGCAAAGGTCCGGTCTTCGGTTCCACCTCGACTGCACGAGACACCCGCTCCTCACCTTCGTCAAGCTGCACGATCTCCCAGCGATTGAAGCCGAGGTGCCCGAGAAACATTTCTCGGTTGTAGTCGTTGTCCAAAAATACCTCCCAAAAGGCCTTTTCGCTGCATTCAAACTCGTGCTCGACGACGATGTGTTCAGACATGGGCGCCCCTATACCGCATTGTGCGGGCTTTGCGTATGCTCCGGCCGTGAGTGTTTCGGCCCCTGAGGCGCCCCGTCGAGCCATCCCTTCTTTCGTCGAGCAGGTCTGGCTCGTGATCCGCAAAGACGCGCTAGCAGAGATGAGATCTTATGAGGTCACGACCACAAGTGCCTTCTTTGCGGTACTGGTGGTCGTATTGGCCTCTATGTCGTTCCACGGTGGGCCGCTGGCCGGTCGAGCCGTCATGTCGGGCGTGATCTGGCTTTCGATTGTATTCGCGGCCGTTCTTTCTTTGGGTCGCAGCTGGGCTCGAGAAAGAGAGGGGCGCGCGCTGGCTGGGTTGTTGTGCAGCCCCCTTTCCCCCGGTGCCTTGTTCTTGGGCAAAACTCTAGCGCTTTCGTTCTTCCTCTTGGCGATCGAAGCGGTCGTGTTTCCCCTCGCATCGTTGTTTTTTTCGGTCGATCTGCTCCGCATTGCTCCGTCTTTGTGCGTATTGGGGCTTTTCGCGAGTCCTGGCATCGCGGCGGCGGGGACTTTGTTCGGCTCCATGAGCGTGCGCACATCTGCGCGTGACTTGGCCATTTCCGTCGTACTCTTGCCCCTGCTTTCGCCAGTCGTTCTCACCGCCGTGGCAGGAACTCGCGCGGCGCTGGATGGGGCCAGCTTTACCCAGCTTTTTGCCTACTTGCGATTATTGGGCGTATTCGACCTCGCCTTCCTGGCGGGAGGTTTGGGGCTGTTTGGCGCTTTGATCGAAGACTAACGCGGCGCCAAACTGCTTTGTATTGGCTGCTGGAGCTTCGACCTAGAGTCTTACGAGAGGACTCCTATACTGATGACTGATGCGACTCGGACTGCTTGGACCCGCCCTCGATCACCTCGAGCCCCTGGCGCAGGCTGCACGCTTTCTCCAGGAAGAATGGAAGGCGGAACGTGTGGTGTATCTGGGAGCAGACCGGAAGCTCGAAGGGGTGGTCGCGGCTTGGGCCGAAGAACTGGTCGGTCCGAGTGCGGATGATGCGACGATTTTATCCCGGGCTACGCGAGAGTGTCTCAGTGCATCTGCCGAGAAGATTGATGCCTTTCTTGGTCGAGAACGTAAGCGGACCGACTTGCGTATGTTCGAGTCCCTTCCAGGGGAAACGACACGGAGTGTCGAGCTCATTGCGGGTAAAGTTGCGGTCATGTTGTTTGATAAGGCTTATTTGGAAGAAGAAGACATCCTGCCTGCCAATCTGCTCATCTTTGGCAAAAACAATGAGCCTCTAGTCAAACAGGTGGGCCGTCGTTGGTTTCTTTCACCAGGCAGCTTTCCGACCCACGGGATCATGATGATCGACGATGAAGAAGAAGAGCTACGCGCTGTGATTTTCGATCGCGACTTAAAGGAGGTCACGAGCCACCGTTTGGCATCACCGCGGGCGTTGCGCATGCAGGTGACTTCGGACACTTGAGAGGTATCGAGTGGGGACCCTCGCGATTTTTGGCGGCAGTTTCGACCCGCCCCACCTAGGTCATGTGCTGGCCGTTCAATACGTTCTTGCCGTCGGAGCAGCCGATCGGGTCATTGTAGTCCCCGTTTTTCAGCATGCTTTTAATAAGCAGCTTTCGCCTTTTGACTTGAGGTTGAAACTTGCGCGCTTGGCCTTCTGCGATGATGAGCGCGTCCGAGTGAGTCGCATCGAGCGAGAGCTGCCCTCTCCCAACTTTACACTCAATACTGTGCGAGCCCTCAAGAGGAGCTTTCCCGGCGAGCAGTTGCGTCTCGTGGTCGGAGCCGATGTCTTGCACGACGTAGACAAGTGGCATCACTTCGAGGAACTGACAGCAGAAGCTCCGCTTTTGGTGCTGGGACGCGCGGGGGTCGAGCATCCCGACGCCCCGCGCGTGTTTCTGCCCGAGGTATCATCTACCCAAGTACGTGCCCTTCTTGATGAGCTTGCACAGGCAAAGAACTCGTCCGACGCGAGTTACCAGAAGGCCAAAAAGGAGCTAGAGCAGTTCTTGCCCGCGCGAGTGCTCGACGCGCTCTTGGACGAAACCGGCTGAGTTATCGCGATGGATCTTCGCACCCAAGTTTCTCTCTTTTGTGGCGCTCTTGCCATCGCTATCGCGGTGAGCATTCTGCTTCGTCGCCGTCCTGGTCGTCCTCAACTTTGGTTTGCCGCCTTCGCCTTGGATACGGGACTCTGGTACCTTGCCCAGTGGCTCTATCACTTCGTTCAGGCTGACGTCTGGGCTCGCTTCACGGCTATCCTGGCAGTACTGCTTCCGCAGTTTGCGCTCCGGCTCTTCGAAGAGCTGATGCCTGAAACGGAGCGTCGTCCGACTTTGCAGCGCATCGCCGGGGTCCTCGCGGGCCCAGTCGCGGTTCTTTCGCTCTTTGGTCCCCTCGAGCGATGGTGGTTGCGAGGTATTGTCTTCTTGTACGTCTTCGGGTTGTTGGGGGCCGGGCTCTATTCCCTTTGGAAGCGAGGGTATCAAAGTCGCTCTCGTGCGACTCAACGTCGAGTTCAGTTTCTTGTCATTGTGGGCGCCCTCGCTGTTGCGGCCAGTTTGGCCGACTTCTTGTGGTTTTTGGACGTGCCAGTGCCGCCCATCGGCGCCGGTTTTTCGATCCTCTTCCTCTTCGTGTTGAGCGAATCGTTGATTCGTCGTCGCTTTGTCGATGTGTATGACGTGCTCGGTCAAGTCATGCTTTCGGCGGCCTTGGCCAGTTTTCTGGCGGCGATTTTTTATGTCTTCGTGCGGGTCTTCGGCGGGCTCGATACGATGTATCTAGCGGCCTTTTTGGCCACGCTTGTGATCTTGGTCGTGTTCGAGCCCCTACGCGAAAAAGTGAGCCTGGCGATTCACCGCACGCTTTTTCGCGAAAGAGCGGACTTGGAACGCACTTTGAAACAACTCGGGCGAGAACTCACTCATGTGCTTCAGGTAGAGCAGTTGGGCACTCTGATGATGACCGCGCTTGAGTCATCGCGGAGGGCCACGGCGGCAGCCCTCCTGATCCGAGAACCCATCGCAGAGCACTATCAACTTGTCGCCAGTTTCGGTCCGGACGCGCCCGAAAAGTTGGGCGTTGCTCAAATGCAGCCCATCTTGGAAGAACTGGCCGAAGACCCTTCGCTCGTGATGGACGACGTGGCCCTCAACGCTCAGGAGGCGCGTCGTAGTGGAGATGCGCGAGAGATCCGCAAATACGGTCGAGTCTTGGCGACTGCGGATCTGTTGGGTGAGTTTCGTCGCGGGGTCATCCTCCCCTTGCGGAGCGAGGGACAAGGAACGGCGGGGCTGTTGCTCATGACGGACGATCGCGTCGCTGATGCATATTCGGCTGACGAGGTCATTCTATTGGAAGACTTGGCTCTCAAGGCGGGGGTAGTGCTGGAGAACTCACGTCAACATCGAGAGCTTCAAGCTCGCGACCGCCTTGCCGTTTTGGGACGCTTGGCTGCCGGTCTTGCCCATGAAGTCAAAAATCCCCTAGGAGCCATCAAGGGGGCGGCCCAACTGCTCAACGATGCTCCTGGTCACAATGGTGATGAAACCGAATCTGAGTTCGTCTCCATCATCTTGGAGGAGGTGGATCGTTTGGACCGAGTCGTCGGCTCTGTACTCAACTACGCTCGGCCGGCACGGGCGTCGATTGGCCCAGTCGACGTAGGCAAGGTGGTTGTGCGGACAACGAAAATTCTTGAGGCAGAAAGCCCCGAGTGTGTGCTGACTACCCGCATCGCTTCAGCTCTTCCTACAGTGCGCGTTGACGCCGAGCAGTTGAGACAGGTGCTTATTAACCTGATCCGTAACGCCATCCAGGCCATGTCAGCGAAGGGCGAAGTGGTGGTTTCCGTACAGGTTACTTCCGCGACGCGCCCGGAATCTTCACCGAGGCAGGAAGGAAAATCTTGGGTGGTCGTCGCCGTGACCGACCGCGGTCCCGGCATCTCTCCGGAGATTCGAAAGAATCTCTTCGTGCCTTTCGTCACGACCAAGGATGGGGGAAGCGGTCTAGGCTTGGCGATCAGTCAGCGTATCGTCGAGGAAATGGCCGGACGTATTGAAGTAGAATCGCGTCTGGGGCTAGGCTCCACTTTTAGCGTGTTTTTACCAGTGGGACCCATCGAGGCCTCGGCAAAAACCGGGGAGATCGTCCCTTGAACCAAGAGCGGAAGTTGGGCTTTTTTGCAGCTTCCTTGACCATCATAGGGCGTTGAAACTATTGTCCTTTTCAATTACCAACTCAAGGCGGCCGGGGCAGTCCAGCTCTTTGGGCTTTCTTGGGACTCCAGTCCCAAACATGGGACGGGGTCTCGGATTCTCAAGCAGCAAATCACGCTCGGGGCTAGCCGTCCTGGAGAAGGTAGACCATAGTCGAAGTTCCGAACGTCATGAATTCCCCGCAAAACCAGCCTGGGCGTAGGGATGGCTCACACGGCCAACTCGTACTGCGCTTCATTTCTGGAAAGTACCAGGGCGGCGAGTTCCCCCTTGTTGAAGGCATCCCCGTCATCGTTGGGCGCTCGAGCGATCTCGATATGGTTCTCGTCGAAGAAATGGTCTCGCGTCGGCACGCGCACATAGAAATGCGCGGGGGTGTAGTCCGTGTGGAAGACCTCGGTTCGACGAACGGTACGTTTGTAAATGGTGAGCGAATTCAACACGCTTCACTGACCGAGGGAGATCGTCTGCTTATCGGTACGAGCATTTTGAAGCTTGTTGCAGTGGATGAGTCGCCTCCCGGTTCACGTCGCAATTTGCAAGGGGTGGCTCAAGGCCAAGAGACGAGCCGGCCCGCCACGGTGACGACCAGTGGAAGCGCTGCTCGCATGACTGGCAACTTAGCCGAGATTCCTCTGCCGGATTTGATGCAGTTGTTTGGAACCTCACGCAAAGACGGAACACTGATCGTTCAAGCGGATCGGGTGGGGCGCTTGCATTTGCGAAGTGGAGAGATCATCGATGCCAGTATTGAGGGCTTCAATTTGCCTCCTCAAAAGGCCGCGTTCCGCATCCTGGGTTGGTCGCTGGGCACCTTTGCGCTCGAGCCGGTGGACAATACCGCGACTGAGCGCATACGCATGACCGCCCAGGCCTACTTGATGGAAGGATTCCGGCAGCAGGACGAGTTGTCCCAACTGCAAACGCGCGCACCTGGATTGCATCAGCGTTTAGGTCTCAAATCTCCGCTCGAGGCTCCTCTTCAGCAATTGGAGCAACATCAGCTCGAAGTCTTGCAAGCAGCGATCAATGCGCCCAACCTGGCCGCGGCCCTCGACCGAACGAAGAAAACTGATCTTGAAACAATTCAAGATATCCTTGACCTAATCAAGCGCGGTTATCTTCAAGTGATTTAACGAGATCTGGTGGCCGATCCTTGTCGGCGACCAGGGGTTTATTCGAGTTCGATGGTGTACCTGACTCGTACGGGGCCGCCCGTCGGAGGGTCAAAGCTCATCAGGTAGAAGGCTTCAGCCATACAATCGACGGCATAGGGATCCGGCATCACCGAGCCATCGTCTTCAACTCCACGTACACGGCCCTCAGCATCAATGTCGAGCAAGATGCGAAGGACGCCGCGCGACTGGCCTCTTCTTTTAATCGAGTCTCGATAGCAGTGGGCATAGAGGGGGTAGCGCGCTTGAGCGACGCCCGCGACGTGATTGAGATCGATGTCTCCACTTGAGCCCTTCATCACTTTGAGGGCCTCATTGGTACGCACGTCGATTAAGTAGAGCCGTTTGTCGCGCTCCTTTTTGGACAGCGGATCGGTCAGGCGAAAGACGAAGGTGTACCGGTTGAGCGAAGGTGTACGCTGGGGCGAAAATCTCACGCTCTTGAGTTTGTCGATCAGACAGTTTGCAACCGAGGCATCCTTGATACTGCCGCCGACCACGCGAGCGCTCGTGACATTGCCGCTCAGGTGAACGCTCAGCTCGGTCTCGACAGTGCCCCGGCTGCCCATGGCGCGCATGAGGCATTTTCGGAAGTCGTCCTCGCTTCCGCGCAAGGCATAGCTCAACTTGTCCGGTTCCATCGAAGTTCGCTCAGGCGGCTCATCTTCGTCATTGGATCGTTGTGTTGAGCTGCCAAGTGCCGACTCAGCTCGGTTGCCAGCGCAGGCTGTGGTACCCCACACGATGAGCGCAAGTGAACATCGACGGAGCCAGGTGCTGAGCTTCATCTTACTTGATCCGAACCTCAACGGCCCGCGCGTGGGCTTCTAGACCTTCGGCGCGTGCCAGCGCGGTGATCGCTTCGGCTTGCTCTGCAAGAGCTGCTTTCTCGTAGGCGATCATACTAGTGCGAGAGACGAAGTCGTAGACGCCCAAAGGTGCGGCGTAGCGAGCGGCTCCGCCGGTGGGTAGAACGTGGGAAGGTCCAGCGAGGTAGTCGCCGGCGGCTTCGGGCGTGTTGTGTCCGATAAAAAGCGCTCCTGCCCAACGGATGCGATCAGCGATTTTGCGAGGTGCCTCCATTTGAATGGAAACATGCTCGGCCGCGAGCTCATTGGCAATTTCAACCAAGTCGTCGACGCTCTCCACGACCAAAGCGATGCCGTTCCGTTTGACGGATTCCTCTGCCACCGCCCGTCGACTTCGCCCCTGGTTGTCCAACTCGGGTAATGCTGCAAGTTGGCGCTTGACTGCCAAGGCAGCTGCTTGCGCGATTTCTTCGCCCACGGTGACCAAAAGGGGATAGGCGTCTTGATCGTGCTCCGCTTGAGAAAGGAGATCGGCTGCAATCACTTCGGGATCGGCCGAAGAGTCCGCCAGGACCAAGATCTCGCTCGGTCCGGCAATACTGTCGATGTCCACCTGCCCAAAGACGAGCCGTTTAGCAGCGGCCACAAAGATGTTTCCTGGCCCGACGATCTTGTCGACCTTAGGAATGGATTCGGTTCCGCTGGCCATCGCTGCGATCGCCTGAGCACCACCAGCATCCACAATGGCTGTTACCCCCGCCAAGTAACAAGCCGCACGGACTTCGGCATTCGTGTCAGGGCAAGCCAGATAGATTTCGTCAACACCTGCCACCGCTGCGGGGACGGCGCACATCAACACGCTGGAGGGATAACTCGCTTTTCCACCGGGGGCGTAGATCCCGGCTCGCTGCACCGGAGAAACGCGGCTGGCTAGGGTGACCCCCTCTTCTTCGTATTCGAAGGTAGTTAGCTGGGCCGCCTGACGTTCGTGGTAGCGACGAATGCGATCAGCCGCCGTGCGCAGGGCGCTCTTTAGAGTGGGTGACAGGCTCTCCAGGGCCTCTTGGCCTCCATAGTCGCGGATCAGCAGATCGGATACGGTGCGCCTTTCGAACTTTTCGACGTAGCGCCGTACGGCGGAGTCCCCATCGCGAGCCACATCGGCGAGGATTTCTCTCACCGTCGGCTCGACTCGTTCCAAATCGGTGTCTCCGCGCTTGCTCAGGGCTCGGCGCGTCGAAGAAAATGCAGGAGAGGCTTGGTTGATAAGAGTCAGTTCAGAAGTCATGTCCAATGTCCGGCCTTGAGGGCCGCTGGATCATACTCCCGAATCTTGGGGCCCAAGGCCTCACGGAAGACAAACTCGTCCTCATAGTCGAGTTTGGAAGCGTGAAAACCCTCTGCGACCTCCATGGTCACGGCGAGTACACGTAGAAACAAAGCGAAGCTGCTTGCGCACATTTTGTGCTCCCAGCGATCGGTGCCACTCATGGCGGTGTAAACCGGACAGTCTCCCTCGGCATCGGGTTCGCTGATGTCGAGGAAGTAGGGATCACCGAGTAGAGTACTGTGAGCGATGATGATCCAACTCGGGCGCCAGCCGTTCTGCCGGGGACTGTCGATCAGCTGGCCAGCCTTGAGAGCGAAACCCTCCTGCTCTTTGAGTAGCTCTTCTGCGGGAAGCAGACGCACCCGCTCGGCGGGAGTCTTGGTTTCGCATTCGACCGGATTGCATTTCGTCAGAAAGTCACGGTAGCGCCGTGGCAGTCTTAGGTCGGAGCGTAGGCGCTCCAAGAGAGCCGGCGCAGCTTCTCCAAATGAAGCGGGAAGTTGCCGTCGTTCGAAGGTTTCTTTTAGGGCGGTGACTGATTCAGCGAGATCGGAGTCCAAGCGAGCCTCGGGGGGAAGTTGGGGGGGTTTTAGTCTGCGCGCACCCTTTTTCAAGAAATCGCCGCATTCCAAATCATGCAAAGAGCTTGTTATGTTTGATATTATACCAGGTATAGAATATTCTTTTAAAGATGGAATTTGCGTCGGCGCTCGGGGATTAACGACCCCGGAAGACCGGGGGGCGCTTCTGTAAGAAGGCTTGGACACCTTCCTGAAAGTCCTCGCTCAGTACGAGCTTGGTCTGCCCTTCCTTCTCAAGGGAGAGCGCCTTGGCCAAGGCGCTCCTATCAGGGGCGCGCACGGCTTCTTTGATGCGTCGCAAGGCTAAGGGCGCCGCTGCGGTGAAAGAGCGACACCAGGTCTGCAAGTGGGCTTCGAGCTGCTCTGCTTCCCGGACCTCATTGGCTACGCCTAATTCTGCGCAACGTACTGAGTTCAGGCGTGTGCCGAGGGTCAAGTACTCGAACGCTCGTGGACCACAAAAACGGGGAAGGAAGTACGTGCCGCCCCCGTCGGGCATGAGCCCGACTTTGACGAAGCCCTCCTCAAGGTACCCTTGGGGGCTAAAGATGCGCATATCGCAGGCGAGAGCTAGGTCGGCTCCGAACCCTACTGCTGGGCCATCCACGACCGCGATGACTGGTTGGTGCGCGTGCACGATGCTCGTGATGAGTTGGTGAAACTCGGCGATGCGCTGGGGTACTTCATCGGCCTGGGCCCCAACGATGCTGGTCAGATCCGCCCCCGAACAAAAAGCCCCCCCGCTTCCTCGCAGGACTATGACTCGGGTACTGGGATCTGAGCTCCATTTTTTTAGTTCTGCGCCGAGGGCAAGCACTAAAGAGCGTGTGAGGGCGTTTTTGCGCTGAGGACGGTTGAGGCGGAGCGTAACGCAACCATCGACAGGCGCCGTTTCGACCCAGAGTTCGGGCTCGTCGGATTCACTCATCCTTTGAGTGTGACCGTCGCCCTGGAGCTTGCCAAGGCGCGGCGGCCCAATTCAAGCCTTCTTTAAGGCAGCGTCGACCAGCTCGCGCGCCTCATGTTGCAGTTGGGTCAGGTGTTCTGCTCCCAAGAAAGACTCTGCGTAGATCTTGTATACATCTTCGGTGCCGCTGGGGCGGGCGGCGAACCAGCCGTTTTTTGTCGTGACCTTGAGACCCCCTAGGGCTGCTCCGTTGCCGGGAGCGGCCGTTAGCTTTTCGGTGATGGTTTCACCCGCGAGCTGGTCCGCTTGCACTTGCTCTGGACTGAGGCGTCCCAGGGCCGCTTTTTGCTCTCGGTTGGCCGGGGCATCGAGCCGCTCGTAGACGGGGCTCCCATAGCGAGCTTCGAGGTCCGAGTAGTGCTCGCCCGGATCTTTGCCCGTCTTGGCTAGGATCTCGGCCCCCAATAGATCGAGAATGATGCCGTCCTTGTCGGTCGTCCACGTCTGTCCGTCGCGACGCAAGAAGGAGGCTCCCGCGCTCTCTTCACCGCCAAACCCGATGCCGCCCGAAGATAAGCCATCGACGAACCATTTGAAGCCCACGGGCACTTCGATCAGTTTTTTGCCCAAGCCCTCGACGACTCGGTTGATCATGCTGCTTGATACGGCGGTCTTCCCTACTGCTGCTTCGGCCCACCCCGGACGGTTCTGGAAGAGGTAGTCGATGGCCACCGCCAGATAGTGATTGGGGTTGAGTAGACCGCGGCTCTTGGTCACGACGCCATGGCGATCGTAGTCGGTGTCGTTTCCGAAGGCGATGTCGTACTTGTCGCGAAGCGCGATCAGGCCGCTCATGGCAAAACGGCTCGAACAATCCATGCGGATCTTGCCGTCCTTGTCCAAGTGCATGAAGGAGAAAGTCGGGTCGACGGCGTCGCTCACGAGCTCGATATCGAGGCCATAGGTTTCGACGATGGGCTCCCAAAAGTAGACGCCTGCGCCGCCCATGGGATCGACTCCGAGCTTGAGTTTGGCCTGGGCGATGGCTTCCATGTCAACCACTTCGCGGAGGGCCTCCACGTAGGGGGTCATGTAGTCGAAGCGCTCCACATGGGGTGCTTTCAGAGCTTGCGCCAGAGGAACTCGGCGCACCTCTTTGAGTCCACCTGCAAGAATGGCGTTGGCTCGCGTCTGAATGGGGTCGGTGATTTCTGAGCCAGCGGGTCCTCCACTGGGAGGGTTGTACTTGAAGCCGCCGTCACGGGGAGGATTGTGGCTAGGGGTGATTACGACGCCGTCGGCCCAGCCCGCGGTGCGACCCCGGTTAAAGCTGACGATGGCATGGGACAATACTGGTGTTGGGGTGTAGAGCCTCTTTTCGTCGATACGGACCTGGACGTCATGCGCGGCGAGTACCTCTAGAGCGGTGATCCAAGCAGGTTCGCTGAGCGCATGGGTGTCCATGGCTAGATAGAGGGGCCCGGTGATGCCCTGTTGGGCGCGGTATTCGACGATGGCTTGGGTCGTCGCCAGAATATGATCTTCGTTGAAACGGCCGTCGAGGGAACTGCCTCGATGGCCCGAAGTGCCGAAGGCCACTTGCTGGCTGATGTCCTCGCAATTGGGCTTGATGCAATAATAGGAACTGATCAGCCGGGGGATGTTTTCGAGGTAGGAGCGGGGGGCGGGCTGGCCGGCGAGAGCATGCTGACTCATGGGTTCTAGTTACCACCAGCAGCCCGAAGGCGACAGTCATGAGCTGTCCGCATTTCGGCTTCAGAGCGCTGCGGCGTTCTCGGAAACATCAGCCAAGTCGTCGAGACGCTTCTGGTGGGAGCGCTTCTGCTAGTGCTGCGACCGTTTAAAGTTGAGGGCTTCTTGGTCTGTCAGCGTTGAGAGACGGCTTGAGGCCAGCGACCCCGCCAAAAGGAGATCCCCGGGCGACCTCATGGTATGGATACCCCATGAGGTACCTGTTCATGCTGGGTTCATGTTGGGCGGGTTTGCTTTCTTGTGCTTGTCAGCCTGCTGCCCCCGCAGCTCAGGTCGAAAGGAGTTGTGGGAGCCAAGCGGAAGCACCTCTTGATTCTCCGCTGGCTCGACTTTGGTTGAGCTCTCAGGATGCGCCCGACCCACGTTTTGCTCTCTTGCCTTCTCGTATCGATGAAGCCGAATTGGTTCCCGGCACGTCGCTTGTTGTCGAATCCGCCGCACCTGTGGACTGGATCAAGTTTGTCGTGGACGGGGTTCCCTCAAGGGCCGAGCCGTATCACCCCGTCTTGGATCTCAGCTCCAAGACGGCAGCCTTGTTGATGCGCCCTGGAGTCCACGAGGTTTCCGTCTTCGTGGGGCGGGATTCGGTCTGTGCCGGGCCTGAAGTGCTCAGCTGGGATTCGAAGTTTGAGGTGGTCTCTGCGAGCGACGCCGCTTACGCTCCTGTCCCGGACCCTTCTACTGTTGACCCAGCTGACTCTGGAGAGACTCGTGACCTGAGTGCCGCGCCCGAGACCAAAGGCGCCGCGCCCGAGCCAAGACAGGGGCATCAAGCCTTCCTGTTTTGGCGTACCTCAGAGGGAAACCTGGTCACAAAGACGGCGGCGGGTGACTTCGTGGACCGTCGCGGGCAGGTCGTACTTTCTCACGACCAAGTCGAACTCCGCATCGAAGACGAACAGGGGCGCTATGTGAGCCATCCAGATGCACCGACGAGCATCGCTTTTGCCTTTCAGATTTTGCTACCGATGGGGTTTCGTCCAGGAGTCAAGTATCCCCTCTTCGTGCACCTGCATCACGGTTGGGAGATCTTTTTTGGGACGGACAATGATGGGGCCCCCCTCGAGAAAGAGCCTGTCTTTGCTGGGCCGCATTCTTTGATTCATTCTGAAACGGGTCGTCGGCTGCCGGCAATCATCTTGCTTCCCCAACTACCCGAACGCAAAAAGGAGGGGGAGCTCACTCTTGAGTGGGGGGCCTTCACTCACCTGGACAACGAGCGAGGGACGGTGGACTCGGCCGACGATCCTTCCGAGGCCGCGAGACATTTGCTTTGGGTGATGGGACAGCTGCTTGGGGGGCGCCTTCCTATTCAGGGGCAGCTTCCGTCAGTGGATCCGAGCAGGCTTTATCTGGCGGGGCATTCTATGGGTGGCCTGGGCGCGTGGGATCTGAGTGCCCGCTTTCCTCACCTTTGGGCCGGGGTGTTGATCATGGCGGGGTATCCCGATCATCGGAAGGCCGAGCGAGTCGCCCACCTTCCGATTTGGGCCTTTCATCATCGTCAAGATGCCTACAACCCTTTTGGGGGGACGAAAACCATGGCCAAGCTCGTGGCTTCCCGATCCCACACGCATCGGATGAAGTTTTCGCCTTTGGAGTTCGACGTGCAAGGGCAGGGTGACCAGGCGCATTTTCGAACTCCCAATGCCGTTTATGAAGAAGACACGAAGGCCCTCATGTGGCTTTTCTCTCAGGTGAACCACCGCCCGGATGTCGCAGTTCTTACCGGCGAATCCAAGTCCCGCTGCTTTCAAGCGTCCCAGCACGACTGCAGTAAGTCGGTGCCTCCGCGGGGCATCATTCGTGCAAAATGAAGAGGGTCGATCCGCCCCCGTAGCGAGAGACGTACCGTACTCCGTGCCATCCGTCGGGGACGTCCGGTTCGGTGAACTCGAATAGCCATTTGCCGTCCCGGGGCGCTACATTCACGCAGCCCGCGCTCTTGAGATGACCGAAATCGTCATGCCAATACGAAGAGTGGATGGCGTAGGGGCCGCTGAAGTTTTGGGTCCACGGCACGTCTGCGTGAACGATTGGCGTACTTGATGATTCCATTGTGGCCGTTTTGAACTTGCCCCCGATCGAGAAACGCCCCGTGGGCGTGCTTGCTGTCTCGAGCGGGTCCTTGTCTCCGACGGGGGTTCCTCCCCGACCTGCGGAAATCATAGTGGCGTATTTGGGGGTCGTACCTTCGAAAGCCACCAGCCAGCCGCCCAGGATGCTAGCCTCGATCCAAGTGGCTCGACCTTTGCGCGCCTTGTTCGTGGTGTCGGGTTCGCCGACGGGAGCTCCCCAGGGCGTTTTGCTTCGCGGCGTGGGGATCACGGCTTCCGTGTTACTCACCCACAAATCTTGCCCCGCTACTTTGTAGTACGTGGTTCGCCCTCGTCGCTCAATCTCGCCAGTGAGCTGTACATGGGCATGACGAGCGAAGGTTTCGTGTTGCTTTTCGAACTCTCCCTCTTCGTTCTTGGCGAAAGAGGGGCGCTCGTGGCCTCGAAAGAATGCGAGCGGTAGGTGAAAATCTTTGCCGAGTTCGACCCCCACGAACTTGGAAGGAGGTAAGAGCTCGACGCGATCTTTAGGGATCCAACCTAGATCTCCAGTCATCAAGAAGCTGCGGTCGTCTACATCGAATTCGTCCACGTAGGTGATCGCGGAGCGTCCGATCAGACGGGTTTGGGTTTCTTGAAGTCCTCTGGGGAGCTCGGGCAGTTGCGGCGCCTGGCGGCCAGAAAGGCTCGGATCAAGTTGACCCAAAAATTCGGGGAAATTGTCGATGTTTTCGGCTTGTCGTGCCTTTTTAACCTCCGCAAAGTGGGACCGGAATCCGCGCTCGCGTTGCTGTTGTGTTTTTAGGTCGGGAGGTGCCTGGTACTTGGTGAGAGGAGCATGAATCCAGGCGTACTTGTGGGGCCACGGCGAGTCGAGGCGTGGGCGATAGGGATAGATAGCAAGGAGCTGAGGATCCTGGGGGTTGAGTGTTGCTTGCTCATCATCCACACACACCCAACCACGAGGTTCGATAGGAACCCAATCCTTTTTACACCCGGCGCCAGGTACCGATTCTACCTTTCGCACGGGCACGGAGCCTCCCCACCACAAGTAGCCGATCCATTGTACCTTGCTTGTCGGCATACTGCGCACCCAAACATGGCGCGACTTGGCATAAACCCGGAGTGTGTCCGTGGGCGGGGTCTCCGGTGTCGGGGCGAGGGAGGACCTTTTTTCCTGCCCGGGGCTGGGATCGAGGTCGGGGGTAGCTGCCTCTATTGGCTCTATTTCTGGGCCGACCGGCGCATTGTCCGGAGTGGAGGCGGATTGCTCGGTGTTCTTCTCCGGCGCGGAGTGATGGGACGAGCCCTCGGCGCGCTCGCAGGCGATGCTGCCTACTCCGAGGCAGGACAAGGTCGTTAGAAATCGTAGGTTTCTAGCGAAAATTTTAGAAGAAGAACCAGAACGAGCCATGGGGATAGCGCCGGGAGAGGGCAGTTTCCGATTTACCTCAGGCCGGCGTCCGGGGCACTTTTCTGACAAAAAAACTCGAGACGCCACCGCTTTTCCGTCTTGTGGGTGTCAAGGGCTTTCCCCGGGTCGCGGGATGGTTACCTTGGTCGATGATGGTGAGCTTCGGCTCGATCCTGCGTCTTGAGCTCATGTTTCGAGGCGACGGCCATCTTTGTTCCCAGCCATCAACGGAGGACAGTCATGAAGTTCGTGGACTACTACCAGGTATTAGGGGTCTCCGAACACGCCTCGACAGACGAGATCAACAAGGCGTACCGCAAGCTCGCGCGTAAGTACCACCCGGACGTGAGCAAAGAGCCCCAAGCAGACCAAAAATTCAAAGAAGTTTCTGAGGCCTATGAGGTCCTCAAGGATGAGGCGAAGCGAGCCGACTTTGATCAATTGCGTAGCTTCGGTGGTCGCGCCGGAGAGGACTTTCGACCGCCCCCTGGTTGGAATCCGGGATCGTGGGACGAGGGAGGGGTCCCGAGGGGGCATAGGGGCGACTTCAGCGACTTTTTTACGGAGATATTCGGTGGCGCTGGTTTCGGGTTTAGGTCCGAAACCGACGGCGCTTCGGAGGTGCGTTTTGGACGTGCAGGGCGAGACGGTCAGATCCGTGGAGAAGATCAGAGTCATATTATCGAGATCAGCGCTCAGGAAGCCTACCGCGGTGCGCAACGCGCGTTGACCTTGCAAAGTCTGGCCTTCGATGGCGACGGTCGTGTGAGTCCGCGAGAACGCAGTCTTCAAGTGAAGATCCCCGCTGGCGTGACCGAAGGTCAGAAGATACGTCTCAAGGGGCAGGGGGCAGCCGGTCGTCGCGGAGGTGCAGCTGGTGATCTCTACCTGCAAGTTCACATCACTGATCATCCGGACTATCGGATCGACGGGCGCGATGTGACGAGTGAGCTAGCGCTAGCCCCCTGGGAGGCCGTGCTGGGAGCGACCTTGGACGTGCAAACCCTGGGCGGCCCGGTGAAGCTCAATGTGCCTTCGGGCTCTCAAAATGGGCAGAGGTTGAGGCTTAAAGGGCGTGGTTTACCTGGAAAGCCTCCGGGCGATCAATTCGTTGAGTTACGCGTTATGGTACCGATGGAACTCAGCACGGAGCAACGACGGCTCTTCGAGACGATGCGAGAGAAGATCCATTATGATCCTCGTCGTGTGAAGAAGGCTTCATGAGTCGCGACCATCGTCGCTTGCTCTTGAGCTCCCTGCATGGGGGGCCAACAACCTCGGAGCCGTCTTGAGCTATTGCCTGGGCAGGGCCCCCTCCACCGCCTGAAGCGGACTTGCAGGGCGAAAACAGGGGACTTTTGCCTATTCGCCGTACCAAAGGTCGTCGTCGTTTGCTCCGGCGAACGGAATGTCTTCGTAGCTGGTGTACTCGGGTAGCGGAACCTCCTCATCGGGACAGTCGAGGGGGCGAGATGTCTTCAGTTCGCGCATTTTGCTTTTTAGGCTGATTCGATTTCCTTGGGTATCGAAGCGCTGAAGGCTCTCATGGATCGTACCAATTGTATCACACTGTGGTGCGTAGCTTGTATGTCGGGTGTGGAGCTCGTGAAGTCGACCGTCTAAAGCGAAGCAGTAGTCTTCGAAACTGATCCATTCGCCGCCGTCTCCTGTGATCGAGAGAGAGACAAGGGTCCAGCCATCGAGGCGAGTCAGACCTGCCTTTTTCGTACTTGTCGTTTCGCGTTCGTCTTCGTCTTTGGAAAGGGCGCGCCATCGGATACGAGGTGAGGCTCCGCGGGGAATTTCGATGAAGACGTAGTCAGTGCTGTGCTCGTACAGAGCCGAACAGTTTTTGCTCGCGAAGGTGAACGCGTCGCCTGAGGCCTGGGCTCGAGTGGGTGAGGGCGTGCCTTCTTGGGGGCGCGAAGCTGGGGGCGCTGCAGAGCAGGCGGACAAGGTGAGGGCGAGAGCCGAACTCCACCGGAGTGGGTTTTGTGCCCGCCGAGTGACTTGGAAGCGGTGTGCAAGAGAAGACGGACAGCGGTCGGGGTCTTGTGATCTGCAAGATAGGTTCCGCGCCATGTTCCTTTTTTAGAGCTAGGGGGCAGCGGGGAGCAAGGGGGGGGCGTCCACCCAGCGGCGGCTAGGGAGCGCAAGCGAGCCACGCCCAAGACCAGAGAGAGGACCGCTTGAGGCTGTCGGTGCGGATCAAGACTGCCTACCCGCACCTACTCGCTTGGGTTGAGTGCTCTCGACCGAGGCTCGCATGCGCATGGCTCGCATCCAGAGCTCAAGTCGGGGCCAGGGCGAAAGAGAAAGTCCGATACCTTCGCTTGCCGCCAGATAGGAGAAGCACAGGAGGTCGGCGAGGCCAGGACGGCTGCCTGCTTCGTCAGGACTTGCGATGAAGGCCTGGCTGCCAAACAAGGGCGGCATCTGTTCGATGAGCTGCACGTACTTCTGCTCCAGCTCGTCGATTGGGGTCTCTTGTTTCATCTTCGCCGCAAGGTAAGCCATGCCGGCCTCTTTGAGGGCAAAAGCGAAGTTGAGTCGCTGGGTGCCCCGTGCCCTCAGTACCTGAGTCTCGCCTAGTAGTTTGACGTCGTTTTGTCGATCGATGCACTGCAAGATGGCGGGGGTTTCACTGACCAGACGCGAGCCGTCGAAGAGGGTCGGGAGTGTGCCTTTGGGGTTCTTTGCTAAAAATTCGGCTGATCTGTGCTCACCCGCCGCGAAGTCCAACTGGTGGTGTTCGATCGAAAGGCCCTTTTCGAGATAGGCCAGCCACACCGCCCAACTGGGAGGTGAACAGCCGATGACGGGGACGGTATCGAAGCGTGCGGTGTACAGAGTGAGGGTCAAGGTAGTCTCCTTTTTGCAGCGGCGTTCCACCTTGCCCCAAACGAAGAAGATCCCCAAGTGGGTTTGAGAGAGAATAAAAAAGCTCCGACGAGGATCGGAGCTTTTTGCGGAGCCGCTCGAGGGGGCGCCGTAGTGTATCAGGCGTCGAACTGAATTGCCTTTTGGGGCAGGCGGACCTCTTCGACTGACTTTTCCATACGGGTTCGGTAGGGGGCCCTGCGGCGCAGTTGCTCCCAGCGATTTGCTCCTTTAATGAGCGTCTGATCTAGTTTTTCGAGTCCAACCCACAATGCTCTCATGATGTTTCCTTTTGCTCTTTGCCGGTTCGGTTGGTCGTTTTAGCTGGCCTTCTTTTGAGCTTGGCTGTCCAGTAGACTCTGCACCTGGGCGGCGAGAGGGAGCTTCATGACTTGGGCCTTGGCCTGATCGACCCCCTTCTTGACGAGGGTGGGACCGTGATCTTTGGCGATGTCGGCTAGTTCGACGGCGAATTCCTTCCCGAGTTCCATTGTCTTCTGGGCGTTGGTGGGCGCTCCTAGGATGGCTCCCAGGGCCCATTCTTTGGCCGCCGTGAAGCCTGACTTTGCTTGACGGCTGAGGCGCTCCCCTGCGGTGAAGTTAATGTACTCTGCGATTTCCGTGACGAGCTCGGCTGGAGTGCTTCCAGCGGAGAAGGGCGCGCGATGCAGGGCATTGCCGAAGCGAGGGTTCTTAGCGATGAAGTCTTTCACCTGCTCCATCGTCAGGTTGTGGGCTGCCAAGGTATCGCTGAGCTCTTGTTCGGCCACTTTCCTGGCCTTGAAGAGGTACATCTGTACGCGGCTTTGGAAGTTGACGGCTCCATCCCCGCTCGTTTCCACTGCACAGTAGATGGTTCCAGGATACTTCTCCGTGATGAGCGACTGAACTCCGTCTGAGACGGAGGAGCTTGGCATGCAGCCGAAAGGTTTGACGCTGAGCGTCATGGTCGCCTTGTTCTTGACGACGTTGAGGATCAGCTTGCCGACCTCCATGTGCCCTTCGCCGCCGCGTAGGTTGTTGTCGTAGTACGGGGCGGCAATCTCTGCGATCGCGTCCATGTCGGGCAGGTGATAGTCGTAGTAGCCGCCTGCGTAGGCGAAGGTATGAAAGCCGGCGCGCAAGGCCTTGTCGCCAGCCCAGAGAGAGAGCTTGCGGGTGAAGGCGCCGAATTCGCCAATGCCGTTGAGGCTCAGGGTGGCTTCATCATCACGTCGCAAGTGCTTGCGCTCTTGGGTGTCGTAGGCAACTTCCCAAATATTGTAGAGAAGCCACGCCGTGACGAATTGAATATCGGCCTCGGCGCCTTCCTTTTCAATAAAGCGTTGAAGTCGGTAGTTGCCGTCGCCTTCCGTCGTCATCGCCCAGAACTCGCCGATGATGGCAACGCGCGGTTTGACCTGGGTACGGTCGACTTCAATTTCCGAAAACAGGCGCTTGCAGCGCATGAGGGCGGCCAAAATGCTCTTGCCGTTGAGCAGGGCTTCGTAACAAATGCGCTTGGCGAGATCGATCACCTCATCGGTGGCTCCCTCGCGAACTTCGTAGGGCCGAATCCGATAACCGAGGCCGTTGATAATGTCTCCGGCAATCAGGCCCTTGACCATATTGATGAAGAACTTGGGGTTCATCTCTAGCCCCGAAGCTTCGCCGGTGGCTTGGCTCAGCCCACCTTGCTGTTGAAAGAGCATAACCCGGAAACCATCGAAGCCCGCGTCGCGCAGTGCCTTGCGGTACTCGGTCGTGTACATGCCGAATCGACAGGGGCCGCAGGCGCCGGCGGTCAGGAAGACGAACTTGTCGATGATGTCCTCGGTACTCATCCCTTTGTGATCGCGCAGGTGGATCAAGAACTTCACCAGGTTGCCTACGGTGAAGTAGGTAGGATTGCACTGGGCGCGGTTGCCGAATTCTTTGCCAACGCGCAGAGAGTCGTAGTCGGGGGCGTCGAGGGCGACGACTTCGTAGCCGCAGTTCTTGAGACCGCCAGATACGATGTAATCGTGAGCAACCGTCAGTCCTCCAATGAGCATTGTGATCTTGGAGCGCTCACTCTTCGTGAAGGTGAGATCGGCCATGTCTTCGATCCATTGATCTGGATGTTCGAGACCGAGGCGCGCGCGTTCGGCGTCTTCGAACGCCTTGAGTTCGGCGTCGATGTCGTCGTGACCCACTTTCGCCTGACCAAAAACGGGGAGGGACTTCTTGCTTTCGAGATCAACGATGCTGCTTTGAGTCATTTCTAAATCCTTTTTGGCCTCTGCTAGTGCTCGTTATTGTTCCGAATCCGTGACTGACACGACCGTCACTGACACGGATGTCAGTGGTATGCATCAGTCCGCGGGAGAGGCCAAGGAAAAACGCGCACGAATTGCGTTTCGTCATGAATGAGAAAGGAAACAACTTGTTCTGCTCGGTGCGGACCTATCGTTCTTATCGACGGGGCGTCCAGTTCACGTTTGAGGGGCTATCGTAAAATAGTTAATAAAAACAAATGGATATATATGTCGTGTCCTTGGATTACCGAGTGCGGGGCCAAGGCGATTCGTGGACTCATGTTGGTCGTCGTCAAGGCGCTGCTTTTCTCGCCTCGGTCCGTCGGTTCGGCCATTTGGCCGGACGGGATGGCGACGAGGATGAGGGCGGCGATGGCCGAGCATGATGGGCGCCGACGGAAATCGCTCCTTGTGCGGCCAAGGCGATACCGCCGGCTCGCACTCATGCCGCTTTCGACAATTTACTTTCTCTGAAAGCAAATAGAACAACAGCTTTTCGTCGCTGGTCCGTTTGTGCGTCGGCTCGAAGCTCTGGGGTCGCAAATTGCGCGTTTCGACTTCTCCCGACCGATTCGATCCGGGGGTAGGGTTCAGATTGAAATTGAGGTCAATCACAGGCTCGCCCTTTCTTATATGGCTCGCGAGCAGGGAGTGAATGATGAGATTCACTGTAAGTAGGCTGCGTGCTGTCAGCCTGGTTTTTTGTGCTTGGTGCTTGCCGATGTCGCTTGCTTGTTCGGCGGGTGAGTCCACGATGAGTGAACTCGTAGATTCGAGCGCTCGCAGTCCGGGGACCCAGTCCAGTGGATCGGGGGTCGCGGAGCCAGAGGGCGATCAGGGCGTCCAAATCGATGTTTCTGATCTAGTTGGTTCGCTGGGTGACGAGACCATAGTTGTAGAGACCCCAGCGTGGATCCCTGACCCCTTCGTGGGTGACGGCTGCGCCGGCGATGCCGGAATGTGGGGAGAAACGGTCCAGCGGGCGCTATGGTTTTTGAACGTGAATCGTTCCGGCCCTGGTCTCACTCACCAGTTCATTCAGTGGCGCGGTGATTCTCACGTCGAGGATGCTCGCATCAAACTGGACCCGGATGCTCCCGATGGAGTCGACATGTCCCAGGAGTACATCGACGAGTGGCGTGATGTTCTGGACCCAGATGGTGATGGTGAGCTCGACATGAGCGGCGGTTTCTACGACGCTGGGGACTTTCTCAAGATTGGGATCACCTCCAACTATATGGCCCATACCTTGGCTTGGGTGATGCGCGAGTTCCCCGAAGCTTTTGAGCAGACGGGGCTCATGCCTGAGGCCCTGGGGATGCTCCGTTGGTATGCGGATTTCGTCCTGAAGAACATTTACATCGAAAACAAGAGCTCTGACGATCCGTGGAGCTGGAACGTCGTCGCCTATGGGCATCAAGTGGCTGGAGCCGCCGATCATGCGTGCGGCTGGATGCCTCCAGAACTGAGGCGAGCGAGTAAGTGTCCTCGCAAGGGCTACTTTTCGACTCATGAAAATCCGTCGGCTGACGTGACTGCGGGGGCGGCGGCGGCTCTAGCTTTGGTGGGCTGGCATCATCGTTTTACCGACCCAGATTATGCGACTCGGTGTTTGAACCACGCGATCGCCCTTTATGAGTTCGCGAAAAAGTACCCAGGTACCAAGTGGCCCGCGGATGGACTTTATGAATCGGAAGGTTCCTTCGACGATTTGGCGTGGGCTGCCATCTGGCTCCACGAAGTACTTCCTGTCGCCGAGCAACCAGGAGCTACAGAGCTGACTCAGCTCTACGCTTCTCACAAACAAAGCTACCTCGACGATCTGATCACAGAAGGAGACAGTTGGCTCGAGCAGTTTCGAGGGCAAGGTCCGCAGATCAAGTGCATCCAGCAGGGGGGCAATTGCTGGGCCGAAAGTTGGACCCATATCTGGAACAGCTTGCGTTCGGGTGTATTTGTGAAGCTCGCGGAGATCTTGCCACGGTATGGCAATCGTTATGCGGCGTTGGCAGAAGGAATGCGCAACATTGCCCGCTCTGATTCACTCGCATGGGTTGTTGGGCCTCACTCTCAAGGAGGTTTTGCGAAGAAGGTTGACGTATCTTGGGGATCGGGGCGCTACAACGCTGCCGGTCAGATGATCGCACTCATCTACGCGCGCAAGTTTCCCGACGATGTGATCCCCGCCGAATCTGACGTTTCTGTCGGAGAGCTCGCTGGCAAAAACACGGCGGAGGTGCTCGGTGCTTGGGCGAAGGGTCAAAGCGAATACCTCTTAGGGGACAACCCCTTGGGGCAGAGCTACATGATGGGCTATTCCGAAGATTACGCGGCATACGCTCACCACGCTGCGACTCACGCTTCTATCTATGGGATGTGTGACGATCCGATTGAGAGCAAACACATCGCCTATGGTGCTTTGGTGTCGGGACCAAACAGCGGCGATGACCACAGTGATGATCGGTGTGACTACGGTTCGAACGAAATCACGATCGATTACAACGCCGCTTTCATCGGTGCTCTTGCGGGAAACTACGCATTTTGGGGACAGGGTCAGTGCCCGTCCGATGACTTTCCTCCTCCCGAAGAGCCGTTCCAAGAATTTTATACCAAGGCTCGGATCAATGACGCCTGGAACTGCAACAGCCAAATCGAGATCACTCTCGTGAACGAGACGGCTCACCCTCCCCGTTTCGATGAAACCCTGAAGGTTCGCTACTATGTTGATGTCAGCGAGTATCTAGAGTCAGGATTAGATCCTTCGGCTTTGAGCGCGCGCATCATTTACAACAACTACGGGGAAGAACCCGCGATTCTGAGCGAGCTTCAGGATTGCGAACTGAACTCCACCACCAAGTATTACGAGATCTCTTTTCCCTACGAGTTCTGGGGACACCAGGTATGGCTTTCGGGGCCTCGTACGCTGATTCTGGAGCTCGGCATGCAGGATAATCCGGGCTGCGTGTTCGACGGAGAAAACGACTTCTCTCCCGAACCCTTGAGCTCAGAGTTGGCTCTTTCTCCGACCGTTCCTGCCTACTCAGAAGGTCGCCTGGTTTGGGGGGCGGAGCCCGAGTGCAATGAGCCGCCCAAGATCGCAGTGCCGCCCACTATCATTCGTTAAGGGAGAGTCCTTTCTATGTCACAAATCGATCGAAGCCTGCTGTTGGGTGTGCCGCTCTACTTGTGCTGTGCTTGTGGGGGGGCTTCGGCATCCGAGGAGTTAGAGCAATCCGCAGACGAGACCACTCAGCCTGCCCCATCTACTGCGACGGGAGGTGCCGCTTCGAAAGGAAGCGGAGGAAGTCTTGGTGCCGACGAATTCGGTTTGGGCGGTAGCGAGTCCGATCCTGATCCACACCCCCTCTTCTTTGCCGGGGAGTACGCTAGTTTCGACGCTGAAGATCCGTGTGCGGTTGCCACTATTTGGAAGGAAGAAACAGCGATAGACCTCGAAACCGGCTCTTTGGTGATCTACGAACAAACTCTCTGGGAGCTGACTGGCACTATCAGCGAGAATTGGGCCTTGCCTGATTGTACCCCTCCGGGGCGCGGTTGGTGCGGTGAGCAGTATGGCTGGGTCCGGGTAGGAACCTGCTGACTCTGTCGTGGAGCGATGGCCAATCGACCGTCAGCACAAGGCGGTGGCGTGGTTGGTCATAAATCGGTCACGCACTTTCTCCGATCTTACGCGCGAAAGAGCGCATCTTTTACCTGTCGTCTCGTATTTATTTTTGGGTCACTGTCCCGCACAACACTTGAGTTATGAAGAGCTCACAAAGGCCGAGTCAGCACACTTTTCATGTGCCCGTCATGGGCATCGGTTTCACGATCGATACGCCGATCCGGCTGGCTCCCTTAGGGATTGATTCAGCCATTTCCTTAGTCAACGATGACGCGATCGAAGCGGCTCGATCCTATCATAGTCGTTTGCGTTTACTCAGCTACCAGGAGATCGACAGCCGAGAGCCAGACGCGCGTGCCCGCCGTATCCGTGCCTATTTGGACCTGGTCGATCGATTGGTGCGCGCTGACTTCCAAGGACTTCGTCAATCATCCTTTGACGATCCAGGAGGGATTCGCAGATACTTCCTGTTGCTTCCCGATGGCGCTCCTCTCAAGGAGCGATTTTTGCGGGCAGAGGCATTGAGCGGTCAGGAGCGGGACGAGGAAAGGGCGCGCCTGCGTGAGCTCGTGGTGCCGGGCAGTATCGGGGTGAACATCATGACCAAGCTGGATAGTGCCAGCGACGAAAAGGGCGAGCCGCGCCCGCTCCACGATTCGGACGCTCACGCTGCGTTGCGTGGTTTTGCTGAGAGTTCGGTCGAAGGTCCATTGATCTTGTCGGCAGGGGCCAACCCTGGACTCTTCGCCTACCTGGCCGAATTCGAAGACTTCTTCCCTACGGAGCATGCTGGTCCCAAGAAGAATATCATTCTCAAAGTGAGCGACTTTCGGTCGGCCCATGTGCAAGGGCGCATGCTCGCACGGCGTGGTTTGTGGGTCAGTGAATACCGAATCGAAAGTGGTCTCAATTGTGGTGGCCACGCCTTTCCGACAGAGGGTGTGATGATGGGGCCCATCCTTCAAGAGTTCAAAGAGCGTCGTTCTGAGCTGAGCGACGGGCTTATGCCCGCCTACCAGAAGGCACTTCGGACTCGTGGCCTTGTTGTTACCGAGAGCCCCGAGGTGAGAGTCTCTGCGCAGGGCGGGATCGGAACCGCCTCGGAAGACCGTTTCTTGAGGGAGCATTATGATTTGCAGCGCACGGGGTGGGGCTCGCCTTTTTTGATGGTTCCGGAAGCTGTCCTCCTCGACCCCCGAACGGCAGAGAGCCTCGAAGAAGCTCGGGCCGAGGACATTCAGCTCACTTTCAGTTCGCCTTTGGGGGTGCGCTTTTGGTGGCTCAAGAGCTGTGAGAGTGAAATGCAGCGTCGTGCGCGAATTAAGGCGGGGCATTCTGGCAGTGTTTGCACAGCGCGACATTTGGCTCTTCGTACGGAATACGGAAAGGTGCCGCTTTGCACCGGCTCCCGTGCTTACCAAAAGAGAAAGAAGCTTGAGCTCGATCCGAACCACCCTGACTACGAATTGCAACTGCAGCGCCTTGAGGCGCCAGCCTGTATTTGCGTCGATCTCTGTGGCTCTTTTCTCGCGGTGACTCGAGCTTCAGGAACAACGCCTCCGCCCGCGATTTGTCCCGGACCGAATATCATCAACTTCCAAAAAAAGGAGCGCAGCCTGGAAGAGATGGTGGGCCATATCTACGGGCGTACGAGTATTCTCACACGGATCAACCGACCCCATATGTTCATCCGTGAGATCGAGTTGTATCTCGGCGTCGTCGACGAAGATCTCGCCTGTTGTGGAACGAGCTTGCAGAATCGGAGTTGCGAACAACTGCGCACGATCCTAAGCGGCCTCTGTGCTGCGCTTGAATACTACCGTGATCTCGCCGACGAGTTTGAGGTAGAAGAGCGCGCCTTGTTCGTGGCGCACCTTGCTCGACTCGATCGCGAAATACGTAAAATGAAGCTGCGTTTAGCTAGTCGGAGCGAGCAACTTCTACCCCTGAGTTCATCCGTCGCTTAGCCCGAGGGACGGAATCCGAAGATTCACCGAGGAGGCGCACTCTTGGGGGGCGAGTGCGTTTTCGATTCTGTCTCGGACGGTCGTCGCGAGCGTTCTTGGTGGGCCGAAGTCCCGAGCCTCTATGGGCGAAAGCACGCGGATCTCGACGGCAACTCCTTTGTTGATGTGGCGACTGCCCTTTTGGTGAATTTGGATCGTGCCATCGATTGCGACGGGCAAGATGGGTAAACGAACAATCCGAGCGAGATCAAAAGCGCCGCTCTTGAAGGGGCCCAGCTCACCCGTTTCTGAGCGAGTGCCCTCTGGGGCGACGAAGAGACTGAGTCCCTCCTGTTTCATGTGGTCGCCAGCGGCACGGAGTGCCCGAAAGGCCGCTTTGGGACTGCTGCGGTCTATTTCCACGAACCCGGATGCGCGGAGGGCCGGTCCCCACAACGGGATCTGGAAGAGTTCCTGTTTGGCAGCCATGCGCAGGGAAAGGGGAAGGGCTTGGTAGAGAGCAGGGATATCATAGTGAGACTGATGGTTGCTCACCACGACGAAGGGTCCGGCGCTCGTTTTGAGGTGCTCCAGTCCGCTGACCCTGAGTTTGGTTTCTGTGCGCTTCAGAAGGCGTTCCGACCACGAGCGCAGTCGCAGATCACAGGCGGCTTGAGTGAGCGTGCCTCGACGTGACTCCCATACTGTCGGCGCGCTGATCAAGGCGGTTTCCATCATGGCGTGAAACAAGAGGGGGAGGGACACAGATACCGGCCTTTCCGTTTTCGACATGGCCAGCACCGGTAGCGAGCTGACTTTCGAGAACGAATCGGTTGTAGTTCGAGTGCAGGGTCGAAACAGCCTCTTGGGGTGGGCAAGCTCTGCGTCACCAGCTGCGGTCCCCCGCAGTTCATGCGCTCAGCTTTGGCGGTCGCCTGGTACCTTCGTTTCGGTCAAGAGACAGCTCTATATCCTTCGAGGGACTTTCCACTGCTAGGGTCTCTACGACGAAGCTGACCCAGCTCGTAGCGCTCGCGAGCCAGCGCATGCCTTGGACAAGGCGCTCGGTGTCTTGTCCAAGGCATGCGCGACCGCTGCCCAGGTTCGAAATGCGAAGGGCATTAGAAAGGGGGACGTAATGACGTCCCCCTTTCTAATGCCCGTGTGCAATTGCGGGTTCAGGTTTTCGTGCTCGACGAGCTTAGAAGCTAACCAGCGAGGGGAGATAGTCGTCGGGCGCCTTGAAACCGAGCAGGTTGAAGTTCGTTGCGGCCACATTTCCCAAACCGGGCTTTTCGATACTCGTGTTGAGCTTGAGACCGTCCAAGCCTGGGGCGTAGATGATGTACGGGACCTGGTTGAGAGTATGGCTCGTCTTGAGCTTGGGTTTGCCCGTGGCGTCTGTTGCAACACTGCCATCCTTCTTGTGATCGAACATTTCGTCGGCGTTACCGTGGTCGGCCGTGACCACTAGGATCCCCTTGGCCTGCTTGACGAACTTCATCAATCGGCCGAGCTCGAGATCGACGCACTCAACGGCGAGAACTGCGGCGTCCCGGTGTCCCGTGTGCCCAACCATGTCGCCGTTGGCGTAGTTGAGGCGAGCAGCTTTGTACTTTTCGGTCTTGAGCTCGGTGAGCAGAGTATCGGTGATTTCGGCTGCCTTCATCCAGGGGCGCTCCTCGAAGGGAAGAGTGTCGCTGGGGATTTCGACATAGGTTTCGTTCTTGTCATCGAACTTGCCCGAGCGGTTGCCGTTCCAAAAGTAAGTGACATGGCCGTACTTCTGGGTTTCGCTGATGGCGAATTGAGTCACGTTGTTGCGCGCCAGGTACTCACCAGAGGAGGCTTCGATGGCGGGGGGGGCTACGAGGAACAACTTAGGGAGCTGCAAGTCGCCATCGTACTGCATCATGCCGGCGTAGACGACGTCAGGTAGGGGGCCTCGATCGAATTTATTAAACTCAGCTTGCTCGAATGCTTGAGTGATTTCGATGGCGCGGTCGCCGCGGAAGTTGAAGAAGATCACTGCTGCGCCGTCCTGGATCGGACCACGGGGCTGGCCTTTTTCGTCCGCGATGATGAACGCGGGTAGGTTCTGGTCGCTGATTCCTTCGTTCTCGCCACGAATTGTTTCGATGGCTTCTCGGGTTGACTTGAACTGCCGCCCTTCGCCTCGGACGTGAGTCTTCCAGCCGGTCTCGACCATGTGCCATTCGGCCTCGTAGCGATCCATGGTGACCTTCATGCGCCCACCCCCCGAGGCGATATAGTAATCGCGCCCCTTCTCGCGCAGTTGGCTGAGTAGACTTTCAAAGTCGTCGACGTATTCAAGGGCGCTTGTCTCCGGAACATCGCGCCCGTCGAGAAGCACGTGTACGCGGACCTTCTCGACTCCTTCGGCGTCGGCCTTTTTGATCATGGCCTTGAGGTGTTCGACATGAGAGTGGACGTTTCCGTCCGAAAAAAGTCCCAGGAAGTGCAGGGGCTGACCGCTCTGCCGCACGCGGTCGGTGCACTTCTTCCAGGCTTCGCTGGTGAAGAGAGAACCGTCATCCACCGCGTTTTGAACGAGCTTGGCGCCTTGGTCGTAGATGCGACCCGCCCCGAGGGCGTTGTGACCGACTTCACTATTGCCCATGTCGGCGTTGCTAGGCATGCCCACGGCGACTCCGTGGGCGCTTAAGGTCGTGTACAGAGCGTTCTGCTTAAGCCAGTCGAGGTTCGGCGTGCGGGCAAGGAAAACCGCGTCGGATTCGTCTTGCTTGCCGAGACCAACTCCGTCCATGACGCAGGTGATGACAGGGCCAGAAACGCCGGGGAACGAGGAAAGTTTGGCGAGCTTGAAGTCAGTCATGGCCGCATCTTTGTCGCTATTTTCTCCGATGCAAGTCGGGCGCGAAGAGCCCTGATCCAACCTGAGATCGGCCGCAGCACTAGTTGGGCCCGAAGTCTGATCGGTAGCGAGGGAAAGTTCCTTGGTCGCGAGCTCAATAGAGCGTGACGTGGTCGTCCAGCTCGGGAACGGGAGTGACGGCGTTTTGTAGGGAAGCCACGTATTCCAGCACTGTCGGATGGGTCATGATCAGCTCGCGGAAGCGATCGGCTGCCAGGCAGAGGGCGAAACTCTTGCTGGTGGTACGAACTTCTTCTTCCGAAACACCGCCTTTGAGCAGCGCGACTTCGCCGAACACAGCGCCCGGTCCGAGGTTGACTAACTGTGGGCGTCCCTTGGGGCGGTAGGTGAGGGCTGAACCAGCCAAAAGGACGTAGAGCCCTGCGGGACGTTGCCCTGGTTGAAGCAGGGCGGTGTTTTCTTCGAGCTCCAAGAACTCGAAGCGGGCGGCGAGGGATAGACCTTCTTCCTGAGGTAGGCTTGAAAAAAGCGGGCTTGTGGTGACGAGATTGTGCACGAGACGGTCGCGCAGAAACTCGATCAAGACGCTGAGGAAGTTTTGGTCCGTCTCCATGAGCCGGGCCACTACCTGGCGCTCGATGCGAAGTAGATGTGTGGTTGTGAGTGCTCGAACCCGAGCCTGCCGCGGTTGGTCGCTGAGTAGACCGATTTCGCCAAAGAACTCACCCTCTTGAAGTTCGGCCAAGACGAGGTTGTCGCCGTCGTCCTGGGCAACTTCAGCTGCGACTCTGCCCTCTGTGACGACGAACATTGAATCGGCCAAGTCGCCCTCGTCAAACAAGATTTGTTGCGGTTCGAGCTCGACCAGTTCAAGACCGTTGATCAGCTCAACCAAGGTGTCGTGGTTCAGCGCGCTGAAGAGCGGAATATCTTCGAACTGAGCCAAGACGGCTGTCTCGTCGACCGTGGAGGCGGGTTCGTCGTCCTCGAGCAGGAGTGAAACGGGGGGAGCAGACGGGGGCTCGACCGGCGGCTTCGAGGTAATTGGAGCCAACGAAAGCGGAGCTTCGGCCATCTCTTCGTCAGCGCCCAGGTCGCTTGGCTCCAGTGGCGCGGTGCTGGGAATCAGAGGTCCAGTACTTGGTTCGAGCATTTGAAGCTGGCTGATGCGTTCAGAGAACCGACGGGCATCCTTGGCCCCAGCTTCCAGAGCTTCCAGCTCCTCGGTGCTGGCCAGAGGTTCGGTCAGCCCGGGAGGGGGGGCCTCGTTGACGCGCAGGCTGTAAGCGGGTTGTGGGCTTTGTGGCGTGAGGCTTCGACGCACCGATGGCATGTGGGCGCGTAGGGAGAGAGCCTGCAGTGAGGGTGCGCGTCGAAGGGGGGGGAGCGGCTCCTTTGTCGGAGGGGTGAAGTCGGGGGCCGGTGGGGGAGGTGTAGGGGCGTTCTGATTGCGGTCGGGCTGAGCCGTAAGCTGCTCGGGGGCGGCTTCGGGCCGAGGGTGGGTTGCGAGGGAGACCGCGACTGTCGATGCGTGCGGAGCGGCATCCTTCTCACCCGGAGCCGATTTGAAGAGGGCGTGCTGCTGGGCTTTGCGTTGAGCTCGGATCTGTCGCAAGGCGGCCGCTGCAGCTAGGCGAGCTCGTTGCCGCTTAGGATCGATGACTGCCGCAGCAGTGGGCCTGATTACCGGCTTTTGGCCGCTGTCCTTGGGGGGGACGATGATATCGACGGTCTCGAGCTGCGGGACCTGTCTGGTTTCTTCGCTGTGCCCCGGTCGTCGAGCGTAAAGGCGAGCTAGGCGCTGTTGTGTCTGATGATGATCAGGGTCCAAGTTCAGGACGACCTTGCACATGGCGATCCCTTTGAGCAGAAAACCAGAGTCGCAGAAGGCCTCGGCTGCCAAAATGCAGAACTTCAATCTTTGGCCGTGATTTTTGAGCTGCCAATGACAATCGGCGGCGCGCCGCGCCCAGTCACCTTCTTTTGGCTCAAGTTCGACGAGTTCTTCGTAGACTTGAGCGGCTTTTTCGAATTGGTCATGGGAAACAAGCTCAAGTCCGCGCCGACGGAGTTGTCTTATCCGCGCATCCTTTTTCCTGTTCGACCCCATTCGTTCAATATCCCAGATCGACGACCGAGCTAGAAGGGGCGGGGCGTGGAGCAGGCCGCGGCGCCGGCCGCGGTGCTGGCGTTGGCGTTGGACGTGGCGTTGGCGCAGCTACTGGTTGTGGCGCGGGTGCGGGGCGGGGGCTCGGCGCGGTCACGATTCGGAGGCTCGGGCGCGGGGTGGGTGCTGGGCGCGGTGCTGGCGCTGGGCGTCGGGCTGGTGCGCTTTCGCTGGGCGTCGGAGAGGGCTCGGGTTCGTCCTTGGTTTCATCCAAGCCTGGTGCTTTCGTGGGTGGTTCGGGCTTGGGGAGGTGAGCTTCTTCTTGGGCAGCCGTCTTCTGCTCGGTCCTGACCTCGTCCGGTATCGTTGTCGTTTGCTCGGCTTCCGCCTCCTCAGTGGCGGGGGGAGCGCCGCCACTGAGTGCAAAGCCAGCTCCGGCAATGAGGAGCAAACCTGCCGCTCCGATCCAAATCAAGGGCGACGATTTTTTGACCGGTACTTCGTCTACCTTCGTCTCGACGGCAGCGTGGGTCAGGGCTCCCTTGGTGTCCAGCTTTTCATGTGGGGTGCCCGAAGGTTGTGTAGGGGGGGGCGCTGGATCCGCCATCGCTGTGCGGGCTTCGACCGAGACCGCCGAGCCCACCGTGGTGCGCCCGGGGGCACCACAGAGCGTGAGTAGTGATTCTGCTAGCTCTCTCACGTTCTGATAGCGGCCAGCGGGATCAATGGAGAGAGCCTTGGACATCCAGGCATCAATCGCCTGGGGCAGCTGCGGCTGAAACTGAGAAGGGGGCGTGGGTGGAGCTGTGCAAATCTTGACCAGGATGTCGCCGATGGCTTCTCCGTCAAACGGACGGACTCCTGTGAGAGCTTCGTAGGCGATGACACCGAGCGACCAATTGTCTGCACGCGCGTCGATATCCTTCAAGCCTCGCGCTTGCTCCGGGCTCATGTAGTAGGGGGTTCCCATGATGGAACCCGTTCTTGTGGCTGAGCTGACCCCAGAAGTGGACGACTCAGTGAATTTGGCGATTCCGAAGTCGACGACTTTGGCGATGTCGATTTGATCCTCATCATCCCAAACCAAGAAGATGTTTTCTGGCTTGAGGTCGCGATGGACAATGCCGTTGGCGTGCGCCCGCTGGAGCGCGCGGCTGACCTGCTGAAGGATCGACGCCGTCTCGACGAGGCTGAGAGTGCCGACCCGATGCAAGCGTGCGTCGAGAGGTTCCCCCTCGAGGAACTCCATCACGATATAGGGGCGGCCGTCGGGCATGATGCCGTGATCGTAAACGTCGACGACATGTTTACTCTTGAGTGATGCGGCCGCGCGGGCTTCGTTTTCGAATCGACGGAGCGCCTCCTCGCTGCCCACGTACTCGGGCTCAATGAACTTGCAGGCCACCCTGCTCCCCAGAGTGGTGTGCACCCCTTCCCAGACCGAGCCCATCCCGCCTCGACCTAAGAGGCGGGTCAGCTTATATTTGCCGGCGACTAGTTCCGATGGGGGTTGTTCCTCTGACACGTTCAGCTCCAAGCTCCACCCTAGCTGAACCCACCCGAAGCCTCAAAAGCAAGCGACTTCTGCTGCAAAAAGGCTCACTTGGGACCTGCTTTTTGGAAGGTCATCTCCCTGACCCTTTCGGAGCGCTGAAAGGCACCCGGGCGTGCCCTTCGCTGCGCCCAGCTTTTGGGTTACTCGTGGAATTTCGTCGCCAACCTACGTATAAGCGGGTTCCCATGGGTGCCCAAACAGCGAAGCGAGTCCCTTTCTCCACGTTCATCGAGCAAGTCTGCCGCCCGGCCCTGTTTGGAGTCGCCACCCTCGCTTGGATGCTTTCGTGGTCAGAGCCTGTTTTTGCCCAATCCGCCGCCGACAAGGCAACCGCCCGTGAGTTGGCCTCAGATGGAGTTCGGCTCTTGAATGCCGGGGACGCGGCCAGTGCCTTGAACAAGCTCGAGAAGGCTCAGGCTCTTTACGATGCTCCTATCCACTTGCTTTACCTGGGGCGCGCCCATGTTGCCTTGGGGCAGTTCGTGGAAGGCGCCGAAAGTTACCGCAGCTTGGCTCGCGTGAAGCTCGATGCGGATGCGCCTCCGGCCTTTCGCCAGGCGCAAATCGACGGTGCCCAGGAGCTCAAGAAGGTTGAACCTCGTATTGGCAAACTGACGGTAGACGTTCTGCCCAAGAACGTCGAGGAGCTGAGGGTGAGGATAGATGGTCGTCCTGTCAACACTGCTGCCTTGGGGGTCCCGCGGGCGAGTAACCCCGGCGTCCATGTCATCCTGGTTGAAGCCTACGGCTACGAAACGGCCGAGGCTACGGTGGACGTGTTGGAAGGCAAAAGTGCTGAAGTGCAACTAGAGCTCGTTGCGCTCTCCGAGGACGAATTGCCGTCGCAAGAAGCCCGGGGGCAAGATGAGAAGAAGGACTCAGCTGGGGCAGAGTGGTCCACTGGGCCGATGGGACTCATCGCTGGCATCAAGATCGGCGGGGTTATGCCTTTGGGGCAGTTGGAGCAGGACGTGCCCATGAGTGACTTCTTTGGTCCGGGTGTGGGCGGCCGGGTCGATCTGGGCTTTCGTTTCGTCAAGCACTTAGGCGTCAAATTTTATCTGAGTGGGGCCGTGTTTGAGCACGGAAGCAAGCTCGAAGAGCACGGACGGGCCTTTCCGAAAAAGATCAAGAGTGTGATTCTGGCGTCGCAGGGAGAGCTCGGCGCCTCGTTGCTCTTTACCTCGGATCCCCGCAAGCTGGGCGGTTTTGGCGAGTTAGGAATGGGGATCGTGCGTGGGTACGGGTGGATGCTCAATTACAACAAAAAAGAGTGTAGGGATCGCGCTAACTACACGGGCTGGGGCGCCCGAGCTGGGGGTGGTGTGAACGTTCCCTTTGGCAAGCTCTTCACTCTCGTGCCCACTGCGGACGTGACTGTGGGTCAGCTGGGGCGCCGCGCCACCGAGTATGAGTGCAGTAATGTCGTCGCCATGGGGCCCGACTACGGTCCCGAAAAAATGAACAAGGCGTTGCACGTCCAAATCTTCTTTGGCATTGGCGGCGATTTTCACTTCGGGGACGACTGGTTCCGTTAAGGGCTGCCTTGTGAGGTAGGTGACGATTAGGCTTGCGCCCGAGCGTTCCTATCGGGGCGGGGTGATTTACGCGCCGGACGGGGCTTTCCGAGCAAAGGTTTGAGATACCGCCCTGTATGGGACGCCTTATTTCGAGCGACCTCTTCGGGAGTGCCGATGGCGACAATTTGGCCTCCTTCGGGTCCACCTTCCGGCCCGAGGTCAATGATGTGATCGGCCATTTTGATGACGTCGAGATTGTGTTCGATGACGACGACCGTATTGCCTGCGTCCACCAGGCGCGTCAGCACCGAAAGGAGCTTTTCGACATCCGCGAAGTGCAAACCAGTTGTAGGCTCGTCGAGGATGTAGAGGGTATCGCCGGTTGCTCTTTTGGATAGCTCGCGAGCCAGTTTGATGCGCTGCGCTTCACCACCCGACAGCGTCGGAGAAGACTGACCCAGATGAAGATAGCCGACCCCGACTTCTACAAGCAGGCTGAGGGCATTGAAGATACCGGGATGGGGCTCGAACAGATCTTTGGCTTCGCTGATGGTCAGATCCAATATCTCGGCGATGTTCTTTCCTCGATACCGTACTTCTAGGGTCGTAGCATTGAAGCGTTTGCCATGGCACTCGTCGCAGGTGACGTACACGTCGGCCAAGAAGTGCATTTCGACCTTGCGTACCCCGTCTCCTTCGCAGGCTTCGCAGCGTCCGCCTTTGACATTGAACGAAAATCGCCCAGGCGAGTAGCCTCGAGAACGAGATTCGGGCAGCTCGGAGAAGAGTTTGCGGATGTCGTCGAAGACTTTGATGTAGGTCGCTGGGTTGCTGCGTGGCGTGCGGCCAATGGGTTTTTGATCGATGTCGATCACTTTGTTGATCGCATCGAGGCCGGTGATGCGATCGTGTTTACCCACGCTGACGTTGCTCTGATGTAATTTGCGCGAGAGTGCAGGAAACACGATATCGTTGATGAGCGTACTCTTGCCCGCTCCAGAGACACCGGTCACCGCAGTCATCACTCCGATAGGTATCTGTGCGTCGACGTTCTTTAGATTGTTTTCGCGCGCGCCCGAGACTCCGATCCAGCCGCGCGGTGCGCGCCGCTGGGTGGGCGCGGCGATGCTTCTGCGCCCCGAAAGAAAGGCTCCGGTGATGCTCTTCTTTGACCTTTCTAGGGCTTTTGGGGTTCCTGCGAAAATCAGTTCGCCGCCAGTGACTCCCGCACCAGGACCGAAGTCGAGGACGTAATCTGATGCTCGGATTGTGTCTTCGTCATGCTCGACTACGACTACTGTATTGCCGATATCGCGCATCGAAATCAGCGTGCCGATCAGCTTTTCGTTGTCGCGTTGGTGGAGTCCGATGCTCGGTTCGTCCAGGACATAAATCACACCAGTGAGCTCAGAGCCGACTTGGCTTGCGAGGCGAATACGCTGCGCTTCGCCTCCGGAAAGCGTGGGGCCCGGACGATCGAGGGAAAGATAGTTGAGACCGACGTGCCCCAAAAATCCTAAACGACTTTGCACCTCTTTGAGAACTTCGCTGGCGATGGCGGCATCGCTGCCTTTGAGTTTCATGCTGCCGAAGAACTGGATGGCATCCTTGACCGTCAATGCGCTCACTTCGGTGATTTTCTTGTGAGCAACTTGAACGGCCGCGCTTTCGGCGCGTAGGCGAGCGCCTTGGCAAGTGGGGCAGACGGCTGTACCCAAATACTGGGAGTAGTATTGTTTGGCTCGTTCAGATTTGCTTTCGGCCATGCGGCGTAACAAGCGCGGCAATAGTCCTTCGAAGCGTACGTGAAAGTTGCCCCCGCCTCCTCCCTTGGCCTTCCATTCGACGAGGTATTTCTTTTCGCCCGTGCCATGGAGGATCGCGTCACGATGTTTCTTTGCCAGTTTGTTCCACGGGGTCGCGAGGGGAACCTTGAGTTTCTTCAAGATCTGCAGCCGTACGCCATTGCCCCAGCCTGTATCTTTTTTCGAAACATCGGGACCCCAAGGGGCCACGGCTCCTTGGTCGATGGTGAGCGTCTTGTCCGGGATCACCAGGTCAGGGTCCATGCCCATTCGGGTTCCGAGGCCCGAGCAGTCCGGACACATGCCGAGGGGACTGTTGAAGGAAAAACTTTGAGGGGAGAGCTCGGGGTAGGAGCGACCGCAACACGCCGCACGGCTGCTGAACATCTCGTCACGGCTGGCCGCACCGGGGCGCATGACTTGGGCTATGAAACTTCCCTTTCCCAGGTTCAATGCTTTTTCGACTGATTCTGTGATGCGCGCCAGACTTGCGGAACCAATCACAATGCGGTCGACCACCGCCTCCACGAAGTGCTTTTTTCGTTTGTCGAGTGCTTCGAGCCCTTCGCTTTCGACGAGGACGCCATCCACCCGCAGGCGAACGAATCCGTCCCGACGAGCGTCCTCGAGTAGTTCACGATGCTCGCCTTTGCGGTTGGCCAAGAGCGGCGCCAGGATGATGAGTTTGGTCTTCTCTGGTAGGGCGGCGAGCCCATGGGCGATTTTTTCGGCGGTCTGTGTCTTGACCGGTTTGTTGCAACTGGTGCAGTGCTGAATCCCGACGCGTGCGTAGAGAACGCGCAGATAGTCGGCGATTTCTGTGATCGTGCCGACGGTCGACCTAGGATTGGAGCCCGCTGTCTTTTGCTCGATCGAAATAGTCGGGGCAAGTCCCCGCATGGCGTCGTACTTGGGCTTGTCGAGTCGGCCGAGGAACTGCCGCGCGTAGGCAGACAAAGACTCCACATAGCGTCGTTGTCCTTCGGCATAGAGAGTGTCGAAAGCGAGGGACGATTTGCCCGAACCCGATACCCCGCACAAGACGACGAGCTTCTTCTTTGGGATCTTGACGTTGACCGATTTGAGGTTGTGCTCACGGGCGCCGGTGATCAGGATGTGGTCGAGTTCCATCGCTCCCGTTCTTGCCATGAGCCTGGGTAACTCACCAGGGCAGCGGCGGGGAGGCTGTGTTCCTTGGGGTGGCCTACGGCGGGCTGGCGCCCCCGTAGCCGAGAGCTCACCACAACGAGAATACTGAGTTCATTTTCGCCGAAAATCCGGACAGATTTTTCATTTCTCCCGGCACCAAAAAGTACCCGGCTTCGGCATTGACGAAGAGGTTAGGTGAAGCCCAGAGATGAAGGCCCCCAAAGAACCTCGATTGAAACTTCCCCCCAATTTCCTCTTGGGTCAGCCCACCGATTTCTACGCCGTAGTGGGGGAGCAACCAGCTCCGCTCCGGGTTGCGTTCCAAAGTGAGCGTGAGGCCGAGCGAGTAGATAAAGAGCGGGGCATTCCGCTTCGAGTTTTTCAGAATGTCCGCCGAAACGTAGAAGCGACCGTGGCTGGGGCCTCGTTGGTCGGTTTTATGAATCCAGGAGATCAGGGAAAGCTGCAGGTCGATCCCGTGGAAGAGCGCGTTTTGGTCGCGATTGCGTGGTTGATAGACGGCATAACCAAGACCAGGTTGGAGAAACGAATTCCAGTGGCTTCCGTGACGACGATCGTGCTCAGCCTCGGGGTCTTCGGTGATGACTTGATATGTGGTCGAGGTGCTCAAATCGCCATCACTGGCCGAGACGGTCATCGTGCGCCTGCCGGCATCTTTCGCCTCGGGGGTCCAAGTGAGCTTGCCGGTGACCTCATCGAAGTGGGCCCCTTTCGGCAGGTTTTGGACGGAGTAGGTGATGGGATCTCCATCGGGATCGTCGCCTTGGACATGATGACTCGAGAGCTGCCCGACGATGAAACGCAGCTGCTTGAATTCGAGGTGGGGTGCGCGATTCTCGTTGACGGACAGCTGAACTAGAGCAGTGGCCTCTCGCTTTCCGTTTTGAGCGACGAAAATCGGACTGTGCGGCCCTAGGGCTGTCTGCTCTGGCACCCAAGAAAAGACCTGAGTTTGGGGATCAAAGCGAGCACCGGGGGGCAGTGCCCGCACCGAGTAGGTCAGCGGTTGGCCATCAGGATCTTGAGCCTCTACTACCAAGCGAAAGGGATGACCGACCTTCAGATTAATTGGCCTTTGGATGTCACGATACGGATCGAGACGAATGAATCGAGGGCCGGAAGGAGACTCTTGAGGTTCCGGGCTCTCCTCCTTTGGGCGTTGGCCCGAGCCCTGTGACGACGCTTCGCTGAGCTTCTTTTCGGGGAGAGGTCGCTGGGGAGCAGACGTTTGGGCAAGAGCTCCTGTGCCCCAGACTTGGGCTGCTACAGCGCTTAGGATGAAACGAAGAAAAGTGAGGCGGGGCCGCATGGCGTGAGTCTAGAAGACTGCCTTGGTCCCCGCCTAGGTATTTAGGTTGTGCTCAAGTGATTATTCGGGCGCTTCGGCTTTGCACTCGCCTTCGGCTTTGCATTCGCCCTCACCCTTGCACTCGTGTTCGCCTTTACATTCGCCTTCACCCTTGCAAGTGCCTTCATGCTTGCAACCATCCTCGCCCTTGCAGCCACCCTCGCCTTTGCAAGAAGCTTCCTCACCACCAGCTTCGGTGGCCCCGGCATCGGCCGCATCGCCCGCATCGGCGGCTTCGGGGGTGCCGCCGCCGCAAGCTGCAGAAAGGAGTCCGGCCGCCACTGCGCCTGCGAGTTTGTTTGAAAAAGAAATGCTCATCTTATTTTTTCTCCCTGGTGAACCAGAAAATGGATTGAAAGTCCCTCATTTGGAGCCATCGAGCCTGATCAAAATGGGGGTATCCCTGTTTATCGGCTTGTCCCTAGGGCCACAACCGGCCAACCTGAGGCAGCGATGACGCTGAATCCGTTGGCACCAGGGCATACGTCCGGCTCACTGTTTCGGTTTCATACGCAAAGCCCCCCCGTCGATCTAAAAGAACTGGGAGACCGCGCGAAGCGGCTGGCTGGTCGGACCTTGGGAGAGGTGGCTGCAGAATATGGTGTGCAAGCGCCCGAAAACCTCAAAAGACACAAGGGGTGGGTCGGACAACTTCTCGAGAGTTCCCTGGGGGCAAGTGCGGGTTCTCGTGCCGAACCTGATTTTCCAGAACTCGGTATCGAGCTTAAGTCACTGCCAGTCGACCTCTTGGGTCGCCCTCTAGAATCGACCTTCGTCTGTTCGATCGAACTTTCTCAGATAGCTGATAGCGAATGGGAGGACAGCCGTTTGCTCAAGAAACTGAGTCACGTGTTGTGGGTCCCCGTTGACGGGCGTCGCACGATTCAGGTGGCGCAGCGAAGAATTGGTACGCCGATCTTTTGGAAGCCCGATCAAGACGAGCTGCTGCGGCTGCGTCGTGATTGGGAAAGCCTAAGTCTATTGATCGCCCAAGGGCGTACAGAGGAGATCACGGCTCGTCTTGGTGAGGTGCTTCAGGTGAGACCGAAGGCTGCCCGCGGTTCTTCTCGTCGCCGTACGACAGACGAAGAGGGCGCGCTCTACGACGAACAGCCCAAGGGGTTCTACTTGCGTGCGGCGTTTACACGCTCAATCATAGCTCGACGTTTGAGGGTGTAGTTTCCCTTCGGGCCGGGTTTGATCGCCTTCTACAGGGAAGGGAGCTTCTTCTTTCGAGGAACCGAAATGTGCAGATGATCATAGTGGTCGGCATTGTAGTCGGGAGTCAAGAACTCGTCGAAGAGCGCTTCCGCTCGGAGACTGCAGGACAAGGCATTGAGAAGAGGCGCGCCTGGGTGACACCCGATGTTCTTTTTGAAGTCGCCCTTGACGGTGAGCGCTTCTCGCGTTGTGTCGAAGTCGTGCAGATCGATGGCGAGCCCGTGGGCGTGGTGGCTGAGGCGCCCCGTTCGCGTGGTTCGATAGACGTAGGCCCCCGAAAAGCGGATGCGACGCACACCGTGCTCGCGCATGAGTGGCCCGACCCGTTCAAGGGCCAACGCTAGACGACAGTCGAGTTGCAGCGACCTCCCGTCTACGGCGTAGTACTCGACACCACCGAGTTGACCGCGGATTTCCACCGGGGTTTCGACGCCTTTGAGTTGATTCAACTGGCCGAAGGCAACGCCTCGATCCGATAGAGCGGATAGGCAAGCGGAGCCTCGCAATCGAGGCGTATTTTGGGGGGTGGGGGGACGAATGCGCGGTTGCGAATGGGCGAACCCCTGTAACTGTTTTGCCCGCTTGGGGGCTTGCTCGTTCCCATCTGACTGAGGGGAGTGATGTTCTGGGGGAGCGAGATAGGCGTGGCTCGGCTTGGCCCCGTAGGCCTCTGCCTTGGACCAATGATCAGGGGTGCGATAGGAGGCGGCTGGCGCGTTGGCGCAGCCGCTTGCAACTAGAAGGAGGGCGAGGATGCCGGTCCTGCGTTTGGATTGCGTAGCTCCCATGAGTCGAGAGACCACTTTGCCAAACGTACGGTGAATGCAGCAAAAAAGCTGCTACTTATTTAGGAGCGCGCGGATTCATCCAGTCGGCTTCGTTGTATTCTCGTATTACTTGGGTGGCGTACCCACCTGCCGGCAATGCAAATTCCAAGACGAGCTTCCCTTCTTCGTAGGTACAACGAAGCCCGTCGAGCTCGATAGATAAGTCCCGTCGGGCGCCCGGTGCGCTTTTGTTCAGGGCCTGCACCTGCTGTTCGTCGATGTTCATGTCTTTCCAAATGGTGGACTCAAGTTCGGCGGCTTCATGCTGGGATTGGAGCGTCTTTCCGCCGGGCATGGCACCGCTCAGGATCAGATCACCTGTTTGGAAGCGGGGCAGCTCCTTGTCCACATCCTCCACGACGAAGTGGGTTCCGGTGCCTTTGAGACGCACGGCTTCTCCGCGCAGCAGAGGTGCGTTTAAGGCAAGTCGCGCACTGAGATAACGGTTGAAAAACTCGGATTGAATCACGCTTGGGTGCAACTTGTTGTCGAAGCGTCCGGACTTCTTGCCCTTTCTGCGCCCGAGGCGCGGAGTGGGCTCCTGAGAAGGAGTTTCCTTTTGGACCTCCCCCTCGAGCCAGGTCAAAGCTGCCTCGAGATTCTTGCCCCGGTGCCCAAACCTCTGCGCGCCGTAGTAGTTGCGAAGTCCGCTTTTTCGAAGAGCTTCTGTGATTGCCTGGGCGAGAGCACCATCGTCTTCGCTTGCTCCAACGAGGGTGATCGTAAACCGGTTGCCTATCAGGTGCCCCGTGCGGAGCTTGTTGTTGTGCTTTGTCGTCTTGAGGATGCGCGCACCCTCTCCTAGATCGAGTTGTCCTGCCCCTTCTCCCTTGTAGAGGGCGCTCATCCACTGTCGAGTGATCGCGTTTCGATCCTTCATTCCGGCGTAGCCGATGTCGCGCTGCGGGACTCCCGTTTGCTGGGCCAAGCGCTTGGCGACGTCTGCCGTGTTGAGACCGATTTTTTCGATCCAAAAGAAAACGTGTTCGCCGCTGTCGCTGAGCGGGTAGGCGGGAATTTCCTCGACGATAAAATGAGAGGGGTCCGGTCCGATGACGGCGCCCACTTTGGGAAGCTCAACTCCTCGAGGAGGAATCGACGGAAGACGGTAGGCAGCGGGAGAGAGCTCTTGCACCAGAGCGCTTTAGGACGTCTCTTCTTCTTCCTCAAACACTTCGAAGTCTTCCGGCCCAATCGAGTACGGGTCGCTACCAGATTCTTCTTCAGAGGGACGGTTCGACAGCGAAATAGGCGGAGGTTCGACCAGTTCCGGACTGAAATTGTGTCGGGAGCTCTCGTTGATGGGAAACCGGAGGTCTTTGAATTTGTCTTTCGCCAGGGGCAGGGTGGGGTAGTCCGATTCCGCGCTCCAGTCCTCGACGGGTTCTACATTGGGTTCAAGGTGTTCGAGAATTCCGCCAGCAAGAACTTCAGGACCGTTGAGCTCCGCCGAGTTGGGAGCATCGTCGCCTTCTGTTTCTGGTGGTGTCGACGGTTTTTTGGCAGTGACCTCCGCATACCGTCGGGTTTCGACGGCATCGTCGAGAGATTCTTCTTCGCATTCGAAAACGACCACCGCGATATTGTCCTGGCTCCGGGCAGCAAGAGCGTGGTTGAGGAGCTCCGACGCGATGACGCTGGGCGGGTCGCCGTCGCGCATGACCTCCCAAAGCGTTTGGGTGCCCACGTAGGTTGTCAATCCGTCTGAGCACAGCAAGAACAAGTCAAAAGGAAACAGGTCGTGCGTAGATACTTTGACTCGCAGTTCTTGCTCCATCCCCAGCGCACGTACAACCGAGTTTCGAGGTAGCCGCTCCAAGATTTCGTCGGAAGTATCCGGTCGCAGTTCCAAGATGTCGGTAGCGATTGTGTCGTCCACCGTGAGTAGTTCGAGTCGCCCGTTGCGGATTCGATAACAGCGACTATCTCCGACCTGAGCGATATGAACCTGATTGGTCCGGGGAGCCATGAGAGCCGCGACGACCGTTGTGGCCATCCCTGCGCGCCCGGGATCTGCCGCGATGACTTCAAGTATGTTCTGATGAGCTTGATGGATTGCCGCAGAGAGGCGCTTGGCCTGTTCGTGGTTTCCCAGGATGTCGTAGTCAGGGCGCTCGTGGCTCCTGCGGACGGTGGAGCCGATGTAGTTTTCGATGCTGCGCAAGGCCAAGTTGGCCGCGACGTCGCCTCGGCCTCGGCCTCCTGCACCGTCAGCCAGCGCGAAAAGCCCGAGGTCTGGTCGGACCAGGGTCGCGTCTTCATTGACGGTACGCCCAGGGCCTTCGTCCGTTAGATCATAGCCTGTGAGTCTGAGCACAAAACCCATCCCGACAGATGTACCTGAGCCGAGCGCCCTGGACCAGATAACGAGTCATGAGCGCTTTCTTCGGCTTGCTTGGCCGGGTCGCGCGGAGTTGTGGGTATCGACTCCGCGCGGCTCGCGGCAATAGCGATTACAGTGTTGCAAGAAGGGCGGCTGAGATCTCTGCCGTTTTTGCCTGGCCACCAATATCCATCCCGCGCACACCATCGGCGAGGGTCTTTTGGACGGCAGCCTCGATCGCCGAGGCTTCTTCTTCCAGGCCCAGGCTGTGTCGGAGCAACATCGCGGCGCTCAGGACTGTTCCCACCGGGTTGGCGATGCCCTTGCCCGCGATATCGGGAGCAGAACCGTGGATGGGCTCATAGAGTCCCATCTGTCCTTCGCCCAAAGAAGCGCTAGGCAGCATGCCCAAGGAGCCTGTCAATACCGCTGCCTCATCAGAAAGAATGTCACCGAACATGTTCTCGGTGACGATTACGTCGAAACTGCCTGGATTGGTAACAAGGCGCATCGCGCAAGAGTCAACCAACTGATGCTCCAGCTCAATGCCTGAGTGAGCGCTACCGACCTCGGTGGCAACGGCTCGCCAAAGGCGTGACGAAGCAAGCACGTTGGCCTTGTCGACTGATGTGACTTTGGAGCGACGTCCCTCGGCGATTTTGAAAGCCAGTTCGACCACACGCCGAATTTCTCCACCCGAGTAGGCCATGGTGTCATAGGCCGAATCCTGGTCGCCCGTGCCTTCGTACTCCTTACGCTCGCCAAAGTAGACGCCACCAGTCAGCTCACGTACGCAGAGCAAGTCAACGCCTTCGACGAGTTGTCGCTTGAGAGGCGATGCGTCCAAGAGCTCGGTGTAACCACGCACTGGGCGCAAGTTGGCGTAGAGGCCCAGGCCCTTACGAATGGCAAGTAGACCTTGTTCTGGACGCACTTTGGCGGTGGGATTGTCCCATTTGGGACCACCCACGGCGCCAAGCAGCACGGCTGATGCCGACTTGCATGCGCTGAGCGTTGCGTCCGGGAGTGCGGTGCCGGTCTTGTCGATAGCGATACCACCGATCAGTTGCTCCTCGAACTCAAAGGAATGGCCGAACTTCGCGGCGATCTTGCCGAGGACGTCTTGCGCGACGGCGGTGATTTCTGGGCCGATCCCGTCACCGGGGAGGACTACGATCTTTGCTTGCATGTCTGGACTCCGAAAAATGAAGTGGGGAGTGGGAAGAAGAATTCGGACCGTGGATACCGGCCTCCGCCTGGAGCGGCGAATCCTGCTCTGGGTTCTCAGCCCCAAGGGCGTTCCCCATATCAAAGGACGTTGCTGGTGCCCAGGTCACCCGCGAGGGAACAATAATACCGTCCGATACGGCCAAAACCGACTAACTCCCACGCCAGCCCGCTCCTCTTCTGTCGGCGACTGTTTACCGTATGCTCGTGACCGTGCTCACTTGGTTCAAGGATGTCGCCGCCCACTTGGGTGCTTCTCTTCGCAATTACGAACGAGTTTCGGGTGGGGATATCAGCGAGGCCTACCGGATCGAGCTGAGTGACGGACGCACGGTTTTCGTCAAGCACAAAGCTGACGCCCCGTCGGGTATGTTCGCTGCCGAAGCAGCTGGGCTTGCCTTCCTCAAGCAAGCTCGGAGCGAGCTCATCATTCCCGCTCCTCTCTACTGGTCCGAGAGCAGTCTCGTTTTAGAGAATTTGACCCCGAGCGCATCGGATCAATCCGAAGCATTGGGGCGAGCTCTGGCTCAACTACATACGCCGGTGACTCAGGCGCCGGGGGCCGCCTTTGACGGTTTCATCGGCACCTTGCCCCAAAAGAACACTCCCCTCGACCTTCGTCCAACGACTTTGGACTGGCCGTCTTTTTTTGTGCAACGACGCCTCTTACCACAGCTCGAGATGCAGGCGGCGCGACACCTGATTTCTCGACGGTTGCGCGGAGAGCTGGAAACCCTACTTTCGAATTTGGGGCGCTTCTTTCCGGCTGATATTCAGATTTGTCCTCTGCACGGCGATCTCTGGTCAGGCAACCACATGTTCACTCAATCAGGGCCGGCGATTTTTGATCCCGCCCCCTACTACGGACATCATGAAGTCGATCTTGCGATGATGGATTTGTTTGGCGGTTACTCCCAGCGCTGTTACCAAAGTTATCATGAAATGATTCCTCAGCAGCCTGGCGACAAGGAACGCTTGGCCCTCTACCAACTATATCCCCTCCTTGTGCACGTGAACCTGTTTGGAGGTGGCTACGTTAACTCGGTTGAGGGTATCGTGCGTCGCCTTTCTTAGTTTCTCGCGTGTCGTGTATGAGAGCTGCCTACCCGAGTGCGCCGCGCTTTTGCTCGATGTATTCTTCGTAGATTTCGAAGAGGCGGCGAAAGTGATCTCGTGTGTGGGGCTGAGCCAGCCCGGCGGCGCGGGCCGCTTGTCGCAGAGGCTCAACGGGGCGAGAAAGAAGACGGGCAATGGCGGTTTCCACCTCAGAGCTGTCGGCCAAGGGCGAAAACAACTCAGCGTAGTCGGGGGCTGCTAGCGCCTGGGCGCCTCCAGCCTGGGGAACGACGATAGGAGTCCCTGAGCAGAGGGTTTCAGCCAGAACGAAACCGTAGGTTTCGCAGATCGAGCCGTGGATCAACGCATCTACACTAGCCAAGACCGATGCGTATTCGTTGCGATCTTTTGTGAACTTGAGGAAATGTGCCTGGGGCAGATCTCCCGCTGCCTGGATGAGTCGTTCTCGTTCTGGACCGTCGCCTAATACGACTAGACCAATCGGACGTTGGCCCGCGAGCGATATTGCGGCGTCGACCAGGCGTTTCTGACGTTTATCTGCGGCTAGGCGTCCGGCGATCAGGAGCAACTTGGCTTCGGGATTCTGGGCCAAATCGCCCAAAAATCGCGCTCGAAGTGCTTCATCGCGTCGATGGGGACCAAAAACCTCGTGATTGATGCCAAAGTCGACGCTCACGACGCGCTGACACCCATGCTCGCTTAAGTCGTGCTGTAACCATGGGCCGGCCACGACATTTAAGTCATGGTTGCTACATACTTTACGCATCCAGGCCCAAGCCGGGGCAAGAGTCATGTCCTGAAAAAAAGTCGGAATCTTTTGCTGGGCAAAGGGTTTCAAGTAGCACCCAATAGGATCTGAGTGATATACGTACGACCTCACCATCCCCGGTGAAAACTCCTGAGGGAGACTTGCAGAAACTATAGCCGGAACAAAAGGGCTGCTGACTTGGAGTACATCTGGAGAATGCTTTCGAATTAGTTCTCGCATCCGACCCAAACGCAGCGGCATGTGATATGTGGCGTCGTACGGCATCCGAGGCGCCGCATAACGCTCGATCAGCGCCCCCCCATCTTCGATCGTTTCGTCGCGGGGACCAGGGGCAACGATGACAAGGTCGTGGCCTGCCTCAGTTGCATAGGTTCCAAGTTTGGTTAGATACGAGCGAACGCCCCCTCCACGCTCTGAGTAGAACTCGCATAAATCAAGGATTTTCATGGCAAAGGTATTGGACTTGAAAAGCGATGCAAAACGCTGGCGACCCCAACGGATCGGCATCGCAAACGATCACGTGCGAGTTCCTTACGCCAATGGCTCGTCATTCGCGAGCCAATTTCTGTATCGCGAGTTCACTAATCGAGGGCACGAGGTTACGGTCATCGGACCGGAGGATCCCGTCGCCTGCGAAGACGAGCTACCTCAAAACCGCGTTTTGCTTTCCAGCGTTCCCCTCAATGCGCAACCTGGAGTGCATTTGGCTCTGCCGACACGGCGAGGACTGCGTGAGCTCGTACGCAAGCGCATTGATGTTTTCCTTGGCCAGACGGGTACGGGGATGATTGACCTCGGGTTGTGGCTGCGCCGCACACACGGCGTTCCCTTTCTTTCGGTCAATACCTTTCACTGGGCTAGCTATTACCAGGTACTCTTTCCTGAGTCGTTTCAGTCGAATCGCGCTATGCACTATGTCTTTGGCGAGCGGGTCATTCCCTGGCTGGAGCGTCAAATTGCCAGTGCCTACAATCGCAGTGATGGTGTGGTCGTGCTTTCTGGCGGTTTGAAGCAATACTGGCGAGACCGTGGGGTGACTTGTCCGATTCACGTGATTCCTCGCAGCGTGGACCCTTCGATCTTCGATCAGCCGATGGGAGAAGATCCCTTCCCTCAGGGCACCGTGCGTGGTCACCGTTTGCTTTCGGTGTGTCGTCACAGTCGCGAAAAGTCACTTGAGCGTTTGCTCCGCATTTTCGCGCGCGCCGTTGCCCCAGAAGATCCTCTGGCCACCCTCACTCTCGTCGGTGACGGTCCCGATCATGAAGGTCTCATCGAACTCGCCAAGGAGCTGAAGCTTGAGGGCCGCGTTTACTTCGTGGGAGAAAAACCCTTGAGCGAAGTGCAAAACTACTATCGCCACGCCGACGTCTTCGTCTACACCTCGCTGAGCGAGACTTACGGTCAGGTGGTGAGCGAGGCGTTGTGGTGCGCTTTGCCGGTTGTGGCCATGAACGATGGGATGGGAGTGCAGCAACAGATCGCTCATGAGCGAGATGGCATGTTGATCAATCCCGGTCCGGACGAAAGCCTAAGCGACTGGCGCTTCGGTCGCGCCATCATCGAACTCCTCTCTCAGGACGAGCGTCGACTGACCATGTCTGAAGAGGCTCATCGAAGGGCCCGTCAGCGCTGCGCCCCTGAGCAAAACATCGCTCGTTTCTACGAGGCTTTCCATCTTGCGAAAGAACACCTGGATAAGAGTGGGACGAATTCGAACGCGGGAAGCTCGGTTTCTGTTTCGGTTCCTCCCTCATACCACTTAGCTCGTTGGGCGAGCCTCCACGTCACGGCTAGCGTCTTGGGGCTGATGCGTAAGGCTGAGCTTCCCCCCATTGAAGCCGGAGGGCTTTCTTCTTGGGATCCGAACGCCAAAAAGTCAGAAGCGCCTGTTTCCGAAGAGAAGCCAAAGGTTCGCCGGTTTCTGTGAGAGGGGCGCCAGCCGGCGCTTCTGGCTCAAGACAGCAAAGGCCATGTCGCGCCCCAGGGGCGGACGTGGCCTTCTGCTTTCTGTTCACCTGTGGGCTAGGCCGAACTCGAAGGAGTCTGCGAGAGCCATCATCGAAGCCTCGATAATGTTGGCGGACGCCCCTACAGTACTCCATCCGCCCTTTGCATCTCGACTGTCAATGAGCACACGGGTGATCGCGCCGGTGCCGCTATTCGAGTCCAAGATACGGACTTTGTAGTCGGCGAGGTGGATGTCTCCCAGGCGCTCATAACGCGAGGCGAGGGCTTTCCTCAGTGCAGAGTCGAGAGCGCCCACCGGACCGTTGCCGTCGCCGGCGGTGTGGACAATCTCACCCTTGACGCGTAGGCGGACCGTTGCTTCGACAAACTCGGTTCCTTGGCGACTGCCGACCATGACTTGATAGTCAAGTACCTCGAAAGGGGGCTGGTAGTTTTCGCTCTTACGCTGCATGAGCAGGGACACCGAGGCTTCGGCGCCCTCGTAGCTCAAGCCACGGGCTTCGGCATCCTTGATTTCTTTGAGGGTTTCTAGCTCAAGACGGGCATCGACTTCGACACCCATCTCTTCGGCCATGCTCGTCACATTCGCGCGGCCTGAAAGATCGCTGACTACGACGCGCATTTCGTTGCCGACTTGGGCGGGATCTACATGCTGGTACGAATCCACGTGTCGCCTCATGGCTGCCACGTGCACTCCACCTTTGTGTGCGAAGGCGCTACGTCCGACATAGGCCATGCCCTTGTGTGGCGATAAATTCGCTATTTCGGCGACGAAACGTGAAGCTTCAGTCAGCTCGACCAGTTTGCCGGATGGGAGCGCCTTGGCGCCCAACTTCAGTTCCAGATTGGGAATGATGACGCTGAGATTCGCGTTGCCACAGCGTTCACCGATCCCATTTATGGTACCTTGGACCTGATGAGCACCAGCTCGCACGGCGGCTAGACTGTTGGCGATACCACAACCCGTGTCATCGTGCGCATGGATCCCGACCGGCGTCGAGACATGGCTTCGAACGGCCCTCACGACTTCTTCTACCTGCCAAGGGAGACTTCCTCCGTTCGTATCACAGAGGGCTAATGTTTTTGCACCACCGCGGGTCGCCGCTTGCAGGGTGGCGATAGCGTACTTTGGATCGGCGCGGTAGCCGTCAAAAAAATGCTCGGCGTCAAAGATGACGTGTCGACCCTGGCTCGCCAAAAAGCGGATACTTTCCTCGATCATAGCCAGGTTGGTGTCGAGGGTTGTTCTGATCACGTCCGTGACGTGCAAAGTCCACGTTTTGCCAAAGATGGTGCACACGGGGGCGCCTGATTGGATCAGAGACTGCAAGTTGGGATCTTCCTCGGCTGCGAGATTGGCACGCCGGGTAGAGCCAAAGGCCGCTATCTTGGCCGTCTTCCACTCGCGATCTTTGGCCCGCTCAAAGAACTCTGCATCTTTGGGGTTGGAGCCGGGCCAACCACCTTCGATGTAGGTCACCCCGAAATGGTCCAGTCTCTCCGCGATGCGCAGTTTGTCACTTGCCGTATAAGATACGCCTTCCCCCTGGCTGCCGTCGCGCAGGGTGGTGTCGTAGATCTCAACTGAGGAGGGGGCGTCTCCTCGAAGAGCGGAGGAGACCGAGGGGGCTTGGGTCGTCACTGTTTTGGTCCAGACCAAATGGTCATTGTGAGAGTCGATAGGTCGACTCGAAACAGGAGCCGCTCCGCGGTGAGAGTGGACTCCGAAGAATCTGATTCAAAGAAAACTTCTGCTAGCACGCGGCCCTAGATTCCGCTTCCGGTGGGAACAGATTCTAAATGGTGGGGCGAAGATTTGGCCTCGACCACACTGAGGAGTCGGTTGATCGCACTCAGGTAGGCCTTGGTGCTTGCCACGAGCACGTCGGTGTCTGCAGCGTGTCCATGAAAGACTGGCGCTCGACCGGTACCCATTTGGGCGTTCTCACGCAAAGCGTCGCTATTCATGCGAATACGTACGCTGGCCTCGCCGAGGGCGTCGATACCTTCGGTCACGGCTTTGATCGAGTATTCAAGGAGCTCCGCAGGCGCCTGCACAATCTGATCAATCGCCGTGAAGATAGCGTGAACCGGTCCGGTTCCGATCGCGGCGGTCACGAGCTCGTGTCCATCGGGGCCGCGCAGCTTGACCGAGGCCGTTGGAAGCCCCGTGCCCGCCGAAACATGAACGGCTTCAAAGCGATAGGTCTCGGGAACGTCGGCTCTTTCCGAAGAAGCCAGAGCCATGAGGTCCGCGTCCGTGATGTGTTTCTTCTTGTCTGCAAGAACCTTGAAGCGTTCGAAGGCGGCCTGCAAGGCTTCATCTCGCATCACGATGCCGAGTTCTTTCAAACGATTGGCAACGGCGGCTCTTCCCGAATGCTTGCCGAGTACGAGTTGGGTCTTCTGCGCCCCGACGGCTTCTGGTCGCATGATTTCGTAGGTTTCGGCATGCTTGAGCATGCCGTCCTGATGGATGCCTGATTCATGGGCGAAAGCGTTAGCGCCCACGATGGCTTTGTTGGGCTGCACGATCATACCGGTACGGCTTGATACGAGCCGACTCGCGCGAGTCAGCTGAGTGGTGTCCACTCCTGTGTTGAGCCGATAGACAGGTCGGCGCGTGGCCAGTGCCATGACAACTTCTTCGAGCGCTGTGTTTCCTGCCCGCTCACCAATGCCATTGATAGTGACTTCGGCCTGTCGGGCGCCGTTCATGATGCCAGACAGCGAGTTGGCGGTCGCCAGTCCCAGATCGTTGTGGCAATGCACCGAAATGATGCACTGGTCGATTCCCTTGGTGTTTTCTTTGATGCCACGGATCAACTCTCCAAACTCGTGGGGCAAGGTGTAGCCCACAGTGTCGGGAATATTGAGGGTCGTCGCTCCGGCTTCGATGACCGCCTGCAAAACCTCGTATAGAAACTCGGGTTCGGTGCGGCCCGCATCCTCAGGGCTGAACTCGACATCAGCACACATGCTTCTAGCCAAGGTGACCATCTTGATGGCTCGCTCCACGACTTGCTCTTTGGTCATCCGGAGCTTGTGCTCCCTGTGTAAGGGCGAGGTGGCCAAAAAGGTGTGGATACGGGGGTGCTTGGCTCCCTGGACGGCTTCGAATGCCTTTTCGAGATCGCGTTCGTGGGTACGAGCCAGGCCTGCGATGATTGGCGGCTCGGCGCTGGTCGTGCCATCAGCGTTGGGGCGCGGGGGGCGTCCCTCGGGCACCTGCTGGCCGACCGTTTCTGCGATTTGCTTCACGGCAGCCAAGTCGTCGGGGGAGGCTGCCGGGAAGCCGGCTTCAATCACGTCGACGCCGAGACGAGAGAGGGTGCGAGCGACCTCGAGCTTTTCCTCGGAGGTCATTGTCGCTCCAGGGGACTGCTCCCCATCGCGCAAGGTCGTGTCGAACAGGCGGACGTAGTCGTTCGGGATGGACATGATTGGTACTCAGAGTGTGCTGTTGGTGAGATAGAGCAGAACTTAGAAGAGCGAATTGTCGACTCAGGCTACCGAAACCGGGCGGACCGAGTTGCGGCCGTCGGCCGGACGGTGGGCCTTGCGTGCGGCTTCTCCCTGAGGGCCGCGGCTCATCGCGACGGTACCCGTCTGTACCATCTCGACGATGCCGAAAGGTTGTAGTGCCGCGACCATACCTTGGATCTTTTCCTGGTCGCCGGTGACTTCCACCGTGAGGGACTGGGGGCAAACGTCGACGGCCCGTGCGCGGAAGATTTGCACCAGGTTGAGAACGTCGCCCCGCTTTGCTTGGTCGACCTTCACCTTGATGAGGGCCAGGTCGCGCACCACACGCTGAACATCGGTGATGTCTTCGATGCTAAGCACGTTGACCATCTTGTACAAGTTCGCCTCGATGCGCAGGGCCATGTCTGCGTCGGCTTCGACCTGAAAGGTCATGCGGCTGACCCCCGGTTCGTGGGTACGTCCGACATTGAGTGAGACGATATTGTAGTTTCTTCGCCTGAAGAGTGACGCCATTCGATTGAGGACGCCGGGCTTGTCTTCGACATAGGCTACGAAGGTGCGCAAGTTGTAAGTATTTAGATTGGGGGTCGCGTTACTCATTTGTCATCTCCGGTCTCGAAGATCGGGTTCTTGTTCACGTCGGCGGTCGCTGGGCCGCTCATGGAATCCTCTGGGCGTCGAATCATATCTTCGAGGTTGGCTCCGGTGGGGACCATCGGATAGACCGAGTCCTCCTGCACGACGCGGAAGTCCACGACCACGCCTCCTTCGTAGGCGCGCGCACGCTCGACTGCTTCTTTGACTTCGGCGCGGTTCGTTGCTCGAAGGCCCAGCAACCCGTGGGCATCCGCCAGTTTGACGAAGTCGGGGCTTTTCATCGGAGTGGCGACATAGCGCCCGCCGAAGAAGAACTGCTGCCATTGACGCACCATGCCTAAGAAGCCGTTGTTGATGATAGCGACATTCACTTTGATGTTTTCTTGAGCGATCGTGGTCAGTTCGGCTGCTGTCATTTGAAACCCACCGTCGCCGGCGATCACCCAAACTTCGGCATCAGGATCGGCGAACTTCGCGCCAATCGCGGCAGGTAGGGCGAAGCCCATTGTTCCCAGGCCACCAGAGGTCACCAAGCGACGCGGATAGTCATGCTTGTAGTATTGGGTTTCCCACATTTGGTGTTGCCCGACGTCGGTGACGATGATCGCCTTTCCGTCGGTGAGTTTCCAAAGGTCGTGTATGACGTGTGCCGCGTAGAGCTTGCCGTTGTCGGGAAGATCTTTGATGTCGATGACGGCACTTTCGCCTCGCATGTCATCGATGTGTGCGAGCCAGGGTTCGATCTTTCCGGCTTTGGTCTTGGGCAAGAGCTGAGCCAGAATGTCTTTGGCGTCTCCCACGAGGGGAAGATCGACTCGTACGTTTTTGTTGATCTCTGCCGGATCTTTTTCGATGTGGATCTTCTTGGCGGTCCGGGCGTAGGTGGCTAGATTGCCCGTCACTCGGTCGTCGAAGCGCATACCCACCGCGATAATCAGGTCGGATTCCTGGATAGCTTTGTTGACCCAAGCCTCGCCGTGCATTCCCATCATGCCGAGCGCGCGGGGATGACTCGCAGGAAACCCACCGAGTCCCAACAAGGTCGAAGCAACGGGAATCCCAGTTTTTTCGACGAGTTGCATGAGCTCCTCCTCAGAGCCGCTGCGTACGACTCCGTGCCCGCAAAACAGAACCGGACGTTCTGCTTTTTCGATCATCTCGGCGGCAAGAGCGAGATCTGCGCTCGAGGTTTCATGTTCCGGGCGATACCCGGGGAGTTGAACCGGAGAGTTGTCGAACTTGTACAAGCAGGACTTTTGTTGGGCGTCCTTGGTGATATCGACAACGACAGGACCGGGACGACCTGACTTTGCGATGTAGAAGGCCTCTTTGATCGCCTGGCAGATGTCCTCGGCGCGATCGACAACCACGTTGTGTTTGGTGATGGGAAGAGTAACACCAGTGATGTCCGTTTCCTGGAAGGCGTCGCTACCGATCAACGTTGAGGCGACCTGGCCAGTGACGGCGACCATGGGGATCCCATCCAGCATCGCGTTGGCAATACCGGTCACCAAGTTGGTGGCACCGGGTCCAGAGGTTGCGACACAGACGCCGACCTCTCCTGAAACACGAGCGTAACCATCAGCCATGTGTGCGGCGCCCTGCTCGTGTCGCACCAGCACGTGGTGGATGGGAAACTTAATCATCGAATCGTAGGCGGGCATGATTGCACCGCCCGGGTAGCCGAAGACCGTCTTGACCCCGAGGTTGACCAGCGTGTCCCAGATGATTTCGGAGCCGGGCGTCATGCGCGCGGCATTGGTGTCGGTGTCAGAGGTGTTTTCCGGTTGATTTAGGTTTTCCATCGTCTTGTCTGCCTGGGGCAGCGGTGAGAGTAGTCAGATAGGGACAATTACAAGGGAATAAATGACAAAACCCCGCGACCTTCTTGAGGTGGCGGGGCAGAGGACTTGGCAGCGGTTGATTTAGGTCTGCCCCGCGAGGGTCGGTACGTCGTCCACAACAAGGACGAGGTCTGAGACGAGCACGCTCAGTACAATGATTGGGGTTCGCACGATAATAGAGATCCGTCCCGAAATTCGGCCAAGAAGCGGCATCCACCCGGTCCGTTTCACGGCTAGGTTCGGATCAACAGCGAGTTCGCCTGTCTTCCGGTGAAGCACCGCTCTTCCGCGGTCAGGCACAGCCGCGCGAGCCGCTGCAATGCGGGTCGAAAACGGGGCAGAACGGGAGGACTGTCGAGTCACTACGCCAAGGTTGCGTCTCTTTAGGCGTTCGGTCAAGGAAAAGCAGGGGACAAGGGCGCCCCCCACTTGGTCGCCGTAACCCAGCGAAGTGATGAGTTTTTGTAGGTGAACATCCCGACTTTGTTGAGGAAAGCGGCTCTTCATTGATCTTCAATAAATGAAGTAATATCAAAAAGTTACGATCAAAGTCGGTACGTCGGAGTGGGACAGACCGGTCGGTGGCGGTTTCCCTGTTCACGTCGCAAGTGGTAAAGCCAAGGCCGGATCGGGCCGCTCCTCCCGGTAGCTCTCGATTTTCGGAGCGCAAGAATCTCCCTCCGGGGTCCCCATGGCAGAAACTCAGTCAGTGACAAACGGCAAACAGAGTCCGCTCGCTCGAGCCCAAAAGCTGGAGCAGGTCCTGGCGGGGGCGACCGATAAGCCTCATGTCATTCTGCTCGGCGGACACCCCGATCCCGACGCGATCGGCAGCGCTCTCGCTCATCGACGTATTTGTGAACGACTGGGAGTTTCCGCCACGATTGCCCATGTCCTTCCGCTATCGCGCGGAGAGAACCGCGCGTTAGTCAAATTGCTCAACGTTCCCATGATCCAGATCGAAAAGACTGAGGATCTAGAGGAATACGGCTACCTGGCCTTGGTTGATGCCAGCACCCATGAGTCGAGCATCTCGCTTCCACCCGACCTCACTCTCTTGACGGTCGTGGACCATCATCGGCCCAAATCCCTTCCCAAGGCACCCTTCGTCGACATTCGGCACGACGTCGGCGCTACTGCTACTATTTACGCGGAATACTCTGAACAGGGGCTGGCTCCTCTCGGTGGTGACGGTGGCGCTGATGACAGCGCTGTGGCGACCGCCATGTTCTTCGGCATTCAAACCGACACAGACGACTTTTCATTCGCCACGTCGCAAGATTTTCGCGCCGCAGCTTACCTCAAGCCCTATTGCGACTCGGACACTCTGAGTCGCATTGGTCGCCGAAGCATCAGCGCCGAAGCTATGGAAGCAGTCGGTGCGGGGCTACGCGACCTCGAAGTCATTCGCGACTTCGCCATTGCGGGCGTCGGGCGAGTCTCTGCCCTCAATCGCGATGCGATTCCGACCGCCGCCGACTTTATCCTGCGTCGAGAAGATATCGATACAGTGCTTGTTTACGGTATTGTTGACGATCGTATCGACGGTTCTCTGAGGACGAGTCGTGCCAGCGTGGACCCTGCTCTGTTCATGCAAAACGCCTTCGGTAACGACAACACCGGACGTCCCTACGGTGGAGGTCGCGCAGATATGGGCGGCTTCCAAATCCCCCTTGGGCTTTTGGGGGAGACGAACGAGGAAGAAGCGCTCTGGAAGCTAGTACGAGAAATGGTGACCCGCCGGATCGCCCGTGTGGTCCCAGACCTTGAGAAGAAACTGGCAGAAGAATCCAAAGGGAAGGGCTGAGACGAAGAGTCTTCTCTTACTCAGCTTGAACCGGTGTACCGAGCCGAAGCGTGGAGTAGGAGCCTGTCCGGTCGGCCGGCAGTTCTACAGGACGGCACGCAGAATATCGGTGAGCTGTTTGCTGTTTACGGGCTTCTGAACCACGCCGTCGACAGCCGCGACTTCGTCCGAGTCGACGAATTCACCAGTAAAGTAGAGAATCTTCGCTGATGGAGCTTTGGCTCGCAACACGGGCACCAAGGCGCTTCCTTTGATCCCTCCCATCGAGCGGTCAAGAAGGACGACATCGTAGCCCCCCTTTTCTATGCTTTCCTCGACCAGATTCGGATCAGAGATGGAAGTGACATCGAAACCATTCCGCGTGAGCGTATGAGTCACGATTCTGCAAATGGCGGGTTCATCGTCGATCACTAGAACTCTTGTTCCGTCGTTGGCTGAGCTGGTCATAGTATCATCCATGGTTGAAGTGGTCGGCCGAGTAGCCGGCAGAAGCAACGAAAACGCGGTGCGGTAGTCCCCTATGGGAAGGCAACCAAGCCAGCCCCCCACGTTCCCGCACTATCGCCTCTGACATGGCAAGTTCAAGTCCGGTTTCCTGATCGATTCCCATTTGGGAAAAGGGCTCGAATATGTGGGTTTCTCTTGTTGCTACCTTCACGAAGGGTTGACGCATTTTTGAGTAATGTCGATAGGGAGGCAGGGTTTTGATACGCGGTCCGCCCGTCCCGGTGCGCCAAGATCACTTCGTCGCCGAGCTGAGCGACGAGTGACTGTAGCAGTGAACGAACGGTCATGAGCACCGGCCTGTGCATCCCCCTTTGGGCACGAGCAGCACGTTTCAAGTGTATCTCGGAAAACGATGGGGGGATAAGGTAAACTGGAGCTGAGGTGGACAATCGTGTTTTTGCGAGTGCTTGTGTCGTCTGAGCAGTGGTGAGATTCTCCGCTCGTGCTCGCCTTGCTTTCCCCCGCCAAGCGTCTCAATTTCAATCAGCAGTGCCCCTTTCCGGCTACCCCGGCTAGACTGTTGGCCCAGACCAAGATGCTCAGTCAGGTAACTCGAGCCCTTTCTGCCGACGACCTCGTTGGTCTGATGAAGCTGAGTCGTCCACTCGCTGAGCTCAACGTTGAGCGCTTTGCGCAATTTAAAGCCACGGCCCACCCCCCAGGCTCTCAACCTGCAGCGTGGGCCTTCGACGGCGACACCTATGCTGGGCTTCGCGCCCGCGAACTGTGCGAGGATGAAGTGGAGTTCGCTCAGAAGCATGTAGGTATACTTTCGGGGCTATATGGCCTGCTGCGTCCTCTCGATTCGATCTTGCCCTACCGACTTGAGATGGGCACCAGGTTGAAGACTTCGCGCGGTTCAAATCTGTACGAGTTTTGGGGAACTCGGATCGCGGACCAGATCAATAGACAGCTGGACGAGCTTCAAACGGACACTGTGATCAACCTGGCGTCTCAAGAGTACTTTCAGGCTGTCGACATAAAAGCACTGCGTGGGCACGTCATTACTCCCATCTTCAAAGAACGACGGGGTACAGCTCTCAAGATCATCAGTTTCTCGGCCAAACGAGCGCGTGGAGCGATGGCTCGCTACATGATTGAACAGCGCGCTCTTGAACCCGAAGCGCTCAAGGCATTTCGGGGGGACGGGTACCGGTTCCACAAGACCCTCAGCTCAGAAGATTCTTTTGTCTTTGTGCGCAAGCAGCCATGAACAAGCCCTTTGTCGTGGGGATCGCCGGCGGTACCGGCTCGGGAAAGACCACGGTGGCAAATCGTTTGCGCTCCGCTTTCGCTTCAGATCAGGTCGTTTTATTGCAGCACGATTTCTACTACCGGTCACGCGCCGATCTTAGCTTTCGAGAGCGTGAGCAGTTGAACTTCGATCACCCTTCGGCGCTGGAGAGCGAGCTCTTGATTGAGCACATTGAGGCGCTTGTACGCGGCCAAAAGGTTGCTGTCCCCCTCTATGACTTTTCTACGCACCTGCGCAAAGAAGAAACTCGGCAAGTAAACCCTGCTCCCATCGTATTAGTGGAAGGGATTCTCATCCTGTTCGAGCCTCGATTGAGGGAACTCTTCGACTTGAAGATCTACGTCGACACCGATGCGGATTTGCGCATCATGCGACGCATCGAGCGCGACCTCTTGGAGCGCCAGAGGAGCTTTGAGCAGGTACGGGATCAGTACAACGAAACCGTGCGCCCCATGCATCTTCAGTTCGTCGAACCGAGCAAGCGTTATGCGGACGTGATTATCCCGGAAGGGGGATACAATCAAATGGCCCTTGACTTGGTCACCGCGCTCCTAGCCAGTCGGCTTTCTCCTGGCGACGAGGATTAAAGCGCATCCAATAACCCGCAGGGTGGCGAGATGCCCGCAATAAGGCACACATACGTCGCACACACCACGAGAAAAGGCTTCGCTGAGGCTTGCCTCACTCCTCTAGTGCTGCGAGCGTAAAGCTATGATCGGATCTTGCGCCCCGCTACCTGCCGGCTCATCGATGTTCCCTACAAGGTGCTGCGAGCGTAAAGCTATGATCGGATCTTGCGCAGAGGTCCCGATGGTGATCAAAACTATGGATGGCACGTCGCGTTCCTCGTCCCGACACCAAATCCGTCCGTCTTTCGAAGCGGGAGCGTCGTAAGCTTGAGGAGGCCGTAGCGCGCGGGCAGGTGTCTGCGCGCACTCAGCGACGAGTTCGGGCTTTGACCCTCCTGGCGGAAGGGTGGGCGCCGATCGATGTGCCTGCAGCGGTCGGGTGTGGGGAGGCTACTGTTCGGAGAGTTCGCCAACCCTACGAGGCAGGCGGAATCGACGCTGTACTCGAAGATGCTCCTCAACGTGGTCGCCCCCGGTCAGTGTCAAAGCAGGAGGAAACTCGTATCGTCGCTATGGTTTGCGGACCGCCACCCGAAGGGTGCAGCAGATGGACCGTCAACCTCGTAACGAAAGAGGCGGCAGCGCGCGGCATCGTTACCCCGGTCGGACGTGAGACGATTCGATTGCTGCTTCGAGACCACGACCTGAGGCCGTGGCGGGAAAAAAATGTGGTGCGTGGCTGAACTTAACGACGAGTACATCGCGCGCATGGAGCACGTTCTCGAACTCTACGAGCGCCCGTACAACCCGGAAGAACCAGTAGTTTACCTCGACGAGCGACCTACGCCTTTGCACCGCGAAACGCGGAAGGCGTCGCCGGCGAAACCTGGAAAAGAAGCGCGCTACGACTACGAATACGTGCGAAACGGAACGGCAAACATCTTTTGTGCGGTCGAGCCCCTCGCAGGAAAACACATCACGCGAGCTACTCCCACCAGAGACCATCGCGAGTTTGCCAAGATGATGAGGGTGATCTCCGAGCACTATCCCGATGCTCGGACCATTCATCTCGTGTTGGACAACCTATCGACTCATAGCATCCGTTCGCTCATCAGGTTCTACGGGAAGGAAGTTGGGCGAGAGATCTGGGAGAGATTCACCATTCACTTTACGCCGAAGCACGGAAGCTGGCTAAATATGGCAGAGATCTAGATCGGACTGCTTAACCGCCAAGGACTTGGCAAGCGTCGCTTCTCCGATCTTCCATCACTGCGTAAACAGGTTGCCTCCTGGAACCACCGAGTGAACAAGCTCCGCCAAAAGATCACCTGGACCTTCACGAGGAAGAAGGCGCGCAAAACACTTGCCTATAAGCCGACCAAAGCTTTACGGTCACAGCACTAGCCCGTGAGGACATCATCGTCGCTCGCTGCACCGTCGAGTGCCTCATGCGCGCAATGCAGCTATCTGGAGCTAGAAGAGGGCGCGCATTCAAGGTGACGACGGTGGCCAATGACGGTGCTTCTCGCCCCGCAGACCT